>CAWDIZ010000015.1:0-220414 GCA_963802475.1 uncultured Alphaproteobacteria bacterium
GAGTTCGCGAGAGCGAGAAATCGGGCGCAGTAATCGGTGCGATGGGCTTCGCCCTTGCGTCCCACCTGCTATGGTCCTGTTTGTCTCTCGGTGTTTCGCTATGGACCTTCGTCTTCATCATGCACCCCGCCGCCACGTTCATCGGCTTGAGCACGATTGCGACGTTGATATGGGGGCGATTCGAAGAAACTTCTCGCGGTGACTGACGAGATTGCGAAGTGCAGGAGAGCGATCATGGCAAAGAAGCGCGTCGGCATTCTCACGGGTGGCGGCGACGTCCCCGGCCTGAACTCGGTCATCAAGACCGTGACCTACCGCAGCAGCGAGGATGATATCGAAGTCGTCGGTCTCCGGCGCGGCTGGGAGGGCCTCACGCACCTGAACCCTGATGACCCGGCCAGCAGGCGCCGCTACGTCATCCCCTTGGACCGCGAGAACACCCGCACCATCGATCGGCGCGGCGGCACCGTGCTGCATTCGAGCCGCACCAATCCATCGAAAATGCAGAAGCTGCCCGATCACCTCGCCGGCAAGGACTTGCCGGCCGCCCTGGGCACCAAGAGCAGCAATGCCAAGACCTGGGACCTCTCCGGGCAGGTGCTGGCGAATCTTGCCGCGCTCGGCATCGAGCACCTGATCGCCATCGGCGGTGACGACACGCTCGGCTACGCGGCCAAGCTCGACGAGCTTGGCGTCAAGGTCATTGCGATCCCGAAGACGATGGACAACGACGTCCGCAACACCGAGTACTGCATCGGATTCTCGACGGCCATCACCCGCGCCGCCGACGCCATCCAGCGCCAGCGGACGACCGTCGCCTCGCATGAGCGGATCGGCATCTTCCGCGTCTTCGGCCGCGACGCCGGCTTCACCGCGCTCTACACCGCCTACGTCACCTCGATCCGCTGCGTCATCCCCGAATACAAGGTCGATCTCGACAAGCTCATCAGGCTGCTGATCGAGGAGAAGCATGCCAACCCGAGCAACTACGCGCTGGTCGTGCTCAGCGAGGGCGCCGAGTGGGAGGGCTATAGAGTGCAGGAATACGGCGAGCCGGATGCCTACGGCCACCGCAAGAAGGCGAGCGTGGCCGAGTCGCTTGCCGACGAGATCAAGCGGCGCACCGGCGAGGAGACGATCGCGTCCGACCTCACCTACGAGCTGCGCTCGGGCGACCCGGACTTCGTCGACAAGCTGGTGGGCCTGACTTTCGGCAACATGGCCTACGATGCCATCCTGGATGGCAAGACCGGCCTGATGTCGGCGCTGGTCAACGGGTGCTACGAGCTGGTGCCCATTCCCGACCCCAAGCTCGGGCCCCGCAGCCTGGACGTCGCCACCATGTACAACACCGAGCGATACCGTCCGATGTACGCCAACAAGCGCGGGCTGTCGGTCTTTCTAAATCGCGCGTCGTAGGCGAGGCAAGTCACCACCCGCTCGACCTTGGCATGCTTGTCCGGATGCTCCTGGTAGAACATCGGCTCGAGCAGGTGGCCGCTCCGCGACCACGCGTAACGTCAGAGCGATACGCGATCCGATCAGTAACTCAGCCAAGCGCATATATGCCTGTGGACGGCCAGAGGACACCGCTGCTCCTATCGTCATCGTCGTCGTCTCCTTCGACGGCTTCGGCAGCGATCACATTCTCCCGCTGCACGTGGACGTATAGACTCTACTCTAATATTTTTGCAGCTTGCAAAAGCCCCCGCGATTTCGTCCGCCACCCAATCGCGGACTACTTGGGGCTTAATGAGACCGTCGCCATTGATGGTGACATAATCCTTCGACAGATCGTCCGTGTCGCCCGAAGTCTGAATGTCTGGACCTGGCCCAAAGCAGACGTGCCGAAAGCTAGCCCGGATGTCCGCTTCTGAGGGTAGCGCGGACATCGCCAAGTCTGTGAGCGTTCTGGATTTATGAGTACACGCCCTAATAAGTGCGTTGAGTAAGACGCTCAATGCGCTCTACCTCTCGGAGTTGGAAGTCCTAAGGTGTCGCCCGGGACCTCCGGAACATGGATGAGGCCCTTCGACTGTCGATTGTATTCTTTGTTCTAAAGCAGCAAATTGAGAGCATCATGTCCACGAAAATAGAACTCTGTACAGTCGATCAAGTTGCGGAAGGAGAAGCCATCCGGGTCGAAGCCGAAGGGCTTGCGCTGGCTGTGTTCAATCTGAACGGCCAATTCTATGTCACCGATGACCAGTGCACGCATGGTCCCG
This sequence comes from uncultured Alphaproteobacteria bacterium, assembly GCA_963802475.1. Lineage (GTDB taxonomy): Bacteria > Pseudomonadota > Alphaproteobacteria > Rhizobiales > Xanthobacteraceae > CANKHA01. The sequence goes on from CAWDIZ010000015.1 coordinate 2,226, forward strand.
GCCTTCTGCACGAAGGCTATATCGACGGCGACGTTGTGGAGTGCAATTTTCACAATGGCTCGTTCAATATTCAAACCGGAGAAGTGGTCGATCCGCCCTGCATGGTGCCGGTGAAGACCTACCCGACTTCTGTCGAAGGCGGGAAAGTTTTCATCGAGAACTGATGGCTGTGGCGTCGCAGCAAAAAACGCTTTTGCGAAGGTCGCGCCGTTCGCATTGCCCGACGCCAAACGATTAGTCAGAGACCAAACGCAGCAGCGCCCATCGCCAACATAGGAACATCGAGCCACCATGTGTAATGAGCGGGCACGTGACCTGCCTCCGCAGCGACCTTATGGGCGTTAAACGGCTTTAACTTGCGCAGTGAAAGGCACCTAAAACCATCCACGACAACGAAACAGGCAAAGAAATTTGAAGAGCCATGCTGGAAGGTCACGCTTTACTTCAGCAGACAAGTCAAATCGGCACTGGGACAGCCACTCTGATCGGGTGGCGCGGACATGCACAAATCCGAGGGCGGAAGCGTTGATGCAGGCCCGTACCTATGCCCAGATCTGCGAAGTGCGCTTTATGACCTTGCTGCGCAGCAGATTGCTGGGCAGGCTTAAGGCCGCGCCAAGCCTTCCATGATCAGTACGTCGCCGACGTCGCGCCCGTCGCCTTTAGCGGGACAATGGCACGGTTTCGATCTGGGCATTTTACGCAATGGACCCGCCCCTGATGGCGAGCGTCAAGCTGCCAGAGCCGATCGATCCCCGCAACATTCGACGCTGCGCCCTACTATCGCGCGGCTTTCAACTTTAGCGCCGGAAGGCTCAAGGGCGGGCCGCCGGGAGGGGATTCTTCGAGGTCAGCCAGGCGGCCCTAACCGTAGGGGTACGGGGACGCGTAACCCCGGGGGCTAAGTCCAGCTTACAATTCCAGCGGATTGTCGACCCTTAACTCCGGCGGGAGACTTGGCATCACGGTTAATTTTTATTTGCTTTCGTCATCGCGTGCTCAGCGACGTCGTGGCTTGATCCTGTCAACAAGAATAGTTGCCACGGACAAATGCCACGGCCTCGTATCCGCGACGAAAGGTATGGTTTGTGCCAGCCGAAGGGACGATGGCTGGCACGATTTATGACGTCTTGGTAGCTGCGGAACAATGTGAAGAAGAGTTCAACGCTGCCGTTCTGGCCCGCCGCCTTTATCGCCCTCAGCTACATCTTCGTGCATGTCCTCACGCACTACCTTTATGGCGGATGGTGGCAAATTTTCCGCATCTTCCGCCCGGCGCGGCAACGGCAGCGCCCAATTCACCGGAGACCTTGCCACGGCCAGGGCAACCTTAGCTCTGTCGGCTTGTACAAGAACGTCGGGCACTTGGCGGGATGCTCCACCGTGCCCCTAGTTATGCGCTCGAACCGGACCACGCGGGCTCGATCCCCTCGCGCCACGCAACGCGGCCATGTACGCAAGGCATCAGTCATCCGCGCCGCTACCGATCAGCTTTGCCGCGCGCTGCACTTGGAGGGCTGGTTGTGACTACCTGACGGCTACTTTTCCAATAGTTCGGCAACTCGACGGTCACTGCAAATACAATCGGGCTGAGCGCCACCGGCAGCGCTTCAATTCTTTCCTATGGCACGAACAAGGTGGATGGCAACGGTACAGACGGCGCACCCACCGGCACGATCGACATGAAATAGGTGGGACTTTGAAACAAAGCCTGAGACCGGTCTCTACGCTGCCCGCGCGGTGCCTTTGAGGATAGTCCAGCCGCTGCCATCGGTTTTGACTGTGGCAACGTCAAACCCACAATCACGGAGTTGTTGTGCAATCCAATCGGAAGATAGCCGCAGTTTTGGATAGGCACTGACACGCATCGTCCATTGCTCCCCATCTCGCTGATGCACGATGTCATGAACCAGCACGAAGTCATCGTCCACGTATTCGAGGAAGCAACTAAGGATGCGATTGTTGTCGGCGCGGGACATCAGGAATCTGTGCGGCCCGCTCCGCGGCCGCGTGAGATCGCGAAAGCTCAGAACCAGAGAGGCGCCTGGCGCTAGTGCCGTATGAATGGAACCAAATAGATCAACAACCCCTTCCCGAGAAGCGAGATGGGTCAGGGTGTCGCCCATGCATGTGACGCAATGTACCGAATGGGGTTCGACCAGCTTTCCCAAACGAAGAATATCCATCCGAACCGGCTCTACGGAACGGCCGCCCGCATTCGTTATTAACTCGCCGAGGAGATCCTCGCTTGTATCGACGGCTAGTACCCGATCAAATCCCAAGTCCGCGAGTGCGAAGGCCTGATAACCCGGTCCGGAGCCCAAGTCGACCGCAAGTTTGCCGGAACCCGAGGAGCCGATTCCCAGCGCTTCCAATCGGGCTTTTTCCGTGCAGACCTTTTCGGCAAGCGGACCCGACATCCAGGAATAATGTTTGGCCATCAGCTCGTCGTAGTGCTCTAGGTATCCCACGCCGTCACCTCATATCGGGGGGGATCCGGCGCGGGCGTGTACACCGCGCCGGATTAAATCCCGCGGTCAGTCTTTTTTGGTGATAACCACCTGCAGATATTCGCTGGGTATCACCAGCGTACCATCCTTGGCGGCGTTGAATTTCGCGAGGAGAACATGCAGATCAGCCTCAAGTGCCTGGCGCGCTTCCGGAGCGATTGCTGCGAAAGCCTTCACAACCGGGCCATAGTAGTTACGGAATATCTCGATCCAGTGCTTGGGCGACTGGTAGCGGAAGACAAAGTGCTTCCCCTCCGCCGCGACGATGGCGTTTGAACCGAACAAGTTGGCGAGATGCGCCTTGTCGCCCCATAGCGCCGGAGACTTCATGCCCAAGACCGGCGGAACGTATTTACCGATGGTTTTGAATAGCTGGCCGATGAAGCTTTCGGGCGTCCAATTCGCCATTCCGATCTTGCCGCCATGACGACAGACACGCATCAGTTCGCTTGCGGCTTGCTCCTGATTAGGCGTAAACATCACACCGAAGGTCGAAAGGACAACATCGAAGCTAGCATCCTCGAAGGGAAGTGCTTCGGCGTCGGCTTCCTGGAAGACGACGGGCAATCGCTCGGCTTTGGCACGCTCACGGCCCCTCTCGAGAAGGGAAGTGACATAGTCCGTCGATACAACGGAAGCGAAGCGGCGGGCCGCGGCGAGCGTCGCATTGCCATTGCCGGCGGCAACATCGAGAACACGCTGGTTGCTTCGGAGGTCGATGGCCTCGCAGAGCATTTCTCCCACGATCTGCAAGGTGGTGCCTATCAAGGCGTAGTCGCCGGAACCCCAGGCGATCTGCTGTCTGCTTGCTCTTTATGGTGGCAAGGTCAACAGTAGTATAAATCGGCGTTTGAATGTTCATTTCCGTACTCCTCGTTTTGATGTTGCACTTAGCAGCAAGTCGGGGCCTTCCAGCTCAAACTCCGTTTGGTTCTGGACGTGCGATACCCCGATCCTGCTTGTTGGCGCCGGCCGCGATCGGCTAATGTTCCAATGCCGCGCGGGCACCGTGCCACTGCCGCATGGATTAAGCACGAAGGCTTGTTCTCTCAATGATCGAGACGCCGCCTTCATTTGCAGACACGCCGGAATTGGCCAACGACAGTCACGACTTGCTGGCGGAGATGCTGCGGGCTTTACGGCTGACCGGCGACGAGGTCGTTCGTCCCAGTTCCATCAATGGGATGGGGAGGGTCAATCATGGCGGCGGCGGCGAGCAAACCCGGATGGTATGCGGGTTTATCGAATCCTCAGAATTCCTGTTCGCGCCAGTGTTTCGCACATTGCCGCCAATGTTGGTGGATCAAACAGGCGACGACAAAGTCAGCGCTCTCATAACATCCACCGTAAGAGAGATATTACTCCTCGCGGACGCGGCCGCTCCGGGAAGCGAACTCATGCTCGGGCGCCTCATGGAGTTGTTGTTTGTAGAGGTCTTACGCCGGTACGCCACAAGGCTTCCGCCCGGCGCCAAAGGCTGGTTTGCAGCGCTCAAAGACCCGATCGTCCGCCAAGCGCTGCAATTCGTGCATGTAGATCCGGCTCGTCGGTGGACGGTCGAGCATCTTGCTCGCGAGGTCGGCACCTCGCGCACGGTGCTTGCCGAGAGATTTAACGCCATTTTGGGTCAAGCCCCGATCGAGTATGTTACAAGCTGGCGCATGCAGCTTGCTGCGGAGCGAATGCGAAACAGCAACGACAGTCTCGCCGCCATCGCTGCTAATGTCGGCTATGAATCTGAAGCCGCGTTTAATCGTGCGTTTAAACGGGTAACGGGCGTCACCCCAGGCCGTTGGCGCGACGGCGTATTGCCTATGTCCTAACGATAACGTGCACAGGGCGCGACGAACCGCGTCGCCGCAGCCGCCGTCCTCCTAGCGGCCCGTTCTTTGAAGGAATGCTCTTGTTGTACCAAGTCCCCGAGCGAACACAACTACTCTGACGCCACAAAATTTGAACCTGCATTACCAATTCGTGGAGCACTTCTAGCCGAAATTCGGTCGTCGCAGGGCGGAAATCAGGTGCCATAAATAGGGGCGCTTGGCGGCCTTCGGCTCCGGGGTCGGCATAGCGGACGCAATATCTGGCTAGCTCCTCCAGATCGGCAAAAGCTTCATCACTGAATGTTACGCCGGACATTAATTCGCAGCGCTGCCGGTTTAGCAAAATCTTGGCCCACTCAATCCAGATATCTGCTTTAGCACGCTCAACCATGTCACACTCCCCGCGTGTGGAAGTCGAACCGAATTGAACTCGTCCGGACTATTCCGCCGAGTCGCGGTGGCCGATTTGCTGTTCGATACCAGTACGACTGGGGATTCTACCAACTCATCCGGGTCGGTGTAGCTGCAAGCTGAAGGCGACGGGCATACTGGCTTCCCAGTCTCAGCGCAAAAGATGCATGCCTCGCGCGCACGGGATAGAGTTCTAAAAGTAAAATCAAGACAGTCGAGTCTATCTTCTGAACCTAGGTTGGTTGCGACAGCCCAGTGATCGACTAACTCGCTAGAAGGAAGGTATGCCGGATAAGAGTCGCCGGCCGCCGCATGATGGGCGGACCCGCGTATCGCGTGAGCTTCCGAAAGGATGCCGGCCAGCCGCCGGGATCCCGTTGCTCAGGATCCGCTACCTGGAAGCGCCGTCAGACACACCGCTTTTGCGAGTGCTACGAGCCTTGTGAGGGTGAACAACGGTCCGGTGCCGCACGACAGGGGCGGCGGCATAGCCGGGTGCCCATGGTGCAGCGTAGGGATTCGCGGCCGGCCCGTAGAGGGATTCCTGGAAGAATATGCGGCAGCTACTCGCCTGCACCGCAAAGGTCGGCAGGCCAGGATCACAGCCGATGGTGCCCCCTCCCGATCTTTGCGCCGAGGCCGAATGAGCCGAGGTTGCCAGTGCGAGCATGGCAGCGGCCAACGTCAGTGCGATTCTCATGTTGATCACTCCTTGATGACCCATCGTCTTGCTCCCGATGCCGCATGCGTTGCGCCGCCGAACGGGCAGACGTGTCGATTCGCCGTGAATTCAGCAATAAGCAGAATGAGTGCTCTCACGGCGTGCTCCCGTCCCTCTCAGCGCTGCTTCAGCATCGCCCGCGCGTCGGCTACTTCGGTGCGGGTCTTGTCCGCCTTGCCAGCGATCGTGATGACCTTCTTGGAGTATTCCCGGGCCTTCGCCTTGTCGCCGACCTTTTCGGCGGCCTGCGCTGCGCCGACGTAGGCGCCCAGCCGGTTCGGCTCCTTCTTCAGCGTCGCCTCGAAGGCCGCGAGCGCTTCCTTCGGCATTCCGCGCTCAAGCAGCATGACGCCGTAGAGTTCGCGCGCCGGCTTGGGCACCCCCGGCGTCACCGGATGCTTCTCGGTCTTGTCCTCGGCATCAGCCGCCACGCTCATCGCCTTGAGCGCGTCGTCATGCTTGCCTTCGGCATGGAGCACCCAGGCGCTCGCCACTTGCGACTGGATGTCGACTTGCTCGGACCAATAGGCGTCCTTGGCTTCGCGCAACTTGTCGCGCAGCTCGCCGAGCTTGGCGATGTCCGCCTGGGCGGCGGCCGCATTGCCGGAGCGGGCCGCTCCGAGCGCACGCGCGAAGTGCGTGATGGCCTGCACATGACCGAGCGGGCTGGGCCGCACCTCCAGATCCGCCGCGGCCTTCCAGTCGCCGCGCTCCACTGCGTAGCGCGCCGGCGCGATCGCCAGTGCATACGGCCCGACCAAAAACGTCTCGGTGAAGCCGGTGACCGTCCTCATGTCCTCGAGCACGGCCTTGGCGTTTTGGTCCTGGCCGAGTTGCAGATAGGCATAGACCTGGTAATCCATGGCATGCAGCTGGTCGTGGAAATCCGAGGCTTGCTTTGCCACCCGCGCCAATTCGGCATTCGACGAGATTGATTCTTTCCAATGGCCGACGCGGGTGAAGATGTGCGAGGGCATATGCTGCGCATGCGCGGCGCCGGGAGCGATCTTGGCGTACAGCCTGGCTGCGTTGAGGCCTTTTTCGGCGATCGGCGGGTAGTCGTAGAGATGAATGAGATAATGCACCACCCCCGGATGCTGCGGCTGGCGCTTGGCGATTGGATCCAAAATGGCTGCCCCCTTGAGCTGATTGGCGTACGTCTTATCGGCTGGCAAGGCTGACGTATTGAGCGCCAACGCATAGTGGATCTGCACCTCGTCGTCCTTCGGATACTTCTTCGCTAACCCTTCCATCGCCTGGGCATACGCATCGATGCGCGGCCGGTGGCCGACCTTGTCATGGTCGGCGTACATGACGGCGAGCGCGTCGATGTAGTCGCGCTCACGCTCCGTCTTGGCGGCGACGCTCTTGCCCTTGTCAATCGCGGCGGAGCCTTCCGAGAGATTTTTCGCGGGCGCCGGGACGTGGGGATTCCAGAGCAGGCTAAGTGCAATGCCCCAATAGGCAATGCTGCACTCGGGATCGGATTTCAAAACATCCTCGAACGCCTGTTGCGATGCGCGGTACCAGAACGAGTGCTGGTACAACATGGCGCGGTCGAACTTTTTTTGCGCTTCGGGTGTGCACGATGTTTCGAAATGCACCTTGCCAAGCTTCTTGTCGCCTTGCCCAAGTACCGGTTGCGCAAGCAACGCGACAGTCACCGCCGTAACAGCAATCACCAATGGTGTTTTGATCATAGTTGCCTCCCGGTTTTTAGGGATGTGACGCCTTATCGGATGGCACCGCACCATCTTCGGCCTATCCCCAAACAATGTCGAGCCCACACCAGACAGCTAGACGCCGATGTCTTGTCCCTGACAGGCGGCCACAATTAACTAACCTGGCTCCATGCCGTTTTCTTTATGGCTGGAGCCGCCGCTAAGGGCCTTAGTTGCGTCGGCAGACTGGGTGGCTTGGCGTCCGCTCACGCCGCGCGCACCTCGCACTGGCCGCTCACATTGGCGATCATTCAAAAGAAAAGGAGCCCCTCGTTCCGGCCCGGCGGCTCCTTGCAGCCCACGATACGGATCTGGAGACGGGCCCGGGCCGAGGTGGATGTCGGCCGACGTGATATGCTTTCAATTTCGTTTGTCGTCCACCCTGCGTGTGTCCTTGTGTTTCGCTTGGGCTTGCTTTGTAATCCTTCGAACCTGCCCCTGCGTTGCGGGCGGGGCGGTGATCCGATGAGCATCTGGACACCAAAGAAGAGTAAACCGAGGAGAGATTGTCATGAGAGCGCTTTGCCCATTATCCAAGGTAGCGGCATTTGCAGCCCTGGTGTTTGTCTTGCCTGGTGTCTCAGCGGCCAATCCGATCAGCTCCGGCACGTTGCAGACGAACTTGCAATCCGTGGCGCCATCGCTGTCGGAACCTGCCCATTGCCGCCGTTACTTGCATAGGCATCGAGTCTGCGTGCGGTGGCGCGGCGGCTATTGCCGTGTTCGGACGGTGAGAACTCACCGCTGCTGAGACGCCGCATAGCAAAGCGGCGCCCCTTGGGCGGGGCCGCTGTCGGAACCAAGTCAGTCGTTCCGCCAGACCTCATTTTTTTGGAGTGAACTATTCAGCTTCGTCTGATTTGTCGGGAGGTAAACTGCCGACGTTAAGGTTGGACATGCCGCGTGGACGGCGCGTTCCAAACGCGCACCGCAACGCTGCTGCGGAATTCTAACCGAAACGGGCAGGAGGCGCCCCGTTCCATCAAGGGGCAGCCGTCCGGGCGGAGAGGACTAGGCCGGACGGCTCCTCGGGTTCAGTGCTGGCGTAGCATCCAGTTCCCCTCCCCGATTGGTAATGGGAAATAATCGAATCTGCTGAACATTTGGAGAAGCAGGTAGATCGTCGAAGGGCTCGATGACCTCATCTTCCTCGTCGAAAACCCCGTTTTTCAGTACGCCGAGCGAGAGGGTGACTGTTTTTCGAACACGAAAAGCAGACGGGAGTGGATCCTGATGAATTTGTCTCGCTCTATGGAATAGCGCTGATCCGGCAGACTGCCCGTGGACGCGCAGATCGCTTTCCTCGCACGTAGCCGCGATGGCCAGGCCAATCGCTTGCAGATGTGCTCGTCTATAACAATAAAGCGCCAGTACCGCGCGTACATCGAGCGGAATGGTCTCTATCACTCCCTCATACTGGTCCGGCGTTGCTCTATACAAAGCCCCGACAAGCGTGCTCGAGCAAGGACAGTCATTTCCCGATAGGACGTCTGGCAAAGCGAGCATCAACACATCTCCTGCTGGCTGAGAGCATCCGACAATATTCATTAACGAAACGTAAACCTTATCGGGATTAATCCCCATTAACTAAAAACATTGGAACGAACAACTCTGGGAGCGGTTGGCTCGCAAACAGCCGCTGGAGAGTCCGATGTTGCAGGTTCTGATTTTGGCTCCTTACGTCGCACTAGGTTCAACCTTCCTGCTTACTTTCACCGTGGCAATAATATGTTGGACGCAGCGTGCCCGCCCTGTAGCAAGTGATGGGTTCAACCTACGCTACGAAAGGAAGGAGTCGCCCCGGCGAGCAAAAGCCGCGTCAGCTTCCTCCCGCCATTCTTCGAGGCCGCAACTGAAGTGGGCGTCCCAAGTCGCCACCGTGTAGCTCTTGCCAGAAGACCGCTGAGCCTCACTCGGCCGCTCCAATTTTCGTTAGATCATCCTGTGGAGACGCAAGATTGGTTCTTGGGGGGTATGGCTCAGCAAACTATCCGCCTCGCGGTTACACATCGGTTACATATCGGCGACGAGTTCGAATCCCGCCCTCCCCGCCAATGCTTCCTATCCAATGGATTTCAATCGCGGCGCGGTCCTAAAGCAAAATTTAGCTGCCAAAAAATGACGCAGCGGTATTGCGCCTCGGGATTTTTGGCACGAACCCACAGGCCCCGGTGCGAAACTGGCCCGCGCCCATGGACCGTTCCCTGCCGCGCCGCTCGCCCTTCCTTCATTCGAAAGTCGCAAGCTGCGCACGCAGGGGCGCACGCGCAGCCGAAGAAACTCAAGGATCGGTCAACCGGGAGCGTTGTCACCTTCAATGTTTCGGACCAGGGCGAGCGCGCCCTGCTGTACGAGAGGCTGTACTGTTCCGACCCGCTCGTCGGGCAGGAAGTCGCTTATCCAGAGGAAACGGCAGTTCGCTTCATCGACGGGGAGAATTTGCATCGAAGCGGAATGATGCTCAAACGTGTCGCCGAGAACGCTGTAAACGACCCGCTGGCGCAACTCGTCAACTGTGACGATGCGCTCCCGCGCAACAAGTCCGTTCGCGAAGGTAACGGTACGGATGCCGTCTTCTATTATGCCGCCCACTAATATTGGGGCGAACAGCTCATGTGCCCTATCGACACGACGCAGCGCGGCCCAGGCTTTGTCCGCGGATACTGCAACAGGTTCTTCCCACCAAATCGTCGCCATCACACGCGCTCTCTTGTTGCAGACTGACTCGACATTGTTTCCATTCGGTCCGCCAGAACTCGCGCCCCCAAACGAATGGATGCGGAAGCATTACCGCGGGATCGTTGGCAGAGATTCTCGTATCCTCTCCGAGAAATCAGGTGCGCCTTCGGCCGCATGTGCGGCCTCGTCGATCAGGGAGCGTTGCCGCAGTTCGTCGAACGGCAACGTGGTGTCCACCCGACCAGAGTGGTAGAGATAGCTGTCGATCAAGCCGTTGAATAGATGGCGGATGTCGAACCGGCCCTCGCGCCCGGCTGCGTTTGCATAACGTATGATGTTGATCGTGCAGCTATTGCTCAGCAGGTGATAGAACTCCGGCCGGTCGGCGAGCTCATTGATCCGCTCTATATAAATCATCAGCAATCGGCGCGCGTTGTCGGCCGGCGTGTTCAGGCGATAGAGGTACGTCGTCTCCCCGCGGTGGTTGGTGCGCACGCCCACGATGTCGCGCTCGTCCCCCACCACGTAGATCAGCTCGAATTGCTTGAAGAGAGAGGCGAGGGGGTTGAAACCCTCGCCCTTCTCCGGTCGCGTCTCGATGGAGATGCTCAGCGGCGACGCATTGTCGAAGATGAAGCTCACAAACGTGTGCCCGACCAGCCCTTCGCTCCAATAGGACACGTAGAAATCGAGGCCGGTCAGGCGCGACAGCAAGACCTCGCGCTCCTCATAGCGCACCGTGAAATCATCCCGGGTGCGGTAGTCGAAGTTGCGGACACCGGTGAGGCGCACGCGATCGCCGTCGATGAACGCCCGCGGCATCACCGCGACCTCCGCTCGCCACGCGCGATCGTGCGAGGCAGGGATGGCTATCCACCACGCGACCACGCCGAGAAACAGTACGGTAAATGCGATCGTCCGCCTCGGGCGCGACAGCCAGATTGCCCAGATCGCGAACGCTGCGAAGGCTATCGCCAGCGCCGAGCGCAGCCACGCCCAGGGCAGGTTGGAATAATGGATGGCCAGCGCGGCCCAAACGGTGAGCAGGACCAGGAACACAACTCGGATTCCCGCCAACAGCCAGCCAACAGCTCGGGTCGGCCTTCCCCGAAGGAGGCTCAACTGATCCTCACTTGGTCAACGTGTTCTTATAAATGACGCCGTTCTTCATGATGATCTTGAAGTTGTTGGCGGGATCGGCAATCAGGTCGATCTTGTCCAGCGGATTACCGTCGACGAGCAACAGGTCGGCAAGAGCGCCTTCCTCGATCACACCAAGCTTGCCTGGATAGGGATTGCGCTTGCCGGACAGCGCCAGCAGTTCGGCGTTGGTCCCGGTCGCCATGACAAGCGCTTCGGCAGGGGTGTACCAACGGACAAGCGAGGCCAGAATGGCCCCCTGTTGCTGCGCCAGCGCGCGGGAGAACAGAACGTCGGTGCCCCACGCCGTCTTGATCTTGTACTTCTTCGCCAGCTCGTAAGACGTGGCTATGCCGGGCCAGACCTCTTCCGCCTTGGCGCGCTGGACCGAACCCACCGGAAAGCCCAGCCTCAAGTCCTCGGGGAGCGGCTGCAAGCTCAACCAAATTCCCTTCTCGGCGATCAGTTGGGCGGTTGCTTCGTCCATCAGCATGCCGTGTTCGATACACGTCACGCCAGCCGCAATAGCCCCCCGGATCGCAGCCGGCGTAAAAGCGTGCGCGACGACGTAGGTGCCCCAATTCTCGGCCGCTTCAACCGCGGCCCGCAGTTCGGGCCCGGTGAAGGTGGTCACGTCGATCGGGCTGAAGGGTGACGACACCCCGCCACCCGCCGTTAACTTGACCTGGGAGGCGCCCTGCATGAGCTGCTCGCGCACGCGCACGCGCACCTCGTCGGGGCTGTCCGCGACCACGGCGCCACCAAGTTGCTCCATGCGGTGGAGCATGCCGCCGATCGTCCGCGGCAGGTCGGTGAGCTGGCGGAAATCCCCGTGCCCGCTGGTAACCGTGATCATGGCGCCGGACGGATAGATGCGCGGGCCCTTGACGATGCCCTCGTCGATGGCGGCCTTGAGACCGAACACTGGCCCGCCTACGTCGCGAACGGTGGTGAAGCCGCGCATCAGAGTGTCTGTCGCCTCGGCGCCAGCCGCGAGATTGTTGTAGCCGACGTCACCGAACGCCTGTGCCGGCGTCGTCCGCGCCAACATCGCGTGCCAGTGCGCGTCGATCAGGCCGGGCATCAACACGCGCCCATTCCCCGGGATGACCTGGACGTTGGCCTTTGCGTCGATCGTGATAGGGCTCGCGGAGACGCGCTCGATGATATTGCCACTGATCAGCACGTTGGAGGGCGCCGAGAGCGCGGCGCTCTTGCCGTCGAAGATCCGCACGCCCTGGAAAAGAGTTGAGATAACAGCTGCCGAGCCCGGCGCTCCCTGCGCCAAACTCGATTGGCAAGCTCCGATCGACAGTGCCGCCAGCAGCAACAACGGCCACAGATTCCGGGCCCTGAAGGAAAAAGACACTCTCCGTCCAAACCGCCAGTTCATGCCTCGGCTCCAACTGTTCGCCCAACGGTAAGGCAATACAGAAGAAAGGCTCCATTTCGCGCGACGTAAAGTCAAGCCGTCGGGCGGCGGCGGTGCTGAAGGGGCGGGCGTCATTTTTGTTGGCGCCGGCAAGAGCGAAGGCTTCTTGTTCGACGTGCCCGCACTCGATCTGGAGATGGAAACGCGTGCGCCTTGGGGAGCAGACCGCGGCCCTTCTTCTCGACGCATCCGGGGGTCAGGAAGTGGGCGAAGAACGAGCGACTTGGGTTTGTTATTCCTTACCGCCGAAACGGGCTCCCAGCGCGATATTTTCCAGACTTCGTTGTTGTGACTGATAAGAACGAAAATGTGGTGGTTGAGATCAAGGGACAGGTGACAGATAGCGCCGACGTTAAGGCCAAAGCAGCGCTGCGATGGACCGAAGCAGTGACGCGGCTCGGGCAGCACGGCATTTGGCACTATCTGCTTGTCACCGACCCTGGCCGACTGGGCAGGATGTTGGACCACTACACCAGCGCTCGCTGGGACCAAGGGGAGTTTCAGGTGACATAGCGCGGAACAGGCACCAGGGAACGTGGGAAATCGAGGGTCTACCCGGACCTTAAAGGGCAAGCTTCCACTGTACTCCCGAAGTCTCATCTTAATGCATTCGCGACGCACTGCGTTAATGACGAATTTCAGATACGATCCGAAGTGTTGGTACGGTTGACGGATCATGATGGCCTCATGGTAACTAGGGCGTGTACTCATAAATCCAGAACGCTCACAGACTTGGCGATGTCCGCGCTACCCTCAGAAGCGGACATCCGGGCTAGCTTTCGGCACGTCTGCTTTGGGCCACAAGCAGACGTCACGACAGACTGCATCCGATTGTCAGCGATTGTTAGATAGTCGCTGTGTGTCGAACGCTACCGCCATGGATGGCAATGAGCGCCGGTCCAAGGGACGCGGCGCTCCGATTTGCGTGCTACTGGCCTGCCAACGCAGGAAGCGCTTGCGTCCGCACAACCGGTGGCGGGTTCCACTTGCCGTTGAGTGCTTCGTCCGCCGGCGCATAGAGACGCATGGTCAGGTTGAAGGCCCCTTTGGGTGCCGGCAGCCAGTTCGCCTCCTTATCCTTGCCCGGACTTTCATTCTGGAAATACAGTTCCAGCGAACCATCCGCGTTGGTCTTGAATGGCATCCAGCTGCTGACCGCGAAGCGATTGAGGCTGTTGCCGACCTGGAAACCTTCAGCGTCATACAGAGTGATCGACCAGAAGGCGTTCACGGGGGGCGTGTTGCCCTTGTCGAAGCGAATGACGTACCTGTTGGAGCCATCCAGTGGCCTGCCATCGCTGTCGGCCAAATTCAGCGGATAGATCGCATCCTCCTGCACATTCGCTCCGAGCCCCTGCTGCGAGACGATGGCGCGCTTCAAATAGTAGTTGCCGTACACGCCCATGGTATCGGTGTTCATGGACCAGCCGTTGGCGACCCGGGCGAGCGTCGCAAGTTTCCACTGCATCAGCTGCTGGGCGGCTTGGGGCGCGTCTGCAAGTGCCTTCTGCGCCACCGGATCGAGCTTGCTCATGTCGAAGCTTTTGCCGGGCTCGATGCCGATGCGCTTCATCCGGGCGAGGATCGGTTGATCCGTCGCATGGGGCGGGTGCAGCTTGAGGAGATCCGCCGCGTAAGCGAAGTACCCGGCCGCCGGCATCGTATCGACGATCGTCTTCGGCGGGGTCTTGATGTCGATGCTCGGATCGATCGTGGCCGTGACGGGCTGGGGAGCCTTGTCCCATTGTGAGAGTGGCGTGATCCTAAAGCCCGCCTGGATCTTGTTGACCGCGGCGTAGTCCGGCGGACCGTCCGTCTTCGTCCGGCCGATGATCCAGACATACGGCGTCGGCGCGCTGATGGGCGTCATTCCGGCGGGAACGGTTCCGCTCCATCCAGGCGGCGTGACCAGAAAATTGCCCGCCTGCGTACCGGTCGTGCGCCATCCCGGGGATGCGAAAACATCCGTCCACATATCGAGCATCGGCAGGAGATAGTAGCGTCCGCCGGTGTCCGGCGCGGAGACGACCAGCGGTTCCTTGGTGAGGTCAAGCCACCCGGACGAATACAGCGTGTCGAAGTTCGGCCGCACCACCACCTTCAGGTCTGCCGGTGGAAACGTCGGGACATTGACGAACGTGTTCATCGGGCCGCCGATGCCTTTGCCGGGCGGCGTGTTGGCGAGCTGCTTGCGCGTCAGATCCATTGTGATGAGCGGATAGAAATAGACATAGGCGTCCGTCGCGATTGCGGCCGCCTCCGGTGGTGAGAGGGCACCCTGCGCGGCGGAGCTTCGTGGGTTGCCTGCGGTCGCCAGAACCGCTGCCACTGAAACGGCTACGGGCACGACACGAAGGTCCCTGACGATGCGGCCAATTTCCTTCAGCACGGTTGGCTCCTATCGGTTCGTCTTTAGCGGATCGGCGAGGCCGCGCAACGCGGCCCTCGCGGCAAAGCCTTGCTGAGGAAAATGTGCGCTCCCGGATGCCCCCGGCGCTACTGATCTTTGGGGCAATACCACCGCGGACAATTCGCAAGCTTCCATTTGGCCGCGCATAGCACCGAACGTCTGCTTTGGGTCATATGCGGACGTGAAGCATCCTGATTGCGATGTCCGCTCGTAGCCGACAGCGGACATCAATTGGTGGCTCGTGCATGTCCGCTTTGGGCCAGGAACAGATATGGCCGCCAGAGGCGCTACCTCACCGGACCAACTCGACTTCGCTCGGCCGCCACTCTTTCGAGAAGAACGGTTCAAGCGGGCTGTAGAGGCGCAGGATCGTGAACCAGCCCTTTTTCGGATCGGTCTGGATCCAGTTGCCCCACGGCGCCCGACAGGATTGGCGGCTACGTACTCTCAGTTGCAATTGCTATTGGCGGGTGGACGATCGGAGGTGGTTGGGCCCTTGCCGGCGTAATTGCTGCCGTGGTCGTCGCTGTCGTTACGAGCTGCCTAACTTACAAATTGATGCTTCACACGGCCAGCGGCGACAAACAGGCTTTGGAGTCGCTAATCCCTAAATTAGTCACGGAAGTCAAAGAGGCAATAGAACGCGCGGTTGTGTTACGTGGATGAGCAGACGAGAACGTTCGGAGCGAGGACATTCGGATGCGGATGCGGCGGTGCTTTCCGCTTGTTACGCACTGAGCCGTCCGGCGAAGGCGACCACCATCGTTTCGATATGCTGACATCGCGGGCACTCGAAAGTGCGAAAGTCATTTCCCGGCAAGTCGGGCTGAACACGGGTTAATCCCATCAGGTCTCCGCACTTGGGGCACCAGCTTTGCCCTGGCGGCAACGGATCAGGGTTCACGTGCTTAGTATGGGTCATGAGGCTTCCCTCCTGTTCAGGCGGGAGCGCATAAGCGTCTCTCAGTCACCGACGCCTGGCTCAATGGCCGTTGCGGTGATGTTCCACAGTACGCCACTGGACTCAGCAAGTCGAATTAACTCGGGTCCACAAACTAGGACAGTGTGGAAAGCTAATTAGGACAATGCCCATCGACTTAGGCAGCACCACAGCGTTGATTTCATGCCACTTTCCAGCTAACCGCACCCGACCATCCGAAGTTTTCACGTTGAAGGTTGGCCAACAGATTTCGATGTTAGGCAAGAGATTTCGATTTTGGACGGGAAATATCTCGCGCGGGCCTGATCGGGATCTCTAGTGATGGCTTTCCGGCGGGCCATGTAAGACGAATAATCAGAGGTCGCGGCAGCGTCTTGTGAGAATCGGACAAAGTTTTGTTGGGAAGCCGAGCACGCAAGCCAGCAGCTCCGATAGACGCCTGGCGGCCGCGATAGCCGCGCAGGCGTGTAGCGGTCCCGCTCTCCCGCCGTAGCTACCCGAAACTGATGAGCGCGCCTTTGTTACTGGAGACTGCTATGGCAATTCTCTGCTTCTTCGGCGAAGCGGCGCGCCAGTGCCTCGTACTCACGCCGTTCACGAGACACGGACGTTTGCTCCGCTCGCCGCCTATACAGAGCCGCTGCATCTTGAAATTGCGTGACCGTGAAGACCGATCTGCTGGTCCGTACTTCCGACTTGTCAACGTGTAATGCGCGAAAAAAGCGCGCCTCGATCGCTCTAGAAACATCAAGAGAATACAGTGACATCTCTGTCATATGGGGCTGTTAGTGCGGAAATGCTCGTATAATCTAGTCTTACACGGAGAGTTGATCTTCTCGCTTTCTCAATCGGTTGCGCGCCGGCATCTATCCGCGATCATCGCGACGGAGCCCCAGCCTTCCGGCATGCCTCAGTAGAGCAACTTCGCAACCAGCGAGTAAGCGATGAAGCAAATGCCTCCAAGCAGAAGACCAGCAGCGAGAAGTTCGTCTGGACGCATCTTCATAAAATCGGCACTGGAACACACCTGACGCAGTGACTATCAACGTTATGAGGCCAATTATCGTCGCCCAGACACCCGAAGACTTGTCGGAGGCGGTGGATATGGCTGATTGCAGGACGTCTGCGGTTTGCTGACCCATCAGGCCGCCAAGTTGAGAAGTGATCGCGTCCTGCGCTGTCTCCCGCCCTAATGCCAGACCGGCAATCGCTACGACGATGAGGAGAATTGGGGCAATAGACGTAACGGTGTAGAATGCTATTCCAGCCCCTTACTCAATGCTTCGTCTTCGATGAAGGAAAGCACGGTTTGCTTGAGCAGGGCCCAACCCTTCGACAACACCGCTAGCCCTCCATAGCAGCCAGAACACCGTACCAACCGAGGCTCGTCATTCGCGCTACTTACGCCTGGAGGAGGCTTTTCGACGCCTTACTGGCTTACGCGTCCCCTTTTTACTTCTCTCCGAAGCCTCAGAAACCATCAGCCAGGCAGTGCCAACGGCGATCAGCAGGTAAGGCAGCGGGTGTTTACTAACAGTAGTAGTGATGAAGCGGCCCAGTTCCGAGGCTCCGTCCGTAGAGAACCCAAGAACCTGATCCAGCATTGCGCCTGGGGAAATCTGGCTCTGCAGATCTTGGACCAATCCAGTCAACCGTCTCCGGGATTTGTCCGCCTTCCGTTGCAGCGCTTGGGTAGTGTCGGTCATGAGGCACCTATTTCAGATTTGACGAGCGCTACATCGCGTTCCAGCTGGTCGACCGTTTTCGTTGGTGCAAGGCTCTTGGCCTGGAACCTCAAGAGGCCAAGCCAGAAGAGTATGACCCCCAGGATCAAGACCGTGACTGCAACGACAAGCGTTGCTACGGGCAAACTCCAACCGTAGGCAACCAACGTGGTAATAATCGCCTGCAAGAACAACATTGCCGCAGCCATTAACAGAATGGCGCTGCCGACAATCAGACCTACTCCGATCCCGATAGACGTCACCATCTGTGAGAGCTCGGTTCGCAAGAGCCGCAATTCCGTTTGTACAAGGGTCGTAAGCTCCTCGAAAATATGAGCGAACGTGCCTCCGACACCCGCTTCCAACGGAACGTCGCCCGATTTTCCTGAAGTTTGATTTTTTCGGTTCGCCATAGCGAACACCTCCGGGACTACCTACCGATAATGCGGTAGATGAACAAAAGTTCGTTCGAGCCAGGTTCCTGTAAAGCTTAGGCGCTACCGGTGCAATCAGTTTGGATGTACCGAAGATGAGTTTTCTGATGCCGTGACTGTAGCTGGTACGATGTCCGACCGGGTTCGCGCGCATATTGCCGCTAAAAGAAACGGGGTGAAGACTTCGCCGAGCTGATCCTCTGAAGGCTCGCTGCGTAAGGAGCCTTGGGAACCCCGGAAGGAGTTCATGGTTATCCGGAAATGACGGAGATTGAAAAAACGCTCGTACAGAGCATTGTTGAGGTCGCTTGGGCGCGGAAGATGCTCGACGAACTGAAGGAGCAATTGCAATTCCATAATCTATCGGCGGCTGACAAGATCGAGGTACAAAACGAAATTAAAAGAATAGAGGCCCGCATCGCGGGTACATCGAGGCAGTGCGACACGTATCTGCATCAAGTGTTCGGCGCTAAAAAAAAACAAGATAAAGGCTCCCCGCACGGCGCCCCTTAACCCAAATCTATGATGGCAGTTTACTGAGGCGCCTTCTCCTTCGCAGACGCGCGCGGGTGATGGTTGGGTCTACCGCACCTGTGCGACCGCCAAACCACCCCGCGACGGCCCCTAAAAGCAAAGCAATCGAGCCAAATAGAGCCCCACGCGACGTGGCTTTAGCGGCCGCGTCAGCAGCTTGCGTTGCCTTCTGTTTGGCCTGATCCACAGTTCCCGGTACTGCTGCTCGTATTGTTGCACCTGTTTGCGAGCCTCTTCGATGGAAACGTTCTGCGCTTTGGCGATGGCCTGAGCGCGAGGAGGCGCTCCGAGAAGGCTGTCTGCGGCGGCCCGTATGCGCGTAGAGGATGGGCCGTTTTAGGTCGACGGCCCTTGCTTATCAGTCTCGGTTCTTTTTTCCTGCGCGGCAATGGGCGGGTGGTCGTTGAGAAACATGCAGTGGGTGTAACTGCCCTTCCGGCCCCGCAACGAGACCGGGATCACTTGTCCGCTTTCCGTGTAGTCGCCGAAGCCGGTTAAGTCCGGCATGCGAATGAACTCGAACTTCACCAGAGGCTGGCGCACCTCAAGCGGTTCCGGGACGAGTTCGCGGAGCTTCTGCGGATCGGTCCGGTAGGTGATGATCAGATATTCTCGGTTCCGGAAGCGATAAGGCCCGATCGGATAGGCCGGGCTGCTCAGCGGCATCGCGAAAGCTCTCGTCCGCACGGTGTCTTCGTGCATAATTAATCTCCTGTGATTGATTGTGCGGTCCGGGGCTGGTGCGCGCTATTCTCGCCCGTCAACGGCAAGATCGAACGTGCTGACCCCTTCGTGATTGCGGGGCCGCTGCAGGGCCTCGGGATGGCGGAGCGTGCGCACCGCGTCGTGATAGCCGGCGCGCCAATGCTCCTCCATGGACAACCGGGAAAATTCGTAATCCTTCGAATGCCCTTCGTAATGCCGGGAGCGGTAGATCAGCTCGACGAGGCTGTAGACCTTCTGGTCGGTGATCGAGCTCAGCATCTTCGCTTCCTCGCTGGCGAGCAGGTCCGGTGGCAGCTTTGAGAGAAGGCTGGCGAGCGTCTTTCGGGCGCGCTGGTGCTGCTTGAACTGGTCAATGTTGGCGCGCGTGCAACTCGAATATCGGATTTCCTTCTCGCGCATAGCGACGTCGGCCAAATTGCCAGGGACCTCGCCGCGCGCGCTCCAGAGATCGACCTGAAAGGCAAGCGTGTCCTGGCGCGGGCCTCGCTCGGCAACCCATTGTAGGGGCGTGTTCGAGATGAGGCCTCCGTCCCAGTAGAACTCGCCCTCGATCTCCACGGCTGGAAAGCCGGGCGGCAGCGATCCGCTCGCCATGATGTGCTCGGGTCGGATCGTATGCGTCTCGTTATCGAAGTAGACGGAATTGCCGGTGCGCACGTTCACCGCGCCGACGCTGAAGCGCATCTCGCCGGCATTGATCCGGTCGAAGTCGACAAGCCTCTCCAGCGTGCTCTTCAGGAGCTTGGTTTCGTAAAAGCTCGTCGCCTCGAGAGCGCCGTTCGGGTGCAGCCAGGGAGCGAACTGCCGAAGCGTAAAAAAGCCCGAGGCACCCGCGACAAGGGCGTAGGTCGCGCTAAGCTGGTTGAGGAGCGCGCGCGCCAAGTTGCCTTTCGGAGCGAGGGCGTGGGCGGCGGCAACCCAGTCGAGCAGCGGGTTCGCGGTGATCTCCTGCCAGAAAGCGCGCAACTTCGCCACCCGCTCGGCCCGCTCGTTTCCCGCGATGATCGCTGAGTTGATGGCCCCGATGGAGACCCCGGCGACCCAGCCGGGTTCGATGTTGGCTTCGGCGAGGGCCTCGTAGACTCCCGCCTGGTAGGCTCCGAGCGCACCCCCACCTTGCAAGACAAGGGCGACACATTCGAACGGGAGGTCTCGTTTGGCGATAGTCAGCTGCGGTTGGATTTGAACGTTCATGGCATGTCTACCTTTCGTGACAATGGGCTATGGACTTGCTGCGGAGGCTGGCGACGTCTGCGTCGCAAGGCTGTACTCGGCCGCTACATCCGGCGCGGCCACCGGCTCGTCCTTCTCCCGGATGCCGTTGACGGCGACATAGAGGGCCGGGAGGAAGACGAGGGTCAGCGCGGTGGCGACAGCGAGTCCGCCGACGATGGCGTAGGCCATCGGCCCCCAGAACACATCGTGCATGATTGGGATCATGCCGAGGATCGCCGCGGCTGCCGTCAGCATGATCGGCCGGAACCTGTGCTTCGTCGCGTCGATCACTGCCTCCCAGGGATCGACGCCGCGCGCCCGTTCGTGCTCGATCTGATCGACGAGGATCACCGAGTTGCGAATGATCATGCCGGCAAGGGCGACGACGCCGAGTATCGCGATGAAGCCCATGGGCGTGCCGGTCGTGAGCAGCGCCGCGACGACGCCGATGAGACCGAGCGGGGCTACGCTGATCACGAGCGCCAGCTGACGAAAGCTCCCGAGCTGAAACATCAGCACAGTGAGCATGAGCGCGATCATGAGCGGGACCTGGGCGAGAAGGGCCGCGTTGCTCTGTGCGCTTTTCTCGACCGTGCCGCCGACTTCAAGGAGCGTCCCCGCCGGCATGGACGCGCGCAAGGCTTCCAGCTCGCCGGTGAGGCGCTGGTTCACGGAGGCCGGCTCCAAACCGGGCAGCGGCTCTGCTTGCACGGTGAGGGTGGGCAGGCGGCCGCGGCGCCAGACGTAACCTTCGTCGAGCTCGTAATGGAATCTTGCGAGTTCGCGCAGGGGCACTGAGGCGCCTGTCGGCGTCATGATCTGGAGGTTGCGCAAGGCCTCGATACTTTGCCGCTCGCCGCTCTCGGCCCGCGCTACGACGTCGATGAGATAGATCAAATCGCGGACCTGCGTGACCGCCGAACCGGTGATCACCCGGTTGAGGGCCTGGGCGAGTTGCTCGGAGCTGAGCCCGGCTTGGCGGACCCGGTCCTGGTCGACAACCATTCGCAGCTCTTTGCTCTTCTCAGCCCAGTCGTAGTTGACGTTGCGCACGAGGCCGGACGTGCGCAGTGCATTCGCGACCTGGTCGGCATAGCGCCTCGCCTCATCGGTTGTCGGTGCACTCACCCGATACTGCACGGGCCAGCCGACGGGCGGACCGAGTTCGAGACGGGAGATGCGGGCGGTTACATCGGGGTAGTCATTGGCGAACAGCGTCTCAAGTCTCGCCAGCACCCGGTCGCGGGCTTCGAGGTCCCTCGCGACAACGACAATCTCCGCCATGAAGTCGTTGTCGAGCTGCACGTCGAGCGGCAGGTAGAAGCGGATGGCGCCGCCGCCGACATAGGAGGAGAAACGGGAGATGTCGGGGTCGCTCGCGAGTGCCTTCTCCAGCCGCTCCGTTTGCGCCTGAGTTGCCGCGATCGAGGCGTTCTTCGGCAGGGACATCGTCAGCAGGAGTTCTGGCCTGTTTGAAGCCGGGAAGAACTGCTGCTGGACGAAGCCCAGGCCATAGACGGAGGCGCCGAAAGTCACGAGCGAGGCGGCGATGGTGAGCCAGGGATGCCGCATGCTGGAGCAGAGCACCCTGCCGAAAGCGCGCATAAAGCGGCCAGGCTCGGCGGCGTGACTCGCCTTCATGCGCGAGGGCAGCATGACAAGCCCGATCACCGGGGCGAAGATGACCGCCACGAACCAGGAAGCGACGAGCGCCACGGCAATGACGGCGAAGAGCGAGAAGGTATATTGGCCGGTGTTGTTGTCGGCGAATCCGATCGGCAGGAAGCCGAAGATGGTGATCAGCGTGCCGGTCAACATGGGGAAGGCGGTGGAAGTGTAGGCGAAGGTCGCCGCCTTCACTTTCTCCATGCCCTCCTCGATCTTCGAGATCATCATCTCGATGGTGATCATGGCATCGTCGACCAGAAGGCCGAGGGCGATGATGAGCGCGCCGAGAGAGATGCGCTGCAGGCTGATGTCCATAGCCTGCATGCTCACGAAGACGATGGCGAGCACCAGGGGGATGGACAGGGCAACGACGACCCCAGCCCTCAGCCCGAGGCTCAGGAAGCTCACCACGAGGACGATAGCGATCGCCTCGAAGAGCGCCTTGGTGAAGCCGCCGAGAGCCTCCTTCACGACATCAGGCTGGTCCGAGACGAGGTTGAGCTCGATCCCGATGGGCAGGCGCTGCATCAAGCGTCGGGCCGCTTCGTGGAGGCCCTCGCCGAAGGTGAGATTATTGCCACCCGAGACCATGTTGACGCCGATGCCGATGGCGGGCTTGCCGTTGACGCGGAACATCTTGGTTGGCGGATCGCTGTAGCCGGGACGGACCTCGGCGATGTCGGTCAATTTGTAGAAGCGGCCGTTCACCCAGAGGTTGAGGTTGGCGATGCTCTGCGGTGTCACGAGGGCGCCGGTGACGTCGACGAGCACGTTTTCGCGCGCTGTGTTGATGACGCCGGAGGGCACTACCGCGTTCTGCTGGGCGATCGCCGTGAACACCTCGTCGAGGCTGAGCTTCAGGTTCGCGAGCTTCTGCGGCGAGAAGTCGAGATAGATCTTCTCGTCCTGGTCGCCAAAGATCTCGACCTTGCCGACGTCCGGCGAGCGCAGGAACTCGGCCCGGGCCGTCTCGGCGAAGTCGCGCGCCTCGCGCGGCGTGAAGCCATCGTAGGTGATGCCGTAGATGATGCCGAAGACGTCGCCGAACTCGTCGTTGAAGAAGGGTCCGACCACCCCTTTCGGCAACGTGGCCTGGATGTCGCTGACCTTCTTGCGGACCTGATACCAGATGTCTGGGAGATCGCGCTTGGGCGTGGATTCCTTCAGATACACGAAGATGGTCGACTGGCCGGGCTTCGTGTAGCTTTTGATGTAATCCAGACGCGGAGTTTCCTCGAGCTTCTTTTCGAGCCGATCCGTCACCTGCTTCAGGGTATCCAGGGCGGTAGCGCCAGGCCAGGCGATCTGGACGACCATGGTCTGCACGGAGAATTCGGGATCCTCCTGGCGGCCGAGCCGATCATACGCGATGAAGCCGGCGACGGCGCAGAGCAGCATCAAAAATAGGACGATCGCCTTGTTGTTGACCGCCCATTCGGAAAGATTGAAGCGCGTCATCACTTGCCCTCCATAGCGGTCTTCACCGGCCGACTTTCGGCCAGCGAGTTGACGCCGGACGCGCCCTCGATCTCGGGCTTCACCGGCTGGCCTTCGGCCAACGAGTTGACACCTGCGATCACGACTTTCTCGCCAGCAGACAGGCCGCGGCTGACGACGACGGAATCCGCGCTGAACTCGAAGAGCTCGACCGCCCGGCGATGCACCGTGCCGTTCTCGGCGACGACCCAGATCTGCGGCCCATCACCCGATTGCAGCAGGGCGTTGGAGGGCACGCTGATCACCTCCGGGCCTTCGCTTTCGGCACGCCCGACCACCACGGCTCCGAGACGCATCTCCGGCAGCGGGGAAGTCAGAGCCACTTTCACCTCGTAGGTTCCCGTAGTGCTGTCGGCTTCGGGCGAGATCTGGCGGACGGAGCCGATGACCGCGGTCTCGGGTCGGCCCTGCACCCACACCTTGACGGGCATGCCCAGCTTTGCACGCGCGACATGTTCGCTGGCCACGGCGAAAACGGCCTCGCGCTCCGAGCTGCGCGAGATCTCGACCACCTTCTGGCCTGCGGCAATGACCTGGCCCGGGTCGGCGTTCGTCGCCGTCACGACGCCGTCGTCGGGCGCACGGAGCTCGGTGTAGCTCAGGTGGTTCTTGGCGATGCGAAGATTGGCCTCGGCTGCCTGGACCTGCGCTTCGGCGCTGTGCAGCGCCTTGAGCGCATTCTCGTGAAGGGACCGCGTCGTGATCTGCTTCTCGAGTAGGATGCGGTAGCGCTCCTCCTGCGGCGCCGCCTGGGCGACGGCTGCCTTCGCCGCGACGAGGTCGGCTTCGGCGGCTGTCACCTTGTTCTGGTAGTCGAGGGCACTGAGCTGGGCGAGCTTCTGGCCCTTCCTCACGACAGCGCCGACGTCGACCTCGCGCGAGGTGAGGCGGCCGCCGACCTCGAACCCGACCTGGCTCACGTAGCGCGACTGGATGCGCCCGGCGCCTTGGGCCACGAACGCGAGGTTATGCAGCGTGACGACGACGACACGCGCCGGCCGCGCAGCCGCGCCCGCGGCTGGTTTTTCTTCGGAACAGCCTGCGAGATAGACACAGGCGATACAAGCATACAGGAAGGGACTTGGTGTTAGGCGCATGAAAACCTCCGGACAGAACGACGAGTGCGGGTAACGATGAGTTGGCCTACGCAGTGGGATCCTTGGGCCGCTCGGCCACCGCGAACGCTGCATCGGCGATGGGCATGCGGAGTTCGACGGCGCGCGACGCGCGGCCGAGCACGCACAGGGCCTCGAAGACGAAAACGAGCATCGCGAACGCGACGGCCCGTCGAGACTTCAAGAGGGATGAAGCGCACAGGAACGGACCTGATGACAGGCGCATGGAGACCTCCGCCCAGAGTTGTGGTGAAAGGAACGACGGGGCGCTCTGGACTGCCCGCCCCAATTCTCATATTGACCAGTTAGTCCAAATCGACTAATTAGTCAATATGAGAAATTTGCAGACCTGCAATGAGGATGGCGAATGGCGAAAATCGATTTAGCGCGCAGGGCGGAAATTGGACGGGAGAGACGTGCCAGAACACGGGCGCAAATCGTCGACGCCGCGGCGATGCTTCTCGCTGAGCGCCCACCAGAGGCGCTCACGGTGGATGCCGTCGTCGAGGCTGCGGGCGTCGCAAAAGGGACGTTCTACTATCACTTCCAAAGCATGGAGGAGTTGGCCGCGGCCGTGGGCGAGAAGCTCGGCGAGAGCTTTGACGAGCTGCTGATGCCGGCCAGGCTCGGTGTGCGAGATCCCATCGCGCGCATATCCTTCGCCTTCACCCAATTTCTGGCAAAGGCGATTGCGGACCCCGTTTGGACGCGGCTGGTCGTCCAGAGCGCGCAGGCTCCGACCGAGTTTGCCCGCAGCGTTCGTGAGAATCTCAAGACGGATCTGACCGAGGCCAAGGCTCAGGGGCGCTTGACCGTGCAGGACGTAGAGCTGGCCGCCGACATCGTCTTCGGCATCTGGCTTCAGGTCACCCGCGGCACTCTGCAACGGCGGGCCGCGCCGGACCTGGTCGAGCGAACTCTCGACGCCATGCTTCGAGCGCTTGGCGCATCCTCGCGACTGCGGCGTCACCGATCTACACGATGACAAGGTGATAGGCTTTAATCGGGGGCGGAGACAAGCGGCCGCAAGGGTTACATCGTGGTTACAGTTTCCGGAGTGCGTGCCAGTTCACCCCACCCGTCCAAATTCCCGAAAATTCAACGCCGTGTCTCCCGCCAAGACCGTTTCAATCACGTCGGGACGGGTACTCCCGTGCACTCCGCGGTCAAATCGTAAACTGCTGATCCAAATGGAATTCTCGTTTCGTAATGACGGGGTCGGGGGTTCGAATCCCTCTTGCGGCACCAATGAAATCAATAACTTAATATTCTTTTTGGAGGTACCCGTCAGGGTCAGCATCCAGGGTGCACGCGGCATGCACACATGCACGCGGAATGTGCGCGCAAGGGCACAACTTTCCTGGCGCGAGCGACGAAGGATCAATCAGGCTGCGGTAAACGGCGCACGGGCCCCGTAAATTGCAAAAGCACGCCAGGGTGCGTTACTCGTAACTGATCGTAGCGTGCAAAATGCGCGGAGATGACGGCCGCCACCACAGGCGCATTAGCTATTGAGCAGGTGAGTGGCTGGCGGCAGAGCGGCAACGCATGCATCGCTCGGATTTTGGCTGAGTACAATTTTCGAGCTGAATATTTTAGTCCTCGGCCTAAGTTTCCTAGCCTCCCGACGGAGTTAATGGCTGGTGCTTTTTTGCCAGCGCTGGAACAAAGCCCGCCGCCGACGCTATCGGCGTTTGGAGAGGATGACGAAATAGGCGAGAATGAGGATCAGGACGATCAGTCCGATCAACAGGAAATTGCTAGCCGTATCAGACAAAATTCCCGGCAGAGCCCACGCGAGGCTCGGCAGAGACAACACAAACAGTGCGGCCCAGAGCAGCTGCTTCATGTGCCCCTGCTATTTCCTTCCAGCGGCCCCCGGAAAGGCCCTTTGCAAGCTTAGCCGAGCTAAAACACAAAAGCCCGCCGCGAGTGCGGCAGGGCTTGGTCCCTCGGCGCGCCGGTTTTCCCCCGTGCAGTACAGGGGCCCGTCAGGCTTGTCGCACGTAGCCCTTGAAGCTGAGGAAAGCACCCAGCGTGCCGACGATCAGCGCAACTGCGATCGTGGGGGCGCGTCCGCCATAGATGTTCGAACCGATCGCTACTGCGATCTGCGGCACGACAATGCGGATGATACCGCCGATCGTCATCAGCCAGCCCAAAACCGTAACGATGACGCGCCAATCTGTGCACCACGTATTGTGCAGATTGACGATCGCTAGGCCCGCGAGCAGCGACAGCAGGCCGGATAGATAGAACAGGATGCCGGTGTGCAGCGCCTCCGCGATCATGCTTTCGGGTAACGAGCAAGAGGCGGACTATCGGCCTCACCGATTCTCGTGTCACCGGAGAAAGTAGCGGGGCGCGGTTATCGGAGTGGTAGTTGCCAAACTAAACGCAATCGCCGTTGCTCGAATAACTGATGAATCCCTCAGAATGTAAACTTTGCCATCAAAGCATCGGCAGTTACCAACTTGCTGAATGCAAACTCAGTTAAATACCAAGCAGATCCATTTCAGAGTGATTTATCAGGGCCGGTTCCCGAGACCCAGGTTTCGCTCGCCGCCTGCGCAACACCGGCACTGGCCAACAGGCCGCAAGCGGCGGCTAGGACACGGATCGAAATTGCATGATGAAGCATGATGAAAGCCCCCTCGGCGGAAGAGAAGCGTTCAGCCATTGACCGCCCCCGTCCGACCGATTGAGCATATCACCGGATTGCGACGGCGCGGCTTTTCCTTGACGGGAGCGGCTGATTAAAATCAGCCGGTTATGAGGCCACCGGGAACCATCGTGCTTCGGCCCAACGAGTTCAGCCAACCATTCGTCAGGTGGTGGGCCTCTCTGGCCGATTTCGCTGGTTATTTTTCGCCGACCTGTTTGAGATATTGCTGCCGCTGCTCCTTCGACAATTCGCGCCAGTTCTGCCCGGCGCTCTTCGCCGCTGCTCGCGCCTTGGCAGCGGGTGACTGGGGTTTACCCGCTTTCCTCAGATAGCTGACCTTTTCTTCTTTGGACAGATCGCCCCACGCGCGACCGTCAGCTTGCGCTAGCACGCGTGCTTGCGACCGTGCAGCCTTAACTTCCGGCGTGCGTTCTTTCTTCTTTTTTGGCGACATTTTTGTCTCCTTTGAGTGCAAATGAGCCTTCGCTGGCATTGTAGCAAATGGAGGCCGGGATACCGAACGGTTCCCAAGCTTGTTGGTACATAAAGGCCCATGCCTCCGCGACGTTCTCGTTCGCAAAGACCTGCGGCGATCGGGCGAAGATGTGACCATGGTCCCAGCCGGTGCCATCCCAGTAACCTGAGCCGACCGGGAACCGGTCTGGGCGATCCCGAAACCGCCTTATTACCGCATACCAGCCGATTTTCGTGGGTGGATTATCTTCGATGCTCAGCCAACGATCATGAGTTCTTGTTAGTTCCTCGAGCTGGACCGGGACACGCAGCGAGGCGAACCCGCGCAAACCGCCACGCACAGCGCGGCCAAGGCGCTACGGCGCTAGGCCATTGCCTGGGAACTGGAATCGTTGGGCGACGATTCAGCGGCTGCGCGCATGATTGATGGCGAAATTGCGCCATTGAGATTGTATGCGAACCGCCACAAAGCTGCCACGTCCGCGCCTATGGTTCGTTCCTTGGAGCGCCAACGCGCAGTGATAAGTGGCGCTCGGTTTTTATCGGATCATCAAATCCCAACTCCGCAGTATCGGCAGGGCTGAAATGGCAAAATACATAGTGACACTTCATGCGGATAATAATCACTACATGCAAACGCTGTTAGCTGCCATCGACGGAAAAACCGGCATTGAGCTAATCACAGTTGTTCCTGACACCATGCGCCCATCGTGCGGGGAGCAAAAGGAACCGGTCACGACGAATGCGCATCCTGCGCGGCGCTGACCGCCGGGTTCGCAAGAGGATTGGGAGCGGTTTCAGGGGGGCTGCGTGACTAATCAATCGACTGTCATTCCTGCCCGCGACGTTTTGGAAGCGGGAGGCGATGGGGGAACGGCACCCATGGCAATCGCCGCGCGACTGCTCTGGGTGCGGGGTGAAATTGAGATTGCTAGAAACTGAACAGAGGACTATGGAGCAAAAGGGCCATTGCGGCGGTGGTTATCACTAGAAAAGTAAAAATCCATATTGGATTCATTACTGCATCCTTCCCTACGTACCGCTGAGCGGGCCACCTTTGCGGGACGCTCATCAACGCGAGACACGAACTCGGCCTGCCCGGCGTAAATACGCAGGTCTACCATTGAAGGCCCGATCTTTGGCTAGGTTCGATGTAATCTAACGATTCAGCGTATGTGCGGTTCCACACATGAGGCGGAAGTTTTCTGTCGCTTGCGCTTTTGCGGTCCCGGTTACCTTATGGTTGGTTGGTTGTGCTCAGCTTCTTCATTGCGTAGACGAGAGCAGCAACGAAGCCGAGAATAAACAACAAAGCAAAGATTTTTTGCAGCCAATCATAGGTCTTGATGTAGTCGTAACCAAAGTACAAAAAGCCAACACCAAGGGCAAAGATGAGCACCGGGATGATAATATCGGCCACGGAGTGACGTTTGCTTCTTCGGTCTGGCGGCATGGCCTGTTGTCCACTCCCCGTTATGGACAACCATTGCCCACGTGATCCGGTCAAAAAAGGCAACGCGCGGATCGTGTGTTGGTTTCACCCGCGACGTTTTGGACAAGGTTGATTCTTGAGAGGGTAGGGCTCAACAACTAACCCGCCCGCGGTTACACATCGGCTACATATCGGCGACGAGTTCGA
The DNA here is from genome assembly GCA_963802475.1 of uncultured Alphaproteobacteria bacterium. GTDB lineage: Bacteria > Pseudomonadota > Alphaproteobacteria > Rhizobiales > Xanthobacteraceae > CANKHA01. The sequence goes on from CAWDIZ010000015.1 coordinate 31,704, forward strand.
AGTCGCAAAACTCCTAATCAAACCCTGTTCTCAGGTTGGATTCCCATTGATTGTTTTTTCAAAGCAGACGGAGCGCCAGGGCCTTCTATTTGGGCTCTACTTTAGATCGGTCGAGCATCAGATCCCGCAGGATTGCCGCCGATGCCGCCGGTGCAACAAAGCACGGGTTACCGCCGCGCCTGAGCAGCGAACCGCCGACTGCCCGCGTCGGCTTGTCTAAGCCTAGTTCGCGCCAATTTAACGAGAATAAGCAAGCCGCGCCAAGCTGACGCCAGCATTTCAGCCAAGCATTGCGCCCGCAGCTGCCGCGCACGCCGCTCGTAAAAATCGTAGTCTATTGACCCATCGCCGAACCGTCGGACGTTCTGTAATTCGACTCCCATGCACCATCCCTCGAAGTGGCCGCCATTGTCCGCCACCTGTTTCCCACCATCGCGATTCCGCATAGCTATCTCCATCGTTAACCCAGCACCTCGGTTCACTTTGGCAGGTAAGCGAACGGCTGGCTTTTAGACGGCCTTGAGTTTCGCTTGAGATGAGCTTGATTTTCGGGGTCGCACGTTTCCGGGCAAATTTGCGCTAATCTCGGGGTTCACTAAGCGGAGGCCCTGCCTTGCTGTTCTTGTTCGAAAATTTCGTGCTGGACGCGAGCCGTCGCGAACTGCGCCGCAAGGGTCATCTGGTCCCGGTCGAGCCGCAGGTCTTCGATCTGCTTCTCCACCTGCTGAACAACCGTGATCGCGTCGTCAGCAAGGATGACCTGATCGCGAATGTCTGGAACGGCCGCATCGTCTCCGATTCCACGCTCAGCACGCGCATCAACGCCGCGCGCCGCGCGCTTGGCGACAGCGGCGAAGAACAACGGCTGATCCGCACCGTCGCGCGCAAGGGCCTGCGTTTCGTCGGCAGCGTGCGGGAAGCGGAAATGCCGGCGGATGCCTCGTCGCCGCTACCCGCCGTGGCCGCAAAACAGGAGATCAGTTTTTGCAAAACTCCGGACGGCGTCAATCTCGCACTGGCAGCCGTCGGCAGCGGACCGCCGCTGGTCAAGATCGCCAACTGGCTCACCCATCTCGAATATGATTGGGAGAGCCCGATTTGGTCGCCGCTGCTGCAATTTCTCGCCGAACGCTGGCGCCTGATCCGCTACGACGGCCGGGGCAACGGTTTGGCCGACCGCGACGTGGCGGACATCTCATTCGATGCATTCGTGCGCGATCTGGATACCGTTGTTGAGGCCGTGCAACTGAAGCAGGCGGCCTTTCTCGGCATCTCGCAGGGCGCGGCGGTGGCGATCGCCTATGCGGTCCGTCACCCTGAGCGCGTTTCCAAACTGATCCTCTATGGCGGCTATGCCACCGGACGGAACAAGCGCGGATCGCCGGCCGACGCCGATAGACCAGGATCACAGCCGATGGTGCCCCCTCCCGATCTTTGCGCCGAGGCCGAGGGAGCCGAGGTTGCCAGTGCGAGCATGGCAGCGGCCAACGTTATTGCGATTCTCATGTTGATCACTCCTTGATGACTCATCGTCTTGGTCCGATGCCGCACGCGTTGCGCCGCCGAACGGGCAGACGTGTCGATTCGCCGTGAATTTCAACAAAGCGGCGCCGCCACTGCCGCGTTTTGACGGTGCGGACCCCGTCTTAGCGTATCATCGGCACCGCGATTGTCCGGCGATGCAACAAATGTATCTATTGGACCGTGGGGCAGTCAGTATATTCCAACTATCGGTTGTAACGTCCGCGTTACCGGCGCGTTTCGCAATCCCGATCTCAGCCGCGATTGCTAGCAGACGTGAACGGGCGCACCACGATTGCAATACGACGGGACCAAGACGTTCCGTGAGATTGGAAAAAGATAAATGGTGCCAGGAAAGGACTGGCTCTCCTCTGATCGACCGTCGCGTATCACGATATCAACTGCCGCACCTGACGGATTAATTCGGCAATCTCTTTGCGCCGTGCGCGTCAATCGACGTGCACATGTTCTACGTCTTCGCCCCTGGTGTTTGGGTGGTGCTTGGCGATCAGCAAGTAACCTCAGCGGGATCTATCGAGGGGCGAGGAGGATGGGACGCCTTGGCCATTTAGGAACTGGGAATCGCCTTGGGACCCCTCCTAGCCACCGGGGTGCGGTAGGGCCCAGGCGTCGGGAGCGCCTGGCACGGGATGCCCGAACGATGGAATTAGGGTCGCCTGTCGTATTTTGGATTCAGCGCCGTCCTAAATTCGCCATCCGCGACAGATACGAAAGCTCATCCTTTCAATCACGGGCTTGAGCCGTCCGAGACATTGTCGCATCGGATCGGTGGGAGATGGTATGCCACTTACGACAAGCTATTACCTTCAGCGTGCTGCTGGCTTCGAAGCTTTAGCACCGGACGCTTCGGATTCGGAGACGCGCAAAGAGTATCTGGACCTCGCGCAACGTTTTCGCGACCTGGCCAGCCGGGTCGCCGTTTCGCAAATGCAATCGGATGAAGAATCTATTCGCCTCGCCCAGCGTATGGTCGGGATCAGCTAGCTCATAGCGACCACTTGCAAGCACGATCAAAGTCCGCCGCCGGTGCGGCCGGGCTCCGTTGTCCTCAAGGCCAACTTTACGCGCAACAATCTTACAATAAAGATTGGGTATGAGGCTAAGGGGCCGACAATTTGCCTTTGGCGCGAGGACGCGGGCTACTAACAATAAACCGCCAGTACCGCGCGTACATCGAGCGGAATGGTCTCTATCACTCCCTCATACTGGTCCGGCGTTGCTCTATACAAAGCCCCGACAAGCGTGCTCGAGCAAGGACAGTCATTTCCCGATAGGACGTCTGGCAAAGCGAGCATCAACACATCTCCTGCTGGCTGAGAGCATCCGACAATATTCATTAACGAAACGTAAACCTTATCGGGATTAATCCCCATTAACTAAAAAACATTGGAACGAACAACTCTGGGAGCGGTTGGCTCGCAAACAGCCGCTGGAGAGTCCGATGTTGCAGGTTCTGATTTTGGCTCCTTACGTCGCACTAGGTTCAACCTTCCTGCTTACTTTCACCGTGGCAATAATATGTTGGACGCAGCGTGCCCGCCCTGTAGCAAGTGATGGGTTCAACCTACGCTACGAAAGGAAGGAGTTGCCCCGGCGAGCAAAAGCCGCGTCAGCTTCCTCCCGCCATTCTTCGAGGCCGCAACTGAAGTGGGCGTCCCAAGTCGCCACCGTGTAGCTCTTGCCAGAAGACCGCTGAGCCTCACTCGGCCGCTCCAATTTTCGTTAGATCATCCTGTGGTTACAGCTCGGTTGCAGTTTCTGGCGTTCACGCGGGTTCGCGATAATTCGCTGCTGGACTGCCGGCTTCTTACGGCAGAGTGCTGCGCACGGTCGCCTAATCCCGTCCGGACGTGCACCCCTGCGAAATTGGCAGCACTGGTGTATATTATTGACACGGCTGGAAATTTCCGGTTCGTAATGACGGGGTCGGGGGTTCGAATCCCTCTTGCGGCACCATTTAAGGCGGCGACATTCATCCTTTAGCACGGCGTGGAAGCGGCGGCATAAATTGGGTGCGTTTCCAGCAGCAGCTGCTGCGTGGCCGATTGGCCAATCAATCCCTTTCTCCAACCCTGCACCTCAGTCCAATGGCCCGGACCGCCGCCATGGCATAGTGTGCATCATAAGCGGACGTCTCTTAGATCCCGAATGCGACGCCCCGTCAGCCGCGCCCAAATGACCTCGACCCGATAGCAGGGATCAGGGGTGAGTAGATATGGCAGATATTAACAGCCTACGCCTGTTAGGATTTCTGCTCGGAGGCGTCACCCTGGCCGTGAGTCTAATAGCTTTCCTTGTCGTGCTGACAAATGTCGAAGGCCATTCTCAGAACATTGAGAACAGAGCGGCCTCACAAGCGATGGTGGGTTACCGATAAGCTCCCCGCTGGGAGGCCCATCGCCAACACGCTGGCGCAACTGTTTGAACCTGTCCACACTTCTTCTGTCACGAGCTTGTGTAGTGGCTCGGTCGTTAGCGATTCACAGAACCCGTGGTAGACGCCGGCGGAGAGGCGCGGGTGTTGGTAGCGGTGTCCACGTAGCTTGGACTAAATGAGTATCCGACAGCTACGAGCAAGAGGCCGATTATAAGTGCTCCGGCGATCAGGCCCGAGTTCGAGCCGAGTGTTGCGCCACGACTTCGATTAATGTCCTTCATGATGGGATCCTCGCTTTTGCATGAAAAACGCGTGCCGGTGGTAGGCAGTTCCTCTCAACGATCCCGGTGTCCGGCAAAGAAAAGGAGCCCAAGCCAGTCTAGTCTCAGACGGCTCAGAAACGAAGCCCACTGGCAGTCGGTTCGAGGGGGCTCTGCTACAGCGCTAAGACAGAAAACGATTCACAACAGCAGTAGCATGAGCACAGACGAGTTGATCTGGCTGTGCCGCCCATCCCGCCAATAACTCCGAGTAGGAGCAAGCGCGAAACGACACCTCGTCTCCTGCTACCATGTCAGAGAATGTTGCGACCTCAGCCCGCGCCACCGCGGTTTGATGAATGATTGAATTGAAACTATGTAGGTTTTTCCAATATCGATTAAAGTGCTTCTCACGTTTGCCGATTTCAATGTCGTGACTTCCACCTCATTCGAGACCACGAACATGCGCGAACGCCGAAAGAACTTTCGTGTCGAATGGAACGCGCCAGCCAACATCTATGATAGCCACGGCCGTTTCACCGGACTATGTATCGTGAGTAACTTTTCAAATGATGGTGCCAAGATTATTGGCCTGGAACCGAGCACAGTTCCGGACGAGTTCATTCTCCGCATTTCACCTCGCGGCCGCGCTAAGAGATGCCGCGTCGTTCGGCGTTCAAAGGACGGTTTGGGGGTGGCGTTTACTGCCGACGCCGCCAGCGAGCTGGCTCTAGGTCGGCGGCGATCGTTCCGCAAACGAGGCGAGAGACTCCTGCAGCCAGTTTGAGCGCATAGTCTGGCTGGCTGAACTCATTGGGCCGCAGGACGATCGTTCCGGGGAGGCTCATGCAGTTATCCCATCATCATTGTGAGCATGATCTTCGACACGCCGATCAAGTTCCATACCGATCATCGCGGAGGCTCGCATTCCGCTTCCTGCGCGGTACCGGCATTACAAATCGAATATCGCCGTTTTTGTCGGACCAGAGGGGCGACCGTTTCAGCATACTGCGCTCACGTGATCAGGAAATCGCCGGCGTCGGTCCTGGCTCGGTCAGGAACGCGGCTCAAACGCGCTCCGTCCACCTCCCGACCAGCGGCGAGGCAAGATTGAGGAAATAGGCGTACATCGCGCTATCTGGGTTGTAGAAGCCGATTGCCACCGAGAGCATAGCCGAAGCGATCAGCACGCCGTATTCGGCACGGCCGGTTCGAACCAGCCGGCGCCGGGTATCGCGCTCGACCACGAGCGTGATGCCGATTGCCGTCAAGGCTAGGAGGACCATGTTGGCTCCATAGACGCATATCGCCGGCGCGAGATTGTAGCGGCCAACAACAATCATCGAGAAGGGCAGGAGGGTGACGAAGAACAGGTGGAAGAGCACCGACCAAGCGTAGGCGCCGGTCGCCGCTTCCGGCTCCTCCTTGGTGCGCGCGCGTCCAAGCCAGAAGTTTGCGAGCACCAGGAAGGTGATGACGTAGGCGATGAACGTGCCGTGGAGGTCGACAAGAGCGGAAGTCAGCTCCGCGTCGGATGTGGGACGGAAGTCTTCCGGCAGAACCAAATTGACGACGAGCAGCGTCATCGCGAAGGCGAAGACGCCGTCGGTCAGGGCATCGAGCCGGCCCTTCGAAATAAACTCGTCGGGCTCAGCCATCATCCTCCCCGGTCTTCCAGAGCAGTTTGAAGAGATACGGTTCCCGGCGAAGAATCCAGAGCAAAGCGGCGCCGGCGAGGACGGCCGCACAACTCATCGAACCGGTCCCCTAGGCCGCACCGAATGCTGTGGCGCAACGGACACACACGCCTTGATGCGGTTGTAGATTGCGTCAATCGACGTGCACATGTTCTACGGTCTTGGCCCCTGGTTTGAGGTCAGTGACGCTGCCATTTGCGCCAAGGCTGGAGGGGCACTCCCTCAGGTTCATCAGCGTCTGGGTAATCGTATCGCCAAAACGCGCAGCCACTTCGTCGGTGATGATCGATCTCGAGCTTCGCAGTCGGTCGACGCTTGTGCTTAGGGCGGTAAGTGAGTCCTTCAGTCGCACGATCTCGGATTGGAGGACTGGGTTTTCTCCTGTCCTGATCTCCCGGAGGGAGTTACCAAGCGCGCGGACTTCCCCGGTCAATTCTTGGATATTCGCCAGCACATCTTTCGACGGCAGATCCACTTTAGACAGTACGGCCTCAGTCATCGTCGCAACGATGTTCCCGGCAAAATGATCGATGCGTGCAATCGCGACGAGAGCAAGAATCGCAGCGAAGATCACCAGGATCGCCGTGGTATTGATCAGCGCCAGCAACAACTGGCCAGGGAGCCTCCATAGCCGCGCGGAAATCCCATTGTGATCTCGCTTGGTCATTGTTGCCTCCTATGGGCCGCCGCCTGAGATTACTCTACGGGCCGCGCAACATCTGGGGCTGGGCAGATGACATCGGTGGGTCGGCCAGCCTGCCCCAAGCCTAAGCCCTGCCTCGTGCGCGGGTTCAGTGGGCCTTTGATAGCAAAGAATAGCGCCTCAGCCCTCCGGCTGGCACCCCCCGGTGTGAACCCCGTTGGGACACGACGACCCTACATCCTAAACACGATCATCTTTTTCTCGGTCATTTCCTGCATCGTCCAGGGAATACCGCCGACGCCGTAACCAGATTGGCGGCGGCCCGCGAAAGGCATCCAATCGGTGCGGAAAGCCGTGTGGTCGTTGACCATCACGGCCGAGGCGGCGAGACGCTCGGCGGCATCGAATGCCGTTCGGAGATCTTCTGTGAAGATGCTCGCCTGAAACGCCACTGGTAAAGAATTCGCCGCCTGCAACGCATCGTTGAGCTGCGTGAAGGGGTAAACGCAGGTGATTGGACCGAACACTTCGAGGGTCGAGACCTTGGCGTCGCGAGGCGGGTTAACGATGACCGATGGAACCAATGTGGTGCTGTTGAGCCGTCCGCCGCCGATAAGCTTGGCGCCGGCCGAAACGGCCTCATTGGTCCAGGCCAACACCCGATCTGCCTCGCGCGGGAGGATGAGCGGGCCGACCTCGGTTTCGGGCAGAACAGGATCGCCGACCTTCAATGCCCTCACACGCGCAGCGAAGCGGTCAAGAAAGACACTCTCAAGATCCGTATGGACATAGATCCGCTGGACCGACACGCAGACTTGGCCGGCATGATAGTAACCACCCTTCGTTAGTGGCTCGACGATCCGGTCTAGGTCGGCACTGCGGTCGATGATCGCAGGCGCGGCGCCGCCGTGCTCCAACGCACAGCGTGTGCCCGGCGGAAGCTTTGACCGGAGATGCCAGCCAATCCGACTTGAGCCGATGAAACTCAAGAACGCGATACGCGGGTCGGTCGCGAGCGCCTCGGCAAGCTCGTTGGTTTCCGGCAGGAAAACCTGACACCACTCAGGCGGCAGCCCGGCTTCATGGAGCAGGCCCACAAACTCCACGCAAGAAAGGGGCGTCGGGTTCGCCGGTTTTACGATCACCGGGCAGCCCGTGGCAACCGCCGGCACGACTTGATGGACGATCAGATTCAAAGGGTGATTGAATGCCGAGATGGCGGCAACGATGCCGATAGGCTCAATGATCGTAAAAGCTCGCCGATCAATACTGCCCCGCGTCATCCCCATAGGGATTTCCCGGCCCCCCATGACGCGCAGCTCGTCCGCGGCGTTGCGCACGCCATCGATGGCACGGTCGGTTTCGACCAGTGCATCGCTCAACGGTTTGCCACCTTCGCGCGCGATCTGCCGTCCAAGATGCTCGCGCTTGCTCTGCATCAGGATCGCCAGTCTCCTGAGGATTTCGATGCGCTGGTGCGGCTTCAGCCATGCATCCCTATCTGCGAAGACCCGTCGGGCGGTCTCGATCTTGCGGTCGAGCGCCGCCGCGTCGTCGCTATCGAGTTTCGCGATCGGGGACCGATCAAACGCCTGGACTACCTCTATCATGGGGCACTCCGCCTGTTAGAGCAGTGGCCGCGACGCGTCGTGCGACGGCCAGGTTTTCCCAGTGAGAAAGGTCATAAAGCAAGTGATGGGTTCAACCTAGGATACGAAAGGAAGGGATTGCCGCGCTGGACCGTCTATGACGCCAAATATTTCGGCGTTACCCCCTTGCCCGGTACTGCGATGACCATCACCGAACGCGCTTACACCTCGCCGATCTGGTATACGCCCCCGAGGTGATTTTTTTGGCGGACGCTGCCGTGTCCCGAGGGATAACGCTTCTGCCATTTCGACTTGGGGCTGGGCATGACCGGGGCGCGGATACCTTTGTGGAGCTTGGCATGGCCGGCTTTCGGCTGGGTCATGCTGGCAGCGGCATTTTTCCTTGGCAGTCAGGGGCCCATCGCCGCGCTGGCCGGAATCGCGTTGCTGGCGACTGTGTTCGCGGCCGTGTACCACGCCGAGGTAGTGGCACACCGCGTCGGCGAACCGTTCGGCACGCTTATCCTCGCCCTGGCTGTGACGGTGATCGAGACCGCGCTGATCGTCTCTGTCATGATTGCGGCGCCCGCTGAAAACACGGGGCTGGCACGCGACACGGTCTTTGCCGCCGTCATGATCGTATGCAACGGTATTGTCGGTATCTGCCTGCTTTTGGGCGGCGCACGGCATCACGAGCAGGGATTTCAAATCCAGGGAGCGAGCGCCGCACTTGCGGTGCTGGCCGCGCTTACCGGGCTCGCTCTCATTCTTCCGAACTACGCGGCAAGCGAGCTCGGCCCGAGCTACAACCAGTCGCAACTCATCTTCGCCGGGCTGGTGTCGCTTGTACTTTACGGTTCGTTCGTGTTCGTCCAGACCGTGCGGCACCGCGACTATTTCCTCCCGACCCAAGACGATGATCACGGGGCCTACGGCCCGCCGCCCCCCGGCAAAACGGCTGCTCTGAGCGCGGGCCTTCTGCTCGTCTCGCTGAGCGCCATCATCGGTCTAGCCAAATTCCTCACGCCCAGCGTGGAACTTGGCATCGCGCATCTCGGTATGCCGAAAGCCGTGGTGGGCATCATTATCGCAGCGCTCGTCCTGCTGCCTGAGGGCTTGGCGGCGCTGAACGCAGCGCAGAGAAATCGGTTACAGACCAGTTTGAACTTGGCCCTGGGCTCCGCGCTCGCCACCATCGGCCTGACAATCCCGGCCGTGGCCGCGGTTTCAATCGTTATTGGACAGCCTCTTGCACTCGGACTGGAGGCGAAGGAGCAGGTATTGCTGGCCCTGACGCTGCTAATCGGGGTGATTACCCTGGGCACGGGTCGAACGACGGTGCTGCAAGGGATCGTGCATCTGGTTTTTTTCGCCGTGTTTTTATTCTTCGCAATGGTCCCGTAAGACTGTTGATTGCACGCGCTCTCGTTGTCGCTGGTTCAAAGGCTGGCCTTTAGTGCCCGAATGAGCGTCGCTAGTTCCCGTCTACGAGCAATTGCTTCTGCCGTGTACCGTCCGTGTTACACTTACCGGACGGGAATGCCGACCCAATTTGTGAGCCGATGCGCGGTTGACGATTGAGCGAATTTCAGAAAGCTCTTGGCGTCCGGCGTCAGCGCGCCTTCTTTATATAAAAGCGATAACGTGACGGCGCTGGGGTATCCGTCGTCCATTGGATGCTTGCCGTCGATGCGAAGCACCGAAGTCGCGGCTTCAAGCGCTCGAGAGTAGGGGCCATAGCCCACGGCGCCCTCGACTTCCTTGACCGTTTCAACAGCCTCCTGGGTGGTCATTGCGAGTTTTGAGCGAGGCGTGACCTTGAGATCCTTCCACCTCGGCGAGGTGCTGGAGTCGCTTGTCGGTCAAGCAAAATGTCCGGATATGATCATTTCGGACTATCATCTGCAGGACGGGAAAAACGGCATAGACGCGATCTCACGTCTGCGCCTCGCGCTGGACGAGACAATTCCTGCCTTTCTCATGAGCGGCTATATGGACGCGGAGCCGCTTCGTGCCGCCCGGGCGAATGGCTATTCCCTGCTGCACAAGCCGGTGGAGCCCATGACGCTGCGCGCGACCCTTACTCAGGTCATGAGCAAGCGGCCCGCTTCCGCTCTGTGATCTTATCTGTCTGCCTCCGCGGGCACGCGCAGCTTCCAGCCATGATTGGTGGCCGCCACGACAGCCTCGGTCCGGTTGCTGACGTTTAACGTCTTCAGAATGGCAGTGACGTGATTTTTCACCGTGGGTTCGGCGAGGTCGAGAATCCTGCAGATTGTTTTGTTGCTCTTGCCCTGCATCATCAGACCAAGCACTTCCAGCTGGCGGCCGGTCAACCCCATGTAGTTTGAGGAGTCCGGGGCCTCTCCGAGGCGGCTTTTTTCGAGGGTCGATTGCGACGCGCTCCGGGTCAAAATTTCCGGTGGGACATAGATTCCGCCGGACATCACCAGCCGAAGCGCGTTGAGGATGACGTCTCCTTGCGCGGATTTTGGGATATATCCAAGGGCGCCGAGATCGAGGGCCTTGCGCACGTTGCCAGGATCGTGAACCGCCGATACCACGACAACGGCAACGGCTGGGAAGCGGTCTCGCAGGTCGGCCAGCACCGCGAATCCATCTCTGTCGGGAAGCGATAGGTCCAGCAGTATCAGACTGACATCCGGATGGTCGGCGATAACCTGCATCGCCTTCGCCGAACTCGGCGCTTCAAGCACCACGACGTCCCGCCGCAGCCGTTTCAGCATGCCGTGCATGGCTTGGCGGAACAGAACGTGATCGTCGACCACAAGGATTTTCATCGGCTAGCACCTCGCCCGGACTTTACTGGATTTCTGCGGGTCATGCACGTTGTTAGGTCCGAAACGGGCGTCAGTCACCGTGTCATAAGCATTCTTCCGGTTCCACCCCGTGCTGGGGGCGCCAACTTGCTCTGGCGTGCGGCGAAATCCCTGGCTGCACCAGGCGAAACGGCCTGCGCACAACAACAAGCGCGTCCCTGCCTAAAAAAGGACCGTGTGTTGCCATGAGGGAGGGCACGCGTGGCCAAGACATCCACGCTGCGCGTCAACGGTACCACCCGTTGGGGAACTGGGCGACCTATCCGATTTTTCGAGATGCAGGACGCGCCGGAAGCTTCGCGCCGGATTATGCGCTAGCCCGCTGGTTTAAGCGCGGTCTTCAGGATGTCCTTGGCGCTCTGCGGTGCGCTCAGAACGCGTTTGACCAGGTCATCCATCTCCTGCCAGTGAATGGGATGGATTTCTTTCTGCATCTTCGCCGCCTCGGCTAGGAATTCCGGATCCTTCATCGTCGCGTCAAAGGCATCGCGCAGCGCTTTCACGCGTTCCTCCGGCACATCGGGCGAGGTTAGGAAGGGCCGTCCCAGTTCGCCGGTGATGGTCACGAGCTCGAATACCGAGCGCGCGGTGTCGTTCGGGGCGAGATCGACCATCAGCGGCACGTTTGGCAGTTCGGGATGCTTGAACAGGCTCATCTGCATCAGCGGCACGATCTTCCTGTCGCGCACCCAATCCGGCTTGCGCGTCTTCCAGTCACTCCACGGATTCGAGCCGCGACCTTCCACTTCGCCGCGCTCGAGCGCCAGCATGATCGGCGTGCCACCCGGATAGCCGGTCACGATCTTGAATTTGGTGCCGAGCAATTCGTTGGCCAACTTCGGATAGAGATAGTTCATCCCGGTGGGGCTGGTGGCGCCGATGATGACCTCTTTCTTCTTGGCGTCCTCCATCGTCTTGACGCCGGTCGTGTGCCACACCACGAGCGTTTCATCCGGGCGCACCGGGCTCCCGAGCCAATTGAAACGGCTGGCATCGTAACTGATTCCGCTTTCGCCAAGCGCCTGACCGAGCGGCACACTCTGCTGCAGAATCGCGACGACCGTCCCGTCCTTAGGCGCGGCGTTGTAGAGATAATTCGCCGCCACGCGGCCGGAGGCGCCCAGCATGTTCTCCGGCACGACGCGCGGATTGCCGGGGATGTGCTTGCCGATGTGGCGCGCGACCATGCGGCCGTCCGTGTCATAAGTGCCACCGGACTCGCCAGAGATGATCAGCCGGATGCTTTTGTCTTTGTAGAAATCCACGACCGGGCTGGTCCATGCATTGTTCGGGATGGCGGCGACCGCGAGCGCGGCGGCGAATAGATGAAACATTACGTTCATGTGTGTTTCACTTCCCCTGCGGAGGTTGGGCCTCATGGCCGTTGGCCTGGCATTCGTCCACGTAAGTTTGCCAGATGCGGTTCCTGAGAACTTCCTCCAGGTCCTTGTAGTGAATGAGCTTGCCGCCCTCAGACACATGCTTGTGCGACTTGTCGTAGAGATGGTTCAGCGGGTGCTTTCGGCTTCGCAGCTTGATCGCAAGCTGGAACGCGAGCGGATCCGTGCCGAAATGCCCGTGCCACCACATATTCGGCGGCACCACGACACCGATGTCATCCACCGGCCAGTCATAGCGCACTTCCGGAGCGCCTTCCTGCCACATCAGGCTATAGCCCCTGCTGTCACCCAACGTGAATACGAAGGCGGACGGACCATGACGATGCGGATTAAAGAAGCGCAGGCCAGGATGCTCGGCGAAGTGCACGGAAATAACGCTGCCTGCCAATTCGAAATAGGCCGTCGCGTTGCCGGTGCCCTTTTCCTTGAAGCTTGAACGCCGCACGTTGTAGACGTCCGGGACGAAGGTCGTTTCGTAGAGGTTCACTGCCGTTTTCTCGTGCTTGGCGTCGGGCTTGTAGAGGATGGAGTCCGAAGCGTTGAGCTGATCGCCCAGGCGGTCGAAATTCCAGTCGCAGCCGCCGAAGACGAATTTCGTGTCGCGGAACAGGTTGTAGACGATCGGGATGGTGTTCACGCTGACGAAGCGCACCGGCTCTTTGCCGGAGGTGTTGTGCAGCTGGTATTCGTGATTGAGCGGAATGGCGAACAGGCTGTTCGGTCCCCATTCGAACGACATCGGACCCTTGGGTGTCTTGACCGTCGCGGTGCCGCGGCCGCTCATCACGAAGATCACCTCGTCGCAGAGCTGGCGTGCCGGCACGCTGGAAGCCCCGGGTGCGATCTCGGCAACATACATGCCGGCGAGCAACTCCGCGCCGATCATGTCGTAGAATACCGCCGAGACGCCGCGCTCTTTCCACGGACGCAGCGCGACCTTGCGCAGATTGCCGGCAGCGTAGCCGCGATGCAGTTCCAACCCTAGATCGTCCTCGACCCATTTCTCATAGGCGGTGCGGCCATCCCATGGGACGCCCTCCACTGTTTTTGTTGTCGTCATCGTCTCCCTTTCGACTTCGCTTCTGCTGTCTGTCCAGATGCGGCCTGGCGGCGCTGGACAACTCTAGCAAACTTTGAGACCCTTGCCAGAAGACGAAATCAATGTCGCAAAATAAAGCCGAGTGAAGGGGAGGATGGAAATGATCCGGCATCTGCGCGCTCTGGCTTTGTCCCTAACGGTAATCGTTACGGGCGGCAGCGCGCTCGCTAACGAACCGGTCTCCTTCAAGGGCAAGACCGTCACCATGATCATCGGCTTCGCCGGCGGCGGGGGGACCGATATCGCCGGCCGCCTGATCGCGGCACATCTTGGAAAATACCTGCCGGGCCAGCCCAACGTCATCGTGCAGAATATGCCGGGCGCGGAAGGCATGACCGCGATGAATTTTTTCGGCAATCAGGCTAAGCCCGACGGTCTGACGATCACGATGGGATCTGGTTCGGTCGCCGACCCGATCAACTTCCGCAAGCCGCAGGCAAAATACGACCCAAGCAAATTCCTTTTCGTCGGCGGCACTGGTCGCGGCGGAACCATAACGGTCATCAACAAGGAACACGAAGCCAATTTGTACGACCGGTCCAAGCAGCCGGTGATCATGGGCTCGCCGGGCGGCGCGCCGCGTTCGGGCGTGTTGGTGACGGCGTGGGGCATCGAATTCCTGGGTTGGAACGCGAAATGGGTGGTCGGCTACAAGGGCACCTCTGATCTTTTCACCGCGCTAGAGCGTGGCGAAATCGACATGGCCGCGACCTCAAGCACGCATCAGGTCGAGCAGCTGCTGAAGAGCGGCAAGTTCAAGATCGTGACGCAGTCCGGCATGATCAGGAACGGCGAAGTGCTGCCACGCTCCGATTTCCCCGACGCGCCGATGCTGAAGAAGATGCTGGATGGCAAAATCACTGACCCGGTCGCGCGCAAGAGCTATGAATACTGGGCGAGCCTGGAATCAAAAGATAAGTGGCTGGCGTTGCCGCCCGGGGCACCGGCAGAGATCGTAGGAGTCTATCGCGAAGCCTTCCTTAAGGTGTTGGACGATCCGGAGTTCGTGGCGCGCGCCAAGACGATGTCCGACGACTTCACGCCGACTTATTGGCAGGACCTGCAGTCCTGGATCCAGACCATGGCCGACACGCCCGACGAGTCGATCAAGTACATCTCGGTGATGCTGCGCCGTCAGGGCGTGATGCTGGAATAATCCGCGGTAGCTGCGTCAGCGCGTTGCTTGACACCCCTTAGAGCGGTTTGGCACGGTTCCGCCAATAATCCTGCCTAAAAAGACGCGAAACGATCGGAGGAGATATTCTCATGGGCATTCTGGCGAATTTGATGCGTGGTCTCGGCGTTGTCCTGCTCGGGACTACCGCCATGTCCGGAATCGCCGCGGCCCAGGCCGATTTTTACAAGGGCAAGACGATCGAACTGATTATCAGCACCGGCGTCGGCGGCGGTCTCGACACCAACGCCCGCATGGTGGCGCGCCATCTGTCAAAGCACATCCCCGGCAACCCGACGATCGTCGCCAAGAACATGCCCGGCGCCGGCCATGTGCGCGCGGCCAATTACATCTACAACCAGGCGCCCAAGGACGGCACCACCATCGGCACGCTGATTCCGGCCTTCATCATGGCCCAGGTGCTTAACCGCACGGACGCCATCCAGTTCGATGCGGCCAAGATGCAATGGCTCGCTTCCACGTCCGCCAGCAATTCCACGGTTTATGTTTCGAAGTCGGCGGGCGTAGATACGGTCGAGGATGCCAAGAAGAAACCGGTCCTGATGGGCGGCACCGGCGCCGGCTCCTACACCACGCTCTATCCCATTGTGATGAACCATGTGCTCGGCACCCAATTCAAGATCGTCTCCGGTTATAGCAGCACCGCCGAAATCGGCCTCGCGATGGAGCGCGGCGAGGTGCAGGGCCGTGCCGGCAACAACTTCAACAGCCTGAAGTCGGAGAATCCGGAACTATTGCGGGACGGAAAGATCGCGATCCTGGCGCAGGTCGGGCTTGAGAGCGATCCGGAATTCAAGTCGGTGCCGCTGATGACCGATTTCGCCAAGAATGATGAGGAGCGCCAGATCCTGAGGCTGTTCTCCGCCGATGTCGTGATTGGGCGGCCCTTCATGACGACGCCGGCTGTGCCGGCCGATCGCGTCGCGATCCTGCGCAAGGCCTTTGTGGACCTCGCCAAGGACCCGGACTTTCTCAAGGACACCAAGCAGGCAAATATCGACGTCGAGCTAGTTGAAGGCGAGAAGGTGCAAAAGATCGTCGAGGACCTTGTCGGTACGCCACCGGATATCGTCGCCAAGGCCAAGCTCGCGATGGAGCCGAAGAACATGGTCGAGAAGCCAAAGGCCGACGGCGGCAGCAAGTGAAGAAGTTAAACCTCACCGTAGCCACCGACGACTACGACCACTTCCGCGATTTCCGGCTCGGCCTGGTGCAGGCGGAGGGCATCGAGCTCACGTGGCTGGTGATGGACATCCACGAGGTGTTCGCCCGCTTTGCCGCCAACCGCGAATGGGACGTGAGCGAAATGTCCTTCGCCAAATTCGCGGCGCAGGCGACCGAGGACAATCCGGACATCATCGGCCTTCCGGTCTTTGCCTCGCGCATGTTCCGAATGTCGTCCTTCTACATCAACAGGAAGAGCGGGATCAAAAGCGCGGCCGATCTGCGCGGCAAGAAGGTCGGGCTGCCGGAATGGGCGCAGACCGCGGCGGTCTATACCCGCGGCTGGCTGCAGCACGAAGCCGGCGTTCCTCTCACCGAGATCGACTGGTACCAGGCCGGCACCGAGCAGGCCGGCCGCACCGAAAAAGTCGCGCTCAATCTGCCGAAGGGCCTGCGGCTGACGCGCGTCACGGACAAGACCTCGAGCGCGATGCTCGCTTCGGGTGAGCTCGATTGCATCATGACCGCGCGGCCGCCGTCCTGTTTCGTCAAGAAGCATCCGGACGTGGCGCGGCTCTTTCCGGATTTTCAGACCGAGGAGATGCGGCAATACGAGTGCACCAAGGTCTATCCGATCATGCACATCATCGCGCTGAAGCGGAGCGTGCTGGAAAAGCATCCTTGGGTCGCGCGCAATCTCTACAACGCCTTCGAGGAATCGAAACAGCGCAGCATGGCGCGGCTGACCGATGCGGCGGTTTCGCGCTACCAGGTCCCCTGGCTTGCCGATCATATCGAGAAGTTGCAGGAAAGGTTCGGCAAGGACCTCTTTCCCTATGGGATCGAGGAAAACCGCCCGACGCTGGAGACTTTCCTGCGCTATGCTTATGAGCAGGGGATCGCCCGCAGACACGCAAAGCCGGAGGAGATCTTTCCCACCGGCATCATGGTTTCGGTGAAAGTATGACAACAGCCCGCGCGCCTGCCGCCGACGGTACCGTCCCGGTGAAGACCATTCCCTCGGGAACGACGGCCGATGCCTATCTTGCGCTGCTTGCAGACCGCGGCGTCGATTACCTCTTCGCCAATGCCGGCACCGATTTCGCTCCGCTGATCGAGGCGCTGGCGAAAGCCGAGGTGCAAGGAACGAGGGTGCCGAAGCCGGTGACGGTGCCGCATGAGAACGTCGCCGTGCATATGGCGCTCGGCTATTACCTGAAGACCGGCAAGCCGCAGCTCGTGATGGTGCATGTCAATGTCGGCACCGCCAACGCGGTCGCCGGCCTAATGAATGCGTGGCGCGGCAATATCCCGGTCCTCATGACGGCCGGGCGCACACCCTACACGGAAGAAGGCGGGCTCACCGGCCAGCGCACCGGTGAGATCCACTGGCCGCAGGAGATGCGCGACCAACGGGCCGTCGTCCGCGAGATCACGAAGTGGGACTACGAGCTACCGAATCCGCAGGTGCTCGAAACCGCCGTGGACCGCGCCATCAACATTTCCATGGCGGAGCCGAAGGGGCCGATCTACCTGACGCTGCCGCGCGAGGTTCTGGCTGCGCCGGTCTCCAATTTCATCTACGCCTCGCCGTCACGCCATGCCACGCCGTCGGTGCCTTATCCCGATCCGCGCGCGATCGATCAGGCTGCGGAGATGATCGCGCGCGCGGAGCGCCCGGTGCTGATCACCGCGAATGCCGGCCGGGATGTGGATGACGTCGCCAAGCTTGCCGCGCTCGCAGAGTGCTTTGCCATTCCGGTGACGCAGCGCAAGCCGCGCTACATGGCTTTGCCGACCGACCATCCAATGCATCTCGGTTACGAGCCCAACTCGCTGCTGGCCAATGCCGACCTGGTGATCGTGGCGGAATGCGACGTGCCCTGGATTCCCAGCAAGAAGGCGCCGCCGCGCGATGCCAAGGTGATCCATATCGGCGTCGATCCGATCTTCTCCGCCTATCCGATGCGCGGCTTCACCTGCGACCTCGCGATTTCCGGCATCTTGGCGGGCACCTTGCCGGCGCTGACCGAAGCTCTGATGACACGCCAGGCCGGCGCGCGCGACCGCATCGAGGCGCGGCGCAAGCGGCTGGCCGCGGAGCGCGCCGCGCAGCGGGAGAAATGGGCGGCCGTGCTGGTGAAAGCGAAGGACGCCGCGCCCATGCATCCGGCCTGGATCACCCATTGCCTCAATCAGGTGAAGGGCGAGGACGCTATTGTCGTCAAGGAATCGCCGATCACCTGGGAGCATCTCAGCTTCAACAAGCCGGGCACTTTCTTCAGCATCGCTGCCGCGGGCGCCCTCGGCTGGGGTCTCGGAACGTCGCTCGGCATCAAGGCCGCGGTGCGCGACAGGCTGGTGATCTGCACCGTAGGGGACGGCGCCTACATGTTTGGAAATCCGGTGCCGGCGCATTACGTGTCCGCCGCGGAGAAACTGCCGATGCTCACGGTGGTCTTCAACAACCAGATGTGGGGCGCGGTGAAGCGCAATACGCGCGAAGTCTATCCGGAAGGATTTGCCGCCAAGAGCAACCGCGAGCCGTTGACTTACTTCGACCCGGCGCTGAATTTCGAGAAGGCGGTGGAAGTGGCTGGCGGCCATGGCGAGCAGGTCACCGATCCGGCGGCCTTGCCGAAGGCCATCGACCGCGCGCTCAAGGTGATCTCCGATGAGAAGCGGCAGGCGCTGCTGAACGTGGTGTGCAGGGGGCCGGGGTAGCTCCGGCTGTCATCCCGGCCGAGCGGAGCGAGAGCCGGGACCCAGTCGGGTAAAGATGGGTCCCGGATCGGCTCGCAGGCTCGCCGTCCGGGATGACAACATCATGCTACTCGTCGGTGACGTCGATCCAAACCCCGCCCGGATCCGCCATCTGATATTTGCCGCCCGCGGTCTTGGCCAGGAAGTTCTTGCGCGCTTCGGCTTCCTTGCTTCCGCCGAGCGGCATCGGCATCAGGTAGGTGTTCATCCCGGCAGTGACCTGCACGTGCTTCTTGAACTCGTCGATATTTTCGACCTTGAAGCCAATATGGTCAGGACCCGGGCGCTTGATACCCATGCCCTCGAAGATCGGTATCGACCACGGAAGGATCGAGAGCGTCACACGCCCGTCGCTCAGGTGATAGCCATCGCCGTCCTTCTTGTTGAGCGGCTTGAGCTCGAACACATCGGCATAGAACTCCGCGCATTTATCGGCATGCAGGGTCCGGATGGCGAACTTGTTCAGGTGAGTATTGTTTCCCTGCCCGTTGCCCGCGACCTGTTCGGCGTAGACTCCCACCAGCTTGTCGCTCTCACTTCTCTGCGCCAGGTCGAACACATTGCCGTCGGGATCGTGCGCGCTGTATTGCGCGAAAGGCCGGGTCGAAGGACGCTTGATGATGGCGGCGCTGGGGAATTTCGAGCGCGCGCGCTCCATCACCTTGTCGAGGTCTTCCACCACCATGCCGAAGTGGTCGAGCCCGCCGACATAACCGTCGCGCTGGGGATTGATGTTCAATCCCACGTAACCGTCGCCCACCGTCACCGCATTCAGCGGCCGGCTGGTCTTGCCCGATGGCTTGAGCCCGAAATAGGCCTCGTAGAACTTGGCCAGCATCGGATAGATCGGGCTGACCATCGCCATGTGATTGATTTGTGCGAACATTGTTTTTCTCCTACGGCTATTTTTTCTCTTCGCAGAGACTGGCGTCTTTCACCAGCTTCTTGCAGTCGAAGACCTCGCCTTCCGTGATGGCGGCCTTGGCGAGCGTCACCACCTCCGGCTTGGTGGCGATCACATCGTTGATCAGCTTCTGCATCTCGTCGGCATAGAGCGGATTGATCTCGAGGTTGAACTTCTTGGCCTCTTCCAGGAAGTTCGGGTCCTTCATGGTCTTGGCGAAGGCCTCCTTCAAGGCGGCAAGGCGGTCGGCCGGCACGTCCGGTGTGGTCAGGATCGGCCGGCCGACGATCACGCTCGAGGACAGAAGCGCAAACACCTGCCGCTCCGCTTCATTGCGGGCAAGTTCGGTCAGCAGCGGAACATTCGGCAGATCGGAGTCGCGCTTCGGTCCCCACTGTACGAGGTGATTGAGCTTGTTCTCAGTCACCCAATGCGGGCGAACGGTCTGGTAATAGCTGATCTGGGCGCTGCCACGGCCGTCCACCTCGCCGCGCTCCATCGCGAGATCGATCGAGGTTGAGGGGAAACCGACGATGACCTTGAACTTCGTGCCGAGCACGTTGTTCAGCGCGCGCGGCATCTGGCCGGACGGCGAGGTCGGTCCGCCCGCACCAATAATGACTTCCTTCTTCTTGGCGTCCTCGAGGGTCTTGATCCCTTTCTCGGCCCATGTCGACAACACAAGATTGCTCAGCCCGGGATTGCCCAGCCAGTTGAACTTGCTGACGTCGAACTTGGCCTTCTCCGGCTCCAGCACCTGAACGAGCGGAACAGCTTCACCAATCGAAGCGAGCACCGAACCGTCACGCGGCGCGACGTTGTAAAGCCACTGCGTGCCGATGAGGTGGCCGCCGCCGGTCATCATCTTGACCACCATCGTCGGCTTGCCCGGAATGTATTCCGACATGTAGCGGGTGACGAGACGGGCGGACAGATCGTAGATCGAACCAGTGGCGCCGGTGACGATGACGGTCACTTGGCGGCCCTTGTAGAATTCTTCTACGGTCTCGGCTTGGGCCTGCCCGACAGGCAGCGCCAATGCCACCGTCAGCGCGCAAAGGGGCAGCAAACGCCGCATCGAATCCTCCTCATTTTCAAGCATTTCCGCCGCTTTGATGTCCGGCGGTTTCAATCCAAGTTTTTGCACGATTTAGCAGGGCTTGCCAGTGGCAGAATGGCGCGCGGTCATGCGCTCGGCTAAGGTCCGCCCGCGAGGAATTGCATGAAAACCCCGATCGCTGCGGCCGTGCTGATCGCCGCCACGCCGGCGGCGGCGGCGGCGGCACAATCGGTCACGCGCGTCTATACCAAGTTCGATTCTAAACAGTGCCATCACGAGCGCGGCCGCGCGCCGGAGGATTACGGTTCCTGGCGCTGTACTGGCCACGACGGCATTGAGGTGCGGCTGAGTGCGGGCGACCAGCGCATGCAGGTGAGCTTCGGACGCGAAGCCGCGCGCGAGTTCGCCGCGCGCCAGACATTTCCTGCCTTCAACAATGTCTACGAAGGTACGGTCGAATGGCGGCTGGAAGCGCGGCCAAACGGCAAGCATCGTCCCTTCGCCACCATCCTGCGCTGGAACGTCAAGCTGGAGGGCGATGAGAGAGACTCAACCGGACGGGTCCTGGTGGTGACGCGCCTTGCGCCGGGCGGCGTATGCCACGTGGGTTATGTCGATGGCCGCGCCAACCTCGACGCCAATAAGCTGGCGCAAGAGCTCGCCGACAAGCATGCGCGCGGTTTTCAATGCGGCAAGGACAAACCTGTCGTGGCCGGCAAGATATCGGCAGGCTTGAGCATGCCGGGTGGCGAATAGAAGCGTTCGGCCGCGGATTGCTGAGCGGAATAGCTCGTCCCGCCCGAACGCGCCCGTCGAGCTCTCGTTGAATGCTGTGACGTTGTTGCGGCCGTGGAACCGTCCTAAGCTGAGGGCGCAAGTGTCCGTAGTCGGGAGGGAACAATGTCTTCAATCAGTCGCATATTTGTTTGCGGATTTTCTGCTTTGCTGGTGTCCTGGTCAGCGCCGGCGACAGCCCAGACGGTCACCTCGTTCAGCATCCCTATCTACGCGACCCTCGTCGCTGGTCCCGGCGCTTCGATAGGCGTCGAGAGCATCACTCTTCCACCCACTGGACAAACTCCCCTTTCGGTCAACTTCATGCTGCCGCTGGACTACGTTACAAATAGTCCGGTGACGATCCGTCTTCTTCTCGCTCCCAACTCTGCGCCATGCAGTATGCGGCTGGTACCCGAAGATTTCACGAGGACGCGGGCCGGCAGCGTGAAGATTAGGTCTCTCGATGGTGTTTCCGGCGGAAACCAAAATGTCGCGTTTTCCTCGGTGGCTGACAAAACAAAGGTCTTCACGATTGCTCCCGCGGGGGCTCTCACCGATCTGAAGCGTAGCGACGCAATCATGTTCCAAGTTCACCGGGACGGAGACGACATCTCGGACACCTGCCCGGATGTCTTTGTGAGCGGCATCGAAGTCCGGTACACCGCGCAATAGCGCCGAGCGCCGCAAGGGCTTTGGAAGTCCCGTTCAGCCGGACTCAGCGCGGATCTACCGTTCGCCCGGGCTGCGAAACTATGTCAAGCTGATGTGCCCAAGCCCAGGGCTCGCGTAACAGCTTGTCAGGAGGACATCATGGCGGTCGCCCGCGTCACTGAACTTATTTCTGCATCCACCAAGAGTTTTGAGGATGCCATCCAGGTCGGCGTCAGCCGTGCCGTGAAGACTTTGAAAAATGTCGAAGGCATCTGGGTCGACAATCAGAAATGCGTGATCAAGAACGGGAAGATCGCGGAATATCGGGTCAATTTGAAGGTGACCTTCATTCTAAAAGATTGAAATGGTCCGGCTGCTACGGCGGACCGTCTACAGCCTTCGAGAAACGAAGATCAGAATGATGCCGACCACCGCGAGCGCCGCTCCGCGGTAGGCCCAGGCCATGTCACTGACCATGAAGCTGTAGGACGGATAGGGGAAATATCCGGTTCCCTGTCCGATCCAGAGCAGCCCGAGCAGGGAGCAGAGAATCCCCGCCATGAGGAGAACAGCACGCAGGATTTTGCGTCCGCTCATGAACTCACCAGCACGTTCTTGAACTGCCACGGATCGCCCTCGTCCAGGTCCTCCGGGAACAACTCCCCGCGCCCGGTGAGCGGCGTCCAGTCGGTGTAATAGCCTTTCACCGGACCGAGATAAGGCATCTGGATTTCCAGGCAGCGGTGGAAATCCATCTCGTCGGCTTCGACAATGCCGGCGTTCGGATTCTCCAGCGCCCAGACCATGCCCGCGAGCACGGCGGATGACACTTGCAGACCCGTGGCGTTCTGATAGGGCGCGAGCAGACGCGTTTCTTCGATCGAGAGCTGCGAGCCATACCAATAGGCATTCTTGCCGTGGCCGTAGAGCAGCACGCCAAGCTCGTCGATGCCGTCCGCGATCTCGTTCTCATCCAGGATGTGCCAGGACGACTGCATCTTGCCCGTCGCGCCGAACATCTCATGCAACGACAGCACCGCGTCATTGGCCGGGTGGTAGGCGTAGTGGCAGGTCGGGCGGTAAACGACGTTATCGCCATCCCGCACGGTGAAGTAATCCGCGATCGAGATCAACTCGTTATGGGTGACCAGGAATCCGTATTGCGGTCCGGGCGTAGGGCACCAGGAACGCACGCGTGTATTGGCTCCCGGCTGCAGCAGATAGATCGCCGCCTGACAGCCTTCGGTATGTTTGCGGCCGTTCGCGGGCATCCACTTCTCGTGGGTGCCCCAGCCGAGCTCGGCCGGCTGCATGCCTTCGGAGACGAATCCTTCCACCGACCAGGTATTGACGAAGATGTCGCGCGGCTTCGGCTTGCGCGAAAGCTGTGTGTCGCGTTCCGCGATATGGATGCCCTTGACGCCCAATTTCTGCGCCAGCTGTCCCCATTCCTCGCGGGTCTTCGGCTCGTTTCCACCGGCCTTCAGGTCGCGCGCAAGATCGAGCAGCGCCTGTTTGACGAACCAGGACACCATGCCGGGATTGGCGCCGCAGGTAGACACCGCGGTCGGGCCGCCGGGATTTTTCCGCTTGGCCGCCAGCAAGGTCTCCCGCAACGCGTAATTCGAGCGCTTCTCGGGACCGATCTTCTTGTCGAAATAAAAACCAATCCACGGCTCGATCACCGTGTCGATGTAGAGCGCGCCGATCTCGCGGCAAAATTCCATGAGGTCGACCGAGGAGGTATCAACCGAGACATTGACGCAGAAGCCTTGGCCGCCGCCCTGGGTCAGGAGCGGCGTCAGCAACTGACGGTAATTGTCTTTGGTGACGGCTTCCTTGATGAAGCGCACGCCATGTTGTTTCGCCAGATCGCCCTCTTCATGCGGGTCGATGATGACGAAACGCTTCTTGTCATAGTCGAAATGCCGCTCGATCAGCGGGAGCGTACCCTTGCCGATGGAGCCAAAGCCGATCATGACGATCGGTCCCGTGATCTTGGCATGGATCGGGAAAGCGGGCGGGCTCATGACATTGGTCTCCGGGGATAGGACGTCGGCAGGATGACAGCGAGCGTTGCGGGATTATTGGAGCCCCGCAATGCCGCGTATTGAACGGCAAATCAAGCCGATTGGAGCGCCAGTTGCCGGATTTTCCCGGCAACTGGCCGCGGACGCGCGCGCCGCGCCGTCGATCCGGTCGGTACGACCATGCCCCATGCGCCGTCGAGCGCTCCCTCGCGCAGTTCGAGACCGAGCAGCCGCTGGCGCTCGAACGGGCCCGGCAGGGCAAGCTCGACGGTCTTTTGCGCGGAGAAGCCGAAGCGCGCGTAATAGGGCGCATCGCCCAGCAGGATAACGGCGCCATGGCCGCGTGCCTTTGCCGCCGCCAGCGCGTGCTGCATCAGCGCGGCGCCGATGCCGAGATTACGGCAGGCGGAATCGACCGCGAGCGGGCCGAGCACGAGGGCCGGCACACCGCCCGCGGTGACGTGCCACAACCGCACGGTACCGACCAACCGGCCCTGACGCACCGCCGTGAAGGCAAGGCCTTCGGCAGGCGCACGCCCCTGGCGCAGGCGCTGGCAGGTGCGGCCATGGCGGTTTCCGCCAAAGCTCGCATCGAGCAACGCTTCGCGCGCAGCGACGTCCGAGGCACGCTCCGCACGGATCGCGAACGGAGCGGCCTTGGGCTTCAGGACAGCAGTGGCTTTCCTCAGAGCAGTCATCGCATGTCGGTCCCCACTCGCACGGACGAGAGCCGTCGAGTGTTGTCAGCAAATTGGTTGTGACGGGGTGGAAGCCGGCGAACCGGCTTCCGGTTATTCAGCCTTCCCGAGGCACGCGCCTCAGATGTGGAAGGTCTTCAGCGGCGCGAAGCCGTTGAAGGCGACGGCCGAGTAGGTCGACGTATAGGCGCCGGTGCCTTCGATCAGCAGCTTGTCGCCGATCTCGAGCGATACCGGCAGCGCATAAGGCTGCTTCTCGTACAGCACGTCCGCCGAGTCGCAGGTCGGACCGGCCAGCACGCAAGGCGCCAGCTCGCCGCCATCCCGCGGGGTCTTGATCGGGTAGCGGATCGACTCGTCCATGGTCTCGGCGAGACCGCCGAACTTGCCGATGTCGAGATAGACCCAGCGCACGTCGTCTTCCTCCGCCTTCTTTGACACCAGCACCACTTCGGTCTCGATCACCCCGGCATTGCCCACCATGCCGCGGCCCGGCTCGATGATGGTCTCCGGGATGCGGTTGCCGAAATGCTTGCGCAGCGCCTTGAAGATGGCCGAGCCATAGGTCTTCACCGTCGGCACGTTCTTCAGGTATTTGGTCGGAAAGCCGCCGCCGAGGTTGACCATGGAGAGGTTCATGCCGCGCTCGCCGCATTCGCGAAAGACAGCGGCAGCCGAGGCCAGCGCCTGGTCCCAGGCATGCTGGTTGCGTCTGCTGGGAGCCGACATGGAACGACAGCCCATGCGCCTCGAGGCCGAGCTTATGGGCGTGCTCCAGCACGTCGGCGGCCATCGCGGGCTCGCAGCCGAATTTGCGCGACAGCGGCCATTCCGCGCCTGCGCAATCGGACAGGATGCGGCAGAAGACGCGCGAACCGGGGGCGACGCGGGCAATCTTCTCGACCTCGGCCTTGCAATCCACGGCGTAGAGCCGGACGCCGAGGGTATGGGCGCGCGCGATGTCGCGCTCCTTCTTGATGGTGTTGCCATAGGAGATGCGGTCGGCGGTGGCGCCGGCGGCGAGCACCATCTCGACCTCGGCGACCGAGGCGGCATCGAAGCAGGAGCCGAGCCCGGCCAAAAGCGACAGCACCTCCGGCGCCGGGTTTGCCTTCACCGCGTAGAACACGCGCGTGTCGGGCAAAGCCTTCGCAAAGGCCGTGTAATTGTCCCGCACCACGTCGAGGTCGACCACGAGGCAAGCCTCGGTGTCGAGCCCGCTTTCGCGGCGGTTGCGCAGGAACTCACGGATGCGCGCGGTCATGGCGCTCTCCCCCATACAGCTCGTGGGCGACGTATCGCCCCAGAAATGCGGGTTTTCGGCCTTTCCGCGGCGCGCGGTGGATGCGCGCCGGACGGCAAGGGTTCGAGACCCGCGGAAGCTGCCTTGGCTTGGATTGGGAGACCCCGCACCGCACGGCCGGCAATGAAAAACAAGCCTCTTCAGTTTCGGGGCCGGCTGATGGAAGGCCGGCAGAGACCAAGAAGCCCGTCCGTCGTTGCTTTAAGTCGCGTCCCCCGCTGAGAACGGAGTTCACCGGTTTCGCTTCCGGCTGCCGGTCAGATTTCTTGAGGAGGCGCTCGCTTCCCCAGGCGGCTGTCCGGCCTCTTGTCCGGATACCTACCGACCGACACGCGACCACAGGCACGTGCGAAATTGGGCAGACGTGAAATAGTGGTTTTGCGCGCGAATGCAAGAATTATTTTTGGCTCGCGATGGACGACGGGCTGGCGCGCCTCTCGCAATCGCCGCGCGGCTTCCTATTTGTGCGCGGAAACTCCGGAGGAGGGAGTCGCGATGATCTACGTTCTCGCCGCCTTGCTGCCGCCGCTCGGCCTCCTGCTCAACGGGCAGCCGTTCTCGGCGATCTTCAATCTGGTGCTGATCCCGATCTGTCTGCTGCTCGGGCTTCTCTTCCCGGTGCTGTGGCTGGTGCCCTCGCTCCACGCCATCATCGCTGTGCATATGCGGCGCGAGGATCGCAAGCACCGCGAGATCGTGGACGCGATCGAGAAGCACGGTCCGCCGCCGTGGTGGCTGCGCTGAGCCAAAGAAAAAAGGCGCTCCACCCGCAAGGGCGAAGCGCCTTTCTGACAGCGTGACCGCTTAGCGGGGCTGCGGCTGGTCGCCCCGGCCGGCCAGCAACGGCGCGACGTTGCGCACCGATACGCGCCGGTTGGCCTCGGAGGGACCGTCGGTATCCTCGATGAGATGCTGCTCGCCATAGCCCTGGGTGACCAGGTTCTCCGGCGGCACCTGGAACTCGTCGGTTAGTGCCACGGCCACCGATTCCGCCCGGCGGTCGGAAAGCGACAGGTTGTCCTCCTCGTTGCCGACGCGGTCGGTATAGCCTTCGATCATGAACACCGCCTGCGGGTTCTGCTCGATCGCCCGCTTCATGGCATCGGCAATCGGCGCCAGCTTATCGATCTGGTCGGGCGCCAGTTCCCAGGAACCGGTCTCAAAGTTCACCGTGTTCAGGTCGATGCGCGGCATCCGGGCGCGCAGCGGCTCGTTGTAGCGGATCTCGTCGAGCGTATAAGCGCGCTCGATCACATCCACCGGCTGTGCCGTCAGCGTCTCGTAGATGAGCACCGGGGGAGCATCACGATAGACCACGATGTAGCGCTCACGTGGGATCCGGATGCGCGGCGGCCCTAGCGACACGAACAGGTTGCCGATCACGATCCCGGCGCGCGGCCGGTTATCGATGATCACGATTTCCCGCCCATTGGGTAGCACCCGCACCCGGCGCAGCAGGAAGCCGTTACGGTCGGTGACGGTGATAATGCGCTCACCGCCGGGCCGCACGATGATGGTTCGCGTATCGTTGCCGGCCCGTTCAACGCGCACATCCCGCGCGCCTAGACGGAAGCGGACGTTTTCGTCGTGCCGGATGATGGTGCGGTTGCCTTCCTTGATGATGGTGCGGTCCGGTTCACGGATAATCGTCCGGTTGCCCTGTTTCTCCTCCCGTCGCTCGCTGCGAAGCTGGTCGACGTTGCGGATTTCCTGTCCGCCGGAGGACTGCACGGCCGCGCCTTTGCCTTTGCCGGTCGGCTGGATCGGTTTGGCGTCGGTTGCGGTTTCCGGAACGCCGGAACGCCGGAGCGGCGGTGCCCGCCGGTCGGTTGCCGCGCCGTCTTGCGTGCCCGGCGTGGTGCCGCCGGAGGGTGTCGTCGTCTGATCACGGCGGTCGCGGCCCTGACGGCCGCGGTCACGATCGCGGGTCTGGTCGCTACGCGGCGTGGTTGTCGTCGCCGGGGGAGGCGGCGGCGGGGATCCCGGTGTGCCCGCGGGCGGCGGCGGAGGAGGAGACGCAGGCGTGGTGGAACGGTCCTGCGGCCGGTCCTGCCGTCTGTCCTGCCGCTCCTGCCGTCGGTCCTGCTGCCGTTGCCGTTGGTCCTGGGCACCACTTGGCGGCGGCGGTGGAGAAGGAGGCTGGGCCGCAGGCGGCGGGGGCGGAGAAGACGACTGTGGCGGCGGTGGCGGAGGAGGAGATGCCCCGGGCCGGTCCTGTCTGCGCTGTTGTTGCTGCTGCTGTTGTGCTGCTGCTGTTGTTGCTGCTGCTGCTGCTGTTGCTGTTGTTGTTGCTGTTGTTGTTGCTGCTGTTGCTGGCCTTCCTGCCGGCGCTCCTGCCGGCGCTCCTGCCGCTGTTCCCGCTGCTTACGGCGCGCGTCGTCCTCCGGGGGTGGCGCGGCCTGCGCCAGCAGGGTGGCGGCCGGCCCGGCGTTATCGGTCCTGGGAAGTGCAAGATCATTAGCGGCCTGGGCCGCGGCTAGGCCGGCAAGGCCCGACAAAACGGTACTTGCCATCAGCGAAAGCCAGAGCTTTTTCATCTTATTTCCTATGGAATGTGAGGTGGGGTCGGAACCGGAACGACGGGGAGGTCAGAAGCAAACGCGCGGGGTTAGAGTTGGTTCATTATTTTTTCGCTTTGTCTATTCGCAACAAGCTGATTTTGCATTCGGGCGGTTTGTTGACACGCTTGCGACCGCCTGCCTAAAATCCGGAACGCCGTTCGGCGCAGCGGAATACCCCTGATCGCACCCGGCATCGGCATGGAAAAAAAGAAGACCAGCGCGAAACCCGGCCTCGCATCCAAGCAAAAACGCCTGTCATCGGTCGGGACCGCCATCCAGCTGCTGAAAGCGTTTTCCGAAGAACAGGTCGATATCGGCATCAGCGAATTGTCGCGCCGGCTTGGCGTCGCCAAGAGCACGGTGCATCGGCTCGCCGCCACGCTCGCGGCGGAAGGACTGCTGGAGCAGGACCGCGAAACTGAAAAATACCGGCTCGGCATCGCGCTGTTCCGCCTTGGCGCGCTGGTGCGCAGGCGGATGGATATCTCAAGCCAGGGCCGGCCTTATCTCTATGAGCTGCGGGAGAAGACCAACGAAACCGTGCATCTGGCGATTCTGGACGGCACCGAGATCATGTATGTCTACAACCTGGAGAGCACGCAGGCGATCCGGATGCGTTCGGATCTCGGCGTGCGCAAGCCGGCCTATTGCACGGCGGAAGGGCAGGCGATCCTCGCCTTCCAGCCGCAGAACGTGGTCGATGCGGTGATCGCGCAGGGGCTGTCACCGCGCACCCCGCAGACCATCACCGATCCCGCCAAGCTCATTAAAGCGCTCGCTGTCGTGCGCCAACGCGGCTGCGCGATCGAGGACGAGGAAAGCGAAATCGGCATGCGCGGCATTTCCGCCCCGATCCATAACGACGCGGGCGAAGTCGTTGCTTCGGTAGGGCTTGCCGGACCGGTGACGCGGTTGTCGAAAAAGGCCATCGCCGCCTTCGTCCCGCATGTCATTGAAACGGCCGATCTTGTTTCCCGCCGCCTCGGCTACCGCTCGCCGGCGAGAGCTGCGGCGGAGAAGACCGCGCTTTGAGAGCGGCGCGATTTCCGCTGGCCGCAATTGCGCGCCTCATGCAGGATGGATAGGCGATGGCTGCCCGCCGGGCTCTGTCTTGAGCGCGCGGCACCTTTAAGAAAGCACGAGGGAGGAGCTTCATGGCCCGGTATGAAGGCGATATCGCCCTGCAAGAGCGCAGCACCGGCGATCTCACGATCAATACCAACGGTGTCCTGCATTTCTCCATTTCCGTGCGCGACCATGTGAAGTCGGCGGAATGGTACCGCGACGTCGTCGGAGCCCGGATCGCGCGGGTCAACGACCACTTTGCCTTCATGCAGGCAGGCAAGGACTATTTCGTGCTGGTGAAGAAGGACGACCACGCCGAGCCCAACGTGCCCGGCGACACGCAATTCCATTACGCCTTCACCGTCACGCCGCCCGATTTCGACAAGGCGATGGAAGTTCTGAAAAAGCGCAATATCGGCATTGCGAAATACGAGGACTTCAACCAGGGCGATCCGAACCGGCGCGGCGGGCGTACTTTTCCGGGACGCCACGTCTATTTCTACGACGCCGACATGAACTGCGTGGAGATCATCGACCTGCAGCCGGGCGGCCTGCCGTAATTCCGCGCCTTCAGGCGCGCAGCGCCACCAGCATGGATTCGATGTAGTCTTCGTCGTCGGCCACGACGAGCATCGAGGCGTAAGGCCGCAGATGCAGCAAGGTGGTGGAGATCGCCTCGTCGGTCGCCGATTTGCGGTCGAGGATCAGCCCCGTGGCCTGCACGCGCTTGGCGGCGCAAGCTTCGCCGATCACCGAGGCGGCCTCCGCCTTTTCGCCGGCATTCGCCACCATCACCACCAAGTCGGCGTTGTTGACCTCATCCATCAGCTTGATGGTGCGGCCGGCGAGGTCGTTGAGCCAGGCCTTCATCGACCAGTCGGCACCGGCCTGCGGCGGGCTGTCGAAATGCACGGAAGCGAAAAACGACGCCTGGTTCCATTCGCCTTCGGCCAGTTTCTTGACCACCGCCTGGCTGCGCTGGTCGAGCGCGATGACCTTGATCGCCCGTGGCTTGGAATTCGGGGCATTGATGCGGAATTTCGCCTCTTCCGCCGTCGTCATCCGTGCGCTTTCGCTCAACATCCGCCACTCCCGCTTCCATGAATGGCGGGCATCATAGCCAGGGATGCCCGCCGCAACAAACAGCGCCTCGTCACACCGAGGCGTGCGGCACGCCTTCTTTCACCACCAGCGCTTCCTTGGCGCCTTCCTTGAACGGCTGATCCGGCGGCAGCACGATCGAGGCCGAGCGCACATGGTGATGCGCGGGATCGACGCCCGGGGGCGTCACGCCTTTGTCCGCCAGCGCCTTGGCCGCCCGCATCAGGCGATGCCGAGCCATGATGATGCCGTTGTCGGTGGAGACGAGGTTCTCTTTGGTGCGGTCGACGATCGGTCCCATGCTTTCCTGCAGCGACAAATCCTGGATGGCGATGCCTTCGACGCCGCTATAGGTGCGGCCGGCCTTCTGTGCGGCGCGGTCCATCAGGTAGTCATTGTGCTTGTTGGCCGTCGGGATGAAGTTCGTGCCCGGGATGGTTGCGGCATGGATGCCCTTGCCTTCGCACATGGCATTGCGCTCGGCGTCGGTCAGCGGCCGGGTCGCGTGATAGTCGAAGCTGTAAGCCCAGCAGTTCTCGTCGTCGATTGGGATCCAGAAATGGCCGTGCACCGGATGGTCGCCGCGCGGCGGCACCATGGTGAAGCAGGGCATGACCCAGGGCGTGATGCGCCAGTAATATTTGCCCTCTTCGGCGTTGCGGCGGGCGCCGATGTAAAGGCCGCCCGGCTGCTCGACGACCTCGAAGACCGGCCGGGTGTCGCCAAGATTATACTTGTTGCCCTTGGCGCCTTTGAACAGCGGGTCGGATTCCAGGTCGCCGCTGTGCAGAAAGGAGACGTGGCTGGAATCGATGCCGCCTTCCAGAGCCTGCAGCCAGTTGGCTTCCTGAAAGCGTTTGGACAGAAATGAGTGGCTGTCCGGCACCTTGGCGAACTCCCATTCCGGCAGCGGCGGTTGCTTCTCGGGCGGGCCCATATAGGTCCAGAGCGCGGGCCCGATCTTCACCAGCGGATAGGATTTCAACTTGATCTTCTGACAGAAGCCGCTTTCCGGCGCTTCCGAAGGCACGTCGATGCACTGGCCGTCGGTATTGTATTTCCAGCCGTGATACGGGCAGCGCAAACCGTTCTCTTCATTGCGGCCGAACCAGAGCGAGACGCCGCGATGGGCGCAGAATTCGTCGATCAGGCCGTACTTGCCTTCGGTGTCGCGGAAGGCGAGCAGGCGCTCGGACAAAATCTTCACCCGCACGGGAGGGCATTCATTTTCCGGCAATTCCTCGGCCAGTAGCGCTGGTATCCAGTAGCTGCGGAAGAGTTGGCCCATGGGCGTGCCGGGACCGGTGCGGGTAATGAGTTCGTTTTGTTCTTTGCGAAGCACAGCGTCCTCCTATGACGGCCGCATGGCGCGTCAGATATGCGTCAGGAACGCGGAGGGCGGTTGAAAAGCGGGGTTGACCCTGCTTCAAAGCTATGGGAAAGCATCACCGCCTTGTTCCGATATGCGGAACATAGTTCCGAAATCGATATACTTGTACACCCGTTCCGAAGCAGCAATCAAGAGCGTCATGTCCACGAAAATAGAACTCTGTAGCGTCGACGAAGTTGCCGAAGGCGAGGCCATCCGGGTTGAGAAGGAAGGACTTGCGCTGGCTGTGTTCAACCTCAACGGCCAGTTCTACGTCACCGACGATCTTTGCACCCACGGCCCCGGCCTGCTGCACGAGGGCTATATCGACGGCGATATCGTGGAGTGCAATTTCCACAACGGTTCGTTCAACATCAAAACCGGCGAAGTCGTGGACCCGCCCTGCATGATCCCGATCAAGACCTACCGCACGGTGGTCGAGGGCGACAAAGTCTTCATCGAGACTTGATGGCCGCGCCGTCGCAGGCGGGCGATTTGCCGATGCATTTGCCGCACTACTCGACTAAATTGCCGCACAACAGAAAAAATTAGCAGGGAGAAGTTTGTAATGACAGGCCTTTATGACAAGACGGCCACCGCGCCCGGCCCCGGACATAACCAGCCGGATCACGACGCTTCGCTACCCGGTTCGGAAAAGTGGGACCGCTGGGCGAAGAAGCGCGTCTTCGTGCGCGAGCTCGCCGGCACCTACAGCAGTCTCTACAAGTCGCTGATGGAGCAGCCGCGCATCTATTCGTCCACCAAGAGCCCATGGAAAGGCGGACCAGAGCTATACGGCAAACACATCATCAGCCCGCAGCATGCCAATGTGGCGCAGTCGATCGAGACCCATATCGAGGTCTATGCGCCGGGCTCCTATGGACAAAAGCACGGGCATCTCAACAGCGCCGTGTTCTACGTCATCAAGGGCCGCGGCCACGACGTGCATGACGGCCGGCATATTCCGTGGAAGGCCGGCGATGTGATGATCGTCGAAAACGGCTGTGTGCATCAGCATTTCAACGACGATCCGAACAACGAATGCCTGCTGCTGGTGTTCAAGGCCAAGCCGCTGTTCCACTTTATGAACTTGGTGTTCCAGAAGATCGTGTCCTTCCCGCCGACGACTCCGGCCAAGGGCAACGAAAACTTCCAGCCGCCAACCGACCTGTAAGCGAGGCACAAGAGATGGCAAAAGCTCTCGACGAAAAAGACTTCGCCCGGACGGGTACGGGCACCGTTTCCTACCGTACCGAGGACGTCGCGGCCTCGGTCGCGTTCCGCGCGGATTATATCAAGCGTCCGAACGTGATCCCTTCGGACCAGATGCCATTCGAGCAGTCTGCCGACGGCTATATCAAGCATCTCATTCATCACAAGATGAACACGCCGGAGATGTGCATTGAAGCCTATATGCAGTTCATCAAGCCGGGCGAAAGATCCGGCAAGCATCGGCATATGTGGGAAGAAGTGATCTTTGTGGCCGAAGGATCAGGCTACGACCTGCATTGGGATTTCAAATTCGACTGCATCGAAGAGTTCGAATGGCAGTGGGAGGACACTCCGAAGAAGTTCGAGTGGAAGCGTGGCGACTTCATCTATGTCCCGCCCTTCGTTACCCACCAGCATTTCGCCGAGACCGAAGCGCGGCTGATCGTCATCAGCAACCGCATCTTCAAAGAGATCGGGTTCGACTGGTTCGACCAGCTGGAAGAGGCGCCGAAGCCGACGACGTAGGCCACTCTATTGGTTCCCGTCGCTCCCGCGGTTCATTCTCGCATGGGAGAGAGAGTGGGCACGAAGTGTGCCGGGCGAAGTTTGCCGGCTGGTTCGAGCGTGCCAGCGAAACCGTTGCCGCTCTCCAGGTACAAATCCTGTTTGCGTGTTTAGGTTAACACTCGACACTGTGAAATGTGAGCTCTGGCCCTGATAGTAACTAAGACTGTCGCGGGGCTTCAGATGAATTTCAGATGGACCATACTCATTGCTTTGGCTGCTGCGGATCTGTTTGCAACTTCCGCGCACGCAGCGCTGCGATGGACGCCGTCTGGTCCTGGTGGAGGCGGTGCTTTGGCATCGCCCTCAGTCAGTGCCACCGGTTCTACGGTCATCATCGGTTCCGAATCTCGGCGGCGCGTATCGGTCCACTGACGGCGGCATCTCTTGGACAGTGATCGGCGCTGGAAACCGATTATATTCCACACACGTCGATGCTGTGGTTGATCATCCCTCGCTCGACGGCACGGTGTTTCTCGGCACTGACAACGGCGTCTATCGCAGCACGAATTGCACGCCGGCTGGCGACTGCACATTCACATTGACCCGTTTCGAGAATTCAGCGGGAAAAAAGGTCAATCGTCTGGTTACCGCCTTAGGCATAATTCTGGTACGGCCAACGCAACGACCGTCTACGCGGCAGGGATTAACGGCTGGTGCCGGTGGGGCCCGCATATTTGGCGTCCGACCGATAATGGAGATACCTGGCAAGAAATGGACGCGGCGGGACTTCCGCTGAACGCCAATATCATGGCGATACGCGTTTTTTAAGAGCGATCCAAACGTGATCGTTGCGATCTCAGCTGCGTCGCGCTGGACCGGTCCAGCTGCGACGCACTCGACCGACCCGACAGACTGCGTCGATACATACCCAACCGAGGCGCCTAACCGAGCCTACATATCTGCCGATGGCGGTGCTACTTTTTCGGCAATCTCAATCCCTGCAACCCTCCCTCAACTCGAACAAATTGACAACATCAGCGAGGGGAGCTGGGCCTACATTGAAGACGTCAAGTTTGACAAAAAGGATCCCAGGAAGCTGTGGGCCACCATCACGCCCAAACCCGTTCCGAATATCCCTACCTGGCAGAACGCGGCTTACGCATAGTGAGAAAAGTGTCACGACGGAATTAAGAGCTGAGAAACCCTGAGTCGCACTCAGCCGTACTTAGCTGCAGGCGCGGTGCGGGCGACCAGAGCGGCGACCAAAAGATTGGAAGCGCCGAGCGCCATGAACAAAGCCGGCGTTCCCGCCCCCGCATTCTGCAGCAATGATAAAGCGAGCGATCCGACCACCATGAAAGCGGCGTTGAGCACGTTCACGGCCGCGACGACGCGTGCGCGGCGGTCAACCCCTGCCCAGGCCTGCACGGCGGCAAAGGCGGGCACGATGAAAAGCCCGCCGCCGATGGCTATGCCGGAAAGGTCGATCAGGCTGCGCATGCCGCGCAATGAGCCCAGCACCTCATCGACGCCCGCCATCGTCAAGTTGGGCTGCATGGCGTAATTCGTCCAGCCGAGATCGAGAGCGCAAAGGCCGAGGATCACGGCTCCAACCGGGGTCGGCCAAAGCACGATGCGCCCGCGCGCGATGAGCGCCGCCAGTCCCGAGCCGACCGCCACGGCGACGGAAAAGACCGCCAGAAATGCCGTGGCAACCTCTTCATTGCCTCCCAGCACGCGGCTGACGAGCGGAGGCAATAGTGAAAGCACGATGATCCCGGAAAGCCAGAACCAGCTCGCAATCAGCGCGCCCCACCACAGCCGGGGATCGGCGCGCAAATGCCTGACCAGTGCGGTGGTCGAAGCGGCGATATTCCAGGAAATCGGCAGGTCCGGAGCCGCTTGGCCGGTCGGCGGAATGAACAGGCTCGAGCCCCAGCAAAACAAGGCGAAACCGATCATCAGGAGCGACAAATGGGCCGGGTCGCCGCCACCCTTCGTCGCCAGGCCGCCGAAGATGGTGCCAAGCAGGATCGCCATGAAAGTGGCGCCTTCGACCAGCGCGTTGGCGGCAGGTAATTCTTCGCGCGCGAGATGGTCGGGCAGGATGCCGTATTTGATCGGGCCGAACAGCGCGGCGATCACGCCGAACAGAAACAGTGCCACGAACAACACCGGCACGGAGTGTAGGCTGAAGCCGGTCACCGCCACAAAAGCGATGCCGATCTCGATGAATTTCAGCCGCCGCGCCATCATTGCCTTGTCGAAACGGTCGGCCAGCTGTCCGCCGAAGGCAGAGAACAGAAAAAACGGCGCGATGAAGACACCGCCCGCCAGCGTGATCAGCGCCTCGGCATTTGGCCCCCCGATCTGGAACAGGATCAGAAAGACCAGAGCGGTCTTGAGAAAGTTGTCGCTGAAAGCCGAAAAGAACTGGCACCAGAACAGGGGCGCGAAGCGCCGCGACAGCATGAGGGGAATCATCCTCTGCCAATAGGTCCGTTTGTGCGGATGAACAAGGGATGCGCCGGACAGGCAAAAGGGGCGGCCCGAAGACCGCCCCTTTCACGCTTGCCTAGCGAAAGCCTAGGAGAGGGATTTCCGTGCGCTCGTCTCCTGTAGCATCATGGCCGCGACACTCAGACCGATCGCAGCTGCGGTGGTAATCCCGAAAAAGGAGATCCACATAACAGAGCACCTCCATTGGTTTCCGAGCCAATAAACGCCAGACCCCCGGCGTTGTTCCAGCTGAATATTTAGGAAATGCAACCTGAGGTAGAAATGGCCATGAGGCACGAAAGGCGCATCTCATTTTTGTAATTTCGTGGGTTGGTGGGCGATAAGAGATTGCCCATATCGTCAAAATCCCGCCCAGCCACAGGAAAACTGATTTGACCACCACTTCCGCGGCCACTTTTTCGCCCGCAGGCGATCGCCGCCGGGAAAGCTGGCAAATCGCGCTTGTCAGCGCCGCGCATTTCGTCAGCCACTATTACATTATCCTGTTGGCGCCTCTGTTCGTCTTCATCCGGGCGGACTACGGCGTGAGCTACACCGAACTCGGCTTCGCTTTCATCGCCTTCAACATCGTCACGGCATTGTTGCAGACGCCGGCGGGATTCCTCGTTGACCGCATGGGTGCAAAGCCATTGCTCGTCGCAGGTGTGGCGCTCGGCGCCGCCGCGATCGCCGTCGCGGCAATGGTCAATTCATTCTGGATCTTTGTCGCCATGTTCGGCGTCGCGGGGCTGGCCAACACCGTCTATCACCCGGCCGATTACACTCTCCTGTCGCAGGGCGTATCGCCCGAGCGGATGGCCCATGCTTTTTCGATCCATACCTTTGCCGGCATGCTTGGCGGGGCGGCTGCGCCCGCGAGCCTGTTGTTGTTGCACACATACGCCGGTTGGCGCGGCGCCTTCCTCGGAGCCGCCGCGTTCGGCTTCGTCGTCGCTGCCGTCCTGGCACTATCGCGCGACCTCGATGCGCGCCGGCCGTTGGTGAAGGCGGCTGCTGCTACCGCGGATACCGGAAACACCGGATGGCGCCTGCTCTTGTCCTTGCCGATTTTGCAGAGCCTGCTGTTCTTCATATTGCTGGCCATCGTCAATGCCGGCTTGCAGAACTACTCCGTGGTGGCATTCGGCGCGCTGTTCGCTACCCCGCTCACCGTTGCCAATACCGCCTTGTCGGCTTACCTGCTGCTCACCGCCATTGGCGTGCTGAGCGGGGGCTGGGTATCGGGACTGATCAAGCGGCATGCCCTGGTCGCCGCACTCGGAACTTGCGCCCTCGCGCTGGTGACTTTCCTCATCGGAATGGCTGATCTCGGCAGCGTGTGGCTGATCGGGATGATGTCGGCCGCCGGCTTCCTGACCGGCGTGATCATGCCGTCGCGCGACCTGATCGTCCGGGAGAACACGCCGGCCGGATCATTCGGCAAAGTCTTCGGCTTCGTCACCACCGGCTTCAACATCGGCGGTATCGTCTCGCCGCTGGTCTTTGGCTGGCTGATGGACAACAATAGCTCGCGCGGAGTCTTTCTGGTGGTGGCGGCGGTTTCGCTGGCCTCCGTCATCACCGTCCTCGCCATTCCAAAGTCGCGCCCGTTGGCGCCCCGAGCGTGAAGCCCTGCATGCGCCCGATCACTTTGCTCACCGGAGCCTCCGCGGGAATCGGCACGGCGCTGGCGCATGAATTCGCTGACCGTGGGCATGAACTGGTGCTGGTCGCCCGGCGCGAGCAGCGGCTGAACACATTGGCTGACGCCATTGCCGCCTCCGGTCACCCGCGGCCGGTGGTCTTGCCGATCGACTTGCAAAACGCCGAAGCCGGTCTGCGCATCGCCGCGGCATTCACCGAGCGCGGTCTCGAGCCAAACGTCGTGGTCAATAACGCCGGCTTCGGCCTTGTCGGCCTGGCCGCTGAGCTCGATATCTCAGAGCAGCGCGAGATGATCGACGTGAATGTTTCCGCGCTGACCGATCTCTCTCTGCGCTTTACTGCCAGCCTGGAGCGGCACAAGGGCGGCATTCTCAATGTCGCGTCGGTCGCCGGCTTCATGCCGGGTCCCCGCTCGGCGGTCTATTACGCTACCAAAGCTTATGTACTTTCCTTCACGGAAGCCTTGCATCAGGAACTGAAGCCGCGCGGCATCCGCGTCACCGCGCTCTGTCCAGGCCCGGTGCCGACCGAGTTCCAGGCGCGCGCCGGCGTGCCGGGAGCCAGCGGTCCGGGCTCGCTCACGCTCTCGGCGGAGCAGGTCGCAAAACAAGGCTATCGCGGCTTCATGCAGGGCCACCGCATCGTGGTGCCGGGTTCCGGTAACCGGCTCGTCACTGTATTGTCGCGGCTTGTGCCCCGCCGCTACCTGCTGGATGTGATGGACCGCCGGCAGCTGCGGCGGAAAGGGCCTTAGCACCCAGCACGCGGCAATGGACGGATGCGCGGCAAGCGCTGCTCCGCCGCCTGCGCTGATCATCACGACTTGGGTTTAAATGCCCTGATCGCGTCTACGATGACGTCGAGCACCTTGATATGCGCGCGGATCAATGTCTCGCATTTCTTGCTATCGCGGGACAAAGCCGCATCGAACATTTTCTTGTGTTCCGTGTCATGCACGGCGCTGCGCCAGACATGGCGTGGCGCAATCCGCTGATAGCGAGTGAATTGATCGAAGAGCTGGCGCCTCAAATGCAGCAGCCGCGGCGACCCGCATGCCGCAACCAAAGCCTCATGAAACGCCTGATGCCGCGGCGACCATTCCGGCAATACGCTGCGCGATCCGGAGATCGCCAACGACATGTGGTGGAAAGAACGGACCAGATCCGCCTCCCACATGTCGTTCCCCCGTGCGACCGAGCGAGTTACCGCCAAGACCTCGATCTCCTTGCGCAGCATCGTGAGATCAACGAAATCGTCTTCCGTCAGCGGCGCAACACGGAATCCGCGCCGATCTTCGCCTATGACCAGACCCTCAACCTCCAGCCGTGACAACGATTCGCGTAAGGGGCTGGCTCCCGCTTCATACTTGTCTCGGAGCTCCTCAAGCACCAGCTTGGAACCTGGCTCCAATCGAAGCTCAAGGATGTCGCTTCGCATGAGTCCGAGTACCCGGGCCGTTAATGTGGGTGAAACGCCCTCATCGAGGGCGTTCACCCCGCGCGCTGGCGCAACTGGTCGTCGCATGCGTCTCCCGGTCCGCTCAGCGGATTCATCGAGTTCCTGGAAAAAACCCGTCAGTTTCGCGTCTGGATGCTTATTCATGCGAGCGCACGCTTAAGCATTGCAATCGTGCGCGACCACGCCAAATCCGCTGCGGCCTTGTTGTAACGCGCCTCGGCGGTGTCATTGTTGAAGGCGTGCTGGGCGCCTTCATACATGTGGATCTCGTGCTTTGCGCCGGCCACCGCGAGCGCGTCCTTGTAAGCGGCAATACCGGCATTGATGCGCTCGTCATTGCCGGCATAGTGCAGCAGCATTTCTGCCTTTATTTTCGGAACGGCGTCGGCTGGCGGCTGGGCCCCGTAGTAGGGCACCGCGGCCATGAGGTCGCCTCCGGCGGCGACCGCCGTCCTGTTCACCACGCCGCCGCCCCAGCAGAAGCCTACGGCGCCGACCTTGCCATTGCTCTTTTCGTGCGCCTTCAGCCAACGCACGGCGGCGACGGCGTTTTCCGTCACCTTCGGCGCCTCCAGCTTTCCGATCATGTCGCGGCCCTTGTCTTCATCGTCAGGCGTGCCGCCGAGCGGGGCGAGGAAATCGGGGGCGAGGACAAGAAAACCTTCGAGCGCGAGACGCCGCGCCACGTCCTTGATGTGAGGAACCAGGCCGCGATTCTCATGCACGACCACAACCGCAGGCAAACGGCCCGCCGCCGAAGCCGGCCAGGCGAGATAGCCGGTCATCTGATCGCCGTAAGTGACGAACTCAGTCCTGATCCGGGAATCGTTCTCCGGAACGATCCCCCCTGCCGACATATTCGCGGCGATCATCGCGGCGATGGCTTGCGCCGCTTCGCTGGTGCCGACGAGTTCCGTCAGGCGGCGCATGAAGTCCGCCCGGTCGTTCGTTACATGCGTGAACTCGTCATAGAGATTGATCATTTCCTGAGTGATTTTGGGATGCTCTGTCATGGTAACTCCACCACTCGTTGAGGCAATGCGCAGTCTCGTGCTTTAGCAAACGCGGGGGCGCACGGAAACCTGCCCCGGCGCCTTGTTTCCAGCGATCAGGCCGTTAGCAGCTTTTCAGCTTCATAATTGCCAAGCCACCACTTCCGGACCTCGTCATGCGTGGTGAAGACGACGCCCTCGTGCTGCTTGGCATAGCCAAGGAAATCATCGAATAACTTAGCGCGCGACGGCCGGCCGGTGATGAAATCGTGCACCGTCAGCGGCATCAGCGCCGCTTGCTCCGCTCCGCGCTCGTATAATGCGTCGAACTGATCCTTCATGATCTGCGCCACGCAATCGGGTGTATTCATGTCCCAGGTATTGAACCGATTGATCTGCTCGATGTTGCCGGCGCTCTTCGAATAGGCCGCATCGCTGTAGACCGAGAACGGGACTTCCATGAAGTGTCGGCCATGGCCTTCGATGATG
Organism: uncultured Alphaproteobacteria bacterium; assembly: GCA_963802475.1. GTDB lineage: Bacteria > Pseudomonadota > Alphaproteobacteria > Rhizobiales > Xanthobacteraceae > CANKHA01. The sequence continues at coordinate 72,614 of CAWDIZ010000015.1, forward strand.
TAAGGCAGGTCATCGTTCCAGACGCTGGCATCCCATTGAAAGTCGAAATTCTTGAGCAGCAGGTCGATGGTGCTGTGGCTGGCCGCGCAGGTGCGCCAGCCGCGCAGGTGATGGCCCATCTTGTCCTCGAAGACATGCACGGTCTTTGCGATGATCTCGAGTTCCTTGTCCGGATGAAGGTCGCTCGGCAATTCGTGCGCATAGCCATGGCCGGCAATCGAGTGCCCGAGCTTGATGACTTCGCGTGAGACTTCCGGATACTTCTCGCAGGTGGCCCCACAGATGATCCAGGTTCCGAGCACGCCGTGCTTGTTCATGATCTCAAGCAGGCGCCAGGCGCCACGGCGGCCGCCATACTGCCGCTCATAGTAGTCGCGCGGGTCGGCCGCGCCGTCCGGCAGCATCACGCATGCTTCCTCGGACTGGTGATGGACGCTGATGACAATCGGCAGCCTCACCCCAGGCGGCCACTTGCCGGCCTTCTTCAATGCGACTTCTTTCCAGTTACCCATGGCGTCCTCTCAGTGTTTCTTGCCGGCCAAACGGTTGCACCATCCGGCGATGTCACTGCACTGCGTGAATTGTACGTCGTTATGGGCAATGACGCGTTTCAGGAAGGTCTTCAGCGTACGCAAAGGCGTAGGGCGGCCCGCCGCCCAGGTCTGCAGGCTGAGGATCAGAAAGCGGGGTGCCTTTTCGCTTTCCCGATAGAGGACATCGAATTCATTGTTCCAGACGGAAGCGACGCCGCTCGGTCCACCGCGCATTGGATACGGAAATGCCACATGGGACTTTTCCGACGTGGTGGTGGTGAACGGGATCTCGATCAGCGACTTCCCGTCCGCGCATTCCAATTGATAGGGCAGGTCGTCGTTGAGCATGCTGCTGTCCCATGCGAAACCTTCCCCGGCCAGGACCTCGAAGGTCTGCGGGCTGATGCGGTAATCCGGGCATCGCCATCCCCTGACCTCGGCGCCGCAGGCGTCGGTGATCGACTTGACGCTTCGGCGCACAATAGCCTGCTCGCGCTCCCGGCTGACCGTGCGGACTTTCTCAAAGCTATGACCCATCGCCGCGATTTCGTGGCCGGCCGCATGAGCGGCCCGCACGGTGTCGGGAAATTTTTCTGCCGTCGCGCCGCTGACAAAGAACGTTGCCTTGATGCCAAGACCGTCGAGCATCTCCAGGATGTTCCAGACGCCGCGCCGTCCGCCATATTCCATCTGTCCGAAATAGTTTGCGTTGGGGCGGTCGCCCGGCCGCATCGGCGCGGCTTCACCGGAATTGTGCTCGAAGGTGAGCACGAAGGGGAGCCGGATACCATCCGGCCATTCACCCAAGGGTAATTGTACTTCGGTCGCCATTCTCAATTTCCTGTCGTTGACATGCCAACGCGGTTGGGCCGGAATCTGTAAAACCCCGCCGGTCCGTTGTCCAACAGCCGCACCAGGCGGCCATGAACAGTTTGGAGCGGCTATCGACAAACTGCAATATCATCGATAAAATATCATGTCTTCGAGAAAATGAAAAGACGCGAGACAGAAAAAGCTGCGGACACAGCCGTTGTGTTCGCAAGGGGAGGATAGGATGCATTGTCATATTAAAGTTGTCTTGGTCGCTTTCTGTGCCGCCCTGTGGGCCGCGGCCCTGGCGAGCTCGGCTGCGGTCGCGCAATCCGGCGATAAGTTTTATGAGGGCAAGACCATCAGGATCATCGTCGCGCTGGGAACCGGCGGCGATTATGACAACTACGCCCGGATAGCCGCCCGCCATCTCGGCAAATACATTCCCGGCTCGCCGACAATTGTGGTGCAGAACATGCCGGGCGCGGGCGGGCTTCTTGCCGCCAATCATCTTGCCAACGTCGCACCCAAAGACGGGACCGTGATCGGCGCGCTGCACGCCAACACCACGTTGGCGCAGGTAACGGGCGCTCCGAACGTCGAGTATGACGTCCGCAAATTAAACTGGATCGGCCGCACCTCGTCCGGAGGTCTCAATGTCCACCATACCTTCGCGAAAAGCGGCGTGAAGTCCTTCGATGACCTCTTGAAACGCGAAGTCGTCGTCGGCGGTGGCGGTCCGACATCCGATTCCATCGTCATACCGACAGCGGTCAACGAGCTGATGGGGACCAAGCTCAAGATCCTGGGCGGCTACTCGGGCACGGCGGAGACCACCCTCGCGCTGGAGCGAGGGGAGATCGACATGGCGATGCAGAACTGGGAGTTCCTCCGCAGGAACAATGCCGACTGGATCAAGGAAAAGAAGATCAATATGATCGTGCAATATGCAACGAGCCGGCATCCGGAGCTGCCGGATGTTCCCGCGATCATGGAATTGGCCAAGACCGAGGAGCAAAAGCAGGTTTGGACGCTGTTCCTCATGTCCGGTGGCATCGGCTATTCGCTGACTTTCCCGCAGGATGTGCCAGCCGACCGTGTGGCAATCTTTCGCAAGGCCTTCATCGAGATGGCAAAAGATCCCGAGTTGAAGGCAGAAGCGGCGAAGATGAATTTGCCGATCGAAGCGCTCAGCGGCGAAGCGCTCGAACAGCAGATCCAGTCCGTGTTCAAGCTCGAACCAGCCGCGATCGGTAAAGCCAAGGCGCTGCTGAAGCGGTGAGGCGCGGCCGGTGGAGCGAGCACGGCACGCGTTCAAGGGTCATCGCGCTTTCCGTCAAGGCGGGTGACCTTTTCATGCGCCGGCGGCTCCGGCGCATGTCCTCCCCACGCGGAAGCCGTCGGGCCGGGTGTCAGCCTGCGGCGTCCTTGCGGATATCTTCCATCCGGTCGATGCGCGCAAGCTGTGGAAACAGCGCAATGCAGCCCGCGACCACGAGCAGCGTGCCGACGCCGCCGATCAGCACCGCCGGTACGGCGCCGAGCCATTCGGCGGTCACTCCCGAGCGGAAATCACCAAGCTGATTGGACGTGCCGATGAATAGAGAATTCACCGCACTCACCCGTCCGCGCATTTCATTCGGCGTGCCGAGCTGAACCAGCGTCATGCGGATCACTACGCTCACCATGTCGGCGGCGCCCATCACCACCAGGGCGACCACCGCCACCGGAAGCGAGGTTGACAAGCCAAACACGATGGTCGCCAGCCCGAAAACGGCGACGGTTGCCAACATGATCGCGCCCGCATGGCGACGGATGGGCCAGTGTGCCAGAAGAATGGACAAAGCCAGCGCGCCGACGGCGGGCGAAAGCCGCAGCAGGCCGAGGTCAGCGGGGCCGCCTTCGAAAATGTCCTTGACGTAGATAGGAAGCAACGCGGTGGCGCCGCCCAGGACCACGGCGAAAAGGTCAAGCGTGATGGAGCCAAGGATCACCGGCCGCCGCCGGATAAATCCGATGCCGGCAAAAAACGTACTGAAGGTGACGGGTTCGCGGCTTCGCGCAGCGCGTTCGACCTTGATCATGATCGAGAGAAAGGCGGCGACAAAATAGAGCAAGGCGCAAAGCACATAAACCAGCGGGATGCTGACGGCCAACAAGATGCCGCCGATCGCCGGACCGACAATTGTAGCAATCTGGTTGGAGGACGAAGACGCTGCCACCGCACGCGACAGCAACGCCGGAGGGACAAGGAGCGGCAACAGACTCTGTTGGGTCGGCTGCTGGAACACGCGTGCGGCGCCGAACATCACCACGATGGCCAAGATCACGTCGCGGGTGAGCCAGCCTCCCGCCGTGCCGAGCGCGAGGATCCCCATAGCCAGGCCGTCAACGACCTGACTGATGCAGATCACGGTCTTGCGGTCGTAGCGGTCGGCGACTTGGCCGGCGACCAGCATCAGAGCGACAAGTGGAAAAAATTGCGCGAGCCCCACCAATCCGAGGTCCAGCGCGCTACCCGTCATCTCGTAAACCTGCCAGGAGACGGCGATCGTCTGCATCTGGTTGGCGAGGCTGCCGAGCACGCGCGACAGCCAGAACTGGGCGAAGGAGCGGTGCTCCACGAGAGAGAGTTGCGAACCGTCCTCCACGCTCGTTGCCGCTTCGCCCTGGTGTCCCGCCTCAGCCATTCTCCGTTCGATGTGCAGGGTTGCCGGGCAAAAAGCAACGGCCGGGCATCAGGCCCGGCCGTCAAGCTGAAGCCGCGTGTTATGTTACCGCCCGGCCATCGCCATCAGGGTCTGGCAAATCGTGAGATGGTTCGGGTCGGCCAGCGCCGGGCGGGCTACCATTTCCTTGCAGCGTTGCATGACGCGCGCCTGTTGCGGGCGGGTCAGCGTCTCGAAAGCAGACCATATATCCGAGCCTTCCCTTGCTCCCTGGCCGCTGCTCGCGCCGGCACCGGGGGCGCCCCCGCTGTTATTATTGTCGGCGCCGATGCTGCCGCTCGCAAAGGCCTCGCTGCCTAGCCCCGCCGGACCGGTCGCGCCGCTACTGGTATTGCTGCCGAAGCCGGCGGGGGCGCGTGCCGCGGCTTTCGCCGGAGCGGTGGGGAGCGTCGCCTTCGGGCCCCCGCCCATGCGCTGGCTGGCCGCCCTCATTGCGGCCGTTGCCTTGGCATTGACCCGCGGGGACCCCGCACCGGCGCCTGGGCGTGTGGCGTCGCGACCAATGCCCAAACCGCCGAATACTCTGAAGCCTGCGGTCGTATCCGGAGCGGCTTTGCCAGCGTCGGCTTTGGCGCCCGCGCGCGGGCCGCTCAAGCCCGCTTTATCGCCCGCTTTCACGGCGCCTTCGCGCGGATCGGCAACAGCCGGCACCGTCACGACGAGGAAGCCAAGAGCAAGGATGCCGGCGCGCACCGCGCGCCCGAATTCGCCGCTTAGATCGTGAGCCGGCACCGCGCCCTCCGTGGGAAATCTCCAGCGCCCGAATGTCGCGCGCTGGTTTTCCAACGGAGGATCGAGAAGAATGGTTCCGTTTCCGACATAGTACAGCGGCGGCGCATTGCGCCGCCGCTGTCACAATAAGATATGGAGGGAACTTCGGGGATAGCTTAGCGCGCCGCCACGGTCACCGGATTGGATCGATACGTATTGGGGAAAAGACGCTTGAGATTGTCAACTTTCGGCAGATCGTGGATCGCGATGTAAGGCTGCGTCGGATGTTTGATCGCGTAATCTTGATGGTAAGCCTCCGCCGGATAAAACCCGGCAAGCGGGCCAACCTTGGTAACGATCGGAGATTTGAATACCCCGGCCTGGCCGAGTTGCGCGATGTAAGCCTCGGCAACTTTCTTCTGCTCGTCGTTGGCATAGAAGATGGCGGAGCGATAATGCGTGCCCACGTCCGGCCCCTGCCGGTTGAGCTGCGTCGGGTCATGCACAACCGAGAAGAAGATCTTGAGAATCTGTCCGTAGCTGATCTCGCGCGGGTTGTATTTGATCTGCACGGATTCCGCATGACCGGTGCGGCCGGTGGTCACTTCCTCATAGGTCGGATTGGTTTTCATCCCGCCCGAATAGCCGCTGAGCGCCAGCTCGACGCCTTGGGTGTGCTGGAACACCGCCTGCACGCCCCAAAAGCAGCCGCCGGCTAGCACCGCCACCTGCCGCTCCTCGCCGGCGCTCTGTTGATCAACTACCGGATCGGGCAAAGAAATTGCGGTCGCGGCAGCCGGCCCCTGCGCCGACCACAATGTGCCGGCGATGAACGCCAATACCACGATGGGAAGTGCATTCCAGAATATCGCCTGTGCCTTGTCGCGGGAAACCATGGCTTCCTCCAGTCAGCTGGGCGGCTTTCGCCAAATCTTCATGCCAGCTATACGGCCCGATGACGGATCAGGTTACACTCGGCCTTTGGCAAAAGCTTGGTCGAGAAACAGGGCGGGGATGGTGGAGCCGAGGGGATTTGAACCCCTGACCTCCTCATTGCGAACGAGGCGCTCTCCCAACTGAGCTACGGCCCCCGCCGAGAACGCGCGATCCATTATCATAGCGCGTTGAGCGAGTCCGGCCATTTAGGGCGAGCTATCGGGGGTGTCAAGGATGCCGGACGCCCGCTGCCTTGTTCGGCCGCGGCTGACCCGCTACGGTGCGCCGCACCCTCATCTGGCCACGGATTCCCATGCGCGCCCTGCTCGAAGTCATCCTGATTGCCCTGCAAATCTACGTCTGGTTGGTGATCGCGCAAGCCGTGCTGTCCTGGCTGATCGCCTTCAATGTGGTGAATACGCGCAACCAGTTCGTCTCGATGTTGTGGGATTTCCTCTACCGCATCACCGAGCCGGCGCTTGGGCCGATCCGCAGGGTGATGCCCAATCTCGGCGGCATCGATATCTCGCCGGTGATTCTGATCCTGATCATCTTCTTCATCCAGCGGGTGATCGAGATCTACATCTATCCCAACGTCATTTGACCGCTTGGCGCGCGAGCGTCCGAGGACGGTACATGACCGCACGCATCATCGACGGCAAAATCCTCGCAGCGGAATTGCGCGCCAAGATCGCGGCGGGCGTGCGCGCGCTGACCGAACGCGGCGTCGTGCCGGGGCTGGCTGTCGTTTTGGTCGGGGACAACCCCGCAAGCGAGGTCTATGTCCGCAACAAGAGCAAGGCGGTGCAGGAAGCCGGAATGCGCTCGTTCGATGAGCGCTTGCCGCGGACGATCAGCGAGGCCGATCTGCTCGCAGCGGTTCAGCGGCTCAACCGTGATCCCAAGGTTCACGGCATCCTGGTTCAAATGCCGTTGCCCGCAGGGATCGACCCGTTGAAGATCATTGCCGCCGTCGATCCCGACAAGGACGTGGACGGCTTTCATCCGCTCAATGTCGGCAAGCTGAAAATGGGCCTTCCGGGCCTTGTTCCCTGCACGCCGCTTGGGTGCATTCTGCTGGCCAAATCCGTGCACCCTTTCATAACCGGCATGGAAGCGGTGGTGATCGGCCGTTCCAACATCGTCGGCAAGCCGCTCGCGCAACTGTTGTTGCGTGAAGATGCAACGGTGACGATCGCGCATTCCAAAACGCGCGACATAGCGGCCGTGTGTCGCCGCGCCGATTTGCTGTTCGCCGCGATCGGGCGCCCGGAGATGATCCGCGGTGACTGGATCAAGCCGGGTGCTACCGTCATCGATGTCGGGATCAATCGGCTCCCCGGAGCGGGCGGCAAGACGAGGCTTGTCGGCGATGTCGCCTTTGCAGAAGCCGCTCATGTCGCGGGCGCGATCACGCCGGTTCCGGGCGGCGTCGGGCCTATGACCATCGCTTGCCTGCTGGCGAATACCCTGCAGGCCGCTCAAAGTAAGTAAGTCAGCCGGCGTTAATTCATCCTGGCTGCATCACTCCGCGGCGTCCTGTTGGCCCAGCTTGAACACATGGTCGCGGGTCCAGCGGGCAACCTCCGTGGCCGTCGTGATCCAGGCGCCCTCGGCCTTCTTCATGTGCTGAATGATGCTGCGCAATGCCTGGGCGCGGCCCGGCCGTCCGGAGATGTAGTCATGAATCTGGAATGGCACATAGGTCGCGACTGACTTCGACTCCTCATAGAATTCGTCGAACATCGACTTCCAGACAACCAGGGTGTCGCGCGGATTGCCGGCATCGTTGTTGCGATGGGCATAGGTGCGGCCGTCGCCATAGGGTTGACGCGGCAGCTCGACAAGATAACGCCCGTTACTCTCCCAGAGGAACGGCAGATCGAATGAAAAGGAATTGCTGTTCCAAAGATAGCCATGCTCCATCAGCAGCTCAATGCTGTTCGGGCTTTGGGTGCAGGAGCGCCAGCCGAGTGGCTGATGTCCGGTGCGGTTGCGGATCATGTCGCCCGTCCGCTTCATGACGTCCCATTCCTGCTCGCGGGTCAGCTCGCGCGCGCATTCATGGTGGTAGCCATGGCCTGCGATTTCATGCCCCTGCGCGACAATCGCCTTTACCGCTTCCGGAAAACGTTCGGCGATGCCGCCACAGGTATTGAAGGTGATCTTGACCTGCTCTTCCTCAAGAATGCGTAGAATGCGCCAGATGCCGGTATGCGGCCCGTATTCGCACTGGGTCCACTCCTCATTATCGAGCGTTCCGTCCGGAAGCGGGCGCACGTCCTCGCCGCCTTGGAAATCCAGTGTCAGGACCACGGCGGTGCGGACATTCTCCGGCCAGAAAAATTTGCCGTCATAGTGGTGATCCCGCAGCATGGAAGCATCTCCCTGGTAGGCGTCTTTACATGCCGAAATCCTACCCGGTTGGGAGGGTCGGCGGTATCCGCTTTTGTGGAATGATGGTGTTTCTACAGGAAACGACCGAAGGCCAAGCCGGTCGGCCGCGAGGACCAGGGCAGGGCGGGCCGATGATCAGGAAGTGCGGTCGTCAGCTATTCCAGCCGTAAGCGACCTTATCGAGCACGCGGCTGCCGAAGCGCTCCGAGGAGCGGGCGACAGCGCGGCCGCCCAGCGCGCGATAGAATTCCACCGCGGGGTCGTTGTCGGAAAGCGCCCAGACTACCAGGCTCTTTATGCCGCTTTGCGCGAGATCGCGCCGCGCGGCGCTGAACAGACGCCGGCCGAAACCGACGCCCTGGAATTCCGGCCGCAGGTAAAGCTCATAGATCTCGCCATCATAATAGAGGCTGCGCGCGCGGTTACGTCCGTAATTCGCATAACCGGCGATGTTGTTGCCGAAGCCCAGGAGCGAAATGCGGCTGCCTTTGCGGATGGCGCTTTCCCACCAGTCGGCGCCGCGCCGGTTGATGAGCTTGTCGAGTTCGATGCCGGGGATGATGCCCTGATAGGCGGAGCGCCAGGCTTCGTCATGCGCCGCCGCCACCGCTGGAGCATCGGCCGGCCTAGCTTGGCGGATTTCGATGACGACTGTACTCATGTATGGATAGAAGCAAGCAGCGGGGCGCCCTTCAAGCCCTGTGTGTAATGATCGATTAACGATGTGGATTACTGTTGTAGGAATGCATCAAAATGCCTTACCGGACCGGCAAAACAGCGCGCTTTTCTGAAATCGAGACCTGCACCGGGCGGCTCCGGCCGCGCCGCCGGGTGCGCTTTGTGACGTTGTTTTCGGGTTGTTCCTGGCGAATCATGCGTGCCCGACACTGCGCCGCGGTTGCCATGCTCCCGTTTTGTGCCATTCTGATCCTTGGCGGTACGAAATACATCCGAGGAAATGCGACCTGGTACGAAACTCGTAGGGTTCCTGCTCGCGCTGACAGCTGGTTGCGCGGCGAGCGAGGGGCTGGCAGGCAGCAATTGGGCGCGCGACCATGTCCGGCGGCAGGAAGCAGCCGTCTTGGCGCGCGCGCTCGGCCTCGCATCCGGCCCGCAAATGCAGCTGCCGGATATCGCCTTCATTATCGGCGGAGTGCAATCCCAACCCGGCCGCTGGCCGTTCCAGGCGGGTCTGCTGCTCGCTTCCGAGAGCAATAATTATCGTGCGCAGTTCTGCGGGGGCTCGGTAATCGACGAAGAATTCGTCCTTACCGCCGGACATTGCACCAACTTCCTGCGTGCACGCGAGCTGCATGTCCTGACCGGCACCCAATCGCTCGCTGACGGCGGCACCCGGCATGAGGTGAGCCGGATCAGGATCCATCCGCAATTCGATGAATTGACCTCCGATTTCGACGTCGCTTTGGTTCAGCTCAAAACAAAAATTACCGACGTGAAGCCGCGCCAGATGGCCTATGTCATCACCCCTGCTCAGGAATTGCTCATGGCGCAGCCCGGCACGACATCTTTCGTTACCGGCTGGGGTGATACCGGCACTCGCTTCCCGAAAATCCTGCGCGAGGTATCGGTGCCGATTGTCAGCCGCGACCGATGCAACTCGGCGCGGTCCTATGACGGCGCAGTCACGTTGCGCATGCTTTGCGCCGGCTTGCGGGAGGGCGGCAAGGACGCCTGTCAGGGCGATTCTGGCGGGCCGCTTGTGGTGATGGACAAATTCGGCCAGCTTGAGATGCAAGCGGGCATCGTGAGCTGGGGCGTCGGCTGTGCGCTGCCCAATTTCTATGGCGTGTATGCCCGCCTTGCGGTGTTCGAGAAGTGGGTAAGCGCGAAGATGGCCGCGCTGCGCGCCTCGGCAGCCTCCGCTTTGGCCTGCGAGACGTCGGGCGGTGGCGCTTCCTCGCCGGCTTGCCGCCGCGCGGCCAAGGACGAGGCCGAGCGGGAAGTGGCCGCCTATCTCGACGCGATCAATCGCGCGGCTACGCCGTCGCAGGCGAGAGATGCGGCGGCGGCGCAGCGGGCCTGGTCGCTATCGGTCAGCGGCATCTGCGCGTTTGAAGTCGCTCTCGGCGGGCAGCTTGGACGGGAAGATTGTCTCGCGCGGGAGGCGCGCAAGCGGGCGGACGCCCTCGCGGGCCAGCTTTCGGACCTGTCCAACTGATGCGTTGGATCAAGCTCACTATTAAATGTCGCTTGATCTGATCCGAAAACCGATTCCCACTTTTCGGGATCAAGCGATGGCTTCCGCTTCCTTCTTGCGCTCTTCGCGTTTGCGCTCGTTCGGGTCGAGCAGCTTCTTGCGCAGCCGAATCGATTTCGGCGTGACTTCAACCAGTTCATCGTCCTGGATATAAGCCAGCGCCTTTTCCAGCGTCATGCGGATAGGGGGTGTCAGCCGCACCGCTTCGTCCTTGGAAGTGGTGCGGATATTCGTGAGTTGCTTGCCCTTCAGCACGTTGATCTCGAGATCGTTGTCTCGGGTATGCTCGCCGACAATCATGCCGCGATATACCTTCCAGCCCGGCTCGATCATCATCGGGCCGCGGTCCTCCAGCTTCCACATGGCATAGGCGACTGCCTCGCCAGCTTCGTTCGAGATCAGTACGCCGTTGCGGCGGCCCTGGATCTCGCCCTTGAACGGCGCGTAATCGTGGAACAGGCGGTTGATGATCGCGGTGCCGCGTGTGTCGGTCAGCAATTCGCCCTGATAGCCGATCAGGCCGCGGGTCGGCGCATAGAACACCAACCGCACGCGTCCGCCGCCGGAGGGACGCATCTCGATCATTTCGGCTTTGCGCTCGGACATCTTCTGTACGACGATGCCGGAGTGGATTTCATCGACGTCGATCACGACTTCTTCGATCGGCTCCTGCAGCTCGCCCGCCGCGTTCCGGCGCAGCAGCACTTTCGGCCGCGATACCGAGAGCTCGAAGCCCTCGCGCCGCATCGTCTCGATCAGGATGCCAAGCTGCAATTCACCGCGGCCGGCGACTTCCATCGAATCCTTGTCGTCGGATTCGCGCACGCGTAGCGCGACATTACCCTCCGCTTCGCGCAAGAGCCGGTCGCGGATCATACGGCCGGTCACCTTGTCGCCTTCGGTGCCGGCAAGCGGTGAGTCGTTGACGCGGAAGGTCATGGCCAGCGTCGGGGGATCGATCGGCTGCGCTTTGACCGGCACCTCAACCGAAGGATCGCAAATCGTGTGGGCGACGGTGGCATTGGGCAAGCCGGCAATGGCGACAATGTCGCCCGCTGTGGCCTCCTCCAGCGGAACGCGCTCGAGGCCGCGGAAGGCCAGCACCTTGGTCGTTCGGCCGGTTTCGATCAGCGTGCCGTCATGGTCGAGCACCTTCACGGCCTGGTTCGGTTTCACCGAACCCGACGTGATGCGGCCGGTAACGATGCGGCCCAGATAGGGATTGGCTTCCAAAATCGTGCCCAGCAGGCGGAACGGGCCTTCTTCGACCTGCGGAGGGCCGACATGCTTCAGCACCAGTTCGAACAGCGGCTTCATGCCGTCGTTATGCGACCCTTCCAGGCTGCTCGCCATCCATCCCTGTTTGGCCGAACCATAGAGGATCGGGAAATCGAGTTGCTCGTCAGTGGCGTCGAGCGCGGCGAAGAGATCGAATACCTCGTTCACCACTTCGACCGGCCGCGCATCGGGTCGATCAACCTTGTTGATGACCACGATGGGCTTCAATCCCATCTTCAATGCCTTGGAAACAACGAACTTGGTCTGCGGCAGTGGGCCCTCGGCGGCATCGACCAGCACGAGTGCGCCGTCGACCATGTTGAGTATGCGCTCCACCTCGCCGCCGAAATCGGCATGCCCCGGCGTGTCGACGATGTTGATGCGGGTCTCGCCCCACATGATCGAGGTGGCCTTGGCCAGAATGGTGATCCCGCGCTCGCGCTCGAGATCGTTGGAATCCATCGCGCGCTCGACCTGGCGCTGGTTGTCCCGGTAAGTGCCGGACTGCTGCAGCAACCGGTCGACCAGCGTGGTCTTGCCGTGGTCGACATGGGCGATGATCGCGACGTTGCGCAGGTTCATAGCGTGTCCTGAAATGGGAGCGCGGGCCTCCGGCGCATGCTGATGCGCCCGAAAGGCCCGCGTTATTGCGCCGCAATATAGTCACCAATAGGGCGAAAGCAACCAGCTTAGCAGCAGGGGATTAACGGCCGGTCGACGTGCGGGTGCGGCTCCAGGGTCCGAAATTAGAGCTGTCGGGCCGCGCATTCTGCAACATCAGCATTTCGCCGACACTTTCCGACGTGATCAGACCGGCGAGACGGCCATCGCTGCCCACCACTGCCACCGCCGGGGCCGTTTTCTCCTGCAGGAGGGTCAAGGCCTCAGAAAGACAGCGGCGTGAGTTGAGCGTCGGAAGATCAGGGGACATGGCTTTGTCGACGGAGGCGCTCGGCCCGAAGTCTTTCATGCTGCGGATGAGGTCCGCGCGGGTCAGAAGCCCGACCGGTTTGCCGGCGTCATTCACCACAGGGAATTCGCTCTGGCTCGTCTGCAGCAGAGTTTGCACCGCCTGCTCGATCGGCTCCTCGGGTTTGAGCGTCGCGAACTGCGTCATCATCGCCGCGCTCACCGGCACGCCGCGCGACATCGCGCGCAGCGCCACCATGTGCGCCTCCGACGACGCGGCGAGATAAACGAAGATGGCGATGAAGATCAGGATCGGGCTGTAGAACAGGCCAATGAAGCCGAGGATGAAAGCGAGCACCTGCCCGATCTGCGCCGCGATTTCGGTGGCGCGCACGAAGCCGAGACGGATGCCGAGCAGCGCGCGCAGGATGCGCCCGCCATCCATGGGGAAGGCAGGGATCATGTTGAACAGCGCGAGGAATAGGTTGGTCGCGGCCAACCGGTCGACGAGTGAGACCTTGCCATCCTCGACCGCCATGCCGCTGCCGATTGTCGCGCCGGCGAAGGCCATGAGCACGAGCACGATGGCGACGTTGACCAGCGGGCCCGCGATGGCGATCAGGAATTCCTGCCCTGGATCTTCCGGGATGCGCTCAAGCCGCGCGACCCCGCCGATCGGCAGCAAGGTGACGTCCGGCGTATTCACGCCGAAGGCACGCGCGGTGAAGATGTGACCGAATTCATGGGCGACGACGCAGGCGAAGACCAGCAGTATGAACAGGACGCTGCTCCAGGCTGCGTCAGCGCCGCCCGAGGCGTAGCTGGCAGCAAAGATCCAGATCAGAAATAGCAGGAAAGTGATGTGGACACGGATTTCGGTCCCGGCAATTCTTCCAATATTCAATGACCAGCCCATAGAAACCTCGCAGGTGGGAACCTCACAGTCGCGGTTCTGATTTAGCTAGGTATGCTGAACCCGTTTTGACAGGATACCCCAAGCAGGGAGGGACTCCATGGCCCACAAGCTCGCCGGCGCAGAACGCAAATCCGCCCTCGAAAAACTCGCCGGCTGGAGCGAGGTCCAGGGTCGCGACGCCATTACCAAGAAATTCGTGTTTCAGGATTTCAACCAGGCTTTCGGCTTCATGGCCCGTGCCGCGCTGGTTGCGGAAAAAATGGATCATCATCCGGAGTGGTTCAACGTCTACAAAACCGTCGAGGTCACGCTGTCGACCCATGACGCCGGGGGTGTCACTGAGCTGGACGTGCAGTTGGCGCAGGCGATGGACAAGCTGGCGGGCCGTTAGGCGGTCTTGCCGCGGCCGTTTTCCATGACCATCTTTCCGGCCATGATCTTTCAGCGCGCGATCTTCTGGACCCAGCCGGAACCAGCCGACGGCGAGACGCTGGTGCGGCGCAGTTTCTGGCGCAAATGCAGGCGTGTGGCCGCGCAGCTCCCTTTCGCCCGTGAGCTGCTCGCCGCCTATTACTGCGCCTTCGATCGCGACACGCCGCTGCATGTGAAGACGACGCTGGTCAGCACGCTGGCCTATTTTGTCCTGCCTGCCGACCTCGTGCCGGATTTCCTGCCCGCGCTCGGCTATGTCGACGACGCAGCTTCGCTCGCGGCGGCCCTGCGGCTGGTCGCGGCGCATATTCTGCCGGTGCACCGCGCCGCCGCTGAGGCGGCGCTGGAAAAACTGACGCGGGAAAGCTAAGGCGCGATTTGTTAACGCCTCGGACGCAAGATTGCCGCGCTGCCTGCGGCAATCCGCAGCTTGTGCTGCCTTTACATTGCCGATTTCGCGTTCTAACGCTGGGCTGAATAGCCGTTATGTTTCAATCGGTAGTCAGCAACGATCTCCGAAGCCGCGAGCAAGCGATGACCGCGACCAGCATTTTTTCCGCCGCCCGGGCCATGGCCTTCGCTGCCGTCATGGGCTTGCCGGCGGCCGCCTTGGCGCAGCCCTCGATCATGGCGCAGGAAAAACCGGCGACACCCGCCGCGCCGGCGAAGCCGCAAGCCAAACCTGCCACGCCGGCAAAGCCTGCCGCGCCAGCTCAGGCCGCAAAGCCGGCCGCGCCTGCCGCGGCAAAACCCGCGGATGCGAAACCTGCGGCAGCCAAGCCGGCGGCTCCTGCTGCCGCCAAGCCAGCCGCCGCAGCCGCCGCCGCTAAACCGGCAGCTCCCCCCGCCGCCAAACCCGCCGCGACGCCGGCAGTGGCGAAGCCGGTGGGGAGTAACGAGCCGAAGCTCCTTGGGCAATACGGCGAGTGGGGTGCCTATACCGCCTCGCCCAACGGCAAGAAGCTCTGCTTCGCGCTGGCCAAGCCGGGGTCCTCGCAGACCAACCCGCCGAATCGCCCGCGCGATCCGGCCTATCTCTTTATTTCGAGGCGTCCGGACGAAAAGGTGAAGGACGAAATTTCACTGATCATCGGCTATCCGATCAAGCCGAATACGGAAGTCACCGCCGCGGTCGGCCCGGCGACCTTCCCGCTCTATACCCAGGCAGACGGCGCCTGGGTGAAAAACGCGCCCGACGAGGCGAAGATGGTCGACGCCATGCGCAAGGGCGGCGATGTCGTCGTCAAAGGCGAGTCCGGCAAGGGCACCAAGACAACCGACACATTCTCGCTCAAAGGCATCGCCCAGGCGCTCGACCGCATCGGGCAGGAATGTAAGTAAGCGCGGCCTGCATCCTTTTCAGACCTTCTAACTTCGCCCTCGCTGCAGAAGACGCGGGGTTAAAGTTAATTTCCTCATTGTTTGCGCAAAGGGCAGGGGAAGAAGTGGCGGTGGCCATTCCACGCCCCATTTATGCTAAGACTCTGCGCAGCCAAGAACCATGAACGCCTTGAACCTTGCCATCGAGAAAACTGCGCTGGAGCGCTATGTCGCGCCGGAAAAGCCGTCGCTTGTCGGCCTCTCGCGCAAGGGTCTGGGCGCCGCGCTCGGCGAGCTCGGCGTAGCGCCCGCGCAGGTGAAGATGCGCGTCCAGCAGCTCTGGCACTGGATTTATGTGCGCGGGGTGACGAGCTTCGAAGCCATGACCAGCGTGTCGAAGGAGTTGCGTGCCGCGCTGGCCGCGCGTCACACGCTGGCGCGCCCGGAAGTCGTGGCCGAACAGATTTCCGCCGACGGCACGCGCAAATGGCTGCTGCGGTTGCCGGGCGAGCACGCGGGCGAAAATCCGCACGAAGTCGAATGCGTCTATATCCCGGAGACCGACCGCGGCACGCTATGTCTGTCGAGCCAGGTAGGCTGTACGCTGAACTGCTCCTTCTGCCACACCGGCACGCAGCGGCTCGTTCGCAACCTCACCGCAGGCGAGATCGTCGGCCAGATCATGATCGCGCGTGATCGGCTGGATGACTGGAACGCCAGCGCAGAAACCACACGCAAGGTCTCCAATATCGTGATGATGGGGATGGGCGAGCCGCTCTACAATTTCGAGGCGGTTCGTGACGCACTGCTGGTGGCGCAGGACGGTGACGGGCTCGGCATCTCGCGCCGGCGCATCACGCTCTCCACTTCCGGCGTGGTGCCGATGATCCCGCGCGCCGGCGAGGAGATCGGCGTCATGCTTGCGGTGTCCCTGCACGCCGTGCGCGACGAGCTCCGCAACGAATTGGTGCCGCTCAACCGCAAATATCCGATCGGGGAACTGCTCGAAGCCTGTCGCAATTATCCCGGCGTTTCCAATGCGCGCCGCATCACCTTCGAATATGTGATGCTGAAAGGCGTGAACGACTCCATTGCCGACGCCAGGGAGCTGGTGCGCCTGCTCAAGGGCATCCCTGCCAAGATCAATCTCATCCCGTTCAATCCCTGGCCGGGCACCCATTACGAATGCTCGGACTGGGGGCAGATCGAGAAATTCTCGCAAGTCGTGTTCGACGCCGGCTATGCCTCGCCGGTTCGCACGCCGCGCGGCCGCGACATCCTCGCAGCCTGCGGCCAGCTTAAGAGCACGACGGAGAAGCTTTCCGCGCGCGAGCGGCTGGCGCTGCGCGCCATGGCGATGACGGACTGAGCGTAAATGCAGACGGCCGGGCGTGTTCTTATCATTCTCCTCGCGCTAGCTGCCGCCTGTGCCGTTGCCACGGTCATTGTGGTGGTGATGTCGACCTTCGCCAATCCGATCTTCATTGGTTACAGACAGGTTCCCGGGCCTGATATTTACTTCACCCTGCAAGAATGGGCTTCCCTCACGCGGCCTCTGTTGCCTGCCGTCAGCGCGGTCACGGTCTTGCCCATGCTGCTGCTGATTACCCTCATTTCCGAGGTTCTGCAGCTGCGTTCATTCTGGTTCTATGCGTTATCAAGCGCCGCTGTTGGAGTGGGTTGGCAGGTCATTCTTCTGCTCATGCTCGCGCTATTTTGGCCCGGCCTGGCCGACGTGTCCTCGGGGCTGCGGTTTCTTGGTTGGGTAGAAGCGCTCGCCATCGCGGTGACGGCAAGCACGGCGGCCGGAATTGTCTATTGGGCGGTCGCGGGCCGGAAGGCCGGGAGCTGGGCTTCCGGTGTGCAGCAAGCCGATAGCGGAGTTGCTCCATAGGCGGCGCCTTCGCGACATTCCTGCCTTAGCGGTTGCAATTTTCGGCCAACCCTAAAAAATGCTAGCCTTCCTTGCTCATCGCGCTGGGATCGATCATGGCTGAACTTTTGATCCGCGAGAACTTTCTGACCGCGCAGGACTGCCGTAGCTTCATCGCATGCTACGAGGACAACCGCCCTAATCTGCGGCAGGACACGTCGGACTACTGGAAGGACCGCGTTCTTTATTTTACGGCCATGCCAGAGCAGCACCGCGCGATCAAACTGCGCATGCGCGATCTTGTCTATGAGCAGATCCAGGTGCTGCATCAGCACTTCGCATATTCCGGCCCGCTCTACCCGGAAACGGTCAATCTTGTAAGTTGGCCGCAAAATCTCGAAATGACGCCGCATGTCGACCAGGACAACGGCTTTGACCAACGCATGTTCGCAGCCGTGGGATATCTCAATGACGATTACGAGGGCGGCGAGATCTTTTTCCCGGAGATCAATGAGAGCATCAAGCCCAAGGCGGGAATGCTGGTCGCGTTCCATTGCGGGCCAAGGCATTGCCATGGCGTGCGGGCCACAAAGGGAGGGTTGCGCTACACCTTCCCGACGTGGTTCACCGAACGGGCCGACCGGATCGACCGCTCGGTCGCCGATTACCGTTGATGGTTTCTGCCTCGCTTAATTCCGCGATTAACCCCTTGAAGCGAAATCCCATGACCGCGTCTGGCCGCATCCCTCTCGCCTTCCTGCTCGCCGGCCTGGCAGCGGGCATCGTGCTGGCCGTCGGGGTCATCGCGTCCGATCTCGATGCCGACCGCCTGGAGCGCGTGCGGTTCTTCGCCTCGGCTTTCCTCGCCACCGTTTCTGGCCCCGCCATCGCGCTGCTGGGCATTGTTGCCGCCGCCGTGCTGGCGGCAGCGCTTCGCATCCGCAACGTGCTGTATTACGTCATGGCAGGCGCAGCGATCGGGCTTGCGTCGTCTTACAGCGTCGACCTTTCCGAAGCGCTGGAAAACACCACCGACATCGTTCCGATCGGCAATCCGCTCACGCTTTCGGCGACAGCAGGCCTCGTCGGCGGATTGGTGTATTGGGCGATCCTCGGACGCTTAACTGCCGGGCGGCCAAATTGATGAGATTCATCGGCCGCATCTTCGTGATCTTCTTTGCCTTTCTGTTTGCCAGCATAGCGGCGGGCATCACCATCGCGTTCGGGCTGCTCGGATCGGAGTGGCAATCCCTGGAGGGCGATCCGGTCGCCGCACGCGGCGTCTTCTTGATCGCGAGTTTTTTCGGCACCAGCTTCGCCGGTGCCGCTGCGTTCCTGCCGCTGCTGCTTCTGGCCATCCTGACTGAAGCTTTTCGGCTACGCTCCTTCCTATTCTATGCGGTCGCCGGCGTGGTGATCGCGCTAATAGCCTATTACGGCACCGGTCTCGGCAATCCCTATGAGGAATCCATCGACCATGCCGGGCCGATCAACCGCGGCCTGGAGCTGACGATCGCCGCCGGCGCGGTCTTTGGCCTGGCCTATTGGCTGATTGCCGGGCGCAAGGCCGGTGCGTGGCTCGAGCCGCGCCCCCGCTAAACTTGCAACCGCGTCCATTCCCCCTATAGTCCGCGCGCCGTGGTCATCGCCCGGCTTGACCGGGCGATCCAGTATTCCGCGAGCTTGGTGATTCTCGCTCATCGCTTGCGTTTACTGGATGCCCGCATGCGCGGGCATGACAGATTTTTTTGTTTGGAGCGTTCCATGCCCAAAGGCGACGTGAAAAAGGTGGTGCTCGCCTATTCGGGCGGGCTCGATACCTCGATCATTCTGAAATGGCTCCAGCAGACCTATGGCTGCGAAGTCGTGACCTTCACCGCCGATCTCGGCCAGGGCGAGGAGCTGGAACCGGCGCGCAAGAAGGCGCTGCTGCTTGGCATCAAGCCGGAAAACATTTTCATCGAGGATCTGCGCGAGGAATTCGTCCGCGACTATGTGTTTCCGATGTTCCGCGCCAACACGGTCTATGAGGGGCAGTATCTGCTCGGCACCTCGATCGCGCGCCCGCTGATCGCCAAGCAGCAGATTGAGATCGCGGAAAAGGTCGGCGCCGACGCGGTGGCGCATGGTGCCACCGGCAAGGGCAACGACCAGGTGCGCTTCGAGCTCGGCTATTACGCGCTAAAGCCCGATGTCACCGTGATCGCGCCCTGGCGCGAATGGGACCTGACTTCGCGCACCAAGCTGATTGAGTTCGCCGAGCAGCACCAGATTCCGATCGCCAAGGACAAGCGCGGCGAGGCGCCGTTTTCCGTCGACGCCAACCTGCTGCATGCGTCCTCGGAAGGCAAAGTGCTGGAGGACCCATCGCAGGAAGTGCCGGACTATGTCTATTCGCGCACCGACGATCCAGAAACTGCGCCCGCCAAGCCCGCCGTCATCACCGTCGATTTCGAGCAGGGCGATGCGGTTGCGGTCGACGGCAAGAAGCTGTCGCCCGCCGCGCTGCTCACCAGCCTGAACGAGCTCGGCAGGAAGCACGGCATCGGGCGGCTCGACCTGGTGGAGAACCGCTTCGTCGGCATGAAATCGCGCGGCATGTATGAGACGCCGGGCGGCACCATCCTTCTGGCCGCGCATCGCGGCATCGAAATCGATCACGCTCGACCGCGGCCAAGCGCACCTCAAGGACGAGCTGATGCCGAAATACGCCGAGCTGATCTACAACGGCTTCTGGTTCTCGCCCGAGCGCGAGATGCTGCAGGCGGCGATCGACAAGAGCCAGCAATATGTCAGCGGGCGGGTGACGCTGAAGCTCTACAAGGGCAGCGCCGTCGTGACCGGACGCGAGAGCAAATATTCGCTCTACGACCAGGAGCTCGTCACCTTCGAGGAGGGCGCGGTCGCCTATGACCACCGCGACGCGGCCGGCTTCATCAAGCTCAACGCGCTGCGGCTGCGCACGCTGGGGCAAAGGAAGAAGAAGCTGGGACTGTAGGCGAGCGATGCCGCTGCTAGGCTGAGTTTGGATTTGCTCTGAACGGCGGCTCGTAGATCACGTCATTGAGTGCGTTGCGGTCCGCCTGTTCGGCCAGCCGCAGATAGCTTGCGGCCATTCTCGCAAACTCAACCTGCATATGGCGCTCGGCCTCTACCTGCGCTCGCGCCGCGAACTCTGCGGCCTTAATGCGGTAGTGGTTGGCTGCGGTCATTTGCGGCCTGTCTTACGCTCTGGCTACGCGGAACCCCCTCACCGCAACCTAACCAAGAGCGGCCGCTTATCAAATACAACACTTAGTGAATTGCGCCATTTGGGTCAGTTACCCATTGAGCGTCGAGCGGGCCCGTCATCCTAACCCCGCGGTGCGTGGCAGACCGCCTCGACTTTGTGGCCATCCAGGTCGAGCACAAAGGAGGCGTAATAATTCGGATGGTAATGCGGGCGCAGGCCGGGCGGGCCATGGTCCTTGCCCCCGGCCGCCAGCGCCGCCTGGTAGAACGCATCCACCGCGGCGCGGTCCTTGGCCAAGGCGCATGCAGCGGCTTTTCCAGCTTGCCTTCGGCGCCAATCCAGAAATCCGGCTTGCCGCCGACGCCGAAGCCTGCCGCGGGGAAACCGCTTTGGTTCGTCTCACCCGGCACTTCCCATCACAAGTTCGTAGCCGAGCGGCGCGAGCGCCCGCGCGTAGAAGGCTTTGGCCCCGTTCGTAATCAGGTACCGCAAAACCGACATGATCGATCATGGCTGGTATTTTCTATCACGGGCCGGCCACGGCGGCGTTCGCGCGAAGCGAGGCGGACGGTATTTCCTTGTGAAATGCCGCAATTTGCCCATGATCACGCCTTGTTCAGATATTGAACATTCAACCAGCAAGGGGTGCGTCATTACCGATGGCGCGGTGGCGGCGTGCCGGGGGGCGGGGATTATGTCTTTCGTTGACCTGCTGGAAGATTTGTCGTTCGACTCGGAAACAATTGAGGTCATCACTGAAGCGTTTGAAACGGCTTGCCGCGAGTTGGGCCTTATCGATCGCAGGGATCCGATTACCGAGACGCTTGCGCTCAAAATTATCGAAGCCGCCCAAACTGGCGAACGAGATCCGGACTTGATACGGCAGCAAGCAATGGAGAGCTTGGCCGGAAAGAGTTCTGCCTAGAATGTTCATCAGGACGAGACGGATCGGCACGTGCTTGCGAAGCAACACGGAAGCTGCATCCGGATTGCTGTTTTTCAAAAGCGGGAATCCTCCTGGGAGGGTGCGCAAACCAGAACCGCGCGAATCGCATCCTTCTGCCTTGCATCTGGCAAATCGCTGCCGATGAAGCATGATGAAGAACAAATCTTCTACGTTTGCTTTATGTGCGAGCGACGGTTTCAATTGGCCGATATGTTTACGAGGGTCAGTATATCCCCGCCTGGGGCGTCAACATTTGCAACAAATGCCGTCAGGACAACTGGAACGGTATCGATCCCACTGAACATGAGCGCACCGTGCAGCTTCTGAAATACCGGAGCGTGCCTATTAAATTCAATGCAAAGGGGCTGTTGGAGATTCCTCGCGGCGGATCGCCCCCGCCGAATTCGAAGGAAGCGCTACCCGCGGACTCATGACCTGCGTGCATTGGCTTGTCCGGGCCCGCGCCCTCACATCTTCACCGTCACCTTGCGTTCCTCGCCGAGATTCGGCTTTTCGCCGGTCACGCGCGCCTTTGCGAATTCGAAGGCGGCGGCGGCGGAATTTGAGGGGCCGTCCCACAACTCCGCGCGCTCGGGAACAAGCCGCAGCACGCGCACATTCGGATCGTCCGGTCCGTCCGGCCACCAGACATTGTCGGTCTTCTTCCAGATCGCTTTGGCTTTGGCGTCGTCGCGCGTCACCGCGGCACGCCCGCTGACCGACAGATAGGCCTTGTCCTTGTGATCGATCACCACAAGGCAGACCTGCGGCGCGGCGGCGATCTCATCGTCCTTGGCGCCGCGCACATCGACCACGAACAAGATCACGCCTTCCCCGCGGTCAGGGCGCGGCTCAAGCGGGCGCGCGCGCAAACCGCCGGGAAAGCGCGTGGTCAGCATGCCGACGCCGGCCCGTTCGATGATGTCCCAGACGCGCGCGATGGTTTCCTGCTCCGCCATGCGAAGCTAACCACGCAGCGCGCGGGCGGTTCCTAGCGCCGGCTCAGCCAGCGGTCGAGGCTGTAGCGGCCGGGCCCGGTCACGAACATCGCCAGCAGGCCGCCCATCATGGTCACGTTCTTCCAGAACTGCGTGGATTGCTGACCGCGTTGCGCTTCCGGGAACGTCCAGAACAGATGCGAGGTCCAGGTCGCGACAATGGTGAAGAGGATCAGCAGCAGAGCTGCGTAGCGCCCGCCGACACCGAGCACCAGCGCCAGCCCGCCGATGAATTCGACAAAGGGCGCGATCAGGCCGAGCCATTCCGGCACCCCGCGCGGCACCAGGCGGGCAGCAAAACCGGCGGGGTCCATGACCTTGCTGAACCCACTTTGCAGATAGATCCAACCGAGGAGAACGCGCGCCACCAGCAGAAGGAAATCCCGCCATCTGAGGGCGATGAGGTCGGCGTAGGAAAGATAGCGGTGCGAAGAACGGGTGGTCGTTGGATCGTCGAGCATGACAGCCTCTCTGATGGCTCTGCCGACTAACCTCGACGCTCCACCATCGCTTTCTTGATCTCGGCGATGGCCTTGGCGGGGTTGAGGTCCTTCGGACAGACTTTGGCGCAGTTCATGATGGTGTGGCAGCGGTAGAGCCGGAAGGGATCTTCCAGATCGTCGAGCCGCTCGCCCGTGCGCTCATCGCGGCTGTCCTTGATCCAGCGCTGCGCCTGCAACAGGGCGGCGGGACCCAAGAAGCGCTCGCTGTTCCACCAATAGCTCGGGCAGGCGGTGGAGCAGCAGGCGCACAGGATGCACTCGTACAGCCCGTCGAGCTTTGCGCGGTCGTCGTGACTTTGCCGCCATTCCTTGTCCGGCGTCGGCGTCACGGTCTGCAGCCATGGCTGGGTGGCCGCATGCTGGGCATAGAAGTTGGACAGATCGGGCACCAGGTCCTTTACCACCGGCATGTGCGGCAACGGGTAGACCTTGATGTCGCCCTTGATGTCATCCATCGCCTTGGTGCAGGCGAGTGTATTGGCGCCGTCGATATTCATCGAACAGGAGCCGCAGATGCCTTCGCGGCAAGAGCGGCGGAAAGTCAGAGTCGGATCGATGCTGTTCTTGATCCAGATCAGCGCGTCGAGAACCATCGGCCCGCAATGGTCGCGATCGACGCTGTAGGTGTCGACACGTGGATTGCCTTCGCCTTCCGGGTCCCAGCGGTAAATCCGATACTGCGCGACATTGCGTGCGCCGGCAGGTCCCGGCCAGGTTTTTCCTTCGGTGATTTTGGAGTTTTTCGGAAGCGTGAATTGGACCATGGGCTAGTAAACCCGTTCCTTCGGAGGAATGTAGGAAACGTCGTTGGTCAGCGTGTAGGTATGCACGGGCCGGTAATCCAGCGTCACTTTGCCATTGGCGTCAAGCCAGGTCAGCGTGTGCTTCATCCAGTTGTCGTCATCGCGCTTGGGATGATCCTCGCGCGCATGCGCGCCCCGGCTTTCGGTGCGGTTGAGCGCGGCATCCATGGTGACCACCGCCTGGCCCATCAAGTTGTCAAGCTCCAGCGTTTCGATCAGGTCGGTATTCCAGATCAGCGAGCGGTCGGTGACGCGCACGTCCGGCATTGCCGCCTGCACTTCGTGAATGAGCTTGTGGCCCTCCTCCAGTACCGGCCCGGTGCGGAATACCGCGCAATTATTCTGCATCACCGTCTGCATGCGCATGCGCAGCTGCGCGGTCGGCGTGCTGCCGGAGGCATTGCGGAATGTGTCCAACCGTCCAAGCGCGAGATCGGCGGAGTTTTTCGGCAGCTCCGGCTGGCTTTCGTTCGGCTGCATCAGCTCGGCGCAGCGCAACGCGGCGGCGCGGCCGAACACCACGAGATCGATCAGCGAATTGGAGCCGAGCCGGTTGGCGCCGTGCACCGACACGCAGGCCGCTTCACCCAGCGCCATCAGGCCGGGCACCACGGTGTCGGCCTCGCCGTTCTTCTTGGTCAGAACCTCGCCGTGATAATTCGTGGCGATGCCGCCCATATTGTAGTGCACGGTCGGAATCACCGGGACCGGCTCCTTGGTGACATCGACGCCGGCGAAGATGCGCGCCGATTCCGAAATCCCCGGCAGCCGTTCGTGCAGGATCTCCGGGTCCAAATGGTCGAGATGCAGGTACATGTGATCTTTGTTCTTGCCCACGCCACGGCCTTCGCGGATTTCAATCGTCATGGCGCGCGAGACTACGTCGCGCGACGCCAGGTCCTTGGCCGACGGCGCATAGCGCTCCATGAAGCGCTCGCCTTCGGAATTGACCAGATAGGCGCCTTCACCGCGCGTGCCTTCGCTGATCAGGCAGCCGGCGCCGTAAATTCCGGTGGGATGAAACTGCACGAACTCCATGTCCTGCAGCGGCAGGCCGGCGCGGAGAACCATCGCGTTACCATCTCCGGTGCAGATATGGGCCGAGGTGCAGGAGAAATAGGCGCGGCCGTATCCGCCGGTCGCCAGAATCGTCATGTTGGCGCTGAAGCGGTGGATCGCGCCGTCTTCCATGTTCAGCGCCACCACGCCGCGGCAGCGCCCGGCATCATCCATGATCAGGTCAAGAGCGAAATATTCGATATAGAACTGCGCGGAATGGCGCAGCGCCTGGCCATACATCGTGTGCAGCATGGCGTGACCGGTGCGGTCGGCGGCGGCGCAGGTGCGTTGCGCGGTGCCTTTGCCGAAATGCGTGGTCATGCCGCCGAACGGACGCTGATAGATGCGGCCGTCGTCTTCCCGCCGCGAGAAGGGCAGGCCCCAATGCTCCAGCTCGTAGACCGCAGCCGACGCATGGCGGCACATGTATTCGATCGCATCCTGGTCGCCGAGCCAATCCGACCCCTTCACGGTGTCGTACATGTGCCAGCGCCAATCGTCCTCGCCCATATTGCCGAGCGCTGCCGCGATGCCGCCCTGCGCCGCGACGGTGTGCGAACGGGTCGGAAAAACCTTGGTGATGCAGGCAGTGCGCAGGCCAGCTTCGCTGCAGCCGACCACCGCGCGCAAGCCGGCGCCACCGGCGCCCACGACCAGCACGTCATAGCTATGGTCCTCGATCGGATAAGCGCGGCCATTCACCGCCGGGCTGCTCGTCGACGATCCGTTACCCGCCATGCATCATACTCCGAATGACAATTTGAGAATGGCGTAGACCGAGGCGAGCGCCGCTGCCGCGCAAAAGAAGGTATTGGCCATCAGGCACGACAGCTTGGCCACGTCCGCATGCACGTAATCTTCGATGATCATCTGCATGCCGAGCCACATGTGATTGATGCTGTTGACGATGAAGAGCAGCAGCAGGATCGCTACCAGCGGCGAGCCGAGGATCTGCACGACTGCGGCGTGATTGCGCCCGAGCACGCTCGCGACGATCACAAAGAATGCGATCGTCAGCGGAATTGCGGCGACTGCGGTGACGCGCTCTTGCCAGAAATGCTCGGTGCCCGAGCGCGCCGACCCCAGGCCCAGGACGCGGCCCATCGGTGTGCGGATGTGGAAACCCTTGGGCTTCATCGCGGCCCCACCACCAGAAGGCCAACCGCCCAGAGCAGGATCGTCAGGAAGATCGAACCGAGAATGGTCGCGCGCGTCAGCCATTCGCGCTCCTGCGCGCCGAAGCCGCGGCCGGTGTCCCAGATCAGATGGCGAATGCCGCCGAGCATATGGTGGATCAACGCCCAAGTATAACAGAACAGCACGAGCTTCCCGATGATCGAGCCGAAGAAGCCTTCCACGGCGGCATAGTTATTCGGGCCCGAAGAAGCAGCAATCAGCCACCAGGCGATCAGCAGCACGCCAAGATAAAGTCCCATCCCGGTGATGCGGTGCACGATCGACATCGTCATCGTCAACGTGGGGCGGTAGATTTGGAGGTGTGGCGACAGCGGCCTTGGGCGGGGGATCGGGCTCCCGGTCATCGATCAGAACCTCGTGTTACAGCCCCATCCATAAGCAGGCCGGTGGCCGCGTGCAATGCCATTTCCGCATGGCTGCAAAGGCCGCGAGGCCTGTATTTTGTATGCCTGCAGGCGGTTAGCGCCAGATGGCCTTTTCCGCTCAGGACTTCAGCAAATTTCCGTATTTGGCTCACCGGCGATGTAACCGCCGGGCGCTCGGTTGCGAACAAGTCGGAAGGGACCGAATTCTGGCTGCCGGGTGGCAAATGGGGCGCAGGAACATGCTTGCCGTTGTCGATGCGACCGCCTTCATCCCCTACTCGGGTGCCCCCGTGCGGAGTATGGTGGCCTCCCACGCAAGGACAGGTTCCAGGCACCGCATGGCCACTGCCGAGCAGAAGCCTACCGCCGACGACGCGCGACGCTCCGCCTTGATGGCGGCGGCTCAGGCCGGCGACAAGATGGCGTATCAGACGCTGCTGCGCGATTGCGTGCCGCTGGTCAGGGCGATCGCCCGCCGGCAGGGCGTCAGCGCCGATCAGGTGGATGACGTTGTGCAGGAGGTATTGCTCACCATCCACCGCGCGCGGCAGACCTATGATCCGAGCCGTTCCTTCACGGCCTGGCTGCGGGTGATTGCCGAGCGGCGTGCAATCGATCTGTTGCGCCAAAGCGGGCGGCGTGGTGCGCGCGAATTGCATGCGCCGATCGCCTTCGAGAATTATCCCGACGAGGCGGCCGATCCCGCGGGCGGGTTGCATCACGCTGATGATGCCGGCCGCATCAGTCACGCGCTCGCCTCGCTGCCGCCGCGGCAGCGCGAGGCGGTGCAATATCTGGTGCTGAACGAACAATCGCTGGCCGAAGCTTCCGCCTTGACCCGCCGGAGCAAAGGTTCGCTGAAGGTAAATCTGCATCGTGCCCTGAAAGCCCTGCGTGGCAGCGTGGAGCGCGAAGGATAAGAAATGAGCAACGCTACGCCGCAAGACGCCCCGCACGACCGGCTCATCGAGGGCTTGGCCTCCGATTTGCGCCCGGTACAGCCGCTGCCGTCGCCCGGCAGGCGCGCCATGATATGGCTCGGCTTCGTCATCCTTGCCGCGCTGGTGCTGAGTTTGATCGCCGATCTATCCGCTTTCGCGCAACGCTTCATGGCGTCGCCCGACATGTGGCTGGCGATGCTTGGCTCCGCGCTCACCGCGCTGCTGGCAGCCATCGCCGCTTTCCGTCTCAGCTTGCCGGACAGCGCGCGCGCCTGGGCCTGGCTGCCGTTGCCAGCCGTGGTGCTCTGGATCGCCGCCAGTGGACTCGGCTGCCTGCGCAATGTGGTGTTGCCGGGCACCTATGTTCCGCCGCTTGGCGAAACCATGGAATGCCTCGCGATCATCGTGGCGCTGTCGGTGCCTTTCTCGCTTTTGATGTTCGCCATGCTGCGCGAGGCCTTTTCGCTGCTGCCCGGCCTGACCGCGACCATCGCGGGACTGGCGGTGGCGGCGGCTTCGGCCACCGTGCTCAACCTGTTCCATCCCTTCGATGCCGCGGTTGTCGACCTGTTGGTGCATGCCTTGGCCGTGGCGCTCGTGGTGGTGGTGAGCCGCGTCTATGGCCGCCGCCTTTGGGATTTCGCGAATTCTTCCAGAGCCGCGTAACCCGGCTCCGGTCCGGCGCGAAGGAGGTTCGATGGGAAAGTGCAATGCCCATTGTCCCTTTGGAGGTACTCGCTATGACCAAGTCCTTTATGATCCCGCTCACCATGGCCATGTGCATCGCGCTCGCACCGGCCGCCTTTGCCCAGACAATGGCCCCGCAAGGCTCGAGCATGTCGAAGCCCGACACGATGGCAAAGCCGGACGAGATGGGAAAAACCGACGCCATGAAGAAAGATGAAAAGACCGACGGTATGAAGAAAGACGAGAAGACCGACGCCATGAAGAAGGACGGCATGGCGAAGTAACGCCATTAGCGTATGCCGGGCCCGCTAACTCATAATTGGCGCATGATCTGATCGGCGAACCGTCCCCTCGCCGGATCATGCGCCGGGCGACCCGGCATTTTCGCCTTTGCATCTATTGCGAGGCCCCTTCGTACATATATCTGGTAAAATCTTCGCCTTAAGGACAGGTCGATGGCATCGGTAGACGTCAGCAGCACTCCTTCGGCATCGCGCGAAAGCCTTATTCATCCGCGCTGGGTGCGGATCACGCACTGGATCAATGCTGTCGCCATCATCGTGATGATCGGCTCGGGCTGGCAAATCTACAACGCCTCCCCGCTGTTTTCCTTCACCTTCCCGCGCAGCATCACCATCGGCGGCTGGCTTGCCGGCGCGCTGCTGTGGCATTTCGCGGCCATGTGGGTGCTGGTGATCAACGGCATCGTCTATGTCACGCTCGGCATCGTCACCGGCCGGTTCCGCCGCAAGCTGTTGCCGATCTATCCCTCGGAAGTCGTTGCCGACGTGAAGGCGGCGCTCAGCGGCCGGCTTTCACATGATAATCTTTCCGTCTACAACGCGGTGCAGCGGCTGCTGTATCTCGGCGTCATTCTCGCCGGCGTGATTATCGTGATGTCAGGGCTGGCAATCTGGAAGCCGATCCAGCTGCAGGAGTTGACCGCTTTGTTCGGCGGCTACGAAGCGGCACGCTACATCCATTTCCTCGCCATGGCGCTGATCGTTGGTTTCATCGCGATCCATATCGTCATGGCGCTGCTGGTCCCAAAGAGCCTGCGCGCGATGATCCTGGGGAAATGAGGAGGTCTCGATGGCCCGCATTCGCAAACCCATTCCCGGCGTCGACAAGCAGCTCTTGATCAAGGACGCGGCGAAGCTCCTGCCCGATCCGACGCGGCGGCTCTTCCTGCGCGGCGCGGGAAGCCTCGGCGCGCTCACTTTCCTGACCGGTTGCGATATCCTGGATGGCGATGGCGCCGAGCGCGTGCTGCGCAAGATTTCCTCTTTCAACGATGGCGCGCAGGCGCTGCTGTTCAATCCCAACCGGCTGGCGCCGACTTATCCGGACAGCATGATTACCCGGCCTTTCCCGTTCAATGCCTATTACAGCCTCGACGAAGCGCCCGAAGTCGACGCAGCTTCTTACAAATTGCAGGTCGGCGGCCTGGTCGAGAACAAGAAGTCATGGACCTTGGAAGAGCTTTACGCGCTGCCGCAGGTAAAGCAGGTCACGCGCCATATCTGCGTGGAGGGCTGGAGCGCGATCGGTAGCTGGACCGGCGTGCGCCTGAGCGAGTTCCTCAAGCGGGTCGGCGCCGACACTCGCGCCAAATATGTCTGGTTCCGCTGCGCCGAAGGCTATTCCACCACCATCGACATGCCGACCGCGCTGCATCCGCAGACGCAGATGACCTTCAAGTTCGACAACGACATTCTGCCGCGCGCCTATGGCTTCCCGATGAAGATCCGCATGCCGACCAAGCTGGGCTTCAAGAATCCGAAATATGTGATGGAGATGGCCGTCACCAACGACGACCTTGGCGGCTATTGGGAAGACCAGGGCTACAACTGGTTCAGCGGGCTGTGATCGCCGGTCAATTTTCAATGCTGCTTCACGGCCAGATCGCCATGGTGCGAGTGATCCCAAAGAACTGAGAAGTCCACGTCCTAGATCGCAGCGGCCGCGATGTTCACCACGATCGCCAGCAAAGCCACATTGTAGAGGAACGACACGATGCTGTGCGCGAGCACCACGCGACGAATGCTGTGTGAGGTCACCGCCACGTCCGACACCTGGAAGGTCATGCCGAGGACGAAAGAGAAATAGACAAAGTCCCAGTAATCCGGCTTCTCGCCGCCGGGAAACTCCAGGCCGCCCGCCGCGCCGGTATAGAATTCGTGAGCATAATGCAGTGCAAAGATCGTGTGCACGAAGGCCCAGGACAGGAGGATCGTCGCGATGGCAAAAAAGAGCTCGCGTGAGGCCATCTTGACTGCGCCCTCGCCCAGCAGCGCCACGATCGCCGCGAGGCTGGCGAGCGTGGCCGTGACGGTCAGCACCAGGACCGCGACGCGGCCTTCGTCTTCCTTTATTGCATGCCCGCGGATATGGCCCATCTCGGATCGGATCAGCGTCCGATAGACCATGACAAGGTAAAGCACGACGGCGGCGTCCCAGCCCACCAATGCCCGGGTAATGGGCCGCCATTCCGCCGGCAGGAAAAATGCCACAACGGCGCCGGACGCCGCGGCAATTACTAGCTTTATCCGCGTTTGCAGCACGCGAAATAGCTTCGGCAGGCGGCGCAGGGCTTCCTGTTTATCACTCGCCACGCGGGCCTCGCTTCAGGTTTGCCGCTCGGCGACAAAACGCGCCGCTGCCCGCAACATCGCGGCCTCTTCACCGAATTGCCCGAGCGCCGCTTCTGCATCCGCCACCAGCGCCGCCAGCCGGGCGCGCGCGCCGTCGACGCCGAGGATGGCGATGAAGGTGGCCTTGCCGGCGGCGGCGTCTTTATTGGTTTTCTTGCCCAGGGTTTCCGGATCGCCTTCGAGATCGAGCAGGTCGTCTGCGATCTGGAAGGCCTGCCCGAGCGCAAAGCCATAGCGGTCCAGCGCCCCGCGCGCGGCTTGCGGCGCCTTGCCGAGAATGGCGCCCATGCGGCAAGCCGCCCGGATCAGCGCGCCGGTCTTCATCGCCTCCAACGTCGTCACCGCGTCTTCCGTGGTCGCGGCCGGCTGCACTTTGCCGAAGCGGCCTTCGGCGGCGAGGTCGAGCATTTGCCCGCCCGCCATGCCGCCGATACCGGCGGCGCGCGCGAGCTCCGCCACCAGGGCCACGCGCACGCCGGCATCGGGATAGGTTCGTTCGCGCGCCAGCAGGTCGAAGCCAAAGGTGAGCAGCGCGTCGCCGGCAAGGATGGCGGTCGCTTCATCGAAGGCCATGTGTGTCGTCGGCCTTCCGCGCCGGAGCGCGTCATCGTCCATCGCCGGCAGATCGTCGTGGATCAGCGAATAGGCGTGCAGGCATTCCATCGCCGCGGCCGTCATCGAACCATATTCAGGTCTGACGTCGAACAGCTGCGCCGTCTCCAGCACAAGGAATGGCCGGATGCGTTTGCCCCCTGAAAGCACAGCATAGCGCATGGCTTCCAGCAGCCGTGGCGGCCGTGCGATCTCGCCATCTTCCGTTTCGTCGCCCAAAAGTTCCTGCAGCAGGGCTTCAATCTCATGCGCGATGCTGGCAAGACGGGCCTCGAAGGCACGCTGGTCGTCGCGTTTCGCTGGGGCGGAGGCTGGCATCGGCCGTTTTCCAAAGAGGCAATTTGGCGTCATGGCGCCACAGGCTGCATCTAGCGCAAAATCGGATAGTTTTGAAACATGGGATTGGGAAAAACGCTCATGAACTCGCGCCTGCTACGGGCAGCGATCGTCATTGCCGGCGTATTCATCCTGCTGCCCTATGCGCTTTTGCCGCTCTATCGTTTCATCAATCCGGTCCCCACCCTCATGGTCTGGCGCTGGACGACCGGTGAGCGGATTGAGAGGACCTTCGTGCCCTTGGCGCAGATCGCGCCGAGCCTGCCGCTCACCGTCATCCTGGCCGAAGACGGCCGCTATTGCAGCCACCATGGCGTCGATTTTCAGGAACTGCGCGGCATCGTCGAGGATGCCGAGGATTTCGACCAGCTGCGGGGCGGCTCGACCATCACGCAACAGGCCGTCAAGAACCTGTTCCTCTGGCCGGGCCGAAGCGTCGCGCGAAAAATCCTGGAATTGCCGTTGGCCATGTGGGCGGATCTGGTGCTGCCCAAGCGCCGGATCATGGAAATCTATCTCAATATCGCCGAATGGGGCCCCAGCGGGCAATTCGGAGCCGAAGCGGGCGCCCGCTTTGCATTCGGCAAATCGGCGCGGCAGATCGGTCCGGGCGAAGCCGCTCTGCTGGCGGCGATCCTGCCGGATCCGAAGGTCCGCAGCGCGCGCCAGCCGCGGCTTGATGTGCAGCGCTTGGCTGGCATTTACCGGGCGCGCGCCGCGCGCTCGGCCTGGGCCGCGGACTGCGTCCGGCCCCGGCGAACCCCTTAGTGCCAAGCTTGGGCACTAGTTTTTGCGCCTGCCTTCCTCTATAAGCCCCCGTATCTGACCCACCAGAAGGACCTTTCCGCGCTTCGCGCCGGCGTCCGTTTGAGGAGATTGAGCAGTGGCCGTTCCAAAAAGAAAAACCTCGCCCTCGCGCCGCGGGATGCGCCGTTCCGCCGATGCGCTGAAAAGGCCCGCTTATGTCGAGGACAAGGATTCCGGCGAGCTCCGCCGGCCGCACCACATCGACCTGAAGACCGGCAAATATAAAGGCCGCCAGATCCTGAAGCCGAAGAAGGCCGAGGTCTGATCCGGCTTTTCCTACGGACTAAGCGTCAGCGCGAGGATAAAGCGTCCATGTTTCTCGTTGGCTTTCCCCTCCTGCTGATCCCCTTTGTGCTCTACAACATCTTTGCCTTCATCTTTGGCGTGACCAACTGGACGCAGCCGTTCATTTCCGTCCGTATTATCTCGGGCGGTGAATGGGCGATCTCGCCTGGCGACCTGCTGATCGCAGGTTCGATCCTGCTGCTGTTTGTCGAAATCCTCAAATCGACGCGGATCGGGAGCCGCGGCATCGTTGATCACATGCTGTCGATGCTGCTGTTCATCGGCATGATCGTTGAGTTTCTGCTCGTGGAGCGGGCGGCTACATCAACCTTTTTCCTGCTGATGGTCACCGCCTTCGTCGATGTGCTCGGCGGTTTCACCGTCAGTGTGCGCACCGCGCAACGCGATATCGGCATCGACAGCGCGGACGGGACCATCTCCTGACGCCCAGCCAAGGCCTTTGGGGCCGCAGGTCGTGACTTGGTCTTGGCCTATTCTTCGCCCTTGTCGCCGAGGCGGTCGAGCCGCTTTTGCATCTCGTCGAGCTGGCGCTTGAGATCATCGATCTCGCTGCCGCCGCGTGGCGGTGGCTTGTCGCCATCCCCGGAATTTTCCTTGCGGGCGAAAGGCGCGAACATCGTAAAGGCGCGCTCGAACATCTCCATATTCCGGCGCACCTGTTCTTCCAGCGTCCCGAAGCCGCTGGCGCCGAAAGCCTGCGCCACCTGCTCGCGCATCTTGTCCTGCTCGCGGGTGAGCGAACTCATGGAGATTTCCAGAAAGCGCGGCACCAGCGTCTGCATGCTGTCGCCATAGAAGCGGATCAGCTGCCGCAGGAAGGCGATCGGCAGCAGACTCTGCCCCTCCTTGTTCTCCTGCTCGAAGATGATTTGCGCCAGCACCGAGCGGGTAATGTCCTCGCCGGTTTTGGCGTCATAGACCACGAAATCCTCGCCTTTTTTGACCATGACGGCGAGGTCTTCGAGCGTCACATAGGTGCTGGTGCCGGTGTTGTAGAGTTGGCGATTGGCGTATTTCTTGATGGTGATAGGGTCTTCAGACTTTGCCATACGTCGGTTCCGGCCTCGCTAGGACAGGCAGGATAACCTCTTTCTTCCGGAACGGGCCACCGTTTTGTCACGATAGGGTTGGATCACTTGGCCAAGGTGGCTACAGACCCAGGAAGGGCACTGCTTTTGCAGGGCCCAGCCCGATAACAGGAGTTTCAGATGAAAGACGACATAGTCATCGTCAGTGCCGCCCGCACGGCAGTCGGTGCGTTCAATGGGGCCCTTTCCAGCTTGCCGGCGCACGAACTCGGTAAAGTTGTCATCAAGGCGGCGCTCGAGCGCGCCGGGATCAAGGGCGACCAGGTGTCCGAGGTGATCCTGGGCCAGATCCTCACCGCGGGCCAAGGCCAGAATCCCGCGCGCCAGGCCTCGGTGGCGGCCGGCATTCCGGTGGAGGTTCCGGCCTGGGGGGTCAATCAGCTTTGCGGCTCCGGTCTGCGCGCGGTGGCGCTCGGCTATCAGGCCATCCTCAACGGCGATTTCGAGATCGTGGTCGCGGGCGGCCAGGAGTTGATGAGCATGGCCCCACACTGCGCTTATCTGCGCAACGGCGTGAAGATGGGCAACTTCGAGATGGTCGACACCATGATCAAGGATGGGCTGTGGGATGCCTTCAACGGCTATCACATGGGAACGACTGCGGAGAACGTCGCCAAGCAGTGGCAGATCACGCGCCAGCACCAGGACGAATTCGCGGTCAAGTCGCAGAACAAGGCGGAGGCCGCACAGAAGGCCGGCCGCTTCAAGGACGAGATCGTCCCGGTCACGGTGAAAACGCGCAAGGGCGACGTGGTGGTCGATAGCGACGAATATCCGCGCCACGGCTCGACGCTCGACAATATGGCGAAGCTGCGGCCGGCCTTCGACAAGGAAGGCACCGTGACCGCCGGCAATGCCTCCGGCATCAATGATGGAGCCGCCGCGGTGGTGCTGATGAAAGCCAGCCAGGCGGAGAAGGAAGGCCGCAAGTCGCTCGCGCGCATCGTCTCCTGGGCGCATGCCGGCGTCGATCCTTCCATCATGGGCACCGGGCCGATTCCCGCCTCGCGCGCCGCGCTGAAAAAGGCCGGCTGGAAGATCGAGGACCTGGATTTGATCGAAGCGAATGAAGCCTTTGCCGCGCAGGCTTGCGCGGTGAACAAGGATCTCGGCTGGGATGCCCAGAAGGTCAATGTCAACGGCGGCGCTATCGCGCTGGGCCATCCGGTTGGCGCCTCGGGCGCGCGCGTGCTCACCACGCTGCTTTTCGAGATGGGCAAGCGCGATGCGAAGAAAGGCCTTGCCACGCTCTGCATCGGCGGCGGCATGGGCATTGCAATGTGCGTGGAGCGGTAGCTTGCCAAACGGCTATCGCGAATTTTGCCGACGGCAACATCGCCAAGTGGCAGCTTACCTCGCTATCTTTGCTTGGAAAGCGAACGCTGACTTTGTCGTGGTTGAACGATCCTTTTTAGAGGAAAGATTTTCTCTGGAGCGGATTAAGAGCGCGAGGGAAAATTGGTTCCTTTCCGATGTTGAGCCGTGGTTTTCGCACCATGAGAGGCTTGTCCAAGGAGCGACATTATCTTCGTTTTATCTAGCAAGACGGGAATTTGAGGATTTTCCTGGCCAGAAGATGAGCAACGAAGAACGGATCAATCTGCTTAAGGAAAGAGGCCTTAAGGGGATGCTTGTTAGCCAAATTCCTGAAGTACTTTCGCGCCGAAAGTCGACGTATCGTCGCTCTGAAGCAGAACGCGCTGCCCGAGAGGCAACGGTGATTCGCGAATTAACAAATATCCCAGTAGGGCTTTCGGATCTGAATCACTTCAAGCTCAAGAAACCGAAGTATTAAGGGGGCAGTCATGGCACGCGTTGCGGTGGTTACCGGCGGCACGCGCGGGATCGGGGCGGCGATCGCGAAGGCGTTGAAGGAGGCCGGCTACAAAGTGGCGGCGAGTTACGCCGGCAACGACGAGGCCGCCAACAAGTTCAAAAGCGAGACCGGTATCCCGGTCTATAAGTGGGACGTTTCCTCCTATGATGCTTGTGCCGCCGGACTGAAAAAGGTCGAGGCCGACCTCGGCCCGGTGGAGGTTTTGGTCAACAACGCCGGCATCACTCGCGACGGCATGTTCCACAAAATGAGCGCCGAGCACTGGCGCGCGGTGATCGATACCAATCTTAATTCCGTGTTCAACATGTGCCGGCCGGTGATCGAAGGCATGCGCGAGCGCAAATTCGGCCGCATCATCTGCATCTCCTCGATCAACGGCCAGAAGGGGCAGATGGGGCAGTCGAATTATTCCGCGGCGAAAGCCGGCGAGCTTGGCTTCATCAAGGCGCTGGCGCAGGAGAACGCGCGCGTGGGCGTCACCGTGAACGCGATCTGCCCCGGCTATATCGGCACCGAGATGGTGCAGGCGATGCCGCAGGAGGTGCTGGAGAAGCGGATCATCCCGCAGATCCCGACCGGGCGGCTCGGCACGCCGGAGGAGATCGCGCGCTGCGTGGTCTTCCTTGCCGCCGACGACTCCGGCTTCATCACGGGCTCGACGCTGACCGCCAACGGCGGGCAGTACATGGTTTAGCTGCGAGCTGGGATAGGCCGGGCGAACCCTCACTGCCCGCCGGCTCAAGCCATTCTGAAGAACCTGGGGTGGAGCTTTGTAGCATGGCGAAGCTCGTCTTTGGAATGAACCAATCTCTGGACGGCTACGTCGACCACACGGCGTTTGCGCCAAGCCCCGCGCTCTTTCATCACTTCATCGAGCAAGTGCGCGGCCTGACCGGCAGTGTGTACGGTCGCCGCATGTACGAGGTCATGCGCTATTGGGACGAAGACCTTCCCGAATGGGGCGCGGAGGAGCGCGACTTCGCGGTGGCGTGGCGGAGCCAGCCGAAGTGGGTCGTGTCGCGTTCGCTCAAGTCAGTCGGCCCCAACGCCACGCTTGTCGAAGATGACATCGAGACCGCGATACGCGGACTGAAGGCTCAGCACGTTGGGGAGATTGAAGTCGCCGGACCAGAACTGGCGCGAAGCCTGACCGACTTTGGTCTTATCGATGAGTATCGGCTCTACTTCCACCCTGTGGTGCTTGGTCGCGGCAAGCCATTCTTCGCCGGCCCCCGGCCGCCGCTCCGCCTTGTGGCCAGCGATTCAATTGGCGAGGATGCGATCAGGTTGACGTACGTTCCTGCCTAAACTCGCCCGACGGAATGCGCCGACGAGTCCGCTATGGCGCCCAGCCTTTCGGCGCCATCTCGAAGCAGGCGAATTCGAAGCCCGGCGCGACGGTGCAGCCGGCGAGCGTCCAGTCGCCGAGGCTCTGCGCCGATTGCCACGCACCCGCCGGCACGACGATCTGCGGCCGCGCGCCTGCCGCGAGGTCCATTCCCAGCACCTCTTCGCGCGTGCGGCCATTCTCGCTGATCTGCAGTGAGAGGCTGTCGCCGCCGTAGAAATGCCAGACCTCGGCGGCGTCGACGCGGTGCCAATGCGCGCGCTCGCCCCGCGCCAGCAGATAATAGATCGCGGTGGAAGCGGCGCGCTGGTCCTGCACGTTCCGCGCGTCGCGGAATATCTCGTGGAAATGCCCGCCCTCGGGATGCGGCCGCAACCCGAGCAGCCTGATCACATCGGCGGCGGATAGGTCCATTGTCGCGCGTCTAGAATTTGTTCTTCCTTGCCCGCACCTCCGCAAACACTTCCGCCGGCGGCTTCCCGCTCAATCCCACAGCGGCAGCGACCTCCGGCAGATCGGCGCGCAAGAACACGTTGGCCTCGCGCTCCTCGGCCATAGTCGAGGGAATGGTCGGCTTCTTCTCCGCGACAAGCTTGTCCACCGCCGCCGCGCGCGCAATGAGCGCCTTGTTCTCCGGCTCGATCGTGCGCGCGAAGCGGATATTGGCCTGCGTGTATTCATGCCCGCAGAAAATCCGGGTGTCGTCCGGCAGCTCGCGCAGCTTGGCGAGCGAGCCCCACATCATCTCCGGATTGCCTTCGATCACCCGTCCGCAGCCGATGGAGAAAAGCGTGTCGCCGACGAAAGCGAGCTTGTCGGCGTCAAACCAATAGGCGATATGCCCAAGCGTATGCCCCGGCGTTTCCAGCACTTGCGCCGCGAGATTGCCCACCTTGACCGTGTTGCCTTCGCCCACCGTCTCGTCGACCAGCGGGATCTTCCCGGCTTCGCCGCGCGGCGCAACCACCCGGCAACCATATTGCCGCTTGAGCGCCGCGATCCCGCCGGTGTGATCGCCGTGGTGGTGGGTGACAAGAATATCCGTGAGCTCCCAGCCATTGCCCTTCAACGCCGTTTCCACCGGGCCCGCTTCGGGCGCGTCGATTGCGGCCGTCGCTCCGCTCGACGGATCATGGACAAGGACACCGTAGTTATCCTGCAGGCAAAGAAACAGACGGACTTGGGCAGCCATGGCTTGGGATCCTTTGCGTCAATTGTCATGGCCAGGCTTGTCCCGGCCATCTCGCTTAGGCGGACACAGTGCGATCCTAAGCGGGATGCCCGCGACAAGCGCGGGCATGACAATGGATAGACCGTGCTAATATAGCGCCATGTCCATAGACGTCGTCGACCTGCGAAACTTCTATGCCCATCAACTTGGCGTGGTTGCCCGCCGCTTTGTCGGCCGCAGCATTCGGGGGCGCTGGACCGATGCGCGCGCCCTGCGGATGCTCGGCGTCGGCTATCCGACGCCCTATCTCGGGCTGTTTCGCGAGGAGGCCGAACGGTGCCTCGCCTTCATGCCCGGCGCCCAGGGGGTGGTGAAATGGCCGTCGGCGCGGCCCGCATTGACCGCGCTGGTGGACGAAGGCGACTTGCCATTGCCCGACGGCGCCGTCGATCTCGTCTTGCTGGTGCATGCGCTGGAGATGTCCCAGGACCCGGCGCAGCTGCTGCGCGAGGTCTGGCGGGTATTGTCGGCGGGCGGAAAACTCCTGGCGGTGGTGCCGAACCGGCGCGGGCTTTGGGCGCGCATGGACACCACGCCCTTCGGCCACGGCCGGCCCTATTCGCGCTCGCAGATCGTTCATCTGCTGCGTG
This sequence comes from uncultured Alphaproteobacteria bacterium, assembly GCA_963802475.1. GTDB lineage: Bacteria > Pseudomonadota > Alphaproteobacteria > Rhizobiales > Xanthobacteraceae > CANKHA01. Next base: position 111,216 of record CAWDIZ010000015.1, read on the forward strand.
AAACCTGGTTCACCCCGGTGGGCTGGGACGAGGCGCTTTACGTGCCGCCGATCGGACGCAAATGGTTTTTGCGTTCGGCCGTCGCCTGGGAACGCGTCGGTTCCACAATCTCCGCCCCTTTTGCCGGAGTGCATATTGTGGAGGCGAGCAAGCAGGTCTACCGCGCGCTTCCGGTGCGCAAAGAAAAGCACCAGTTGGTGCCGGCGCTGGAACCTGCGCTCGCGCCCGCGCCGGGCGGCGCCGCGGGCGCGATCTGATCGCGCGCCGCTTTATCTTGGACGATCGTCAGTCGTTGGTGGGGCGGGGCGACGGCTGGTTGCCGTCGGTGCTGTTCTGCGAGCCGCCCGCCCCCTCATTGCGCGGTCCGCGATGACGGCGACGCCGGCGATGCAGCGGGTAACGGTCCGCCTGCTGCCCCTCGTGACCGTTCCCATGGCTGCTGCCAGGCTGCGCCTGCGGCGCGCCACCCGTGATGAAGGGCGGCAAGCCGCCCACATCGCCCTGGCTGTCACCGCCGCCATGCTGCTGCTGCGGCCGCTGCTCGCGCGGCGGATAGGGCTGCTGCTGCTCGCGATTGTAATGCGGCTGCTGCTGCTCACGATTCTGGTGATGCTGTTGCTCGCGCGGTTGGTATTGATTGTCGCGCGGCGGATAGGGCGTCTGCGGCTCGCGATTGCCATAGCCCGGCTCGCCCTGACCCTGGAAATCGTCGTCGTCGCCGTCAAAGCTTTCTTCGCGCGTGTCGCCTTCAGGGCGATGGAAAGGCTGCTGCTGGCTTTGGCGGAACTGCTCCTGCGCCGCCGCGATCATGCGGAAATAATGTTCGGCATGCTGGTAATAGTTTTCGGCCGCGACCGGGTCGCCGGAAGCCTGTGAATCGCGCGCCAGCTGGATGTATTTCTCCGCAACATGCGAGGCCGTCCCGCGGATTTTCACGTCCGGGCCATTCGACTCGTAGACCCGCGTGAGCGGGTTCGAGCTCTTGCCGCGGTTATTGTTACTGCGTCCACGCATTCGCTTGTTCTGACCGCTTCTCATGATCTGCCTTTTTTCGCCACTCCGATTTCAGGCGCTCTCGCCCTGAAGACCAGCTTTGAGTCCAATCGAGACTCGAAAGCACACACCTCCCCACCGGCCTTGCTCGCGGAGCGTCGGCCGAGGACTTGCTGAAACTGTGCGATCCGTCTTTGCGATAGCCGCAACAACCCCTGCGCCGCGATCTTCAGCGGCAATGGTACCCTCATCCGCGCGTCATTCGATCGACGTCATGCCGATGCCGCGCCTAACCCGATGAAGCGTCTGACCCGAATGCGTTGCCGTATCACCGGCTATCTTCGTTCGCCTTTCACACCGCTCGCCTCAGAAGCCTCGCTTCGGGCGTTAACGCGCTGCGTCCCGTCTCGGGTCGATGTCGTGGAAAAGAAGCTAGTCGCTCTGAGCGGATAATCCAAGTGCTATTTTTACGTCTCGGAATGCTATCCCCGCATGGCTCGACGGCCCAAAAGCGCCCGAAAATGGCCACTTAAATCGGGCTTCGGCGTATCGGCAACAATTCCGCTCCCGGTCATCAGGGCCGCCACGGAGGGTGCATGTCCGGTACCCAACTCAACCACCAAAATACCCTTTGGGGCGAGCAGAGTGCCGGAATGCGCCACCACGGCGCGGTAACCATCAAGGCCGCCGCTGCCGCCGTCGAGCGCAACCCGCGGATCGTAATCGCGAACTTCCGGATCCAGTCCGGCAATTTCGCCGCTGGCGATATAGGGCGGATTGGAAATGATGAGATCGAACGGTCCGCGCAGGGCCGAGCCATAATCGCAAGCGGCAAAATATGCACGCGCGCCGACGCCGAGACGAGTGGCATTGTCGCGCGCGACCGCAAGCGCACTGCTGCTGATGTCGGTGCCGATCCCAACGGCATTTGGATACTCCGACAATAGCGCGAGCAGAAGCGCGCCGGTACCGGTGCCGAAATCCGCGATGCGAAGGGCAAGCGACCGGTCGGGAATCGCCGCGAGTGCCGTCTCCACCAGGGTTTCGGTGTCGGGTCGCGGCACCAGGGTTGCGGGCGTGACGCTAAATTCCAGCGCCCAGAATTCCTTGCGGCCGATAATGCGCGCCACCGGCTCATGCGCCAGCCGGCGGGTGGCGAGATTGCTGATGACGGAAGCCTCGTCCGCGGTGAGTTCGCGCTCCCCCCTTGAAGCCAGCGCGGTGTGGTCGAGGCCAAGCGCATGGCCCACCAGCAGGCGCGCGTCGAGATCGGGAGTGTCCAGGCCGCCATCGCGGAACGCCTGCGCCGCCGCACGCCGCGCGACCGCGATCGACATCCCCGGCGCGAGTCCGGGAAGCATGGTCACGACGCCTTTTCCTGCGCCGCCAGCAATTCCGCCTGATGTTCGGTGGCCAGCGCCTGAATGATTTCATCCAGCGCTTCGCCTTCCATCACCTGCGGCAATTTGTAGAGCGTGAGATTGATGCGGTGATCGCTGACGCGGCCTTGCGGGAAATTATAGGTGCGGATGCGCTCGGAACGGTCGCCGGAGCCGATCTGGCCTTTGCGTTCGGCGGCGCGCTCGGCATCGAGCTTGCTGCGTTCGGCGTCATAGAGCTTGGTGCGCAACATCGCCAACGCTTTTGCCTTGTTCTTGTGCTGCGAGCGCTCGGCCTGCACGAAGATGACGACGCCGCTCGGAACGTGCGTCACCCGGATGGCGGATTCGGTCTTGTTGACATGCTGGCCGCCGGCGCCTTGCGCGCGCATGGTGTCGATCTTCAAGTCGGCATCGTTGATCTTGATGTCGACTTCCTCCGCCTCGGGCAGCACCGCGACGGTGGCCGCGGAGGTGTGGATGCGTCCTTGCGTCTCGGTGTTGGGCACGCGTTGCACGCGATGCACGCCGGATTCGAATTTCAGTTTGGCGAAGGGGCCGCGGCCGCTGATTTCCGCAATGATTTCCTTATAGCCGCCGGCAGTGCCTTCGCTCGCCGAGACCACCTCCACCTGCCAGCCATGCTTGGCGGCGTAACGCTCGTACATGCGGAACAGGTCGCCGGCGAACAGCGAAGCTTCGTCGCCCCCGGTGCCGGCGCGGATTTCCAGAATGACGTTGCGCTCATCCATTGCGTCTTTCGGCACCAGCGCGAGGCGGACCTGTTGCGCGAGCCGGTCGCGCCGTTCCTGCAACGCGCCTTTCTCGCTTTCCGCCAGGGCGCGCATTTCGGGATCGGTCGCCGGATCGTCCATGAGCACGGCTATTTCAGCGAGTTCGCGGCTGGCGGTGCGATAGGCGTTGATGGATTCGACGACGGGTCCGAGTTCGGAAAATTCCCGCGAAAGCTTCACGAAGGTATCGGAATTGTGCTGGCTCGCGAGTGCGGCCTGCACTTCCGCATAGCGTGTCAATAAGGCGTCCAGTTTCTGTTCAGGGAGCATCTGCGCTTGTCTCAATCAGGAAATCGGCGTTTACGCCGGCGGCATAAGATAACGGCCGGAGCGTCGCTACAATTGCAGGCCTTCGGACTCCGCAAAAGCCTGCAGGCGTTCGCGGATCGGCACGCTACCCGCGGGGCTGTCAATCAGAGGATCGAGCAACTTTTTTGCCTTGCGGCCGTCGAGCTCAAGCAGCATGGCCTTGACCGGGCCGAGCGCCGATGGCGTCACCGAGAGCGAACGGTATCCGAGAGCGACCAGCGCCAGGGCTCCGATCGGTTTCGACGCCAGTTCGCCGCACAGCGCCACCGGCTTGTTATGTTTGCGTCCGGCCTGGGCGATGGCGCGCAATGCCCGCAACACCGGAGCCGATAGCGGGTCGAAGCGGTTCGACACGCGCGCGTTGCCGCGATCAGCTGCATAGAGGAATTGCAAGAGGTCGTTGGAGCCTACCGAAAGAAAATCCGCGCGCTCCAGCAATTCGTCGAGCTGGAAAAGAAGGGAAGGGACTTCCAGCATGGTCCCGACTTCCACCAGCTCGGGCAAGGCATGTCCGTGCTTGCGCAGATGCGTGAGCTCGTATTCGACCAGGCGCTTGGCATCGTCGAATTCGTCCACCGTCGCGACCATTGGGAACATCACCTTCAACCCGCGTCCGCCGGCGGCCTTCAGCAGCGCGCGGATCTGTATACGCAGCAGCCCCGGCCGGTCGAGACCCAGCCGGATCGCCCGCCAGCCAAGCGCCGGATTCTCTTCCTCAAAGGAGCGCATATAGGGCAGCACCTTGTCGCCGCCGATATCGAGGGTGCGGAAAATCACCGTGCGCTCGCCGGCGGCGTCCAGCACCGCGCGGTAGAGCGTGAGCTGCTCGCTGGTGCGCGGAAAATTCGGCGAGACCATGAACTGCAATTCGGTGCGGAACAGGCCGATGCCGGCCGCGCCGGTCTCCTCGATATGCGGCAGGTCGATGATGAGGCCGGCATTGAGCATCAGCGTGATGTGCTCGCCGTCCTTGGTGACGCATGGCTGTTCGCGCAGCGCGCGGTATTGCGCCTGCTTGCGCGCGCGCAACCGCACGCGTTCGGCATAAGCGTTCTCGACCTCTGCGGAGGGCCGCACATGCACTTCGCCGCTGGTCCCGTCGACGATGACCGCGTCGCCGGAATCGACCAGGCCGGTGGCGTTGGCGATCTCCCCCACCGCCGGGATGCCGAGCGCGCGCGCCACGATGGAAACATGCGAAGTCGGTCCGCCTTCCTCCAGCACCAGACCGCGCAGCCGCTTGCGGTCATAGTCGAGCAGCGCGGCCGGGCCCATGGCGCGCGCCACGATGACGGCGTTTTCCGGAAGCTGCTCGCGGGCGGGCGCGTGATCGCGGCCCATCAATTGCCGCATCAGGCGGTTTGCGAGATCGTCGAGATCGTGCAGGCGGTCGCGCAGATAGGGGTCCGTCTGCCGCAGCATGCGCGCGCGGGTGTCCGACTGTACGCGCTCCACGGCGGCTTCGGCCGTGAGGCCGGTCGCCACCGCCTCATGCATCCGGTGCATCCAGCCCTGGTCATAGGCGAACATGCGATAGGCTTCGAGCACGTCGCGATGCTCGCCGCCGTCGACAACGTCGCCTCGCTCCAGCATCAAATCGAGGTCGGCGCGCACGGCGGCAATCGCCTCGTCCAGGCGCTTCTGTTCCTTCTGCACGTCGTCGGCGATGAAATTGGTCACCACCACGCGCGGCTCGTGCAGTACGACATGGCCGAGCGCCAAGCCTTCCGCCAACGCGCTGCCGGCAAGCTTCAGGGCATGATGCGCGGCCGGTTCGGCGCCGGGCTTGGCGAGCGAGGAGAGCTCGCCCGAAGCGATCATCTCGGCCAGCACCATCGCCGTGGTTTGCAGCGCCTCTTCTTCCTCGTCGGAATAGGTGCGCCGGGCGCGGTTCTGCACCACCAGCACGCCGAGCGTATTGCCCGCGCGCAGGATCGGCACGCCCAGGAAGGAATGATAGATCTCCTCGCCTGTCTCCGGCCGGTAGGAGAAGGCCGGATGCTCGTGCGCCTCCGACAGGTTGATGGAGGTGGCCTCGCGCGCGACCAGGCCGACCAGGCCTTCGTTGACGTCCATGACGGTCTGGTGGACTGCCTGCCGGTTCAGGCCCTCGGTGGCATAGAGTTCGAGTGTGTTGTCCACGCGCAGCACGTAGACGGAACACACCTCCGCCACCATGTTGGCGGCGATCAGCACCACAATCTTGTCCAGGCGTTCCTGCGCGCTGACCGGCTCCGCCATTACCTCGCGAAGCCGGCGCAACAATACGCGCGGACCACCGAGTGCGCCCCGCATGGCGTGAGGTCCTCTAACCCGATCTCCCCGCAGCCGTTTTAGCGGCGGCCCGAACCGATAGGAAAAGCCCGCAGCTCCGGTTCCCGCTTTTCGGGATCATGCGCTTAGGTCATAGCGAATCGGGCACGCAAACTGCAAGCTAAACGCCGGAAATCGCAAAAAAACCGGATTTTTTGCCGTCCCTGACGGCGTTGGCCTAGGGCCGAGGGCAAACGGACCCGGGGTGCGGATGACAGAACGCCGTGCGCTCTGGTGCCTCGGCCTGGGGAGACCGGATGCCAGCCAGTCACCTCATGCGTTCGTCGACGAGGCGAGGTCCGTCGGCCCGCGAGCCAGCATGCCGGCGCGGTAAAGCCGGATGGCTTCGTATGCAAGGTCTGCGACCTCCTGCATGAGCCGCTCGTTCCAATGCTCGGCGCGAGGATTTGCTTGTTTATAACAAAGTACGAAGGTTCCTTGCGGTGTCTCCCCATACCGCATGATCGGACGCGAACGCAGCGCGTTAATTCCGTAGCGCAAGCATTGGTCGCGCCATTTCGGATCGAAGCGCTGATCTGCAAGGATGTCGAGACTGGTCACTTCCATCCCGGTGCAAATCGCTTCCGCGCAGGACCCGGTATACGGATCGGAAAGAGCGGTGTTGGCGAGGGAGTCCTGAAAGGCGGAAGGCAGGCTCGGAAAAACCGCTTCCTTTATGACATGGCCTGCGGAGTCCACGAGGGTGAAGCCGGCGATTGCGCCCGGGCATTCGCGTTCAGCGAGCGCCGAAAGCGCATTCAAAACTTCCGACAACGCGCGGGCATCGCTGATGATTGGACGCCTTGGGTGAGGACGCTTGCCATGGCCCGGACCTTATAGTGCGAGAGCGGTGCGGGAAATCACGAATTTGCGAATGGCAAATGGCTTCCGCTTGGCCTTTTCCCGCCCGCATTGCGCGCGTTCATGGCGCGCGACAAGCCTGACGGGTAATGCGCGCTCCTGGACACTAGGCGCTGCCTTTGTCGAGCCCGTAAAGCGCGTGCAGAGTGCGCACCGCCAATTCGGTATAGGCCGCGTCGATCAGGATCGAGAATTTGATCTCCGAGGTGGTGATGGCGCGGATGTTGATGTTGCGATCGGCCAGCGCCTTGAAGGCCTCCGCCGCCACGCCGGCATGGCTGCGCATGCCGAAGCCGATCACCGACACCTTGGCTACGTCGGTGGCGCCATCGAGCCGCGCATAGCCGATCTCGCTCTTGGCCTTCTTCAGCACGTCGGTGGCGCGGGCATAGTCGGCCTCCGGCACGGTGAAGGTGATGTCAGTGGTGGCGCCGTCCTCCGACACGTTCTGTACGATCATGTCGACATTGATATTGGCCTGCGCCAGCCGGCCGAAAATGGCGGCGGCCACGCCGGGCTTGTCCTGCACCCGGCGGATGGAAACCTGCGCCTCGTCCTTGGAGAAGGCGATGCCGGTGACGATGTGCTGTTCCACGATCTCCTCCTCAAAACAAATCAGCGTTCCCGGCGGCTCGGCGCTGGGATCGATATCTTCCGGCTTGTCGAAACTGGAACGGACGAAGATCCGCACCTGGCGCATGGCGCCGAGTTCGACCGCGCGAACCTGCAACACCTTGGCGCCGAGCGAGGCCAGTTCCAGCATTTCCTCGAAGGCGACCTTGGTAAGCCGGTGCGCGCGAGGAACGACACGGGGGTCGCTCGTATAGACGCCATCCACGTCGGTATAGATATCGCAGCGATCGGCCTGGATTGCCGCCGCGATCGCAACCGCGGAAGTATCGGAGCCGCCGCGGCCGAGCGTGGTGACGCGGCCGGTATCCTTATGGATGCCCTGGAAGCCGGAGATCACCGCCACTTCCTTGCGCTCCTTGAAGCGCTTGACGAGTTCCGCGCCATTGATGTCGAGGATGCGGGCGGAGCCATGCGCGTCGCTGGTCAGGATCGGCAATTGCCAGCCCTGCCAGGAGCGCGCGCTGACGCCCATCTCCTGCAAGGCGATGGCCAGCAGGCCCGAGGTCACCTGTTCGCCCGAGGCGACCACGGCGTCGTATTCGCGCGCATCATGCAGCGCGGCGGCCTCCCGGCACCATTCCACCAGCCTGTTGGTGGCCCCTGCCATGGCGGAAACCACCACCGCGACCTCATGCCCGGCATCCGTCTCCCGCTTCACATGGCGGGCGACGTTGCGGATGCGGTCGATATCGGCGACGGACGTACCGCCGAATTTCATGACAAGACGGCTCATGCGGATGATTTTTCTTCAATTTCCAACCGAAAAAGGCGGCTATACATACCGGCGCTGTCCACTCCTCGCAACTGCGCCAAAGGGAATCATCATGGCTGAAAGGCTGTCAGGCGCCGCCGAAACCACCGTCGATGCCGCCGAAGTCGAGCGGTTTTCCCGGCTGGCCGCGACCTGGTGGGATCCGCGCGGCCCGATGGCGCCCCTGCACAAGTTCAATCCGGTCCGGCTGGGTTATGTCCGCGACCAGGCGGCGATGCATTTTGCGCGTGACCCCAAACGGCTCGACTGCCTGAAAGGGTTGCGCATCCTCGATATCGGCTGCGGTGGCGGGCTTCTGTCCGAGCCGTTGGCCCGCATCGGGGCGGAAGTGGTCGGTGCCGATCCCGCCGCCAACAATATCGAAGTGGCAAAGCAGCATGCCGCCGAAACAGGCGTGGCGGTGGACTACCGCGCTACGACCGCGGAGGCGCTGGCCGATGTGGGCGAGCGCTTCGATATCGTCTTAGCCATGGAAGTCGTCGAGCACGTGACCGACGTAAACCTGTTCATCCGCCGCTGCGCCGAGATGGTGGAGCCGGGCGGGCTGATGATTACCGCCACGCTCAACCGCACGCTGAAGGCCTTCGCGCTCGCCATTGTCGGGGCGGAATATGTGCTGCGCTGGCTGCCGCGCGGCACGCATCAATGGGACAAATTCGTCACCCCGGAGGAACTGGAATCCGCGCTGCAAGCCGGCGGGCTGCGCCGCATCGGCGAAAGCGGCGTGATCTACAATCTGCTCGCCGACAAGTGGCAGCTCTCGCCCGACATGGACGTGAACTACATGATCACGGCGGAGCGGCCGGCGTGACGCTCCTCTCGTCGTCGCCCGCGCAGGCGGGCGATCCAGTAAACGCGGTCCTTTGTTCCTTTGCCCGCACCGGGACTACTGGATGCCCCGCCTTCGCGGAGCATGACGGATAGGTCATGTCAGACGGTTCCTGGCTCTGGATCGTCTTCACGCTCGTCGCCGCGGCGGCGCAGACCTTGCGCAATGCCGCCCAGCGCCAGCTCACCGCGACGCTCGGCACCGCCGGCGCGACGCAAGTGCGCTTTCTCTTCGGTGTGCCCTTCGGTTTGCTCTTTCTGCTCGCGGCGCTGCTTGCAACCGGCGCGCCGCTGCCGATCCCGACCGGCGTCTATTGGCTCTGGATCCTGCTCGGCGGCTTGGCGCAGACCTTCGCCACCGCGCTGATGCTGGCCGCGATGAATGACCGCTCCTTCGTGGTGGTCTACGCCTATATCAAGACCGAGCCGGTGCAGGTGGCGCTGTTCGGCCTCGTGCTGCTCGGCGATCAGGTCACTTTGCCGATGGCGGTCGCCATCCTGATCGCCACCGGCGGCGTCCTGATGATGTCGCGCGGGGCGGGTGAGGGCGGCCTGCAGCCGACCTTACTCGGCTTGGCCGCCGGGGCGATGTTCGGGCTTTCCGCCATCGGCTTTCGCGGCGCCATCCTGACGCTGAGCGATGCGAGCTATGTGATGGCGGCGACCTACAGCGTGGTGATGGGGCTTATGCTGCAGGCCGTCCTTCTGACGGTCTATCTCCAGGTGCGCAGCCCGCAGGTGATGGCAGCGGTCTGGCGCGAATGGCGGCCGTCGCTGTTGGCGGGCTTTCTCGGGGCGCTCGCCTCGCTGTTCTGGTTCCTGGCCTTCGCGCTCGCGACGGCCGCGAGCGTGCGCACGCTGGCGCTGGTGGAGGTGATGTTCGCGCAGGCGATCTCGGTCTTCCGCTTCCGGCAGCGCACCACGGCGCGCGAAGCGCTGGGCATCGTGCTGATTGTGGTCGGGGTCGCTTTGCTGATTGGAGCTTCTTAGGCCAGACGATTTGTCAGTTCTGCTCGTCCGGCAGCACTGGCAAGGGATGCAGTTCGATACCTTCCTCGCTTAGCTCCTTCGCGGCTTCCAGCGACGCCTCGCCGTAGATCGAGCGATGCTCGATATCGCCGTAATGCATCTTGCGCGCTTCTTCGGGGAATTTTTGCCCCACATAGTCGGCATTCTTCGTGATGTGCTCGCGCAATTCCTTCAGCTTGGCGCGCAGCTGCTGCTCCTGCGGCGTCAGCATGGCGACCGAAGTCGCCGCCGGCGTCTCGGTTGCACGCTCCTTGCCCTTGCGCGCGCCGGAGAGGCGCGGGGCCATGATCGCCTTTTCCACCTTGCTTGAGTTGCAGACGGGGCAGGTCAGGAGCCCGCGCTTCGCCTGCTTGTCATAGGCGTCGGAACCGGCGAACCAGCTCTCGAATTCATGTTGCTGCTCGCAGATCAGTGCGTATTTGATCATGGCGGGCCTTTCACCGCGCGAAGGTGGACCGGCTCAGCCATCGGCTCGATGATCTCGAAGCGCCGCCCGTGCTGGAGCGAGGGAATCCGCCCGCGAGCGGCGGAGATCGCCGCCGGATCGATCGTGGCCAGCACGGTTCCGGGCTCGGTCCCGCCTTCCGCCAGAATGCGCCCCCAGGGGTCAACGATCAGTGAATGACCGAAGGTCTCGCGGCCGTTTTCATGCCGCCCGCCTTGCGCGGCGGCAAAGACGAAACAGCCATTCTCGATCGCGCGCGCGCGCTGCAAGACGTGCCAATGCGCTTCACCGGTCTGCCGGGTAAAGGCGGAAGGCACCGTCAGGAAGGAGGCGCCGGCTTCCGCCAGCCCGCGGTAAAGCGAGGGGAAACGCAGGTCGTAGCAGATGGTCAGGCCGATCCGCCCCCAGGGCAAATCCGCCACGACACCGAAATCGCCGGCGCGGTAGTTGCGCGATTCCCGATAGCTCTCGCCGTCAGCCAGGTCGACGTCGAACATGTGGATCTTGTCGTAACGTGCGGCGATCTCGCCCTTCGGGTCGATCAGGAAGGAGCGATTGACCGCCTTCTCGGTAGAGGCGCGGATCGCGAGCGAACCGATATGCAGATGGATCGATAGCGCGCGCGCCAGCTCACGGAAGGTGGCAAGGCTAAAATCGTTTTCCTCAGACACGATGGCGCCGAAGAGCTGTTCGTGCTGCAGCACCATGATGTTGGTCATTTCCGGCGTCTGCACATAATCCGCGCCGCTGTTCTTGGCTTCCCCGATCAGCTTGACCGCCGCATCGAGATTGGCCTGCGGATTGAGGCCGGAGCGCAGCTGCACCAGCGCTGCAGTGAAAGTCGCCGCGGTCATGCGATCGCTCCTTCGCTCGCGAGCAGGGCGTCGAGCTTTTTCGCCGCCTCCAGCGCATGCAGGTCGTCCGAGCCGCCCAAATGCACCGCGCCGATGAAGATCTGCGGCACGGTCATGCGCCCATGTGCGCGCTCAACCATATTCTGGCGGAGCTCCCAATTGCCGGACACGTCTATCTCCCTGAAAGGGATACCTTTGCGGGTCAACAACGCCTTGGCGGAAACGCAATAGGGGCAGAATCGGGTCGTGTAGATTTCAACTGGCGGCATTTTTCCTTCGCTTGAGGTTCTATTGCCGACATTAGTTTTATATGGCAGTTTTATATGGCGCTTTTGGCAGCCGCCACAACCCGCGCGAATACCACCACATCGACATTTGCAGCGCCCGCGCGCAGCAGGGCCCGTGTGCAGGCGTTCGCGGTTGCCCCTGAGGTCAGCACGTCATCCACCAGCACCAGCCGCCGCCCGGCGATCTCGGCCTTGCTTTCGGGCGGCACGCGGAACGCGCCCTGCACGTTTCCCGCGTGCTCGGTTTGGCTGAGTCCAACCTGATGCGCCGTGGCCTTCACGCGCTTGAGCGGCGCGTGCAGCACCGGCACGCCGCTTGCCGCCGATATGGCCTTCGCCAGCGACGCTGACTGGTTGAAGCACCGTGCCCATAACCGGCGCCAATGCAGCGGCACGGGAATAAGCGCATCGGCTTCCGCCAGCAGCTCGCGTCCCGCGCTCGCGATCCATCGGCCGAGCGTGGGCGCAAGATCGATCCGGTCGCCATATGTGAAGGCATGCACCAGCGCCCGGGCGATATCGTCGTAGCGCACCGCGGCCCGGGCGCGGTTATAGGCCGGCGGATCGGCCATGGCCTGCATCGAGAGCAGGCCCGGCCCGGCATCATAGGCGAAGGGAATGCCCAGGCGTTCGCAATAGGGCCGCGCGATGAAGGACAGCTTCGACCAGCAGCCCGCGCATAAAGCTTGATCTTCCACCGGCTCGCGGCAGGCGGGGCAGAGCGGTGGCAGCGCCACATCGAGCGCGGTGCGCAAGCCGCCGCGCAGCCCGCGTCGGAAGGCGGCAAAGCGGGATGGGGCCTGGTCTTCCATTACGCTCATGGGATAAACGCTATCGCGCCGTCACGGCCTTGTCATCGCCCGGCTTGACCGGGCGATCAAGTAGCCCATTAAAGTGCGGTGTCTACTGGATGCCCGCCGTCGCGGGCATGACCGCATACAATGCCTGGTCCCGTCATCTTCGACCGTCCGTTGCTGCGCGCCCGCCGGCGGCGCGCGGCCGCGCTTGCCCCGGCGGATTTCCTGCTCGCGCGCGTCGCGGATGATCTGGCCGAGCGGCTTTCAAGCGTGGTGCGCCGCTTCGATCTCGCCGCCGATATCGGCACGCCCGGCGAACACCTGCGCCAGAGGCTGGCCGCAAGCGGCAAGGTGGGGGCCTTGGTCGCAGCCGATCCGCTCGCAACCGGCGCGCCTTTGGCGATCGCCGCGGACGAGGAGGCCCTGCCGTTTGGCGAGGCTTCGCTCGATCTTGTCGTTTCGGCGCTCGCGCTGCATTTCGTCAACGATCTGCCCGGCACGCTGATTCAAATTCGCCGTGCGCTGAAGCCGGACGCGCTGTTCCTTGCTGCGCTTCTCGGCGGAGAGACGCTGACGGAATTGCGGCAGGCCTTTGCCGAGGCCGAGACGGAAATGGAAGGCGGGGTGTCGCCGCGCGTCGCTCCCTTTCCCGATCTGCGGGACCTCGGCGCTTTGTTGCAGCGTGCGGGCTTTGCCCTGCCGGTTGCGGATACCGAACGCCTGACGGTGCGTTACGCCACGGTTTTCTCGCTCATGCATGATCTGCGCCGCATGGGCGCGACCAATGCGCTGATCGAGCGCCGCCGCGTGCCGCTGCGGCGCGCGACGCTGATGCGGATGACGGAGATTTATGCGCGTCGCTTCTCCGATCCCGATGGGCGCCTGCGCGCGACTTTCGAAATCGTCTGGCTGTCAGGCTGGGCTCCGGATCCGAGCCAGCAAAAACCGCTGCGACCGGGTTCCGCGAAAATGCGGCTGGCCGACGTGCTTGGAGCGAAGGAAATTCCGGCGGGAGAGAAGGCGGGCCGTTAGCGCTGGAAGGCGGCTACTACCATGTGGCCGCCATGTCCGCGACGGACTGGAAATAGGCTTTGACGCTCTCGCCAAGCGTCACGACGGCGCCGGTGATGGCGAGGAAGATGCCGGCGGCGATGATGCCATATTCAACGGCGGTGGTGCCGTTTTCGTCGCGCGCGAAGCGGGTTGCCGTGTGCGCGATGAAGGAAGTCGTTCTTAAGTAATGCATAGTCGTTCCACTGTCTTTGCCTTGCGGCCTTGTCTCACAATAGCGCCATCAAATGCGACACCAGCGGCTCGTCGGCGGGCGGCATCGGATATTCCCTCAGCCGGTTTGGTCGCACCCAGGCCAGCCTTTGTCCTTCCAGCGGCATCACACTTCCTTCCCAGCGCCGGCACACATATAAAGTCATAACCAGATGGAAATCCGGATAACTGTGGCTCGCGAAAGTGAGCGGAGCCAAGCAGGCTTCCTTAACTATAACCCCCAGTTCCTCGTTCAACTCGCGGATCAGAGTTTCCTCGGGCCGCTCGCCATCATCCACCTTGCCGCCAGGAAACTCCCAAAGGCCTGCCATCGGCTTGCCGGCCGGACGCTCTGCCAGGAGCACGCGGCCGTCGGCATCGATGAGGGCGCAAGCGGCAACAAGAAGGATCTTCACGCTCACGACCTCGGTCAAAATATATGGCAATGCGGGTTAAGGAGCTTCTAACTGCGGCGATCATTGTCAGCCGGATGGTGGGCTTTGCGGGCCGCCAGTGTACTGATATTTACTCTTGGTTACCAAACAATCGAGGGGCTGATATTCAAGATAGTGGGGGCACTGACATTTTTTCTTCTCATGTACGCAGCGGCGCACGCCGCCCCTACCTGTAACGTTCCTTTCTTCAGAGTCGTTTCAGGCGTCACGATGCCGGGATACATGTATGTAAAAGCCGGTCATAGCTGTTCCGTAATGCTGCAAAATTCCGCGGGCCGGTACAAAAAGTGGAAATCCTGAAACATCCATCAAACGGAGCGCTGGAAGATCGGACGATTGGACTTCGCTACACGCCTCGGAAAGGCTTCGTCGGCAAAGATACCTTCAGCTTCCAGGACCAGAGTCTCGATCCTCGCACCAATAAGCCGATTACCCGGGGGATAGCCATGGAAGTAACTGTCAGCCCGTGACCGAGCCGGAATCACGACCGGTAGTGCGCGTTGATTTCGATGTATTCCTTGGTGAGATCGCAGGTCAGCACACGATCGCTGCCGCGGCCGAGGCCTAGGTCGACTTTCAGCGCGATGTTCGGCTGCTTCATCGCTTCGGAAACCTTGGCTTCGTCATAGCTGGGATCGCGCTGGCCCTTATGCGCCACGCGGATGCCGCCGAACCAGATCGAGAGCTTGTCCCGGTCGGCCGGCTCGCCGGCCTTGCCTACCGCCATCACCACGCGCCCCCAGTTGGCGTCCTCCCCGGCGATCGCGGTCTTCACCAGCGGCGAATTGGCGATCGACATGGCGATCTTGCGCGCGGATTTCTTCGATACTGCGCCCTCCACCTTCACTTCCACCAGCTTGGTCGCGCCTTCGCCGTCGCGCGCGACCTGCTCGGCGAGATCGCACAGCACCATGCCGAAGACCTCGCGGAATCCGCGCAGCCGCGGATCGCTGAACTTGGTGATGCGCGGCGCGCCGCCCGCGCCGGTGGCAAAGGCCATCAGCGTGTCGGAGGTGGAAGTGTCGCCGTCGATGGTGACGGCGTTGAAGCTGTCCGCAACGCCCTCGGTGAGGACCTTGCGCAGCACCGGGGCGCTGATCGCCGCGTCGGTGAAGATGAAGGACAGCATCGTGCCCATGTCGGGAGCGATCATGCCGGCGCCCTTGGCGATGCCGGCGACCGTGACCTGCGCCTTGCCGATATTGGTCTTCGCCGTCGCTACTTTGGGGAAAGTGTCGGTGGTCATGATGGCGCGCGCGGCGTCGAGCCAGCGGCCGGGCGCGGCGCCGGATGCCAGCTGATCCATCACGCCGGTGAATTGCGTTGCCGGCAGCGGCTCGCCAATCACGCCGGTGGAAGCGAGAAAGATTTCGGCGGTTTTGCAGCCCAAAGCTTTGGCGGCGAGATTGGCGGTGAACTTCGCCGCCTCGCGCCCGTCACGGCCGGTAAAGGCATTGGCATTGCCGGAATTGACCACCAGCGCGCGCGCCTTGCCGGCTTTGGCTTTCTCGCGGCACCACTCAACCGGCGCCGAGGGGCATTTCGACCGGGTGAAAACACCCGCCACCGTGGTGTTCGGGTCGAGGACGACCAGGAGCACGTCGGTGCGGTTGGCGTAGCGGATCCCCGCGGCCGCGGTCGCGAGCATCACGCCCGGCACCGCCGGCGCGTCGGTGACCGGCGGCGGGGCAAGGGGTGAGATTTTGGAAGGAGAAGCCATGAGGCACCAACCGTTACACGTCATGCCCGGCCTTGTGCCCGGCATCCACGTCTGCCGCGCTATATAGCAAGAACGCGGATGGCATCCGCAACTCGGCTTGCCGAAGTTGCGCAAATTAAATGTCCCCCAAGTCGGGGGTTTCCGACTTGAGGGACTAGGCCGGCTATGACGACAGGCTTTTGGAGCGGTGACGCGCTTACTTTTGCTCGGCAGGCGACGTCGCCGGCGCTGCGGCCGGCGGCTCCGCCGGCTTGTCCAGGCGCTCGATCTTGGCGCCCTCGCGCAGCTTGGCGAGATATTCCGACTGCGCCTTGCGCGCTGCGAAATTCTCGATCTGCGGTTTGACGTCCTCGAAATTCGGCAGCGGCCGAATGCGCTTCTCCTCGACAAGGATGACGTGCCAGCCGAAGGACGACTTCACCGGGTCCGAAAGCTGCCCTTTTTCCAGCTTGAAGGCGGCCTCCGCGAATTCCGGTACCATCTGGTCCTTGGTGAAAAAGCCGAGATCGCCGCCTTCCGCGGCAGCGCCGGGATCCTTGGACTTGGATTTGGCCGTGGCGGTAAAGTCGGCGCCTTTTCGCAGTTCCTCCTCGATCGCCTTCGCCTCTTCCTCGGTTTCCACCAGGATGTGGCGGGCATGCACTTCCTCTTCCGGCTTCATCTGCTTGGTGGCGTCATCATAAATCTTGCGCATCGCGCTTTCGGTTGCCGCGGCCTTTGCCTCGGCATCGAGCAACTTGGCCATCAGGAGCTTCTTGCGGGTGAATTCGAGTTGCTGCTTGAACTCGTCGCTGTCCGCGAGCTTCTTGGCTTCAGCGGCTTGCGTCAGCAGGATCATGTCGCCGACATAAGTAACGAGATAGTCGCGTTTTGAATCCGGCGGTACCTGCGTCATCTGCTGGCCGATATCTTCTTCAGCCAGCTTGATATCGCCTTCGCGGATCTCGATGCCATTGACCTTGGCGACCACCGGGCCTTCGCTCTTGGACACGGCGGCAGTGGCCGGCATGCTGGTGGCCACGGTTGTGCTGGCGGGCGCCGACGGGCTGGCCGTTGGCGCCATCTTGGCAGTGCTGGACGACTTGTCCTCCCAGCAGCCGCTCAGCAGGACCTGCAGGGAGACGGCTGCGACGAGCCCGGCCCGCCGGTAGGACAGGCGGAAGCGATCCGTGCGAATTGGAAGCGAGGTGGAAGTCATAATGCGGTCCTTAGAGAGGAGGGGCGATTAAGGCGCGGCGACAGTCGCGCAATCGGCCATGCTTGGCAATGCCCGGAAAGTAAGCCCAAACTGCGACAATCCAAGCCCCGAAAACGCGTTTGGCGGCGAAATTCCGGCAATTGACAAGGCTTTGACCCCCTCCTATCTCTCGCCCATCTCCTCGGCCGTCCCGCCGGGACATTTTTTGTTGCCCGCTTGCCGGTAGCCCGAAAAGTGCTGCAATTCCAGAATGCTCTCGTTGCGGGTCGGCTGCGGCGGCATCGCCGACGGTGAGGCCCGACGTGACGTCAAATCGGACCCGCGACGCTTGAAAGGATTTCCATGAACTTCTTCACGAGGATGTTCGGTTCCTCGAACGATCGGCGCATCCGGAGCTATCAGCCCCGGGTCGATGCCATCAACGCGCTGGAGTTGGAACTTGCGAAGCTGTCGGACGACGAACTACGCGCGCGCACCGATGTCTTCAAGGCGCAGGTCGCGGAAGGCAAATCCCTCGACGATATCCTGGTGCCCGCTTTCGCCACAGTGCGCGAGGCGGCCAAGCGCACGCTTGGCCAGCGGCATTTCGACGTGCAGTTGATCGGCGGGATGATCCTGCACGAAGGCAAGATCTCCGAGATGAAGACCGGCGAAGGCAAGACGTTGGTGGCGACGCTGCCGGTCTATCTCAACGCGATCAGCAGCCGCGGCGTGCATGTGGTCACGGTCAACGACTATCTTGCCAAGCGCGACGCCGAATGGATGGGCCAGATCTACGGCTTCCTCGGGCTGACCACCGGGGTCATCGTGCACGGGCTCGACGACGAGCAGCGCAAGCAGGCCTACGACTGCGACGTCACTTACGGCACCAACAACGAGCTTGGCTTCGATTATCTGCGCGACAATATGAAGTACCGGCTGGAGGACATGGTCCAGCGCGGGCACATCTATGCCATCGTCGACGAAGTGGACTCTATTCTTATCGATGAGGCGCGCACGCCGCTGATCATCTCCGGCCCACTCGAAGACCGCTCGGAATTCTATAACACGATCGACACCTATATCCCTCGGCTTTCGAAAGAGGATTTCGAGCTCGACGAAAAACAGCGCACCACCAACCTGACCGAAGTCGGGATGGAAAAGATGGAGCAGATGCTGCGCGACGCCGGTCTGCTCAAGGGCGATCACCTCTACGACGTCGAGAATGTCTCGACCGTGCATCACGTCAACCAAGCCCTGCGCGCGCACAAGCTGTTTCACCGCGACAAGGACTACATCGTGCGCAATGACGAGGTTGTCATCATCGACGAATTCACCGGTCGCATGATGCCGGGCCGCCGCTATTCCGAAGGGCTGCATCAGGCATTGGAAGCCAAGGAGCACCAGCCGATCCAGCCGGAGAACCAGACGCTCGCCTCGATCACCTTCCAGAACTACTTCCGCATGTACGAGAAGCTGGCCGGCATGACCGGCACCGCGCTCACCGAGGCCGACGAATTCATGGATATCTACGGCCTCGAAGTGCTGGAAGTGCCGACCAATATGCCGCTTATACGCGTTGACGACGACGACGAGGTTTACCGCACGACGATAGAGAAATACCGCGCGATCATTGCGCTGATCGAGGACTGCAAGAAACGCGGCCAGCCTGTGCTGGTCGGCACGACCTCGATCGAGAAATCCGAGCAGCTCGCCGAAATGCTGCGAAAGGCCGGCTGGGAGCAGCACGACTTCTCCGATCCGAATGCCTTCGCTGCGCTCTATTCAGGCGACGACGGCGCCGCCAAGGCCAAGGTTTTCGCCATCCTGAACGCGCGCTATCACGAGCAGGAAGCCTATATCGTCGCGCAGGCCGGCGTGCCGGGCGCGATCACCATCGCCACCAATATGGCCGGCCGCGGCACCGACATTCAGCTCGGCGGCAACGCCGACATGCGCATCCGCCAGGAAATCCCCGAGATCGAGGACGCCCGCGAGCGTGAGAAAAGCCCGGGCGCCGAGGAAATCCGCCGGCAGGTTGCGCGCCTGAAGGAGAAGGCGCTGGCTGCGGGCGGGCTTTACGTGCTCGGCACCGAGCGCCACGAGAGCCGGCGCATCGACAACCAGTTGCGCGGCCGCTCAGGACGCCAGGGCGATCCGGGCCATTCGAAATTCTTCCTCTCGCTGGAAGATGACCTGATGCGCATCTTCGGCTCCGACAAGCTCGACGGCATGCTGCAAAAGCTCGGGCTGAAAGAAAACGAAGCGATTATCCATCCCTGGATCAACAAGGCGCTGGAAAAGGCGCAGCAGAAAGTCGAGGCGCGCAACTTCGACATCCGCAAGAACCTGCTGAAGTTCGACAACGTCATGAACGACCAGCGCAAGGTCATCTTCGACCAGCGCATCGAACTCATGAAAGACGAAACCGTGGCGGCGACCGTCTCCGACATGCGCCGCGCGGTGGTCGAGGATCTGGTTACCAAGCATGTGCCGGAAAATGCCTATCCCGAGCAGTGGGACACCGCGGGCCTGAAGGAAGAGCTCACGCGCGTGCTCGGCCTTGATCTGCCGGTCGACCAATGGGCGAAGGAAGAAGGCATCGCGGATGAGGAAATCCTCGCACGCGTCGAACGCCGTGCCGACGAATTCATGGCCGCCAAGGTTGCGCAATGGGGCCCGGACGTCATGCGCTACGTGGAAAAGTCGATCCTGTTGCAGACGCTCGACCATCTCTGGCGCGAGCATCTGTTGATGCTGGAGCATCTGCGCCAGGTGATCGGCCTGCGCGGCTACGGCCAGCGCGATCCGCTCAACGAATACAAGGCGGAAGCCTTCAACCTGTTCGAGGCGATGATCGCCAATCTGCGCGAGGGCGTCACCGCCCAGCTTATGCGGGTGGAAATCGTCCAGCAGCAGCCGCCGGAGGATCCACCGCTTCCCTTTATGGAAGCGCATAAGATCGATCCGCAGACCGGAGAGGACGAAATCGGGGCGCAGGCCCGGCTGGTGCCGGCAATGGCCGGTAACGGTGGCGGGGCGGCGCGCGATCCGCAAAATCCCGCAAGTTGGGGCAAGGTCGGCCGCAACGAGAATTGCCCCTGCGGCTCGGGCAAGAAATACAAACACTGCCACGGGCGTTACGCGTAGACGCGAGCGCAGCTCAAAAACGAAAACGGCCGGGAAATCCCGGCGGTAATTTTTATCTCAGACCTGTTGTCGGACCGGACCAGCCGACACCGAAGGTGCCGGCTGGAATTATCGGTGCTGCGCCGGCCATGGCGCTGGGGCCGGCGGCGGGCGGCCCGTTAAACGCCGACACCGGCGTGTGTGGCCGGGTCACGCCCGCATCGGCCACCTTCGAGGCGGGGGCTTCTTCCGGCTCCAGCAGTGGCTTGGGCTTTGCTTCGGCCACTGTGGTCGGCTCGGGTTTCGGCTTGGCGGCAGGCGCAGGCCGTGCCGCCGCCGTCGGGCCGCGCAGACCCGTCGGGTTGGCGGCCTGAGCCGGGGAGGCAGGGCCAGCAGCCTCACTATCCCGTCCGGTGAACATCTTGCTGAAGAAATTCTTCGTCGCCTCGACGCCTGGCCAGGAGGAGACGGATGCGGTCTGCGTCGGCTTGGCGGCAGCGGCTTGTGCGGGCCGCGCCGAAGGTTGCGCCGGCTCACGCGCGCCAACGCTGCTGGTGGACGGCGGGGAGGCAGGCTGCGTCACCGCAGGCGCCGGCGCGGCCGCCGGCTGCGGGGGTGGAGCGGTGGCGATCACGACATTCGACGGCGGATTGACGGTCGGCGGGATGGTCCCGGGGGCAGCGACCGGGATTATGCGTTCGACCTCGCCGTCCCGCCCCTTGACGGCGCGGCCGCCTTGCAGCGCTTCGGCGAAGACCTGGTGCATGCCGCCATCGGTTCCCATTTTGATCGGCGCGGCCGGCGTGCCGCGGTTGATCAATGCCGCGACTGCGGTCTCGTCCCTCTTCCGCTTTTCAGCGACCTTTTCCGCGACCTCGCGCGGCACTTCGTAGACCGGGCATTGCGCGCGCGGGCTGAAATTCAGCGGAGTGTCGGAACCGTCAGGCTGATCGGCGTTGAACACATAACGTTTTTCGCAGACGTCGACTTTCGGCTGGACCCGGGTGACTTCGAAGTGGTCATAGCCTTCCTTCAGCATCTTCCAGAACGGCATATGCGGATTGTTGCGATGCCTCGCCATATTCGCCGCGGTCATGCGGAACGGAAAAGCCTGGATCTGGAAGGCGCGCTGACCGCCGAAGAAAAATTCGCGCGCCAGTGCGTAGATCTCCGAAATCTGCTCATCGGTCATCGCGTAGCAGCCGCGCGACGAGCAGTCGCCGTGGATCATCAGGAAAGCGCCGGAGCGGTCATTTGCTTTGTCATAGGCATTGGGGAAGCCAATGTTGACGGCGAGGTGATACTGCGAAGCAGGGTTCATCAGACCAGGCGTGATTGTGTAGAAGCCTTCGGGCGCCTGGCGGTCGCCTTCCCTGATCTTCGGGCCGAGATCGCCCGACCAGCGGCAGATCGGGAAAGTGTGCAGCAGGGCCATGCGGCCGCTGTTGTCCTGCTTCCAAACCTCGAGCTCCGACTCCTGCTTGAACAGGCGGATGAGGATCGGCGATTGCTTGGTCATATTCTTTTGCGCGATCTCGTTCAGCGTTTTTTGCGAGATCGGCTGCATTGCCTTGGCGGAAGTCGCGGGGCTGGTGCCGTCCGTTTCGCAGCCGGCAAGCGCGAGGGCTGCGACAAGCGCGGCCGAAGCCAGCAATAGGCGGGCCAGCGGACTACAATTCAAACGCAGGACTCCCCGACACAGGATGACGGTCCCCAAACCGCCATTGACCAAACATTAGCCCTAAGGCGGCGCGGTCGCAACGTGCTGATTTTCCCCCATACGGTTGAACACCCTCATGGTGAACAAAGGGTAAACCCAGGCACAGCGTGCTGCAATTAAGGATGATTTTCGCCCCCGCCCGAATAATGGAACCGCCCGGCCGGACCCAAGCCACCATTCCAACCATCATTTTATGCCAAGACTATGGCGGTCTCTGCTAGCCCAGACCGCGCCCTATCGACAGGAACTTCTCCCGGCGCTGGCGGCGCAGGGTCTCCTGGGTAAGCGCGCGCAACTCCCCAAGCGCGGCTGCCATCGCCTCGCCGGTCGCGGCCATCACCGCTCGCGGATCGCGATGTGCTCCGCCCACCGGTTCATTCACGATCAGGTCGATGACGCCAAACCGTTCCAGATCCTGCGCGGTGATTTTCATGTTGGTCGCGGCTTCCTGCGCCTTTGAAGTATCGCGCCACAAAATCGAGGCCGCGCCTTCCGGCGAGATGACGCTGTAGATTGCGTGTTCCAGCATCAGTACGCGATTGGCGGTGGCGATCGCGATCGCGCCGCCCGATCCGCCTTCGCCGATCACGACCGCGACGTTGGGAACCCCAAGGCGCAGACAGGCTTCGGTGGAGCGCGCGATCGCTTCGGCCTGGCCGCGTTCCTCGGCGTCGATGCCGGGATAAGCGCCGGCGGTGTCGACCAATGAAATGACCGGGATATCGAAACGGTCGGCCATTTCCATCAGCCGCACGGCCTTGCGATAACCTTCCGGACGCGCCATGCCGAAATTGTGTTTCAGGCGCGTCTCCGTCGTTGAGCCTTTTTCGTTGGCCAGGATGCAGACCGGTTCGTCGCGGAAACGGCCGAAGCCGCCGAGGATGGCGGCATCGTCACCGAATTTCCGGTCGCCGGCGAAAGCCTGGAAATCCGTGATCAGCATGTTGACGTAATCGATGGCGTGCGGGCGCTGCGGATGCCGCGCGACCTGCGCCTTCTGCCAGGGCGTGAGATTGGTATAGAGGTCTTTCAGCGTTTGTATCGCTTTGGCCTCGATGCGCCTGATCTCCTCGGCCACCGCACTGGACTCGCCTTCAGGCTGCACGGTGCGCAGCTCGTCGGCCTTGGCGTCGAGTTCGGCTACTGCTTTTTCAAAATCGAGATAACTGCGCATGAAACTGAAAATCGCGCCGCATCGAGGGGTTGAGCGGTTAGCACATGGCCCGCAGCCGCATTCAAGTCAAGCAAAGCCCCTTTGCTTGGTTACGTTACTCATCGGTCAATGGATGCAGGTCGCGCACCAGGCTTTTGAGCCGCTCCTCCAGCACATGGGTATAGATCTGCGTGGTTGAAATATCGGCATGACCGAGTAGCGTCTGCACCACGCGCAGGTCCGCGCCGTTGTGCAGCAGATGGCTGGCAAAGGCATGGCGCAGCACATGCGGGCTCACCCTGGCGGGTTTCAGTCCGGCTTTGGCGGCGAGGGCTTTAAGGTCGCGCGCGAAATGCTGACGGGTGAGATGGCCGCTTTCGCCGAATGAGGGGAACAGCCATTTGGTCTCCGCGCGGGCCGGCTGTGCAGGCAGCAGGCTCAGGTAATCGGCCATCGCGCGCTTGGCAGAATCGTTGAGCGGGACGAACCGTTCTTTCCCGCCTTTGCCGCGTATCACCAGCATGCGTACATCCTGTCGCGCCGCCGACACCGGCAGTGCGACCAGTTCGGAAGCGCGCAAGCCGGTGGCGTAAAGCACTTCGAGCAGGCAGGCGAGGCGTGCCGCGCGCAGCCGTTCCGGCGCGTGTCGATCGGGATCGGCGGCCTCGGCATGCGCCTGCTTCAGCAGACAATCGACATCGGCGATGGAGAGGATTTTCGGCAGGGCCAGCGCGCGCTTGGGTCCTTCCAGCACCGCGGCGGGATAGTCCCGCCGATGGCTTTCCGCGTAGAGGAAACGGTAAAGCTGGCGAATGGCCGACAGCCGCCGCGCCACGGAAGAGGCCTTGAAGCCGCGCTTCGCCAGCGCGCCAAGATAATCGCGCAGCTCATCGGTTGACGCTTTGGCGATGCTGCCGCCCTTGGCGGCGAGCGCCGTCGAAAGGTCTTCAAGGTCGCGCCGATAGGCAGAGAGCGTATTGGCCCCCGCGCCACGTTCGGCCGCGAGCATGTCCAGGAACAGCTCGATCAGGGTCTGGTCCGAAGATTTGGTCTGGCGGGTCATGCGCATGATCCCGAAAAGTGGGAACCGGTTTTTTCGGATTAGACCATGCGCGCATTTACAACGAGCGCGCGCTCCCGCGAGGGGGCTTCAGGGACTCTTGTAGAACTTTTCGTTCGGGATGGTGATGGTGATTTCCCGCGGTTTCGGTTCGACAAAGCGTGCCAACGAAAACATCGCCCCATAGGCTATGCCGCTCAGAATCCCGAGGAAAATCAGGAACCGGAATAGACTAGGCATGTTGCTCGTCCGCTCCGCTCCCTAACATGGGGACAGTAACCAGGTTCCGAAAGACCTCTGGCTCGGCCCCGGTTCCGCTTCTAGAACGGATGGTTTAAGGAACCATGCCGGCGTTTTCCAGACTCTTGGGCCAGGCGCTTATGGTAACCGACCGAAATCCGATGACGGGCAATTCCGACGCTCAGCTGCTGGCGGCCCTGGGGCCGCGTTCGCTGGTGCTCGTCGGCATGATGGGTGCCGGCAAATCGTCCATCGGCCGCAAACTGGCGCAGCGGCTGAACCTGCCCTTCGTCGATGCCGATGCCGAAATCGAGCTCGCCGCCGGCAGGAGCATCAGCGACATTTTCGCCGAGCGCGGGGAGCCTTATTTTCGGGCGGGCGAGGCTCGGGTGATTGCACGCCTGCTTGAAGGCGGGCCGCAGGTGCTGGCGACCGGGGGCGGGGCATTCATGCATCCGAAAACGCGCGAGGCGATCCGCGCCAAGGGCATCTCGGTCTGGCTGAAGGCGGAATTCGATGTGCTGATGAAGCGCATCAAACGGCGCAGCGACCGGCCCATGCTCAAGACCGACGATCCAGGGACGACTTTGCAGCGCCTTATGCAGGAGCGCGATCCGGTTTATGCCGAGGCGGATATCATTGTGCATTCGCGCGACGTGCCGCACGAAATCATTATCGCGGAAATCATTTCCGCGGTGATGCCGCGGCTGGAAGAGATCGGCGCCCTTTCAGCGGGAGCCCGCATGCCATGACCGCGCCGCTTCGCTCCGGAGAGCCGGTGACCGTGAACGTGCCGCTCGGCGAGCGCGCCTATGATATCGTGATCGGGCGCGGGCTGCTTTCTTCGCTCGGCCAGCGGCTTGCCGCGCTGCGGCCGAACGTGCGCGCCGCCATCGTCACCAATTCCGCGGTAGCCAAGCTTTATCTCGACATGGCGGAAGCCGCGCTGAGCGAAGCCGGCATCGGTTCCGTGCGCACCATCGTGCCCGAGGGCGAGAAGTCGAAAAGCTTCCGCGTGTTTGAGCGTGTCTGCGAAACCATCATCGCCGAGCGCATCGAGCGCGGCGACGTGGTGGTAGCGCTCGGCGGCGGCGTGGTCGGCGATCTGGCAGGTTTCGCGGCCTCCGTGGTGCGGCGCGGGTTGGAAGTAGTGCAGGTTCCGACAACGCTGCTGGCGCAGGTGGATTCTTCGTTGGGCGGCAAGACCGGCATCAATTCGCAGCACGGCAAAAATCTGATCGGCGCTTTCCAGCAGCCGATTCTGGTGCTCGCGGACACCGCGCTGCTCGACACCTTGCCGCCGCGCGAATTTCGCGCCGGCTATGCCGAGGTGGTCAAATACGGCCTGATCGGCGACGCGGCTTTCTTTTCCTGGCTGGAGGCTAATTCGCGCGATGTGTTTGCGGGCGGGGCGGCGCGCGAACATGCCATCGCCGTGAGCTGCCGCGCCAAGGCCGGCACCGTGGCGCGCGATGAGCGCGAAAGCGGCGAACGCGCGCTGCTCAATCTTGGTCACACATTCGGCCATGCGCTCGAAGCCGCGACCGGATTTTCCGACCGGCTCTTGCATGGCGAGGGCGTGGCCGTCGGCATGGCGCTCGCCTTCGCCTTCTCGGCGCGGCGCGGCCTCCTGCCGGCATCGGAGGCCGAGCGTGTGGCGCGCCATGTGGCCGCCGCCGGCTTGCCGACCCGCCCATCGGACATTGCCGGCGACCTGCCCGGGCCGGACCAGCTGCTTGAATTGATGGCGCAGGACAAAAAGGTGAAGCGCGGCAAGCTCGCGCTCATTCTCGCGCGCGGCATCGGCTCGGCCTTCATCGAGCCCGACGTCGATCAGGCCGAGATCCGGGCTTTCCTGGCGGAGCAGCTTGGCGCTAGCTAGACCCCGCCTTCGCCCGGCGCCTTGGCATGGATGGCGAGCGCATGCACGCCGCCGGCAAGTTCCGCCGCCAGCGCCGAATTTATCATCCGGTGCCGGTCGATCCGGCTCTTCCCCCGGAATGCCTCGGACACGATATAAATGCGGTAGTGCGTTTCCCCGCCAGGCCGATGGCCGGCATGACCCTGGTGCTGGTCGGATTCGTCCAACACGCTTAAATCTTCGGGCGCGAAAGCCTCGGTCAACTTTCGCGTGATGACATCTTTTGTTTGCATGACTGGGGTAGGAAGCTGCATTTGGCCAATTGTCAAGACTTGAAGCGGGCTGCGGCTATTTCGCATAATCATCGGCTATGAAATTCAACTCACCCCATTTCGATCGCATCCGGGTCAAGCCCAATCCGGAGCAGGGCGAGCGCGTCGATCGTCCGGCCTGCGACTGGAAGGGATGCCAGGCCGGGGCCACGCATCGCGCGCCGAAGGGCCGGCAGCGGGAAAAGGAATACTGGAACTTCTGCCTCGCGCATGTGCGCGAGTATAACCAGTCGTACAATTTCTTCGCCGGCATGAGCGACGACGCGGTCGCGCGTTATCAGAAGGATTCGATCACCGGTCATCGGCCGACCTGGAAAATCGGCATGAACGGCCCGATCAACGAGACGGTGAAGCGGCGGGCGCGCCACTCCGGCTTCGACGGCGCGGATGATCCCTTCGACGTGTTCAAGGAGACCGGTGGGCGCTGGCGGGCGGGCTCCGAGCCGCCGCAGCCGGAAGGCCGCATGATCCGCAACGCCGAGCGCAAGGCGCTGCATGATCTCGGTCTGGAGAACGATGCCACTAAGGCGGATGTGCGCACCGCCTTCAAGGCGCTGGTGAAACAGCATCACCCGGATACGAATGGCGGCGACCGTTCCACCGAGGATCGGCTGCGCGACATCATCCAGGCGTACAAATATTTGAAATCGATCGGCTTCGCCTGACCGCCTCCGGGGGGGCCCGCCCGGCGATAGTGCAACCCTGCTCCGCCTTTCCGGGCCATCCGGAAACACCTATCTACTTGGTAGGATTGGGTTAGCGGGCCCGTTTTCCCCCGTTGGGCCTTTTCTGCTAGATTCCCGTTCCGAATCTAGACCTTATTGCCGAACCGCAGCGGGTTTCGAGTGTTTTCGAAACCACGGAGGATGAATGGGTGCCGTAGCGCAAGAAGTGGCCGGCCTGCCGGACATGAAGGTGTCGGTCCGCCAGCAATTTGGCATCGACAGCGAAATGGAAGTGCCGGCCTATTCCGTGGCCGACGAGCACGTGCCGGAAATCGATCCGGATTATCGCTTCGACAAGCCGACCACGCTTGCCATTCTCGCCGGCTTTGCGCGCAACCGCCGCGTGATCGTCACCGGCTATCACGGCACCGGAAAATCGACGCATATCGAGCAGGTTGCGGCGCGGCTGAACTGGCCGATGGTGCGCGTCAATCTCGACAGCCACATCAGCCGCATCGACCTGATCGGCAAGGACGCGATCGTCATCAAGGATGGCCAGCAGGTCACGGAATTCCGCGACGGTATCTTGCCCTGGGCCTATCAGAACAATGTTGCGCTCTGCTTCGACGAATATGACGCCGGGCGACCCGACGTGATGTTCGTGATTCAGCGCGTGCTGGAATCGTCCGGCCGGCTCACGCTGCTCGACCAGAGCCGCGTGATCAAGCCGCATCCGGCTTTCCGCCTCTTCGCCACCGCCAACACGATCGGGCTCGGCGACACCAGCGGCCTTTATCATGGCACCCAGCAGCTCAATCAGGCGCAGATGGACCGTTGGTCGATCGTGACCACGCTCAACTATCTGCCGCATGACAATGAGGTCGAGATCGTGCTGGCCAAGGCCAAGCACTACCGCACCGACGAAGGCCGCGACATCGTCGGCAAGATGGTGCGCGTCGCCGATCTCACGCGCAACGCCTTCATGAACGGCGACATCTCCACGGTGATGAGCCCGCGCACGGTTATCACCTGGGCGGAGAATTCCGATATCTTCAAGGATATCGGCTTTGCCTTCCGTCTCACCTTCTTGAACAAGTGCGACGAGCTCGAGCGCCCAATCGTGGCGGAGTTCTACCAGCGCTGTTTCGGGCAGGAATTGCCGGAGTCGTCGGTCAACGTCGCGCTGTCCTAGTCATCCAGCCGGAAGCCGCTCAGCATGGCCTCCAATCAGAAGCCAAAGCCGTCCACGAAGCACTCGCCCGCCGAGCCGTTCAAGCACGCGGTGGCCGGTTGCCTGCGCGCGATCGCCAAAAAGCCGGGGGTCGACGTCAGCTTTGCCGCGGAACGGCCTGGCCTTGTCGGCCTGAAGGCGCGGCTGCCGGAGCCGGCGCGCAAGCTGACGCTGAAGGAGGCCGCCATCGTGCGCGGGCATGCTGATGCCATGGCGCTGCGGCTCGCGTGTCATGATCCCGCCGTGCACCGCCGCATTCAGCCCGGCGGGCAGCAGGCGCGTGCGGTATTCGAAGCGGTGGAACAGGCGCGCGTCGAAGCCATCGGGGCCCGGCGCATGCAGGGCGTGGCGCAAAATCTTTCCGCCATGCTGGATGACCGTTTTCACCGCGGCAAGGCCAGCGAGGTCACCGATCGCGCCGATGCACCGATCGAGGACGCGCTCGCCATGCTGGTACGCGAACGGCTGACCGGCCTTGCCCCGCCGCCTGCAGCCAAGCATCTGGTCGATCTCTGGCGGCCGATGATCGAAGAACGCGCGGGCAAAAACCTCGACCGCCTGGAACGGCTGGTGGATGACCAGCGCCGCTTCGGCGACGCCGTCCACGATCTGCTCGATAACCTCGACATGGGCGAGGATCGCAGTGAGAGCGAGGGCGACGAGGAAGAGGACAGCGAGGCGCAGCGCAGCAAGAAGGAAGAAGGCGAAGACGGCGAGAACAAGAAATCCGAAGAAGCCGAGCGCATGCGCGCGGAAGAGGCGGAATCCTCGAGCGAAGATCAGCCGGATGAAGCCACCGAAGGCGCCGAAGCGTCCACCTCAGACCTGATGGATGATACCGAGGGCGAGGACGGCGACGAAGCCGCGCAGCCCTGGCGTCCACGCGGCGGCCAGAACGAGCCGCGCGGGCCCGACTACCGCCCGTTTACGACCCGCTTCGATGAGATCGTGCCGGCGGAGCAGCTCTGCGACGCCGACGAGCTCGATCGCCTGCGCGCTTATCTGGACAAGCAATTGTCCAGTCTGCAGGGCGTTGTCGCCCGCCTGGCCAACCGTCTGCAGCGCCGCCTGATGGCTCAGCAGAACCGCGCCTGGGAATTCGACCTGGAGGAGGGCGTGCTCGACGCCTCACGGCTCTCGCGCATCATCATCGATCCGATGCATCCGCTCTCGTTCAAGCACGAGAAAGAAACCAATTTCCGCGACACCGTCGTCACGCTGCTGCTGGATAATTCCGGCTCCATGCGCGGCCGCCCGATTACCGTGGCCGCCACCTGCGCCGACATTCTGGCGCGCACGCTCGAGCGCTGCGGGGTGAAGGTGGAAATCCTCGGCTTCACGACGCGGGCCTGGAAGGGCGGACAGTCGCGTGAAAACTGGCTCGCCGCCAACAAGCCCGCCAACCCGGGCCGACTGAACGATCTGCGCCACATCATCTATAAATCCGCCGACGCGCCCTGGCGGCGTGCGCGCAAGAATCTGGGATTGATGATGCGCGAAGGTTTGTTGAAGGAGAATATCGACGGCGAGGCGCTGGATTGGGCGCATAAGCGGCTATTGGCGCGGGCCGAACAGCGCAAGATTCTGATGATGATCTCCGACGGCGCGCCGGTCGACGATTCAACCTTGTCGGTCAATCCGGGCAATTATCTCGAGCGTCATCTGCGCTGGATCATCAACGACATCGAGACGCGCTCACCGGTCGAGCTGATCGCCATCGGGATCGGCCATGACGTGACGCGCTATTACCGCCGCGCCGTCACCATCGTTGACGCCGAGGAGCTGGGCGGCGCGATGACGGAAAAACTCGCGGAATTGTTCGACGAACAGGCCGCCGAGGCGCCCTGGCGGCCGCCCCTGCGCAAGCCAGACGTCTGGTCGCGGAAATCCGCCACCTTCCTCGATCCTCCTACCAAGCACTGACGAAAACAGGACCGGCAGGAAAGCGCGTCATGTTTTTCTCGCAACCGGCCTTGCGTGCGGCTCGCCTGCTTTTCGCTGCGGCTGCGCTGCTCTTGCCGGCCGCACCGACGCTGGCGCAAGGCACCATCCAGATCAATGCGATTGCGATCGATTATTTCGATCTGAAGGATCGTGAGCTGCGCCGCTTCGGCAAGCTGGAATTCCGCGGCGGATTGCAGCTGACATCGCCGACCAGGGAATTCGGCGGGATCTCCGGATTGCGAATCATGCCGGACGGCAGCGGCTTCCTCGCGGTAACCGATATGGGCCGTTGGCTGCGCGGGCGGATCACCTATGCCGGCTCCGCGCCCTCCGGCATCGCCGACGCAGTCATGGCGCCGATGCTCAGCGCCGACGGCAAGCGCCTGGCCGCGCGCGGCTTGTGGGACACCGAAGCCATAGCGGACGATCGCGGCACGATCTATGTCGGCATCGAGCGCAAGCATCAGATCGTGAAGTTCGATTTCGCCAAGAGCGGTTTCAAGGCGCGCGCCGTGGCTGTCCCGGTTCCGGACGAGTTTAAGGATTTTCCCAACAACGAAGGGATCGAAGCGCTGGCCATCGTGCCAAAGGGGCAGCCGCTTGCCGGCACACTGATCGCCATCACGGAAAAGGCGCTCGATGCGTCAGGAAACATCAAGGGCTTTTTGCTCGGCGGACCGATCCCGGATCGTTCTCCGTTCGGCTCCGCGACGATTTTTCCGTCACGGATACGACAGTGTTGCCCGGCGGCGATCTCTTGCTGTTGGAGCGGCGCTATTCGCCCTGGCGGGGCGCCGCCGTGCGCCTCCGCCGGATCGCCGCGGGCGACTTGCGTCCGGGCGCCACCGTCGACGGCGAGCAGCTCTTGTATGCCGACGTCAACCAGCAGGTGGATAACTACGAGGCGCTTGGCCTGCATCGTACAGCGTCGGGTGAACTGGTGATCACGATCGTCTCGGACGACAATTTCTCGCCGCTGCAACGCACGCTGCTGATGCAGTTCACGCTGACCGGCGAATAAAAATGGCCGGGAAGCCCGGCCATTTGGAACGGAAACTTGTGGAGTTCAGCCCGCCTTGGCTTCGCTCGCCGCGGCGCGCTTCTTCTGCACCTGGCGTTTCAATTCAAGCGCGCGCGGTGACAGCTCCTCAGCCTTGGCCTTGAGCAGGAAGGCATCGAGGCCGCCGCGATGGTCGACCGTCTTGACGGCATTGGCGGAGATCCGCAGGCGCACCCGGCGGCCGAGAATTTCCGACGCCAAGGTGACATTGCAAAGGTTCGGCATGAACCGCCGCTTAGTCTTATGGTTGGAGTGGCTGACTTTGTGCCCGACCTGAGGACCCTTGCCGGTCAATTCGCATCGCTGCGACATGGCTAAACCTCGAAATTCGTCGCCCCGCGCTGGATGCGCCCGGGCAGTGCCTATCTTTTTGCGAGAGCAGGCGAACGTATAAGGGACGCCGGCTAAAGGCGTCAAGCCAGGCCTTCCGGCCGGCGGCGGATACTTCATACAAAGGACGTATTCCCCGCCGAGACCAGCAGGAAATCTGTTGTTAAACCCGGCATTTGCGGCGGTTGCGGCTCGTTCGGGCCGGCGTGTTGTGTTACGCGCGGGAGCCTGCCACCAAGCCTTGCACTGGGCAAAAAGGACCGAATTTCGTGCTGCCAATCCGGGTCGACCTACCGCGCCTGCTGCAAGCCACCGCTGCCGGGCTGACCATGCTGGCCTGCGCAGTCCCCGACATCGCTTATGCCCAGGCCAAGCTCGACGCGCGCTATGCCGCAACGCTGGGCGGCGTCACCATCGGCCGCGGCGCCTGGGTGATCGACTACCGGGATGACCAATACACCGCGGCTGCCAGCGGGATGGCAACCGGCCTGCTGAAGATCTTCGCCGGCGGCACAGGCACCAGCGCGTCACGGGGCACTGTTGCCAATGGCCAGCCGGTGCCCCGCAGTTATGCCGCGACCATCACCGCCAATAAGAAAAAGGATGAGGTGGAGATGGCGATCGAGAATGGCGCCGTGAAGGATTACTCGGTGAAGCCGCCCTCGCCGCCGGACCCTGAGCGGGTGCCGATCACCGAGGCCCATCGCCGCGGCATCACCGACCCGATGACGGCCTCCCTGATACGAGTGGCGGGCAGTGCCGATCCGATGACGGCGGAAACCTGCCAGCGGTCGATCGCGATTTTCGACGGCCGCATGCGCTATGACCTGCGCCTGGCCTTCAAGCGCATGGACAAGGTCAAGGTGGAGAAGGGTTATCAAGGTCCGGCGCTGGTCTGCTCGGTCGCTTTCACGCCGCAGGCGGGCCACATACCCACACGCCCAGTGATCAAATACCTGACGTCCATGAAGGATACGGAAGTGTGGCTCGTACCGGTTGCCGGTACGCGCCTTGTGGTGCCGTTCCGCATGTCGGTGCCGACGCCGGTCGGCGACGCTGTGCTGGAGGCGACGCAATTCGTGGTGACCCCGGTGTCGCGGGCGGTGCCGACCAATGCCAAGGCGCTTTAACCCACTTGACTCTTCGAGCAGATGGAGTCCGCCATCATTAACGCTTTCGGCGGGACTGTGACGGTCCCGACGCCGTCCTGAGCATGATGTTGTGGGGCGCTGAAAGCCGAGCGCTAGATGTCGCGGTGAACGGAGTTTGACCCGCCTTCGAGTACCGATTCGGCCGCGATTTGTTCCAGAACTCGTTCTACAGTTTAAGGCTGGCGCTTTTGGGCGTCGCATTCTGAGACAGAATCGCCGCGGATACAGCAAAAGTGGATACTGGTTTGGCCGAAAGCGATCCGCTTGCGCAGATTGCGGATGAGCTTATCTGCGCTACGCGCCTAGCCCTTTCAAAAAGGGCGTTTTCTTCAGTCGACCCGGTTCCGCTTCGCTTGAAAACTCCCTAGAGGGAACCGAACACCCTCCCATCAGCCGGACGCTCGATGACCATTTCCTTTTCTCCCTCCGCCACTCGCGATCCGCGTGCGCGGGGTGCCGGCGTCACCGCCATTCTCGGCCCGACCAATACCGGCAAGACGCATCTGGCGATCGAGCGGATGGTTGCGCATTCTTCGGGCGTCATTGGCCTGCCGCTGCGGCTATTGGCGCGCGAGGTCTACAACAAAGTGGTCGACCGCGTCGGCGCCGAGTCGGTTGCGCTCATCACCGGCGAAGAGAAGATCAAGCCGCCAAATCCGCGCTACTGGATCTCCACCGTCGAAGCGATGCCGCGCGACCTCGACGTCGCCTTCCTCGCGGTCGATGAAGTGCAGCTCGGCGCGGATCTCGAGCGCGGCCATGTCTTCACCGATCGCATGCTCAATCGCCGCGCGCGCGAGGAGACGCTGGTGCTGGGCGCCGCGACCATGCGGCCGATGATCGAGAAGCTGCTGCCCGGCGCGCATATCCTGAGCCGGCCGCGCATGTCGCAGCTTACTTTCGCCGGCGAGAAGAAGATCACGCGCCTGCCACGCCGTTCCGCCATCGTCGCGTTTTCGGCCGAGGAAGTTTACGCCATCGCCGAGCTGATCCGCCGCCAGCGCGGCGGCGCTGCAGTGGTGCTGGGCGCGCTCTCGCCGCGCACGCGCAACGCGCAGGTGGCGCTCTATCAGTCCGGCGACGTGGATTATCTCATCGCCACCGACGCCATAGGCATGGGGCTTAATCTCGACGTCGATCACGTCGCCTTTGCTTCGGACAGGAAATTCGACGGCTATCAATATCGCCGGCTCAATCCGGCCGAACTGGCGCAGATCGCTGGCCGTGCCGGCCGCGCCACGCGCGACGGCACCTTCGGCACGACGGGACGCTGCCCGGCCTTTGAGCCGGACCTGGTGCAGGCGCTCGAGAGCCACAGTTTCGAACCCGTTCGGCTGCTGCAATGGCGCAATACGGATCTGGATTTCGCTTCACTTGGCGCGCTGCAGGTTTCGCTGGCGGTGACGCCGAAGGAGCCTGGGCTCACGCGCGCGCCCATCGCCGAGGACATTTTGGTGCTGGAACACGCGGCGCGCGACGAAAGCGTGCGCGCGGTGGCGAAAACGCGCAACGCCGTGGAACGCTTGTGGGATGTCTGCCAGGTTCCCGACTACCGCAAGATCGCGCCGGCGACCCATGCGGAACTTGCCGTGACCCTCTATGGTTTCTTGATGCGGGAGGGCCATATCTCGACCGACTGGTTCGCCCGGCAGATCGCACTGGCCAACCACACCGACGGCGGCATCGACGCCCTATCCAACCGTATCGCGCATGTCAGGACCTGGACCTTTGTCGCGAACCGTCCCGATTGGCTTGCCGATCCGGAGCATTGGCAGGGTGTCACACGCGCGGTAGAAGATAAGCTCTCCGACGCGCTGCACGAACGTCTGGCGGAACGCTTCGTCGACCGCCGCACCAGCGTGTTGATGCGGCGGTTGAAGGAAAGCACGATGCTGGAGACGGAAATCGGAAAGACAGGCGAGGTCGTGGTCGAAGGCCACGTCATCGGCCGGCTTGATGGTTTCGTCTTCGCTGCTGCGCCTTCGGCCGGAGGATCGGAGGCCAAGGCGCTGCAGGCCACTGCCCAAAAAGCGCTGGCCGGTGAGATTGATGCCCGCGCCGCGCGGCTTTCGCAGGCGCCCGACGAGCAATTCGTGCTCGCGGCTGACGGCGCAATCCGCTGGCAGGGCGACGCCGTCGGCAAGCTGGTTGCAGCCGACGAAGTGCTGCGCCCGCGGGTGCGCGTGCTCGCCGACGAGCAGCTGACGGGCGCTGCGCGCGACATGGTGCAGGCGCGGCTCGATCTCTGGCTGAAGAGCCATGTCGAAAAAATACTCGGGCCGCTGTTCGCTTTGTCGGCTGCGGAGGACATCACCGGCATGGCGCGCGGCGTCGCCTTCCAGCTCGTCGAGGCGCTCGGCGTGCTGGAGCGGCAGAAGGTCGCGGATGACGTCAAGGGCCTCGATCAGCCCGCGCGCGCGACCCTGCGCAAATACGGGGTGCGGTTCGGCGCCTACCATATTTATCTGCCCAATCTGCTGAAGCCGGCGCCGCGGATTCTTGCCGCGCAATTATGGGCGCTGAAACACGCCGCGCCCGATGCCAAGGGCCTCGACGAATTGCGCGCACTCGCTTCCGGAGGACGTACCTCCATCCCGGCCGACAAGGAGATCGCCCGGCCGCTCTATCGCACCGTCGGTTATCGGGTCTGCGGCGAGCGTGCGGTGCGTGTCGACATCCTGGAACGGCTGGCGGATCTCATCCGCCCGGCGCTGAGCTGGCGCGAAGGCTCCCCGATCCCAAAACCGCCCGGCGCGGCGGAAGGCGGCGGTTTCACGGTAACGCCCGCGATGACCTCGCTGACCGGCGCTTCGGGTGAAGACTTTGCCACGGTGCTGCGCTCGCTCGGCTATCGCGCGGACCGGCGGCCGAAGCCGGTGGAAGCCGCCGCGCCGCCGGTGGAGCCGGCGGCCAACGTGCCGGAAGCCGGTGTGCCGGAAGCCGGCGAGGGCGCGGAGCGTGAGCCCGGCCCGGTCGGCGAAAACGCCCAAGTAGAAAACGCGCAAGTAGAAAACGCTCAAGTAGAAAATGCTCAAGTATTGGAAGCCGCGCCGGGAGGGGGGTCGACCGAGATGCGGAACCGGTTGCGACAGCAACCGCAGCGCCTAGCGCGGCCGAAGAGGCAGCCTTTATCGAGGTATGGCGCCCGGGGCGGCCGTCGGAACGTCCGCGTCATGGTAAACCGCGTCGTCACCGCCGTCCGGAGCCGGCGACTGCGGCCGCCGAAGGCGCAGCAGCAAGCACGTCGCCCGCCCCGGTGGAAGCGTCCGCGGCGGCGGAGGGCGGCGGGGAGCCGCCGCAGCGCAAGCCGCGCCCGCAGCGTCACCGGCCCGAACACAAGGGCAAGGGGCGTCCGCCTCAGGATCGGCCGCCGCGGCGGGAAGGCCAGCGGGATCGCGGTGCATTCGCGAAACCCAGGCTGCAGGAACGCCGCGAGAAGGTCGCGGACCCGAATTCGCCTTTCGCCAAGCTCGCGGCGCTGAAGGCGCAACTCGAAGCCGACACCAAGGAGCGGCGCTGAGCCGCTTGATGGATCGCCAGCGCATCGATAAGTGGTTGTGGCATGCGCGCGTGGTGCGCACACGCAGCGCCGCCGCCGAACTCGTCACGTCGGGGCTGGTGCGGCTCAACCGGGAGCGCATCACCGCGCCAAGCCGGCTGGTGCGGGCCGATGACGTCATCACCGTCGCGCTCGACCGGCAGGTCCGGATCCTCAAGGTGGCGGGCTTCGCAGAGCGGCGAGGCGACGCCGAGGCCGGGCGGGTGCTATATGCCGATCTCACCCCGTTGCCGCCGCCGGCGGACGATTCGCCGAAAGTGGCCGCGCGCGAGCCCGGCTCCGGGCGGCCGACCAAGCGGGAACGCCGTGCCATCGACCGGCTGCAAGAAGACGGTGACTGAAGGCTTCGACCCTTGCGCCTCTCTAGGCGCTGGGCTAGGCCACCTCCATATAGGTTACGCGCATTTTCCGGAGCGGGAATGACTTACGTCGTCAATGAAAACTGCATCAAATGCAAATACATGGACTGCGTGGAGGTCTGTCCGGTGGACTGTTTCTACGAAGGCGAGAACATGCTCGTCATCCACCCGGACGAATGCATCGATTGTGGCGTCTGCGAACCCGAATGCCCGGTCGATGCGATCAAGCCCGATACCGAGCCCGGCCATGAAAAATGGGCGGGGGTGAACGCCGAATTCGCAAAAATCTGGCCGAACATCACTACCAAGAAAGAGCCGCCCGCGGACGCCAAGGAATGGGACGGCACGCCGGATAAGGAAAAATATTTTTCTCCGAAACCCGGCTCCGGTGACTAAGTCATTCGCGTCGCGGTTAACGGCATTAAGAGCTTGGGCGGAAGCGTGACCTCGGCACGGCGGAACCAAAGCGGGCCGCCCGCGATTTTAACCAATGCAGGCTTTTTGCTGGTGACGACTGCGTGAATTACCGTTTTGTAATGCCATAACGCTTTGATTC
This sequence comes from uncultured Alphaproteobacteria bacterium, assembly GCA_963802475.1. GTDB lineage: Bacteria > Pseudomonadota > Alphaproteobacteria > Rhizobiales > Xanthobacteraceae > CANKHA01. Next base: position 148,475 of record CAWDIZ010000015.1, read on the forward strand.
TTGGAGAAAATGTGCTATACGAGCTTCAATATAATGAAACCCGCAGCCGAGCCTCCTATTGGGGGCCTATTTTTTCGCTGCGTCCCCGGGGCCTCTTATTGAGGGCGTGGAATCCACGCGAAGGCAGTGGCAGGAAAATCGCGTCAACGTGTGAAAAAAACCTCCGCCGGAGCTAGCCGGAGAAAAAAATCCTCCGTGGCCGCCGTGCGTCAGGCCAAGAAGAAGTCAGCCGGCGCGAGCCGGCGGACACCGCAAGCTGCACGCGGCTCCGCCCGCCGTGTGGCTCCCGTGGCCAAATCGGTCGTGCGCAAGCCGGCCGGTGAAGGAGCAATCCCTGGGATGACCAGCAAGAAGACTACACAACGCCAAGGCTTCAAGACCAACGAGTTCATTGTCTATCCGGCCCATGGGGTCGGGCAGATTGTTTCCATTGAGGAACAGGAAGTCGCAGGCGCCAAGCTCGAACTATTCGTCATCAACTTCATCAAGGACAAGATGACCTTGCGGGTTCCCACCGCCAAGATCGTCAGCGTCGGCATGCGCAAGCTCGCCGAAGGCCCGATGGTCAAGCGCGCGCTGGAAACCTTGAAGGGCCGCGCCCGCATCAAGCGTACGATGTGGTCGCGTCGCGCCCAGGAATACGAGGCGAAGATCAACTCGGGCGACATTGTCGCCATCGCCGAGGTGGTCCGCGACCTGTTCCGTTCCGAATCGCAGCCCGAGCAGTCTTACAGTGAGAGGCAGCTTTATGAGGCGGCGCTCGATCGCCTGTCGCGCGAAATCGCGGCGGTGCAGCGCGTGACCGAGACCGAAGCGGTGAAGGAGATCGAAGCCGCTCTGGCCAAGGGCCCGCGCCGCGGACCGAAGCCGGCTGATGACGAAGCCTCGGTCGAGGAAGAGGCGGCCTAAGCCGATATCTCGGCCTGAAGTTGCAAAGCCCGGCAGTGATGCCGGGCTTTTTGCTTTTGCGCCCCGAAGCCCGCGGCAGTAGCCTGCCGGGGAAACGTTCGGTGCAACAAGAGGGCGCCATGACAATTCGCAGGATCAGCCGATCGTTGCTTCATGTCGCGCTGGTGCTTTCCGCCTCACTGGCCATGCCGCTCGGCGCGTTCGCGCAGACCCCCGGCCGGACCATCACCATCGTGGTGCCTTTCACCCCGGGCACCGGGCCCGACATCCTCGCGCGCACCATCGGCGAGGAAATCCAACGGCGCTGGAACCAGCCCGTGGTCGTGGACAACAAGCCGGGCGCCAGCGGCAATATCGGAACCCAGGTCGTCGCCCGCGCCGCACCCGACGGCCATACCCTCTTGATGACGTCGAATCCCTTCACGGCGAATATCAGCCTGCTGAAGGACGTAGCCTACGACCCGATCAAGAGCTTTGCGCCCATCGTCGCGCCCGGCTACGGCGTGCTGGCGCTGGCCGTGCATCCATCGCTCCCGGTGGCGTCGACCAAGGAATTCATCGATTACGCCAAGGCGCGGCCGAATGAAATCGATTACGGCTCGCCCGGCATCGGCACCCCGCATCATCTCGCGATGGAATTGTTCAAGCTCTCCGCCAAAGTCGATGTGCGGCATATTCCCTATCGCGGCTCGGCGGGCGCGGTCACCGATCTGATCGGCGGGCATGTCAAAGCCGGATTTATGGCGGTGCATCTGGCGCTGCCGCTGGTTCGGGAAAATCAGATGCGACTGCTTGGCGTCGCCAGTCTCGAGCGCGCCAAAGTTGCGCCCGACCTGCCGACGCTCGACTCGCAAGGGATCACGGGCTTCGAAGTCCATCTCTGGTATGGCCTGCTGGCGCCCGCCGGAACGCCGCGCGAGGTCATCCTGCGCTACAATGCAGTGGTGAACGAAATCCTGCAGCAGCCCAAGACCGCGGATGCGCTGGCCAGGCAGGGATTGACCGTGGCCGGCGGAACGCCCGAGCAATTCGGACAATTCGTCGCCGCTGACGCCGCGCGATGGCAGAAAGTCGTGAAAGACGCGGGCATCAGCGCCCAGTGACGATCACAAATGCTGGCATTCGAGCGTGCAGACCACGCCGTCTGCGGTGTATTCCAGCGCTGCGCTGCCTCCCACCTGCGCGGCGAAGGCCTGCTCGATCAGCATGGTCCCGAAGCCCTTGCGCTCGCCGGGCTGCGCCGGAGGCCCGCCGCTTTCCTTCCAGGTCAGCCGCGCGCGCTTGGACGCGAGCCATTCCCATTCGATCGCGATCCGGCCTGACCCGTTCGCTAGCGCGCCGTGTTTGGCCGCGTTGGTCGCCAGTTCGTGCAAGGCCATCGACAGCATCAATGCCGGGCTGGGCGCCAGCCGCACCGGCGGGCCGGATACGCGCAGGCGTTCGGGCTCCGTCGATGCATAGGGCTCGAGTACGCTGTCGACGATCTCGCGCAATTCGGCGCTTTCCCATTTCTCTTCGCTGAGGATGTTGTGAGCGCGGCCGAGCGAGCTCAATCGGGCCTCGAACTTGCGGCGTGCGTCGCCGGTCTTCACCGAGGAGCGGAACGTCTGCGACGCGATCGATTGCACCGTCGCCAGCGTGTTCTTCACCCGATGGTTCAATTCGTTGATCAGCAGCCCATGCAGCATCTCGCCGCGCGCGATACGCGCCGCCATCCCGATGGCGAAGGCCAGCCCGATCCCCAGCATGATAAATCCGACCGCCGCCGTGAAGGCGAGTTCCCGCCACAGCGGAGCCGTGAGCGTGGCGACGGGAATGCCCGCCGCCACCGTCCAGCCGGAGAGCGGCGAGCGGGTGAAGGCGGTGAGAAGCTCCACGTCCTCCAGCGAATAGGTGGGCAGCTTGCCTTCCTTCTGGGATTGCAGCGCAGGCAATAGCGTGGGCGAAGCCTTCAGTCCGATGGTCTGTTGGGGATTCGGCACCCGCGCGAGATTCGTGCCCGTGCGGTCGAAAATCGACATCGTCCAATCGTCGGTGGGGCGCTGACGCTGGATAATGTGCTGAAACATTTCGAGCGGCGGATTGAAAGCAATCTCATGGACGATTTGGCCATCCCGGATCACCGGTACGCTGACGGTCACGATGCGTCGTCCGCTGACGGAGCCGATGAACAGGTTGGAATAGGCCGGCTGTCCCGTCCGGAAGACAGCCTCGATGGTTTCCACATTGCCCCGCCGCGGCGGCGGCTGCCCCGATGGAACGCCGGTGTTCAGGACTTGCGTGCCGTCCTTATTTGCGAGCGAAATGAATGACATCGGATAGCGCCGCAGAAAGGCATGGGCGTTGTTGCGAAAGCCGTCGAGATCCTCGTTTTGCAGGGCGCGCGAATTGGCCAGCACTTCGAGCGCAAGCGTGATGCCTTGCATCTCGGTATCGAGCACGACCTGGATGCTTTTCACCGTCTCCAGCACGCGGTCGAAGGCTGCCGCCCGGTCGCGCACATGCTTGACGTAGACCAGGCCCGCCGCGAACAAGATGAGCGGTAGCATCGTGCCGGCGACCAGCAGCGGGAGACGCAAACGCAGGGAAAGCTTATTCATGACGTCCCGGCGGCCTTCGGGCGAAACCCTATGGGCTGATGGCCGCGCAGGCGCAACTTTTGTTCCGGCGTGGCCTTCCCCCTGGGCACCGGGGATCATAACTAGGTTTACGTAACTCCGGTTCCCGCCTGCCCATAAATTGCTGCTTATTTCACCGATTCCGGTCCTGCCCGCCTGGTTCTCGCATGTCATCGATCATCACCGTCTCCGGCGTCTCAAAAACCTATGCGTCTGGTTTCAAGGCGCTCAAGAACGTCGACCTGGACATCCGCCGGGGCGAGATATTCGCTCTGCTCGGCCCCAACGGCGCGGGCAAGACCACGCTGATCAGCCTGATCTGCGGCATCGTCACCCCGACCGGGGGCAAGGTGCTGGTGGACGGCCATGACATCATCCGTGACTACCGGGCCGCCCGTGCGCTGATCGGCCTGGTGCCGCAGGAATTGACCACCGATGCCTTCGAGACGGTGTGGGCCACGGTGTCTTTCAGCCGCGGTCTCTGGGGCAAGACGCCCGATCCGGCGCTGATCGAGAAAATTCTCAAAGACCTGTCGCTGTGGGACAAGAAGGACAACAAGATCATGACCCTGTCCGGCGGCATGAAGCGCCGGGTGCTGATCGCCAAGGCGCTCTCGCACGAGCCGCGCATCCTGTTCCTGGATGAGCCGACCGCCGGCGTTGACGTCGAGTTGCGCAAGGACATGTGGCAGATCGTGCGGTCGCTGCGCGCGTCTGGCGTCACCATCATCTTGACCACCCATTACATCGCGGAAGCCGAGGAGATGGCCGACCGCATCGGTGTCATCAATAGGGGCGAGATCATCCTGGTCGAGGAGAAGACCGAGCTGATGCGTAAGCTCGGCGAGAAGCAGCTTCGCCTGCACCTGCCGAAGAAACTCGAAGCCATTCCGGCCGAGCTGGCCGGGCACCGGCTGGCGCTGGCGGAGGATGGCAACGAGCTGATCTACAATTATGACACCCAGGGCGAGCGCACCGGCATTACCTCGCTGCTCGAGGATCTCAGGGGCGCCGGCATCGCCTTTAACGATCTCAATACCAGCCAAAGCTCGCTGGAAGACATCTTCGTCGGCTTGGTGAGGCAGAAAAAATGAATTTCCAGGCCGTCCGCGCGATCTACACTTTCGAGATGGCCCGCACCGGGCGCACGCTGATGCAGAGCATCGTGTCGCCCGTGCTCTCCACCGCGCTCTATTTCGTCGTTTTCGGCGCCGCGATCGGCTCGCGCATCACCAACATCGAGGGCGTGGCCTACGGCGCCTTCATCGTGCCCGGTCTGATCATGCTGACGCTGTTGACGCAGAGCGTGATGAACGCATCTTTCGGCATCTATTTCCCGCGCTTCACCGGCACGATCTACGAAATCCTGGCGGCGCCGATCTCGGCCTTCGAGATCGTACTTGGCTATGTCGGGGCTGCTGCCACCAAATCGGTCATCCTCGGGGTGATCATTTTCATCACGTCGTTGTTTTTCGTTCCGGTACGGGTCGAGCACCCGCTCTGGATGCTCACCTTCCTGATCCTGACGGCGATCACCTTCAGCCTGCTTGGCTTCATTATCGGGATTTGGGCGGACGGTTTCGAGAAGCTGCAGATCGTTCCGCTGCTGGTCATCACGCCGCTGACCTTCCTCGGCGGCAGCTTCTATTCGATCAGCGTGCTGCCGCCGGCTTGGCAGACGATCAGCCTGTTCAATCCCGTCGTCTACCTGGTCAGCGGCTTTCGCTGGGCCTTCTTCGAGACGGCGGACGTCGGTGTCGAGATCAGCCTTGCGATGACGCTGCTCTTTCTTGGCGTATGTCTCGCCGTGATCTGGTGGATGTTCAAGACCGGCTATCGGCTGAAGAACTGAGGCGCCGCGCGGCTTCCGCCGGGTATTGTCTGCGCCGTTATTCGACGACGATCTTGACCTGATCGCCGGTCTTCAGCGCCTGGCCGGACGTCAATCCGTTGAGCACAAGGAAGCGCTGCAATGGCCGGTCGGTAATTGCCATGCGAGCGGCAAGGCGCTCCGGCGTGTCGCTCGGGGTCACCGTCACCACCTTGATGCGCAACGGCCGCGCGGCTTCGATCTCCGAAAGAGACATCCGGCGGAAGCTGCTGATCGACTCGCGGAAGGCGCTCTCGCTCTCGCCGGTCTTCTGCTTGGTTGCGTAGATGAAGCGGTAAACCTCGGTGCCGAAACGGACGGCGTACATCCGGAAAATCCAGTGATCGCCTTTGGCCGTCGCTGTCGCTGCGGGAAAGCCGTTGATCGTGGTGGGTTCGACCGACTTCTCGTCGATCGTGCCGATCCAGCCGGAATTCAGGTAGTCCGTGAGCGTCTGTTCGGCCGGCACGCGCACCACGTCGAGCCGCATCGCCTGCTGGCCGCCGTCCTTGGCGCCGAGCACCGCCTGCGCGGTATTCTCCAGGACGAAGCCGTCCGGCGCCGTGAAAGTGAAGCCCAGCTTGGGATGCAGATAGCGCCGGCCGCGCACAAAACCTTCGCTCGGATCTTCGCCGAATACCAACCCGTCGACGCTGGCAAGATGATCCGCACGCTCCCGTTCGCCGGTGCCGGGAGCGCTACGCTGCCGCGCATGCAGCATCGCATTCTTCACCCGCTCGGGCGTGCTCGGATGCGAAGAAAGAAAATCCAGCGGACGGGAGTTGGAGCCGGAATTCGAGACCGGCTTCAGCTCTGCATGGCGCCCCATCGAGGTGAGGAAGCGCTCGGCGCCGTAGGGGTCGAAGCCGGCGCGCGCCGAAACCTCCACGCCGATCCCGTCGGCCTCAAATTCCTGCGAACGCGAGAAGCTCGCCAACGCAATCTTGGACTTCGCCAGCGCCAGCGCGCCGGTCTCCGGATCGCTCAGCACCTGATTGACGACGCCTTCGACCAGCGCCACCCGCCGCGCCTGGTCTTCGCGGATCGCTGCATGGCTCGCGGTCACATGCGCCATCTCATGCGATAGCACGGAAGCAAGCTCGGCGCTGTCGTTGGCGAGCGCGATCAGTCCGCGGGTCACGTAAAGCTGTCCGCTCGGCAGTGCGAAAGCGTTGATCGCCGGAGAATTGAGGATGGTGACGCGGTATTTGACCTCGGGCCGGTCGGACGCCGCGACCAGTTTGTCGACGGTGTTGCCGATGGAGGCTTCTAGCTTGGGATCGTTATAGGCGCCGCCATAGGCCGCGAGGATGCGCTGATGCTCGCGCAGGGTGGCAGGCGACATCTCTACCTGCCTGGGATTCTCGGCGGGAAACAGTTGCGGCGACAGGCTGCCGGTACTGGCGCAGCCAGCGAGCGCGGCGGCGACGAGCATGCCGGCCAGCGCGACAGGCTTTTTCGCCCCGATCCCCCGATGCCATGTCACCACGACGGAATTACCCTCATCAGACTCAGTCCTGAGCCGCGATCTCAATCTGCTCGGGCCTGGCGGCTTCTATCCGCGGTCCACCACGCTCTTCGACCCAGCCACGCACCCGGATATAGGCGCCTTCGAGCTTTTTTGGGTCCAGGCCGGCGCTTTCGAAGTTGGGCCTATTGCGCCTCAAAATCGTGACAGTGAGGTTACGCGACCAAACCCGCCCGAAATTGATGTATAGGGTGCCGCCGCTTTCGCGCACAGAAAAAATTTTGCCCTCGGCAATCGTGAACTGCCCGCGGCGCGCCAACGGCCCGGTAAGATCGTCGGAAGCCTTTATGCTATAAGCGGAATCCGCCCATAACCCCCGCCGGTCGCGCCGCGCTTGCGCCTCCGCCGAACAGAGCGCCTTGGCGCAGGCAGCATCGCCTGGCCGCCCGCTCACCTGCGCATCGCCGTTGCCCAGCAATTCCCCCTGGATCCAGCGTTCCACCCCATCCCGCGACACGTAGGCCTGAACGAGGAGCCGCCCGTAGCGGTCCTCGGCGGGTTCGGACTGTTTCAGCACGACAGTCCCACCCGCGAGCAGCCGCTCAAGCATGTCTTTGGCCGACGCGCGGTCCGGCGGCACCGCGATGCCTGCAAGCAGAACCTCCCGCCCGTCCCGTAGCTTGAATGTACGGCCATCGAGCGTGCCCGCGGTTTCGAAGGTCCCAAGACTCCTGGAAACGCAGGCGGCACGGTCCTCCGCCGTTGCGGCAGTGCCGAGAGCAGCCGCGCAGAGCGCGGCGGCGCTAACGCGGATGAAGGAATTAAGCAACGAAGCCTCGCGTCGCCACAGACTGATCCGGCGGCAGACATTCCGGTGGGGCACCGGCAAAATCAAGACGGAAAACCGGACGGCCGGAGCCGCCGCAGAGGGTGGACTTGCGATGCGCACAGCCCGCCGCACCCGCAGATATGGCAAGCGAAAGGTTTCCATACGTGGTTACGAAAAATGAAACAAAGCGTGTGAAGCCAGGAAATCTCGGGGATCGGTCGTAAGCCTTTATTCGCTTTAGGCTCAAAACGTCTTTGGCTATTTAGCCGTTTTCAAAAAAAATCGCCGAATTTAGTCCCCAAAAATGGGGGGCTGTCATGGGGCAGAATAAGAAAACTGCACTCGTATTGCGTCTCGGAACACTCGCAATCTCAATTCTCATATTATCTGACGCACGGGCGACCGGCGATCTGGCGGCCGCTCACTCTCCGCTCGTCTGTTCGACCAGCGCCGAGCGTTACGACCTCGTCATACCCAATGCGGCTTTCGAGTTGCCGCCGCCCGCCGAGACGATCATCGGCATGGCGTCATTTTATCATAAGCCTCAGCAGACCGCTTCCGGAGAGCCATACGATCCCGATGCATTCACCGCCGCGGCGCAATTGGACATCCGCGACAAATTCGGTGGCATCCATTTCGGAGTGAAGTACCGGCCGGCTTATGCCGTCGCCGAATACGGCGACAAGAAGCTGATCCTCAAGTTCAACGACGTCGGTCCGCTGCGGCCCGGCCGCAAATTCGATTTAAGCCGCGCCGCCTTTGCCTATTTCAACGACTTGGACAAGGGCCTGCTGCCGGACGTCAGGGTCACGCCCTTGCCCCTGGGCCAAACTTATCCGGCCGGCCCGGTGACCGACGAGCAATTGGCCGCGCTGGGAATTGGCAGTATCGGCGTCGCGGTTGCGGCGGCGCCGGCGATCGCGCCTGAGCCGGATGCCGTCCGGCCGGAAGCGCCTGTCGCGCCGCCAGCCGAAGCGAACGGCATCTCGGCGCGTCTCTACGCCCTGGACCCGGCGGCCGACGAAAGCTGATACGCCGATTTTCGGTGCCGAGCGCGCGCGGCAGCCTCGAAAACAGGCTGCCGCCGGACGTCGCTCCAGCCTCAAAATGTGGGACTTCAGGGCACTGGATCTTCGAAGAACGGCGTGCGTTCAAACAGGTTGCTTGCCCAGCAAAACTGCAAGCGAAGTTATCGGGCGCTTAGCGACAAGATCAGCAATTGTCATGGTTCCGCCTCCCCAAATACACTTGCAATCATACGGCACCATCCCACTGAAGTCACTGACCCGGCAACGGGGGATGCAAGGGCCGGTATGCTATGCTACATCGCGATTCCGCGGTCCCGTAGCTCAGCTGGATAGAGCAGCGGTTTCCTAAACCGAAGGTCGCATGTTCGAGTCATGCCGGGACCGCCAGCGATAGGTCATCGATGATTTCCCAACGCGCGCGCTATGCCTTCAAGGCGCTGATCGTGCTGGCCCGGGCCGGCAGCGCCGGCATGCAGATCCGCGACATCGCCGAGAAAGAGCAGATCCCGCGCAAATTCCTCGAACAGATTTTGCTGTCGCTGAAAGCGGGCGGGCTGATCGCCAGCCGGCGGGGACGCGAAGGCGGTTATGCGCTGCTCAAGCGCGCCGAGACGATTTCGCTCGGCAGCGTGCTGCGCATGATCGACGGGCCGATCGCGCCGCTGCCCTGTCTGTCGCGCACCGCCTACCGCAAATGCGACGATTGTCCGAGCGAGGAACTCTGCGCCGTGCGCGCCGGCTTCGCGGAAGCCTATGACGCCTCGCTCCGCGTGCTGGAGGCAACGACGATCGCGCAGGCGATGAAGGCCACGGCAGGCAAGAAGCAACGGCGCGCCCGCGTTTCGCTGGCATAAAATCCTTTCGCTTCAGCAGCGTTGAGAATTTACCCACCGGTTCACAAAGCCCGTGTGCATTGCCGGGGCTTGACGTAATCTCTACTAAATCGATAGGGTATACGGAGTAAGCCCAGGGGGAATCGCATGTCGGACCAGCGTCCGCAATCTGATCCAGCTTTTGTTTGCTCTTGCTGCCATTCGTGCCTCTGCTTTGCGATCACGACTTTCGCCCATGGGCAGACCGTGCTGCTCAATGTCTCCTACGATCCGACCCGCGAGCTTTACAAAGAGATCAACGCCGCCTTCGCCGCCGAATGGAAGGCGCAGAAGGGCGAGACCGTCACCATCCGCATGTCGCATGGCGGCTCCGGCGGCCAGGCGCGCGCCGTGATCGACGGCCTGAATGCCGACGTGGTGACGCTCGCGCTGTCCGGCGACATCGACGAGATCGCCAAGCGCACGCGGAAAAATTCCCGCCGACTGGCAGAAGAAGCTGCCGCATAACAGCGCGCCTTACACATCCACCATCGTGTTCCTCGTGCGCGCGGGCAATCCGAAAGGCATCAAGGACTGGGGCGATCTCGCCAAGCCCGGCATCGGCGTGATCACGCCCAATCCGAAAACCTCCGGCGGCGCGCGCTGGAATTATCTCGCCGCCTGGGCCTGGGCCGAGCGCCAATTCAAGGGCGACACAGCCAAGGTGCGCGACTACATCGCCGCGCTGTTCCGCAACGTGCCGGTGCTCGATACCGGCGCGCGCGGCGCGACCACGACCTTCGCGCAGCGCGGCCTCGGCGACGTGCTGATGGCCTGGGAGAACGAGGCTTTCCTCGCGCTCGACGAGTTCGGCAAGGACAAGTTCGAGATCGTCACGCCGTCGATCTCCATCCTGGCCGAGCCGCCGGTGGCGGTGGTGGAGGGCAATGCCGGGCCGAAGAAGACGCAAGGCGTCGCCGAGGCCTATCTGCGCTTCCTCTACTCGCCGAAGGGCCAGGCGCTCGCCGCCAAGCATCATTACCGCCCGGTCAACGCCGGAAGCCGCGCGACCCGCAGGACCTCGCGCAGTTCCAGAAGCTCGACCTGGTCACCATCGACAAGACATTTCGGCGGCTGGGCCAAGGCGCAGCCCGAGCATTTCGGCGAAGGCGGCACCTTCGACCAGCTCTACGGCAAGAAATAGCCCAAGGGACTGCCTATGAGCGTCGGCGGCTGCGTCATCCGCAAGAACCAGAGCGTGATCCCGGGCTTCGGGATCACGCTCGGCATCACCGTCACCGCCTTGTCGCTGGTGGTGCTGATCCCGCTCGCCGCACTCGCCTTCAAGGCGGCGGGCGTCGGGCCCGCGGAATTCTGGCGCATCGCCACCAACCCGCGCACGCTGGCGGCGCTGCGGCTGTCCTTCGGCGCGGCCTTCGTCGCCGCCGCGGTCAACGCGGTCTTCGGGCTGCTGGTGGCCTGGGTGCTGGTGCGCTACCGCTTTCCCGGCAAGCGCATTCTCGACGCCGCGATCGATCTGCCGATCGCGTTGCCGACGGCGGTCGCCGGCATCTCGCTCGCGGTGATCTATGCGCCGAATGGCTGGGTCGGCGCGCTCTTGGCGCCGCTCGGAATCAAGATCGGCTATACGCCCGCCGCCGTCGTGCTGGCGCTGATTTTCGTCGGCCTGCCGTTATGTCGTGCGCACGGTGCAGCCGGTGCTTGGCGGAAAGCGAAAAGGAGATCGAGGAGGCCTCTGCGCTTCTCGGCGCGGGCCGCCTGCGCACGGTCTTTTCCGGTCGTGCTTCCGCTCGTCACGCCCGCCTTGCTGACCGGCTTCGCGCTCGCCTTCGCCCGCGGCATCGGCGAATACGGCTCGGTGATCTTCGTGGCGGGCAATCTTCCCTTCGTGTCGGAGATCGCGCCGCTGCTGATCGTCATCCGGCTGGAAGAGTTCGACTATGCCGGCGCTTCGGTGATCGCGACGGTCATGCTGGCGCTCTCCTTCATGCTGCTGATGCTGATCAGCGTGACTGCAGAACCGCAACCGCCGGAGGCTCGGCTATGTCTGAGATCGCCGCCGATGCGTCCGGCCGCTGCGCAACGCCAGGGTCGCCGACGAGACGCTCCTGGTGCGCTATCGCGCTGATTGCGGTCGCGGCGCTGTTCCTGCTCCTGATCCTGTTCCTGCCGCTGCTCGCGGTCTTCGCCGAAGCGTTCCGGCGCGGGGTTCGGCGCTTACCTCGAATGCGCTCACCGATCCGGACGCGCTTGCAGCCGTTCGGCTGACGCTGAGTCGTGGCCGTCGCTGACGGTCGCCTTCAACATCGTGGTCGGCGTTTCCGCAGCCTGGGCGATCGCGAAATTCCATTTCCGCGGCAAGCAGCTACTGCTCACGCTGATCAATCTTCCCTTCTCGGTCTCGCCGGTGATCTCCGGGCTGGTGTTCGTTCTGTTGTTCGGCGCCGGCGGCGTGCTCGGGCCCTGGCTGCAGGCGCATGACATCGAGATCATCTTCGCGCTGCCCGGGATCGTGCTGGCGACGATGTTCGTGACCTTTCCTTTTGTCGCCCAGCAGCTTGTCTCGCTGATGCAGGCGCAGGGAACGCAGGAAGAGGAGGCGTCGTTGTCGCTCGGCGCTTCCGGATGGAGAACCTTCCTGAGCGTGACGCTGCCGAACATCAAATGGGGCCTGCTCTACGGCGTGCTGCTTTGCAATGCGCGCGCGATGGGCGAGTTCGGCGCGGTCGCCGTGGTGTCGGGACATATCCGCGGGTTGACCAACACCATGCCGCTGCATGTCGAGATTCTCTACAACGAATACAATTTCGTCGCCGCTTTCGCGGTGGCCTCGCTGCTCGCGCTGCTGGCGCTGGTCACGCTCGCGCTGAAGAGTTTTTTCGAATGGCGGTTTGCGGACGCGATCGCGCTCGGCGCGGCGAGATAAGGGAAAACAGCATGTCGGTCACGGTGACGGTCGAGAATATCGAAAAGGAATTCGGGCATCTATCCGGCGCTGCGCGGCGCCTCGCTGAAGGTGTATGGCGGCGAGCTGATGGCGATCCTCGGTCCATCCGGCTCCGGCAAGACGACGCTGTTGCGCGTGGTCGCCGGCCTGGAGCAGCCCGACAGCCGGCCGCGTGATGTTCGACGATCTCGACGCCGCGACACTGTCGCTGCGCGAGCGCCGCATCGGATTCGTGTTCCAGCATTACGCGCTGTTCCGGCATATGACGGTGCTCGACAATGTCGCCTTCGGCCTGCGCGCGCGGCCGCGCCGGACGCGTCCTGTCCGGCACAGGAGATTCGAGCGCCGTTCGCTCGAACTGCTCGATCTCGTGCAACTCGCCGATTTCGGCAACCGTTATCCGGCGCAACTGTCCGGCGGCCAGCGCCAGCGGGTGGCGCTGGCGCGCGCGCTCGCCATCGGGCCGCGTGTCCTGCTGCTGGACGAGCCGTTCGGGGCGCTCGACGCCAAAGTGCGCAAGGAACTGCGCCGCTGGCTGCGCGAGTTCCACGACCAGACCGGCCACACCACTCTGTTCGTGACCCATGACCAGGAAGAGGCCTTTGAACTGGCCGACCGCGTCGCCATCCTCAACCAGGGCAGGGTGGAGCAGGTCGGCGCGCCGCGGACGATCCAGACGGAGCCGGCCTCCGCCTTTGTGGCGGCCTTCGTCGAGGGCACGGCGCCGGCGCTGAAGCCCGTCCGGGCGCCGAAAATCGCGCAAAATCAGCTTTCTTATCGCCGGGGCCATGCCGTTTCCGATGGGCTGACCAGCCCTAAGAACAACCCGAAATTCTGCATAGTTTTGGTGAAGCACGCCGGCCATTTATGGCATTGGTATTGCGATAAATCGGCGCTAAGCCGCCAAACCCCCTTCAGCCCGGTCGGACCATGAACGACGCTGCCAGGAATGAACTTGCTTCGCGCTTCGGCGACATCGCCTCCGAGGCCGGCAAGGTCATCATGGCGATCTATTCGCCGACGTTGAAGGTCGACGCCAAGAAGGACTCCTCGCCGGTGACCGAGGCCGACGCCGCCGCCGAGCGCGTGATCCTGCAGCGGCTGAAAGAAGTCATCCCCGGCGTGCCGGTCGTCGCCGAGGAATCTTTCGACGCCAAGACCAACGGATCCGCGCCCGCGCGCTTCATTCTGGTCGATCCGCTCGACGGCACGCGCGAATTCATCACCGGCAGCCACGAATTCACCGTCAACATCGCGCTCATCGAGAATGGCAAGCCGGTCGTCGGCTGCGTCTATGCTCCGGCGCTGAACCAGATGTATATCGCCGGCGCCGGCGCCTGGCGCGCCGAAGTCCGGCCGGGCGATGCGGTGCCCGAAGCTCGAAGCCATGCAGAAGCTCGCGACCGAGCCCTATCCCGCCGACGGGCCTGCGCGCGATGGCGAGCCGCTCGCACCTCGATCCGGAAACCGAGGCGTTGCTGAAGAGGCTGCAGGTGGGAACCTGGAAGTCCGCCGGTTCCTCGCTGAAATTTTGCTATGATCGCCCAGGGCGACGGTGACATTTACCCCCGTCTCGCGCCCACCATGGAATGGGATACCGCGGCCGGGCATGCGGTGTTGACGGCGGCGGGCGGATGCGTAATCGGTAGGGATGGTTCTCCCTTTCGCTATGGAAAAGCAGGCTATCGCAACGACGGTTTTGTTGCCTGGGGCCGTGAGCCGCTGCCGTGACCGCAAAGATGCGCCAGGACCCCAGCATGAACTTCATGACCACCAAGGCTAATCCCGTGGCCGGATCGAAAGACAAGCTTCCCGCGCATCTCAAGCGCCTCGAAGCGGAATCGATCGAGATCATCCGCGAAGTGGTGGCGGAGTTCCGCAACCCGGTGATGCTCTATTCGATCGGCAAGGATTCCAGCGTCATGCTGCACCTTGCGATCAAGGCCTTCTATCCGTCGCCGCTGCCGTTCCCGCTCATGCACGTCGATACGACCTGGAAGTTCCGCGAGATGATCGCCTTCCGCGACGAGACGGCCAAGCGGCTCAATCTCAATCTGATCGTCTATATCAACCAGAAGGGCATCGACGCCGGCGTCAAGCCCGTTCGCTTCCGGCTCTGCCGTGCATACCCACGTGATGAAGACCGAAGGGCTGAAGCAGGCGCTCGACAAATACCAGTTCGACGCCGCTTTCGGCGGCGCGCGCCGCGACGAGGAAAAGAGCCGCGCCAAGGAGCGCATCTTTTCCTTCCGCTCCAAGGCGCATGCCTGGGATCCGCGCAACCAGCGCCCCGAACTCTGGAACCTGTTCAACACCCGCATCCGCCAGGGCGAGTCGATCCGCGTCTTCCCGCTCTCGAACTGGACCGAGCTCGACGTCTGGAGCTATGTCCAGCTCGAGAAGATTCCGGTGGTGCCGCTCTATTTCTCCAAGGAGCGCCCGGTGGTGGAGCGCGCCGGCACGCTGCTGATGGTCGATGACGACCGCATGCCGCTCGAGCCCGGCGAGAAGCCGCAGATGCGCCGCGTGCGCTTCCGCACGCTCGGCTGCTATCCGCTCACCGGCGCGATCGAATCCGAAGCCACGACGCTCGATGACATCGTGGCCGAGATGAAGACCGCGCAGGTCTCCGAGCGCCAGGGCCGCCTGATCGATACCGACGAAGCCGCCTCGATGGAAAAGAAAAAACGCGAGGGGTATTTCTGATGGATGTCCGCGTCGCCGGCGGCAAGCAGCAGGATGCCGACAACGATCTGCTGCGCTTCATCACCTGCGGATCGGTGGACGACGGCAAGTCGACCCTGATCGGCCGGCTGCTGCACGACTCCAAGCAGATTTTCGAGGACCAGCTTTCCGCGCTGGCCAAGGATTCGGTGCGCCACGGCACCACCGGCGAGGAAATCGACTTCGCGCTGCTGGTCGACGGCCTGGAAGCCGAGCGCGAGCAGGGCATCACCATCGACGTCGCCTACCGCTTCTTCGCCACGCCGCGCCGTTCCTTCATCGTCGCCGATACGCCCGGCCACGAGCAATATACCCGCAACATGGCGACCGGCGCTTCCAACGCCCAGCTCGCGGTCATCCTGATCGATGCGCGCAAGGGCGTGCTGGTGCAGACCAAGCGGCATTCCTTCATCTGCTCGCTGCTCGGCGTGCGGCACGTGGTGGTGGCGGTGAACAAGATCGACCTGGTCGATTACAGCCAGGAAGTCTTCGACCGCATCGTCGCCGATTACACGTCCTTCGCGTCGCAGCTCGGCTTCACCAGCGTCATGCCGATCCCGCTGTCGGCGCGCTTCGGCGACAACGTGGTCGAGCGCTCGCCGAAAATGCCCTGGTACAAGGGGCCGTCGCTGATCGAATATCTCGAAAGCGTGGACGTGCAGAGCGACGAGCTCGGCAAGCCCTTCCGCTTCCAGGTGCAATGGGTGAACCGGCCGAATCTCGATTTCCGCGGCTATGCCGGCACGGTGGCCTCGGGCCGGATCAACAAGGGCGACAGCTATCGTGGTCGCCGCCTCCGGCCGCACGCTCGAAGGTCGATCAGATCGTCACCTATGACGGCTATCTGGAATCGGCCGAGGCCGGCGACGCGGTCACCATCACGCTGGCCGACGAGGTCGACATCGCGCGCGGCGATATTCTGGTCGAGCCGAAGGCGCGGCCGGAAGTCTCCGACCAATTCGCCGCGCATATGATCTGGATGAACGACGAGCCGCTGTTGCCGGGCCGCTCTTATTTCATCCGCATCGGCACCAAGACCGTGCCGGCCACCATCACCACCATCAAGCACAAGATCGACGTCAACACGCGCGATCATCTCGCCGCCACCACGCTGCACCTGAACGACATTGCCTTTTGCAATATCTCCACCAGCGTGCCGGTGGCCTTCGATCCCTATGCGGAAAACCGCAAGACCGGCTCCTTCATCGTCATCGACCGCTTCAAGAACCAGACCGTCGGCGCCGGCATGGTGGATTTCGGCCTGCGCCGCGGCACCAATATCCACTGGCAGCCGCTGCTCATCGGCAAGGCCGAGCGCGCCGGGCTGAAGCAGCAGAAGCCGGTGATCCTGTGGTTCACCGGATTGTCCGGCTCGGGCAAGTCGACCATCGCCAATATCGTCGAGCAGACGCTGAACCTCACCAGCCATCACACCATGTTGCTGGACGGCGACAACGTGCGCCACGGCCTCAACCGCGATCTCGGCTTCACCGAAGTGGACCGCGTGGAGAATATCCGGCGCGTCGGCGAAGTCGCCAAGCTGATGACGGAGAGCGGGCTGATCGTGCTCTGCTCCTTCATCTCGCCTTATCGCGCCGACCGCCAGATGGTGCGTAGCCTCGTCGAGCGAATCGGAATTCCTGGAAGTCTTCGTCGATACGCCGGTGGAGGATTGCATCAAGCGCGATCCGAAGGGCCTCTATGCCAAGGCCAAGGCCGGCCAGCTGAAGAACTTCACCGGCATCGATGCGCCCTACGAGGCGCCCGAGCAGCCGGAGATTCACCTCAAGACCATCGGCCAGACCCCGGCGCAGCTCGCCAAAGTCATTCTCGACTATCTGCTCGAGCACAAGATTCATCGGGCTGTCGGGCGAGCCGATATCCTTCGCGCCCGAGTGGTTCCGCGGCTCGGATATCTAGCGCAGCCGCAGGACTGAACAGCCCGTCTTTGGTTGGGTAGACAACTCTTGCCGGATCGGGGATTGTCGCACGCCGGTTTTGCCGGCCTCTAGCGTTTGTCGGAGAATGTTCCCCGGTGTCAGCCCCCCGCGCCTCGCAAGCTCTTTCCCGCTTTACGGTTCTCGATCTCACCCGCGTGCGCGCCGGTCCCACCGCCGTGCGGCAACTGGCGGACTGGGGCGCCAATGTCATCAAGATCGACGCGCCGGAAGAAGAGGGCGCCGAGCCCATGGGCGGCGCGCGGCGCGGCCCGGATTTCCAGAACCTGCATCGCAACAAGCGCGCGATCACGCTCAACCTGAAGGAAAAGGCCGGCGCGCGACGTGTTCTATCGCCTGGTGCAGAAGGCCGACGTGGTGGTGGAGAATTTCCGGCCCGACGTGAAGGCGCGTCTCGGCATCGATTACGAGTCGCTGAAGAAGATCAACAAGCGCCTCGTCTATGCCAGCATCTCCGGCTTCGGCCAGGACGGGCCCTATCGCGACCGGCCGGGCTTCGACCAGATCGCGCAGGGCATGGGCGGGCTGATGTCGATCACCGGACTGCCGGGGCAGGGGCCCGTGCGCGTCGGCATTCCGGTCGCCGACCTCACAGCCGGCCTGTTCTGCGCGATCGGAATCCTTACGGCGCTGCTCGAGCGCGAACAGTCGGGCGAGGGGCAATGGGTGCAGACCTCGCTGCTGCAGGCGCAGGTCTTCATGCTCGACTTCCAGGCCTCGCGCTGGCTCAACAAGAAGGAAGTGCCGCCGCAGGCCGGCAATAATCACCCGACCAGCATCCCGACCGGCGTGTTCAAGACCTCCGACGGTCATGTCAACATCGCCACCACCGGGCAGAAAATCTGGGAGCGTTTCGCCAATGCCCTCGGGGCACCGGAACTGATCAAGCGCGAGGAATATGCCGCCGGCTCCGCTGCGCCTGAAGAATCGCGACAAGCTCAATGCCGAGATCGAAAAGATCACGGTGACGAAGAGCAACGCCGAATGGCAGGAAATCCTCGATCAGGCCGGCGTTCCGACCGGGCCGATCTATTCCATCGACCAGATGTTCGACGATCCGCAGGTCAAGCATCTCGGTCTCGCTGTGCCGGTTCCGACCGATTCGCAGGACGGCCGTCCGCTCACCGTGGTGGCGCAGCCTTTCACGATGTCGCGCACGGCGAGCAAGATGGTGGCGCCGCCGCCCGACGTGGGCGAACATAATGACGAAGTGCTGAAGGAATTCGGATTCAGCGCGCAGGAAATCGAAGGCCTGCGCAAGGCAAAGGCGATATGATTTTTTGTCATGCCCCGCACGGCAGTCAAGCTTGCGCAGACTGCGTAAACTTGTCTGCGCTGCGAGGCATCCAGTAAATGCAGCCGTCGCTCATGATCGAGAGCGAGGTGTTTATTGGATCATGCCTTCACGGATGATGACCAGAACTGGAGACAAAGGCGATGACCGAGAAACTGCTCGCGCGCAAGGAAGGCCGCACCGCCTTCGTGACCTTCAACAATCCCGAGCGGCACAACGCGATGTCGCTGGAGATGTGGGAAGCGACGGTCCATCACCTCAACGAATACGCCAAGGATCCCGAGGTGCGCGTGCTCGTGCTCACCGGCGCAGGCGGCAAGGCCTTCGTCTCGGGCGCGGATATTTCCAAGTTCGAGGACGAGCGTTCGAGCAAGGAGGGCATCGCGCGCTACAATGCGGCGGTCGAGCAGGGCTATGCCACCGTGCACGCTTTCCCCAAGCCGACCATCGCCATGATCCGCGGCTATTGCATCGGCGGCGGCTTGGGCCTCGCCTCCTGCTGCGATATCCGCATCTGCTCGCCGAATTCGCGCTTCGCGGTTCCCGCGGCCAAACTCGGCCTCGGCTACGATTTTCCCGGCCTCAAGCGGCTGGCCAACCTGGTCGGACCTTCCTTCACCAAGGAGATTTTCTTCACGGCGCGGCAGTTCGACGCAGCCGAGGCCAAGGACATGGGCTTCGCGAATAGAATCGTGCCGGAGGAGGAGATCGAGGCCTATGTGAAGAATTATGCCGAAACCATCGCCGCCAACGCGCCGCTGACGGTCAATTCCATCAAGTTTATTGTGGGCGAGGTGGTGAAGGACGAATCCAAGCGCGATCTCAAGCGCTGTTCCGAGCATGGTGGCGGAATGCTTTGCCAGCAAGGATTATATCGAGGGCCGGCAGGCCTTCATGGAAAAGCGAAAGCCGGTTTTCACGGGTTCCTGATCCGGCGACAATTGCCATATGCGGAAGCTTGCCGAGACCGTAAGATAATCGGGCCGGTCGAACGTGGAGAAGATGTGTGGCGTCGGTTGAATTGCGTGGCTTGACGAAGCGTTATGGGCCCACCGCGGTGGTGGACGACATCTCGCTGCAAATCGAGCACGGCAGCCTGGTTTGTCTGCTCGGCCCCTCCGGCTGCGGCAAGACGACGACGCTGCGGCTGATCGCGGGCTTCGTCGAGCCGAGCATGGGCGAGATCTATGTCGGCAAGCGTCTGGTGTCTTCGCCGGCGCGCACGCTGCCGCCAGAGCAGCGCAACATGTCGATGATCTTCCAGAGCTATGCGCTTTGGCCGCATATGACGGTTGCGGAAAACATCGCCTATGGGCTGAAGCTGCGCAAACAGGACCGCGACACCATTGCGCGCAAGCTCAATGCGATTCTCACCACCACGCGGCTCGGCAGTCTGGCGGATCGCTATCCGGGCGAGCTTTCGGGCGGACAGCAGCAGCGCGTCGCGCTGGCCCGCGCTCTGGTGGTCGAGCCGGAGACGCTGCTGCTGGATGAGCCCTTGTCGAATCTCGACGCCAATCTGCGCGAGGAGATGCGCTTTGAGGTGCGCCGGCTGCATGACGAATATCGCTACACCACCGTCTACGTCACCCACGACCAGGCCGAGGCGATGACCACCGCCGACGTCATCGCCGTGATGAACATGGGAAAAATCGAGCAGGCCGGTTCGCCGGAAGAAATCTACGAACGGCCGCGGTCGGAATTCGTCGCCCGCTTCATCGGTTCCAGCAATGTGGTCAGCGGCAAGAATCTGGACGAGAACCGCATATCCTTCGCCGGAACCCCGCTGCGCTGCGCGGGCGCTAAGCTCGCGGCCGGCGGCACCACCGCGGTCTCGATCCGCCAGCATGCCATCCTCCTTCGCGCGGCCAAGCCGCAACAGACGGAGAACGTGGTCCCGGCCAAGGTTGTCCGCCAGGTCTTTCTCGGCGACAGCCGCGATTATATGGTTGAGGTTGCGGACGGCACGCAGCTGCGCATCATCACTTCCGCCGAGGAGAGCATCCCGAAGGGCTCGGCGGTGTGGCTGGAATTGCCGCCGGAGAATTGCCGTGCGCTGATGGGATAACAGGTCCGGCGCCAAGAAAACGAACGACAGAAGCGCGAAGCCAACAGGGAGAAGTACCCATGAGGAAGTGGAGATTTTCGAGACGGGACGTCCTGAAAGGGACGACCGCGCTGGCAGCCGCCAGCACCTTCGCATCGCCGATCCGGGCGCAAGCCCCGGCGGCGGCCGCGATCGACCAGAAGCTGATCGACGCCGCCAAGAAAGAAGGCAAGGTCGTCTGGTACACCGCCGTCGACCTGCCGGTGGCGGAAAAAGTCGGCAAGGCCTTCGAGGCGAAATATCCCGGCGTCGCCGTGCGCGTCGAACGCAGCGGCGCCGAGCGCGTGTTCCAGCGCATCGGGCAGGAATATTCCAGCAAGATTCACGCCGTCGACGTCGTGAACTCGTCGGACGCGGCGCATTTCATCGTCTGGAAACGCGACGGCATCCTCGCGCCTTATGTGCCGGAGGATGTGGCGAAGCACTTCCCCGCCGAGCACAAGGATCCTGACGGCATGTTCGCGAGCTTCCGTTTCTGGGGCTGCGTGCTCGGCTACAACACCAACATGGTGAAGAAGGAGGAGGCGCCGAAGAGCTTCGCCGATCTGCTCGACCCGAAATGGTCCGGCAAGATGATCAAGGCGCATCCGGGCTACAGCGGCACCATCATGACCGCGACCTTCCAGATCACCCGCGATATCGGCTGGGATTATCTCGAGAAGCTCGCCAAGCAGAAGATCATGCAGGTGCAGTCTTCGACCGATCCACCCAAGAAGCTCGCGCTCGGCGAACGCGCCGTGATGGCCGACGGCAACGAGTACAATATGTTCCAGGAGAAGGAGAAGGGCAACCCGGTCGAGATCGTCTATCCGACCGAGGGAACGCCGCTCATGATCGGGCCCAACGCCATCTTCAAGAACGCGCCGAACCCGAATGCCGCGCGGCTGTTCCAGAGCTATTGCTTCACGCCGGAAGCGCAGCAGCTCATCATCGACGTCGGCGGGTCTGCGCTCGGTCCATCCGCAGGCGAAGGAAAAGGCCGGCCGCACATCGGTCAAAGACATCAAATGGATGAAGGACGACGCCGCCGGCGTGGAGAAATCGGCCGAGGACATCAAGGCCCGTTACACCAAGATCTTCGGCGTCTGACGGGGCTTTGCCCTCACCAATGGCCGCCGGCGTTCGCGCGCTGGCGGCTGTTTCTCTGACTTGCAGAAACGCAGCGTGTTGTTCGCGCCCTTCGCTTGAAGCGCTCTGACGGATCGTTCATGGCATCACAGGATCTGGCCAGCCCTGCAGTGACCGGACGCGCCAGCCGGTCGCTGGTGCGTTTCGACTCCTCGCGGCTCGTGCTCTACGCCTTCGCCGCGCTGTTATGCGTGCTGGTCATCCTGCCGATGACCTGGCTGGTGATCTACAGCGTAAGCACCGACCGCGCACGGGAGCCTTCACGCTCGACGAATTTCCGCCGGCTGTTCACCGAAGCCGGCTTTCGTCGATCCGCTCATCATCACTTTCACCGTGGCGATCTGTTCTTCGGTGATCTGCTGCGCGGTGGCCGCGCCGATGGGCTGGCTGGTCGCGCGCACCGACCTGCCGTTCAGCCGTATCATCCGCGCGCTGGTCACGGCTTCCTTCGTCACGCCGCCGTTTCTCGGCGCCATCGCCTGGGAGCTCCTGGCGGCGCCCAACAGCGGGCTGCTCAACAAACTGTATCGCTTCCTCACCGGCGCGGAGAGGATCAGTACCTGTTCAATATCTATTCGCTGACGGGTCTGATCTTCGTCATCTCCTGCTACACCTTCCCTTACGTCTTCGTGCTGATCGCCAATTCGCTCGACCGCATGCCGGGCGATCTGGAGGACGCCTCGTCCATCCTCGGCGGACGCGCCTGGACGACGGCGCGGCGGATCACGATTCCGCTGGCGCTGCCGGCGCTGCTCGCCGGCGCGATCGTGGCCTTCCTGCAGGCGACGACGTTATTCGGCTCGCCGGCGATCCTCGCGCTGCCGGCCGGCTTCCATACGATGACGACCAAGATCTGGAGCCTGTTCCAGTATCCGCCCAAGCCGGAGCTGGCCGCGGCCGCCTCGCTGCCGCTGCTCATCATCACCGTGATGCTGCTGCGCGCTGAGCATTTCATCCTCGGCCGCCGCGGCTATTCGGTGGTGGCGGGAAAGCAAAGCTCGCCGCGGCTCATTCCGCTCGGCCGGCTGAAATTCGTCGCGCTCGGCGTCTGCTTCTTCGTCTTGCTGCTGCCGGTGATCCTGCCCTATGGCGCGCTGATCAACGCCGCCTTTGCCCCGATCGCGACCACCCCGCTGACCTTCGCCAACGCCACTTTGCGCAATTTCAATTTCGTGTTCTTCGAACTGTCGGCAACCAAGCCGGTGCTGAAGAACACCTTCATCCTCGGCGCGCTGGCGGCAACCATCGGCACGGTCCTGGCGGTGGTGATCGCCTATCTGACCACGCGCCAGGCGGTGCGCGGCTATCGCGTACTCGCCTTTCTTGCCACCGCGCCCATCGCCATTCCCGGCATCGTGCTCGGCGTCGGCCTGTTCCTGAGCTACACCCGCCCGCCTTTCGTGCTTTACGGCACGATCTGGGTGTTGCTCCTGGCCTATCTCACCATCGAGCTGCCGGCGGCCTATCAGCAATTGCAGTCGGCTTTCCGCGCGGTGCATCCGGAACTGGAGGACGCCAGCCGCATCCTCGGCGCCACCCGGATGCAGGCGCTTGCGCCAGATCACCGCGCCGCTGCTGCGCACCAGCGTGATCGCCACCTGGTGCTTCATCTTCGTCTCGGTGATCCGCGAATTGTCGGCAGCGATCATCCTGTTCACGTCGGAAACCAAGGTGGTGTCGGTGCTGATCTTCGATCTGAAGGAGAGCGGCGATCTCGGCGCCATCGCCGTGCTCGGCCTCTTGATGCTGCTGCTCACCTTCGCCGTCGTCATTTTCGTCAACCGGATTCCCGGCTTCGGGTCCGGCGTCCGCCTGCGCAATACCTGAAAGGTCTGTCTGCCGTGGCTTCCGCTTCGCTGCCCAAAATTGCCGTTGCCGAACATCTCGTTGAACGCATCCAGACAGTCGATCCCGCCAAGCTGCCGGAAGCGACCCGCACGAAAATGCGAAGACCTGCTGGTCGATGTCGTCGGGCTCTGCGTCACCGCCCGCAACGAAGACTATGTGCAGGCGCAGATCGCCGGCTGGGACGACGAGGGGCCCTGCACCGCGATCGGGCACAAGCGCACGCATGAGTTCCGCCGGCGCGGCCTGCGTCAACGGCACCGCCGCGCATGGCGAGGATTTCGACGACACCTTCGAGGGCGGGCCGGTGCATGCCGGCGCGGTCATCGTTCCGGCCGTGCTGGCGGCCTGCGAGCGGCATAACCCGGACGGCCGCGCGGCGCTGCGCGGCATCGCGGTCGGCGTCGAGACCATGTGCCGGCTCGGCCTGGTCACGCAGGGCGCGCTGCACAAGGCGGGCTTTCATCCGACCGCGATCTTCGGCGCCGTGGCTTCGGCGGCGGGCGTCGGCGCCGCGCTGGGCTCAACCAGAAGCAGATGGTGGATGCGATCGGCGTGGTCGGCAGCATGGCGAGCGGCATCATCGAATATCTGGCGGAAGGCACCTGGACCAAGCGCATGCATGCCGGCTGGTCGGCGCAGGCCGGCATCCGCGCGGCGCTGCTCGGCAAGGCCGGCTTCTCCGGACCGCGCACGGTATTCGAGGGCGTGCACGGCCTGTTCCACGGCTTTGCCCATACCACCGAGGGCGACTATGACGCGCTGATCGGCGATTTCGGCACCGCTGGGTGACGGATACGCTGGCCTTCAAGCCTTATCCCTGCGGGACCATGGCGCATCCTTACATCGACTGCGCGCGCAAGCCTGGCCGCCAAGGGTATCAAGCCCGAGAAGATCAAGGAGATCGTCTGCGAGGTGGCCGAGGGCACCGTGCATCGCCTGTGGGAGCCGCTGGCGGTGAAGCAGGAGCCGCCGAACGGCTATGCCGCGAAGTTCTCCTCGCCCTTCGTGCTCGCCTACGGCTTCGTGCACGGCAATGTCGGGCTCGAGGCCTTCACGCCGAGAGGCGGTCGCCGATAAGGCGGTGCTGGCGCTGGCCTCCAAGATGACGTTCGTGATCGATCCGAAAAATCCTTATCCGAATGCCTTCACCGGCCATATCCGCGCCACGCTGAATGACGGCACGGTGGTGGAGGAACGGCAGCCGCATTTCCGCGGCGGCGCGCATGAGCCGCTCACGCGGCAGGACATCGAAGAAAAATTCATGCTCAACGCGCGCCACGGCGGCTGGGACGACAAGCGTGCGCAGGCGGCGCTCGGCTTGTTGCGCAAGCTCTATGACGGCCGCGTCGAGCTGAAGGAGTTGCGGGGCTAGTTGAGCGGCATAGCGTGGAAGATGGGCATGAAGCCTCGCACGAAGGATACTGCGTCACGGTCGAAGAGCTCGCTCGCTCGTCACCGGCTCCGGCCGCAACATCGGCAAGGCCATCGCGCTGGCGCTGGCGGAAGGCGGCGCGACGGTCATCGTCAACGCGCGCTCGAACCGGAGCGAAGCCGACGCCGTGGTGCGGCGAGATCGAAGCAGCGGGCGGCAAGGCCGTCGCGGTGCATGGGCGATATCGCCGATCCCGCCACGGCGAAGAACATCGCGGCCGCTGCGCAGAAACTCGGGCGGCTGGATTTCCTCGTCAACAACGCGGCCATCCGCAAGGAAACGCCGCTGGAGAAGCTCACCTTCGAGGAATGGCGGCAGGTGCATGGCATCATCCTCGACGGCGCCTTTCATTGCGTGCAGGCCTGCGCGCCGCTCATCCGCAAGAGCGGCGCCGGCGCCATCGTCAATATCGGCGGCATGAGCGCGCATGGCGGCTCCAAGCACCGCATCCATGTGCTGACCGCGAAGTCCGCGCTGGTCGGCTTCACCAAGGCGCTGGCGCATGATCTGGCCGAGGATCATGTGACGGTGAATTATCTTCGCCCGGGCTGATCGCGACCGCGCGTGACCCGAACGTGCCGGAGCCGCAGCATCACGGCGTGCAGAAGACCCTGACCGGCGCGCGCTACATCACCGGCCAGACCATCCACGCCAATGGCGGGGCTTATTTGCCGTAAGCCCGGGCGCAGACCTCTCCCGCCATCATCCTGAGGAGCGGCGAAGCAGCGTCTAGAAGGATGGACAGCGTACGGGGGCCACATGGTTTGGACGCCCTGCGGCGCTCCTGACCATGAAGCGAACTAGATACGTAGTTACTACTTGCCGCCCTCGCCCTCTGGCACGCCGCCCACACCTTCTCCGCCGTCGCGGGCATGTCGAGCGCTCGCGCCGGCATCGCCCGGAATCGCATCGGCGACGGCATTCATCAGCGCGGCGAGCGAGGCGGTGGTGCCGGCTTCGCCGACGCCTTTGACGCCGAGCGGATTGGTGGTGGCGGGAACCGCATGCACGCCGATATGGATCGGCGGCATGTCCTCCGCGCGCGGCATCGCATAGTCCTGGAACGAGCCGGTCACGAGCTGCCCGTTGTCGGGATCGTAATAGCCGAGCTCCATCAGCGCTTGTCCCAGTCCCTGGGCGATGCCGCCATGCAACTGTCCTTGCACGAGGGTGTGGTCGAGCAGACGGCCGCTGTCGTCCACCGCGGTATAACTGATCGCGGTGACCGCCCCGGTGTCGGGATCGACCTCGACTTCCGCGATATGGCAGCCGTTCGGATAGGTCGGCGGCACGTCGATGGTGGCATGGGTATCGAGCGTCTCGGCGATCTCGCCGCGCGCGGCCATTTCCTTCGCCCGCGCCGCCGCGTCGAACAAGCGAGAGGCGGTGGTTGGTGCCCGCCACCTCGAAATAACCGTCGCGATAGGAAATTTTGTCCTCCGCGACATCGAGCGCCTTGGCGGCCACCGCGCGCCCCTTGGCTATCACCGTTTCCGCCGCGCGCAGGCTGGCGCTGCCGGCGGTCATGGCCGAGCGCGAGGCGACCGAGGGCGCGCCTTTGACGTCGAGGTTGGTATCGCCATGGCGATGGCGCACCTGTTCGGGTGCAATGCCGAATTTCTGCGCGACCAGCCGCGGAAACACCGAGGCATGGCCCTGGCCGGTCGACTGCACATGCAGGCCGAGCGAGACGGCATTGCCGCCCGGGAAAGCGATCAGCGCGCCTTCGGTCGGGCTGCCGCCGGAATGTTCGAGGAAGCAGGAGATGCCGATGCCGCGCAAGCGGCCGCGTCTTGCGCTTTCGCGCCGGCGTTTTTTGAAGCCGGCATAGTCGCTCTGCTCCAGCGCCTTGTCGAACACGGCGGCGAAATCGCCGCTGTCGTATTTTGTGCCCACCGCCGTCTTGTAGGGCATGGCCGAGCGCGGAATGAGATTGCGCCGGCGCAGCTTCGCGCGGTCGATGCCGATGACGCGCGCGGCTTCGTCCACCAGGCGCTCCAGCACGTAATTGGCTTCCGGCCGCCCGGCGCCGCGATACGGCCCGAGCGGCACGGTATTGGTGAAGACGCAGCGCACCCTGACGTCGATATGCGGGATGCGGTACATGGCCGGAAAGCATTTGGTGAAATTCGCCGTCGCCAGATGCGCGCCGGTGTTGGCGAGAAAGCCTCCGACATTGGCAAGATGCCGGATGCGCAGCGCGAGGAAGCGGCCTTTCTCGTCCATCGCCAGCTCGCCGTCGGTGACCGCGTCGCGCGCCTGGTTGTCGCTGATGAAGGCTTCCGAGCGGTCCGACATCCAGTGCACCGGCCGGCTCGAGCTTGCGCGCCGCCACCAGCAGCACCGGATATTCCGGATAGGCCGAGGACTTCATGCCGAAGGCGCCGCCCACGTCCTCGGTGATGACGCGCAGCTGTTCCTTCGGTCAGTCCCATGATCGAAGCCATGGTGTCGCGCAGCGCGCCGGCGCCCTGCGAGCAGACGCGCAAGGTGTAGAGATCGGCGGCCGCGTCGTAGCTGGCGGTGGCGCCGCGCGTTTCGATGGCCGCGACGATCACGCGCTGGTTGACGACGCTGACGCGCGCCACATGCGCGGCGCCCGCAAAGATGCGCTCGACCTCGGCGGCATTGGCTGCCGGATCGGGGGCCGGCCCCGGCCAGTCGACCGCCACATTGCCGGGCGCTTCCGGCCAAAGCTGCGGCGCGCCCGGTTTTTCCGCCGCGCGCAGGTCCACCACCGACGGCAGCACGTCATAGTCGACGGCGATCAGCTCGGCCGCGTCGCGCGCCTGCCGCGCGGTTTTCGCGATGACGGCGGCGACCGGCTGGCCGACATGCAGCACGCGGCCGTCGGCGAGCGGAGGCCGCAGCGGCATCACCAGGTTTGCGATCGCCACATGGCGGGCGACGCTGGTGACCTTGGCGGCTTTCATGTCCGGCGCCGTCAGCACCGCCATGACGCCAGGCGCGGTGCTCGCAGCCTCGGTATCGAGCGACAGAATTTTTGCATGCGCATGCGGCGAGCGCAGGAAATAGGCATGCAGCTCGCCCGGCAGGGGAGCGTCGTCGACAAAGCGGCCGGCGCCGCGCATCAGCGCGTCGTCCTCGACGCGGCTGCCGTGCTTCATGCTGGGGAGGGAATCGTCAAAAGCCATGGCGAGAAACCCGAAAAAGAGACCGGCCGGCACACCGTCGATGTGCCGGCCGGCGGTTAATGCCCGAAAACGGGCCGGGTTGCTATGCCAGCGCCGCCTTCACCCGGTCGGGCGTCAGCGGCACGCGGCGGATGCGCACGCCGGTGGCGTCGAAGATGGCATTGGCGATCGCCGCCGCCACCACGCGGATGGTCGGCTCGCCCGCGCCGCTCGGCGCGGTTTCGGGCCGGTTGATCAGCACGACGTCGATGCTTCTCCGGCGTCTCGGTGATGTCGAGGATCGGATAGGTCAGCCAGTCGACGCTGGTCACCGTCTTGTTGTCGAAGTGGGTTTCTTCCCACAAGCGTGCGGCTGATCCCCTGCACCACATTGCCCTCGATGGTCTGCTTCAGGTTGGACGGGTTGATGATCAAGCCGCAGTCATGCGCGACCGTGAACTTGCGCGCCCAGATCTTGCCGGTGCGAGCGGTCGACGTCGACCTCGGCCACGATCGCGACGCGGGTGCCGCTGCGCGGCGCATAGGCGATGCCGCGCCCGGTCACCTTGTTGCCGGTCTGGTCGCGCCGCGGCGAGGGCCGCGTGCTGCCAGCCGGACTTCTCCGCCACCGCCTTGATCACGGCGATGTCGCGGTTGTTCTTCACATGCCGCAGCCGCAGCTCGATCGGATCGACGTTCAGCGCCGCCGCCATTTCGTCCATGAAGGATTCGCTGGCGAAGTGGATCTGCGGGCCGACCGGATCGCGCAGATGCGAGGTGCGCAGCGGCGAAGCGCGGTCGAGCGGAGGCGCGATGGTTTCCCAGGCCATGCGCTTGTTGTCGAAGGCGTAGGATTCTTCCGGCACGCGGAAATTATCCTCCGGCTTCAGCGCGACGCCCATGAAATGTCCCGCCAGCGTGGCGTGAGGGCTTGCTGCCGTTGGAATCGACTTCAATGCGCGAGAAACCCTTGCTGACGAAGTCATAGGCAATGACTTTGCCGGAAGCGTCGATCGCCGCGCGCACCTTGTGCACCGAGGCCGGACCTTTCGGATCCCAGCCGGTGCCCTGCTCGCGTGTGTATTGCACGCGCACCGGACGGCCCGTCGCCTTCGCGATGACGGCGGCATCCATGGCTGCGTCGCTCGGCATCGTTGCGGCCGTAGCAGCCGGGCCCCGTGACCCAGATGGCGCGCACTTTTTCCGGGGGCATTTCCAGCGTGGCGGCGACGCCGTCGCGCACGTAATGCGGCTTCTGCGAGCCGGTCCACACCGTCGCCTCGCCGTCCTTGATCTCGACCACGGCGCAGGCCGGTCCCATGCAGGCATGCGACTGGAACGGCCATTCGTATTCGGCCTCGATCACGCGCGCGGCGGCCTTGAAGGCCTCGTCGACGTCGCCGCTCTGGCTCTTGCCGTCGACCTCGCGCTTTCGCACCGGCGCGTTGCGGATGTAGTCGTAGAGCGCCTTCTGGTCGGGGAAAGGCGGCTTGGCGTCCGACCATTCCACCTTCAGCGCCTGCGCCGCCCTGATGGCATCCCATTCCTTTTCGGCCGACCACGGCCAGGAAGCCCTTGTCCTGAGGACGACTTTGGCGCCCGGGATGTCCTTCAGCGAGCTTTCGTCCACCTTTACCGGCACGGCGCCGGCCACCGGCGGGCGGATCATGCGCGCATGCAGCATGCCGTCGCGCTTGACGTCGGTGACGAAGCCTTGCGTCGCGAAGGCTTTCGGCGCGACGTCGGTGCGCTTGACCGACTGTGCCGACGATCTTGTATTCGCTCGGCTTCTTCACCTTGGCCTGGCCCGGTGCATAGAGGCCGTTGCCGATCGTGCTTGTTCCAGGCCAGCTCGACGTTGAAATAACGTCCGCCGATCAGCTCGGCATAGGTCGCTTTCTTCGCTGGATCGCTCTTGCCGGCGATCACGCCGTCGGTCACCGTGAGCTTGTCGGCCGGAAGGTTGAGCTTCGCGGCCGCCATCTCGATCAGCACGCGGCGCGCTTCGGCCGCCGCTGCGGCCATCTGCTTGCCGCCGTTCTGCACACCGTTGGAGCTCGAGGCGCCGCCCTGGTTGATGGTCAGGGCGGTGTCGCCCATCACCAGCTTGACGACATTCACCGGCACGTCGAGCTCTTCCGCGATCATCTGCGAAATCGCGGTGGCGAGCCCCTGGCCCATGTCCATCTTGCCGAAGAAGCCGGTGACGGTGCCGTCGGCATTGACCGCGAGATAGGTCGAGAGCTGATCGCCTTTCAGCGGCGGGCGCGTGTCCTGCGCCAGCGCGGAATTGATCGCGAGCAGCGTATTCATCCCCATCGGCATGCCGAGCGAGATGACGAGCGCGCCGCCGCCCTTCATCACCGAGCGGCGGGAGAAGGCGATCGGGTTTTCCATTTTGGTCATGTGTGCTCTCCCTTAGCCCATCATCGAGGCTGCGCGCTTCATCGCGCGCATGATGCTCATATGAGTGCCGCAGCGGCATTTGATGCCGGTGAGCGCCTCCTTGATCTGCGCATCGGTCGGGTTCTTGGTCCTGTTGAGGAAGGCGGCGCCGGTCATCACCCAGCCGTTGATGCAGTAGCCGCATTGCGTGACTTCTTCTTCGACATAAGCGGTCTGCAGCGGGTGCGGTTTTTCAGGCGTGCCGAGACCGGACATGGTCACTACCTTGGCGTCGCCGACGGAAGACATCGGCGTGACGCAGGAGCGGATAGCGTTGCCGTCCATATGCACGGTGCAGGCGCCGC
The DNA here is from genome assembly GCA_963802475.1 of uncultured Alphaproteobacteria bacterium. Taxonomy (GTDB): domain Bacteria; phylum Pseudomonadota; class Alphaproteobacteria; order Rhizobiales; family Xanthobacteraceae; genus CANKHA01. The sequence continues at coordinate 179,352 of CAWDIZ010000015.1, forward strand.
ATTGCGCGAGGCCGCAGCCGAATTGCGGGTTGTTCAGCCCGAGATCATTCCGCAGCGCATAGAGCAGCGGCATGTCGGGATCGGCTTCGACCGTCTGGGTCTTGCCGTTGACATTGAGGGAAAACTTCTCGGCCATCGATAACACCTCCCGGGGAAAAGAGCCGGCTTGCAGCCTGGTTCCTGGGCTACCTAGCTCACCTTGGAGCCGCTGGGAATACATTTTCCCGTGCATTTGGCAGGGTCGCAGGTTGCGCGGCGTCGCGCCACGTGACGCCCGCCTAAGTCTTCTCACAATTACGTTTTTTTGGAACTGGTGATGCCGCCACACGTTGTCGGGACGGCGCGTGCCCCCGCGGCCTGTGCCGTCGAAAGACCTGCAACCGGAGCGCCTGATGAAACGCACCTCCCACAGCGCCGCCAAGGACCTTCCCTCGCGGCTTTTTGCCTCCAATCCGGCGCTGCTGATCGGGGCGGCTTTCGAAATCGGCATGCTGCTCGGCCGGCGCAGTGGAAGGACGGCGATGGGCCGCAAGCTGCGCGAGAATGTCAACAGCGCGGCGGAACAGGCGGTCCGGCTTGCGCCTGAGGCGGTGGTCCAGCTGGTGCCGCAGCTTGCGCCCGCCAAGCCGCGTCAGCGCCGGCGCAGGGCGAAGAAATAGGCTGCAGATGGTTGTTTTGTCTTAACTGCCGCAATGACGCTGACGATCAGCATTCCACTACGTTGACGTGCCCTTGCTCTCCGTAATCGAGCAACGCGCGATCGCGCGTAATCAACGTCGCGCCGAGATCGCGCGCGGTGGCGACGATGATGCGATCAGCGGGATCGCGCGGCGGGTCGCCCGGCAGGTATGATGACGCGATCAGAATTTCCGGCGGCATGTCGGCAAGCTGCACGCCTGGTACCTCGAATAAATTAGCGAACCAGCGTTCCGGCTTGATCAGCATTTGCACCCGGCCGCGCGAGGCTAATAAGCCGATCTCCCATGCGGTGATCGGAGAGATGAAGGTAATGGCCGCGCGTTCATTCGACGCCCGCAGCGCTTCAATCGCCGCGGGCGCCAATGGGGCCCTTTCGGTCATCCATATAACGGCGCAGGTATCCAGAAGGAGCGGCCGCATTTTTGCTCAGCGGCCGAGATGCCGATCGAGCCGGTCCGCCCATTCGGGATCTGCCGGCTGCGTGAGATCGGTGCCGGACATGATGCGAACGAGGCCTTTCATCGCGCCATAGAGCGGATGAAACGGCGACTCCTGCTGCGGGCCCTTATCCGCTGCGAGAGCCGGCTTGGAGGCACGCACGCGCCGGAACACCAGCTTGCGGCCTTGCATGTCCACTTGTTCGCTTTCGTAGCCCGCCTCCAGCCATACCTTAGTGAGCACGCTGTTCTGCGCATTGTTGCTCCACCAGGGACGATGTTTACGGGCTGAGGGTGGCAGCTTTTTGCCGGTGATGCGCTCGATGTCGCCGAAGGTCATGGTTACGCGCTCGGAGCGCTGTCTTTTGAGATATTCTCCCAAAGCCGAATATTTGGACATGGGTGTCCTCCTTCGCGGTACCTAAAAGTACCTATAAGGATATGTCCTGTCAATAGGTAGTATAGTTACTCATAGGGAATTGACGCCCCATCACTCGGCCCCTTGTGCCCATTATTCACAACGCATCTCCGTCTTCACAGCTTTTCCTCGAACTTCCTTGCTGGTTCAAATAAGCTGTAGACACCTTGCTCATCCGAGGGCGTCATCTGGAGGCGTTCTGTTGGCGGAGCAACCGAACGGGGCCGGAACCGGGGTAACCCGGCGCCGGCTGGTGCGGCGCCTGCGGATGTGCCTCGCAAGCCATCCCCGGGAGGCCAAGGGTCGCTGTCCGCTCCAACTAAGTGGGGCTGCCTTTGATGGCTGGACGGGAGCGAGGTGAAGGCGGGAAATCCGCCGGATCGGTGGCTCTTCTTAGAGTCGCGATCGCGCCCGGAAGCACGGTCCCAAGGCCCAAAATCGCCGCCAGTGGAGCGCCGTTGGGCGCGTGCGTGACGGCCCTTGCTCGCAACAAGGCTCGCCATCGCACGCCGCCCGCGCCGGCAGGCCTCGCAAGCCTCAACGGCAGCGGTGCGGATACTTTGACGGTGCGTCTGACGGCGCTCCGCTCCCTCGGGTTTGAGGGAGGAAGGGAAAAGCAATGAGGACGCGCCCACGTCGCTAAACACGGGCCGCTGACACTTGGCTGTTTGGAATCGTTTTCGTCGTCATGGCCGGACCTGTTCCGGCCATCCCGAAAAGTAAGGTACTGCGTCCCTAAGCGAGATGCCCGCAACGAGTGCGGGCATGACGAAAGAGAAGGGACGTGCGACGCACCGGATCCTCAATAAACCACCACGCTGCGGATCGACTTGCCTTCATGCATCAGATCGAAGGCGGTGTTGATCTCGTCGAGCGGCATGCTGTGGGTGATCAGGTCGTCGATGTTGATCTTGCCTTCCATGTACCAGTCGACGATTTTCGGCACGTCGCTACGGCCGCGCGCGCCGCCGAAGGCGGTGCCTTTCCAGACACGCCCGGTGACCAGCTGAAACGGCCGGGTCGAGATTTCCTGCCCCGAGGCCGCGACGCCGATGATGATGCTCTCGCCCCAGCCGCGGTGGCAGCATTCCAGCGCCTGGCGCATGGTGTGCACATTGCCGATGCATTCGAAGGAGAAATCCGCCCCGCCGCCGGTGAGATCGACGATCGCCTGCACCACCTTGTCGCGCCCGATATCGTCCGGGTTGATGAAATGCGTCATGCCGAATTTTTCCGCCATGGCGCGCTTGCCGGGATTGAGATCGATGCCGATGATCTTGTCGGCGCCGACCATGCGCGCGCCCTGGATGACGTTGAGCCCGATGCCGCCAAGCCCGAACACTGCGACATTGGCGCCCGGCCAGACTTTGCCGGTGTAGATCACCGCGCCGATGCCGGTGGTCACGCCGCAGCCGATGTAGCAGATCTTGTCGAAGGGAGCGTCCTCGCGCACTTTCGCCAGCGCGATTTCCGGCAGCACGGTAAAGTTGGAGAAGGTCGAGCAGCCCATATAGTGGAAGATCGGATCGCCATCGAGCCTGAAGCGGCTGGTGCCGTCGGGCATCAGGCCTTTGCCCTGGGTGGCGCGGATCGCGGTGCAGAGATTGGAACGGCGCGACAGGCAGGTTTTGCATTGCCGGCATTCCGGCGTGTAGAGCGGAATGACATGGTCGCCCACTTTCAGAGTGGTGACGCCTTCGCCGATCTCGCGCACGATGCCGGCGCCTTCATGTCCCAGCACCGTCGGAAAAATCCCCTCCGGATCGGCGCCCGACAAGGTATAGGCATCGGTGTGGCAGATGCCGGTCGCCATGATCTCGACCAGCACTTCGCCGGGCTTGGGCCCGTCGAGATCGAGGGTCTCGATGCTGAGCGGCGCGCCGGCTTTGAAGGCAATGGCGGCGCGTGTTTTCATGGCAGTCTCCGTTATGAGTTGTCATGGCCGGGCATAGCCCGTCGAAGACGGGCGTAAACGCCCTTATGACCCGGCCATCCAGCAGTTTGCCGAAGATGGATGCGCGGGTCGAGCCCGCGCATGACGACGCGAAGTCTGGGTTGGTGAAGCTACGGCTGCCAGGCCTTTTCCTTGGCGATGGCCGGAGCTTCGGTTGCCTTGCGCGCTTCGTCAATGACGGAGAGCAGCGCGCGCAAGACTTCCGGCACGCCCTGGCCGCTGGCGGAGGACAAGACGAGCGGCGTCTTCTTCGCCGCGCGCTTCAGCCTTGCCAGCTGCTCCTTCAACATTTCCGGCGTCAGCGCGTCGGCCTTCGACAGCGCGACGATCTCCGGCTTCTCGGTCAGCCCATGACCATAGGCTTCCAGCTCATGCCGCACGGTCTTATAGGCCTCGCCGGCATCGTCGCCGGTGCCGTCGACCAGATGCAGGAGCACGCGGCAGCGTTCGGTATGGCCGAGGAATTTGTCGCCCAAACCGGTGCCCTCATGCGCGCCTTCGATCAGCCCCGGCAGATCGGCAATGACGAATTCGCGGTTGTCGGTGCGCACCACGCCAAGCTGCGGATGTAGCGTAGTGAAGGGATAATCCGCGATCTTCGGTTTGGCCGCGCTCACCGCGGCGAGGAAGGTGGATTTTCCGGCATTGGGCAGGCCGATCAGGCCGGCATCGGCGATCAGCTTCAGCCGCAACCGGATGGTGCGTTCCTCGCCCGGCTGGCCCGGATTGGCATGGCGCGGCGCCTGATTGATCGAGGATTTGAAATGCGCGTTGCCGAAACCGCCATTGCCGCCTCGGGCAAGCACCACAAGCTGGCCGAGCGCGGTGAGATCGGCCAGCAGCGTCTCGCCATCTTCCTCATAGATCTGCGTGCCGACCGGCACCTTGAGGATGACGTCCTTGCCGTTGGCGCCGTGGCGGTCCTTGCCCATGCCGCCGCCGCCCGGCTTTGCCTTGAAATGCTGCTGATAGCGGTAGTCGATCAGCGTATTGAGGCCGTCGACGCATTCGGCGACCACATCGCCGCCGCGGCCGCCGTCGCCGCCGTTCGGGCCGCCGAACTCGATGAACTTCTCGCGCCGGAACGAGACGCAGCCGTTCCCGCCACTGCCGGACTGGATATAGATCTTCGCCTCGTCGAGGAATTTCATTGCTCTTCCGTAGCGGGAAAATCCGCCAGCCCAAGAATGCGCCGCATTATCGCCCGCTCGTTAGCAGATAAAGGCGAATTGGCATAAGACCAACCCCTCCGGAGGCCTTTGCTTGCGCGAACGGTGCGTCATGCGGCTGCTGCCGGTGCTTCTTGTGGCGCTGGGCGTCGCCTTTGCGCCTCCGGCCTCGGCCCAGGGCAGAGCGGACGCCCCGAAAATCCGGGCGGCAGAGGCGCGTTCCGCCGATTCTCGCCAGGCGGCGCTGTTGAAAAAGCAGGTCGCCGCGCTTGCGCCGCAGAAAAAAGGCGTGACCGACATCTATGCCATCGGCATCGCGGGCTGGACGCAGGACGTGTTCCGCAACGAACTGGCCGGCGCGCTGCGGATTACCGGCAAGGCGCTCCCGCTCGACGGCGGCACGCTGCGCCTGATCAACAGCCGCGAAACGGCGGATACGGCGCCGCTCGCCAGCCGGCAGAATTTCGCCGCTGCGGTACGCGCCATCGCGCGCGTCATGGACAAGGAGGAAGACGTGCTCTTCCTGTTCATGACCTCGCACGGCGAAAAGCGCAGTTTCGGGCTGCAACTGCCATCCGCGATCGTGCGCTTCAGGCCGCGCGAGATGGCGGCGGTTCTCGATCGGGAAGGGATCAAGAACCGCGTGGTGATCGTGTCAGCCTGCTATTCGGGAATTTTCGTCAAGCCGCTGGCGAATGAGAACACGATCGTGCTCACCGCCGCCGATGCGAAAAGCACGTCGTTCGGTTGCGCCGAGGGCCGGGAATGGACCTATTTCGGCGACGCCTTGTTCCAGCACAGCCTGAAGCCGGGAACGGATTTTCAGGTCGCCTTCGGCAAGGCGCGCGGATTGATCGCGGAGTGGGAAAAACGCGACCGCTTCGCTTCGTCAAACCCGCAGGGGCATTTCGGCGAAGCGCTGATGCGCAAGCTCGCGCCGCTGGTGGAGGCGAGGGGGCGAGCGGGCAAATAAAAACCGCGCGTCAGACCGACGCGCGACCTGCTCAGGAGGTGATCAGAAGTCAGATTGCAGCACCGGAAGCGGCCAAGGTGGGCCCTGCCCTACTGATGCGGCCCGAGGGGCCGCTTCCGACGTGCCGTTCGCGGTGTTGCCGCTACATCCCGGCCCAAACGCATTCCAGGATGATTATCGCGGCCTTGCTGACCCGGTGGCGTCATCCTCACCTCCGTTCCGCCGTGCGGTATCCGCAGGCTGACCGGCAAATCGTCGTCGCCTGCCCGCGCGGAGTCAACCGTAACCCGAAACGCCAAGATCACGTATTGTTGCGGTTATTTTTCTACAACGATCACAAGCTGAGTTTGGCTTTGCCCCAGCTCCTGAGCGACGACCAGATGCCGCGGTCGAGACGGAAACGATCGATCGGCGCGGAGCTTGCGATCGAGTGGATGCGGTAGAGTCCGACACCGCACCATTGGAAACCGCATTTCTCCAGCACGCGCCGCGAGGCGGGATTGCTGATACGTGCGCCGGACTGCAATTCCTCCCAGCCGAGTTCTGAGAAGGCATAGTCGATCACCGCGCGCGCGGCTTCGGTGGCATAGCCTTGCCCCCAATAATGCGTGCCGAGCCAATAACCGAGTTCGGGGCGGCGCGTCTCGCGCGGCTCGACGCCGCAAACCCCGATAATCGTGCCATTGACGAGCGTGACGAGATAATTGACCTCGCCTTCCTTGCCGTTGACCGCGCGCAGCCAGGCATGCGCATCGTCCAGCGCATAGGGAAAGGGGATGCGCGTCGTGTTCTGCGCGATGCGAATATCGTTGGCGAGGGCGGCGATCGCCTTCGCATCCTCAAGCCGCGGCGGACGCAGGATGAGGCGCGCCGTCTGCAACGTTTTCGGGCCCGTCTCCCGCGCGCTCTCGTCGGGGCTTTCTTTCAGCAAGATCACGACACGGTTCCTTCATGCAAAAAGGGGAGTCGGCATCCCGTCTCCCCCTTTTGAGCCTTGTCGGCCCACCGGTTCGACTGATACCGGCGGACCTTAAATGTGCCACCGTCTTTTACTCCGCAGCCTCCGTCGTCGGAATTACCGATACATAGGTGCGGCCCTTGGTTTTGGTGCGAAACTCGACCCGTCCATCGGTAAGCGCAAAAAGCGTGTGATCCTTGCCCATGCCGACATTGGCGCCGGCGTGCCACTTGGTGCCGCGCTGGCGCGCCAGGATATTGCCGGCAACGACAATCTCGCCGCCGTACTGCTTCAATCCAAGACGCCGGCCCGCTGAATCGCGGCCGTTGCGCGAGGATCCGCCTGCTTTCTTATGCGCCATCGCTGGTCTCCAAAACTTAGCCTGGGTCCTAGCCCAGATTTATGACGAAATCATCTCACTTCTTCTTGCCTTTGCCGCTCTTGGCGGCCGGCTTCGCGGCTTTTTTGGCCGGAGCCTTGGCGGGCTTTTTCGTTGCGGCCTTCTTGGCCGGGCCCTTGGCCTTGGCCTTCGGTGCGGCTTTGGTCTCCGCTTCCTGCCCTTCGGCAGGCGCGGCCTTCTTCGGCTTGGGCTCCGGCCTGGGCTTGGCCACCTTCGACGGCTTCTGCCCTTCGGTCAGGATCTCGGTGATCCGGATCACGGTGAAGTCGTGCCGGTAGCCGCGCTTCCTCCGCGAATTCTTGCGCCGGCGCTTCTTGAAGGCGATCACCTTCTCGCCGCGCGTATGCTGCAGCACCTCGCCGGCAACCATGGCGCCCGCAATGGTCGGCGCGCCCACCTGGACATTGTCGCCGCCGAGCATCAGCACTTCGCCGAACTCGACGATCTCGCCCGGTTCGCGGTCGATCCCGTCGATCCTGATCTTGTCCTCGGCGGCAACGCGATACTGTTTGCCGCCGGTTTTGATGACCGCGAACATCATTCTTGTCCTTGTGTTCGACCCCGGTGCTCGGAAAATTCCGGACCGGCTTCTTTCAGTCGGTTGTTGGGTTTCGGTTACGGCCCGAATGGCAATTTCAGGGCTGTAACAAAGCGCGCGGACCGAGGGGCCCGCGCACGGGTGGTTTATGGCCATCCGGAGCCAAACTGTCAAGAAAATCGGCCATAAATCGGGCCTGGGCGGCGGGGAATCGGGCCTGTTTTCCGCGCTAACCGGACGATCCCTGCCGGACTTTTGCCTGGATCAGCCCGGTCAGGTAGCGGGCGTCGGATCTCGGCATCCCCAACAGCACGCAATATGCCTGCAGCCCGCCGAAAAACTGGTTGCGCCGGTACCAGCCGAGCTTGTGCCGCAGCACGGTGGAACCTGCGAGATCGACCAGCTCCGGCAGGGTCTGCGGCGTGCCATCGGCCCGCATTTTCGCCACTGCCGGCGCGCGCTCGGGCGTGTCGAGTTCCGGCAGCCGGTAGATTTCCATTGCGGCCTCGGCGAAGTCCTGCGCCCAGCCGAAAACGACATCCTTGGGTGGGCCCGCGATCAACGGCACGCTCGGTCTCCGGACGGGATCGGCCCTCTGGATGCCCGAAGTGGAATGTGTTCGCCACGCGGCGGCTTGTCGCTCGCCGCCGCCGGCATCGCCGCCGGCAGTTCCCGAGCGTCATGCTTTTACCGCAAGTTTTGCAAAAGCGCGGCCGCCGCTATCCCGCAGCAACAAGAGTGCCCGATATTGGGCAGTGTCCGAGGCCGAAGTTGGGGCTGAGCGTCGATTGCAGCAAGACGACCGGACGCTGACTGGCGTCCAACAAATGGAGCACCGGACCGTTTGCTACAAATTCGTTGGCGGCCGTCTGTACAGCAGCAAGGCTCGTGTTCCGGAAGGGCAGCCCGCCACTACCCGTTCGGGAGTGCAACATGGCGCGATAGACCTCCCCGGTAGTGGTGTGCACGTAGCACGACACGTGGGTGATGATGAGCTTTTGCTGCAAAGGCACCTGCTGGAACAGAATGTAGCAGTTACCAACGGCAATACAGGGATTCGCCGTCACGCCATCCGTCGAATACGTATCGGATGTCTGCTGATAATAGGTGCCGATGGTGGTCTTCGGCCCATACTCGGCCACGCCTGGCAAGGTGACAGCGTAAGAAGAGGCAGAGCAGCTGCAGCTGATGCCTTCAGGAAAGTCGTCAGCATGCCCTTCGTAAGTCTCGCGACGATAAAACGCATGACCCAGTCCTCCCTTGTAGAGCCCCGAGTGAAGCCTACGCTCCTGCGGCCCGACTGACCATCGGCGGGGAGCCCGACACGTCGCCTTGAACGCTTGCTCGCCTTACGACGCGTAGCGACTAGCAGGCCAGCGAACAGGCATTGGGGTGAAGCGAAATGGCGCCGGGCGCCTGAGAGCCTCCGTTGTTATTGCCGGCCATCGCATTGCTGCGGCGGGCCTTGTGCGTCCGGAGGTGCTTGGCTAGAAAGCGCTGGCCCCTAAATAATGCTGCCTGGGGCCCTCCGGAGAGGTGGCTGAGTGGTTGAATGCACCGCACTCGAAATGCGTTTAGCGCCGTCCCACCCCATACTCTGACGTTCCAACCAGTCCAATAAATCAGCGGTTAATTAGGCTGCGCACGCTCACCCGTGCTGCCCGGTATCGCGCCGTCACAGTCAGTTGGGTAGCAAAATGGTAGCAAAAGCGGTCTGACATTACGTAGCGCCTGATTGGGCCTGTCTCAGCTGTAACCACCCACTTAGACCCGCCCGCTAGGGCGTGTACTCATAAATTGCACTTGTTCGGCAATCGCTGGCTGATGTCCGTTTTGCCCCCGAAAGCGGCCAAATAGCAGGCATCTCGATATGTCCGCTTAGGGCCAGAAGCAGACATGCGTGGGCCTCGGGTAGCGGCACTGGCGGCTACGATGCCGTCTCTCGACACGGGCGTAATGTAAACTGAAAGGTGCTGCCTTCCCCGGAATTCCGAGTGGCCCATATGTGGCCGTCATGCTGCTCGATAATCGACCGGCAGATCGACAGACCGATGCCCATGCCGTTTGGCTTTGTCGTGAAGAAGGCGTTGAACAGCTTATCGACATTTTCCGGCTCGATCCCGATACCGGAATCCTCGACTGCAATGAGTATCTGATCGGGCCCGTCCTCCTGCGATCGTATCCGCAGTTCGCGCTGGCGGTCCGTCACGGAACTCATGGCCTGGATGCCATTCATCAAAAGATTCATTATGACCTGCTGCAGCTGCACTCGATCACCAAGTACCGGCGGCAGCGCGGATGCAAGCTCCTGCCGCAGCGAAACGCCGTGGTAAAATACTTCGTGCCGAATAACGGATATTACCTCGTCGATCACGTCATTGATATCGAGCAGCGTCCTCTGGACGTCGACCTTGTTCGCGAGGGCGCGAATGCGGTGGATCACCCCAGACGCCCGATGGCTATCCTTGATGATCCACGTCGCGGCTTGGCGCACTTCGCCCAGATCGGGATTTTCGCGGTCGAGCCAGCGCAGGCAGGCCTCGGCGTTGGTGGCGATGGCGGCGAGGGGCTGGCTCACTTCGTGCGCGATCGAGGCCGTCATCTCGCCCAAAGTTGTCACGCGCGTGGCATGCGCGAGATCGATCTGAGCTTTGCGTAACTCCTTCTCGGCTAGTCTGGCTGCTGTGATGTCAATCAGAGCCCCGATGAATTCCAACTGGTCCGCTTGATTTCTGACAGCATGAGCGGCGACATGGACATGTTTGACTGAGCCATCCGGCATCAGCAATCGGTATTCAGAATCAAAATCCTTCCCGTTGTCGGATGCGTGGTCGATCGTCCGCTGCACGAGAGCACGGTCTTCGGGATGGGTGCGCTGAAGGACCATGTCAACAGTAACTGAAGAAGCTCTGTCGAATCCATAAATTCTGAAGCATTCCTCTGACCAGGAGATTTCTCCGCTGCGGACATTCCAGCCGAAGCTGCCGGTGCGACTCAATCTTTGCGCTTCGGTCAAATAGACCTCGCTTCTCCTTAGTTCCGCTGTCCGCTCCAGAACCTTGAGTTCGAGTTCATTCCTCGCTTGCAATGACTTCAAATCCTCCTGCAGCACATCGCGACATTGGAGCAGCAATTTCCTGTAATGTTCGCTGTACGCATTTCGCCTGCTGTCTAGAACGCAGATGGTTCCAAATATGTCGCCGTTAGGCCAAGTCACCGGAAGGCCCATGTACGAGATCATTCCCAATTTGATGTCGGGATTGGCGTTCCAGTCCTGGTCCACCAGAGCGTCTGGCACCAGCAGACAGGCGCGGGATTTCATCACCGTCTCGCAATACAGTCCTGTGTTCAGGCAGGCGAGTTCGTTCCTCTCGTACGGATTTCCCTTCGACTCGCTGGAAACAAAAACCTTTATGTTCGGAGGCTCCACCTTCATGATCAAGGCAGCGGGGACGTGTAAGATCTCAGCAAGAAGATCAGTAATTTCTTGCCATTTATGAATGACCTGGGTGGGTATCTGGTTGCTCTCTAGGACATTCATGCTTCGACCCGTTCCATAATGACGTCGAGATGATTTCGGCTCTGCCAATGCGGCAAACGTGAGCTGTCTTCAGCGTTATGCATCGACTTTGCGATCACACGGGCAAGAGCTTTCAATCCTGCCTCGTAGTTGTGCGCCGATTTCTCATAGGCTCCCATCAATTTTTGTGTCAACGCCAAGGTATTATATCCGTTCACAAAGTCGGGATTGATTTCAAGCGCTTGCCTAATCGCATCAATGGCCGCCGGATATTCCACATTGAGTTGTCGGGCAATGGCCAATCCCAGAAGAACTGACGGTTGCCGGGGCAATAAGTCATTTGCAGAGGAGAAAGCGGCACAAGCCTTTGGATAGTCGCATGCCACGTCGTAGACAATGTCCCAAGGTATAATGGGCATGCCAGTCGTTAGGATTTTGCTGGACTGCATTGCGTGCAAGGCCGATTGCTTCTTCGAGCCGTCCAGAGCCAAGCAACTTCAATGCTTCATTAGACGCCGACATCAGTGATATTTTACCCGTTGAACGCGCGCTAGGTGTTCCATTTCAGTTGTTTTAAGAAGGGACGTAATGTCATCGGGTCTTAGCTGGTGAAAGCTTCTCCAGCCAAATCGCTCAAATCGCTGTGGCCGCCCTGTGAGGCCGCTACCGATGCAGCGATCAACTTCATCTAGTCGGTGACTTGATTGCGAGGACCTCTACCACGCTCGGTATGAGACAGTTAGTGCCGCTAATTGTGATCACGCGCCAAAGAATTGTTTGGGTTCGCCATCGAGGCAGATTAATCCCTCCATTGAACGGGCCGATGTCCGTTGTGGTCAAAAGCAGACATTTTCAGTGATGCGCTCGATGTCCGCCAAGGGCCCGCAGCGGACATCACAGACAAACTTTGCCTACACGCGTTTCACTTGCAATCCGGCCCTCGGGTTGGACTCACCGCTCCATATCGCGACTGAATCAGCTGTACCTTTTCGGACGTTGGAATCAACACGAACAAATCGTCGTGGACGCTCTCACAAATAGCGGGGAGCTGTGGTCCACCGAGCGCCGTCAAGATAGCTGGTCCAGATCGATTATGGCTTACGACGAGCACCGAGCCACCCGTATGCTTACGCACGGCTGCGACGACGTCTTTGAAGTAATAACGGCAGTGAATTTCGTGTCCTTAAGCACCGCAGCTAAATCTTGTGCACGCTTAATCCCCGCGGGACTTAGCGGCGGATTACCCGGAGGGCCTCCTTCTGCAAACTCGGCATGTCGAACAAGTACGAGTAATGCCGCAGATCGCTTGATGGAGCCTGCGCAATAGATGCAGCTGGACTGAGTACGCACGTTCCCAAAAAGATTACGGCCATTAGGCTACGCATTCGATGCTCCTCTAATCAAGTTCAGGGAAGCGTACAATATTTTGCCGCGCGGCAGGAGGCGTTGCTGATGCCCGGCCTATGTCCGCTTTGGGCCAACAGCCGACATCGGGACCAATGTAGGTGGTGATCGACCGCACATCCAAATCTCTAGGGCATCCTGCGGCATCATTCGATCACCTACTCGCACGAGGCGCGGCACATCAGTAGACGTCGCTACGGCTGTGGCCCCGAAAGGTGCAGCTCACGCTCGGCACGAAATACATTGCTGTAGAGGCCTGCAATCCACTGACGCCCGCTCGAGGTAACATTGAGGTAACGGATAGCGACCTGGATGTGCGGAGAGATGCTGTTCCAGTAAAATTGGGGATATTTGTCGACGAGGTCCGCTGGCAATTCATACCCGAGCTGCTTGTTCAATCCAATCTCTTCAAATTCGTAGTAAAGCGTATTGGCTTTTCTCAAATAGTGAGGATCGCCAAGCTGACCGATAAGATCTGCGGCCCGCAAGAGTGACCCGTCCTCGTCAATCTCCTTCTCGTCGGGGGTCAATGAGTATGGGAACCGCGTGAATCCGATCGCACGTGCGATCCGTGCGCCATCGAGTTCCTCGATTGCCGCAACACGATCCAGCACGAACAGCTGCGACCGCTCAACGTGGTATGGCGCAAGCGCGGCATCGGAGGATCCGCGTGGCAATGAAACCTTCCGGCCAGTCCCATCAACAACGTAGCCATCATCATCGTCCCCTTTGACGATGCCACGGACGTACCCAATATCATGCGTCAGGCAGGCGACGATGAAGTTCGAATAGTCCGCCGGTGTCGACGGCTTCAGCAGCGCGCGACCTTTGAAGATTTCGTGGCCGGCCAGAGTGACGAGCATTGTATGCTCGACGTTGTGGTAGAGGGCATCGCTACTCCCGATGCATTCAAGCGCCAACCGGGCGGCAAATGGGATGAGTTCGGCTAAGCGCACATGCGAAGACCCAAACCGATCCTTTATATCGGAAGCGAGGAACGAACCCAGGGCTTCTGCCGCAAGCGCGGGTAGCGTAATCATGCATCGCGGCCTGATGTTGCTCCACAATAATCATGCATCAGTGGTCGCAGGTCAATTTTCGGGAACCCAGCTGCCGAAATGGGATTTTCGAATTGCGCGTGTCCGCCGTTGAGATCATGTGGAGCGACGGGGAGAATGTCCGAATTGGGGTCAAAAGCGGAAATACTCATAACGAGCCTATGTTTTCCGCTTTACCCCCAAAACCGGACATCGCTCGGCGCGACTGGCATGTCCGCTTCGGGCCAAAAGCGGACATTTGCCATTCATTCAACTAGTGGCTTCTTTCACGCGCGAACTCGTCGGCAAAACAAATTGGAACAGCGACCCAATCTTGCCATCCGATGATGCAGTCAGTTGACCGCCATGCTGTTCGATAATCATGCGACATATGGCTAGTCCCAAGCCCGTACCATATGACTTTGTCGTAAAAAATACACCAAATATGCTATCGATTCGTTTTGGATCAATTCCCGGTCCCGAATCTCGCACTGCTACGGTAACCGCGTCATGACCATTGAGCCCAGTTGTCACTCGCAATACCCGATCGCGACCCGTCGTACCGTCCATTGCTTCGATCGCGTTGTGGACCAGGTTAAAGATGACCTCTTCCAATTGCCTCCTATGGCCATCGACAAGCGGCAGTTCGGACGCCAGCTCAAGGCGAGTCTCAACGCCATGATCCTGCAACTCTTTCCGCGATAACTGCAGGACCCCGCGGATAATCTCATTCACCTCGACCTGCTCTCGTTCCTGACTGCTTTTCCCGAACAACGCGCGCATGGCATCTAACACTTCACTGGTACGATGAGTGTCACTAATCACATCGTTCAAAGCTGCCCGTACTTCTGCAAGTGCAGGTGGCGTCTTGCCAAGAAATCCCAGGGCCGCACTGCCGTTCACTGCGATTGCACTCAGGGGCTGGCTCACTTCATGAGCAATCGCAGCTGTAAGCGCTTGCGCATTCAATAGTTTATTGTCTCGCTCGCGCTCCAGCATCGTGTTTGAGTGAGCGAGGTGTGTCGCACTCTCCCTCCACTGGGCAAATATCGCGGCAAGTACGTATGCGCTGAGCGTCACAAACAGAATGCCCGCTTGGGCATTTAGGATGCGGTCGTTGATTGGATGACTGGGGTCTCCGAAATGACCGATCCCCAAGATTGTCGTCACGACTATCGTAATCGAAACCAAGAACGCGCCCCCTGCGGAGAACTCCGGTCGGCCGCGGGCGGCAAGCCACACCAAAACTGGAAGTAGCCAAGTGATCGGAAACACTGTCTCCCAAAGCGCGTCCGGCAGCGAAATGATAAGTCCAGTTATCAACGCAAGAGCCACGAGCGCCAACATACCTTCAATGACTTCGCTCCGCGGCGACGGCCGCCGCACAACGGCAGCGAGCCCAACCACTAGCGGCGCAACAGCGATGATCCCGGTTAAGTCGGATGCAAACCAGTGCTGCCAAGTGTCGAGGATCGATGCCCCGCGCATCAACCTGTAGGAAACCGCTCCCCCGACCCCTGACACAGTCGTCGCGACGACTGCCGCCGCGAGCAGGCCAACAACGTGGCGCACCCGAACAAGGTTGAAATCTGCACCGAAGTAGTGGTGGATCAATCCGGCTGTAATCAGGGCTTCCGCCCCATTGGATAGGCCAAAGGCGACGCCCGCCCAGAGGGGATCGTGGATGATGAGGTAAGTCGCAATAGTCGCGACCGTCACCCCGGCCAACACCGGCCATCGCGCGCGTGGTCCGAGCGCGATCAGGATGCCTGAGGAAATACCAGCCGCGGGCCAGAATACGGCAACGCCAGAAGGCTCTAGAATGAGACGGAGGCTAAATGTCGCCGCTAGGAAATAGGCCAAGCCGACTGCTGCAGCGAGCCCGATGCTTCTAACCCACGGCTGAGTCAGGGTAATGAATTCCCGCCGTCTCATGGCCACCCCGGCATAGCGTACAGGACCCGCCGATCTGCGCATTTATGAGTACACGCCCTAGTCGGGCAAAATCTCCTCGCCATTTCGTCAGGTTCCGGCCATCAGTTCCGTGTCCCACGGTGAGTTTCCGGCCGGGTGGACGCTGATCAAGCAATTACTGCAGGTCCATCGGTTGATAACGCCCGTTCTCGTCGAGTTGCGTGCCCCACACTTTGTGTACGCCCTGGTGCTCCGAACGACTGAAGCTCACGGGCGTCCCGAGCCCAATGTCTAAGTCCCGGAGATTCTCGAAAGTTTCGACTAGTTTTTCGGTGTCGAGCTCAGGGCCATTTCGTTTCAACGCTTCGATCAACACGTTGGCCGCCACGTAGCCTTCGAGAGACACGTAGTCCGCTGCCTCCCCAGGTGAGTATTTGGTGAGTGCAGATTTGTAATCGAGGACCAACGATGAGTGGCCCTCGAGGGCGGGCACCACCTGCGTCACGATAACTCCTTTTGCAAACCTTTTGCCCAGAAGCATCAGCTCGTTGGCTAACGCGGTGCTGCCCACGAAAGAAACGCTCGCATAAATCATATCAGGGTAGGAATCCCGCGTCTTCTCAATGAATTTAGCCGCGGCTCGATAAGTGGGCACCATGATCACCGCTTTTATTGGGATGCGGCTCTTTTTGAGTTGCTCGACGGCGTCATCCACGTCCACGGTGTTGCGCTGGTAATTGAGCCGCAAAATTGCGCTGTCATTGCCTCCGAGCGAACGGATAGCTTTGGCGACGCCGGAAAAACCCGAGTCGCCGTAAGGATCCTGCTGAGCAAACACCGCGATCTGGTCGGTCTTTAGCCGCTTAACCTTGACCAAATAGTGCACCGTGGCGGCGGTCTCTTCAGCGTAGCTGGCGCGGTAATTGAAAACATAGCGGTCAGGTGGATCGTTCCTAAGCAAGCCGGCGCCGGTAAATGCACCGAAAAACAGCATCTTTCGCTCAAGGGCGTAGGGCAACCCGACCACCGCCGTGGGTGTTCCCACGTTGCCGACTATTCCGAAAACTTCGTCTTTTTCATAGAGCTGCTTCATTGTTACGGCTGTCCGGGAGGGCTCGTAGCCGTCGTCTGTCGCAATGAGCCGGAGCTGCCGGCCGTGCACCCCGCCACCAGCGTTGGCGACTTTGAACGCAGCCTCGATGCCTAGCCTCATATTCTGTCCGAGTTCCTTGGCCGGACCACTCAATGCTGCGGAAATCCCAAACCGAATTTCACTGTCGGTGACGCCGCGAACGAAATTCCTGACCGCCCTCGGTTCTGGCCCGACCGCCGCTTGCTGTTGCATTGGCCGGCTTGCGAAAGACTGCCCAACAGTCTCTGCGGGTTGCCCAACAGAAGCCGCTGCTGGAGGTGAAGCTGCCGTACCTTGCCGGGCCGGATAGGCCGGATCATTCGACGGCACGTTGTTCCGCGTCACCAGATCAGATATCGGTTTTGCGAAAATGAGCACCGATGCGCCGACGGCCATAAATGCGATAACAAGTGCAATCCGGCCAATCAACGTTAACGTTCCAGTCTCTAACCGTTGCGGAGGCGGTGGCGGCCGGACGGGTTCGGACCATGAAGCAAAATCGGGTGGGGTCCGCCGATCCTGATGCTCCCTGCTGGGCACACGAACAGTTGGCTCCGAAGGGACATACTGCCTTTCGGTCGGTCTTTCGGCTGAAGACGATGGCGCCGGATCGCGCAATCCCGCCGGCGCGCCGGCATCGATCAGCGTCCGCAGCGTGCGCTCGACTTCCTCCGGCCGCCGCAGCGGGCGTTTCGGGGCGTATTTCATATAATCGGCTGCGTCGTCATCGCGGCGTTCATCACTCATGATCACCTCCCTACGCGCACTACTATCTGATCAGATATCTGATCAGATTTATCCCCGCCTTCATTGCCCCGCACTCAGCATCAGATTATGCGAGGTGCGGACCAAAAGCACCTTGAATCCGTTAGTAGTTCTCGTCTGCCGCATCGTCGTCAATACCGTAGCCCTTTGTTCTCCAAAAGCTAACGATCCGTTAACCATAATGGAATATCGTTAGAATCTGGGATGGAGACAAAGCAATTTGCAGAAGGAGCGAATGATGGACTCTCCAGTGTCTTTGGAGAATGGCGGGCAATCGCTTCATGCGGAATCGAGGTCAGAGATCAGCCCGCAGACCAGGAATAGCGCCGAAAGAAGAGCGATTTCTCCATTGCTCCATGGAAAAGCCCCGCGGCTCCACTGGCGCCTCCAACATGCGGCCGCGGTATTCGAAAGTCTCGAAAAGCTAACGTCCGAACTCCATGGGTTAATGCCGATAGACACCGGGAAGCTCGAGCGTCAGGTGCGCGAACGAGCTTACTATTTGTGGGAAGCCGAAGGTAGGCCTCATGGCCGTTCCCAGATGCACTGGCAAATGGCGGAGATCGCGACAATACTGTTTGGCTACCTCCACGCAATGGAAACGCGGGTGCCGGCACAAGAGCATCCTGATAACTCCGACAATCAGGCTGATGCTGTTCGCCGCGCCGCCTATTTTCCCACCAGCTTGTCCAGATAGGACCTTTCGGGCGGAATTCGTCATGCAAACCTGCTCGATATCCCGCCGGAACAGATCGTCCTTCCGGTTCTGCAGGGCGAGGAATTCCACGGTGCCGCCCGGCATCACGCCGGCGAAGATGTAAGTCCCCGGGCTTTGGTCGAGCAGGCTGTTCTTATAGTTCTTCGCCGGCTCATCCTGGCAAGCGCGCTGGTGCGCAGCGACTGGCCGGCCGACGCAAAACGGGAGGTGCGCGAGGTCCGCATGCTTGATCCCGGCTTGACGCTTGGGCGTTTTGCGCAGGCCCAGCCCTATCGCGACGAAACAGTTATCGCGCGCATTGTCCAAGATTTGCGGACTGCCGGACTCCCACTAATGGGCCGTGCGGCCGGTACGCGGGAATGGCTTCTTACCTTCAGGCGAGTTAAAAGGGTCGGAATGCTAGCCGGCGCGACCTGCGTGCCTTCATCGGCGGACATCCTGACGGCAAAGTCCGCGAGCGGCAGCCACGACGTCATAGAGCGATTTCGCCTCGGCCTATTACAAATTCTACAGTCATCCTGTCAGAATGCCTAACAGCGAAGAGGCGCGCGTCGCCGATTGCAGAATGTATCGGACTCCAACTGAGATGTGAGGGAGGGCCCGTCCCTAGCTTGACTACAGCCCATGCATTGGAGACTGACAAAGCATAAGACCGGTGGGAGTACAGCGCCCGGTGGAACGGCGACATTTCACCTGGCGTCTCTAAATCTTAAACTTACTCGTCTTGTCGTCTATAAAGTCTCAAAGAGAAATTGGTTCAATAAAGCCAATAACTTGGAAAATGACCACGTCTGAGACTGCGCTCGGACGCATGCTCGCGAGGATCAGATCCGCTACCGGATAGTGACCCGCGGCATTCCGCTAAAATCCTTACCGATTACATAACGGACGGCCTCCCGCTCGATATGCTTCGGAAGTAAGTTTGGCCCGCGAAACCAAACGCGGATTTGCTTTCCGCTGATGTACGGCTTTTCTTGTCGAAAGCCCAAACCCTTCATTATTGCGCTTCGAGCAGCGTTGTTGCCACGTAGTTCTGACATGCGGCACAAGCCAGCAACATCGGCGGCGGTCACGTAAGCTACAGCTGTGTGCATAGCCTCTGCGAAGCATTCAGAAAGCACGGTTTCAATATCGGATACACAGCGCGCTGCCTCTTGGTGCTCAGCGGCAATCGCCCACACGTCACGCGGCAGATTGAAGTCGGCGCCCTTCGCTTCCTGTGCTGCGGCCTCCCCGACGAGCTGCCCGACGTTTTCGTGCAACCATGCTAGATCAATCTCGGCGGCAGCGCACACGGGCAAAAAACGACGGTTGCCGCTCGGGTCCGACAACGGCTCGTCGTCGTTCGTGGTGCCGACGAAAATATTGCGGCGTGGACGCTCGGACACGGCGCGAGCGTAGGCGGTGCGGCCGGAGTCGACCTGCCGCGAAATCATCGCCTTAACGTGGCTCGCGTTGACGTTGCCACGCATGCCCATTTCACCAATCTCGACGACCGAGCGGCCAGCGAGCGATAGTACCAATTCTTTCGAGGCGTCGCCGAGCATGACGTTGTCGGTGAACCACTTTCCAGAATTGAGCAGGATTGCCGCGAGCGACGACTGCCCCATGTCCGCGAGGATCGCTGCGAGGGTCGACTTACCGGTGCCCTGGCGACCATAGAATACTGGCATGGAATCGTGCTTACAGCCCGGGTGCCTGATACGTTTCACTATGCCGCCGAGGATATTGCGGCCGACCGCTTGGTGGTACAGATCGCAAGGCACGCCACATGCACGTGATAACCATGTGAGCAGGCGCGGTCTTCCATCCCATTCCACTTGCAGCCTGCGCAAATGCTCAATCGCGGGGTCCGTTGGATTGGTCTGTGCCAGCGCGAGCAGCAACTCCCACAGAAATTCCTTACCCGGCAGGAATCGCGTTTTGGTGCGGTTTGCGCGTGTGCGGAGCTTAGCTACTATCGAGTCGTCGATATACGTCCACTCGCGCCATTCACTCCCACGCATCTCCGCGCGCTCAAGCCAGCCGTTCCAACGGAGTTCACAACCGATGATCCCGATGAACACCACGACGTTGTCGCTGTTGTTGTGCTCGATAGCGCCCTTAGTGTCGTATATCCAAGCGTCTTGCGTGACAAATGCTAGTTGTACGCGATCCTCCAAGTCCGTCGCCGCGAGTCGTATTTTCGATTCCGGTACGCTTACACCCATGTGCTGCAAGCGTCGCACAACGGATCCATAGGCCTCGAGATGGACAAGCGACAGCACGGCCGCGCTCTTAATGATGCGGGATGCTTTCCAGCCGCGCGGCGTCTCCGCCATTGCAATTATGCGGTCGATCGAGAGGCGCAACAACGCATACAGCCCGTGGTCCGAGCACGACTCTGGCAGGGTGGGATAGTCATTCGCTATGGGCCGGTGCGGTGCGTCCGCGGTGCTGTCGAGGAAATCCTGGAGAATCGGCCTTCCAAGGTCCGTTAGCACCTGTTGCCCTGCAAGCATAGGCATGCCCGTCTTGTGGCCGTGGCCACTTGGGGTCCGAATAGCGCCGGTAGCCGCGGCTAACTGAGTAACGTCGTCAAACATAGCAGCAGTCGCTTTTCGAACCGTGCCGCGCCACCCGAGCAAATGAGCGCGTTGCAAAAACGTCGACAGGGTCACAACGCCGGGCTGAGGATCGGAGGCGAACGATTGCCATTTGCTCAAGAGTATCTGGTCGTCTACTTCATCCCATGTCGCGAAGCGCCACAGGTCTAGGCCGCCGTCGCCAAATTCGAGTTTTAGCGCCATTCCGAGTTGAAACCACAACTCGTAATCGTCGAATTGATTTCGCTCGGCAAGCCAACGGATCAGCGCAGTCACGTCGCCCGTGTCACGCGATCCAATTACAGCTGTGGAAGTTGACCGGGTATAGCGAGTGCAGTGCGCTGTGGAAGTTGACCGGGTATAGCGAGTGCAGTGCGCCACGAGCGCATCGGGCGTCGTATACGGAGCCGCTTCATTTAGGAGCACATAAGGTCCGGACTGCTCGCCCTTCGCCGTGCCGTCGTAGTAGCTGCCAGCGGCGATGGTGTAGCCGTTGCCGGCGCGGATGTTGATTAGCCCTTTGATCGCGTCCGGCTGACGGAGCGACTGCGCGTCGACGCCCTCGGGCACGCGAAAGTAACAATGCCAGCCGCCGCGGGCTGACTGTACCTGCGGCATGAACGGAGCGACGCCCCACGATGCGCACAGCTCGCACCACAGTGCCCATGCAGCTTCGCGGCCTTCCTTCGTGTCGATATCCACGATGATAAGATGCGCGCGTCCCGCGACAACTCCCCAATTGCAGCCGGGGTGCGCGCTACTCCACGCTGTCCATTGCGCGGGGTCGGTGCTGCAATCGAGTGCAAACGATGACACGATGCCTGTTGGATTTTTCTGTCCGGCGGGAATTGGAAAGAGCGCGGCACCGATGCGCGCGTAGTAAGCTAGTTCGTTACAGTTGGCCGCTTGAGTTCCTGTGCTGTGCAGCATTGCCGGGGCTACCTATTGACGGCTTCGACTACGTCGATCTCAAGCATTCGACGCAAGGGTGCCGTGAGAACTAGGATTCGCTTGCCCATGCGCAGTGAGGGGATGTCACCTCGATGAACCGCCTCATATGCGGCGTTCCGCGAGAGCCTTAGAATGCGACCGGCCGTACTTACGCTCGTGGTCGGTGAGGCGATCAATTCTTGAAGGTCGGAAGCGTTCATTCGGACACTCCATAATGGTGGATATCCACCACTATAGCTGAATCCCGTAAAATGTCAAATAGTGGTGGAATATCTCCACTAATCCTGCTATCAATTTGCTCATGATTGCATCCCTCAAAGCATGCCTTCCTGTGCTGGCATCCCAACTGGGCGAAACGTTTGACTCTCTTTACGAGCGGCAAAGAGCGCTCGTGCGCGAAGGGTTATTAAGACCAGAGCCGGGTCGTGGGCCGGGGAGCGGTGTTCGTGCGACAGCAAAATCAATTGCTCTGGTATTCATAGCGCTACTGGCAAAATGCAACCTTTTGGACACGGGAGTCCGCGCGCGAGAGATTGCGATGGCGAAGGTGTCATCTGCTAAAAAATGCGGATTAACCGGGATGACGACTTTCAAAGACGCGATTTCGGAGATTTTGTCCAACGAAAAGCTATCCGATCAAGTCAATGAAATTCGGGTTGTTGTCACGCATGGCTGGGCTGAAATCGAGTTCAAAGACAAAGGTCGCGCGGTGAAAAGTGTTTTCGGGAAGCCACATGATAAGGGCCTAGGGGCCCTATCGATTCAAGTCGGGGTCCGTCGCGACACCATCTATCCCTTGGCGAAGACAGTGCGCGGTTTACTCTGCACGATTGAATGAGGGTTTCGTGAAGGGCCACATCCGCGAACGCAGCCCTGGTAAATGGGCAATCATCCTCGACGTGCACGAGCCCGAGACCGGAAAGCGCAGGCGCCGCTGGCATAGCTTCCAGGGAACCAAGCGCGAGGCTCAGATTGAATGCTCACGCCTCATATCAGCAATGCAGGGGGGCTCATATCAAGAGCCATCAAAGACGACGCTGGCCGCCTACCTTGAGCGATGGTTGACCCACGTCAAAACCCAGATATCGCCTCGCGCACATGAGCGGTACTGCGAGCTGGTCCGCAAGAACATCGCCCCGGCCATCGGCGCCATCGGTCTGACCAAGTTGCGCCCGCCGCACATATCAGACCTATACGCCAAAGCGCTCGTCAGCGGCCGTAGGGACGGCAAAGGTGGACTGTCACCGGCAACCGTCGTCTACATGCACCGGATCACCAAGCATGCCCTCGGCCAAGCGGTGAAATGGGATATGCTTCCCAAGAACCCGGCTGATGCCGTGAAGCCCCCGAGGGTGGAGCGAAAGCCGGCAGCAACATACGACACCACAGAAGCGGTAGACGCCCTCGAAACCCTACGAGCTACCCGCATGTTCATCCCCACCGTACTCGGGATGCTCTGCGGAATGCGGCGGGGTGAGATAACAGCCCTGCGGTGGCAGTCGATCGACCTAGAGCGCGGTCAACTTGCTATCGTCGCCAGCACCGAACAACTGGCAGGGCAGGGCAATATCCGAGACAAGGACACCAAGGGGAAGCGCTGCCGCACCATCGCCCTGTCGGCCCAGGTCGTCACCGAACTACGCGCCCACAAGCTGCGTCAGGCAAAGGAGTTACTACGGGTGGGCGTCAGGCTACAGGGAAGCCAATACGTCGTCGCAAAGGAGGACGGCAGCCAATTGCAGCCCCGATCGCTCTCGCACGAATGGGTGAGGCTTCTAGGAGTCCACGCCCTCAAGCGGATCAAGCTGCACAGCACCCGCCACAGTCACGCTTCGCACATGCTGGCGAGCAACATCCATCCGAAGATCGTGCAGGAGCGCCTGGGCCATAGCTCGATCGCGATCACGATGGACATCTACTCGCACCTCATGCCGAACATGCAACAGGACGCGGTTGGCGTCCTTGACGACGTGATGCAGGCTGCTCTACAGAAGCGCAATAAATCGGGCGTTCGGTAGCAATCCGGTAGCAAATGGGGTTTTCAACCGCCCCGCCAGCGCTAAATTGCGAGTTTTTTCAATGGTTGGAGAGGTGGCAGAGTGGTTGAATGCACCGCACTCGAAATGCGGCGTACGGGCAACCGTATCGGGGGTTCGAATCCCTCCCTCTCCGCCATAGGCCGTTACCATCCCTAGTTTTTTCAAGGTGGCACTGGTTTAACCCCCCGGTTGAGCACCTCGCTGACAGGCTTATGCAAATCGCCAGTTTTTGACTGTGACTATGCTGCCGCCTCATCGCTGGGACCTTTCGTCAGCGCACAGCGTGTGGTCTCAATCGCTTCCTTCACCAGGTCCTTCACAGCGCCGATGAACTTCTGCACGTGCAACATGTCATCGACTTCGTCAGCCGGGGCAATGACGACAAACACCAAACCGAAATCGACAACGTCGAAAGTAATTGCGAAGAAGTCAGGCCCGGGTCACGAGCGGATGAAGGCACAGCTCGGCCCGAAGAAGACGGAAGCGCTGCGCCAGCAAGTGGTCGCGGATCAGCAGAAGGCTCGCAGCGACGTTCAGGCCGCGACGACCGCGGTTAGTGAGCCAGCGGAGAAAGATAAGCCGTCGAAGAAAGCGGACACGCGTAAGATCACGTGGCTGGCGGACAAGAACCCACACGCTGCCGGCAGTCGTCGCGCTGGTGACGGGCCGGGAGACGTTATGAGGCAAGCTTTGGTGATGGTATTGGCCTTAATTAGCATCTTCACAAACGCTGGGGCCACAGAAACGAACATTCGCACTTATGTTCTTTATGGGCAGGGCGGCCCCTTAATGTCGCGTGGCATGGAGGCGTTGGCCGCGAGCCTCGAGAAAATGGATAAGCGATTGCACGTTTCGCGGGAGTGCCGGGTTCTGGTGCGCCGATCCTGCTCAACTTCGCCAAGACCGCAGGCTCGATTTCCGGCCGGGTGTTGCCGAGCGGACGGCCAGTCGAGACCATTGATGTCGAAGGCATGGGCAAGCTTGAAATATCACTCGTCGACGTCGGCAACCCGATGATTTTCGCGCGCCTATCTGACTTTGGCATCGCACCTACGCTCGGCCCCGACCAACTCGATCCGCGGCGCGATCTTATCGGTCGGATTGAACTTATCCGTCGGCAGGTTGCACACCAATTCAAAATCACGATGGCGGACGGCTCGGTTAGCGAGAATATTCCGCTTGTGGCGCTCGTTGGTTCACCCCAGGATTACGTCGCCTATGGATCAAAAACAACTGTCTCCGCATCGCAGGTTGATTTCATCAGCCGCGAGTTTTTCGCTGGCCGATTGCACAAAGCCTATGGGATCGGGGAGACGGTTTGCGCTGTCGCTGCCGCGTTGACGGAAGGGACGCTTGTGCATCAGGCGACGCGCGTTCCGCGTATTTCAGCCCGCCGCGTGAGCTTTGGCCATCCCTCGGGTGCGCTGAGCGTGGAAGTCGACGCTGATACTTCTGAATTTGAGCCTGTCTTCAAAGCTATTGTCGTCCCGCGCACCGCGCGGAGAATCCTCGACGGTTTTGTTTACATAGATTGAGAGGTCACCTAGTGCTGGCTATGGCTGATGAAAAGGGAGGGCGCTTATTGCGGCCTGACAAAATCTAGATTGTTAAGGGCCGGCCCCTCCCCTCGCGTCGAAAGCCAAGATGGCTGCTCGACCGCGCAAATTCAATTTTGAGTTTTCCACCAGTCAGGGCTATTTCTATTGACAATTATTGCCTGTACCGTATGGCTATTTATATTGACAATTATTGCCCATACAGTAGGGTCTGGGCCATGGCCTACGACGGCGACACATTCTTTGACGTTCACACGCCGCAATTTTCGCATGACGACGTCGGGCGCCTCTTTTTTCCCGACACCATGCTCAAACTCACCAACTGGATTAATGCGGGCTACGTCAAGCCAGCGCGCGTGAAAGATTTGCTTCACGGTGGCAAGCCGCGCCTCCGATACTCCATCACGGAAATTACGCGCATCGCCATCATCGACAGTTTGGTGAACGGCGTCGGCATCAAGCCGAGCCAGGCGGTCGAGGTTGCCGATTTCGCCATGCCGTTCCTCAACGACCAGTTTGACCGCCATCCCGATGGCGAATTGATCTCAACGGCGCGGATGTACGTCACGGCGTGGCTTCGGCGCGAGGACGGCAAAGTTCAATGCGGCGTTTACTACCGCAAGCGCGACGACCCCAATTTTTACGTCGACGACCCTTTCGTGAACCCGGATGCCAAGCCGCACGCTCCATCGTCTGGCATGGCAATCCATCTGCCGCTTACTGACTTCTTCAACAAGACTTTCCTCACGTGCGTTGACCTGCTGACAAATCAGAAGCGCGGCGGCATGGACAAATTCAGGAGGCCGGTCAATGCCGACTAACAACGACGACGTTTTGCCCGCGAGGCAACGGCGTTGACGATCGAACTGTTGGTCATGCTTCCCTGAAACGCACCGCTTGCCGAGCTGCACCTGACGCGCGTTTGTAGTACGCCACGCCGCGAGCCCCTGCACCTGGACGTCGACGGCGCGCGCCTCGATGCCCTCGAATGCCACGGTGGAAACGCGTTGAACCATTGCCGGCCGCCCCTACCTTACGGAAAGACCAGCCGAGGCGGTTCACCCCGGCAAGAACAATTAGGGAACGAAACGATGGCCATGCCGAGGGGAGATTTACCGGCACCCGCCAAGCCCTGGCCCCGCCTGGATTATTCCGGTTGGGCCGATACCTGCGCGACGTTGCATCTGTGGACGCAGGTGGTCGGCAAGATCCGGCTCGCGCTCACCCCGCCGATCAATCACTGGTGGGGCATCACGCTCTATGTCACCGCGCGCGGGCTCACCACTTCGGCGATGCCCTGGCAGGGCGGTGCCTTGCAGATCGATTTCGATTTCGTCAGCCATGAGCTGATCCTGCGCATGAGCGACGGCCGCGCCGAACGCATCGCGCTCGCGCCGCGTTCGGTGGCGGATTTCTATGCCGAGGTGACGCAGCGGCTGCGCGCGCTCGGCGTAGACGTCCAGATCTGGACCATGCCGGTGGAGATTCCCGACGCCATCCCCTTCGAGGCCGACCACGCGCACAAGAGCTACGATGCTGCTGCCGCCAATCTGTTCTGGCAGCAGCTTATGCAGGTGCATCGCGTATTCAATATTTTCCGCGCGCGCTTCCTCGGCAAATGCAGCCCGGTGCATTTCTTCTGGGGCAGCTTCGATCTCGCGGTGACGCGCTTCTCCGGCCGCGCCGCGCCGCCGATTGAGCGCACCGCGCCCCATCTCGGGCTCTGGGCGATGCGGGAGGCCTATTCGCACGAAGTGTCGAGCGCCGGTTTCTGGCCGGGCAACGGCGGCTACGGCAAAGCGGCGTTCTATTGCTACGCCTATTCCGAGCCGGAAGGTTTTGCGCAAGCCCCGGTGCAGGGCGCGAGCTACGACGCGGCGCTGGGAGAATTCGTGCTGCCTTACGACGACGTCGCGCGGTCGCCGTCGCCGGATGAAACCTTGCTCGGTTTTTTGCAGGCGGCCTACGCAGCCGCGGCCGACGGCGGGAAATGGGACCGCGCCGCGCTGGAGCGCAACGGCCCGAGCAAATAAAGGACGCATGCTTATCCCCATAATCGACAGGCTGGCAGAACGCTTCAGCCGGCAACGGCGCCGGGCTGGCTGGGCTAGTTTTAGCCCAGGAGAGGAGAAACGCGAGGGTGGGCAGGAGAAACGCGAGGGTGGGCCTCTTGCCCCCTACAAGCTGCGACCACTTCCTTGGGCCTCTGTGTGGGATTTCGAGGGTCTATTTGGCCCGATAGGGTGAAAATGGCCGCTTTGCCCGCCACGCTTTTGGAGAAGGTTGGATCCCAGTTCCTCTCCCTCCGCCAGCATCCTTTGCTAACAGCTCTCAGGAGCGATTTTTCCGCGGAAAAGTCAGCGCATCGTGCCGCCACGGCTGCGGGGCGTGCCCGCCGCCGACATCGAAGCCGACGCAGAAGCTGCGTCTGGCACCGCGCAGCACGATGACGCTGGTGGTCACATCCGCGTCCGCCTGCTTGAGCACGCGCTCGACCGCGAGCCGCATGTCCATCGAGAGCGCGTTGAGCTTGTCGGGCCGGTTGAGGGTGACGAGGCCGACCTTGCCGTCGGCCTCATAGAGCACGATGTCGTCGCTCACGGTCAGGCCGCCGCCGCCGCGTCGACGTCGAGCGGCGCGACACGCGCCACGCCCTTGACCTGCACGCCGCGGCCAAAACGGCCGGCGCGCTGGTCCGCCGGGATGATGCGTCCCGCCGCATCGTAGAGCCACAGCCGCAGCAGGTGGCGCTTGCGCTCCGGCTCCGACCAATCCTCATACTCACGCCGCGTGTGCAGCATCACGAAGTTGTTGAGGAACTGGATGTCGCCGCGCCGGAAGTCGATGTCGAGCGCGCTTTCCTCGACGGTCTGCCGATAGACCTCGACCGCCTCCTTCTGGGCGGGTGTGAACTTCGGCACGCCCGGCAGCTGTTGCGCCTTGTCGATCACCGCGCCGACGCCGGTGGCGCTGAAATATCCTTCCGTGAAGCTGAAGATCGGCTGCTTGAAATACGGCAGGTCGCCGGAACTCACCTCGCCGCTGCGCGAACGATAGAAATCCTCGGTCAGCACCTTCACCAGGTCGGGCCGGCTCGCGAGCATGCGATTGTGGACCGTCACCGAGCTGGCGATCCGGCTGGCGCCGCCGCTCTTGGAGGCGTTGAGGCAGAGCAGCCCCACATAGTCGCAGGCATCGGTGTGGAAGCGCATCTCGGAGCGCGTCATGTAGCCGCGCGTGGTCGGATCGCTGTAGTCGCAGCCGAGGTCCTTCACGTGGCCCAGGATGTGGCCGTGCTTGTTCTGCGACATGGTTGCGCCGAGCCAGGAGCCGAGCCCGATATAGGCGATCGCAGTCTGTTCGCGGTCGAAACGGTCGAGCGGGAAATTCTGCATCATGACGATGCCGCGCCCGTCCATGAGCTCGTGCCGGACGTCCCGCAATACCTCGCCGAAGCCGCCGAGCGGGAAGCTCTCGCGGGTCACGTCGACGGCGGCGACGCCGGCCTTGCGCACCACCGCGACGCCGGCGGCAAGCTCGTCGGCGTCCTTGTCGGTGATGCGATAGCTCCAGCTCGCCACGTCCCGCAGGTCGTCGGGCGACCAGGCGGCGGGATCGACCACCGGCTTCATCGGTTGGGCCGGTTGCCGCTGCGCGGTCTTGAAGCTGCGAAAATCACCCATCTGCGTTTTTCTCCCAGCATATCCAGTCTATCCGCCGTCATCGCCGGGCTTGTCCCGGCGATCTCGCTTAGGTGGGCATGGTGCGTCCCTAAGCGGGGTCCGCGGCACACTAGCGCGTTTACGCGCGTCTTCAACGCGCTAAGCCCGCGGACGACGTGGAGAGATCACTCCAGCACCTCTTTCACCCTCCGGGTCAGCTCCGGCGGCGCCGCATAGATCGTCGCGATGATCTTCTCAGCCTCCTCGCCCGAGACCGGGTCGAGCAGCAGGTTCTGCTTCTGCGCTTCCGCCAGGAAGGTCTCATCCTTGATCACGGCTTCGAGGGCCGCGCGCAGTATCTTCACCCGATCGGCCGGAACTTGCTTCGCCACGATGAAGGGCCGTCCCAGCTCGCCCGAGCCGTTGAGCACGTCGAGCAGATCCTTCTGCTGCTGCGAGGTCGCCAATTCGTTCACGAAGGGCACGCTCGCCGGCATGTCAGCCGGCCGCTTCGGCGAGAAGCGCACCAGCGCATCGATCTTGTGGTTGACGATCCAATCTTGCGGGATCGCGGTCCAGGAGCCGCAATTGCCTTCCAGCTCGCCGCGCTCGAGTGCAAGCCGCTGCTCGTTGCTGCCCGGATAGCCGGAGATCTGCCGCACCGGCGCGAAGAACACCTTGCGCAGAATCGCGCCGTTCACATAGGTGTTGGAGCCGCGCGCCGTGTTGCCGATCAGGAACTCCTTGCGCTTCATCATGTCGTCCCAAGTCCGCACTCCACTTGCCGTGGACGCATAACAAATGCGGATGTCGCGCAAGAGCGTGCCGATCCACTGGTAGTCGGAGAACTTGATCTTGTGTTGCTCGGGCGCCGCGATGGTCTCGAGCACGAGGCCCGGATCGAAGGTCGTGATGACGGTGCCGTCCTTCGCCGCATTGGCGTCGAGATGGCGCACCGACGTCATGCTGGCGGCACCCGGCATGTTCTGCACGATCACATTGGGCGTGCCGGGGATGTGGCGGCCGAGATGGCGCGCCACCAGCCGGGCGTACTGGTCGTAGCCGCCGCCGGCCGAATAGCCGACCACGATGGTGACCGTCTTACCCTTGTAGAAAGGATCTTGCGCAGCCGCGCGTTGCGTTGCGGTTAGGGAGAGCGCCGGCGCCAGCGCGAACGCTAGCGGTAAAAACCAGAGCGACCCAGTCGCCTTCATCCTGTCCTCGTTATTCTCCCGTCGCGATCTTTTATAGGTTCGCCCGCATGGCGGGTCAAACAAGGCCAATCGCCGCGAGAGCGCCGTCGGCAGGTGGCGTTGAGATATTCTGTGACATTCAGGAGCTTACGGCAAGCGGTGTAAGACTCTAGCATTTCCTCCCGGCTGGCTACTAGCACCCTTCGTATGAAGGTCAGCGAGAAGGGAGCAGTGTCGATATATGCCCGAAAGGTTAGGCCGTGCGTATCTCCGGCTGTTGTTGTTCAGTGGCCAGCACGGGGACGAAATGTCCCCCAACCGAGTTGTCTGGTGCACGATGGCCCCACGGGATTGCCGCCCAAACACGCTCGTGAAAATAATACAATATAATCTTGGTCACGACCTCGACGCCCGCAATCGCACCGGCTAATGCGACCCTTCCGGTAACGATGTAGCTGATGACGAACGTATCGATTGTGCCGGTCGTCCGCCAGCTGACGGCCTTCGCGAGCGAACGCCTATGCTGTTCGCACCCAAGTAAGAGCTGCTTCATTCGACCCCCCACCACGAAACGGACGAACATCTTAACCTGAGGAGAGTGTCGCTGCGAAGGCCGACGGCATCATCAAATTTTGGTGCATGCGCGGGTTCCGCCGCATTTCCGCCCTTTGTTTCATCCAGCCGCGACTTCTAAGTATCTGGCGCAAGGCTGGGCGGAAAACCTTCGCCCCGCAGCTAGCATTTCCTCCCGGCTGGCTAGGGAACTGAGCTTGATACCCTCGATGTTGGCGGGGAGGCCGGCTCTGCAACTTCCGCTTCCTTGTTGCGGACGTTTCCGATTTTCTGCCGATTGACCGGCCAGAGCTTGAGTCGGTCGTCCGAATACGGCACGAGCATCGCCTTTAGCTCATTCATGGAAGCTGGCTCTTCACCAAGCCACTTCGCCCAGTGCTCTGCAGGCAAGATCACCGGCATCCGGTCATGCAAAGCGCCGATAACCGCGTTGGGTGGACACGTGACAATCGTGCAGCTCTTGACGCGCTCGCCCGTTTTCTTGTCCGTCCATTCATCCCACAGGCCGGCCATGACCATTTGACCACCGTCGGACACGGCTACCGCATACGGTTGTTTCTCAGGCTTTTTCCACTCATAAAAGCCATCGGTAATGACAAGGCACCGTTGGCCTTTTTTCCACGCATCACGAAAGGCTGGCGTCGTGTCTAGGGTCTCGCCTCGTGCGTTGATCGATGAAAATCCGATTTTGATGTCCTTCGCCCACCACGGCACCAGACCCCAGCGCATTTGCTGCGGAATGCGCTTGCCCTCTTCGCTGCGGATGGCGACGAGCATCGGGTCGGTAGGGCAGACGTTCCAGGATGCGGGAATGTTGGGCGCAGGATAAGCGGGATCGAACTTGATCCTTCTTCTAATGTCAGAGAATTCAGTCGCCAGGCGTAAGCGTCCGCACATGACCGTCAATATTCCTTGCTGCCTTTTGAAGCTAATGGACTCCATTCAGTCACTGTTTGAAGTCCTTGCCATTTGATCGCGGTGGGATTCGCCCAACAGACATTATAGAAGAATTTGTGTGCCCTACGGTGACAGCCGCAGAGTCGCGATTGCTCGAATCCGCGCAGACCTGCTCGATTTAGAAACCAAGCCTGGATTAAACACGATCACGCAGTTCGGTAATACCCTGCTTCTCGGCACAATGATCACAACAGAAATACGTGCCATCTTTTTCCAAGCCGTGACCGACAATTCGCACGCCACATACCGAGCAGAGAGGTGCGAGCGCGTAAATCGCACACTCGAAGCTATCGTAAGTATGAGTCCGACCGTCCTTTATTACTTGGAATACTTTGTCGTAATCATTTCCGCAGGT
Source organism: uncultured Alphaproteobacteria bacterium (assembly GCA_963802475.1). Classification (GTDB taxonomy): domain Bacteria; phylum Pseudomonadota; class Alphaproteobacteria; order Rhizobiales; family Xanthobacteraceae; genus CANKHA01. Next base: position 211,259 of record CAWDIZ010000015.1, read on the forward strand.
TTCACATTTAGTCATGACATCACCTCGGAGTTCCACGCTCTCTATGATTTAATCGATGGTTTAACAACAAGTTCCCTTTGATTTAACGGGCGCTTCTCTCGCATAGCCAACTACATCCAATGGCAAAGTTGCAATCTCTTGCGGTCGGCTCATCAATCGCCAGAATTCCGCAAGGAGGGGAGTCATTTCGATCAGCAACGGATGAGATCGATCCCCCATCTGTACGAGGTATCCCGCGGCCTGGATAGCAGTCAGTAAGCATGCCGTCCAAGTGACGTGAACCATACGGCCCAGACGGAGAATTTTGAGCCATGGCAGCCACGAAAGATCGCACCGTCGCCGTTTTCGGCGGAACCGGGTTTCTCGGCCGCCGCGTCGTTCGGCATCTCCGTCAGCGTAAGTTTTCCGTTCGGATTGCGTTAAGGCATCCGGATCGGGGTCACAGGCTGTTTGCTCTTGATGATCCGCAACTTCAATCGGTCGCGGCCAACATTAACAACGAGCGGTCAGTCGCCGATGCCGTTGCCGGCGCTTACGGTGTGGTAAATGCGGTCAGCCTTTACGTCGAGCACGTTATTGGCGCGCGGCGACGCACATTCATTCGTCAGCATTGTTGAAGGGGATGCATGACTCGCCTGTATCGTTTCTCTTTTATCACGCGATTGAACTCTATCTGAAAGCCTTCCTGAGGCATCACGGACATACGCCTAGAACTGCGGAGCAAGAAGTTCGGGCACAAGACCTGTTGTCTTTCGTTGCTGACTCCGGCACGATCTCCTGCTGATTGTAGTGGATCACGAAGCAATCCCCGAATTGCAGCGTCGCTCCACTATTTTGCTGGGGAAACGGAAAAATGGCGCAAGCCGTCAAGTTCCGGGTGCAAAGGCAAACTATCGCCCCTGCTGCGTGTTTCGGACCTGAACCAAAGATGTGAGACACCAATTCCGACAGTGCAGCGCAGAATCAGTCAAGGCCTTCCAGAAATTTGTGTGCGAAGCCAAGGGCGAATAACGCGGACCCGTTAATTGGCCAGTCCGGACGGCAGTAACCAGCAAGAAATCCGCATAACTCAATAGGTTGCGCTTTTCTTGCATGGCGTGACAAATGCCAACGCCCCCGAAGGTCGCTTGGCGCATGTTTCTCCTACGAAATGCAGGAGGAACACCATGCGCACGCAAGGCCATACTGAAACGCTGCCGTTGGTCCCCGAGACGCACCGGCGGGCGGCGATGGCGACAGACCGCAGTGCGGTCCGGCCAACACCGCCTGACGTCCCCGAATTCGATAAGGCTGAAATCGGGCGAGACGCCTTCGCTTATTACAGCCATGGAGGGGCGATCGCCGTCGCAAGCGCCTGGCTGGTCATCTACGTCATCGCTGCTCTCTATGGGTACATAGCTTGGTCACTGTCGTTCGTTCCGTTGCTTCGGTGAACAGGCGCATCACGCAATTGCATCGGTTTGCAATTTCGAAGCCCCCTGCGTCGAACAGCAAGAGCCGCTCATCCAGGGCAAACCCAGAACAACAGGAGAAGCCGACAATGCGAAAGCCAATCTACCTTACCGGAACATGTGCACTCTTCGTCGCCGTCGCGATTTTTGTCTGGTCACAAAACGCGTTGGTCTTCTCGCGCACCACGACACCGGCCATGTCGCCGACCGAGATGATGACAGATTCAAAAAATCCGCTGCCCATTGAACAGTGGGATGCATTCTAACCGCCGAACAAGGAATCGTGTCGTCACAATGATCTCGATAGGAGGCAGTTATGACGGTGATTAGCCGTAGACAAAAAGGCAATCGGTTGGCTCAGTGTGTAGTTGCATCTGTGATAAGCTTTGCACTGATCGAAGGCGCGTATGGAGCCGACGAACTCACGGCCTCATTAAGGCAATGCGCAGCTCGTGATTTGCAGATCCTAACTACGATGGAACAACGCGACGCGAGTCTGGCACCTCGCGAAGAGCTGCGTGCAGAAATGTTTGTTCTGCAAGAAGCACGCAGACTTTGCGATCTACACCTGATACCTGAAGCGCTCGCCGTGTACAATCGGGTAATAGTTGACAGCAAGCCAATCTCGGCAGCTCCGACCAATTGATGCGATTTAAGGCGCGAGAGCTGATGTCCGAGAAGCGCATCTTGGCGGCTGAAGCGGACGACGACGTTGCCGCCGCCAGAGATGATGAAGAAGTCCGGCACGCCGCGAACAGCTGCGGGCAGATGCGGTGCAAGCGGCCCGTTACTTGGGTCGACCCGCTCGGTCGGAGCAACGGGATAGCACTGGAAAGACTGATACCGAATGCGTTGGGGGCGCTTCTTCAGGCCAACATCCATCACATCAGGCCCGGCGCAAATACCGATGGGGCGATAGAGCACGAAGGCAAAGAGTTCGGTTACGTGCTTGAGGGAATATTGCGGTTGGTCGTGAACGACGTTGTTTACACAATTCGTCGCGGCGATTCATTTTCTTTTGCGTCGCGCATTCCACACAAATACAGCAAATCCAGGAAAAACCTCCACGAGAGTGCTTTTGGTGAATACGCCTCCCACTTTTTGATTTGATCTCTGCCGGTTTTACGTGGAGTTTGACAAAAAAGGGGCACGGGTTCCGCGGTGCGCTATGTTTTCGTCGGGATCTGGAATGGGATGTTGCGCAATGTTCTGGCCGGATTCTATGCGCGTAGTAGCCACGTCCTTGGAATAAGGTACTCTGAGGCGCTTATGGTGATGCCCATGCAGTGCCCTCGGGGGCCGCTGCAACGGACGATTACCGGATAGGATCGCCCATGGATGTTCCAACCACGAATTCCATCCGAGCGGGCAGCCTTGAGGAGCTGAAGGCCAAGGGGCGGCTCGTTGTGCGCGGGCCGCATCGTCCGATCCTCATCGTCCACGACCGCGGGCGTGTTTTCGCGCTCGACAATCGCTGTCCACACATGGGCTTTCCACTCGACCGCGGCAGCGTCGAGGATGGCATCTTGACCTGCCACTGGCACCACGCCCGCTTCGACCTCGCGAGCGGCTGCACATTCGATCTGTGGGCCGACGATGTGCCGACCTGTTCCGTGGAAGTGCGTGATTTGGATGTCTGGGTGAAGCCCATCTTCGGTCATGCCGACCCGGCAGCGCATTGGCGCCAGCGGCTGGACGATGGCCTTGCCCACGACCTCGGCCTTATCATCGCCAAGGCGGTGTACGGCGAACTCGCCGCCGACGTGCCGCCGGCCGAAGCAGTCCGACAGATGGTCCTGTTCGGCGTGCGCAACCGTGACGGCTGGGGTGTTGGCCTCACGATACTCACCGCGCTCAGCAATCTCTTGCCCGTATTACCGGAGGAGGAGACTTATCTCGCCCTGTTCCACGGCGCACGCCGGGTGGCGGCCGACTGCGAGGGACAGGCGCCGCGCCGGGAGCGCGCGCCGCTCGAGAGTCCTCCCGATCTTGCCACCGCAAAGCGCTGGCTGCGGCGTTGGACGGCCGTACGCCATCGGGAGGCGGCCGAGCGCACCGTGCTCACGGCCATCGCGGCCGGAGCCTCGCCGGCTGCCCTCGCCGACCTTCTGCTCGCGGCCGAGACGGATCGCGCTTTTGCCGATACCGGCCACTCCCTCGACTTCATCAACAAGACATTCGAGTGCCTTGACCTGATCGGCTGGGAGCACGCTGCCGCCGTGCTGCCGACCGTGGTCGGCCAGTTGGTCGCCGCGCGCGGTGCCGAGGAGTCGACCGCCTGGCGTCAGCCAGTCGATCTCGTCGCTCTGTGCCACACGACGGCGGCGCAACTGCCGGACCTGTTCGCGGCCGGTCGTGGCGCGGGGCGCTGGTCGGATCACGCAGCGCTCGCCCCTATGCTCCTCGGCGACGATCCGGCCGCCATCATGGACGCCATCAAGGCGGCGGTCCGAGCAGGGGCCGCTCCTCCCGACCTCGGCCGCTCCCTCGCCTATGCGGCGGCGCTTAGGGTGGCACGCTTCGGCAGTGCCAACGAGCACGCCGACTGGGAGACGGCCCACCACGTCTTCACCTATGCTAACGCCGTTCACCGGATGCTGACGCGGATCGGGACCGTCGACGGGGATGGCCATGCCGAGGCCGTGCGCGCCATTCTGTATGGCGCGATGGCGCTCTATCTCGCCCGCTATCTCAACGTGCCGCCAGCCCGCATTCCCGGTGATGGCGACGACCGGCTGAACGATTTGCCCACCGATGCCGCGGCGCTGCGCGCCGCTCTGCTCGACGCCTTTGACCGGCAGCGACAGGTCGACCTCGCGGCGCGCCTTGTGGCACGCCATTTCACCCTCGGCCACCCGCCGCGTGCGCTGCTCGCCACGCTGGCGCGGGGGCTGCTGCGCGAGGACGCGGGCTTCCACGCCTATCAGATGCTGGAGGCCGGCGTGCGCCAGTTCGGCGAGTGGGGCAGCACCGACGAGGGTCGGCACATACTCATCGCCGTCGCGCGATATCTCGCCGCCCATTCACCTACCGAACGTGCCGCGCTGCAGACCGCCGACATCGCCCAGCGGCTCATGCGCGGCGGGGAGCTTCATCAGGAAGCCACCGCATATTGATTGCGCAGCATAGATCTCGGATTTCTAGCCTCCGAGCCTGGCCAGATCCGGAACTGATCTGTTGGTCTACGCGGAGAATGATAGACTACCGGCCCGCGGCGTCGCGGCGAGAGCGGGACTCGGATGCTTCAGAAAGTTGGACCGGACACCCCGATGGGAGCCACGCTCTTGCCGCGAGGAGGAGCGGCCTTCCGCACGTGGGGACCGGCTGCACGCGACGTCTATGTGGTGACCGATGCCCACGCGAGCGGCCATGGGACCGGATGGATGCCCGATCCGGCACATCGCCTGTTTCCCTTGGGAGACGGAACATGGGCAGGCTTTATGCCTTGGCTCGTCGACGGCGATCCGTATCTGTTCTGGGTCCGCGGGCCGGAAATGGGTACCGAAGGCGTCAAACGGGACCCTTATGCCCGTGAGTTGGGCACCCAGCCACCATTTCCCAATTGCCCATGTCTGCTGCGAGAGGCGCATGCGTATCCGTGGCACGATGCCGGTTGGCATGCCTTTGCCGGAGCCCTCGTAATAGGCTCGTTGACCCTATCCACTATTGCGCACACTCGAGCCGACAATAGTTGATCAAGTCAGGCTGAGGCTGAAGAGTTTTTCATCGACAGAGGAGGCGGGCAATGCACTGCCGCTGGTATCTCGCAACCGCGCTTGCGTATTCTATCTTTGCATTGCCGAGCGCGGGGGTGGCGGACCCACGCGAAGAGACCGGATTCGGCTCAAACCCTGGCAACCTGCGCATGTTCAGTTACGTACCTGCTGGCTTGAAAACGCCGGCCCCATTGATCGTTGTGCTGCATGGCTGCAAGCAAAGGGCAGCGACCTTTGCGCGCGATGCCGGTTGGCTCGATCTTGCTGAAAGTACCAAGGCCGTACTGGTCCTTCCCGAGCAAAAGGGAGTCAATCCCTTTTGGTACGATGTCGCTTGGGTGGCACCGTTGGTGGGCTTGCTTGGTGCGAATAACCAAAATGCCTGCTTCAACTGGTTCCAGCCTGACGACGCTGCTCGCGACCGCGGAGAGGCGCTCTCGATCGCACAAATGATCGCCGCCATGATCGCGAGATATCCAGTAGACCCCGCGCGCGTCTACATCGCCGGCCTTTCGGCTGGTGGCGCCATGACAGCAGCGATGCTTGCAGCCTATCCAGAGCGCTTTGCTGGCGGAGCAATCGTTGCCGGCGTGCCCTACGGGTGTGCCGATACAGTCATTCGTGCTCTCGACTGCATGAACCCTGGCGTTGATCGGAAGCCGGAGGAGTGGCGCCAGGCATTGGCCGGAACATCGGGGAGCCCGACGCGCTATCCGCCCGTCTCAATCTGGCATGGTGACGCCGACGAGCGTGTTGTGCCGCGCAACCGGATTGAACTCATTGAGCAATGGACAGCTGCCCACGGGCTCACTGGAATTGCGTTACAGAGTCTGCCGCCAAATGGGACGCTCTTACGTGAGATCTACGCTGATGCGAGCGGGACGCCAAAGGTCGAGAGCGTTGTGGTCAAAGGTCTCGGACACGCATTTCCCATCCGCATTGGCGGAGCTACTGCGTGCGGGCGGCCGGGCGACTTTGTTGTCGATGTGAAGGTTTGTGCGGCAAGCGAAATCGCACGCTTCTGGGGCTTGGAAGGCAACCGCTAGACCGAGAATCGCAGAAGACAGAATACGGAATGTTCCGCCGCGCCTAGCCTAACTTCGCCGATGCCCCGGAATGGCACCGCGGTTCCCAAAACCTCCGGAGAAGGTTGGAATCCAGTTCCGTCCCCTCCGCCAGTCAAGTTGTTTTTGCGTATTTTTTTGCCTTCGTTGAGCGTCTACCCACAGGACAAAACCCATATTCGATTTTTAAATGTTCACGCGAGGCATCATCCGCAATGATGAAAAAGCCCGCCGCGGTGCGGCGGGGCCCAGGTGTTTCGGGAGCGCCTGGCACGGGATGCCCGAACGGTGGGATAGGTCGCCTGTCGTATTTTGGATTCAGCGCCGTCCTAAATTTGCCATCCACGACAGATACAAAAGCTGCATCCTTTCAATCACGGGCTTGAGCCGTCCCGAGGCATTGTCGCATCGGATCGGTGGGAGATGCTATGTCACTTACGACGAACTAATACCTTCAGCATGCTGCTGGGTTCGAAGCTTTAGCGCCGCACGCCTTGGATTCTGAAACGCGCAAAGCGTATCTGGACCTGGCGCAACGTTTTCGCGACGTCGCCAACCGAGTCGCCGTTTCGCAAATGCAATCGGACGACGAATCTTTTCGCCTCGCCGATCGTAAGGTCGGGATCAGCTAGCTCATAGCGACACTTGCAAGCACGATGAAAGCCCGCCGCGGCTGCGGCGGGCCTCTGCGTGTCGCTTCGTCCTTTGCGCTTACTTTTCCACAAAGTTGGTTCGGAACGAGTCGCCGAGCGGCAAGGTCACCCCAACGTGAAGGCGGATTCCGAGCGAACCTTGCTTTACTCGGAACGGCACACGACGGGTAAAGTTTGACCTACATCTGGGCTTCTCAGCAGCAACTCAAATGGCAACGTTGGATCCCATTTATCTTCGCCGACAGGCGGAACTGTGCCTTGCCATCGCTGGGCTTATGAGTAGCCCGGCCGATGCAAAAGTGGCGCGTCAAGCGGCCGACCAGTACCTGCGCCGTGCTGAGCAGGCAGAAGTAGAATTAAAGGAAAAAATCTAAGTCGAGGATAAGACCCTGCTGCGAGCCCCACCTCCCTTCTGCGGGTGTTCACGCCTAAAGAAAAAGGAGCCCGGGCTTGTTAGCTTCTACGGGCTCCTATTCCTAGCCAGCCGCCGAGGATTTCTGGGGGTTTGGCGGGCGGCTACATCCCTGGTTAGCGGGTAATTGCGACAGCACCAGAAAAAAGGGGCCCGACTTGGGGCCCCTTTTTGGCGCGTCCTCGGGGTAGGGGGTGAGTGGCGCCGCTTCCCCGGTATCACAGCCGATATTGGCCACCGAGGGAACTCCAGTCTCTGTCCGCGGTTAAACTACCCAGAGCCCTCCCGGAAGGGGTTATCCCCCCTTGCCCCGACACCCCGGTTAGAGGGGCCTATTTTAAGGGGAGTCCCGTTCTTAGCTGAACCGGGGCTCCCTTCCTTTTGCAGAGGCGAGATGCTCAAGGAATCGCAGGTATATCCTTTGATCGCGATCTTTGTGGGTGGCCTGCTCGGCTGGGGCGTCTCCTACGCTTGGCCTGGATTGCCGTGGTTTGCCTATGTCCTAGTCGCTATTATGGTGGCCGGGTTTCTGCACTCGCTGCTAATTGCGACCGCTTCCCTCGGCCACACGATCGACAAAACCGAGAAGTAGTCGCGCGTCGCCATCGAATGTGTTGTCAACAATAACGATTGCCGACGACGACGAAATCCGCATCGACATCACGCAGATAGGCGACGGCACTGCCAAGGGGCTGAAGGTCTAAATTCTCGGGACGCGAACATCGCGAACTCATAAACCGGCAAATTTGCCTATTGCAATCGCATGGCTGCCCCAGCCGCAGAAAGCTTGGGCAGTTCGAGTTCGCTTATCGGGGCCGCTTCGCCCGATCGACGGGCCGGCGAGGCGTTTTCCTAGTGCTTATCCGGCCTTGGAATTTTCCCACCATCCGCTCGGCCAAGTGCATCACTTCGATGTCAGATTGCTGAGTGACGCTTTTCGCGTTGGCGATGTCACGGAAACGCCGCGCAAGTTCAAGGCACATCTCCCGGGTGGTGAGATCGGTAATCCCCTTCGCCATCGCCTCAAGCTCAGCCGCTCGCTGACTGTAATAGCTTGGAGGAAACATGGTGTCGTCGCTCCTGGCGACCATGCGCCCACGTTGTCAATAAGCCTGTTTTGAAATTAGGACCGTGCGGTAGCCAACTTAGAACAGTGGTTATCGACTTAGGACAGGACCAAAAAATTCCGAGACGCCGATGGTTTCCAAGGCTTTGTCCGCCGTGGCGGGTCAAGCCAGCACCTATTGAGAGCGAAGGCCAGCCTCACGCAACGCCTCGTCGGCAATTAGCTGAGCTTCCTGCAGTACCGCCATCGCATCTCCACCGGGCTCAACGGCGAGATCTCGGATTCGGCGGAGAGCCTCACGGGCGGTTGCTATTTGCGTCAGCAAGGTTGCTATCTCTGGGTCGGTTCTCGGGGGCATGGCGTCATGTTCCACGTTGTTTTAGGAAACCAAAAAAATTGGGGGCCGATGGTTCCGGGCCTCTACAGCGCGAACGAACGTAATTTCTTTTCTGTCAGTTGCTCGATGCTTTTCGCCATGGCGGTTCCCCCGCATCCACACCGTTCATGGGACCAAGTTCAACGGTCATCCGTGCGGCATGGACACTATGGATAGTAGTTTTCCGGCTCCTCTCCGCCACGGCTCCATGAATTTCAGTGACTTAGATCAGGCTCTGATCCGCCGACCCCGGCGAGACCCCCGGCGGGGTTGGCTGGACTGGATTCGTTTTGATCGTGATTGAGCACGGCAGAGGTTCCCGAAGCGCGTTCATCATTCTGCCGGCGTTCATGGCTCCGACGAGCCCCCTCGCTCGAACGTCGATCAATCATCTCCCAAGCGGGCGCTCTTACCGGCA
>CAWDIZ010000016.1:0-17615 GCA_963802475.1 uncultured Alphaproteobacteria bacterium
GGATAGTTCGTGATCCACTACAATCAGCAGGAGATCGTGCGCAGCGTCGTCATCGAAACAGAGCATTATTTCGCCACTTGCTCGTCCAGCTCGTCGAGGAGCGCCCGCCGATATTCGACTTCCTCCAGCGCGTCTTCCAGGGCAGCTTGCCGCGATGCAGGATCGCAGCCCGTGCCCTGGCCGCCGCGTTCCGGATGCGCAACCATCTCGACGAGGTACCTGGTCCGCTCCCTGAGCCTCGCGAAAGTTTTTCTCGTAGGCCGCGCGGCAGTTCGGCCAGCCGGCGACGGCTAGAAGCTCCCGCTGCAACGCGATCGCTTGGGGATACGACCACTCCCAACACCGGGTTGTGTCCGGATCGACATTGGCGGCTGTGTCCTCGCTCACACCCAACGAGGTGATAGTGTCCGGTAGCGGGCTCGCTTCCCAAGGATGCAAATTCAACGCCTGGTGCAAGGCCATAAAGTCGGCATGACTTCCACGCCGCGACGGCTTCCGGCGTGATCTGGGGCGGCTCGGCCTTTCGCTTTACGTGATTTAACCGGCATATAACCCTCTCCGATTCGATCCTAACGCAATTGGCCCTACCCTGGCTGTTGGCCGGCGGCTCGACGTCAAGATCCAGCTCGCGAATTAGGCGGGCAAAACCTATTCGCGCGTCACGCTCGATCGCCACTGCCGGATGCGCGCGCACGTTGCCGCGGTCATCTCTAAACGTGATGCCTTCGCGATCCAAAATCTGCCGCGCCTGTTGTTGCCTATCCCAACACTCCGCCGCCGATTGCAAAAGACGCGAGGTGATGCACCTCTAAAGCATAGTCTTTGACGCACGATCGCCACCAGTTGACAGTAGGTTCGGAAAGGTGTTTCGGGGCTTTAGGCGCGGGGCTCATTGGTCCTCAATTTGGCGTGGATGAACGGGGGCAGTATTTATGATTTTGAACTGCCCCGACCGGTCCGGTGATCGAAGCCTGCAAACATTTTCCCAACCCCCCGCCATGTCAATCACTTAGCCTTTGATACTGGTGGCTCAAGCATTTACCGCGCCTGACAGAGCGACGCTTTCGTCGGGCAAACCCCGGTCGGCTTGCGCCTTCCGCGCATCGGCTTGTAACAGCGCATCGGCAACAGCAATGCCGCTTTGGTTAAGTCCGATCCCTGATCACTCATAGAGAGCCCAATGCAGGCCGTACGATTGTCCCGCTTGTTGCCAGATCAGCCCGCGCGCAGCGAGGCGGTCACAGGCGCGACGCAGTGAAGCCTGCGCGCTGTTGTAGCGCGCCTTTCCGATAGCCTGCACATCGAATGCGAGCGCGTCGATGTGCCCACCTTCACGCAGCGGGAAAGCAAACAGATCGCGCAGCATTTCAGGAACGGTGCAATTGATCGGGTAGTAATCATCGGTAATAATTCTGAGGCCAGTTTTATTCAGTTCGTCTTCGTCGCCGCATATGTCCACCAACCAGGCCCGGAGTTCATCGGCACTGCGACGTTCGTTTTTATTAAGCAGATTTTGAAAAACCAGCGACTATCGTAACCCGGCCATGGAGCAACTAAATGCTCAACCGCGAAGGGAATCCACACCGGCACGGCGTACAAGTAGAGTTCAGTCAGGCGACACTTTGACACCTCTCCCGCCGCTTGAGCGGCTTCCCAAATAGCCGTTTCGGCGAAGGCTACTTCCTCGAAAAACCAAGTGTACCGATGACAGCGCTCCTTTGCAGCGCGTCCTGCGGCGAGCGGTCCGAAGTACCCATCGCGCGTCGTGAAAATCGTGCCCAGCGTTGCCGTCAGCGCGTCGTTGAGCCATGGCGGCGCATCGAAACAGAGGACGACGTGCTCGCGCGGCTCGATCTTCTGCGCCTTCGCCAGCATTTGCTGACGCGCATAGATCAGCATTCGCTTCTGCAGCTTGCTCAGTTTTGAAACGGTTACATCCTTATGCATTCACAAACCTTCTAACCGTTTCCGCGGGTTCACTCGTTTGCGGCTGCGGCCTCGGCGTGGCGTCGCCAGATCTCCAGCACGTCAGCCGCCGGCCACTCGTAGTCATCGGGCGGCCAGCTGGCCTTGAGCTCGGCCACGGTGAGCTCACCGGTACGCTCTCCCCGCCGGCTGCTGCGCTGCTCTAGATGGCTAGAGATCTTCTAGATAGTGGTGGGAAAACCCCCACTGGTGTTTTGGGGGTTTCGGTGGGAAAACCCCCACTGGTGTTCGGTGGGTTTTTCCCACCGGTACCGGTGGGTTTTCCCCACTGGGAAATGTTTTTTGACGCAGCCGTTTTTTGATCCGCTCGGCCGCCTCGATTGTTTCGATGCGCGCCATTCGTTGGTCGGCGGCTTGCCGCCTGGCGGGCAGGTAGGTGATGCGGAACCGGTTCGGCATGCGATGCGCGCCGTTCCCCGCAGCGGCCCGGTTTCGTCAGTTCGAGAAAGCCGAGCGCGCAAAGTTCGCGAATGGCCGGGGCCGATCATGTGCCGGTCGCCCACTCCGAATTGCTCGAGATCAGTGAAGGTCACCGGCAGTCGACCGTTCTCCCGCCCGCCATGTTCGGCGAGCTCGATCTCGAGGCGGATCAGGATCCTGTGTCCGGTCAGGCTGAGCACGCGTATCGCCGGCGAGCGCAGCATCTCGATCGTGCGCGGGATGAACTGCCCGCCGATCCACCGCGGGTGTCGCGCTTGCGCTTCATGCCACCGCTCCGCGCAAAGGCGATCTGGCGCGAGCGCACCCAGGAGCGAACTTCGGGCGTCGGCGGGATCGGCTCGGGCGTGCGCCCCAAGGCGGGAAGGTGCCGAATTTTTCCTTGTATTTGTGCGCCGACCCAGCCGGGCTTGTAGCCGCGCTCGTCGCCGATCCAGGCCAGCATGGCGTGCCAGCGCGCGCGCTCGGCCGGGTCGTAGAGGATCGCCGTGAGCGCGGCGCGAGCGATCGACCAGGCCGAGATCGCCGTCGACGAACGACACCGCACGCGGCGGCCGCTGCGGAAGAAAGCCGCAGTGACCGCACGGCTCGCCGGCTATCGCGGATAGCGCCGCATTGCGAGCATTCGAGCAGCCGCGAGCCGTGCGTGTCCGTCGCGCTGCTGATGCGTCGGCGCTTGTGGCGCGGCGGTCGGGATCGAGCGTCCACTCGACCGGATCCTCGGCAAACCCGTGGCGGAAACACCGCGCCGCTATGATCGAGGACGATCGCGTCGGGCTTGCCCTCGGCCGGGCGCAGCACGCGCCCGATCATCTGCCGATAGAGGCCCATCTTCTTGGTCGGCCGGGCCAGGATGCAGCGCGCCGACCTCGGGCATGTCCCAGCCCTCGGTCAGCACCATGCAATTGGTGACGAGCTCGATCTCGCCGGATGCCAGGCGCGCGAGTGATCGCGTCGCGCTCGGGCTTCGGCGTGCCGCCGTCGATGTGCTCGGCGCGCACGCCGGACTTGATGAATTCGTCGCGCAGATGGACCGAGTGCGCGACGTTGACCGCGAAGGCGACGGTCTTCCGCCGCTCGCCAAATTTGTGCCAGTGGGTGACGATGTCGCCGATCAGCTTCGGCCGATCCATGCGCTCGGCGAGCTGGGCCTCGACGTAATCGCCGGCGCGCGTATGCACGCCGCGCAGATCCGGATCGACCGGCGCATAGACGCGGGTGCGGACCAGGTAGCCTTGCTCGATCAGCGCGGCGACCTGCGGGCATTCGATCACGTTCTCGAAGATGCCGCCGAGCCCGCGCCCGTCGCCCCGGCACGGCGTTGCAGTCAGGCCGAGCAGCGATGGCGTCGGGATAGCGTCGATGATCGCGCTGATAGCTGGTCGCCGGGCAGTGGTGCGCCTCGTCGATCGATCAGCAGATCGGCCGGCGGCAACTCGATCGTTTCATTGCTGATCGCCGCGCGCGGTGCAACGTCTGGACCGATGCGACCTGCACCGCGCTCGAGCGGCCGCGGCTGAAAGCCGGCCTGGATGATCCCGTGCGCGATTCCGGCGGCGAACAGCTTCTGGCTGGTCTGCGCGATGATCTCGCGCCGATGCGCGAGCACCAGGACCGGCTTCCGCGCGCGCGATCTCCGCGGATGATGGCGGCGGCGATCACGGTTTTGCCGGAGCCGGTCGGCGCGACCAGGATGATACGGCTTCTTGTGCTCGCGACGTGCGATCGAATTCGGCGATGACGTCGGTCTGATAAGGGCGCAGCGCGGTCATGCGGCACCCCGCGAGCGCGGATGCTGCATGCCGGCGCTTTCCCCGCTGCGGATCGTCGCAACGACCGAGGGCAGACCGTCGTCCTTGACGAGGCCGTTGCGATGGCAGGCGTCGATCAGATGCTCGATCACCTCGTCGCGATCGAGCTCGCCGCCGGCAACGAGTTGGAACAGCGCGAAGGCGGCGCGGTTGAGCGCATGGTTGCGACCGCCGGGTGCCGTGCGCGGCGAGCATCGCGATCTCGTTCCTGAGTGCTGCCGCGCCATAGCGGCCGGGTGCGGATCGATCAGCGGCGGCCGGCTGGCGGCGATCGCCCGCTCCGAGATCGTGGGCATCGCTTGCGCGCGAGCTCGATCAGCCAATGCCGGCGCGGCGGCCAAGTGGGCGGCCGCGTCGACCGACCAAGCATAGGCGCGGCCACTCGGGTGGATGCTCGGCGGCGCGACGACATAGGCGCCGTCGCCGCGCACATCGATGCCGGGGGCGATCCGGCCGGCGCGTCGATGGGATCGGTCCGGTGTAGGCGAACAAGAGATGCCGGCCGCCGCCGCCGCTGATCACTTCGCGCGTCGCCGGCAGTGCGCCGTGCCGCGCCTCGAGCGCGCGCAGGTTCGCCTCGCCCTCGGCGCCGTCGATGTCGAGAACCCAGAACCCGGAGATCAGGCCGGTCGGGAATGCCGATGTTGCGATCGGCTTGCCGCCAAAGGCGCCTGATCGTCTCCGGGTTGGTGGTGGCGGCGTGGAAGCCGCGCGCGATAGCCGGCTCCTTGCCGCGAGGCCACGCAGGGGAAGACCGGGAGCCCTGGCGGCATAGCCGAGCGCATCGTCTAGGCGGCTCATGGCGCACCCTCTTGCTCGACCAACCATGTGCCGATGATTTTGAGTGCTTCGTCGCTAACCCGTGTACGCAGCCGCAGGACGCAGCCGCAATGTGGGCACCGCTCCGCGCTCAGGCTGTTGCCTTTACGAAAGGCCTGACCGACCTGTGCCATCTGCTTCGTGCTTCTCACGCCGCCAGCGAGTAGCCGGTCGAACAGGCTCTGTGGGATGAGCGCCATGTCGCGCATACGCCACAATTTCGTTCGCGTGACGCCCAGTAGCCGCGCGAGGCGAATGTCCGAATAGGTTTCGAGGCCCTCGCGGCAATTCTGGAAATACTCGTCTACTGTTTCAGCGGGGCGCCAGTTCGGCCGGTCAGAATGTGGGTGTTCCCCAGGGAACAGCCTGTTGCCGCTTGTTCTGTCGGTCATGGCTGCACCCTCGCCTCCGCGAAGTGCCGTTGCAGCCGGTTGTTTTTGCTAGCGTTTTTCCGACGAAATTTGGCTTTGTGGATAGTAGTGCGCGCCGCCGCTTTTTCAGCCAGCGCAGTGAGGTGCCGGACGTAGTGCTCGTCGTGTGCCGGCAAGCCGCAGTCGTAGCCGTCGCGGCATCGGCTCGAGCAGAACCGGCCGTCGCCGCGTTTCACAGAAACGCGCGCCGCAGGCAAAGCAGCAGCACGCTTGCGTTGGTTCGGTGGCTTCGCTATTTGAGACAGAGTGGCTTTGGGAAAGTCTGTTCTGCCGGGCGGCGCCTTCGCGAGGGGCGCCGTTCGCGTTCGTGAACTCACCGGTCACGCGGCCACAGATCGGCGGCGCCGTGGTGGCTCATGGGGTGCACGTGGCCTGGGTGCAGCTGGCCTACTGTCCAGCCATTGCTGAATTCATCCTCGCCCCATGTGCGAGAATTGGGACCGGTCATCTGCCCAACCGGGAAATCGCGATCACGAACCCAATTTGATAATGTGGTGCGGTTAGGGATGATGCCGAGTCGTTTGAGGTCGGCGTATCGCAGGCGCTTCATAGGACGACTCCGGTTTGTTTTGCCGGGTATCTATTTGTCCGATTTTAGCGGGATTGTCGTACCCTAAGTTAGCGATGGAACTTTTAGGACGGCCTCACCCAAAGATGCCCTTACCGCTGGAAACAAAGTTTAGCGAGGCAAAGCGAGAGCCTGCCGCATAATTAGTGCCGGCAAAGATTGGCAAATATCGCCGCCAGATATGCTCAACGGCCTTTTCCTCAAACCACATACCAAGCTTGGCCTCACTCAGGGCTTGCGCCGCAATGCTACAAGCAGATGGACGCGATGAACCGGATCTGCGGGATGCGGAGTTGCGGGCTGGCTTCAAGCCAAACCGCTCGATCAGTGCGGTGACTAGACACACAATCCCCATGTCACGCATGAAATTGCCCGCCCTGGTTGGGCCGGGAGTTTTTGGCGACCGCGACGGATTGATCAGCCGGATATTGTATGCGCGCAAGACTGCAGTCAGCGGTTCGTTGCGGTCGGTGCGTTCTGCAATGATCTCGCGCAATGCCAGGTCGGCCTCAACAGAACCTTTCTCCGCAAAATAAACGATCTCGTCGCAGGCGAACGTGCTGAACAACGCCCAGCGCTTCATAAAACGTCGGCCATAGTTTTCCTCCGCATCCGGTCCATATATGCCGCCCGGCTCACGTTGGCGCGCTATCGCGTCGCGAGCGTATGCCAGGGCCTCGGCCTCGAGGATCGTTGCGGGTAATTGCGGCATCAGCGCTTCCCAGTTTTCGCGAGCGCGACAACATTCTCGCGCGGGTTGACGATACCATCAATCAGAGCGGCCAGCCGTTGCAGCGCGTCACCTTTTTCTGTTTCATAGTGATGCCTATCATAAACAGAAGCAACGCCCGGAATGACGTGTCCCAGCAGCCGCTCGGCAATGTCGGGGCGTACCTGAGCGCGGCTCAAAAGGCTGCGAGCGCTGCGGCGCAAATCATGCAATTGCCAGTGCTTCATCGCCGGCAGTGCGGCGTCGAGTTCGCGCTTGCTCTTGCTGTATCCGCTGAATGGACCCTTGCCGGATCCGGCGAAGACGTAAGGATTATCGCCGATCTGCGGCTGCGCATGGATAATCTCGAGCGCAGCTGTCGGCAAAAGCAGCGCGCCGCCAGTGCCCTTTGCGCGATGATCGGCAGGAACCGACCAGGTGCCATCGACCGAGACATCCGCCCACTGCAGGGTGCCTACTTTCTCACGCCTTTGGGCAGTCAATAGCAACAGCCTCACGATCGCACCGAAGCGACCCTGATTCTCAGCCGCCTTCCACACTAGCCTGATTTCGTCATCGTCGAGTATGCGGGCACGCTTCCGGGCTTGTGGATCGGTGCGACGCATCCCGCGGGTGAACGGCGAGATGTAATCGTCGTGCCTGCTGGCGTGCCAGTTTGCGATCGCGCGGGTGATGGACAGCACATAGTCGGCGGTCCGTCCGCCGTGTTGGTCCTCTACATGGTCGAGCAGTTGCGTGATGTCGCTCCGCCTGATGGATACAAAATCCCGGCTTCCCCATGTCGGAAGGACGTACCTGACCAGGATGCGTTCTATCTCCGTCTGCGATCGCAACCCCTTGGCCTGGACGTGACGCTTGAGCCAGTTCTCGGCGACGGCAGCGAAAGAATCCGGCTGGACCGGAGGCGCATCAAACGCCGGCTTTCCCGCGCGGATTCGCCCGATGACCTCGCGGGCCTTATCCCGCGCTGCCTTGATGGAAAGAACGTCAGCGCCGCCCAGCGTCACCCATAGCTGCTTGCCGTGCGGGTCGCGCGAAACGACAACAAACGCTTTCGCGCCGGACGACTGCACCCTAACGAATAGCCCGCGCATTTCAGGATCGGGAAAAGCATAGCGCGCGGCCTTCGGTTTCAACGCCGCCACGCCTTTGTCGGTCAACGTCTTGCGCATCGGAAATCCCTTCGGGCTAACAGCGGGCTAACATTGCGACAGTGTAAAGCCGGTGAAATCCGGCTAACACCGGGCTAACATAATCAGGGGTTTCTGGGAATTGTGCAAGCGTGTTTGCGCTGGTTTTAGCCGGATTAACGGGATTTCCCCCAACTCTTAATCAGCGGGTCCCAGGTTCGAGCCCTGGTGCGCCCACCAAACAAATCAAGTACTTAGGTGGCAATCGGCCCTGAAGCTTTTGCGATTAGTAAGCTATTAGTAAGGCTCGCAGCCGACTTTTCCCGCCGATGCTGGCTTTCGCTGCTCTGCTCGCGCGCTGCGCGGGCCTACAGCTGAGGCTTTCGCTTAGTTGCGCTTTCTTCAGCACCCATTGGCAAATGCCAACGACCCCTCGAGGTTGCTTGGCGCATGGTCCTCCCACCGATGCAGGAGGATGTCATGTCCATGGAAAAGAGCGGTTCAGAAAGCGTATTTTTTTATCGGCGAGATCTCGAGCGAATGAAGGAGCAGGCAAAAGCCATCCGGTCAGAGTTTCTTCGGAAAAATTTTGCCTCAATCTTGCGCGGGCTGGCATGGGCGGCGCTGGTTTGTGGCTTTGCCGCCGTGTTGGCCCCCGGGGCAAAAGGCCCTGCGGCCGTGGCCACGAGCTCTGCGGAAACTGTTCCACCCCTCAGCAAAGCGCTGTCGGCACAGACCAACAACGACTGGATGAAGGATGTGACGGCCCTTCCCGCACGTTAGCGGTAGTCAGCAGGAGCGCACACGCCATCAGCCGCAGCAGACCATCGCCAATATGGCCTACGCGCGGCTGAAGCGGCGCTGATGACAGGTCTCCCCGCTCATTTCCGCGCAAGCGGGAATCCAGATGCGTAGTCCCGTGACTCCGGCTTTCGGGAGGACGAGCGGCAACACTGTCTTAGAAAACCCCCGTCGTTCCGTCTAAGCAGGAAAGCCCAGCAAAACGCGGGTTTTTTCTTTGCCTGAGGCAATTGGGAAGACTCCGGGAAGATCGAAGGGCCAATTATCCCTCCGTGACCTGCCAAGTCCGCAACATCCGAAACAGCCGCAACAGACAAAGCCGGGACCGCTTATACGGCCCCGCGTCATACAATGCCCGCCACACGACGCCACGGCGCGTCAGTCATTGTTCCGGGTTGTTGTCAGGCGGCGCGTGGCTTCTCGACGGCGGCGGCGTCCAGCTTCGGGCGGGCTTTTGGCGGTCGGGTTGGGGCCCGAACCCTCTCCCCGCCTTCGCTAAAACAACGACCACGGCCACGGCAGGTTTCCCGACGTGATGAGGTACGTGCTACCCAGGAACTCGACGTTCAGCGCCGGATTGGTGCGCTCCATGACGATCTCCCACCAGTAGTATGCGGCGCGGACGTCATGCCGCGGGAAAAGGCACCTAACCTCGGCCGGCCCGGTCACGTTCGCGGTGTTGGAATTGGAGTCGCAACTGCCGATGGTGATGCCGGCATTGCTGCCACTGAGGGCGAAGCCAAGCGAGGCGACGACGTGCGCTTCGGTTCCGACGCCGTCGGGATCGATATAGCTCAGCAGGATTCCGGACATGTTGGAGGTGCCAGTGCCGGGCAGCGGGCAGAGGAACCGGATGCGCCCGACCTTGCCGGGGGCGAACTGCACGCCGAAGCCGGCGGTGTGGTAGAGCTGGCGCGCGATCGTGTCGCTGTCGGGTACGCAGGTGCCACCGATGACGCCGGCACGCGCCGGTGCGGCCAGGGCGAGCAGCAGGGCAAGTGCAATCATCCAGGGGGTTGGCGTGTTCATGATCGGCACTCCTGTGGTGGGGCGTGCCGGCGTTTCGGCACGCCCGCGTGGCTTTGCGTCGAGGAGCGCGTAGGATTACCGCATCGGCGGCCGCCGATCCAGTGGCGCCGTGCGCGTGACAGCGCCTGCCCATTGCGCGCAGACTGCAGCGTAGGCATAGAAAAGGCCCGCGACGTGCACAGCGTCGCGGGCCTCAGCGAGTCTTGAAGATCGTCGCCACCCGCCGGAAGCGCCTCCACCTAGCAGGGGCCTTCCACATGCGCATCCGTCGGACCATCTATTGGAAATACGGCGAGCCCATCACGCTCGCCTATGTGTCAGGCGTCGACGGCCATCCCGGGCTGGACGGGCCGATTAAGAACGGCAAATAGCACGGTAAGAATTAGCACCGAAAGAGCGGAAACAACGATCAGCCGTTTTGATCTGCCAGGTCGCTCGGCTGGTCCGAGTGTTTTGTTGCGATCACTAGGTGGCGGTACGTCTACCGGCTTTTGGCTACCGCCTGCTGCAGCGACCAACTGCTCAACGTTGCGGAAACGTACCACCCCGCCCGGCATCATTGCGTCAATCGACCCGCTAGACAGTACCCGATAGGGGATTCCGCCATAGACTCCATCCGGTACGAACGGTGAAAAAGCCGCCTTCAAGGGCACGAGGCGGCGCACAAAGTAAGGTCCGAACATGGCTATTGCCGTGGGAACGCCAACCACGAGAAGTGCAGAGAGCCAGAGCGGAATCGTCGTCGGGGCTGGCATTGCTGGAAATCTCGATATCGACGAAGGTTCGTCACTTTCTAATTTATCCCAAACGGGATGCCGAGTCCCTTCAGCCAACATTTGGCGACGTTAGAGGCTCCGTTGATTGGTGGAATTAATCGAACCGGGAATTACCTAAAGGGTCGGTCCGAGATAATGCCTGGCGTCTTTGGCTTACTGATGTCGATTATCGTCTGGAGCAATGCTAACAGACACGGAGAACGAAACTGCTAACAACATTCATGCATATGAAGGGCATTAAGTCGATGTGGCCGCGGTATTTGACGTAGACTGTTTCGGCATGCGACCCGCTGATGAAAATTAGGACGAGAAGAATGACATGAATAAAGGTCGCGAATGCAATCCGCACCGCGCTCATCTCTGCTTTAGCAGCTTGTCTGCGCTTTCGATTGCTCCATTGCACAGTTTCGTCGGATTTTCGCCCGCTACAATGCCCGCGTGAAACCCGGCCTGGAAAGCTGCCAACATGTTTAGTGCAGTGTCTTCGACCTGCCATTTTGCATCCGGTGGCAGCCCTTTCAAAAGGTCTTCGGTTACAGCGTCGAGGACAAGACGGCGGATGTCATATTTTGTATGCAGCGCATGAAATAAGCCGTCTTTAGCGCAGGCACTAAGAATAGAGCTTGTGCGTATGTATTCCGCATGTTGCTTGAGAACTTGACCGACCACGCCCGCCGCTACCGCGCCGACTTTCCCGGCTGCTCGTTGGAGTTCGCTCTCTTGTGCAGCCGCCGCGCAGACCAATGAGGCGACTGTAGCCCCAGCAAAGACGACCCATATGCTTCTCATGCTGAGCTCCTCCGTGCGGGCGTCCTAAATCGCGTCGCTCAGGCGCCGTCTCTGATTTGATTAACGGCCCACAAACCGTTTGTGAATTAGCTGAATTGCCTCTTCGGGGTTAGGTGTGTTCTTGACTAACTCCGGCGGCTGTTTGGAGCGGTCCCTCGCAAATCCATGGGTAAGTCCCATTACGATATCGGCGTCTGCCTGCCCGCGCATGAAATCAGGATGTTTGTCGGTGGCGTATTTTATATGTGCTTCCGATATCGTGTGATGATTGGTGCCACCTATTTCTTTATGGACAGCTTGCATTGCGTCACCGACAAAATCGGCCCATCTATTTCCTCCCACCACCCTCGATACATGAAAGAACACGACAATCTGCAAAAATCCTAAAACGTATGGATCGTGTAACGCTTTGGTTGGAATTGGTCCTCTGATCGCCAGCAGGGCCATAAGCGGCCTGACCGCGGAAATTGCGTCGGCGGCCGCAGCTTTGCGTCGTAGAAATCCAAACATTGATCAGCTTCCTGTAGGTTCAAGGTAAGCCGCAGCCTCGCGAATGATCTTGTCCGTTTCTGTCTTCACGTAGGCCACATCTTTACCCAGCACGTATTCGCTCCACGTTGAGACCTTCCGCGTCCCTATATACTGGATACTAAGTCACCGAGCCACACCAAGAGCAGGTCGACACGGTTGAAGAGGCCAAAGCCGCATGGGGCTATTGCTTGGGATTCGGCAGACGTGCCGATACACTGGCCGCCGTCGAAGGAACGATAGACTACATTCCCACGCCCAAGACTGCGCGATAAGCTCTTTCGTCATCTGATCGATGGAATTTTTCCCGAAGGCGGAGGAAACAGAGTTGGCTTGCGTAATCTGGGAAACCCCCGCCGAAGAGCGGAAAACGACAGGTGACTATCGAGACATAAATTCCCGAGCGGGCGGATGGTACAGAATCGTGGGCTCCGTCACGGGTCTGCCGCCTGCGTCAAAGATAGACTGTTTGCTGAAAGCAATTCCATAAAAGCGATACCGCGCACTCTCGACCGCTGGTGTTTGCGCGTATAGGTGCATCACGGAAAGTGGAATTTCCGAGAAGCAAACGGCAAGACCGGTTTCCCTTCACGTATCCTGCATTCCCACTGCCGCGAATGATGCCTGCGGTCAAAATTTCCTTCAAGACATCGAATGCCGAAACCGTCCGCGTAAGCTCTTGCGTAAGAAAATCCCTGGACGTGTATTCGTTGCGCTCCCGCGTCAGATGCACCAGGGAATCGCTAAAGTCCGCACGTCGAATTCTGTCGGCCATTTATCAATCATAGCGCAAGTCAAATGCGCCGCGACATAGCCTTGTCGAGCGCGGCCATGGGGTCCGGCTCATAACGGCTGATGACCGGATGCGCGCTTTCGCGGCTGGGGATCGCAGCGTGCTGCTGCTCTTCCAACGCGGCGCTTCGCTTGAGCCGGTAAAAATGCGCGGCGGCACCATCCCGCCGCACGACGGCAATGGTCCGCTGCACGTGGCCTTCGCGATCGACACAGCAGAGTTGTCCGCGTGGGAAGAGCGCCTCGGTACAGCCAATATCGTCATCGAAGGTCAAACAATATGGCCGCGCGGCGGACGCAGTATCTATTTCCGGGATCCCGACGGGCATTTGCTTGAACTTGCGACGCCGGGCCTCTGGAAGATCTACTAGCAACCCCACGGATTCGTCTGCAGTTGGTTGACCCGCCCGCCGACGGTAGTGCACCGTAGCCAGCTGGCGCGGAAAAATGCTCCTGGCCAAGACATTCGCGAGCGCTGCACAAGCCATGGCGTCGGAAAACCAATCCCGAGAGTATGGACCTTGGAATCCAGGGATCGAGTCGACGCTGCCCAGCGCATTTCTCCCTCTATCAACCGTGTTCAGGTCAGAGAATGTTTCGAGCACCCTCGATGAAGTTCGAGAGGTCAGTGACTTCTCTGGGATGGCAATCGAACTGCTTTCGACCTTCAGGGCCGAGCGCTTGACCTTGCATGAAGTGTTGATCCGAGTGATGGCGGATCTCACAGTACCCGATGGCGAGCGGTATGAAGATCTGGGCATCAACTTCCGTCAGATGACGGCTGTTATCCTGGAGAAGCATATCTCGCCACACATGCCCGAGATTCATCGCGCATTCGAACAGCTCAAGCGTGACGCATCGGCTTTCATCGACAAAGCGCAGACATCGGCCCTCTCGTCTGTCCATAGCCTAGCAGGGCGCGCCGATGCCGGGTGGCACTGGTCGAAGCTCCTCCTGCCGGGCCGCATGAAGCCGCATACCAAGCCTTCTACGGAGCCGCCCGAAGCGCAAGACCTGCGCGCGATCGCCGGCTGGCGCACGAAGGCACAAGCGATCGACCATCCATTCGAGCGGGCCTGCTTTCAGGCACTCGTCAAGACCGCCGATGCCATCTTCAACAGGCACGGACGTCTGTTCGGCGACCGCAGTCTGATTACCTCGCTCGCAACGAGACTGGTGTGTAACGACTACGGAAGCCTCATGATCGGGCAATTGATCGACCCTCATTTCGGCGAGGCCGTCCTGCGCGAAGGCTATCAGTGGCTGCCTGCGCAGGAGCATCCAATCGTCATGAACGTCAAGGGAGCGTCCGCATCAGGTAAGAGCACCATGCGACCACTCCAGAAGGCGCTTGCCTCGCAGCTCGGGATCCAATGGGCGGAGTTCGCGCTAATAAGCCCGGATATTTGGCGAAAGTTCCTGCTCGACTACGCCTCGCTGGGACCAGCTCAGCGATACGCGGGCACGCTGACGGGGCACGAGATCAGGATCATCGACGAGAAGCTCGATCTATACATGAGCCGAAAGGCCAAGGCGGGTCGCATGTCCCACCTGCTCATCGACCGCTTCCGATTCGACAGCTTCGCGCAAGAACCGGACGAAGAGGACGGTAGCCGGTTGCTGACCCGCTTTGGTGATCAGATCTATATGTTCTTCATGATCACACCGCCCGAGGCAACGGTTGAGCGGGCTTGGAAGCGGGGCGAGGAGTTTGGCCGCTACAAGGCGGTCGACGATCTGCTGGCGCACAATGTGGAGGCTTACACAGGAATACCCGACTTATTCTTCACGTGGGCCCTCAGGGATGACAAACGTGTTCATTTCGAGTTTCTCGACAACAGCGTGACCGAAGGACAGCGGCCGAGAACGGTTGCTTTTGGCTTGAACGGACGAATGAACATCCTAGACATAAAATGTTTGCTCGATGTCGATCGATACCGGAATATCAATATTGAGGCACGGTCACCCGAGGCCGTCTACGCCGCGCCGTCGAGCATGACAACCGCCAGCAACGGCGCGTTCCTCAAGCAATGCGTGCGACGCATCCCGAGCATCGACTTCGTCCACTATCGGACGGGTCAAATCTATGCGCGCGTCGAGAGTGGCAAACTCATTTGGTGGAACCGCGACATCTTCGAGCAGGCCGTGCCCTCCCCTGACGTGCGCGCTGCATTCGAGGCCATTGTAATCCCCCTACGCGGCCCCTCGGTCGGCTCGTGCGGCTTCCCAGACCGCTTGGATCACCGGGAGATGGTGACACTGGGTCAATGGGGAGAAGAAAGCTGGTGAAGTACGGCAGGTGATTTGACAGCTTTGAGGTTACGGCTTTTGCCAGCCCGGCAAGTGTCCCACCCGTCCCAGGCGTCCTGCTGTTCAGGCTCAAGGGGACTGTCCCACGGGACAGCGCCTAGGGAGTGTCCCATGGGACACGGGGCTTCGGAACGTCATTCAGAATGAAAAACAGCAGCGAGGCACAACCCGTGCGAAGTGATTGCAACACAAGGGCTTCGGCTGGCTGGGGCGGGAGGATTCGAACCTCCGCATGGCGGAATCAAAATCCAGCGTGTTCTTCAACAACATCAACAGGCGTTCTGAAAAAGCAGCCTCAATGTCGCTCTAGGGGCGTCAATGGCTTAGCTAAGTATTCAGAACGTGGGTGTCTTTATGGCATTTGAACGAGGCAAAAGCGGCAACCCTGCCGGGCGTCCTGTGGGCTCACGCAACGCGGCAACGCTAGCGCTTGACGCTCTGTTAGACGGCGAAGCGGAAACAATAACTAGAAAGTGCATTGAACTGGCTAAAGCGGGCGACATCGCTGCGCTACGGCTCTGCATGGAACGGCTAGTGCCACCGCGCAAAGACCGCCCGGTGTGCTTTGAGATTCCGCCGCTGGAAAAACCGGCTGACTGCATCCCGATCATGGCGGCGATCATGCGAGGCGTTGCAGAGGGCGATCTGACGCCCGGCGAGGCTGCGGCGCTCAGCAAAATACTAGACAGCTACACGCGAGCAGTAGAGCTGGCCGACTTGGCAGAGAGGGTCACGAAACTAGAGCAACAAAGCGGGGAACGCGCATGAACTTAAGAGCCCGAGTGAGTAAGCTAGAGGCAAGCGGCGACAACAGCGCCACAATAACCATTTTTTCGGACGGCAAGACGCCCGAGCAAATCAAGGCAGAGATTGCCGCGCGTACAGGGACGGCGACCACCAAGCGCGTGTTACTGATTGGGTGGAAGCAGACACCAGAGGTTCTGGCGGTTCTGCCTAAAGGCTCAGTAGCGATTGCGACCGGCGTTCCCCGCGCCATCCCCAATTCTTGCTAAAACAAGGGAAAATCAATGCAGGGCTCATCTCTCGGCCACCGTCGCGGAAGCTGGAAACAAAAACTAAGCACTGTTCGCAGCAATGAGCAGGCCAGGGCGCTTAAGCCGTTCCACGGGGCCCGCAGAATCCGCGCCGTCACATCCCGCGGGGCGCAAGACGCTGCTCCGGCCGGATCAGGCGCTAGTAAGTAAGCAATAGCGACACTAATTGGGAAGGTCCTCATCATCGTTCGCGGCGCGTTGCGGAGTACCGATCCCCCTCAATCGCGTCAAACTCGTCCAGCTTCGCTTTCAACATACCTTGGTCAACCGGATTAGAGCGCGAACACATCTTTCCGGGTGGCAGATAAAACAAAACTCTGACCGCAAATCGCAAGACCGCCCGTTCTTCCCAAGTTAAAGCCGCGCTGACAGGGCGTGAACCCATAAATTCAGAGTGGTCGGCGCACGTCCGCTTTGGTGCGCATTCCGGACTTAAGTCAGCCTTCGCGTGAGGTCCGAAAAGTGCCAAAAGCTGACATCGGCTACGGCTCCTTAGAATGTGCTAGTTTGAACCGCTACGATGTTTGTTTTGTCCTGACCCTAGGGGGAGGCAATGAGGCGGCGCGAGTTCAACAGACTTGTCAGCGGCGTGGCAGCCGCGTGGCCGTTCACGGTGCGCACGCTGCCGGGCGATGGCGTGGCACGTAAATCGTTCGATGAACAGCAATTTCTCCTCGCGTCCCTGCCGCCGTCACAGGGGCACATTCGATTGGCGCTCGGAATCTCGGTAGCTCTTCTCGTCGTATTCGGCATTACGGTCCCATTTGCGAGCATTCAGTTGCCGCGTATCGACGGCTTCGTTCCCGCCCAGCAAAGCGTATATGTAGTCAACGACCTCATTACCTCCGCCCTGCTGTTTGCACAATTTTCCATCGTGCGTCGGTGGGCACTTTTGGTGCTTGCGATCGGCTTTCTCTATTCCGCGCTGATTGCCATTCCGCTCATGCTCGTTTTTCCGGGAGCATTCGCTCCGAAGGGTCTTCTCGGCGCTGGGTTGCAAACCACGCCATGGCTTTATTATTTCTGGAAGGTCGGATTGCCACTGGCCGTGATCCTCTATGTGCTGCTGAAAGACACGGACCGCGACACAAGCACGTCCGAGCGCGCGCCGAGATTTACAATCCTCTGGAGTGTCACGATCGTGATCGCGATTGTGTGCGGACTGACCTGGATCGCTACCGCCGGGGGCAGATTTTTGCCGAGTCTGGTGCTTGACAGCGCTGGGACCCCGAAGTGCGCTTATTATGGTATGTGCTGTGGTGCTTGTGTCATTGAGCGCCGTCGCGCTCACGCTTCTGTGGATTCGATTGAATTGCGTGCTTGATCTATGGCTCATGGTTTTGTCGCTCTCAATGGCACTCGAAATTGCGGTGAACACCCTCCTTAGCACCATCCGTTATGATGTCGGCTGGTATGCAGGCCGGGCCTACGCGCTGGCCACCTCACTTGTCGTCTTGCTGGTCCTGCTTTCCGAGACGACCAAACTCTATGCAGGTCTCGCGCGGTCAGTCATGAGGCAGCGTGGCGAGCGCGAAGCGCGGCAGCTTGCTATGGATGCGACGGCGGCTTCAATCGCTCACGAGGTCAACCAACCATTGACGGCCATGGTGGCTAATGCCGAA
>CAWDIZ010000017.1:0-45847 GCA_963802475.1 uncultured Alphaproteobacteria bacterium
TGGGAGATAGGAGATTTTATTAACGTCGAGGCGGTCGCAGATGCATCGACCTGGGCAACGGTGGCGATTTCTGAGCCCGGAGTTACATACGAATTTTCTCAATGGAATTCCGGCTGGGGCACTACGGCTTTGGACGTCGTGGGCGGCGGCCGTTACTGGTATCTCAAGTCGGAAATTGATCTCACTGTGACGGCGACCGTGAGCATCCCAGCCTTGGGACTATCCAGAACCCGCACGGGATTCGCCTCCGCTTCAAAGGTGATCGATTGGATAGATCCGTTCGTGGGCCTGCGGATGCGCCACAAGTTTGCGCCCGGACATGACCTCATGGTGCAGGGAGACATTGGTGGCTTTGGTGTCGGCAGTGATTTTAGCTGGCAGGCTTTGGCGGCGTATAATTTCGAATGCAATCTTGTGGGCTACAAACTGAACCCGTACATCGGGTATCGCGCCATCTCTGTTGACTATGAGGAGGGAAGCGGCAGACGGAGAATAGGCCTCGATTTCGTGCAGCACGGCCCTGTCGCTGGACTTACTTTTAAATGGTGAGCACTTGACTACCGCAGGAAAACTTCCCGGCGCGGAAGTTGAGCCGGGACCGCGCCCGGCTGCGCTATGGCGACCGATGGCTCGAGATAGCTACCGGGCTTCTGCTGCAGAGCTGAAGCGAGTCTCGGAAGCCGTGCTTATGCTCATGTTTGGAATGAGAATATCCTTTTCCAGTCCTTTTTCATGTCCATGCCGCTTTTCTTGCTGACCGGCTGAGCGCTCGCAGGAACGTTCGTACAACTCCGCGGCCAGCCTGCCGGGCGCCAGGCCATCCGCGCGCCCAGCCGGCGTTCCGCAATAATCAAACGGCGAAGCGGAGTCCAGGTCGCCGCCGCGCTTCGGCATATCTGCTTGTCGGACAGAGACGCCCCATAGCAAAATCGCCGGGGAACGGCCCGGCGATTGCAAGCAATATCAGACGCTCAGTTGTCGAGGAACGACCGTAGTTTGCGGCTGCGGCTCGGGTGCTTGAGCTTGCGCAGCGCCTTGGCCTCGATCTGCCGGATGCGCTCGCGCGTGACCGAGAACTGCTGGCCGACTTCCTCCAGCGTGTGGTCGGTGTTCATGCCGATGCCGAAGCGCATGCGCAGCACGCGCTCTTCGCGCGGCGTCAGCGAGGCCAGAACGCGCGTCGTGGTCTCGCGCAGGTTCGACTGGATCGCCGCGTCGATCGGCAGGATGGCGTTCTTGTCCTCGATGAAATCGCCGAGATGCGAATCTTCCTCGTCGCCGATCGGGGTTTCGAGCGAGAGCGGCTCCTTGGCGATCTTGAGAACCTTGCGCACCTTCTCCAGCGGCATGCCGAGCTTTTCGGCGAGCTCTTCCGGGGTCGGCTCGCGGCCGATCTCGTTGAGCATCTGCCGGGACGTGCGCACGATCTTGTTGATCGTCTCGATCATGTGCACCGGAATGCGGATGGTGCGCGCCTGGTCGGCGATGCTGCGGGTGATCGCCTGCCGGATCCACCAGGTGGCATAGGTCGAGAACTTGTAGCCGCGGCGGTATTCGAACTTATCGACCGCCTTCATCAGGCCGATATTGCCTTCCTGGATCAGGTCGAGGAATTGCAGGCCGCGGTTGGTGTATTTCTTGGCGATGGAGATGACGAGGCGCAGGTTCGCCTCCACCATTTCCTTCTTGGCCTGGCGCGCCTCGCGCTCGCCCTTCTGCACCATGTGCACGATCTTGCGGAACTCGCCGATCTCGAGACCGGTCAGGCCGGCGAGCGCCTGGATCTCGTGGCGCAGCTCCTTGATCTTGTCCTTGTCCTTGGCGACGAGGTTCTTCCAGCCCTTGGCGGACAGTTTCGACACGCGGTTGAGCCAGCGCGGGTCGAGCTCGGAGCCCTGGTAATTCTTCAGGAAGTCCTCGCGCGCGACGCCATAGCTTTCCGACAGCCGCATCAGCCGGCCTTCGAAGCCGACGAGCTTGCGGTTGATGTCGTAGAGCTGATCGACCAGCGCGTCGATGCGGTGCTGGTTCAGCCGCAGCGACTTCACCTCGGTGATGATGTCTTCCTTCAGCTTCTTGTATTTGCGCTCCTGGTGCGGCGTGAGCTTCTCGTTGCTCAGCCGCTTCTCGATGTCCTGGTCCTGCAGCCGGCGCAGCCGCTTGAATTCGCTCGCGATCGTATCGAAGGTCTCCAGCACCTTCGGCTTCAGCTCGGCCTCGATGGCCGCGAGCGACATCGAATTCTCGAACTCGTCGTCGTCCATGTCGCCTTCGGCGGGCACGTCGCCTTCGGGCGCGCCGGATACCGGCTTATAGGCGGGGGCGACGGGCGGCGCGGCCTGGGTCGCGGGCGCCTGCACGAAAGGCGTTGCGCCGTTGCCATTGACGACGGGCTGGCCATCGGGCCGCCGGGCGCATTCGCCGCCATCTGGTTCTTGGCGTCGGGCCCGGCATACGTGGCTTCAAGGTCGATGATGTCGCGGAGGAAGACCTTTCCCTCGTTCAGCTCGTCGCGCCAGATGATGATGGCCTGGAAGGTGAGCGGGCTTTCGCACAGACCCGCGATCATCGCCTCGCGGCCGGCCTCGATGCGCTTGGCGATGGCGATCTCGCCCTCGCGCGACAGCAGCTCGACCGAGCCCATCTCGCGCAGATACATGCGCACGGGATCGTCGGTGCGCTCGGACGGCTCTTTCTTCTCGACGGTGGCGAGCGGCTTCGGCGTGGCCTCGACCAGATCGCCTTCGCTCTCCTCCTCGTCGGCCTCCTCGCTCTTCTCTTCTTCGTCGGTTTCCGCTTCCTCGGATTCCACCGTGTTGATGCCCATCTCGTTGAGCATCGCGTAGATGTCCTCGATCTTGTCCGAGGTCACTTCCTCCGACGGCAGGACGGCATTGAGCTGTTCATAGGTGACATAGCCCCGCTTCTTGGCGAGCTTGATCATCTTGCGGACGGCGGCATCCGTCAGGTCAAGCAGCGGCGCGCCTTCTGGAACGATCCGAGGTTTCCTTTTCCGCGGCTCTCTTTTTCGGTTTCTTTTGCTTTCGCCTTGGTCTGCCATTCATTTCTCCTGGCCGTCAGACTGCCTTCGGGGTGCGCGGAAACCCCAAATCGCGCCGACAACAAACACATGGCGGCGGGCCGCCCGAATCGGCATCACGAACTGTGGCGATGCCCCGTTAAACTCCGATTAACCCTTCTTATTCCGGTACTTCTTGGCTTTCGGCAAGCGGCTTTTTCGTGGCCCCGCCGTGCTGACAAGAGGAAGCAGGCGGCAGGCTCAAAAAGTCCGCGCCGGACGGCCCGATGATAGGCCGAACCCCTCGATCAGCGCCTCGGTTCCGTCGATATCGGCTAGCCGCGCCTTGACGTCCTGCAGCCACGAATAATGGGCTTCGGAGGCTTCCTGGCCCAGGGCCAGCTCCGCTTCCTTCAGCTCCTTAATTAGGGAATGCCACTGCCGATGCAAGGCAACAAGCTGTTTCCACGTCGATAAAACGTCCGCCGGGCCGGTTTCCGGCGCCAGGGCCCAGACCGAATTGGTGGTAATGGCCCTGTCCACCCGATCCAGCAGGTCGCCGACGCCCCGAGCGACCGCTTCCGCCCGCAGGCGTTGGCCGTCGATTCCCTCATCATGGGCATAAATGTCGATCAGCACGCCTTTCAGCCGCCCCGCCTCGGCGTGACGGAATTCCAGCTCGGCCAATTCCTCCAGATGGTCATGCAGCAGCCAGGGATGATTGAGCACCGCCTGCAGGATCAGCGCCTCCCGCGGCGGGATCGCGGTGCGATAGCCGCGATGAATGGCGCTGGTCGCAAGCTGCGGCAGGCCACGAGATAGGGCTGGCCCGGACGGTTATTCGGACGCGGCCGGAATAGGACCCGCCACCGCCCCTGCCCGACGATCCGGGCTGCCACTGGTCCCGCCGCCAACCTTCTCCGGCCCGCCCGCCGCGCGGCGCGCCGCGGGACTTCGTTCTGGCCGAACAATGCGCGCAGCCGCTCGGAAAAATCCTGCCGATAATATTTGCGCACGGTCTCGTTGCCGATGCCGGCGGTGATCTGCGAAATGCGCGCTTCCAGCGCAGCTCTGCGCTCCGGCGTATCGAAGGCGCCGGCTTCGGTCTCGCGCGTCCATAGCATCTGCGCCAGCGGCCGCGCCTGCGCCAGCACTTCCGCCACCGCCTCGCGCCCGCCCGAGCGCACCAGATCGTCGGGGTCCTGCCCGTCCGGCAGGAGCGCGAATTTCAGGCTCTTGCCGGGCTGCAACAGCGGCAGCGCGATATCGACGGCGCGGTAGGCGGCGTTGCGGCCGGCGCTGTCGCCATCGAAGCAGAGCACCGGCTCCTCGCTCATCTTCCATAACAGCGAGAGCTGATCCTCCGTCAGCGCGGTGCCGAGCGGCGCGACGGCCGCCTCAAAACCCGCGCTCACCATGGCGATGACGTCGATATAGCCTTCGACCACAATGATCGCCGCGGAGTTGTCCTGCGTCGACTTGCCCGCGTTATGCGCCGCCGCGCGCGCAGCGGGCAGGTTGTAGAGAGTGCGGCCTTTGTGGAAGAGCGGGGTCTCCGGCGAGTTGAGATATTTCGCCGGCACGTCCTTCTCCAGCGCGCGCCCGCCGAAAGCGATCACGCGTCCGCGCAGATCGGCGATAGGAAACATCACGCGGTCGCGGAAGCGGTCGAACGGCACCGGAATGTCGTCGCCCGCGATCAGCAGACCCGGCCTCGATCATGTCCGGCACCGAAATGCCGTGGCTGCCGAGATGCTCCTTCAGCGCGAAGCGTTCGCCCGGCGCATAGCCCATGCGAAAGCGCAATTGCGTGCCGGGATCGATGCCGCGGTCGGCGAGATAGCCGCGCGCCTTGGCGCCCGCGCGGGTGGAGAGCGTGGCCTGGAAAAATTTGGCGGCGATCTCCATCACGTCGTGCAGCGTCTTGCGGCGCTCTTCGCGGACCTCCGCCTCTTTCGAGGTGACCGGCATCGGCAGCCCGGCCATGCCGGCAAGCCGCTCCACCGCTTCCGGGAAGGTCAGGCCCTCCGTTTCCATCACGAAGGTGAAGATGTCGCCGTGCTTGCCGGAGGAGAAATCCTTGTAGAAGCCCTTCTGGTCATTGACCGTGAAGGACGGCGTCTTCTCCTTGTTGAAGGGCGAAAGGCCTTTCCACTCGCGGCCCGCTTTCTTCAGCTTCACGCGCCGCCCCACGACTTCCGAGACCGGAAGCCGGGCGCGCAGCTCGTCGAGGAATTGCGGCGGAAAGCCCATGGTGATTCGCTAGGTTAGTCCGTAATCTGAGGGAAGATTAGGGCGGCAGGCGAACACGGCCCTTGATGCGGGATTTGTCCTAGTTATCCACAGCACCAGCTAGAGCGGGATCAAGGGGGGCCTTGTGATCTCGAATTTATTGCGCGTTTTTCTCTACGCGCTGGCGGCCGCCTATGCCGTCACCGGTGCAGTGCTTTTTTTCGCGCCGACATGGGCCTCTGGCCATTTCGCCTGGCGGGTTTCCTCCTTCGTGGCCATGACCATAGGGGGTTGGCTGCTCGGGTTAGCCTGGGTGGCACTAACAGCCGCTCGGCGGGCGAGTTGGCCCATCATCGTATGCCCGGTCCTGTTTCTCGCCCTTTTCGGCATTTTTGAAACCGCGGTCATCGTTTCCTTCCGCGACAGGCTGACGCTTAGTTCACCGCTGGCGTGGTGTTACGTGGCCACCATTCTGGCCACCTCTGCATTCGCAGTCGTCGCTTTGGTCGACGCCTGGCGTCGATGGCCCGCCGTACCTCCCGCTGGCCCGCTCTTCGGCTCGGTCACCAGGTTTTTCGTTGTCGCTTTTATTGTTCTTGTCGGAGTGATCGGGCTTTACGGATTGCTGGCGGTGCCTGGGATGCCCGCCCTTGACCGCGGAGTTTTTCCCGAACCGCTCACGCCGTTTACGTTGCGGGCTTTCGGTGCATTCTATCTGGCGATCGCGATCGCTGTGATCCCGCTGCTATGGGCTCGTGGGAGCGATACCTTCCTCACGCATGCGTATGGCTCCTATGGCCTGCTTGTTCTCATTACAGCCGCGGCGGTCGTCTTTATCGACCAATTTGATTTCGCGGCGCGCCCCACGCAGGCGATCTATATCGGAGTTTATCTTGCGGTTGGGGCGGTCGTCGGAGCCTATCTGGCCCGGTACGGCACGGGGGCAGCAGGCAAGACCCAGGAAATCGCCTGACCACCGCGCCAGGCTTGCCTCTTCGGGCTGATCATCGTACCCCGCAGCCATGGCGCTGCCTGAAAACCCTCCACTCGATCCGCCGCCGCCGCCCGTCACCCCTCACGTCCCCCTCCTCGCGCTTTACAAGACATTCTTCTGGGTCGGGATGTTCAGCTTCGGCGGCGGATTGAGCAGCTGGCTGCACCGCGAAATCGTGGATATCCGCGGCTGGATGACCGACGACCAGTTCTTCTCCGGTTACAGCCTGACCCACGTCCTGCCCGGAGTGAACTCCAGCAATCTTGCCGTCTATATCGGACAGCATCTGCGCGGGACGCCGGGCGCGGCGGTGGCGCTGCTCGCGTTGCTGACCGGACCGTTCTTCGTGGTGATCGGCGCCGCGGTCGCCTACCGCTATCTGCTGCAGGTGCCGGGCTTCCAGGCGGCGGTGGCCGGCATCGCCGCCGCCGCCATCGGCATGCTGATACGGCTCGGCTTCATTGCGGCGCGTAAGGCGACGACCGGCGTGGCGCCGGTGCTGATCATGCTGGCGATCTTCGTTGCAATCGGCCTTCTGCGCTGGCCGCTCGTTACCGTGGTGCTGGTGATGGCGCCGATCAGCATCGCGATCTCCTGGCCGAGAAAGCCCAAAGCCAATGCGTGACGACCTTCTCGCGCTGCTGATCGTGATCGCACCGCTTTCGCTGGTGGCGATCGGCGGCGCGTCCGGCATCTATGCGCCGCTGCAGCACCAGACCGTCGATGTCTATCACTGGCTGACCGCGCGGGAATTTCTGGAGATGTTCGCCATCGCGCGCGTCACCCCCGGGCCCGGATCGATGATCACCACGCTGATCGGCTGGAAGGTGGCGGGCCTCGCCGGCGCGCTGGTCGCGACGCTTGCGCTGTTCGTGCCGGCCTGCATCGGCTGCTTTTTCGCAGGCCGCGTCTGGAACAAGTATCGCGGGACCGAATGGCACGCGGCGATCGAGACCGGGCTGCGGCCGGTCGCCGCCGGCATCGTCGGCGGGGCGACCGTCGTGCTGCTCCGGCTGGCGGAAACCGGTCCGGTATCCTGGATCGTGGTCGGAGTCGCCAGCGTGATTTTCGTGCTCATGCCGAAGCTGCATCCCGGGTCTGGTGCTGGTCGGCGGCGGCGTGGCCTATGTCGCGGCGTATTTCGCGGGCTTGACGGCGTTGTAGACGACGGGCCTCGCGCGGCGAGAGACGAAGCCCTACGCCGATCATGCCCGCGCAAGCGGAATCCAGAGCGGCCTGTCCAACGAAACCGGCTTGGCTATACTCGGTCCCGTGACAGATGCGTGAGTCCATGCAAAAACTGGTTTCAGCTTGCATCGCCGTCTGCTGCGCGTTACTGGCCGCGCCCGCAGCGCTCGCGCAAAATTTTCCCAACCGTCCGATCGAACTGGTGGTGCCGCTGGCGCCCGGCTCGACGACCGACGTCGCCGCCAGGCTGCTGGCGCAGCACGCGGGCGAAACTCTTGGCACCCAGATCATCGTGGTGAACAAGAGCGGCGCCGGCATCCGCTCGGCACCATGGCGGTCGCTAAGGCTCCAGCGGACGGCTACACGATCCTGATGGCGACGGTCGGCATCGCCGTCGACAAAAATCTCAGGCCGGTCGATTACGATGCCGAGCGCGATTTTGCGCCGATCACGCTGGCGGTGACCGCGCCGCTGGTGCTGCTGGCGAGCCCGAAGCTCGGCGTCGCGACGCTGCGGAGAATTTCTGACCAAATATAAGGATGCAAAGGATCTGACCTTTTCCTCCGGCGGCGTCGGCACCTTGCCGCATATCGCCGGCGAGCTGTTCGGTTCCAAGAGCGGGATTCCGATCCGCCATGTGCCCTATCGCGGCGGCGCGCCCGCTTTGCAGGACGTGATCGCCGGAAATGTCGGGCTGAATTTCGGCACGCCACTGACCAAGGGCAATATCGACAACGGCGACGTGCGCGCATTGGCGGTGGCGGCGCCGAAACGGATCGAGACCTTGCCGAATGTGCCGACCTTCGCGGAGGCGGGCCTGCCGATTCCGGAGCTCGACGGCGGCGCCTGGTTCGGCCTGTTGGCGCCGGCCGGCACGCCGAAAGACATCGTGCAAAAGCTCAGCCAGCACTTCAACATGCGCTCAAGCGTCCGGAGCGTGGCCCGGCCTGGTGAAGATCGGACTGGCGCCGCGCGGGACGAGCCCGGAGGAATTCGCCAAATTCCTGCATGAGGAGATCGAGCGCTGGCCGCCGATTTTTCCGCGCGCCGGGATTAAGAGGGCGCATTAGCTGCGCGTCCTCAGTACACCCTCTCCTCATGGTGAGGAGCGCCGCGCCGACGCGCGGCGCGTCTCGAACCATGCAGGCTACCGGATTTGCAGCCCATCCTTCGAGATGCCCGCCGATCTAACGATCGGCGGGCTCCTCAGGATGAGGCCTGGTTTGTTGCTCTCAAGGCTAAGCCCTCACCCCGCGAGCTGCGCCTTCACCATCGCGCTGGCGCGCGCCATGTCCATCTGCCCGGCATATTTGCCGCGCAGGATGCCGATCACCTTGCCCATGTCCTTCATGCCGGCGGCGCCGGTTTCCTTCACCGCCGCCTCGATCGCCGCCTTCATTTCCGGCTCCGACATCTGCTTCGGCAGGTAGGCCGGAGATGATGGCGATTTCCTCCTCTTCCTGCCGCACCAGGTCGGCGCGGCCGCCCTTTTTATAAAGTTCGACCGATTCCTGCCGCTGCTTGATCATTTTCTGCAGCAGCGCCAGCACCTCGGCATCGCCGAGCGGCTGCTTGCCCGCGCCGCGCGCCTCGATATCGGCATTCTTCAGCGAGGAATTGATCATCCGCAGCGTGGAGACCGCCCGCTCGTTCTTGGCCTTCATCGCCTCTTTCAGGGCGTCATTGATGTGGTCCGGACGCAGCTTCGTCATTATAGTTGCAGCCGGTTCCCACCGCCAGAGCGCCACATGGGCCCAGACCGCCTCGACCAGCCCGAACGGCCAGGCGCCCTGCAAAAAGCCGAGAGCGAAGCGAGAGGCAGGCGCTCGGAAAGCCAGCAAAACCAGTGACTGCGCTGTCCAGCGAATAAAAACCAGCATTGCGGTCACAGCCGCCAGACCGAATGCGGAAAGTGCGTCCATTCGAGCGAAAGACCCTTAGACAGAGCAATTCGGGCCGTTATGTAAGCCCCGCATGACTCCGAACAAGACAAACCCGGCTGGACGGAGCCGACGGCCACCGCCCTGCTCGTGCTCGCGGACGGCACGGTGCTGGAAGGTTTCGGCCTCGGCGCCACCGGCCATGCCGTGGGCGAGGTCTGCTTCAATACCGCGATGACCGGCTATCAGGAGATCCTCACCGATCCGTCCTATGCCGGGCAGATCATCACCTTCACCTTCACCCATATCGGCAATGTCGGCACCAATATCGAGGACATCGAGTCCGCCAATATGGCGGCGGGCGGCGCGCGCGGGGTGGTGCTGCATAGCCGCCATTACCGATCCGTCGAATTACCGCAATACCCGGCACCTCGACGAATGGCTGCGCGCGCGCGGCATCATCGGGCTCTCCGGCCTCGATACGCGGGCGCTGACCCGGCTGATCCGCGAAAAAGGCATGCCCAACGCGGTGATCGCGCATGAGCCCAGCGGAAAATTCGACCTCGACGCGCTGAAGAAGGAAGCGCGCGAATGGCCCGGGCTCGTCGGCATGGATCTGGTGCCGATGGTCACCAGCGGCCAGCGTTTCTCCTGGGACGAGACGCCGTGGGAATGGGGCAAGGGCTATGGCCGCCAGGAAAACCCCGAGTTTCACGTCGTCGCCGTCGATTACGGCATCAAGCGCAACATCCTGCGCCTGCTCGCCGGCGCGGGCTGCAAGGTGACGGTGGTGCCGGCCAAGACCTCGGCCGAAGACATCATGGCGCTGAAGCCGGACGGCGTGTTCCTCTCCAACGGCCCGGGCGATCCGGCCGAGACCGGCAAATACGCGGTGCCGGTGATCCGCGCGGTGATCGAGCAGAGCGTGCCGACCTTCGGCATCTGCCTCGGGCACCAGATGCTGGGCATCGCGCTCGGCGGCCGCACCATGAAGATGCATCAGGGGCATCACGGCGCCAATCATCCGGTGAAGGATCTCACCACCGGCAAGGTCGAGATCACCTCGATGAATCACGGTTTCGCGGTGGACAAGGATTCACTGCCGAAGAATGTCGAGCAGACGCATATCTCGCTGTTCGACGGCTCGAACTGCGGGCTGGCGCTGAAAGACAAGCCGGT
The DNA here is from genome assembly GCA_963802475.1 of uncultured Alphaproteobacteria bacterium. GTDB lineage: Bacteria > Pseudomonadota > Alphaproteobacteria > Rhizobiales > Xanthobacteraceae > CANKHA01. The sequence goes on from CAWDIZ010000017.1 coordinate 10,493, forward strand.
ATTCTCGGTGCAATATCATCCCGAGGCCTCGCCCGGCCCGCGCGACAGCCATTATCTCTTCACCCGCTTCGTCGAACTGATGCGAAAGCGCAAGCAGGCCGCCTGATGACTGCGCGCGCGACCAGGCGCTCCGCCGCCAAGCCGGTCGAGCCGCTCGCCTTCATGTTCCACGATGATGGCGTCGTGCCGAATAATCCGCGCCTGCCGCTCCTTTATTACCGCGGCGCCATCGATCTCTCCGCCACGCCCGATCCCGCGCGGGTGATCGAAACCCTGTTCGCAATGAACGGCTGGGGCGGCATGTGGCGCAACGGCATCTATCCCTTACGTGCATTATCATTCGCAGATCCACGAAGCCTGGGCATCGCGCGCGGCGGCGCCAAGGTGCGCTTCGGCGGCGACAAGGGACAGGAGCTCGAGTCACGCGGGCGACGTGGTGCTGCTGCCGGCCGGCACCGGGCATCAATGCCTGTGGGCGAGCCCGGACCTGATGGTGATCGGCGCCTATCCGTCCGACGGGTGCTACGATCTCTGCCGCGGCAGCCAGGCCGAGCATGCCAAGGCGCTGCAATCGATCCCGAAAGTGCCGCTGCCGAAGATCCGATCCGGTCTATGGCGAGAAGCGGTCCGCTGCTGGAGCTGTGGCGGAAGTAGATTTGTTTTCCCTCTCCGCATAGGGAAAGGGTGGCGAGCGAAGCGAGCCGAGTGAGGGGCCGAGAACACGGAGATTCTGTAACCCCTCACCCGATGCGCTTGGCGCATCGACCTCTCCCACGGGAGAGGTGAAGAAAAGGGCGTTGATGGACTGGATCTCCTTCTGGAATTCCGACCATCCGATCTATGTGAATGCGCGCCACCGCGACGTGCATTATCGCGGCATTGCCGACGACGTCAGCGGCTATGTGACGCCCCGGCGCGGCCGTGCTCGACTATGGCTGCGGCGAGGCGGTGCATGCCGACCGCGTCGCCGCAAAGGCGGGACGGCTGATCCTGTGCGAAGCGGCGCCCAACGTGCGCGAGCATCTCGCCGCGCGTTTTTCTTCCGTAAGCAACATCGCAGGTGAAGTCGCCGGAACAAGTCGCCGCGCTGCCGGCCGGCTCGCTCGATCTCATCGTCATGCATTCGGTCGCGCAATATCTCAGCCAGGAGGAGACCGACGCGCTGTTCGCGCAATTCAAGCGGCTGCTGAAACCGGGCGGGCTGTTCATTCTGGGCGACGTGATCCCGCCGCATGTCTCGCCGCTCGCCGATGCCGCGGCGTTGCTGCGCTTTGCGGCGGCGAACGGATTCCTGATTGCGGCCTTCATCGGCCTGGTGCGCACCACCTTCTCGGATTATCCCAAGCTGCGCGCCAAGCTCGGGCTCACGCTCTATGAAGAAAGCGCGATGACGAAAAAGCTCGAGGCCGCGGGCTTTTCCGCCGAACGCGCGCAGAAAAATATCGGCCACAGCCAGGCCCGCATGACCTTTCTGGCGCGGCCGCGCTAACCATGCCGACAGGCGGCGTTTACCGCGTTGGCAGTTAGCGGTTGCAGGCGGTGGCGGAAAGAAGCAAATCTTGCGCATGGCCCGGTGGCGGATTGGCTACGCGAGACGGTGCAACGTTCTTCAAGCTTGGTTCAACTCCAGGCCCGGGCCTCCAACTTCCTTTTTGGTAATGCGCCGATTTTAATTTGGCGCATGATCTTGTCCGAAAACCGGTTCCCATTTTTCGGGATCATGCGCTCGCACCGCGCGCCTCCGTCCGCTGCGCGCTCTGCTGCATCGGCTTGTCCGGCTGATTGTGCCAGTTGTCGAGCGTGTCGTTGAGCTGCGCGCCAAGCAGAACCACGATCGATGACATCCACATCCACATCATCAGGCCGATGCGCGGCGCCGAGCGAGCCATAGGTGGCGTCGTAATTGCCGAAATTCGCCAGATAGTAGGACAGCGCCGCGGAGCCGATCACCCAAAGCGCGGTGGCGAACAGCGAGCCCGGCGTGATCCAGCGCCATTTCGCGCCACGCGGGCTCGGGCCGAAGCGATAGAGCACCGCAAGCGCCGAGCATGACCCCGACAAACAGCAGCGGCCAGCGCAACAGCGACGCGAAGCTATCCGCTCCAGCCGCCGAGGCCGAAGCAGCGACAGCAGCAAGGGGAATAGCACGACGCAGCCGATGGCGAGCAGCAGCATCGCGATACCGCCGACGGTGAGCGCCAGCGAAACCGCGTTGAGCCGGATGAAGTTGCGCTGTCTCCGGGACGTTGTAGATCACATTGAGCGCATCGATCATCGCCTTCATGCCGGCATTGGCGCTCCAGATCGCCAGCAAAGTGCCGAGCACAAAAGCGAAGCTGAGCTTGCCGCCGCCCTTGGCCAAAATGCGGTCGACCTGCTCGCGCAGGATGTCGAAGCCGCCGGCGGGCAGAAAGCCCGAAGCCAGCGAAAGGTGATCGCGAATGGTCGCGGGGTCGGCGAGCAGGCCATAGATCGAAACCAGCGCGGTGATGGCGGGAAAGAAGGCAAGCAGGCCATAGAAGACGATGCCCAGCGGCGACGGCAAGCAGGCGGTCATCGCCCAGCGCCTTGAAGACCCGCTTGGCGATTTCCTTCCAGTCCCGCCAGGTGGGATCGGCAAGGTCGCGCGCCTTTTTCGCTTTCGCGCCCGATACCTGCTTGCGCCCGGCCTTCGCCGGCTGCTCGCCGCGCGCATCTCTTCGAACGCCCCGGGCAGCGACCGCAAGCCCTGCGAGCATCAAGGCCCATCTCGGAATGTCACGGCTGGCGGTTTTTGGCATGGTCGCGTGGGCATTTCGGGCTGCGCTAACGTATTTAACTTGGCGCATGACCAAATCGGCGAACCGGGGTCCTCCCCCGATCAAGTCCAAGACAGGCTTTCGCCCGATCATGCGCAAGGGATAACGGCTTTCCCCCGGCAAAGTTGCGCAGCGGCCATGCGCGGGGGGCCAAAGCTCTTCCCTGCCCCGCCGTTCTGGTCTAAACAGCCCTCCGCGCGCGGGACGATCCCGTCGCGGACCGAAGGCCGGAAAGCGCGCGTAAGCGCGCCCTTTTTTTGTGTGTAAATACGTGTGCTCGTCATTCCGGGACGGCCGCAGGCCGGACCCGGAAACCAGAACAAAGCTCAGCGTCGCTCATCCAGATTCCGGGTTCGCCGATGCTCGGAGCCCCGGAATGACGGAATAAGGTTGCGGAAGCCCATGCCGAAACGCACCGACATCAAATCGATCCTGATCATCGGCGCGGGCCCGATCGTCATCGGACAGGCCTGCGAATTCGATTATTCCGGCACCCAGGCCTGCAAGGCGCTGAAGGACGAAGGCTACCGGATCGTCCTGGTGAACTCGAATCCGGCGACGATCATGACCGACCCGGATCTCGCGCACGCCACCTATATCGAGCCGATCACGCCGGAGATCGTGGCGAAGATCATCGAGAAGGAACGACCCGATGCGCTCTTGCCCACCATGGGCGGACAGACCGCGCTCAACTGCGCGCTCTCGCTGAAGAAGCAGGGCACGCTGGAGAAGTTCAACGTCAAGATGATCGGCGCTACCGCCGAGGCGATCGACAAGGCGGAAGACCGCAAGCTGTTCCGCGAGGCGATGACGCGCATTGGCCTGGAAACGCCGCGCTCGCACCAGATCAAGACCATCCCGCAGGCGCTCGAGGCGCTCGAGGACATCGGGCTGCCCGCCATCATCCGTCCGTCCTTCACGCTCGGCGGCACCGGCGGCGGCATCGCCTATAACAAGGCCGAGTTTCTCGACATCGTCGAGCGCGGCATCGACGCCTCGCCCACCAACGAGGTGCTGATCGAGGAATCGGTCATCGGCTGGAAAGAATTCGAGATGGAGGTTGTCCGCGACAAGAAGGACAACTGCATCATCATCTGCTCGATCGAGAATATCGATCCGATGGGCGTGCATACCGGCAACTCGATCACGGTCGCGCCCGCGCTGACGCTGACGGACAAAGAATACCAGATCATGCGCGACGCCTCGATCGCGGTATTGCGCGAGATCGGCGTGGAGACCGGCGGCTCGAACGTGCAATTCGCGGTCAATCCGGCAGACGGCCGCCTGGTCGTCATCGAGATGAATCCGCGCGTGTCGCGCTCCTCCGCGCTGGCCTCGAAAGCCACGGGATTTCCGATCGCCAAGGTCGCCGCCAAGCTCGCGGTCGGTTACACGCTCGACGAAATCGCCAATGACATCACCGGCGGCGCCACCCCGGCCTCGTTCGAGCCGACCATCGACTACGTGGTCACCAAAATTCCGCGCTTCGCCTTCGAGAAATTTCCCGGCGCCGACCCGGTGCTGACCACCTCGATGAAATCGGTCGGCGAGGCCATGGCGATCGGCCGCACCTTCCAGGAGTCCCTGCAGAAGGCGCTGCGCTCGATGGAAACCGGCCTCAGCGGCTTCGACGAGGTGGTGATTCCGGGGCTGGAGCCGGATGGGCCGCTGCGCCGGGGCGAGGACAAGAACGCCATCCGCGCCGCGCTCGGCACGCCGACGCCGGACCGCCTGCTGAATGTCGCGCAGGCGATGCGGCAAGGCGCCGATGACGAGCTGATCCACACCGCCTGCAAGATCGATCCGTGGTTCCTCAGCGAGATCCGCGGCATCATCGAAATGGAAGCGCAGATCAAGCAGAAGGGCCTGCCGGCGACGCCGGGCGCCTTCCGCAAGCTCAAGTCGATGGGCTTCTCCGACACGCGGCTCGCCAAGCTCACCGGGCTCGACGCCGCCGCAGGTGAAGCAAGCGCCGCCAGGCGCTCGGCGTGCGGCCGGTGTTCAAGCGCATCGACACTTGCGCCGCCGAATTCGCCTCGCCCACGGCCTACATGTATTCCACCTACGAGTCGCCCTTCGCCGGCGCGGCGGCCGACGAGGCCGCGCCCTCGGACCGCAAGAAGGTCGTCATCCTCGGCGGCGGGCCCAACCGCATCGGCCAGGGCATCGAGTTCGACTATTGCTGCTGCCACGCCGCCTTCGCGCTGAAGGAAGCGGGCTATGAAGCGATCATGATCAACTGCAATCCGGAAACGGTGTCGACCGACTATGACACCTCGGATCGGCTCTATTTCGAACCGCTCACCGCCGAAGACGTGCTGGAAATCCTCGATACCGAGCGCAGCAAGGGAACGCTGCATGGCGTGATCGTGCAGTTCGGCGGCCAGACGCCGCTGAAGCTCGCCGAAGCGCTGGAGCACGCCAAGGTGCCGATCCTCGGCACCTCGCCCGATGCCATCGACCTCGCCGAGGACCGCGACCGCTTCAAGCAATTGCTCAACAAGCTGAAGCTGCGGCAGCCGCAGAACGCCATCGCCACCAGCGGCGAAGCGGCGCGCGCCAGCGCCGAAGCGATCGGCTATCCGATCGTGATCCGGCCGTCCTATGTATTGGGCGGGCGCGCGATGGAAATCGTCTATGACGCGCCGCAGCTCGACCGCTATCTGCAGCGCCTCGCCGTCACCTTGCACGGGCCGTCGGAGCTGGTCGTCTCCGACAAGCGCCCGCTGCTGCTCGACCGCTATCTCTCCGACGCCATCGAGGTCGACGTCGATTGCCTGTGCGACGGCAAGGACACCTATGTCGCCGGCATCATGGAGCATATCGAGGAGGCCGGCATCCATTCCGGCGACAGCGCCTGCTCGCTGCCGCCGCATTCGCTCGACGCCAAGACCATCGCCGAGCTGGAGCGGCAGACCCGCGCGCTGGCGCTGGCGCTCGACGTCGGCGGCCTGATGAACGTGCAATATGCCATCAAGAACGGCGATATCTATGTGCTGGAAGTCAATCCGCGCGCCTCGCGCACGGTGCCTTTCGTCGCCAAGGTCACCGGCCTGCCCGTGGCGAAGATTGCCGCGCGCGTGATGGCGGGCGAGACACTCGCGAGCTTCAAGCTCAAGCCCGCGCGTTACGATCATATCGGCGTGAAGGAAGCGGTCTTCCCCTTCGCGCGCTTCCCCGGCGTCGACACCGTGCTCGGCCCGGAAATGAAATCCACCGGCGAGGTGATGGGGCTGGACGGTTCCTTCGAAATCGCCTTCGCCAAGAGCCAGATCGGCGGCGGCTCGCGGCTGCCGCGCTCGGGTACCGTCTTTGTTTCGGTCCGGGATACCGACAAGCCGCGCATCCTGGATACCATCCGGCTGCTGGCCAAGCTCGGTTTCAAGGTGATCGCCACCTCGGGAACCCAGCGTTTCCTGGTGGACAGCGGCATCGAGGCGGAAAAGGTCAATAAGGTGGCGGAAGGCCGGCCCCATATCGTCGACGCCATTACCAACGGCCAGGTTCAGCTTGTTTTCAATACCACCGAGGGGGCGACGTCGCTGGCGGATTCCAAGTCCCTGCGGCGAGCGGCCCTCTTGCATAAAGTGCCGTACTACACCACTCTTTCCGGTGCCGTCGCCGCGGCGCGGGGCCTCAAAGCCTATCTCGGGGGCGACCTCGAGGTGCGCGTGCTGCAGAGTTATTTTACAGACTGAGGCTGAGGGCGGTTTTATCCGCTACGCGACGGCTGAGTTGGCAGAGAGTTCCACGATCGCGGCCCGGAACCGTTTTCCGCGCGGCGGTCGGAACTTTTTGCTTTGCCGCTTGTATACGACTCCAACGAATAGCCGTGGAGTTGTGGAATGCAGGAACTGGAAGCAATATGGCCGAGTTCGTCCGCGCCGGTGCGGCGCGGGGCGGGCCGTCCGGAGGACCGAAAGTTGATCGAGAAAATTCCTATGACCGATGCGGGCTACGCCGCGCTGGAACAGGAGCTTAAGCACCGCCAGCAGGTGGAACGGCCGCGTATCATTCAGCAGATTACCGACGCGCGCACGCATGGCGACCTGTCGGAGAATGCCGAATACCACTCCGCCAAGGAGCAGCAGTCGCACAACGAAGGCCGCATCGCGGAGCTTGAGGACAAGCTCGCGCGCGCCGACGTGATCGATGTCAGCAAGCTGTCCGGCGATACCATAAAGTTCGGCGCCACGGTCACGCTGGTGGACGAGGATACCGACAAGAAGCAGGTCTGGCAGATCGTGGGCGAGCCGGAAGCCGATGCGAAGGACGGCAAGATCTCCATCACCTCCCCGCTCGCGCGCGCGCTGATCGGCAAGGCCAAGGGCGCGCAGGTCGAGGTGGTCACGCCGGGCGGCGCGAAGGCCTATGAGGTGAAGAAGATCGAGTGGCGGTAGGCGCGGCGCTTCGCCGCGCGTAGCGTTCGAGGGATTTATGAAGATTAAAGCCGTCGTGCATGAGGCCGAGGAAGGCGGGTTCTGGGCAGAAGTGCCTGCCCTGCCCGGCTGCGTCACCCCAGGGCGAGACCAAGGAAGAACTCATGAAGAAGTTCTTCATGAGGCGATCGAGGGCTATCTCTCGGTCGATGTGGCCGAGCTCAAGCAAGGCGGCAAGGAAAGCATTTTAGAAATCGCCATATGAGGTCGATCTCCGGCCGGGAATTTGCTTCGCATTGTCGAGCGTCACGGCTGGGTGCTTTTGCGCGTCAGCGCGCCATCACATCTACGGCAAAACGGGGGTTGCCGCGCGGCTGTCCATTCCGATCCATGGCAATCAGGCACTCAAGACTGGCCTTCTTCGCAATCTTCTAAAGCTTGCAGAAATCCCCGAGAGCGAATTGAATTGACGCCCTTACCGCCGCGGTAGGAGTGGCTTCATGTCTACCGAGACGCTGACGAGTTTTGCGCCGCAGGTATTGAGCCTGCTGCGGATCATCGCGGCGCTGCTGCTGATGCAATACGGCGCCGCCAAAATTCTCGGCTTTCCCCATGTGCAGATGTTCCAGGGGGTTCAGATCTTCTCGCTCTATGGTCTGTCCGGCTTGCTCGAGCTGATCGGCGGCTTCCTGTTGCTGATCGGGCTGTTCACCCGGCCGGTTGCCTTCATCCTCTCGGGCGAAATGGCGGCGGCCTATTTCATCGGGCATTTTCCGAAAGGCTTCATCCCGCTGCTCAACGGCGGCAATGAAGCGGTTATCTACTGCTTCGTCTTTTTCTATATCTTCTTCGCCGGGCCGGGGCCCTGGAGCGTGGATGCGGTGCGCGAAACGCCGCTGTCGCACGAGATGACGTGAAGATCGCCATCCGGGTCGACGTAGGACAAGAAATCACCGCGGGAGGATCATTCATGCCGCTGTCTAAAATGCACATCGCGCTCTGCGCAGGCCTGACGGCTCTTGTCTGCTTCGCGGCGACGCCGCTGGCGGCACAAAGCGATTTCTTTTCCGGAAAAACGATCCTGCTCTATGTCGGTTTCAGCCCTGGCGGCGGAGTCGATGGCGAGGCGCGCATTGCGGCGCGCCATCTTTCCCGATTCATCCCCGGCAATCCCACCATCCTGGTCAAGAACATGCCCGGTGCCGGCGGCATCGTGCTCGCCAATCACTTGTTCAAAGGGGTGGAAGCGGACGGGCTGACGCTCGCCATGCCCGGCCGCAGCGGCTTTCTCTTGAGCAATATCGTGAAAGACAAGAATGTCGCCTTCGACCTTGCCAAATTTGCCTATATCGGCGGCGCGGGCAGCACCAACAGCATCCTCTGGCTGCGCAAAGATTCCGGGATCGCCGACGTCGCGCAGCTGAAAGCCGCAAAAAGGGAAATCATCCTCGGAGCATGGTCTGCGCGTTCGCAAAATGCCATCGTGCCGAAAGTGCTCCGGCAGTATGAAGGCTGGCCGTTCAAGGTGGTGCACGGCTATCCGGGCACCAACGAGGTGATCCTTGCGATCGAGCGTGGCGAGGTCGACGGGCTCTACAGTCATCAGGGGTCGGTTCCTGCGCACATGGTGGGCAATGGCACACTGATACCGATCGTGCAGACATTCGAAGAGTTTCCCAATGTGCCGACCATCGCGAGCCTGATCACGAACCCGAAGGAAAAAGCGCTGCTTGACCTCCTGAGCGCGCCGTCGCGGATCGGCCTGCCGTTGCTGGCGCCACCCGGAATTCCGGCCGACCGGCTGGAGATTTTGCGCCAATCCTACGCGCTGATGGTCAAGGACAAGGAATATGTCGAAGAGGCCGAAAAGCGCGGGCTGCCTATGGGGCAGCCGATCAATGGAGAGGAACTGCAGAAACTCATCGCGCAGACACTGTCCTCCGTGCCGGACGACGTTCTGCAGGAATATCTGGTTTTGACGGAGACAGAAACCAAGGAAACGCAGCGCTGAAAATAGCCGGCGGAGCTTCAGGCCGCCGCCGGCTTCGAGCCATCGCATTCGGAACGCTGCGCCGCGCCCCCGCGCATCTTCTTAAACGGGCGCCTTTTCCAGCTTCTTCTTTTTGGCGCGCTCATCTCCGTATTCCGCGGTGTCATATCCGTGCACCGACACGTCGAAGAGATTGCCGTCGGGATCCATCGCCCGGTATTCGGCATAGGCGCGTGAGGCGGGGCGCTCGGTCAGCGGCTCGTCAAACGCCTGCAGCCTCTTCTCGATCTCCTCGACGTCGTCGACCTGGAAACCAAAATGATTGATGCCGCTCGGCGTATAGTCGCCGCGATTTTTCAGGATCGCCAATGTCAGGTAGCCGTCGCTCATGTAGATCGCGCCGCTTTTCTCGGTCAGGATGACCTTCATATCGAAAACCTGCTCGTAGAACTTGGCGAGGCGTTCGGGGCTTTTGGTCTTGATCGCCAGATGCCTGATCTTGCTCATCTTTTGTTCTCCTACAAACTGCAGGATTTGAACCTATGGCGTAGACCAAACAAGCGCAATGACCAACCTTGTGCGCCCGATGCGCCGGCAAAAGCACTCCCCCCATTGGGGCGGCCCGCAAGTCTTCCCAAATTTTTTCCCTTTCGGCCTTGACACGAGGTAGATACGTGCATATACACGTATCTATGGCTAATGATATCAAGCTTGATGATTGCGCCGACTGTCTCTGCCTGGCCTCGCGCCGGGCGGCGCGAACCATCACACGCGCCTTCGACCATGAGCTACGGGCGTTCGGCATCCGCAGCACGCAATTCTCACTGCTTGCACTGCTGGAACTGAAGGGTCCGCAATCGATCGGCGACCTGGCCGAAAGTCTTGGCGCCGACCGCACCACGCTTACGCGCAACCTTGCGCTTTTGGAGAAACAGTCATTGATCAAAATCCGCCCGGGCGATGACGCGCGTGCACGGATCGTGAGCATCATGCCCAAAGGCAAAAGCACTGTTGCCCGCAGCTTTCCCGCGTGGCGCAAGGCACAAATGGCGATGACCGCCTCGCTGGGCGGTGAAATGGTGAAATCTCTGCACCGGCTGGCGCAGGCGTCGTCGAAGTAAGGAAGAGATCGTTCAAGCATCGACATGGCAAATTATGTGTAGATACACTTAAAGGAGAGTAACATGCTCGACTTCATCGGAACTGTCTTGATTACCACTGTGATGGTGGTGGCTATCAACGCCGTGGTGAGCAGCCTGCCGGTATCGCGCGGCCGGCGTATTGCCGCCGCCTCGGCTGTCGGCGTGTGGATCGGGCTGGCGGCGGCCTCCGCAACTGCGGGTCTATTCGCGACTAGCTTTCCCTATATCGGCTTCTTCGTCGTTGTCCCGCTTTTGGCCGTCGCCGCGCTCGCGGCAAATTCGCCGGTTTGGCGCGCCGCGCTCCTTGGACTGCCTGCCCCGCTTCTGATCGGATTGAATATGTCGCGTGTGATCGGCGGATTGTTCCTGCTGCTCGCGGCGAGCGGCCGGCTAAGCGGCCCCTTCCCGATCTCGGCTGGCTGGGGTGACGTCATCACCGGTGTTCTGGCTGTGCCTGCCCTCTGGCTGGTGCTGCGGCCCTCTCCCAATTATCCGCTGCTCGCCGCCTGGAACATGTTCGGTGCGCTGGATCTGGTGGTGGCCGTCGCGCTGGGCGTCACCTCCGCACAAGGCTCCCCGGTCCAGTTGTTCGAGGCAGGTATCGGTTCTGCGGCCGTTCAGGCCCTGCCGTGGGCTTTTATCCCGGCCGTCCTTGTGCCGTTCTATTTGATTGTGCACGGCATCCTTTTCGTGCAGCTGAGGCAAGCGGCACGGATCGCCGGCGAACCGCATCGCCTTGCGATGGGGACCGCCTGACAACGGCTTTTTGCGAAACCTCTTTCTAAACGAAAAGCGCCGCCAAGCCGAGACTTGGCGGAGCTTTGCAAGTTTCAGACTGAGCGTTGTCCCTGAAGGACGCGCTAAACCTTTGCTTCCTTCCGGTGATAGCGGCCTTCGTATCCCGGCGCGTTGACGTCCCCGATGCCCTGGAAGTCGATGAACTCGATGGCGTTGCCGTCGGGGTCGTGGAAATACAGATGCCGCCCGGTGAAGCTGCGGTGGCCCTTGTCCTCGTACAGCAATACCTCGATGCCGTTGGCTTCCAGATGCGCCACGGCCGCGTCGAAGTCCTCGCCCTGCACCAGAAAGGCGTGATGCAGCAGGATCTCCCTGCCCTTGTTGGGCGGAACGTGATCGTTGGTGCGCGCCTTCGACAGCACGAAATAATGCTCACCGCAACACATGAAGACGGTGCTCTCGTTCTGCCGCCAATAGGTGGCGCCGACGATGTCCTCATAGAAGCGCCGCGCGCGCTCGATATCCGTCACGCTGAGGGTGAAATGCAAAATACCGCTTGGCGCGACACGCCGCGGCTTCACCGGCTTGATGCCCGTCACCCCCTTCAGCGCGGGACTTCTGAACTCGCTCATCGTTTCAGCTCCAGCGGCACCATCGCCGCATCCTTGGAATTGCGCAACGTCAGCGAGGTCTTCACATTGCGCACATTGGGCGCGGAGGTGAGCTCGGCGACAAAAGCCTGGAAGGTTTTCAGGTCGGGCGCCACGCATTTGAGGATGAAATCGATCTCGCCCGACAGCATCCAGCATTCGCGCACCAGCGGCTGCGCCTGCACGAAACGCTCGAAGGCCACGAGGTCGGTTTCCGCCTGGCTCGACAGATGCACCATGGCGAAAACCGCGACTTCGAAGCCGAGCAGCTTTTCGTCCAGCAGCCCCCGATAGCCCTTGATATAGCCGGCCTCTTCCAGCGCGCGCACGCGGCGCAGGCAAGGCGGCGCGGAGATGCCGACCCGGCGCGCCAGCTCCACATTTGTCATGCGGCCGTCGGCCTGCAGTTCGGCAAGGATCTGCCAGTCGATGGCATCGAGACGGCGGGTCACGGGCGCTCCCCCATCCCGGGTTTTTCCGAGATGGCCAGTATCAGTGCGCAGTCGGACAAGCCGAGTGCGATGGCTTTCATCCATATCGCGAAATCCGGCTTCACGAAACATTATTGCGTGCGCCTGCCCGCCAAAGGGGAGAGGGAGCGGCGGCCGGGTTGCGTATCTTGCATAGCTCGGAAGATGGATTAGATTGCAGTCCAACGGGCGGCACGCAGGCGGGGCGGTTCTGACCCTCCGGACTCCCCCAGGAATCCCATTTTCATGGCCACTATTCACGGCAAGCTTCTCATTATCGGCTCCGGCCCGGCCGGCTACACGGCGGCGATCTATGCCGCCCGCGCCATGCTGCAGCCGATCCTGATCCAGGGCTTCCAGCCCGGCGGACAGCTCACCATCACCACCGACGTGGAGAATTATCCCGGTTTCGCCGACGTCATCCAGGGCCCCTGGTTGATGGAACAGATGCAGAAGCAGGCCGAGCATGTCGGCACCAGAATCGTCACCGACCACGTCAACAAGGCGGATCTTTCCAAGCGTCCGTTCCGGCTGGAAACCGATTCCGGCGACGTCTACATGGCCGACACCCTGGTCCTCGCCACCGGTGCGCAGGCGCGCTGGCTCGATCTGCCGTCGGAGCAGAAATTCAAGGGCTATGGCGTCTCCGCCTGCGCCACCTGCGACGGCTTCTTTTACCGCGACAAGGAAGTGGTGGTGATCGGCGGCGGCAACACCGCCGTGGAGGAAGCGCTTTTCCTCACCAACTTCGCCTCCAAGGTCACGATCGTGCACCGGCGCGACAGTTTCCGCGCGGAGAAAATCCTGCAGGAGCGGCTGAAGAAGAACCCCAAGATCAGCGTGATCTGGGACAGCGTGCTGGAAGACGTACGCGGCGAGGACAATCCGTTGAAGGTGCGCAGCATCGTCCTGCGCAACGTCAAGACCGGCGCCCTCACCGAAAAGACGGCAGACGGCGTCTTCATCGCGATCGGGCATTCGCCCGCCACCGAATTGGTGGTCGGTCAGCTCAAGCTGAAGCCGTCCGGCTATGTGGAGACGGCGCCGAACTCAACCGCGACCTCCGTCCCCGGCGTCTATGCCGCCGGCGACATCACCGACGATATTTTCCGTCAGGCGGTCACGGCCGCCGGCTTGGGCTGCATGGCCGCGCTGGAAGCGGAAAAATTCCTGGCCGCGCATGGCGAGGCCGAGCCGGCGGTGGCGGCGGAGTGATTCCCCTCTCCCGTGGGGAGAGGGTGGAGGGAGATAGCAGCGTCGCTGCAATGGATTGATGGACTGGGACAAACTCAAAGTCTTCCACGCCGCGGCTGAGGCCGGCAGCTTCACCCATGCCGGTGAACATCTCGGCCTGTCGCAATCGGCGGTATCGCGCCAGGTGAGCGCGCTGGAAACCGAGCTCGGCGTCTCGCTCTTCCACCGCCATGCGCGCGGACTGATCCTGACCGAGCAAGGCGATCTTCTGTTCCGCACCGCGCATGACGTATTCATGAAGCTGGAGGCGGCGCGCGCCAAGCTCACCGACAGCAAGGAGCGGCCGAACGGCGACCTGAAGGTGACGACCACCGCCGGCATCGGCCTGAACTGGCTGACGCCCCGGCTCGGCGAATTCCTCGATCTCTACCCCGATATCCGCATTACATTGATCGTCACCGACGAAGAGCTCGATCTCTCCATGCGCGAGGCCGATGTGGCGATCCGCCTGCGCCAGCCGCAGCAGCCGGACTTGATCCAGCGCAAGCTCTTCTCGGTGAAATTCCACGCCTATGCCTCGCCGGAATATCTCAAGCGCAAAGGAACGCCGCGCTCGCTCGAAGACATCGACAATCACCCTATCATCATGCTGGGCGGCTCGGTTCCGCAGCATCTGCAGAACCGCAACTGGCTGATCCAGGTCGGGCCGCGACGGCAAACCGCCGCGGGTGCCGCTGCTCATCATCAATAACGTACTGGGCGTGCTGCGCGCCTGCCAGGAAGGTTTCGGCATCGCGATGCTGCCGGACTATCTGATCGAGGACAGCGGGCTGGTGCAGCTGTTCGACGAGGCCGACGCCATCCAGCTCGACGCCTTCTTCCTTTATCCGGAAGAATTGAAGTCGGTCGCCCGCGTGCAGGTGTTCCGCGACTTCCTGGTCTCCAAGGCGCAGCGCTGGCGCTACTGAGCCGATTTCACGACGCCCCACGCAGCAGCGAGGCCCGCACGTCGCCGAGCAACAGCCGCAGCTCCAGTTCGCGGAATTCGACAAAAACGCGCCGCATCCAGCGCAGTAGCTCCATATAGAGATCGAGCGGGATGTCGACGTGGCGGCCGGCTGCGGAAATCGACGAAGGAGAAGGGCGACTTTTCCAGATAGCGGTAGAGATGCGGCGCCAGCGCGGGGACTTGCATCGGCACCGAAACCGCGCGAGCCGGCGGGAAATTCTCCCGCGCGCGCCGGCCCTGGGCAATTGCCTCGTTATAGACCGGCACCAGCACCAGCTCGGGCAGACCGCGTTGCAGCTCGGCATAAGCGCGCTGCGAGGCGGCGTCGGGCGTGGCGATGAAAAGCGCGACCGGCTCGATGCCACGCTGGCGTGCATCGTCGACAAAGCCGATCTGGGCCATCACCGAGAAGAACTGCTGAAAGGCGGCAGGCGCGAGATCCACCACTTTCGCCGTACGGTCGGGCAGGATCAGCCGGTCGAACAGCGCCATCTGGCCCGCTGATATCGGCGACGTTGGCCTGCACGCTATTGTCAGGCAGGAAATCGATCAGCGAGGGCGGCTCGACAATGAAATCGAAACCCGCGGCCGGCCGATCGTCCATCAGGAAGAAATCGATCAGCAGCCGCGCGAGCAACGTGCGGCCCACCCGCGGTCGCGGCGAGCACAGGATGTAGAGCGGCGTTCGGTTGCTCACCCTGGCGCGCATCGCGCAAGGGCCTCGCTATTTGGTGGCGGAAATTTCCGTCAGCTTCACCCGGTCGTATTCCGCCCAGACATTGCCGAGCCAGTGGCGGACATAACCGCGCAGCACGAAGGAATTGGAAGCGGTGTCGCCGCTGGCCGTCTTGTTGGCGACAAAGGTCAGGAATGGCACCGATGAGAGCTCGACCTGCTCGCAGGCCATTTCGTTGAGATGCGGAACGCTGATCTCCACCGCATTCTTCACCCGGCGGAAATAGGAATCGTAGGTCGCCGGGTCCCATTCGAAGAAGGTGGTGTTGTTGATGTGGTTCTTCACCAGGAAATACCTGGCGTCGCCGACGAAGGCGGCGGTCTCCGCGATCTCATCGAGCGAAGCGATCGACGGCCCGAGGATGTGAAAAACCGCGAAGGTGACCTGGCCCTTTTTCACGATGTCGAGGAAACCGATGTCGCGTAATGCGTGCAGCGTGGTTGACAACAGGCCGGCACGCACGTCGATGACCGTGACCTTCGCATCGGCGTCGGTCAGCGTGTCGAAAATCTTCATCTGATCGGGAATCGCGGTGACGTCGACGACCTCGGTCGCCTCGGGATGAAATCGCTTGAGCGTGCCGCGCGGGGATTCGGTATCGAAGGCGCGCGTCGGCACGTTATTCGCGACGAAATAATCGAGCAGCGTGCGGGTGACCGTGGTTTTCCCCACGCCGCCCTTGTCCGCCCCGACCAGAATGACTGCTGGCTTCATGGCTTTCCCCACAGACGCAACCCCGCGCTCCCTGTTCGCTTTCCGAGGATGACAGAACCCCCAAAGACTTCAACCGCTGCGGCTGCTTTAGTCTTTGAGCGTTGCAAGTTTATGCAAGCAACGCCTTCATTTTTTCCTGATTGATCGACTTCACCAGTTGATCGACCAGGCCGCCCAGCGGCATCGGCATCTTGGCGTCCTGCGCCATCTCCAAGGCCACGTCCATATCCTTCTCGGCCCATTTTCCGGTGCTCTTGCCCCAGCGCGAAAGCGACCAGTTGGCGCCGCTGCCTTCGCCCAGCGCAGCGATCAGTTTTGGAACGTCGGCGCCGATCTTCTTGGCGAAAGTCAGCGCTTCGTAATTCGCGCACATGCAGGACCAGAGCAGAAGATTGTTGATGGTCTTGGCGATCTGGCCGGTGCCGATCCCGCCGAGATGCATCACGCGGCCGAAGGATTCGAGCGCCGGCTTGGCGCGTTGCAGCCATTTCTCATCCCCGCCGGTATAGATCACCAGCTCGCCGTTGTCGGCCGCTTCCTGGCCGAGCACCACCGGGGTATCGAGCACGCCGCAGCCCTTTTCGGCCGCGAGCTTGTCCATGCGCTGGCACAATTCAGGCGACACCGAAGAGGCGATGCAGATCACCGAACCGGGCGCGAGCTTGCCGAGCAGGCTGCCGGTGATGACTTCTTCCACCTGCTCGCCGGTGGCGACCATGATCATGACCACTTCGGACCGCTGACCGACTTCGGCCGAGGAGCCGAGCGTGGCGATGCCATTGGCCTTGGCTTTGTTCACCACCTCGGAGCTGATGTCGAAGCCGGAGACCTCGAATCCTTTTTTGGCCATATGACGGGCCATCTGGAGACCCATGGCTCCAAGCCCGATCATGCCCGTGCGTTTTACCGGCGTGGTCATTGTCTTCCTTCTCTAATCGCTGAATGCCGCGCGACTTTAGCGGCGCCGCCTGCAAGCGCAAGCGCCCGGCCCGGCCCGGCGCATGATCCCGAACTGCGTGGCGTTTTTGTGAGTGGTACAGGTGGGTGGGCTCGAACCACCGACCTCCGGTTCCACAGACCGGCGCTCTAACCAACTGAGCTACACCTGCACGGCCGCAGAGGACGCTCCCGTCTGCGGGCCTTTATATGGCAAAAGCCACCCCTTGCTCGCAAGGGAAGCTTTTGGTTAGCGCGCGCATAAAAAAGCCCGGGCGCCTTGGCCCGGGCTCGGAACGCTTACGCGTACAAACGCAACTAACAGTCAGCCGACCTTGCTGAAGGCCTTGGTGACACCGGCCTTGACCGGCTCGGCGGTGTCGGTGGCGAGCTTCTGAGCGATCGCGGTCAGTTCCTTGGTCTGTCCGGTGACCGTCTCGAACTGCTTGCGCGCATGCGCGGTCGACAGCTCGAGGGCCTCCGACAGCGACTTCACGGTGATGAACTCGCTGAAGAAGTCGAAGGCGGCATTGGTATTCAGCCGCGCCGCGTCGATCAGCTTGAGGCCATATTCCGTGCTGCCCTTGGTGGCAGTGGCATAGGTCTCTTCCATCACGTCGGTCGCCTCTTCCGCGACGGCCTTCAGCTTCTCGTAGTTTTCCTTAGCCTGCGAGACGCTCTTTTCCGCGATCTCGCGGAAGGCTGCCGGGACTTCCATCTTCGGCAGCTCGAATTTCGGAAGTTCAAACTTGGTATCGAATTTCGCGCTCTCAAAGCCCCCGGACTTGGAGGGCTTGCTCTTGGTATTCACGTTGACGTTGGCTTCCATAGCGATACCTCGGGGCTGGGTGTTTCTGACTCGCGGCCTCGCCGGCGCCCTCGCCGGCCTTGACCGCGATTGGGCCCAGCGCACTTCGGCCGGGTCCTGATGTGTCCTAGATATAACATCGGCAATGGTGCATTGCAACAAAAATATTGCAACGCACCATCAAGCACTTAGCGATGCCGCTCTTATCGGCCGACTAGCGCTTCCCCGGACGGTCCGCCTTCGGAGCCCATTTTAGTGGCGCTTTGGCTCAGTTCATCCGCCTGGCGGGCGAGCACGTCCATCTGCTTGCGGACATAATCGGCATGCAGCTGCACCACCTCGTTGATGTCCTTGGCGGCGACCAATCTTTGCGCAAGATCAAAGGAATTGGCCACATTCTGCTCGGCAAATGACATGGCTTTCTCTGCCACATCCTTTGCCCCGGCGCGGGCGGCTTTGGCCCTTTGCTCAAGGCCCGCGGTTGCCTGCTCGGCCGCGTTGACGAAACCATCGAAGGCCTTGCGCGCTTGCTCCACGCTCTTTTCAGCGACCGCTCGCATCTCCGGTGGCACTGCAAAATCGAAGGGTTGGTTGGCCATGGGGGTATCCTCTCGCTCACTGCTCTATTCCGGCATTTGATGGTTAACCTGCAGCGGCGAAAGTTGTGCCCAACGATTCCTTTCTGCTTTCGGGGCGCGGCCAAGAGGGCCAGGCTGGATTAAATTACCCTCGCCGGCGGGGTTTTGGGTGCTCCGTCATGGACGGCACGGAGCACCCAGTTTAAGAAATCGTTAAGCCTGTTTCGGGCGCCCGATTACCTGGGTACAAGCATCCATGAGCGATTCCGCGACCCAGCTGGGCTATTTCCGCGATCCGCGTATTTCAGCCCATGCTGTCACACCGGAGCCGGCATGGCTGTGGTCGGCGGATGGGACTCAAATCCTCTGGGCCAATGCGGTGGGCGCCGCGATCTTCGGCGCCGAGACTCCCGCCGCGCTCGCCGGCCACCGTTTCGATCCCCAGGATTCCGTCGCCCAACAGATCGCGCGGATTGCCGCGGTATTGCCCGCCGACGGCATCCCGCGGCTTGAGCGCCTGTCCGGTCTCGGTGCGGAAGCCTCGCGCAGCCTCCCCTGCGGCTGTTCGCGCATTTCACTGCCCGACGGCACCGCCGCCATTCTTGTTGTGGCGGCCGAAACCGCCGGCCCTTCGCTCCCGCTGGAAGAGCGCGCGCAACGCCTCCTCGCCGGCCTGCATGCGCCGGTCGCCATATTCGCGGCCGACGGCAGGCTGTTTCATGCCAATCAGGCCGGGGCCGAACAGCTGCCCGCCGCGGCGACGTTTCGACATGCTTGGCGCCGATGCGCTGGCAACCCATGCCCTGCGCGCAGGCTATGCCTCCGGCGCCAGCAAGATTGGTCGCGCTCTCCTTCGACCGCATCGGCGACGACGCCGCGGTCTTCCTGATCGTGCGACTTCCCGCGCTGCATGCAGCATCGCAGTCCGCGCCAGCTTCGACGCCCGCGATTTCTGCGCCGCCGCCGGGGCAAGCCGATGTGTTTGCGCCCGAAGCCGCCGACGACGAGGAGATGTCCGGCGACGGTGATGCCACGCACATCACGACGCCGGCGCAGCCGCCCGAGGTCGCGCCACCCGCTCCCGTCATGCCCGAACGCCGGCAGCCGCTCCGCTTCGTCTGGAAGATGGACACCGAGGGGCGTTTCAGCCATCGAGTCCGAGGATTTCATCCGCCTCACCGGCCCGCGCACGGCGCAAGCACTCGGCCAGCCCTGGAGCGAGACCGTCCGGCAGCTTGGCATCGATCCGAACGGCCAGATCGCAAAGGCTATAGCCTCGCGCGATACCTGGAGCGGGATCACCATCGACTGGCCGGTGGACGGCACCGACGAACGGCTAGCCGTCGAACTTTCCGGCCTGCCGGTTTTCGACCGCGACCGCCATTTCGGCGCCTACCGCGGCTTCGGCGTTTGCCGCGACACGCGGCGCGTTTTCGTCGCTGCCTCGCTCCGCCAAGCGCCGGCCCCGACGCCCGAGCCCCCCGTGCCGCCCGCCGAAACGTCTCTTCAAGACAGACCGGCCGAGGAACACCCGGTACTCACGGTCGTGCCGCAGGCGGAGAATGTCGTGCCGTTCCGCGCCGCCAACGACAAGCCGCCAAGTCTGAGCCCCGGAGAGCGCAGCGCCTTCCATGAGCTCGCCAAGGAGCTCACCAGCCGGCTGCAGCGGAACAATGGCGCGCCCGAAGCGCCCGTGGAAAACGACAATTTCGAAGACGAAGCGGCGCTTGAGCCACCGCTGTCCGGTGACGAGGACGGCGGCGCCGAAGCCACCGTGATGGGATTCATCCCCCCGCGCGAAGCGGCAGAACGGCAGCGCCCGCCAGCCGCCGATTTTCCCGGAAGTTTCCGCGACGACCGTTCCATTCTCGACCGTGTGCCGACCGGCGTGCTGGTCTATCGCATCGATATGCCGCTCTACGTCAATCCCGCTTTCCTGGAATGGAGCGGTTACGAGTCGGTCGGCGCGCTCATCGCTGCCGGCGGGCTCGATGTGTTATTCGTCGAACTGGGCGATCAATCCGCCGATGCCGACGCCAAGGGCCGGCTGCTCCGCGTCGCCAGCGATCGCAGCAAGCAACAGCCCTCCGAAGGCCGGCTGTTCAACGCGCCATGGGACGGCGAAGTCGCCCATGTACTGATGTTGCTGCCGGCGCCGGCCGCGTCCTTAGCCGCAACAATCCCCGCTTCCCCCGACGCCGCGCCGCACCCCGCGCCGCATGCCGCGGAGGCCGAGGTGCGCGAGCTCAAGGCCATCCTGGATACTGCGAGCGACGGCGTGCTGGTGCTCGACGAAGAGGGCCATATCCTGAGCGCCAATGCGAGCGCCGAGGGGTTGTTCGGCCGCGATGCTTCCGCGCTCGCCGCAATCAGCATCGACGATCTGATCGCGCCGGAAAGCCAGCGCGCCGCGCGTGAATATCTGGCCGAGACGATGCGCGAAGGCGCTGCGCCGAAGAAGGGTTGCGAGGTCATCGGCCGCGGGCGCGAAGGAAGCCTACTGCCCCTGTTCATGACGCTAGGCAGGCTGGTCGATACCAAGCGCCACTGCGCGGTGTTCCGCGATCTGACGTCGTGGAAGAAGACGGAAATGGAATTGGTCACGGCGCGCCGGCAGGCGGAAAAGGCATCCGCCGCCAAATCCGAATTCCTCGCCAAGGTCAGCCACGAGATCCGCACGCCGCTCAATTCCATCATCGGCTTTTCCGAGGTGATGATGGACGAGCGTTTCGGCCCAATCGGAAACGAGCGCTACAAGCAATATCTCAAGGATGTCCACCAGTCGGGCGCCCATCTGGTGTCCCTGCTCAATGATCTGCTCGACCTCTCGAAGATCGAAGCCGGCAGGCTCGATCTTTCCTTTGGCCGCGTCAGCCTGAACGAATTGACGCAGCAATGCGTGTCGCTGATGCAGCCGCAAGCCAATCAGGAGCGCGTCATCATCCGCACCTCGCTGCCGGACATGCTGCCACCGATCATGGCGGATGCGCGTTCGGTAAGGCAGATCGTGTTCAATCTGCTTTCCAACTCGATCAAGTTCACCGGCGCGGGCGGACAGGTGATCGTCTCCACCACCCATACCGATGACGGCGAGGTGGTTCTGCGCGTGCGCGATACCGGGCACGGCATGACCGAAAAAGAAATCCAAATGGCGCTGGAGCCGTTCCGGCAGCTCGCCACCTCGTCGCGCCTGGGTTCGGGTGGAACGGGATTGGGGCTGCCGCTGACCAAGGCGCTGGTGGAAGCCAACCGCGCGAATTTTTCCATCAAGAGCGCAGCTGAATGCCGGCACGCTGGTGGAGATTTCCTTCCCGCCCGGACGCGTGCTGGTGGCCTGAACCCCCTTTGGCCGCTTCCGTTTCGCATCGTCCGATCAATGGCGACGGAACTGATTTGGAGTAATTCCAATCGGCAGGCTCCCTAGAACTGTTCTAACCTATTGATCTTGAATAATAAATCACTTGACCAACCGCTCAATCGTCCGCATTCGTTTCACTCGAAATCCCCGGAAATGAAGAGGATCGGATGAACATTCTGCGTACCCAGCTGCTGGGCGCCACCCTTGCGGTGCTGACGGCGGCGACGGCCCAAGCCAACGAGGTCAACGTCTACACCTATCGCGAGGCGCAACTGATTCAACCGCTGCTCGATGCCTTCACCAAGGACACCGGCATCAAGACCAATGTCGTCTCCGCCAGCTCCGGCCTCGAGCAGCGCATCAAGGCCGAGGGCGCCAACAGCCCAGCCGACATATTGCTGACCGTCGACATCGGCCGTCTGCAGGAAGCGGTCGACCTCGGCATTACCCAGCCGGTAAAATCGGACGTGCTCGAAAAGGCGATCCCGGCGCAATACCGCGATCCGAACGGGAACTGGTTCGGCGTCTCGATGCGCGCGCGCGTGGTCTATGCCTCCAAGGAACGCGTGAAGCAGGACGCCATCACTTATGAAGAGCTGGCCGACCCGAAATGGAAGGGCAAGATCTGCATTCGCTCGGGCCAGCACATTTACAACAACGCCTTGTTCGCGGCCTATGTCGCCAAGCACGGCGAGGCCAAGGCGGAAGAATGGCTGCGCGGCGTGAAGGCCAATCTGGCGCAGAAGCCGTCCGGCGGCGACCGCGAAACCGCCCGCGATGTCGCGGCCGGCAAATGCGACCTCGGGATCGGCAACACCTATTACTGGGCGCTGATGAATGACAAGGAAACCGACAAGAAAGCCTGGGCCGACGCGACGCGCGTCATTCTGCCAACCTTCCAGGGCGGCGGCACCCATGTTAACTTGTCGGGTGTTGTTCTGGCCAAGAATGCGCCCAATAAGGCCAATGCGATCAAGTTGATGGAATGGTTGGCCGGTGATAAGGCGCAGCATCTCTATGCCGACGTCAATTACGAATATCCGGTGCTGGACGGCATTGCCGTCAACAAGACAATCGCCGGTTACGGCAAACTCAAACCCGACGCCATGCCTGTCTCCAAGATCGCCGAGAAAAAGAAAGCTGCGGCGACCTTGGTCGATAAGGTCGGCTTCGACAATTGACGCTCTTTTCCGGTCCTTCGATTGACGGCCCCGCCCTGCGCGGGGCCGTTCGTCTGTGGCCGGCACGCAAGCTTACCGCCTTTGCCGTCGTATTGGCGATCGCCGGGCTGGTTGCCGCACCGCTGATTAGCCTTATCAGGATTGCGCTGAACGGCGACGCGGAGATCGCCGGCCATCTCGTCGCCTATGTGCTGCCGGTGGCGCTGACGCAAACGGCGCTGTTGCTGATCGGCGTGGCCGTGATCAGCTCGCTGCTCGGCGCCGGGACGGCATGGATCGTGACGACCTTCCAGTTTCCCGGCCGCAACACCCTGCTCTGGCTATTGCCGCTGCCGCTGGCGATTCCGACGTATATCGGCGCCTATATTTACGCCGACTATTCTCGACACCGCGGGTCCGGTGCAGAGCGCGCTGCGGGCGATCTTCGGCTGGCGGTCGCCTGCCGACTACTGGTTTCCGCCCATCCGCTCGCTCGGCGGCGCCATCTTCATCATGGGCATCGTGCTCTATCCCTATACCTACCTTGCCGCACGCGCGATGTTTCAAACTCAGCACCGCGCCTTTGTGGACGCCGCGCGCACGCTCGGAGCCAGACCCTTTGCCGTCGCGCGCCAGATCACGGTGCCGCTGGCACGGCCGGCGCTCGCGGTCGGCATCGCGCTCACCTCGCTGGAGACGCTGAACGATATCGGCGCCAGCGAATATCTCGGCGTGCAGACCCTGACGCTCACCGTATTCACCACCTGGCTCAACCGCGGCAGCCTGCCTGGGGCGGCGCAGATCTCGCTGATCATGCTTGCCGCGGTCGTCGCGCTGATCGCGCTCGAACGCTACGGCCGCCGGGGCCAGGCCTATGACACGCCGGTACACGGCCGGGGACCCGCGCCGCGCATTCCACTGCACGGCCGCGGCGCCCGGCTCGCGGTTGTCCTTTGCTGCATTCCGGTCGCGCTTGGTTTTGTCATTCCGGCGGTCTTCCTGCTGCGGCAGGTAGTGATGCGCGGACTGCTGGTCGGATTCGATCCGGCACTCTTTCGTCACACCCTCACGACCATGGCGTTCGCGGCGACCGCGACTGTTTCGGTGATTGTGCTGGGCCTGGCGGCGACCGTGGCGCTCCGGCTGGCGCGGCATCCGGCGGTCGCCGGATGCGTCAATTTCGCCGCGGTCGGCTATGCCGTGCCCGGCACGGTGCTGGCGCTCGGATTGCTGGCGCCGCTGGTGGGTGTCGATGAGATCATCAACTGGTTTACGGCTATCTTTGCCGGAAAGACCGTCGGCCTGGTTGTGGCCGGATCCGGTATCGCGGTGGTTGTGGCTTACACCATACGCTTTCTCGCCATCGCCATCGGCTTCCTGCAGGCGGGCTATTCGCGCATATCGACCGATTTCGACGACATGGCGCGCATCCTCGGCGCGCGCCCGGCGGCGATGGTGCGGACCATCCATCTGCCGCTGGTGCGCCCGGCGATCTGGGGAGCTGCGCTGCTGGTGTTCATCGACTGCCTGAAGGAATTGCCGGCCACGCTGCTGCTGCGTCCCATGAATGTGGAGACGCTGGCGACCTATATCTACCAATACGCGACTCGCGGAAATTTCGAGGAGGGTGCGCTGGCCGCGCTGATGATCGTCGCGGTCGGCATACTGCCGATCATCCGTATCGTCCGTTATGCCGACTTCGCGCAGGTGCCCCGCGACCGTCTGGGTTAACCCTCGCGGCCTATTGTAGGATTTCAAGCCACGAAAGGGTCATGAAGCTCCGGCAGGTTGCGTGCCTGCGCCCCGGAAAGCTATAGTTCGCGAGGGGTTCAGCAAACACATGCCGGAGCGCATTTCGTGACGCAGGCGGCTTCAAACGCCTTGGGTTAGCACTTGCCGCGGTGCTGGTCATCAGCGCCGGGTTGCTGAGTGTCATGTCGTTGTATGATCTCCGCCGAGACCGCGCGCGAGGCGGTGAAGGCGGAAATCCGCGCGATGTCAGGGCTCGAGCCGGTATTGCGCGGCCCAACCTCGGTATCGCTCTTCCCCTTCGGCACGGTGAGCTTCGACGACGTAACTGTCGGCGAGGACCAGGCCGGCAACAAGGCGTTGACCGCCGACCGCTTGACGGCGCGGCTGCGTTTTTTCCCGCTGCTCGATCGGACAGATTCAGGTTTCCGACCTCACGCTGGTTCGGCCCACCGTGAACGTCCTGCTGGAGCCGGGCGGCAAGTCGAACTGGACCCCGCTGGCCAGCACGTTGAGCGCGGCGCTTCTCCCGAGCGCGCAACGGACCGCCTCCTTCTCCGAGATCCGCATCGTCAACGGCACGGTGGTGATCCGCGACGACGCCCGTGCCGTGGCCGAGACCATCAGCAATATCGAAGGCTCGCTCGCCTGGCCTTCCATGTTCCGCAGCTTCGCGGCAACTGGCCGCTTCGACTGGCGCGGCGAGCCGGTCGACGCCAGCTTGAGCTTCAGCGATTTCATGGCGGCGCTCGACGGCAATCCTCTCGGGCATCAAGCTGCGGCTGACGGGCGCACCACTGAAGCTTGCCTTCGACGGTCGGATCAGCACCCGCCCCACGCTGAAGATCGAAGGCACGGTCGCTGCCGATTCCACCTCGCTGCGCGAGGCCGTGCGCTGGACCGGGCAAAAGCAGCTTCCGGGCGGCGGCTTTGGCCGCTTCGCGCTGAAGGCGAAGACCAATCTGGTCGGCAGCAGCATTGCGCTTTCATCGGTCGACATCCAGCTCGACGGCAATGCCGCGGAAGGCGTGCTCACCTTCGCCAACGACGGACGCCAGACCGTGCAGGGCACGCTGGCGGCTGAGGATATCGACCTCACGCCTTATGTCTCCGCGGTGCGCCTGCTCGCCGGCGACGAGCGCGAATGGAACGCGATGCCGATCACGCTCGACCGACTGGCCGGCTTCGACCTCGATCTCCGGCTGTCGGCGGCGCAGGTCAAGCTTCCCGGAACCAAGCTCGGCCGTACGGCGATTGCCGCCAATCTGCGCGGCGGGCAACTCACGGTCACGGTGGGCGAGTCGCAATCTTTCGGCGGCGTCGTCAAAGGCTCCTTCGATCTGGCCAAATCGCAACCGGGCGCCGACGTCAAAGCGCAATTGCAATTCACCAACGTCGATCTGCAGAGCTGCCTCGGCGCGCTGCTCGGCATGCAGCGGCTCGAAGGCAAGGGCAATCTCGCCTTCAATATCGAGGGCTCCGGCAGCAGCGTCATGGCCGTCACCCAGACGCTTACCGGCTCCGCCACGCTGATCGGTCAAAAGGGCGCGGTGACCGGCGTCAACGTGGAGCAATTGCTGCGCCGGCTGGAGCGCCGGCCACTGTCGGGCGGCGGAGATTATCGCAGCGGGCGCACGCCTTATGACAAGCTCACCGTTGCGCTCAGCGTCGCGCAGGGAAACATCAGCGCCGACGAGGTGCGGATGGAGGGCCCGGCGGTTCGGCTGGTGCTTGCGGGCAAGGCCTCGGTTCCCGCGCGCGATCTGGATTTCACCGGCGCCGCCAGCCTGGTTTCCGCCGCTTCGGAAGGCGCCCGGCTTCGAGCTGCCTTTCATGGTGCGCGGCGCCTGGGACGATCCGCTGATGCTGCTCGACACCCAGAGCCTGATCCGCCGGGCGCCGGCGGCGGCCCCGCTCCTCGATGCGGTCCGCAACCGCGCCACGCGCGACACGGTGCGCTCGGCCATCGACCGGCTGGTCGGCAATCCGGCCGCCCCCGCCGCGGCCAAGCCCGACGGAAACTGACCCCACGGCTTAGCGGTCGCCGCCGGCAATCCATTATCATTCCGCATTGGACGAATCACTCGCCGGCAGAACCGGCGGCGATGAGGCGCGATGCAGGCATTCCTCTGGACGTTGATCAAGGTCCTGGTTGCTTCGCTGGTGGCGGGGATGATTCTCAACCATTTCGGCATCACCGCCGACGAGATGATCCGCCATTCCGGCATGACGCGCGAGCGCCTGGAGGAGTTGGCGCGACAGGGCTCGCCTGGGCCTGGCCGAATGTGATGCTCGGCGCAATCGTGATCGTGCCGCTGTGGCTCCTGGTCTATCTCTTCCGCCCACCCGGCCGCAGCAGCGAATAGCGCTTGTCCCTCTCCCCGTTTTTACGGGGAGAGGGACACGAGCACGAAGTGCGAGCCGGGTGAGGGGCAATTCATGCGCGGACCCAACCTATCCAAAGTCAGCATGCAACGGCGTCTTCGGCGTCAGCAGACCGATGCTGAACGGAAGCTTTGGTTTGCACTACGCGACCGTCGCCTGGAGGGATTCAAGTTTGTTCGGCAGGAGGAGGTCGCGGGCTACGTGGCCGATTTTATTTGCCGTGAAAGAAAGCTCATCATCGAAGCCGATGGTGGTCAGCATAAAGAAAGCATCAGCGACTCCCGACGGGATAAGAAACTTTTGGCTGAGGGCTATCGAGTTCTACGCTTCTGGAATAACGACATTCTGCGCAATCGAGACGGTGTCGTGGAGACGATCTTGGCTGCACTTCGAACCGAAATAGCTGCCCCTCACCCGGCCTGCGCTACGCTCCGGCCACCCTCTCCCCGTAAGGACGGGGAGAGGGACCACCAACTCGACATTAAACCGCGCCCGGCACGGGCATCGCCGCTTTGGCTTCCCGCAGTTTCGACAGCAGCGACGCCGCGACAACTGCGACGGCGACCACGGCGATCATGATCGTGCAGATGGCATTGATCTCGGGCTTCACCCCCAGCCGCACCTCGGAATAGATCCGGATCGGCAGCGTGGTGGCGCCGGGACCGGTGGTGAAGCTGGCGATGACCAGGTCGTCGAGCGAGAGCGTGAAGGCGAGCATCCAGCCGGCAGCCACCGCCGGCGCAATAAGCGGCAAGGTGATCGCGAAAAACGTCTTCACTGGCGGCGCGCCGAGATCCATCGCCGCTTCCTCGATGCTGCGGTCGAAGCCGAGCAGACGCGCCTGCACGATGACGGTGACGAAACCCATGGTCAAAGTGGTATGCGCGATCACGATGGTCCAGAAGCCGCGGTCGATTGCCACGGCGACGAACAACAGCAGCAGCGACAGGCCGGTGATGACCTCCGGCAGGATCAACGGCGCGTAAATCATGGCAGAGAAGAGAAGGCGTCCTCGGAAGCGGCCCATGCGGACCAGCGACAGCGCGGCGAGCGTGCCCAGCACCGTCGCCACCGTGGCCGAAAGCAGCGCGACCCGCAGGCTGGTCCAGGCCGCGTCCAGCATGGCTTCGTCCCGCAGCAATTCGGCATACCAGCGCGTCGACCAGCCGGCCCAAACCGTAACAAGTCGCGAGGCATTGAAGGAATAAATCACCAGGATGGCGATCGGCAGGTAGAGAAAGGCAAGCCCGAGCCCGATCGAGGCGATGTTGAACCAGGTGATATTCCTGCGCATCACCGGCTCTCCTCCAGCCCGCGCAGCTGCATCTGCTGGTAGATCACCACCGGCACGATCAGCAGACAGAGCAGCACCACCGCCACCGCCGAGGCTACCGGCCAGTCGCGGTTGGAGAAAAATTCCGTCCACAGAACCTGGCCGATCATCAGCTGTTCCGAGCCGCCGAGCAGGTCCGGGATGACGAATTCACCGGTGATCGGAATGAAGCAAAGGAGCGCGCCGGCGGCGACCCCGGGCAGCGCCAGCGGCAGGGTAACGAGCCAAAACGTCTTCCACGGCGGACAGCCGAGATCGGCGGCGGCTTCCAGCAGGCTCTCGTCCAGCTTTTCCAGCGTGGCGTAGATCGGCAGCACCATGAAAGGCAGGTAGGAATAAACGATGCCGATATAGATCGCGGTGTCGCTGGCCAGCCAGGCGAGCGGTTCATCGATGATGCCGACTGCGAGCAGCGCCTGGTTCAGCAGGCCCTCACGCTGCAGGATCGTCATCCAGGCATAGACCCGGATGAGGAACGAGGTCCAGAACGGCAGGATGACCAGCACCACCAGCACCGACTGCCAGCGGCGCGGCATGCGCGCCAGCGCATAGGCAATGGGAAAGCCCGCAAGCAGCAGCATCAGCGTCGAGAACGCCGCGATCGTCAGGCTGCGCAGATATGAGCCGAGATAGAGGCTGTCTGAGACCAGCAGCCGGTAATTGTCGGGCGAGAGAGCAGCGAAGAAATCCCACAATCCCCGGAAGCCGGCAGCGAGATCGAAAACCGGCAGATAGGGCGGCTGCGCCAGCGCGGTCTGCGACAGGCTGATCTTCAGCACGATCAGAAACGGCGCCAGGAAGAAAGCGAGGAGCCAGGCATAAGGCAGGATGACAACCAGGCGCGCGGCCCAGCTTTGACGTTGCTGGCTCATGAAGGCCTCCCCTTGGTCATGCCCGGCCTTGTGCCGGGCATCCCGCTTGGGAGCGCAATGCCGCCCCGATCGGGATGGCCGGAACAAGTTCGGCCATGACAACTGAAAAGCCGCGTGCTCATCGCGTCAGCACCACGCCGGCGTCGGGCGCGAAGGAGAGCCAGACCCGGTCATCCCAGGTAATCGGCCGCTCGATCAGCCGTGTCATATTGGCGACCGAGGCCTTCATCACCGGCCCGCTGTCGGTCTTCACCTGATAGATCGAAATGTCGCCGAGATAGCCGATATCCCAGACCTGGCCCGCGATAGGGTTTTCATCTCCAGATGGCGGCTCGCGCGATATGCGCAGCTTCTCCGGCCGCAGGGCCACCCAGACCGCGTCGTTCGGCTTGGCTTCGCAAGCCTGTCGCACCCGGATGCGGCCTGCCGCGCTGTCGATCAGCACGCCGCCCGCATCGATCGAGATAACCTTGCCCTCGATCAGGTTCACGTCGCCGACGAATTGCGCCACCCAGCGGGAATTCGGCTGTTCGTAGATTTCCGGCGGCGTCGCCACCTGCACCAGGCGTCCGTGGTCCATCACCCCGATCCGGTCGGCGAGGCTCATGGCTTCTTCCTGGTCATGGGTGACAATGACGAAGGTGAGTCCGAGCTTTGCCTGCAGATCCACCAATTCGAAACGGGTGTCTTCACGCAGGCGGCGGTCGAGCGCGGCGAGCGGCTCGTCCAGCAGCAAAACGCGCGGGCGTTTCACCAGGCAGCGCGCGAGCGCCACACGCTGGCGTTGCCCGCCGGAAAGCTGATGCGGCTTACGGTGCTGTAGCCCCTCGAGCCGCACCAGCGCGAGCGCTTCCTTTATCCGCGCCGCGATCTCGGACTTCGGGAGATTTTCCTGCCGCAAGCCGAAGCCAATATTGCGCTCTACATTGAGATGCGGAAAGAGCGCGTAGCTCTGGAACATCATATTGACCGGCCGGCGATAAGGCGGCATGCCGGATATGTCCTCGCCATCCAGCAGGATGCGCCCGTTATCCGGCGTCTCGAAGCCCGCAAGCATGCGCAAGAGCGTAGTCTTGCCGCAGCCGGACGGACCAAGCAGCGCGAAGAATTCGCCTTCAAAAATGTCGAGGGAGAGCCGGTCCACGGCGGTGAAGCCGGAAAAACGCTTGCTAACCGCCTCGAAGCGCACCAGCGCGCGTCCCGGCTCGCGCGCGGCAGCCAAGCCGCCTGCCCCGCCGGTCTTTGCGCGCTTTCCTGGAATCGCCTCCGCCGCCGCCATCGCGCCGCGATGCTACCGCATGATCCCGAAAAGTGGGAACCGGTTTTCGGGTTAGATCATGCGGTATGTTTAAGGTGGCGCGCGACCGGACGCAAAACCGGTGCCCACTTTTGCTGGTCGCGCGCGTGCATGATCTCGAAAAGTGGGAACCGGTTTTCGGGTTAGATCATGCGGTATGTTTAAGGTGGCGCGCGACCGGACGCAAAACCGGTGCCCACTTTTGCTGGTCGCGCGCGTGCATGATCCCGAAAAGTGGGAACCGGTTTTCGGGTTAGATCATGCGGTATGTTTAAGGTGGCAAAGGCGCGTGTAATCGATATCTAAAATTGTAACGATTACGTGCTGGGCGGGTGCTGGCGTGCAGCCATGAAGCGACCAAGCGCCTCCTTCTGCTCCTCCGAGAACAGCAGGCCAAGCTTGCTGCGGCGCCACAGCACGTCCTCGGTGCCCTCGGCCCATTCATGCTGCATCAGGTAGTTGACCTCCGCCTCGGTGAGATCGGCGCCGAAGCATGTGCCCAGTTCTTCTGCACTCTTGGCTCCCCCGAGCACGCGGTCGATGCGCGTGCCATAGGCCTGCACCAGCCGGCGCGCGTGCTCCTCCTGCAGGAACGGCCAGGTCTGCCGTGCCTTTGCGACTTGGCCATCGAGCGCCTCCCAGGCGAAATCGCCGCCCGGCAGCGGCGTCTGCCCGGTCCAGGCCGGACCCATGTCGAAGAAATGCCGCAGCCGCTCCAGCACCGCCTCGGCCAGGCGGCGATAGGTGGTGATCTTGCCGCCATAAACCGTGAGCACCGGGGCTTTACGAAAGCCTTTGTCCAGCATCAGATGATAGTCGCGCGTGACGTCCTCGGGTTTTTTCGAGCCGTCGTCATAGAGCGAGCGCACGCCGGCGAAGGCCCATTTCACATCGCCGACATCAATGGGATGCCGGAAATATTTGTTCACGCTGTCGCAGAGATAGTTGATCTCCTCGCCGGTAGGGCGCGACCGCCGCCGGATCGCCGGCAAAATCCGAATCGGTGGTGCCGATCAGCGTGAAGTCACGCTCGAAGGGCAGGACGAAAACCACGCGACGCTCGGAGGCCTGCAGGATATAGCCGCGGTCAGGCGGAAACATGCTTGGCACGACGATATGACTGCCCTTGACCAGCCGCAGTCGCCTTGGCTCCTGCACCCGCAGTACAGTCTCAGTGACGAAGCCGGTCCAGGGTCCCGACGCATTGACCAGCACGCGCGCGGTTACCACTTCGCGCCGGCCGTGGTGGGTCAGGATCAGCCGCCAGATATCGCTGCGCTCGGCGCGCGTGCACCGCGCATGCGTGCGGATGGAGGCACCGCGCTCGGCGGCGTCGACCGCGTTGAGCACCACCAGGCGCGAATCGTCCACGCTGCAATCTGAATATTCGAAACCGAGCCGATAGCGGCGGTTGAGCGGATGACCCATGACGTGATGGGTGAGGTCGAGAGTACGCGTCGGCGGCAGGATCTTCTTGCCGCCGAGATGGTCGTAGAGGTAAAGGCCGATGCGCA
Source organism: uncultured Alphaproteobacteria bacterium (assembly GCA_963802475.1). GTDB lineage: Bacteria > Pseudomonadota > Alphaproteobacteria > Rhizobiales > Xanthobacteraceae > CANKHA01. Next base: position 42,303 of record CAWDIZ010000017.1, read on the forward strand.
GCAGCAGCGCGGAACGTGGCCCGGGATAGGCCGGCAGCACAAAGCGCAACGGCCGGATGAGATGCGGCGCCAGGCGCAGCAGCACCTCGCGCTCGGCCAGGGCTTCGCGCACCAGACGGAACGCGCCATGCTCCAGATAGCGCAGCCCACCATGAATCAGCTTGGAGGAGGTCGACGAGGTGCCGGAGGCAAGGTCGCTCTGTTCGACCATCAGCACGCGCAGGCCGCGGCCAGCAGCATCGCGGGCGATGCCGGCGCCGTTGATGCCACCGCCGATGATGGCAAGATCGTAATCGGCCATGCTTATCGATTCCCCCTACTCATGCGGACAGGATGGCGCGGAGCCGCGCGGGCGCAAAGCGGTTTCTGCTGCAACGGAGAATTCGGGCACAATTACGCTGGATCATTGTCAAATCGCCTTGGCTTCGCCATACCTGACTGGCTCAAACGGCGAAATAACCTGCAGCACGCTTTAGCCCGATGTCCCCGCCTCGCCTGCTTGTGATCGAAGGAAACACCGCCGAAGGCCGCGCCCAGCAGACGGCGGCCGGCGGGAGCGTCGCGAGCGAAGGCTATGCGAAGCTCTTGCGCGGGTTGCTTCCAGGCGCCGAGATCGACGTCGTGTTTGCCGCCGATCCAGGCGCCGAGCTGCCGCGTGGCGCGGCACTGGAAGGCTATGACGGCGCGGCGATCACCGGCTCTGCGTTGCACATCTACGAGGCCGGGCCGCAGGTCACGCAACAGGTCGAACTGACCCGCGGGCTGCTGACGGCGGGCACTCCCTTCTTCGGAAGCTGCTGGGGGCTGCAGGTGCTCACGGTGGCGACCGGCGGCAGCGTGCGGCGCAATCCCAAGGGGCGCGAGCTCGGTTTCGGCCGTGGCATCCGGCTGACCGAGGAAGGCCGCAAGCACCCGATGTATATCGGCAAGCCCGATGTGTTCAACGCGCCGACGGTGCATCTCGATGAGGTCGAGGCGCTGCCGCCAGGCCCGTCGTGCTGGCAACCAACGCAGTCTCCGACGTGCAGAGCGCGGAAATCCATTACAACGGCGCCGTGGCCTGGGGCGTGCAATATCACCCGGAATATCCGCTGCGGGAAATCGCCGCCATCGTGCGCCGCATCGGCAGCCGGTTGATCGACGAGGGCTTCTTCCTCGACGAGGAGGACATCAAGATCTTCGCCGGCGAGCTCGACGCGCTCGATCAGAATCCTGCCGACAAGCGGCTGGCCTGGCGGCATGGCATCAGCAAGAATGTACTCGATACCCGCCTGCGCGTGAGCGAGGTGGCCAACTGGATCGAGTATCACGTGCTGCCGAAACGCGCCAAGCGCGGACGGGGCTAGCCTTTGGCTCCGCAGCGGCATTAGCCGAAGGAGGCCGCGATGGATTTTTCCGATCGGCATGTGGTGGTGACAGGCGGCACCGGCGCGCTCGGCATCGCGGTGGTCGGCGCGCTGATCGAAGCGGGCGCGGTGTGTCATGTACCATGGCATGCCGAAGCGGAGGCGGAGCATTTTCCGCATCGCGGCCACCGCCAGGTCGTGCTGGTCGGCAACACCGATCTTTCCGACGAAGCGGGCGTGGCGCGGCTGTTCGACGGGGTGGACCGGCTCTGGGCTTCGATCCATCTGGCCGGGGGTTTCGCCATGAGCCCGGTGGCGAAAACCGGTAAAGCCGCGCTGATGCAGCAGGTCGAGATGAATTTCGTCACCTGCTTTCTTTGCTGCCGCGCGGCGGTCAACCGCATGGCAGGCAACAAGGACGGCGGACGCATTGTCAATGTCGCAGCGCGGCCGGGGCTGGAATGGCGCAGCGGCGCCGGCATGGCGGCCTATACCGCGAGCAAGGCCGGGGTTGCCGCGCTGACCGTGGCGCTGGCGGAGGAAGTGGCGAAAGGCGGCATCCTGGTCAACGCGGTGGCTCCCTCGACCATGGATACACCGGCAAACCGCGCGGCCATGCCGAAGGCGGACTACGCACTTTGGCCGAAGGTCGAGGAAGTGGCGCAAACCATTGTCTTCCTGGCTTCGCCGGACAACCGCGTTACCCGCGGCGGCATCGTGCCGGTATATGGGAAGAGCTAGACGGTCTCCACTTGGCCGCCTCACCGAGGGCGTGCGAAGCACGCACCTGGTGACTGCGCACACGCCTTTCCCCGAAGGAAAAATCCTCACTTGCTGCCCGCCGGGACCAGTTCCAGCGGCGCGGGCCGGGCAAGTTTGGATACCGCGGCGGCCGCGACCACGGTGCGGTGCTCGGCATAGGCTTCGTGGTTCTTCTCGATCTCGCCGAGATCGTATTGATAATTCACCATCAGCCCGTGCGACTGGCGCAAGGCCCTGATCGAGGTGTCGGCCAGGAAGTTGATGCGCTCCAGCCGCGCGCCATTGCCGAGATGGAAACGCGCCACCGGATCGAGCTGCGCCGCGCGGCGTGCGCGCATGCATGAAATAAAATGCCGCCGCGCGGAGCAACGGGTCCCGCACCTTTTCCACCATGGCCGGCTGCTGCCACCAGTCTTCGCGGTCGAGAACCGCCAGCGCGGCCTTGTCTTCCGGGCGCAACGCAACCGAGGAATCCGCCAACCGCTCGCGGCGCAGCCATTCGGCGAAATTCGGAACCGGCGACAGCGTGACGAAATTCGAAAGCGCCGGCAGCTCGCGCGAAATCTCCTCCACCACCTGCTTGATCAAGAAATTGCCGAAGGAAACGCCGGCCAATCCGCGCTGGCAGTTGGAGATCGAATAGAAGGTCGCGGTCGTGGCCCTGGCGGGGTCCACAGCGTCGCGCTTCGCCGCCAGGATCGGCTCGATCGAGCCCGGGATTTCGCGCGTGAGCGCGACCTCGACGAAAATCAGCGGCTCGTCCACCAGCGCCGGATGGAAAAAGGCGTAGCAGCGCCGGTCCGGCAAGTCGATGCCGGCGGCGCAGATCGTCCCAATCTCTGATGGCGTGCACGGCCTCGTAGCGAATGATCTTTTCCAGGATGCTGGCCGGCGTCGACCAGTCGATACGCCGCAGCACCAGGAAGCCGCGGTTGAACCAGGACGAGAAGAGATGGACGAAATCCGCGTCCACCACGCCGAGATCGTCGCGGTGGTCCATCGCGTCGAGGATCTGCTCGCGCATGCGCACCAGCGCAGAGGTACCGTTCGGCGCAAGATTGAGCCGGCGGAACAGTTCCTGCCGCCGCGGTTCGGCCGCGAGATGGAGTTCGGCAGCGGTTTCCTCGGAGGGCGCTTGCTGCCAGGCGGCGACCGCGGCATCGAGCCGCTTGCGGTCGACGCCATAGCGGCTCACCAACGCCTCGAAGAAGGCGATGCGCGGGCCGATGGTCAGTTCGTCATAGCGGCCGAGGATTTCGCGGGCGAGCGCGACGCCGGAGGCTTCGCCGCGCCCCGACAAAAGCTCCTCGCAGAGTTCCAGGAAATTGGCGGAACGCGCGGCCCGTCGCCGCGACGCTCGCGCGACGGTCGAGCAGCGCCCTGCCCCGTTCCGAAATGCTCTGCAATAATTCGCCAAAGAACGACGTATTCATCATT
>CAWDIZ010000018.1:0-74353 GCA_963802475.1 uncultured Alphaproteobacteria bacterium
CCTACCCGGCTCGACCGGGTGGAGATAGACGACATTAGTGTGCGCGACGTCGTTGCCCTGGTCATGCCCGACGAGGCGCTCAGCAAGAACCTCCTCGGCCCTTCCTTCCTCTCCAAGCTGCGCCGTTTTGAGTACAGCAGCGGCAAGCTCATTCTCGAGCAGTAATCCTCGCAATCTGTCATCCGGCTCTCGCTCGGCCGGGATGACAATCAGGTATCGCAACCTTCCCGTGCTGGGCGCTTTAGGTTATTGCTGCCCGCCAATTCCGTTCCAGCCCGAGGATGTTAATGTTCCCGAAGCCAAAGCCCCAGCTCACGCCCAATACCTATGCCTATAAATCCGAGCCGATGGTGAAGGCAACGGGTTTCCGCGAATACGACGCCCGTTGGCTGCTCGGCAGCGAAATCAATCTGATGGGTATCCAGGCGCTGGGTATGGGGCTCGGCACCCTCATCCGCGAGATGGGCGTGCGGCCGGAGATCGTGACCGCGCATGATTTCCGCGGCTATTCGGCCTCCGTGAAGATGGCGCTGATTTCCGGCATGATGGCGGCCGGCTGCAAGGTGCACGACATCGGCCTCGCCACGACGCCGATGGCCTATTTCGCGCAATTCGATCTCGACGTGCCCTGCGTCGCCATGGTCACGGCCTCGCACAACGATAATGGCTGGACCGGCGTGAAAATGGGCGCCAACCGTCCGCTCACTTTCGGACCCGACGAGATGGGGCGGCTGAGCGAGATCGTGCTCAACGCCCGCTTCGACCTCAAAGGCGCAGGCGCATATCAATTCGTGGAGAATTTCCCGGCACGCTATCTCGCTGACCTCACCGACCGTCCAAAGCTCAAGCGCAAGCTCAAGGTGGTGGCGGCCTGCGGCAACGGGACTGCGGGCGCCTTTGCGCCGCAGGTGCTGGAAGCGGTCGGCTGCGAAGTGGTGCCGCTCGACTGCGAGCTCGACCACAGCTTCCCGAACTACAACCCCAATACCGAAGACATGAAGATGCTGCACGCCATGCGCGACGAAGTGCTGCACGTAAAGGCCGATGTCGGCCTCGGCTTCGACGGCGACGGCGACCGCTGCGGCGTGGTGGACAATACCGGCGACGAGATTTTCGCCGACAAGGTCGGCGTTATGCTGGCGCGCGACATGTCCACGCTGCATCCCGGTTCGACCTTTGTCGTCGACGTGAAATCGACCGGCCTGTTCATCACTGACCCGGTGCTGCAGCAGAACAAGGTGAAGGCCGATTACTGGAAGACCGGCCATTCCTACATCAAGCGGCGAGTGAACGAACTCGGCGCGCTCGCGGGCTTCGAGAAGTCGGGACATTTCTTCTTCAACAAGCCGTTCGGCCGCGGCTATGACGACGGGTTAATCTTCGCGCTCGCGGTCTGCGACATGCTCGACCGCAATCCGACAAAGAGCATGGCCGACCTGAAGAACGCGCTGCCGAAGACCTGGGGCTCCCCGACCATGGCGCCGCACTGCGCCGACGAAGTGAAATATGGAATCGTCGACAAAGTGGTGGCGATCTTTCAGGAAGGGAAGGCGAAGAACGAGAAGGTTGCGGGCCAGGCGATCCGCGACCTCGTCACCGTCAACGGCGTGCGCGTGACGGTGGAAGACGGCACCTGGGGCCTGGTGCGCGCCTCATCCAACAAGCCCGAGCTGGTGGTGGTTGTTGAAAGCCCGGTCTCCGAGCAACGCATGCGCGACATGTTCAAGGCGGTGGACGCGGTGCTGCGCAAATTCCCGGAAGTCGGCGAATACAACCAGACGATCTGACGGTACCTTACACTTCCTTGTAAACGTCGACCTCGACCGTGCCGGGAAACATCGAGCGCCAGGCCTGCAGATACGTCTGCATCCGGGCGTCGCTGGCGATCTGCTGGCGGTTTACCTCGAGGCCTGCGGGCGCCTCGTATTCGATCTCTTGTGTGAATTTTGCCGGGTCGTCGACATTCTGCAGCAGGCGTATGCGCGTGTCACCGAACATCTGGTAGAACGGTGCCATCGCCTTGAGCATGGCGCCGATCTGCGCCGCGTCTGCGGTCGGCATCGTGAACCTGAAATGCAGCGTTCGCCGCACCTTCGCATCGCTGTTCATGGCGAGAACTCCTTCCAGCGGGCGCTGGCATCTACCTGAACGTCTCCCGGTAGCGGTGCGCGGGATAGACGCCCAAAATCTTCAGCGTCTTCGGCTGGGTGACGAATTCCAGCTCCTCCAGCGCCAGCTCCAGCGCGCGCTCCTTCGGGTGCCCTTCCACGTCGGCGTAGAATTGCGTCGCCGAGAAGCTGCCCTCGATCATGTAGCTTTCCAGCTTGGTCATGTTGATGCCGTTGGTAGCGAAACCGCCAAGCGCCTTGTAAAGCGCGGCCGGAATATTGCGCACCTGGAACACAAAAGTGGTGATCAGGTCCTTCTGGGTGCGGGGCGCCCACTTGGCCTTGCGCGACAGCACAATGAAGCGCGTGGTGTTGTATTCCTCGTCCTCGATGTTGCGCTTGAGAATTTTCAGCTTGTAGATTTTCGCCGCCAGCCCGGAAGCGATCGCCGAGCGCGTCGGGTCACCGGATTCGGCGATCTCGCGCGCCGAGCCCGCGGTGTCGGCGGAAACCACCGATTTCAGCCGCAGCTTGCGCAGCGTCTTGCGGCATTGACCGAGCGCCATGATGTGGCTTTCCACCGTCTTCAGCGTCTTCAGCGTGGCGCTCTTCGTCGCCATCAGCTGATGCCGCACGGGAAGAAAATATTCGGCGACGATGTTCAGGCCGGAATGCGGCATCAGGTGATGGATGTCCGCTACCCGCCCGGCGACCGAATTTTCGATCGGGATCATGGCGAGATCGGCCCTGCCGGAACGCACAACCGCGAACACGTCCTCGAAGGTCGGACAGGGCAGCGGCTCGTGGCCGCGATAAGCCTCGCGGCAGGCGAGATCCGAATTGGCCCCCGGCTCGCCCTGAAATGAGATTTTCTTGCGTTTCGCCATGGGCGTTTTGTTACGCGCATCTGCTTGAGCGAGTCAACGCGGCGCGCGCTTGCGCCAGCTCCTCGGCGGTGTCGACGCCGAGCGGCACGCTGTTAACGATCGCGACGTCTATCCGCATGCCGGCTTCCAGGGCCCGCAGCTGCTCCAGCTTCTCGCGCCGTTCGAGCGGCGAGGGCGGCAGTTCAACAAAGCGCTTCAGCGCCGCGCGCCGATAGGCATAGAGCCCGATGTGATGGTAGAGCGGCCCCTCGCCGGAGGGCGCGGCGGCGCGGGTGAAATAGAGCGCACGCAGGCGTTCGGGCGAGACCGGCGAGCCCACCACCTTCACCACGTTGGGATTGGCCTTTTCAGCAGGCTCTTTTATCTCCGCGGCCAGCGTGGCGATATCCACCGCGGGATCTTCCAGCGGCTTCAGCACGGCGCGCAAATCCTGCGGCGACAGGGTCGGCAGGTCGCCTTGCAGATTGACCACGATGCGCGCGCGGCCCTGCGGATCGAGCGTGCACAGCGCTTCGAAGATGCGGTCGGAGCCGGAAAGATGGTCGGCCCGCGTCATCACCGCCTGGCCGCCCGCCTTCTCCACGGCCACCGCGATCTCGCGCGCATCGGTGGCGACGGCCACCGGCCCGAGCGCAGCCTCCTGCGCACGCCGCAGCACCTGGACGATCATGGGCTGGCCGGCAATGTCCGCCAGCGGCTTGTTTGGGAGCCGGGTGGAGGCCATGCGGGCCGGAATGAGGATCAGAAGGTCGCTTTCGGCCATTGCCCCTGCCGCCTCGCGCAAAGTCCGGTCAGGAATGCTTTATCCCCGGTTCCGGCGTGCTTATACGGGTTGCCAGGGGCGAGGCAAACCGGTTATCTCTGCGCCGCCGCGGGCTTCCCGAGCCCGTGTTTCCCTTTCCGCCTCATCCTCCCGCGGAGCCGATTTTCGATGAACTCGTTCGAACTCAACAAAATCCTTGGTGCGGTTCTCGGCGCCTGTCTTTTCCTGCTGGCGGTGAATATCGCCGCAGGCGCGTTGTTCACCGCGCCGAAGCCGGCAAAGCCGGGTTATGCCATTGCCGTGGCCGAGCCGACTGCGACCACACCGGGCGGCGGCGCCGCCCCGGCCGCCTCCGAGCCGATCGAGGCGCTGCTGCAGAAAGCGTCGCTCGAACGCGGCGAAGCTGCGGCAAAAAAATGCGTGGCTTGCCACACTTTCGAGAAGGGCGGTCCCAGCAAAGTCGGCCCGAATCTTTGGGGTGTTGTCGGCCGCGCGCGCGCGTCGGCCCCCGGCTTCAACTATTCCGGCGCCATGAAGGGCAAGGGCGGCGAATGGACCTTCGAGGAACTCAGCAAATTCCTCGCCGGCCCGACCAGCTACATTCCCGGCACGTCGATGACTTTCGCGGGCCTTACACGCGGCGGCGAACGCGCGGATGTGATCGAATTTCTGCGCAACCGCGCCGACAATCCGATGCCCAAGCCGCAGGTGGCGGAGGCGCCGGCCGGGGGGCAGCCGCCCGCGGGACAGAATCAGCCCGGTGCGGCGCCAGCTCAGCCCGGCAACGCGGGCGCGCAGCCCAATGCCAAGCCGGCCCAGCCGGCTCCGAAACGCTGAACCAGGAGACAGCGACGTCAGACAAGTTCGGGGGGACGGCCGGGCCACAGCCCGGCCTTTTCCGTTTGCGTGGAAACACATGCCGCGCCAGGGCGTTTCAACTTACCGGGACTTAATTGGCGGTCTTGCCAAAAACCGACATAATCCCTGAATTGCTAGGCCGACGTGACCCTTCTGCCCCAAATTACGGAGCTATTGCCGTGCGCCTGACCCGTCGAGCCGTCGTCCAAGCCGGTGTTTTCACTCTTGCCGCTCCGGCGATCAGCACGATCGGCGCACGCGTGGCCGCTGCGCAATCCGCAGCACAAGCAGCGGCGCCCACTTGGCGGCATGGAATGTCGCTGTTCGGTGATCTGCGCTATCCCGCCGGTTTCAAGCATTTCGACTATGTCAATCCGGCCGCGCCGAAGCGCGGCACGGTACGGCTGATCGCGGGCGGCCAGACGTTCGACAATCTCAATCTCGTGGTCTCGGGCGTCAAAGGCAACCTCGCCGCCGGAAGCGACCTGCTCTACGACAGCCTGATGGTGTCGGCGCTTGACGAGGTATCGGCCGAATACGGCCTGCTGGCGGAAGCGGTCAGCTTTCCCGACGATTATTCCTCCGTGATCTACCGGCTGCGCTCGAACGCCAAATTTCATGACGGCAAGCCGGTGACGCCGGAGGACGTGATCTTCTCGCTCGAAGCCTTCAAGAAGAACCATCCGCAAATGTCCGCCTATTATCGCCATGTCATCAAGGCCGAAAAGACCGGCGAACGCGACGTCGCTTTTACTTTCGATCAGCCCGGCAACCGCGAGCTGCCGCAGATCGTCGGCCAGCTCAGCGTGATGCCAAAGCATTATTGGGAAGGAACCGATAAATCCGGCAACAAGCGCGACATCAGCGTGACCACGCTGGAAGCGCCGCTTGGCAACGGCGCCTACCGCATCAAGGAATTCACGCCAGGCCGCACGATCGTCTTCGAGCGGGTGCAGGATTATTGGGGCAAGGATATCCCGGTGAATGTCGGGCGCGACAATTTCGAACAGATCCGTTTCGAATATTTCCGCAACTTCACCGTGGCGCTGGAAGCGCTGAAAGCCGATCATGTCGACTGGCGCACGGAGAACAGCGCCAAGAGCTGGGCAACCTCCTACGATTTCCCCGCCGTCAAGGAAAAACGGGTGGTGCTGGAGGAGTTCCCGATCCGCAACGTCGGCGTGATGCAGGCCTTCGCCTTCAATATCCGCCGCGACAAGTTCAAGGACGCGCGCGTGCGCCGCGCCTTCAACTATGCCTTCGATTTCGAGGAGATGAATAAGCAGCTGTTTTACGGGCAGTATAAGCGCATCGCGAGTTACTTCGAAGGCACCGAGCTGGCGGCGCGCGAGCTTCCGCAAGGCGAGGAGCTGAAGATCCTCGAAAGCGTGCGCGACAAGGTGCCGGCGGAAGTCTTCACTACGGCCTATGTCAATCCGGTCGGCGGCAGTTCCGACAATGTCCGCACCAATCTGCGCGAGGCGGTGCGGCTGCTGAAGGACGCGGGCTTTGAGGTGCGCGACCGCAAGCTGGTCGATACGAAGAATGGCGAGGCTTTCCGCGTCGAGTTCCTGGCGAACAATCCGAATACCGAACGCTTCGTGCTGTTCTACAAGCCGTCCCTGGAAAGGCTCGGAATCGACGTCACCGTTCGCACCGTCGATGATGCGCAATATGCCAACCGTGAGCGGAATTGGGACTTCGATGTTGTCATCGCCAGCTGGGGTGAGTCGCTGTCCCCCGGCAATGAGCAGCGTGGATTCTGGAGTTCGCAAGCGGCGGATCAGCCAGGCTCGCGCAATCTCATCGGCATCAAGAATCCGGCCGTGGATGAATTGATTGAGCGCGTCATCTTCGCCAAGAACCGCGAAGAACTGGTCGCCGCCACCAAGGCACTCGACCGCGTGCTGCTGTGGAATCACTACGTCGTGCCGCAATTCACCTATGACAAGGTGCGCACCGCGCGCTGGGACCGTTTCGGGCGCCCGGAAAAAATGCCGGCCTACGGCATGGCAGCCTTCCCGACGATCTGGTGGTGGGACGAGGCCAAGGCTTCCAAGACGGGGTCGCGTTCGTGAAAACGTGCTTGACGCGCCGCGATACGCTCCTTCTCGGCGTCGGCACCATCGCTGCCTTCGCAACACCTGCTGCCCTGGCGCAGCAGGAGGAGCCGGAACGCCACGGCATGTCGGCCTTCGGCGATCTGAAGTATCCCGCCGACTTCAAGCATTTCGATTACGTCAATCCGGCCGCGCCGAAAGGCGGGCTGTTCTCGCAGGTCGGCTCGACCCGGCAATACAACCAGAATTTCCTCACCTTCAATTCGCTTAACAGTTACATCCTGAAGGGCGACGCCGCGCAGGGCATGGAGCTGACCTTCGCCAACCTGATGGCGTCGGCTGCCGATGAGCCCGACGGGCTTTATGGCCTGGCGGCGAGAGCGGTGCGCATTTCCGCCGACGGGCTGACCTATCAATTCCTGCTGCGGCCGGAGGCGAAATTCCACGACGGCACCCAAATCACCGCCCAGGACGTCGCCTTTTCGCTCACCACGCTGAAGCAGAAGGGCCACCCGATCATCCAGCAGCTCACGCGCGATTTCCTCGGCGCTGAAGCCGAGGGTGAAGACACGGTCGTGGCGCGCTTTTCGCCCAAGCGCGGGCGCGACGTGCCGCTCTTCGTGGCGACGCTGCCGATCTTCTCGCGCGCTTATTACGCGGTGAAGAATTTCGAGGAATCGACGCTGGAGCCGCCGCTCGGCTCCGGACCTTACAAGGTCGGGCGATTCGAGGTCGGCCGTTATATCGAATACGAGCGGGTGAAGAACTGGTGGGGAGCCGAGCTGCCGGCGCGGCGCGGGATGAATAATTTCGACCTCATACGTTACGAGTTCTATCGCGACCGCGAGGCGGCCTTTCAGGCCTTCACAGGAAAGAACTATCTTTTTCGCGAGGAATTCACCGCACGCGTCTGGGCAACGCGTTACGACTTTCCGGCGATCCGCGACGGGCGCGTGAAGCGCGAGACATTACCCGACGACACCCCCTCGGGCGCGCAGGGCTGGTTCTTCAACACGAGGCGCGAGAAGTTCAAGAATCCCCAACTGCGCGAGGCGCTGATCCTGGCCTTCGATTTCGAATGGACCAACCAGAGCATCATGTACGGCGCCTATAAGCGCACGCATTCGGTGTTCCAGAATTCCGACCTGATGGCGACGGGCAAGCCGGGGGCCGACGAATTGGCGCTGCTAGAGCCGTTCCGCGGCAAAATCCCTGACGATGTGTTCTCTGAGGCTTTCGTGCCGCCGGTGTCCGATGGGTCCGGGCAAGACCGGGCGCTGCTGCGCAAGGCCACCCAGCTTTTGCAGGAGGCGGGGTATCCCATCAAAAACGGCAAGCGGGTGAACGCCAAGGGCGAACCGATCAAGATCGAGTTCTTGCACGACGAGCCGAGCTTCGAACCGCACCACATGCCCTATATCAAGAACCTCGGCGTGCTCGGCATCGACGCGACGCTCCGGCTGGTTGATCCGGTGCAATACCGCTCGCGTGTCGATGATTTCGATTTCGACATTACGGTGGAGCGTTTCAGCTTTTCCTCTACGCCGGGCGACGGTTTGCGCTCGTATCTGTCGTCACAGGCGGCCGCCACCAAGGGTTCGCAGAATCTCGCCGGCATCGCGGATCCGGCGATCGATGCGCTGATCGACGTGGCGATCAACGCGCAGACGCGCGATGAGTTGACCACCGCCTGCCGGGCGCTCGACCGGGTGATCAGGGCCGGGCGTTACTGGGTGCCGCACTGGTATCTGGCCTCGCATCGCATCGCCTATTGGGACGTATTCGCGCGTCCCGCCGCGGCAAAACCGCGCTATGCGCGCGGCATTCCGGAGACCTGGTGGCATGACCCGGTCAAGGCCGCGAAACCGGAAACGAGATAGCAACATGAGGTGCAGCGTTCCTACCTCCCCCCTTGCGGGGGAGGTCGGCCCGAAGGGCCGGGAGGGGGGTACGCCAGGAACTCAACGCGCTATGTTCATTACCCCCACCCCAACCCTCCCGCGCAAGGGGGGAGGGAGAGCAAGCGCCAGCGAAGACCAACTCAATGACCGCTTATCTCATCCGCCGCCTGCTGTTCATGATTCCCACCTTGCTCGGGATCATGCTGGTTTCCTTCGTGGTGGTGCAGTTTGCGCCCGGCGGGCCGGTGGAAAAAGTCATCGCGCAGCTCAGCGGCCGGGACACGGGCGCGACCTCGCGCATTTCCGGCTCGCCCGGCGGCGATTTTGGCGCCGGCCAGCAGATGCCCGGCGGCGCCATTGAAACCGTGACATCGAAATATCGCGGAGCGCAGGGCCTCGACCCGGAATTCATCAAGAGCCTGGAGCGGCAATTCGGTTTCGACAAGCCCGCGCATGAGCGCTTCTTCATCATGCTGTGGAATTATGCCCGCTTCGATTTCGGCAAGAGCTACTTCCGCGACGTCAGCGTGCTGCAGCTCATCAAGGAAAAGTTGCCGGTCTCCATATCGCTCGGAATCTGGATGACGTTGCTGACTTATCTGATCTCGATTCCGCTCGGCATCCGCAAGGCGGTCTTTGACGGCACGCGTTTCGACACCTGGACCAGCGCCGTGGTCATCGTCGGCTACGCCATCCCCGGGTTTCTCTTCGCGATCCTGCTGATCGTGCTGTTCGCCGGCGGCTCGTTCTGGGACATTTTCCCGCTGCGCGGGCTCACCTCCGACAACTGGGTGGCGCTGCCCTGGTACGCAAAGGTCCTCGATTATTTCTGGCACCTGACGCTGCCGATCATATCCATGGCGCTTGGCGCCTTTGCGACCATGACGCTGCTGACCAAGAACTCGTTTCTGGACGAGATTCGAAAGCAATATGTGCTCACCGCGCGCGCCAAGGGAAACACCCAGACCCAAGTGCTTTACGGCCACGTCTTCCGCAACGCCATGCTGATCGTCATCGCCGGCTTTCCCGGCGCTTTTGTCGGCGCCTTCCTCTCCGGCTCGCTGTTGATCGAAACCATTTTCTCGCTCGACGGCCTCGGCCTGCTTGGCTTCGAGAGCGTGCTCAACCGCGACTATCCGGTGGTATTCGCCACGCTTTTCATTTTCTCGCTGGTCGGACTGGTGGTGAACCTGATCTCCGACCTGACCTATACCTGGATCGATCCGCGCATCGATTTCGAATCGCGGGAAGTCTGACATGGACGTCCGCACCGGTGTTCCGGTTCCCGAAACCACGGCGGTATCCCCGACCGGCCTCGCCGTTCCGCCGGAAGGCCAGCTCATTGCGATTTCGCCGCTCAACCGCCGGCGCTGGGAGAATTTCAAGGCCAACAGGCGCGGCTACTGGTCGTTCTGGATTTTCCTCGCGCTGTTCGTTCTCAGCCTGTTCGCGGAGTTCATCGCCAACGACAAGCCGTATTACATTCGTGTCGACGGCAAGTCCTATTTCCCCGCGATCTTCACCTATGCCGAGACCGACTTCGGCGGTGATTTCGAGACCGCGGCGGATTATCGCGACCCCTTCCTGCAAAAGCTGATCACGGAGAAGGGTGGCACGATGCGGTGGCCGCTGATCCGTTACGATTATTCGACCCACAATCTCGACCTGCCGACACCCGCGCCGTCGAAGCCCACTTGGCTGCTGACGGAGAAGGAATGCGAGACGGTGGTGAAGAAGAAAGACCTGACGTCCTGCCGCGACCTTGAATACAACTGGCTCGGCACCGACGACCAGGGCCGCGACGTGGTGGCGCGGCTGATCTATGGGTTCCGCATCTCGGTGTTGTTCGGGCTCATCCTCACCATCATCTCCTCGGTGATCGGCGTCGCCGCGGGCGCGGTGCAGGGCTATTTCGGCGGCTGGACCGATTTGCTGTTCCAGCGCTTCATCGAAATCTGGACCTCGATCCCGTCGCTTTATCTCCTGCTGATCATTTCCTCGGTGCTGGTGCCCGGCTTTTTCGTGCTGCTCGGGATCCTGCTGCTGTTCTCATGGGTGTCGCTGGTCGGGCTCGTGCGCGCGGAATTCCTGCGCGGCCGCAATTTCGAATATGTGCAGGCGGCGCGCGCGCTCGGCGTGTCGAACCCAAGCATCATGTTCCGCCACCTCCTGCCCAATGCCATGGTGGCCACCATGACCTTCCTGCCCTTCATCCTGTCGTCGTCGGTCATGACGCTGACCGCGCTCGACTTTCTCGGCTTCGGGCTGCCGCCGGGTTCGCCCTCGCTCGGCGAATTACTGTCCCAGGGGAAATCCAACGTGCAGGCGCCCTGGCTTGGGCTGGCTGGCTTTTTCTCCGTGGCGATCATGCTGTCGCTGCTGATCTTCATCGGCGAAGCGGTGCGCGACGCCTTCGATCCGCGCAAGACTTTCGGGTGAGCGGCATGGACGTAAAGACGGAAAAGCTGCTGGACGTGAAGGACCTCTCGGTCGTCTTCAAGCAGGGCAAGAAGGAAATTCTCGCGGTTGACTGCATCTCCTTCGATGTCGGCAAGGGCGAAACGGTTGCGATCGTGGGCGAATCCGGCTCCGGCAAGTCGGTCACTGCGCTGTCGGTGATGAAGCTCTTGCCTTATCCCGCTGCGCGCCATCCATCCGGCACGGTGCATTTCAAGGGCCAAGAATTGCTCCACCTGCCGGAGCACGAAATCCGCAAGGTGCGCGGCAACGACATCACCATCATCTTCCAGGAGCCGATGACCTCGCTCAACCCGCTTCACACGATCGAGAAGCAGATCGGCGAGATTTTGGATTTGCACCGCGGCATGAGCGGCGCGGCCGCGCGCCAGCGCATCCTCGAATTGCTCACGCAGGTCGGCATTCCAGGTCCGGAGACGCGGCTCGGCAGCTATCCCCACCAGCTTTCCGGCGGCCAGCGGCAGCGCGTGATGATCGCCATGGCGCTCGCCAACGAGCCCGATCTGCTGATCGCCGACGAGCCGACCACGGCGCTCGACGTCACCGTGCAGGCGCAGATCCTGAAACTGCTGAAGGACATCCAGTCCCGCCTCGGCATGTCGATGCTTTTCATCACCCACGACCTCGGCATCGTGCGCAGGATCGCCGATCGCGTCTGCGTCATGAGCATGGGCAAGATCGTGGAACAGGGGCCGGTCGAGCGCATCTTCACCGCTCCGGAACACCCCTATACGCGCGCGCTGCTCGCGGCCGAGCCGAAGCCCGATCCGGCCCCGCTGCAGCCGGCCGCGCCGGTCGTGGTTCAGACCAACGGCCTGAAGGTGTGGTTTCCGATCAAGCGCGGCGTGCTGCGCCGCGTCGTCGGCCATATCAAGGCGGTCGACGGGGTCAGCATCGAGGTGCGCAAGGGCGAGACGCTGGGCGTGGTCGGCGAATCCGGTTCGGGCAAGACCACGCTGGGCTTGGCCCTGCTGCGGTTGATCTCATCCGACGGCCCGGTGGTGTTCATGGGCAACCAGTTGCAGGGCCTGAAATTCAAGGAAATGCGGCCGTTCCGGCGCGACATGCAGATCGTGTTTCAGGATCCCTTCGGCTCGCTCAGTCCGCGCATGTCGATTGCCGATATTCTGGCCGAGGGCCTCGACGTGCATCAACCGAAGCTCACCCGCGCCGAGCGCGACCAGCGCGTGGTGCGCGCGCTGGAGGATGTCGGGCTCGATCCGGAATCGCGCTTCCGCTATCCGCACGAATATTCCGGCGGCCAGCGCCAGCGCATCGCGGTCGCGCGCACGCTGGTGCTGGAGCCGACCTTCATCGTGCTGGATGAGCCGACCTCGGCTCTCGACATGCTGATTCAGGCGCAGATCGTCGATTTGCTGCGCGACCTGCAGAAGCGCCGCAACCTCACCTATCTTTTCATCTCGCACGACCTGCGCGTGGTCGCGGCACTCGCCAGCCGGTTGATGGTAATGCGCCATGGCAAGGTGGTGGAGGAAGGCCCCGCCATGGAGCTGTTCAAGAATCCGAAGAGCGACTATACGCGCGCGCTGTTTGCCGCAGCCTTCAAGCTGGAAACCGCCTCCGAAGGCGTGGTGGCGCAGTAACTGAGGACTGTCGTCCCTTCTACAGTCGTCTCACGCTCGTGATCTCGCTGCCGGCCGTCTTGATGCGCGCCACCGCTTCCGCAACCGGCTCGATCGCCACCGCCATGTGGAAGGCGTTGGCGTGGATCATCGTCTCGGCGTCGCGTGCGATGGCGACATGGCCTTGCCAGAAGATCAGGTTGCCCCGGCGCAGGTCGGAAGCGGGCACAGGCTGCCCCAGCGATGCTTCCTGCATATAAGTGTCGCGCGGACAGTGAAGGCCGCAGGCGTTCAGCGCGATCTGCACCAGGCCCGCGCAGTCAATGCCCAGGCTGGTCTTACCGCCCCATAGATAGGGGCTGCCGAGAAACCGCTCCGCGACAGCGACAAAGTCGCCGCCTCTGTCCGCGACCGGCACCAGATGCCGGAACGGAATATAGCCGGCCGAGGTAAAAGCCAGCGCGCCTTCAACCCGGTCGAGCTCGACCTGCGCGCCGAATGGCAAGCCCTGCAACGGCGGCAGCTTGATGGAAGGGCCCGGGAAAGGCCAGCGTGCGCACCGCGCTGACCTTGTGGCTGCGTGTCAAAGCCGGCGGCACCAGCGCGCCCGCCGGCAGCCAACCGACATAGTCGTCATTTTCCAGCTGGCCCCAGGCCCAGCCTTCCTCGGTGATCTCGTAGACATACAGGCGCTCGCCCATCAGCGCCTCGGTATCGAGCGGGGCATCGGATTGCGGCGCGCGCCGCAGCGGCGCCACCGGATCGTTCACCTCGTAGGGCGTGCCGTCAACGAAACGCGCCGCCTGCACCTTTCCTTGCAGATGCTTGGCGGCAAGGTCCGGGCGCGCCGGAGTGAGCCTTGGATCGAATTCAGCCATAACGTTCCTTCAACAAGGCATAGATCGCGCGCGCGGCCTGGCATTCCCCGCCTTCGGGCCGGCCCGGCTTGGCGGCCGGCGTCCAGGCATAGATATCGAAATGCAGCCAGCCCTTGGCGGATTTGACAAAGCGCTGCATGAAGAGAGCGCAGGTGATCGAGCCGGCGAAGCTCGAGCTCGAGACGTTGTTGATGTCGGCGGTTTTCGATTCCAGCATCGCCTCGTAAGGTTTCCATAGCGGCAGCCGCCAAAGCGGGTCGTTTTCGGCCGCTGCGTGCTGCGTCACCTTGGCCGCCAGCGCTTCGTCGTCGGTATAGAATGGCGGCAGCTCCGGCCCGAGCGCCACCCGCGCGGCGCCGGTGAGCGTACCCATGTCGATCAGCAGTTCCGGGGCTTCCTCGTCGGCGAGCGCCAGCGCGTCGGCCAGGATCAGCCGGCCTTCGGCATCGGTATTGCCGATCTCGACCGTGATTCCCTTGCGCGAGCGGTAGATATCGAGCGGCCGCATCGCGGAACCGGAGATCGCGTTTTCCACCGACGGGATCAGCACGCGCAGGCGAATCTTGAGCGTGGCGTCCATCACCATCTGCGCCAGCGCCAGGACATTGGCGCCGCCGCCCATGTCCTTCTTCATGATCAGCATGGCGTTGTCGGGCTTGATATCGAGGCCGCCGGAATCGAAACACACGCCCTTGCCGACCAGCGTGACCTTCGGCGCCTTCGGATCGCCCCAGGTCATGTCGATCAGCCGCGGCGCTCCCGCGGCGGCGCGGCCGACCGCGTGGATCAGCGGAAAATTCTGCACCAGCAGATCGTCACCGACCGTGACGCTGATTTTGGCATCGAACCTTGCCGCCACATCGCGCGCCGCTTGCTCCAGCTCCGCCGGCCCCATGTCGTTGGCCGGCGTGTTGATCAGATCGCGCGCCAGGAAGGCGGCTTCGACAATGCGGGAGATATCGCCGGCATCGATTCCTTCCGGGGTTTCAAGCCGCAGAGTTTTGCCGTCGCTTTTGCGGTAACGCGTGAAACGGTAGCTGCCGAGCGCGAAGGCAAGCGCAGCCAGCCGCGCATCATGAGGCGCATTGGCGAAGCGATAGCTGCCGGACGGAACAAGGTCGGCGAGCTTGCCCGGCAAGAAAAGGTTCTTGTTCGCGGCCCCCGGATTCTCGATGCCGAACAGCACGCCGCCCAGCGTATTGTTCGTGCCCGGCACCAGCAGGTGGTCACCCGGCCGCGGCTCATAGCCAGCCGCGCGGGCGAAAGCGCGCGTATGGGCGTCGAGCGGCCCGCCGCCGTCGTCCCAACCGGCTGTCGTGACGAACCAGATCGGGACCGCGCCGGAAGCTTCACCGCGCGCAACAAAGATCGGATGCATGCAAATTCCGTTTCTGAGATGGCGGTGCGGTGCTAGTGCCACCGATTTGAAGTTCCTACACCACTTGCGGCAAATTCGGAAAGGAACTTCAAATCGAAAAGCGGCACTAGAAGCATAAAAGTGGCTAGGCCCCTTTGCTTCCGAAGTTCGTGTGAGAGGATGCGGCAATGTATCACGAACGTCGGAAGCGGGGCACTAGCACGAAGACCGCGCGCCGCGAAAGCCGGTCCTGGTGGCAAGCCGCGAGCGGGGCCGCTAGAGTGCCGAGCAGACTTTCCAGGCCTCACATCGAAAGAAGCTCATGAACGACAACAAGCCAAGATACGAATTCAAGAATGTCAAAGTCTCGCGGCTGCCGCCTTTGCCGGAACCGCTCGATCCGATCATCACGGAATTGTTCGAGGACACGGCCAGCCGTGGCGGCAGCATCCTCAACTTGCACCTGACCAAGGCGCATGCGCCGAGGCTGCAGGCCGCCGGCAGGCACATCACCCGCACGTTACGCAACGAATGCACCGCGCCGCGCGTGCTGCGCGAGATTGCCATCCTGCGCGCGAGCATCCTGGTCGGCTGCGCCTACGAGGAGCATCACCACCGTCCGCTGGCGGCGGCGGCAGGGCTGACGCAAGAACAGGTCGATGCGGTCAGGGATTGGCGGCCGAAAGCGCATCTGTTCGACGAAAAGCAGCGGGCGTTGCTCGCCTATGTGGATCAGCTGGCGTTGAACAAGGGCGACGTGGATGACGCGACCTTTGCCGCGATGGAAAAGCATTTCACCTCGCAAGAGATCGTGGAGCTGACGATGTCCGCCACCAGCTATTACGGCGGCGGCCTGTTTATGAAGGCAATGCGGATAGAGCTGGACGAACCGCATAAAAAGGCCGCGCCCGGAAAGTTCTGAGGCTCGGGATGGCCGGGCGACGGCTGTTAATCTCTCGTTAGGTTTAACAGCTTATTGCTGAAGGCCGGTGGACGCGTCCTGCGTCCCAAGCCCATGACGCGATCGCCATGCGATTCATCCCCTTCGCCCCGTCCCGCCTGCTCACGTCGACGGCGCTTGCGGCCTTGCTGGCCACTGGCCTGGCGGGCTGCAAAACCGCCAAAGGACCCGAAACCACCGGATCGCTTGCCGCCGCGCCGCGACCGACCACGGATGCGGAGTGGCGCAGCGCGCTGCAAAAATGGGAGGCGCTCTACCGCGCAAATCCCGGAAACGTCACCAACGCAACGCATTATGCGCAGGCGCTCCGCGCCACCGGTCAGCGTGCGCAGGCGGTGGCCGTGCTGGAACAGGCCGCGATCAAAAGTCCGCACGATAAGGCGCTGCTCGGCGCCTATGGCCGTGCGCTCGCGGAGAACGGCAGCTACACTCAGGCGCTCGAGGTATTGTCCCGGGCACATACGCCGGACATGCCGGACTGGCGTCTTCTTTCGGCCCAGGGTGCGGTGCTCGACCAGCTCGGCCGTTACGAAGAAGCACGGCGCTATTATGCCTCCGCGTTGAAGATTGTGCCGGACGAGCCGTCGGTGCTGTCCAACCTCGGGCTTTCCTACGCCCTGTCAAAGGATCTCAAGCAGGCGGAAAGCACGCTGCGGCGGGCGACCGCGCAGCCCGGTGTGGGGCAGCGTGCCCGGCAAAATCTTGCCCTCGTCGTGGGCTTGCAGGGCCGCTTTGCAGAGGCTGAGGACATCGCGCGCGCCGACCTGCCGGCGGAAGCAGCGGCAGCCAATGTCGACTACCTGCGGCAGATGTTGGCGCAGCAGAAGGACGACATCCAGAAGCCACGGGCGGTACAAAAGCCCAAGCCGGCGTCCCCTGCCTCTACAGCCGCGCTCCGCAGCTAAACCGAAAATCCGGGGTAACGGCGCGCGCGCCTTATTTGATCGCCATCAATTTGATGACGGCCGGCCCGAGGATCACCACGAACAGCACCGGCAGGAAGAATAGGATCATCGGTACGGTCAGCTTGGGCGGCAGGCCGGCAGCGTTCTTCTCAGCTTCCGACATGCGCATATCCCGGTTTTCCTGCGCCATGACGCGCAGCGTCTGGCCAAGCGGGGTGCCGTAGCGCTCCGCCTGTTGCAGCGCGACGCAGACAGATTTCACGCTTTCCGATTGGTACGCTTGGCTAGGTTCTCATAGGCCTGCCGGCGATCCGGGGAGATAGGGAAGCTCGGCGGTGGTCAGGGTGAACTCCTCCGCCAGCGACACCGATTGCGTGCCGACTTCCTCGCTCACCCGCTTGAACGCTGTCTCAATCGACATGCCCAATTCCACGCAGATCAAGAGCAGGTCGAGCGCGTCGGGAAAGGCGCGCTTCATGCTCGTCTGCCGTTTCTGAATTTTGTTCTTCAAAATGACGAAAGGCAGCTGCATGCCGAAATAGACGGCGATCAACAAGATTCCGAGTTTGACACTAAGGGGCTTATTAATGTTCCCCGGAACGGTGGAGCGCAGCGAGCCCGCCTGCGACGACGGCGATACCGAGCACGACAATTCGCGCTGCTTTCATACGCTTACTTTCCCACTCAGAATGCGGACGTTTCGCCAACGGCGGCGCGCCCTGCCTGGATTCTGATTTGACCATGCAAAGGTCAAAGCATGGTTAATCAGGCGTATCTAAATCGAGTTAATGGAAAGTTTCCGCGGCAGTCGCGATGCGGCGTTGCGACGCTCAGCCGGTGATGCTCTGCATCCAGGGTGTGCTGGGATAGACCACCATGGCCGCCGCCGCGAGCGCGATGCCGTAAGGCACGCCGCCCTTCGGCTCGTGCAGGCGCTCGGCCCAGGTGCGGCCGATCAGTATGCCGGGCAGCGGAAGGGCCCGGTATTGCAGCAGGAGCAGGGTCAGCACGCCGCCAAAGATCGAGCCGTAAACCAGGTATTCCATGAGATGCTCGAAGCCAAACCACAGAGCGGTGGCGGCTGCGAGCTTGGCGTCACCTCCGCCGATCCAGCCGCGGGCGAAAAATGCAAACGCGATCGCGAGCACGAGAAGACCGGCGCCGACGTGTATTGCAAACTGCTCCAGGCTCATGCCGGTTGTAACTGCCAAGAGCACAAACCCCCCGAGCATGATCAGCGATACCCTATTGGGAATCGTCATGGTCAAGAGATCGCTCGAGGCGGCGAAGGCCATCATGGCCGGAAACAGCAGCAGTTTGATGGCTTCGGTCATAGCGGACATTCCGTCCATGCGGGATCCATGCGCGATGCGCCCCGCCAGCAGGCTATGCGTGCCGACATCGCGATCGGTTAGCGCAACGAAGTCCGGCAAAGAAAACGCCTGCCTCCGTTACGGGAGGCAGGCGTTGACCAGATTTGGCCGTACTACGGGATGGCGCCATCGAGCTCGGTTTTCACTTTACCAAACAGCCCGGACAGCGAGTCGCCAACGGCGTTCACAGCCGCAATAATGGCAACAGCGATACCCGCGGCGATCAGGCCATATTCAATGGCGGTGGCGCCGGAGTCGTCGCGAAGGAAACGTGACACAGTACGCATAGGTGGTTGCTCCATAGAGAAATGACAGTGGCAAGCGTTCGGATCCTAACCGCGAGACATTAAGAAGGGGTAAGATGGAGCCCTTGTTTTTCAGCGGTTAGCGAGGATAAACCGCTAAGCAAAAGTTCCGTCCTAACCCGAAACGCATGATCCTCGTTTTGTACGTGGAGGACCGGCGTCTGACGCTCGCGTCGGGGCGCACTATGGTCAAGGAACCTAAAAAAGTCGTAAGGGCGACCGCGTGATTTTTAGGTCTACAGCGAACCAAAAATTTGTTGGGACGCGAGCTTGCGCCTAATTGAGCAAACTTCGCGATCCTTCTTCGCTCGCCGCCGGCCGTGTGCCCGCAGACGAGCATAATGAGCGCAACAGGAAGAACCGAGGCGGTACTCTTCGCCATCATGGAAACGGCGATGGTATTCTTCGCCGGCCAGACGCTGGAAACAGCGGCGGCGAACTCCTCGCGGCTGATCATGACGGGCCAGGCCCAAAACACAGGCTTGAACGAAACAACTTTCAAGGAAGCCGTGTGCGACAGGATCCAAGGCCTGTTCGATTGCACCAATGTTACCGTCGATGTGAAGAAATACACCACTTTCGCCGAAGCCGATCTAAGCCGGCCCGTGGACGAAGATGGCAACGTCAAAACCGGCGGCTATGATCCGAGTGGCCCCTGCGAGATCGTGGTTGCGCGGCTGATCTATCAGTTTCCAGTCTATCTCTCGATGATGGGCTTCGACCTCGCTGACATGAGTGGCAATAAGCGGCTGTTGGTGGCGACTTCGGTGTTCCGCAACGAGCCGTATTCGGGCACATGCCCATGAAGATTCGGCATCGCCTGCCGCGCTGGGCGCGTCGCTTTGCCGGCGACACCAAGGGCGTTTCTGCGGTTGAATTCGCCCTCGTGCTGCCGCTGATGTTGACGCTCTATATGGGCGGCGCCGAACTGGCACAGGCGATCAGCGCGAGCCGCAAGGTCACGCTCGTGTCGCGCACGGTGGCCGACCTTGCGGCGCAGTTTGCAACCATCAGCGACGCAACCATGACCGGCATTCTCGACTCTTCGGCGGCGGTTATCGCGCCGTTCAACCCGAGCACCCTCAGGGTGACGGTGTCGCAAGTCACAATCGCCGCCGACGGGACCGCGACTGTCGTCTGGAGCGACACGCGCGGCGGTACCGTGCGTAGCGGCGGTACCACGCTTCCCGCAGCGCTCAACGTGCCGAATACCTCGGTGATCTGGGCCGAAGCGGAATACGGGCATACACCCGCGGTCGGTTACGTGCTCACCGGCGGAGAGATTGCGCTGAGAGACCAGATGTATATGCGGCCGAGTATGGCCAACAGCGTGACGCGCACGCCCTGAATGCCCTAAGCCCTCAGGCAGCGGACCTGGGGATCGGCAGAGCCGTCGTCGACTTGATCTTCTCCATCGCGAAGCGCGACGTCACGTTCTTCAGCGGCACCGACGCGATCAGCCTCTTATAGAATGTGTCGTAGCCCTGGATATCGGGCACGATCACGCGCAGCATGTAATCGACATCGCCCGCCATGCGGTAGAATTCCATCACCTCCGGCATCGCGCCCACCACTTCGGCGAAACGTCCGAGCCATTCCTGCGAGTGGTCGCCTGTTTCCACCGACACGAAGACGGTGATGCCGAGCCCGATCTTGTCCTGATCGATCAGCGCGACGCGCTTGAGGATGACGCCGTCGGCTTCCAGCCGCTGGATGCGCTTCCAGCATGGCGTCGAGGACAGCCCAACTCGCTGGCCGATCTCTGCCACGGCAAGAGAAGCATCCTCCTGCAAAACCGCGAGGATCCTGTAGTCAATCGCGTCCATGGCTGAAATCCCTGAAATGGGTGGGCTAATTAGCTCGCACTCTTCGGAAGGAAATTCTCTTTACCCGTGGCCATCGACCCTACAAAGAAAATTATTCTCTTTGCAAGCTTTAGCTGAGGCCGAGCGCCTCATCCAGGAGGACCGCGAAGCGTTCCAGCGTGACACGGTCATAGGAGCGCGGTTTCAGCTTCCCCCAGACCGGTTGCGGCCAAGGCGGGTCGCTCTTGCTTCGCGCGATGACATGGACGTGGAGCTGCGGCACCACGTTGCCCAGGGCTGCGATGTTGAGCTTGTCGCAGGCGGTGATGGCCTTGAGGGCCGCGCCTAGACGCGTGATCTCGCCCATCAGTTGGGTCTGTTCCGCCGCACCGAGATCGAGGATTTCGGTTATGTCGGGCCGCCGCGGCACCAGGATAGTCCAGGGATAATTGGCATCCTTGATGATCAGTACGCGCGAAAGCGGCAGGTCCCGAACGCTATGGCTATCGGCAGCAAGCTGCGGGTGCAGGAACCAGGGGGATGGATCTGGCATGGGCAGGCGATAAATTATTCGCCCCGGGCGGCATGGCGAAACGGTCAATCTGTGTTGTCCACCGCGCGCTTGCTTTCCCGCTTTGTTCGCCCGATATAGAAAGCGGGAGGTTGGCAGTGGACGGACCACTCGCCAACCGGGTCAGGTCCGGAAGGAAGCAGCCCCAACGAGCTCCGGTTCGGGTCGCTCGTCAGCCTCCCACCTTTTCCCTTGCCGTTCGCAGCATGAGGACCGCGCAACCGGCGCGGCGTGGATCGGAAAGCAGGATGAGCAGCGCCGATAAACAGAGCCGTCCTGCCGCCGTCCCGGGGGGCGCGGATCCGGCTTCCTACCGCGTGCTGGCGCGCAAATACCGCCCCGCCACATTCGACGACCTGATCGGCCAGGAAGCGATGGTGCGCACCATCTCCAATGCCTTCGATACCGGCCGCATTCCGCAGGCCTGGATTCTCACCGGCGTGCGCGGGGTGGGCAAGACCACCACGGCGCGCATTCTCGCCCGCGCGCTGAACTACGAGCTGCCGGACGGCTCCGTCACGGGACCGACGATCCACATGCCGGCGATCGGGGTGCACGATCAGGCGATCATGGAAAGCCGGCATCTCGACGTGCTGGAGATGGACGCCGCTTCGCATAACGGCGTCGATGACGTGCGCCAGATCAATGATGCCATCCGCTATGCGCCGGTGAGCGCGCGCTACAAGGTCTACATCCTGGACGAAGTGCATATGCTTTCGCCCGCGGCCTTCAACGCGCTGCTGAAGACGCTGGAAGAGCCGCCGCCGCACGCCAAGTTCATTTTCGCCACTACGGAATTCCGCAAAGTGCCGGTGACGGTGCTGTCACGCTGCCAGCGGTTCGACCTGCGCCGCGTCGACGCCTCGATGCTGGTGCAACATCTCGCCGGCATCGCGGCAAAGGAACAGGTCGAGGCGGAGCCGGAAGCGCTCGCCTTGATCGCGCGTGCCGCGGAAGGCTCTGTGCGCGATTCGCTCTCCCTGCTCGACCAGGCCATCGCCCACGCCTCAGGTCCGGTACGGGCCGAAGACGTCCGGCATATGCTGGGCCTCGCCGACCGCGTGCGCATCGTCGATCTGTTCGAGGCGCTGCTGCGCGGCGACATCGCGACCGCGCTGAACGAGCTGCGCGACCAATACGAATCCGGCGCCGATCCGCTGACCGTGCTGACCGAGCTCGCCGAGTTCACGCATTTCGTCACCCGGGTGAAGGTGGTGCCAGCGGTAGCGCAGGACGTTTCCATCAGCGAAGCCGAGCGCAGCCGCGGCCACGCCTTTGCCACCCAGCTTTCCATGCGGATTTTGTCCCGCACCTGGCAGATGCTGCTGAAGGCGCTCGCCGACGTGAAGGAAGCTCCCCGTCCGCTGGCGGCCGCCGAGATGGCGCTGGTGCGCATCGCCTATGCCGCCGACCTGCCGACGCCGGACGAAGTCATGCGCTCGCTCGGCGAGGGGAAATCCTCGGCTGCGCGCCCGACCAATGGCGACGCGCCAGCTTCGGCGGCGCCCAGCGCGGGCGGATCCTTCGCGCCGCGTTACGATGCCCCGAGCGGCGCTCCGCGGGGCTCTGCCGCTCCCGCTGCATCGCCGAATTTACCTTTGGGAGCACCGGACGGGCGCGCGAATGAAGCTGCCGCGGTCGAGCCGGTGGTGGCGCTCACGCGGTTTGAGGACCTGATCGCGCTCGCCGCGGAGAAACGCGATCTCACCATCAAGGCAGCGCTGGAACGCGATGTGCGGTTGGTGCGCTTCGAGGACGAGCAGCTGGAAATCAGCGTACTGCCGAGCGCGGCCAAAACTTTGGTCGGCGATCTGTCGCGCAAGCTGGCGGCCTGGACCGGGCGGCGCTGGATGGTGGCGGTCTCGTCGGAGGAGGGCGCGCCGACACTTCGCCAGCAAATGGAAACGCAGAAGGCCGAACTCATGCGTGGCGTGCGCGCCGATCCGCTGGTGCAGTCGGTGTTGCAACGGTTTCCGGGCGCCGAGATCGTCGATGTGCGCCGGACCGAAGCAGCAGCTGAAGCCGCCCCGAATGCCGACATGCTGCCCGACCCCGAACGCGAGGACTAAGCCATGCCGGATTTCATGGGCCTGATGAAGCAGGCCGCGCAGCTGCAATCCAAGATGGAGGAGCTGCAGGCCGAGCTCGACACCATCGAGGTCGAAGGCGTCGCCGGTGGCGGCCTCGTCACCGTTGCACTCACCGCCAAGGGTGAGATGAAAGGCGCAAAGATCGACAATTCCCTGCTCAAGCCGGGCGAAAAGGAAATCCTGGAGGATCTGTTGGTCGCCGCCCATGCCGACGCGCGGCGCAAGGCTGAATCGGTGGTGAAGGAAAAAATGCAGGGCCTGACGGGGGGCCTGCCGCTCCCGCCCGGGATGAAGCTTTTCTGACCGTGCGGAGGCCCCACGGGGAACGAACGTAAATGCCTGCCGCCGTTGCCGGACCTGAAATCGAGCGCCTGATCCAATTGCTCGCGCGCCTGCCGGGGCTCGGGCCGCGTTCGGCGCGGCGCGCGGCGCTGCATCTGATCAAGAAGCGCGAGCAGCTGATGGCGCCGCTCGGCGCTGCGCTCGCCACCGCCATGGACAAGATCGAGATCTGCCGCGTCTGCGGCAATATCGACACGCAGAATCCCTGCACCGTCTGCACCGACGATCGCCGCGACGCTTCCATTATCGTCGCGGTTGCCGACGTCGCCGATCTGTGGGCGCTGGAGCGGGCGCATGCGATCAATTCGCGCTATCACGTGCTTGGGGGCACGCTCTCGCCGCTCGACGGCGTCGGCCCGCAGGACCTTTCCATAGAGCCGCTCATCTCGCGCGCGCATGACGGGGTGGTGAAGGAAGTGATCCTGGCACTCAATGCCACCGTCGACGGCCAGACCACGGCGCATTACATCACCGATCTTCTGCAGGGCTCCGGGGTGAAGGTGACGCGGCTTGCGCATGGCGTGCCGGTCGGAGGCGAGCTCGACTATCTCGACGAGGGCACGCTTTCGGCCGCCATCAAGCAGCGAACGCTGTTCTAGTTATCTGTTTTTTCAAACGCGGCGAAATGCCCGCGCTGCTGCAGCCACCAAAGCAACAGGAAGCTCGGGATCGCTGAGGCAGCAGTGATGATGAAGAATAAAAACCAGCCGGTCGCCTCCGCAACGAATCCTCCGCCGGAAGCGAGCACGGTGCGTCCCACCGCGGCCAGCGCCGTCAGCAGCGCGTATTGCGTGGCGGTGTGGGCGCGGTCCCCGCACAGCGCCGAGAGATAGGCGACGAAGATCACCGTGCCGATGGCGCCGGTGAAATTCTCCACGATGATGGTGAAGGTGAGCGCAGCGACATTGGCACCCATCAGCGCCTGCCAGGAAAACACTAGATTCGACAGCATCTGCAGCAGGCCGCCGATCCACAGGCTGGTGGAAAGCGGCAGCGCGCGAGCGATCATGCCGCCGGCGAAGCCTCCGAGGATGGCCGCGACGAAACCCACGCCCTTGACGATGGCGGCATAGGTTTCCTTGTCAAAGCCGATCTTCAGCACGAAAGGCGCGGTGAGCACGCCCGCAAAGGCGTCGCAGAATTTGAACAACAGCACAAACAGCAGGATGGCGATGGCGGCCGGCCGGGTGAGGAAATCCGCGAAAGCGCCATAGGCGGTGACGAATACACGATTGGCGACCTCGCGTGCGTCCTTCACCGGGGGGCGCTCGACGCCTTCCGGTTCGCGCGCCAAAAGCGTTGCGGCAAGGCCGATACCCATCAACAGCGCCGCAACCACATAACCCCAAGTCCAGGCCAGGCCGTGCGGGATGCCGCGATATTCGAACCAGGCCACCAGCGCCAGAACGCCCGCGCCCGCCACCAGCATGCCGACGCGATAGGCGGCGACATAGCCGGCCATCCCGGCGGCCTGCTCGCTGGTCTCCAGGCTCTCCACGCGGAAGGCGTCGATCACGATGTCCTGCGTGGCCGAAGCGGTAGCAACCGTCACCGCGCCAAGGGTGATGAGCGGGATCGATACCGAAGGATCGCATAGCCCGAGCAGCACGATCGCGGCGATCAGCAGGAGCTGGGAAAAAATCAGCCATCCGCGGCGGCGCCCGAAGCGGCGCGACAGCAGCGGAATATCGAGCGCGTCCACCAGCGGCGCCCAGAGGAACTTGATGGTGTAAGGAAGGCCCACCAGCGAAAACAGGCCGATGGTGGCAAGGTCGATGTTAGCCTCGGTCAGCCAAACCGCCAGCGTCGAGCCCGACAGTGCCAGCGGCAGGCCCGAGGCGAAGCCGAGCAGCATGACGATCAGCACCCGCGGGCGCAGATAGACCGCGAAGGCGTCGATGAAAGTACGTCGGGCGGCCGGCGCAGAGGTCGTGGTCATCCACTGGAATTAGCAGACCGGACGGCAAATCGCCAATCGGCGGCTAGGGACGGCCGTAGGTCATTCCGCCGCGCGCAGCCGGCGCGGCATCTCGACAGGCATCGGAAGCTCGCTCTGCTCTTCGCCGTCGAATTCGAGCTCTTCGATCTTGCCGGCGCGTTTTTCGATCTTGCCGGCGGAAACCAGAATGTCGTCGACGTCCTTCGCGGTCTGCCCGAAGTGGCCCTTCAGTTTGTTCACGCGCTCGCAGAGCAGCCGGACATCGTTCAGCATGTGTCCGGTCTCGCACTGGATGAGGCCCACAGCTTCTCGCATTTGCGCGTCCTTGCGCAAGTGCTTGATCACCTGAATGGCCAGCACCATCAGCGTCGGCGAAACGATCATCACCTTGGCGCGGTGCGCCCGCTGCATCACCTCCTCGAAGCGCTCATACAGTTCGGCATAGACGGACTCCGAGGGGATGAACATCAGCGCAATTTCCTGGGTCTCGCCCGGGATCAGATACTTCTCCGAGATATCGACGACATGCTTGATGATGTCCTGCTTGATGCGCGCGGCAGCCTGTTTGCGCTCCTCGTCATTCGCCGCGTTCCGCAGCGCGGTGATGGCTTCGAGCGGAAACTTGGCATCGATCACCAGATGCGTGTTGTCCGGCATGAAGATCGCGCAGTCCGGCATCTTGCCGTTGGAAAGCTTGTGCTGAAACGCATAGGCGCCCTTCGGCAGAACGTCGGCGACGAGAGCCTCGAGCTGAGCCTGGCCGAAGGCGCCGCGCGCCTGCTTGTTGGCAAGGACGCTGTGCAGCGAGCTCACTTGCGTGGAGAGGTCGGTGATATTCTTTTGCGCGGTATCGATCACGGCGAGCCGGGCATGCAATTGTTGCAGGTGGTCGGTCGTGTGCTTGGCGGTCGTCTTCATCGACTCGCCGAGATTCTGGGTCACGGCGTCCAGCCGCTGGTTCACCGATTGCTGAAGCTGCGACTGGGCGGCGGCCAGCATCTGGCCCATCGTCTGCAGATTGGCATTGACCTGGGCGAGACGCTGCTCGACCACGGGATCGACCACCGGCGCGCGCGGGCGCAGGAGCAGGGCGATGATGGTGACCACGCCGATGACGATGATCAGGCCCAGCACGACGAGAATCGTTTCTGTCATGGCCCAGTCTTACCCCAATTCGGCCTCGCGAACGAAGAGGGAACACTAGGCCGGCCGTCTCACCCTTTTCAAGCAAAAACCCGCTCGTTGACCCGCCAACAAGTTCCGCTTACATCGCCGCCATGGCTTTGCGCGACATCCTCACCCTGCCTGATCCTAGGTTGCGGCTAGTTTCCGATCCGGTGAAGGCGATCGGCGCGGAGACGCGCAAGCTGGCCGAGGACATGTTCGAGACGATGTATGCCGCCCCGGGCATTGGCCTGGCGGCGATCCAGGTGGGCGTGCCCCAACGCGTAATCACCCTCGACCTCGCCAAGAAGGACGAGCCGCCGCAGCCGCAGGTCTTCATCAATCCGGAAATCACCTGGTACTCGGAAGAAAAGGGCGTCTACGAGGAAGGCTGCCTGTCGATCCCGGAATATTACGAAGAGGTCGAGCGTCCGGCTCGGGTGAAAGTGAAATATCTCGATCTCGACGGAAAGCCGCACGAGATCGAAGCCGACGGGTTGCTCGCCACCTGCATTCAGCATGAGATCGATCACCTCAACGGCGTGCTGTTCATCGATCATATTTCCAAGCTCAAGCGCGATCGGGTGACCAAGAAATTTGCCAAGGCGGCAAAGCTCACGGGCGCCGCCAAGCCAATTCCGGGCGCGCCAAGCGAAAAAGCCCGCACGCATAGGGTATAGCCATCCTTCGAGACGGCCGCTTCGCGGCCTCCTCAGGATGAGGTCCTGGTTCTGGTGGCCTCATGGTGCCGCAGAAAGATAAGATCGCGCCATGTCCCTTCGCCTGATCTTCATGGGCACCCCGGATTTCGCCCTGCCAGCGCTCACCGAGCTGGTCGGGCGCGGCTACGACATCGCCGCGGTCTACACCCGCGCGCCAAAGCCGGCGGGCCGCCGTGGCCTCGAGCTGCAACCAACGCCGGTCGAGCGCGAGGCGCGCCGCTTCAATCTGCCGGTGCTGACACCCGCGTCGCTGAAGACGGCTGAGGCGCAGGCCGCCTTTCGCGCGCATGGCGCCGCCGCCGCGGTGGTCGTCGCCTATGGCCTGATCCTGCCGAAGCCGGTTCTCGATGCCATGCCGTTCGGCTGCTTCAACATCCATGCCTCGCTGCTGCCGCGCTGGCGCGGCGCTGCGCCGATCAACCGCGCCATCATGGCGGGCGATGCCGAGAGCGGCGTCACCATCATGCGGATGGATGAAGGCCTCGATACCGGTGCCATGGCTTTGCAGAAGGCGCAGCCGATAGCCCCGGATCTGACCGCAGGCGAATTGCACGACGCGCTCGCGCGGCTTGGGGCGGATTTGATGCCGCTCGCGCTTGCGGCGCTGGAGCGGGGCTCGCTCGCCCTGACGCCACAGCCGGCTCCGGGCGTCACTTATGCCGACAAGATCAGCAAGGACGAGACCCGCATCGCGTGGCTGAAACCAGCGAAGGCGGTGCACGATCATATCCGCGGCCTCTCGCCGTTTCCCGGCGCCTGGTTCGATCTGGAAGGCACGCGCGTCAAGGTGCTGCGGTCGACGCTGGCTCGGGGCTCGGGGGCGCCGGGGAGCGTGCTCGACGACCAGCTTACGGTTGCCTGCGGCGAGGGGGCGGTACGCCTGCTCGAATTGCAGCGCGCGGGCCGGCAGAGCATGAAGGCGGAGGAATTCCTGCGTGGTGCCGGTATCAAACGCGGCGCGAGGCTGTCCTGATGCCGCGCTACAAGCTGCTGATTGAATACGACGGCGCGCCGTTCGCGGGCTGGCAGATCCAGGCCGGCCAGCCGACCGTGCAGGGTGTGCTCAGCGCGGCGGTGGAAGCCTTCTGCGGCGAAAAAATCACTGTCAGCGGCGCGGGACGCACGGACGCGGGCGTGCATGCGCTCGGCCAGGTCGCGCATATCGATCTCGGCAAGGACTGGGACAGCGATACGGTGCGGGATGCGCTCACCGCGCAATTGCGGCCGCATCCGGTCGCGGTGCTCAGTGCCGAGCGCGTTCCGGATGATTTCGACGCGCGGTTTTCGGCGCGTGCGCGGCATTACCTCTACCGCATCGTCAACTGGCGCGCCGATCTTGCGCTCGACCGCGGCCGTGCCTGGCGGGTGCCGCGCCAACTGGATGCCGCCGCGATGCATCGCGCCGCCCAGCTGCTTCTCGGCAAGCACGACTTCACGACTTTCCGCGCAGCCGAATGCCAGGCGAAATCGCCGATCAAGACGCTCGACCGCCTCGACGTGGAACGCCAGGGCGACGAAATCCGGATCGCTGCTTCGGCGCGCTCCTTCCTGCATCACCAGGTGCGCTCGATGGTCGGTTCGCTGGCGCTGGTGGGCGAGGGGCGCTGGAGCGCGAAGGAACTGACGGCCGCGCTCGAGGCGTGCGACCGCACCGCCTGCGGGCCGATCGCACCGCCGGACGGGCTGTATCTGGTGAAAGTGGATTATTGAGCCAGCTACAAACTGATGCTGCGCATCGCTCCTCAGGATGAGGGCGGAGAAAAGCTTCTACCCGAAATATTTTTCCAGCACCCGCCGGTAGATTGCCGTGAGCGCGGCGAGATCGGTAAGCGGCACGCGCTCGTCGGTCTGGTGCATGGTCTGGCCAACGAGGCCGAATTCCACCACCGGGCAATAATTCTTGATAAAGCGCGCATCCGACGTGCCGCCAGTGGTGGAGAGTTCCGGCTTGCGCTTGGTCACTTCTGTGACAGCGCCGGCGACGAGGTCGGTGAAAGGTCCGGTCTCGACCACAAAGACATCGGCGTTCGACGGCTCCCATTCAAAGGAAAAGCGCGTGCCGCCCGCGGCCTTGGCCGCGCGCCGCTCGATCAATTGCTTCAGCGAGGCTTGCGTGTGGCAATCGTTGAACCGGATGTTGAAACGCGCGCGCGCCTCGCCGGGAATGAGATTGACGGTGGGATTGCCGACGTCTATGGAAGTGAATTCCAAATTCGACGGTTGGAAATGCGCGCTGCCCTGGTCGAGCGGCTCATTCATCAGCGCGCCGATCAGATCGACGATTGCGCGCACCGGATTTTCTGCGCGGTCGGGGTAGGCGACATGCCCCTGGCGGCCGGTGACGGTGAGAATGCCGTTGAGCGAGCCGCGCCGGCCGATCTTGATGGTGTCGCCCAGCTCCCGCACGTTCGACGGCTCGCCCAGGATGCAATGATCGAATTTCTCCCCGCGCGCGGCCGCCCAGGCCACCAGCTTCACCGTGCCGTTGATCGCGATGCTTTCCTCGTCGCCGGTAATCAGGAAGGAGATTGAGCCCTTCGGCTTGCCGCCATGGGCGGCGAGATAGTCGAGCGCGGCGGCCACCGCGCAGGCGATGCCGCCTTTCATGTCGACCGCGCCGCGCCCGTAAAGCTGGCCATCGGCGATTTCGCCGGCAAAGGGCGCATGCGCCCAAGCCTTGACCTCGCCCGGTGGGACCACGTCGGTATGCCCGGCAAAAACGATGTTGGGTGCGGCGGTACCGATACGCGCGTAGAGATTTTCGACATCGGCGGTGCCCGGCTCGCTGAAGGTCATGCGATGCACGGAGAAGCCCGCCCGCTTCAGCAGGCCTTCGAGATAGCGCAACGCGCCGCCTTCAGCCGGGGTGACGGAAGGGCAGCGCAACAATTCCTGGGCGATGGCAAGCGGGTCGGCGGCACTCATGCAGGCATTAGCCGCATCGCCAGCGACAGCGTCAAGCAGGCTGCGCGGTCGCTGCCGGCTGCAGCGGATCGGGCCCGAATCGGTTTGGTCCGTCGGTGCCGCGTGTGCAGAACCAGATCAAAAGAATGATGCTTCCGATCAGCGGAATGAAATGAAGAAGGACGAACCATCCCGATCTGTCGCCGTCGTGCAGACGCCGAACGGAAACCGCCAAGCCCGGAAGGAACAAGGCCAATCCCATCAAGCCCGAAATCGGTCCGTAGACGTTGGCTGGCGCAACGATCGAGTCAATGATCGACGCGCCGATGGCAACGAGCAGCGCAAACAGCGCCCAATACCAGAACTCGGACCGCGACGCGCGGTCGTTGAAATTAACATAATTTCGAAAGCCCGACTTGATTGCCTCGATAAAAGTCATTTGCCCCTCCCATAACGTCACACCGGATACTATCACGCCAGATGCTAAACGTAACGGAGCAGGCGCAATACACACAGGCATCTGCCGGTTTACGAATGCGTCGCTCGTCAATCCCTCAGCAATTCATTGATACTGGTCTTTGAGCGGGTCTTCTCATCCACGCGCTTGACGATGACGGCGCAGTAAAGTCCCGGGGCGTTGTTCTTGCCTGGAAGCGTGCCCGGCACCACCACGGAATAGGGCGGGACCTCGCCCTGCAGCACCTGTCCGCTTTCGCGGTCGACGATCTTGGTGGAAGCGCCGATGAAGACGCCCATCGACAGCACCGAGCCGGTGCGCACGATGACGCCTTCAGCCACTTCGGAGCGTGCGCCGACGAAACAATTGTCCTCGATGATCACCGGTCCGGCTTGCAGCGGCTCGAGCACGCCGCCTATACCGGCGCCACCCGAGATGTGGCAGTTCTTGCCGATCTGGGCGCAGGAGCCCACGGTCGCCCAGGTGTCGATCATGCTGCCGGAATCCACATAGGCGCCGAGATTGACGAAAGACGGCATCAGCACGACGTTGGGCGCGATAAAGGCCGAACGGCGCACGACCGCGCCCGGCACGGCGCGGAATCCGGCGGTGCGAAACCTTTCCGCGCTCCAGCCGGCGAATTTCGAGGGCACCTTGTCCCACCAGACCGCGTTGCCGGGGCCTCCGGGGACAACCTCCATGTCGTTGAGCCGGAACGACAGCAGCACGGCCTTCTTCAGCCACTGATTGACGCGCCAAGAGCTGTCCGCCTGCCGCTCGGCGACGCGCGCCTCGCCGCGATCGAGCAGTTCGAGCGCTGCCTGCACGGCATCGCGGATCTCGCCTTTGGTCGCGGGGCCAACGCTGTCGCGC
The DNA here is from genome assembly GCA_963802475.1 of uncultured Alphaproteobacteria bacterium. Taxonomy (GTDB): domain Bacteria; phylum Pseudomonadota; class Alphaproteobacteria; order Rhizobiales; family Xanthobacteraceae; genus CANKHA01. The sequence continues at coordinate 31,285 of CAWDIZ010000018.1, forward strand.
TGCTCGAATGCGTCGTCGATGATTTTGGTCAGCCCGGACTGCGACATGCTCACTTTCCTGCGGTGAAGGGGTTTGTTGTGTCGCGCGGCGGTGCCGGGCTTGTCAATGGCGGCAGGCCGTCAGGCCGATAGCCGCGGCCGTGCCGAAGGATTAGGATCAGGGCGCCGGATCAACAGCGGGGCGTGACATGATCCTTGGGATGTCGATCCAGACTTTCACTCACCTACACACCGCCATCAGCCTGGTCGGAATTGCCACCGGCTTCATCGTGCTGTGGGGCATGTTGAGCGCCAAACGGGCCGAGTTCTGGACGGCGACTTTTCTCCTCACCACCATCCTGACGAGCCTGACCGGGTTCCTTTTCCCGTTCGGCCCCATTCTGCCCTCCCACATCGTCGGCGCTATTTCTCTGGCTGTGTTGGCCGTCGCGGTGGTGGCGCTTTACTACTACCGCCTAGCGGGCGCCTGGCGCTGGATTTATGTGACGGCCGCCGTGCTGGCACTCTATCTGAACGTCTTCGTCGGCGTCGTGCAGGCCTTTCTGAAAGTGCCGGCCCTCAACGCGCTGGCCCCGACGCAAGCCGAGCCTCCATTCGCGATCGCGCAAGGGCTGGTGTTGATCCTTTTTATCGTGCTGGGGATCGTCGCGGCGATGAAGTTCCGTCCGGCAGCAGCCTTGAGCGCCTGAGGTGTCGCCTTTAGCGGCAACAATTGGCTTGCAGGAAGCCGGTCAAGTCGTCGGTGACATAATCGACATGGTCGTCCTCGCGGCCTTCGAACTCCCAGTCTTCGCGCAGGACCTCGCGCGTGCCTTCCGGAATCACCAGCACGGTGGTCATGCCGAGGGAATGCGGGGTTGCGAGATTGCGCGCAAGATCCTCGAACATCGCAGCTCTCTTCGGGTCGACGCCGTGGTGCAGGAGGAAACGCTCATAGGTCTGCGGTGACGGCTTCGGCTCCAGCTCCGCCGCCTCGATGTCGAAAACGTCCTCGAAATGCTCGTGAATGGCGAGGCGCTGCATCACGGCGTCAGCATGCTTGCGCGTGCCGTTGGTGAGGATGAGCTTGCGGCCCGGCAGGGCCTCAATAGCGGCGCCAAGCTGCGGATTGGGCTCGAGCGGCGAGTGGTCGATTTCATGCACGAAGTCGAGGAAATCGTCGGGATGCAGCCCGTGTTCCAGCATCAACCCGCGCAAGGTCGTGCCGTAGCGCCGGTAATAATCCTTCTGCAGCCGGAAGGCGTCATCCTTGGGCAGTTTGAGCAACCGTTCGATATAGAGGCGGATGCGCTCGTCCACCTGCTGCCAAAGGTTGAGATGATGCGGGTAGAGCGTGTTGTCGAGGTCGAATACCCAAGTCTCAACCTGACTGAAACCGCGCCGCGCGGGATTCTTCATGGTTCCCTGAAGCGCAGCGTCGTCGCGCCCTGTGCGGCCAGCTCGACACTGGCGAAGCCTGCGCTGCTCAGGCCGCGCGCGGTGCATTCCTTATGGTCGCTGATCTCGAAGGATGCCTCGCGCGTGCACAGCATCGTGCGCCCGCTCCAGGTAAGCGGCTTGCCGCTGCGCTTCACCACCTGTCCGTTACCATCGATTGCCTCGGCATAGCTGTATATCCGGCGCGCGCGCGTCAGCACCTCCGGGCGCGTGCATTTGCCCGGCTCTACGCGATACCAGCCCCGCGTGACGATCGTGCCGCGGTCCTCGTTGGCGACCGCCGCCATGACGGTGTTGCTGGTCTCGTTGCACCAGACAAAGCCCGTGCCTTCCGGACGCTGCGTCGCGTCAAGCAGCACGTCGAAAAAGGTCGGAGCATTTGCCGTCTCAGGCGGCAAATTGCGATCCTTCAGGAAAGCGGCAAGCGCGGCGTCGGTCTTGCGCCCTTTCAATCCGTCGATCGGATTGGCGTCATAGCCGTTGATCGTCAGCAGCCGCTGCACAGCGGCGAGCCGCGCCTGTTCATCGTTATAATCTGACTCCTCGGCGAGATAGGCCGTCCAGCCGCTCTCGCTCGGATAGGGCTTCACCTCGGTGAAGCGCACCAATTGCTGGCCTGCGCGCGAGCAGCCGCGCCCGGCCGACGGCACGATGAATTGCTGCTTGCCAACGCATAGCTCGACATGACCGGTCATCGCCGTCGGCGAAGTGCCATAGGCGGGCAGCGCGCGGGCATGAATATAGAAATGATCGGCATTGACGGTTCCCTCGACGGTAGCCCGGCACTGGCCGGGGTCGATGCGGTACCAGCCGCGCGTGACCAGCGCGCCGGACTCCTGCAGCCCGACCGCGGCTTCCACCACATAGCTCATGCGGTTGCAGATCTGGAAATCGGCGCGCGCCGGAAGGCACAGCGCAACGAGCGCCGCGGCGGCAAGGAAGATGTCTGGCGCCTTCACGGCCGGCTGGCCAGGACCGCGCCCCATTGCTTCATGGCGGGTCCCTCTTCGTTGGACGCGATTTCAAGGATCAGCTTCTTTACAACGGCGTCAGCGAAGTTTTCGTAATTCGCGGCCGGGATCATGAAGGCTCCCGGCCCGCCGATCACATGGTTGTAGTAATAGCGGTCGAGGAATGGATCGAGCGACAGGATTGGCAATCCGTTGATGCTGATGCCGCTGCGCACCGCCTCGTCGCGCGCATGGGTAATCGAACGGCCGCTGGTATTGGCGCCGTCGCCGGAAATATCAATCGTGCGGCGGGGCGACGAATAGGGGCTCTGCGAAAACAGCATCATCGACTGATCGATGGCGCCGCTGATCGAGGTCCCGCCGCCGAATAATTCACGTTGCGATCTGGCGATCGCGTCGCCGAACGCCTTAGCCGAAGCGGCGTCCTTGATCAGCGTCCAGGGCACCACCTGCACGTGCATGAACGGTCCGGTCCACTGCATCATGGTTACGGCGATGGCTTGTTCGCCCCCCGACATGATCGCCTTGATCACCTGCGGATGGCGGAAGGCCGCGGCATAGCCCTGCTTCTGCAATTCGAAGCGTGTGTCATTGACGCTGCCCGACGCATCGACCGCCAGGACGAGTTGCAGGTCGACATTGGTCTGCGCCCGCGCCGGCGATCCGCCCCCCAGCAGCAGCATGAGCAGGAGAGAAGAGGAAAGAATGCGCAGGCGCGCGCAGGCCTTATTCATATGACGACCATCGAACATTTCCCAAACGGGCGGGCAGCTTAGCAGAGGCGGATTCCGGCGGAAGGGGCGTGGCGGCTTCAGTCATTGCGCGCCAGCACGGCGCCCCAAGGGCCGGGCGGCGGCGGATTCGCGGCAATCTCCAGGATCAGTTTTTTGACAATAGCCTCGGCGAAGCTTTCGTAATTTGCCGCCGGGATCATGAAGGCGCCGGGTCCGCCGATCACATAGCTGTAGTAATAATGGTCGAGCCGGCGGTCGATCGACAGGATCGGCAAACCATTGATGCCAATACCCTGCGCCACCGCCTCGTCGCGGGCGCGTATCACCGACCGGCCGCTGGAGTTGGGGCCGTCGCCCGAGATATCGATCGTGCGGCGGTGCGATTTGTAGGGACTTTGTGACAAAAGCATTACGCCCTGGTCGATCGCCCCGCTGATGGAGGTGCCGCCGCCGCCAAAGAGCTCCCGTTCGGATTGGTTGATGGCGTCCGCCAGCGTGGAAGCAGATGCCGCGTCCTTGACGAGCATCCAGGGTACAACCTGAACATGGGTGAAGGGGCCGGTCCATTGCATCATTGTGACGGCGATGGACTGCTCGGAGCCAGAGGCGATGGCCTTAATCACCTGCGGATTGCGAAAGGCTGCGACATAGCCCCGCTTCTGCAGCTCGAAACGCTCGTCGGTCACACTGTTGGAAGCATCGATCGCAAGCACCAGCTGCAGATCGACCAGGTTGTCGGCTGCCCGCGCGGGGCCAAGCAGAGGAACGGCCAAAAGGAAGGCCAGGCACCGGTTTAAGCCGCGCCGCCATCGGTACAGGGCGTTGATTGTCGCGGACATTGGCGATACTAACCCCTGTTCCAGACCTTTAACGTTACTTTTATAACGTGAATACCACCTCGCGGCAGCCTGGCTTAATTTGGGGTGGCGCATTTACCGCGCCGCCGGTATCGGGCAAGGTGCACGACGGTCGCGAACAAGGACGAAAAGCATGCCGGGATCGTCTCCTAAAACTCGCGTGGTGGTTTTGATGGCCGTGGCCCTTGCGGCGGTCCTTGTGCCGGCAAATCCCGGCCAGACGCAACGCTCCGGACCATTCAGCAGCATGGCCGGCAGTTGGACCGGCGGCGGCAGCCTGGCGGTCGGGAACAATGCGAAAGAATCTCTCCGTTGCCGGGCGCAGTACCAGGTCGGAAGCGCCGGAGCGACCGTTGGCGTCCGGCTCCGCTGTGCCAGCGATAGCTACAAATTCGAGCTGCAGAGCAACGTGCGCTATCAGAACGGTGAAGTACTCGGCGACTGGAGCGAAACTACGCGCGGCGCGGCCGGCAGGCTGACGGGCTCGATCAAGGGTGATCGCCTGGATGTTCGCGTCGAGGGGCAAACTTTCTCTGCGCTGCTGGCTCTCACAACCCGCGGCGACAGGCAGTCGATCATGATCACAGCTCCGATCGGAAAGGACATGTCGGAAGCCAGGATCACCCTCAGCCGCCAGGGCTAAGCCGGCGACCGCCGTCGGCGGGCGAGCGTGGTGAGGAACATCACCGTCGGCCGAAGGATCAGCAGATCCGCCACCAGCGCCGCCAGCATCGCGAAGGCGCTCAACCAGCCAAACAGGCGCAGCGACGGCAGATCGGAAAACGCCGTCACCGCCAGACCGCAGGCCAGCACCACGGATGTCAGGATCAGCGCGGGGCCGACCAGCACCGTGGCGCGTTCGACGCCGACGCCGGGATCGTCTTCTGGCCGTCATTCCAGCCTCAGCCGGTTGAGGAAATGGATTGTCGCACTCAACCCCAGGCCGAATGAAACCGTGAGCGCTACCACGCTGGCGAATTGCAGGCCTTCGCCGATCATCCAGAGCAACGTTCCGGCCAGCACGACCGGAAAGATTCCCGGCAGGATGCTGGCGAACATCACGACCACCGACCGAAAGGCCAGGCCGATAAAGGCCGCCACGAAAATGATCTCGACGGTCAGCCCTCTGTTCAACTTGCCGATCATGTCTGCGCTGTTGCGCGCGGCGATGGCCGAGAGGCCGGTCACCGACAAGCGGTAGCCGGGATGCTTCGCACGTACATCGTCCAGTGCCTGATCGAGTTGAAGGATGACGGGCAGGAGCTTGCTTGCGTCGATGTCCGGAATGCGTCCCGACACGACGACGGCGTCCTGCTCGGCTGCAATGAAGCGGCCGCGCAGATGCTCCGGCAGTATGCTCGACATACTCCTTCAGCGTGGCGGTGTCCGACCTGCCGGCTTTCTCGGCGAGCCACCGCCGCAACGATTCCAGCGACCAGACATTGCCGACCCCGGCCTGCTTTTCGACCGCCGCATGAACGTCGGCGATGGTCGAAAGCGATTCCGGCTCATAGAGCGCCGCGCCCTGGGGGAACTCGATCAGCACATCGACCGGATTGGCGCCGGTGAGCTTGGCGTCGAGCCGGCTGCTTGCTGCGACCGCCTGCTGCTTGTCCGGCACCTGGTCGGCGAGGCGATAGCGTGGCTCGAGATTGGCGTAGATCAGCGTCAGGCCGCCGACGGCCAGCAGGCTGACCAGGCTGTAAAGGCCGGGGCGGCTCACCATGCGCACGGCGATCCAGCTGCAGAAACGGCGCAGCCAAGTCACGCCGGTGTCGCCGACCTGGTACTTGCGGCAAAGTCCGCTTCGTTGCGAATGAGCAGCACGCCAAGCAACGGCATCAGTGTGAGCACCGCGACGAGAGCGATGATCGTCGCAATCAGGCCAGCTTCGCCGAAGGTGCGGATCAGGTCTGAACTGGAGAACTGCAGCGCGATGAAGGAGAGGCCGGCGGTCGCATGCGTCAGCACGCAGGCCGGCCCCACGACCAGTATCGCTTTGCGTATGGCGTCGAACTTGTTTTCGCCCGCGATCAGCCGATCGCGTACAGAGAAGGTCAGCTGCATGCTGTCGGAAAAGCTGATGACCATGATCAGCGGGGTCATCACATTGAGGAACATGTTGAGCCGGAAATCGAGCCAGCCCAAGAATGCCGAGCGACAGCAGAATGGCGAGAAGCGGCGGCGCGGCCGCCATGACCATGAATGCTACCCGCCGGAAGAAGAAAATCGCAATCAGGCAGCCGGCGAGAAAGCCGATGGCGTTATAGACCAGTCGGTCGCGCTCCACCGCATTGCGGATCTCGAGCTGCATCACCGGCACGCCGGAAAGCTGGGCGGTGAGGCCGGTGCCGGAGAGGTCTTCCTCCACGGTCTTGCGGATCTCACCGACGACCTCGCGCAAGCCCCGGCCAGGCACCACGGCAGGATCGAGCGCGAGCACGATCAGCGCCAGCTCGCCATCTTCCGACAGCAGCTTGCCGCGGATGATCTCGTTCGACTTGATCCGCTCGATCAGCTGGTCATAGGCGGCCCCTTCGGGCAGGTCAGGTGGAAAAAGCGGAGCGGGAAGATTTCCGCCTTCCGGCGGCTGACGGGCCGAGAACAGCGAGATGATTCCCTTGACGCCGTCGATCAGCTGCACGTCGGTGACGACGTCGCGCAACTGCATCAGCGACGTGCGCGCCAGCAGCGTCTTGCCTTCCACCACGATGAGCACGTCGTATTCGCTCGATGGAAAGCGGCGCGAGACTTCCTCGTATTGCTTGAATTCCGGCGTGTCGGAGCGGAAGAGCTGGCTCAGCGAATCATCGACCTTCAGGCGGGTAACGCCGACGGCCGCTGCGGCGCACAACAGAACGACCATGACGGCGATGGTCATGGGATAGCGGAGTGAAATCAGGCCAATACGCTCAAGGCCGGCCGCGATATTGTGCGACTTCGCTGCCCCGACCCCCGCCCCGCCGGTACTTTCTGTGCCTGACCCAAACAGGAGATTTCCTCCCGAGCGCTGCGCGGAGAATCACCGCGCTACCGATGGATTAGAGTACCTGCGCCGTGATCGGTGAACAGCTCTAACAACACGGCATGGGGAACCTGGCCGTCGAGAATAACGACGCCCTCCACGCCCTGTTCTAGGGCCTCGATACAGGTTTCGACCTTTGGGATCATGCCGCCGGAAATCGTACCGTCGGCGATCAGCCGCCGTGCATCATCCACCGAAAGCTCGCTGATCAGCGATTTCGACTTGTCGAGCACGCCGGGTACATCCGTGAGCAAGAGAAACCGTTTGGCCTTCAGCGCCCCCGCGATATGGCCGGCAAAGGTGTCGGCATTGACGTTGAACGTCTCGCCCTGCGCCGACGCGGTAATCGGCGCCAGGACGGGGATCAGCTCGCGGCCGAGGATCTGGTTGAGCACCGTCACGTCGACCTTGTCCGGCTCGCCGACAAAGCCGAGGTCAACCGCCGACTCGCGTTTGGTCGCCGGGTCGATCACATGACGCGTCGCCTTGCGCGCAATCACCATGCTGCCGTCCTTGCCGGTAAGGCCGACCGCCTTGCCGCCGGCATTGTTGATGAAGCTGACGATCTGCTTGTTGATCGCGCCAGCCAGCACCATCTCCACGATTTCCATCGTGGCCGCGTCGGTCACCCTCAAGCCCCCGATGAATTCCGACTTGATGCCGAGCCGCTTCAGCATGGTCTCGATCTGCGGGCCGCCGCCATGCACCACCACCGGATTGACGGCAGTCTGCTCGAGCAGCACCACGTCGCGGGCGAAATCCCGCGCGGTCTGCTCCTGGCCCATGGCATGGCCGCCGTATTTGATGACGACGATCTCCTCGTCATAGCGCTGCATATGCGGCAGCGCTTCCGACAAGATGCGGGCCTGGTCGTGCGGGCTCAATTCTGCCATGGGAATCCCTCTCGCGGCGTCCTTGTTTAGCGGCAGGGCAGGCCGGGCGAAAGGGGCAGCGGGCGCTTCAGCTTCGCTCCGCCAGCAGCCGGACAACGGCTGCGCGCAGCTCGGCGAGGCCGGCGCCGGTATGGGCGGAAGTGGCCATCACCTCGGGAAAAGCCGCGGCGCGCCTGACCAGCGCGGCCTTGGTATCGGCCACGCGGGTGTCGAGTTCCTTCGGCGTCACCTGATCGGCCTTGGTGAGCACGATCTGGTGGCTGACAGCTGCGGTGCCGAGGGTGTCGAACACCTCGTTGTCGGTGTCCTTCAGGCCGTGGCGGGCATCGATCAGCACATAGACGCGGGCAAGATTGGTGCGCCCACGCAGGTATTCGTGAATGAGGCTGGTCCAGGCCTCCACCTTGGCCTTCGGCACGGCGGCATAGCCGTAACCGGGCATGTCGACGAGCGTAAGATCGTGCTCGCCGGGGAAGAAAATGAGTTCCTGGGTACGGCCCGGAGTATTGGAGGTTCGCGCCAAAGCCCTGCGGCCTGTGAGCGCGTTGATCAGGCTCGACTTGCCGACATTCGAGCGGCCGGCGAAGGCGACTTCCAGGCCGGCCACGGCGGGAAACAGTCGGCCGAGGCGCAGGCCCGGGAAAAGCTCCACTGGCCGGCGAACAGCCGCCGGCCGGTCTCGATTTCCTTGGCCGAAAAGCCGCTGCTCATGGCCGTTCTTTCGCGCGATTCGCCTCTATTCGTTTTCTTTTTTCTTCAGGCCGAACAGCCCGCCGATGTCGCGCTTCAGGTTGTCGAACAGCTCGATTTTGGCGCCGTGCCTGCTCATGATGTAGGCCTGCTGAGCCACTGACAGCGTGTTGTTCCAGGCCCAATAGATCACGAGTCCGGCCGGGAAGCTCGCCAGCATGAAGGTGAACAGCACGGGCATCCAGTCGAAGATCATCTTTTGAGTCGGATCCGGCGGCGCAGGATTGAGCTTCATCTGGAACCACATCGTCACGCCCATGATCAGCGGCCAGACGCCGAGATGCAGGAAGGCGCCGACGAAGGGAAGAACCGTGGGATCGAACGGCAGGAGCCCGAACAGGTTGAACACGTTGGTAGGATCAGGCGCGGAAAGATCCCGAATCCAGCCGAAGAACGGCGCATGCCGCATCTCGATGGTGACGAACAGCACCTTGTAAAGCGAGTAAAAGACCGGAATCTGAATCAGGATCGGCAGGCAGCCCGCCAGCGGATTGATCTGCTCTTTCTTGTAGAGCTCCATCATCGCCTGCTGCTGCTTCACCTTGTCGTCGGCATAGCGGTCGCGGATTTCGACCATCTGCGGTTGCACCGCCTTCATCTTGGCCATGGAGGCGTAAGACTTGTTCGCGAGCGGGAAGAACAGGATCTTCACCAGCACGGTGATGAGCAGGATGGCGATGCCGAAGTTGCCGGTCAGCTTGAACAGCCAGTCCAGCGTCCAGAACACCGGCTTGGTGATGAAATAGAACCAGCCCCAGTCGATCAGCAGTTCGAAGCGGTTGAGCTGCAGCGCCTTGTCGTAGCCGTCGACCACCGCCACTTCCTTCGCGCCGGCGAATAGCCGGGCATTGGAGGCGCCGGTGGCGCCCGGGGCGACCGTCACGCCGTCCAGCAGGTAATCGGCCTGGTAGGTTTTCTGGCTGCCCAATGTGCCCGCGGAAAAGCGCGCGCGCAGCTTGGCCACCGGATCCGGCAGCAGGGCCGCAGCCCAATATTTGTCGGTGATGCCGAGCCAGCCATTGGTGACGTCGAACGGGATTTCCTTTTTCTTCTCGACGTCCGAATAGGTGATCTCCTGCAATCCCTGATCGCCGAACACCCCGATCATTCCTTCGTGCAGGATGTAATAGCCGAGCGTGGGCGGGGTGCCATGGCGTGAGATCAGCGAGTAGGGAAACAGCGTGACCGGGGCCGAGCCCTTGTTCGCGACTTCATCGCTGACGCTGAAAAGATATTTGTCGTCGACCGAGATGGTGCGGCGAAATTCCAGTCCCTCGCCATTGTCGTAGACCAGCCTGACCGGTTGGCCTACTCCGATGCTGCCGCTGCCTTCCTGCCGCCATTCGGTATCCGGACCGGGGAGCTTCACCGCCGTGCCGGGGCCGCCGACCCAACCGAACTCGGCGTAAAGCGGTTCCGGGCTTCCCGATGGCGAAAGCAGGATGATTGGCGGCGATTTCGGATCGACCTTCTCGCGATATTTTATCAACGACAGATCGTCGACGCGGCCGCCCTTGAGCGATACCGAGCCGCTCAGCGTGGGCGTGCTGACGCGCACGCGCGGCGTGGCGGCAATGATGTTGTCGCGCGACACAGGCTGGGGGGGAGCGCTGGTCACCGGCGGGGGGCTGGCGCCGGGCTGGGCCGGCGGCTGCGGAACGCCGGGGGCTTCGGGAGCTTGCTGCGGTAACGGCGGCGCGCCGGGCGTGGTGGGCGCGGGCGTCGTCTGGCTGCGCTTCTCCGCTTGTTCCTGTGCGATCTGCCGCTGCTTTTCCATCTGCGGCGCCGCGATGAAATATTGCCACAGGAGCAACACAAGGCCTGACAAGGCCACGGCCAAGATCGTATTTTTCTGATTGTCCATCACGGGATCTTTCGATCACCCCTTGCGCGAGGCTTCTGTGGTTCTGCCGCTTTGCTGCGCGCATCGTTAAGACGCCGCAAGGCAGACTTGAAATCTTCCAATAATCCGCCGAACGGTGCGTTGAGCCCCGCGCGCCTTCCGACCAGAACATAGTCATGTCCCGGACGCGTCGCTTCACTGGGCGCCCGTCTCACGATTTCCCGCAATCGGCGGCGGACGCGATTACGTTCCACCGCATTTCCTACCTTTTTCGAGACCGTGAAGCCGACCCGGGCTGGGCCGCTGTCGCGGCGATCGCGCATCTGAACGATGAAAGCCTTGGTCGAGACTTTGACTGCGGCGGCGGCAGCCAAGAAATCCGCCCTGTGCCTCAGTCGTTGCATGCAAAATCGTGCGCCGCCTTAGTGTCCCGAATCCGAAGTTCGCTTAATCTTGCAGCATCCTTTGAGCGAACTTCCGAACCACTACGCTCGCGCCGGGTTTTAGGCGCTCAGGCGTTTGCGACCGCGGGATCGCCGGGCCTGCACGACCCTTCGGCCGCCCTTGGTGGCCATTCTGGCGCGGAAACCGTGACGGCGCTTGCGCACGAGCTTGCTCGGTTGGTACGTCCGTTTCACGAATCCCTCTCCGCTGTCGCGGCATGTCGCCGATGAATGGAAAGCCGCGGGGCCGGTGTTAGTAGCCCGGGGGCAGTTGCGGGGTTTATAAGGGACACCGACCGCTTTCGTCAATGCGACGACGCCGGTCTCGGGCCGGCGGTAAAAGCCCGAATTCGACGAAAGGCAGCATATTGAGGAACTTAACCCATCGCGCGGGATCCGAACCGGTTTTCATGCTGGCGCAGGCCACCGCGGTGCCGCCGCATCTGATCGACCAAGCGGAGGTCATCAGGCGCGTGCAGCGCGTCTTCAAGCGCGCGCTCGACCGCTATCCCGGCCTGATCGACGTCTTCACCAATGCGGGGATCGATCGGCGCTATTCCGTCCGGCCAATCGACTGGTTCGAAGAGCCGCGCGACTGGCCGCAACGGACCGAGGCCTATCTCGAGGGTGCCGATGCGCTCTTCATCGAGGCGGCAGAAAAGGCGCTCAAGCGCGCGAAGCTTTCGGCCCGCGACGTCGATGTGGTCGTCACCGTTTCCTCCACCGGCGTCGCCACCCCGAGTATCGAAGCGCGCGTGGCGACACGGTTGGGCCTGCGCGCAAACGCGCAGCGCGTTCCCGTCTTCGGGCTCGGCTGCGCCGGCGGCGTGTCCGGACTGGCGATCGGCGCGCAGCTCGCGCGCGCACGCCCGGGCGCAGTCGTGCTGGTGGTCGTGATCGAGCTTTGCTCGCTGGCCTTCCGTCTCGACCGCATCACCAAGGCCGACGTGATCGCCTCGGCGCTGTTCGGTGATGGCGCGGCTGCCGCGGTGCTGCGGGTTGGCGGCGACGAAGCAAGACTGCGGATCGGTTCAGGGCGCGAGCATCTCTGGCCCGGTACGCTCGACGTGATGGGATGGTCGGTGGACCCGATCGGCTTTGGCGTGCTGCTCTCGCGTTCGCTGCCGCGCTTTGTCGAGCAGCGATTGGCGGCTCCGGCGCGCCGCTTTCTCAAAAGCGAAGGCCTGAACGGGACCACGCGCTTTATCTGCCATCCCGGCGGCGCGAAGGTGCTGACGGCGGTGGAAGCTGCGCTGGAATTGCAGACCGGTACGCTGAGCGATGAGCGCCGCGTTTTGCGCGACTACGGCAACATGTCGGCACCGACCGTGATGTTTGTGCTGGAACGGGCGCTCAAGCAGAAATTTTCCGGCGGCGCCGTTCTGTCCGCGCTTGGGCCGGGCTTCACCGCGAGCTTTCTCGCCATCGAGGTTGCGAAGGGTTGAAGCCATGGCAGAAGGTGCGTTGCTCCTCGGCTTCATCACGGTGCAGCGCCTGGCCGAGCTTCTGCTCGCGCGCCGAAACGCGCAGCGGCTCCTTGCCGAAGGCGGCGTTGAATTCGGGCGCTGGCATTATCCCTGGATAGTGGCGCTGCACGGCGCCTGGCTCATCGGGCTTTGGTGGCTTGGCCACGCCCGGTACGTCGATCCGTTCCTGCTTGGCATTTTCATCCTGCTGCAGGCCGGCCGCCTCTGGGTCATCGCCAGCCTAGGGCGGCGCTGGACGACGCGCATCGTCGTCCTGCCGCGGGCGCCTTTGGTCGCAAGCGGGCCGTACCGCTGGCTCAAGCATCCGAATTACTGGATTGTGGCGGGGGAGATCGCCGTCGTCCCGCTGTCGCTCGGATTGCCGGTCTTTGCCGCGATTTTCACCCTGCTCAATGCATGCATTCTTTACCTGCGCATCCGCACGGAAAATGCCGCTCTGGTGCAGGTTTCGGGCGCCGGCCATAGGCCGCAAAGCCTTGCCAATCAGGGCCGAAGCCTATAGCTATCCGCGGTCCGCCGGGACTTCGCTCCCGTGTTGGTCAAGCGCCCGTAGCTCAGCTGGATAGAGCACCAGACTACGAATTTGGGGGTCAGGAGTTCGAATCTCTTCGGGCGCGCCAGCAAATCATTGATTTTGATTTAGAATTTGTGCGCGGTTTTTTGCCCCTTGACATTTAAATTCTTGGGGCAGCACCAGGGCAACACAACGACGCATTTGGCTTTTAGCATCGGTTCGAACCTCATTTCGAAAAATCCGGCGGGAGAGGCCGACTGCCGCCAACATCCCGAAAGGCTGGGCGACGATGAACGCCAGCTATACGGCGCGAGGACCGCAAGCACCGAGAACTGGAACTTGCCGACCTCCTTCTCCGCCCAGATTGCGTAGTCGCCGTAGAGATTGGTCGTCGAGGTGATCGCATCCGGGTCCTGCTTGCAGCGCTCCTCGATCCGGGTGAACCGCTTGGCCGCCGGCACGTGTTTAGCGGTGTGCTTCGATTCGGCCACCGTCCAGGGAACGCCGGTGGTCTCGGCTTCGCAGATCGCACCGCTGATGCATGACTGCGCCAAGGTTGGCTTCGCTTTCTCTCACTTCGAGAATGCCCTTCGCTGTCGGCATCGCAATGCTTAGCGGGCGATAAGAAGAGACGGCTGCCGCACGTTCCATCAGACGGACAAGATCCGCGACGTGGCGCACACGCATCTTCTGCATGACTCTTCCGCGATGGACTTTGATGGTCTTTTCAACGGTGCCCAAGTCGCCGGCGATTTGCTTGTTAAGCCGTCCTTTGACGACATGCGCCAGAACCTGGCGTTCACGAGGAGTTAAACGCTTAAGGCGGCTGTAGATTTCCATCTGCTCGTCGCGCAACTGGCGCCCGGAACTATCGATGGCCTGCGCTTCTGCCAACGCATGTAGCAGTGCGTCCCGCTGAATTGGTCTGATCAGAAAATCGACTGCACCGGCCTTGATCGCGCGGACGCTGGTCGGAACATCACTGGTGCTGGTCAAAAAGATCACCGGACAACCATCGCCCGCATTCGCGAGAGCTTCCTGGACCGCCAAGCCATCGTACTCCGGGAGAAAGGCGTCAAGGATGACGCAACTCGGCAGGGACGGATTACGGTGGGCCAGAAAGGCCTCGGCCGACGAGAAGCACTTCGCCTCGAAGCCCAGCACGCTCAAAAATCGTTTCAGACCTTTCAGCGCACCGTCATGATCTTCGACCAGGTAAACGGTGAAATTTGATTTGAGCATAGCTCCATCCTTCCCAGTCAGCGGATAGCGGAGTTAGGTTTGTTGGCATAAGCCGACGCGTGGCCGGCCTTAACAACGACTTTTTCGCCGGTCCCGGCGCCGCCCAAGCGAACATTGAGAGTGATCGCGACAAAGGCGGCGACAGCTACGAGGGCCGTCGCAATGATCTTGAGATGAGCGGCACGGTCTGCTCGTGTGATCGTGTCTGGCATCGAAATCTCCCTGGCGTTTGGTCGTCCTCACGCGACCTGAGAACTTTCCGATCGATGCTGATTTGTTAAAGCCGCGCGCCTAACAGCTCCATTGCACATAGGTGCACCTGGCGACATCCTTACGGGTCGCAAGCCCATATCTTGGTTTAGACGCCCGGCATCGGGCGATGAAGGAAGTGCGGCTGGCTCCGGGGGAGAGCCAGCCGCGCGCGAACCGGGCGGGGGGATTGGGGCGAACCGGGTCGCGTTGAGCGTGGGCTAGTTTGCGACGGAGGTAGCGGCGAGCTTGCCGGGCAGGCGATCGATCGCGACGATGCGAATCTCGCGATTCTGCCGGGGCTGTTCGACAGGCTGGGTGCGTTCGCGCAGGCAGCTGACGTCGTGGTACGGCCATGCGGCGCCTTTACTGCAAACCGGGAACCGGTCCCGTTTCAGAAACGCTGCGGCACGCTCCCTGGCGCCATATCTGTGCGATCGGGAACGGTCTGACTGTAGTGAATGGCAGCAAATACAAGCCATGCCGCTGCGACGACCTTGAGCATTGTTCCTCTCCCATACCTTGTTGATGGGAGAAGGCTAGGGCGCCGGGCGCGCTCCTATCCATTATACGGGCGTAAAAATACACTGACACAAAGGATATAGTAGCTAATCGAAGGTGCTGGACGATTGTTGAAGCGGCACTCAGGCAGCGTTCAAGGCCCTGTCGATGCAACCGACCAGGGCTTCGTCGCTGAATGGCTTGCTCATGAAACAAACCGCGCCGGATTTCATCGCGCGGATCCGCAAGCTTTCCTCGGGATATGCGGTGATGAAAATGATCGGGACGCGATTACCTTTGGCAATCAGGCGGTCCTGAAACTCAATTCCGTTGATCCCCGGCATATGCACGTCGGTAATCACGCAGGATGTATCATGCATGCGATCGGACCCGAGAAGCTCCTCAGCCGAGGCAAATGTGCAAACATCATAGCCCATCGATCGCACGAGCTTCTGGATGGCCTCGCGCATCGCCTGGTCGTCATCAACGATTGAGATCATTCTAGCTTTGGTCAAATCTGTTTCCGGTCTTGATAACGACAATGGAAGAAACAAAACGACTTGTCAGCCGTCCAAAGGGAAGATTTAAGCACCGAAGCAGTTCGCGGAATTATACTAAGGTTTAGAAAAACCAAGGCTCTGCACCTAATGTTTTTCCAAACGGATGCCGAGCGCATCAGCCATTCTGACGAGTGCCGAAAGCGACTTTGCCTGCATCTTTTGCATGACATTGCGACGATGAACCTTGACAGTTATTTCGCTTACCCCAATTTCGGCTGCTATTTGCTTGTTTAGGAGACCTGATGTGACGAGGGCTATGATCTGCCGCTCACGAGCGGTCAAGGATTCATAGTTTTCGCGAAGCTTCGACGTCGCCTTATCCTTTTCCCGACGAACCCGGTCACGATCAAGTCCTACGCGAACAGCGTCCAGCAAGTCCTGGTCGCGAAACGGCTTGGGCAGAAACTCAATTGCCCCGCCTTTCATGGCTTTCACGGTCATCGGAATGTCGCCGTGGCCCGTAATGAATACTATGGGAATATGGGTGGCGGCCTTGGCGAGCTCGGTCTGGAAATCCAGACCGCTGACCCCCGGCAAGCGGACATCGAGCACCAGGCAACATGGTGCATCAGGGAGTTTGCGTTTGAGAAAATCGGCGGTGATGCCAAATAGCTCCACCGTCAGGCCTACGGACTCGAGCAATCGCCCGATGGACTCGCGCACGCCCTCGTCATCGTCAATCACGAAGACAACTGGTTCAGACGCCTGTGTTTGCTTTTGCGTCATCGGCTTGGTCTAAGTTGGACTGGCTCGAATAGTGAATTGGAAGATTGTGCCATGAGGTGTCGCCGGCGAAGCCCATAATCGCCCGCCATGGGCTTCGACAATGCTTCGGCAGATGGACAGGCCCATGCCCATGCCCGCAGGTTTGGTGGAGAACAGCGGGTTGAAGATCCGGTCCCGAATGGCCTCGTCGATCCCATTCCCCGAGTCCTCGACCGAAACCAGCGTCTCGCCAGAACCGTTGAGCTCAGACCTGATCTGCAGAACCCGGCGGTGCTCTGTGACCGCACTCATGGCGTCGGCGGCATTCATTATGAGGTTCATGATCACTTGCTGAAGCTGAACGCGGTCGCCCGGTGCAGCCGGAATTTCGTCCAGCAATTGCGTTTGCACCGCTACATTGCGGCCCTTCAGAGTGCCGCCGGTCAATGTAAGCACCTCACGTATCACGTCGTTGATAATCAGATTGGCATATTCGGGTTGCCGCCGCTTCAGCAACTCCCGTATGCGGCCGATGACGTCGCTCGCGCGGTTTGCCTGCTTTACGAGAGCTTGGAGTGCGTCCTTCGTCTCTTCAAGATTAGGCGGCGTGTGAGAGAGCCAGCGCATCGCGGCATTGCCATTGGTGATAATGGCAGCAAGAGGCTGATTGATTTCATGCGCTATCGAGGCGGATAGTTCGCCCATTGTGGTGAGCCGCGCCATCTGTGCGAGTTCCGCTTGAGCATCGTGCAAGTCACTCTCTGCTTTGTGCCTGGCCGTGATGTCTATAGCGGTTGCAAAATAGATCGGTTCGCTTTTTTCATCTCCGGGAATGGTCGACACAAATGTGTTGACCCAGATATGCGCGCCATCTTTACACCGGTAACGTGTCACCACTTCGTAATTGGTTCGCTTTCCCTCACGTAGTTCGGCGAGGCGAATGCGCGCCGCGGGACGCTCTTCCTCAGCCATCAAATCCACTGGCGTCAGGTGTTTGAGTTCGTGCGCGGCATAGCCCAGCATCGTGTGCAGGGCTTTATTGGTCTCCAACATTCTGTGTTGATGATCAGTGACCATGATTCCGAGCGTTGAGGTCTCGAACAAGGAACGCCATCGCTCCTCGCTCGTGCGTAAGCGGGCTTCGCTTTCCGCAAGGTCGCGCTCACGGCGCTTGCGCATGTCGATTTCACGAACAAGATCGTCAAACGATGCCTTCAGCCTCGCAGCCATGTCGTTGAATGATTCGGCGACAGCACCAAGCTCTTCCAATCCGCTGTGGGGGACCCTGGCACCAAGATCTCCGCCCGCCATCACTTTGGTCGTGTCGGCTATGCGCCGGAGGGGCGCGGTGACCATGTGTGCCAGCGCAGCGGCCAGAACAAGGGAAAGTACCAGCGCCAAAGCAAATACCATCGCGGAACGGCTGTTGGCCTTGCGAAAGCCGGCTAGGTAAAAAGATTTAAGGTGTGGCCACGACGGGAGTCCAAAGTTGCCCAGCTTTGTCGTTGCGATAGGAGACCGCGTAGGCAAGCCACGTTTCGCGTGACAACGGTTTTTCCGTAATGTGATCGAACTCGAACTCGGCACTCCCCAGCCGAGCGCGACGGGCCCGCGTAGCGGGCTAAAGCTGAAACGGCGCTCGCCACCACCGGATCGTTGGCCGCAGCGGAAGAGGCGACGACCTTTCCGCTCGCGTCTAGGATGAAGGCGCGTCCGCCCGTGGCCTCGACGTGGCTTCGCAGCAGAGACTCAAGAGCATCTTTTTGTTGGGTGTCTGGCGGTAATGGTGATTTTGCGAGTTCGTCATCCAGAGACATGCGTACGTTGATCGACATTTGCTGGTGAAGCCGCGTTGCCAGCAATGCCGCATCGTCGTCGGCGCTGCGAAGCACGACAATCGACGTGGCGCCTACCATGAGAAGAAGCAGCACAATGAACGGCGCAAAAATGAAAATCCGGATCGGCACGCCTGGCTTCGCCGGCATTCTGTCCGGCTCGGTCGGGTCGACTTTCCGGGTCCACCCGCTTTCGCCGATCGCACGCTCTGTGACGTGCCCCGGAATTTCAGCCCAGAACCATCGGAACCGTTTGGCCAATGGGAGAGCGATCATGAAGGCCAGAGGCGCAAGCGCCCAGGTAATCGTCAATGTGAAGGCCAGCGCAGCAGAAATGTTTCGATACGAAATAGCCGGAGGGAATTTGCCCGAGCAAATGTAGCCCCACATCACCGGATCGAGCAGCATGATAATGGCGACGAAGACGCCGTACCGCCGCCATGTCGCTGCTTTCCGGAAGTCCGGGTTTTGACCGATGAGCTGATAGGCCATCCAGACAAAGGCGGTCCAGAAGAAATAACCCTCTGCCCAATCCCAGACGAAGCTCGGCGGCACTCCCTCGATCAGGTCCGACAGCATGTAAGCCGGAGGGATCGCAATCAGTGCGGGATAGCCGAGAAGTACTACGCACAGCAGGACGGCCAAGTCTTTGAGGGACTCGAACGTCTGCGCACCCGGGACCAGAACAATCCACGACCCGATGTAGCCAGCTGCGACGACGAGCACGAAGGTTAGCGGCACGCTCAGGAATGCCTTGGTATTCCAAGCCTGTCGCGAACGTCCAAATCTCCAACTGTCTCCAATCCGAAACGTGAAATCCGCCGAATGCGCAGACGGCCAAGAGGAGCCCGACAACGTAGGCAAACCGTCCCCATACCTCCAGCACGGGCAGAGGTATCGTACCAACGAAGGCTTCGAACCACGCGATGATGGCTGTCATGACTGATCACATCGTGCGTGCCGAGCAATATCTCGTGCTGCGTCGCGCCGCTTCGATGATGTAAAGATCGAGGAGTTAATGCAGGCGGTACTTCAGGGTGGAGGAAGCCACGTCGTGCCGAACACTCGTCCCCCGGAAATCATCTTCGTACAGCTCATCGCGGGATGTTCCATCGTCCGCACCGCAAGGACCTTCACCTCGGTTCTCATCGGAACCGGATGAAAGAAAAATACACGCGCCCTGATCAAGGTGACGATCTGGAATCCTTATGCTGATTGACGCAACTTAACGACATATCCCCATATCACCCGAAGTCTACACCGACGGGCCATCAGAACTAATGGATTGCAATAGCCTCCAAGTCCAAAATTCGTAGCGGGCGGGCTGAAGGCGCCTCGCTGCGAGCAAGCACGAAGCGTTCCCAAGCCTTTGCCATTTCGAACAGCAGGCGCCGCGTGTCTTGGTTCGATGACTTTTTCGCCAGCCGTATGCATTCTTCGGCGTGCCGATAATATTCGTTTGCTGTTCGCATGAATCCTTCCAGCTTCTCGCCAACGTTGTTGATTGCAAAGGGCAAAGCCGGTGCCTGTTGCGGCACCTTGCAAGCGACCGATTTTAGCCAAGTCCGGCCACTGCCTGCTTGTGATTTCGTGCCAAAAACTTGCAGATAAGTGTCGCCGTCACACGGTTCGCAAAGCGTCATGCAAATGAGCCAGTAAAATAAGGGTTTGTGACGCTGCCGCTCGGACTGCCGCCCGCAGCTTGGCGAGCTCGCGCTGCGCCTGCGGGCCGGCTATTTCGGCTGACGCAGGCGAAGTTTGTGGTCTGTTAACGTTGGGGCTATAGTGGGATTGGAGGAGATTGCCGGCCTTGTCCCGCAGGGGACAAGCGCCGATAGCGTCGATCCAGAGATGAGAAGCGCGGGCGCGACTTATGCGGGTGGTAGCGCTGCTTGCGACTTACAATGAGGAGCGGTTTATCGCCGCAACGCTGGACCACCTACTTGAGCAAGGTGTCGACGTTTACCTCATCGACAACTGTTCTACGGACGGCACGTTGGAAGTCGCAACAAACTACCTGGATCGAGGAGTCATCGGTATTGAAACCCTGCCTAGGGCCGGCGTCTTCGACTTGAAAGCGGTTTTGCGTCGTAAAGAAGAGCTTGCGGCTTCTCTCGATGGCGATTGGTTCATACACTTAGATGCGGACGAGTTTCGTTTGCCGCCTAACTCTCATCAGACGCTCGCGCAGGCGCTCGCAGATGTGGATGCGCAAGGATACAACGCGGTAAATTTTCAAGAATTTGCGTTCGTTCCGACTAAAGAGTCGCCAGATCATGATCACCCTAACTTCGTTAACACCATGCGGTGGTATTATCCATTTAATCCGCGTCGAGCCTCCCCGCATAGACTCAACGCTTGGAAAGCTCAACGCGAACCGGTGGATCTGGTAAGCAAAGCCGGACATCGGGTTAAGTTTCCAGGGCTTCGCATGTACCCCACCTCGTTTAAGCTCCGACACTACCTTTATTTGAGTGTGCCGCATGCCGAGCGAAAGTATGGGAAGCGCCGCCACTCCCCTGAGGCTCTGGCACGAGGATGGCATCGATGGCGCGAGTACTTTGATGCAGAGCGGGTCAACCTGCCTTCAGAAACAGAGTTGCGCGCATACATCTCTGATGATCTGCTTGATTCATCTAATCCGCGATTGCAGCACGACATGCTCTCAACCACAGTTCCGCTACTACGTGGATGTCGATGATGGATCTTCGCATACAAAGCCCGCAAGCGCTGCGGGCAACCGAGGACACTGGGCCTGCGGGAGCAAAGCCTCGTGTTATGTATGTGGTTCGCAACTTTCCCCAAGTCTCACAGACGTATATACGGTCTGAGATAGAGGCTCTGGAACACGACTATGATATTTCGGTCGTCACCGTTTCCAAACCGAACGTCCCATACAAACGATGCGTCCCCTTTCGTGAAATTAAAGACCCGGCAGAGATACGTGAAGCTATAGAAGAGTTTCGGCCGGACGTACTCCATGGCCATTACCTAAACCAAACGGATGTCTTTGACGCGTTGATAGCCCAGGGACTGAGTATCCGATACGGGCCCATTCATTCGATACGCTGAGTGGGGAATCGCAGATCGCAAGGAAAGCGGCTCCCATCATCAATCACGACTTGTGTTTAGGCGTTCTAG
The DNA here is from genome assembly GCA_963802475.1 of uncultured Alphaproteobacteria bacterium. Lineage (GTDB taxonomy): Bacteria > Pseudomonadota > Alphaproteobacteria > Rhizobiales > Xanthobacteraceae > CANKHA01. Next base: position 52,471 of record CAWDIZ010000018.1, read on the forward strand.
CGTTCCCGTTCACTCGGAGTTTGTTGCAGAATGCCGGCATTAGGGACGAGAAAATTGTAAATTGTTATCCCGTCGTCAATTACGCCCGCTTTCACGACAGGTCTCCCAACGGAACGGCAGTAATGAACATTGGCGCCGCCATTCCAAAAAAGAAGATGGAAGACTTCGTTGACTTGGCAGCGGCAAGCGAGGGCTTGGACTTTAACTTGTATGCTGTGGGGCACGCGGTGGGTCGTCTTGCCAAGTACAATGAGGCAAAGGGCAGCCCTGTGAAGATCGTTCCGCCAATCGAACCCGATGAAATGCCCGTCGAGTACAAGAAGCATAGGTGGCTGGTCTACACGGCTTCCCGCGAGATAGCGACCGTGGGATGGCCGATGGCGGTCGCCGAGGCGCAAGCTTCCGGAGTGGGTGTCTGCATGCCTAACCTCCGTCCCGATTTGCGAGAGTATCTTAATGGTGCTGGGTTCCTATACGATTCCATAAGCGATGTGACTAAAATTATCGCGCGACCGGTGCCGGATGACGTTCGCCAGATGGGGTTTGAGCAGGCGAAGAAGTCTGACGTGTTCGCCCATAAAGCTCTTCTGACAGAACTGTGGCGTGGGGTGCGGCTATCCAGCTAGCAGAAACGTGCGGACGGAAACAGGACGATGATTTCCAGATCGCCCTCTTCGCTTGTGATATGAACCATCCACCGACCGTCCTCCTCGTCGAGATAGGTCTGTGCTTCGCGCGCAATCCTATGCGCATACAAGCAGGCGCGCTCTGCGCAACTGAATTCGTAGCCTTGTGTATCCGGAATCTTCCCTGTGCCGGACGAGACGTGAAAGAAGTATCGCGGCATTTGCGCCCCTCCGTAGGAGTGGACCTTATAGCGAGCCGCTATGACTTCTCCGGTTCCTTTCGGTGGCAGCAATTGAATAAAAACCGCTAGAGACGAACAGGAGCGTTTTAGATGCCCTCAGGATTTCTTCATAATTCCGGGCCGGAAGCCACGCTCAAACGAGCATTCGCTGGACTTTCGACGTTGACGGCAGCGTACTAAGCAGATCAGGAGGTGACGCTTCGGCCCGATGCACTAAGGGCGTGTACTCATAAATTGCGCTTGTTCGGCAATCGCTGGCTGATGTCCGTTTTGCCCCCGAAAGCGGCCAAATAGCAGGCATCTCGATATGTCCGCTTAGGGCCAGAAGCAGACATCGCAGGCACGCGCCGACGACGTCCGCTTGGGCCAAGAGAGGCGGAAAGCCGACATCTTTTTTGAGGTGAGTCCCTCTCAGGCAAATCGCCAACAGATCGCCCGCCCCTAGGGAACCCGAGGACCGCCCGAGCCATCGGGAGGAGTGCTCAGTGCCGCTCCGAGACGCCCGACAATGCCGATCACAAGTCTCGCGGCATTTTGGGCAGCCCTCTTCTCAAAGAGGCGTTCATCCTCCGGTGCCTTGGCACCCGCGCTATCGCTGAGACTGCGTAGGATCAGGCACGGCACACGCCGCTGCCAGCAGATCTGCGCCACCGCCGCCCCTTCCATCTCGGTCGCGTCGGCTTTGAACTCTTCGCGCAGTACGTCCTTCTTCGCAGGCGAGGCCACAAACGCATCGCCCGTCACGATCACCCCCGTGACGAACCGCGGGATCCTCTCGCCTGTGGCCGCGTTCAAGGGCGCGAGCTCGAGGTGCTGCGCAGCATCATTGGCCATTTCCAGGAGGCCCGCGTCGGCGGGAAAGAAGAGGGGGTTCAGCTGGCCGGTGAACGGGTCCGTCGTCTGGCCGACGCGAAACCCTGCCGGGGTCCACTCCCCATAGTCATGGTACGCCGTCTTTGCGCCGATCACGACATCGCCGGGGCGCAGTTCCGGATTGAGGCCTCCGGCGATTCCGGTGAAGAGAATGTGGGTAGGCTGGAAGTGCTCGATGAGTAGGCTAGCCGTTGCGGCGGCATTCACTTTCCCAATACCCGAGTGGGCGAGCACCACCTTTCTTTCTTTCAAGCTGCCGGTCGTGAACGGGATCCCCTGGACGATCAATTCCTTCTTATCCGTGAGTTCCTGGCCGAGCGTCTCGATTTCCACGGTCATCGCACTGAGGACGGCGACGACGCGCGCGACGGGGGCTGGCCGAGCGGTATTGCCCAGCTGGGCGACGCTTGCTGCCGTGAGCAGCAGGAGGAGGAGGGAGACAATGCCAAGTGATCTGCGCATCAGTCTCATAATTCACGCCCTTGAATTGCGATGTCCGCTTTACCCCCAATAGCGGACATCAATAGCGACTGCAGCGATGTCCCCTAAGTGCCAATAGCGGTCATTGAACCCCGGCCAAAGGTAGGGTGAAGCGAAACACGGCTCCACGGAGCTTGTTCTCCGCCCAGATTCGGCCGCCGTAGTTCTCGATGATCGTGCGCGCGATCGAGAGTCCGAGCCCGGTGCCATGCGGCTTGGTTGTATAGAACGGATCGAACACGCTCTTCAGTTTGTCATTGGGAATTCCCGGTCCTGTGTCGGAAACCGATACCTCGGCCTCGGTTTGCCCGACCAACATGGTTTCCAGCGTTATCTTGCGTGAACCTGGAACGCAGTTCAGCATGGCATCCATTGCATTGAGCGCAAGATTCAAGATGACCTGTTGAAGGTGTACCGCGTCGGCACGCACTGGCAAGACGGCCTGCACCTGCTTGACATCCAGTACGACGTCCCGGCTCGAAGCCTCATGGCTAAGAAGGCTGACGGCGCGACGAACTGTGTCATTAAGGTCGAACTGCTGTAACTCGATCTGACTCCTCTTCTTTAATAGACCACCCAGGTGATTGATGATATCTGCCGCGCGTTGGTCATCACGGCGGATGTCTGCGAGAATTTCTGCGAGCTGCTTAACGTCAGGCGGGTCGGCTTTAAGAAGCATTTCTGCCGCTTCTGCATTGCTGAGGATGGCTCCTATCGGTTGATTGAGTTCGTGCGAGAAGGATGCCGACAAGACGCCCGCAGCAGCGGTTCGATTCAAATGGATGACTTCTAGAAGGTGACCTCGCGATTCCAATTCCGCCCGGTGGCGGCGCTGGCGCTCGAGAAGCAACCAGGTAATCAGCGCGGCCTGAAGCAATACGATGGCAAAGGCGGTGCTCATCTGCCAGCGGTACTGCTCCCACGCGGTCGGCTCGCGAAACAGGATTTCGCTTCCCGGTGGCAGGCGGCTCTCGCTGATGCCCCAACGCTGCATTTGTCTCCAGTCAAAAATCGGGCTTGCAAATTGTACGACTGGTGTTTTGATTTCGCTCGGCTTCTCTCCGTTAAGAATGCGAATTGCAACGGCGGCTGTCTGTCGGCTACTGTCAGCCGTCAAGAGAAGCGGACCTCCTACGATCTCGTTGCCGAAGAAGGCTTCGTCATAAGAAAACATCGGCGCGTTGGCGACGTCATGTAACCTTGCTAGTGGCGCGGCACCTTCGTGTACGACGCCTGCGGCATCGACGATCATCAGCTCCCAAAAGATCGCAGATTGCGGTGGGAGCGCCGAGGCGTGTTTTAGTAGCGCTTCAAATGACAAGTCATCCGTCCATGAAAGCTTAATCCGGTTTGCGAGCGGCTCCACCTCTTTTGCTATCGCTTCCTTCCAAAATCTCTCAATCGGAGAGGTCCCAACCACCACGATCACGTCTTTGGTGTTCGGCAACACTTGCAGGATATTCTCAAATGCAGCCAAATAGTTGATCCTTAGTGCGACGACGGCGTCGTTCTCCGTAAGACTGGAATACTGCACCCGACGTTGTTCCACAGCCGTGAACACCATGGGGGTGTTGGCAAAAAGCTGCCGCCGGTGTCGCTGGACAAATGCTGCTGCAGGCGCCCCGATGCTCACAATTATGTCGGGCCAGCGTTTGACGGAGAGAGCTCGGAGGTACTCTACGAACGGACCCTCGGGGTCTTCGTCGGGGGAATAGGCAGTTACAAGCGAGTGTTCAGTGATGTTTAGCGGCCATGGTGATTGTCGGTTCAGTTCCATACGAATGGTTCTGGCATATTCGCTCCACGGCTTGAAATCTCTGCCAAAAGAATGAAGCAGCATGATCTGCTTAGGCTCAACGGCCAGCGCGGTCGGGCATGCAAGAGACTGCGCCACGTAGCAAATAATTGCTGCTAAAGAGCAGATCCGCTGAGCCTGGGACATTGCAGCTTCGATGTTTTCTCTCGATCTATAAGGAGACTAACATGACCGAGCGAACAACACGACTGGCAGTGTCCGCTTTGGGCCAAAAGGCGACATTGCTCCTTATTTAACAGCGGGATGTCCTCTAATTTCCACGTCTTGTCGAAGAACGGCGCTGCCGGTCCATAGAAGCGGAAGATCGGGAACCAGCCTTTGACGGGCGCTGTCTTGATCCAGTTGCTCTTCTGCTTCGGCTCTTCCGGCCCAAATATGATGTCAATGGAGCCGTCAGCATTGGTGATGGGCTTCGTGTAAACGCTGACTGAAGGAAATGGCTGGCCGTTCTGCAATTCCGACCTGCTAAGCGCGTCGTAGACGACAACCGACCAGAAATTGTTTGCCGGTATGTTGGGCAGGACATGCAATTTGTAGTTCTTTCCACCGTCGAGGAAATCGCCTTCCGCATCCCGATAGGTCCAAAGGTACTCTCTCGATTATTGAGAGCCGATCCAGCGATGCTGGAGCGAAGATCAGCCTACTTTCGTCCGGCCGAGAAGGCCTGGTCGTTGGCTAGCGATTTGCGCAACCGCGGCGCTGCGAATTCGAGGAAGCGGCGCATCTTGAGCGGCAGCGGTCCCTGGCCCGCGTGAAGGACGTGCACGGGGATTGGCGGAGGCTCGTAGTTCTGCAGGACGATTTTGAGCTTGCCCTCTCTCACGTGCCGGGCGACTTGATAGGAAAGCACGTGGGTCAGTCCAACGCCGGCGATTGCAGCGTCGATCGCCGCCTCCGCAGTGTTGACGCTGAGGCGAGCGATGGGACGAACGGACTGCCCCTGACCCTTTCCACTTTGCGCGAAGGTCCACGCCGACCCGGCCGCGAGGACGGACAAGGATACGCACAAGTGCTTCTCAAGATCGCCGGGCGTTTTCGGCTTGCCATGGGCGGCAAGGTAGCCGGGGCTTGCGACAACGACACGGCGTATGCTCCCCACCGCGGTCGCCATCATTGTGCTGTCGGGGAGATTGCCGATGCGCACCGCCATATCGATGTGATCATCGATCAGGTTGATGTTGTAGTCGGCGAGCACCATGCGGACATTGATCTCGGAAAAATTGGCGAGGAAATCGTTCACCACCGGAAGCACGTGCAGTCGGCCGAAAACGATAGGTGCGGACAGCGTGAGCTCACCACGTGGTACGCTGTACTCGCCCGCCGCGTGCGCCTCGGCTTCATCGACAAGCTCGAGAATGTGCTTGCAGGAAGCAACGTAGGCGGCGCCGGCATCGGTGAGCGAAAGTCTGCGAGTTGAGCGCACCAGCAGGCGCGTTTTTAGGCGAGCTTCGAGATCAGCGATCTTTCGGCTGACCGTGGGGAGCGGCATGCCGAGCTTACGGCCGGCTGCGGAGAAGCTGCCAGTTTCAACCGAAGCCACAAGCAACGACATCGCTTCTAGGCGATCCACTCAGGCAAGACTTTCAGTTTCAAATATCGAGAGGACGCTTCTCAAAAATACCAGATTATCTCCGAATGGCATAGGGCGTAAGCATCGGTTGCGGGGCGAAGAAACCCCCAGCTTGGCAGGAGTTCGATATGTCCGACAGTTTGCTCGATATCCTGTCGACGCCAAGCGTTAAGGCGGCGCAAGCGGCGAATGGAAGCGAAGCACCCCATTCCAGCCTGCGGAGCGAGTTCGGTTCGAATGTCTTCACTGCCACGGAGGTCGCTTTCATCGCAGCCCGCGACAGCTTTTACATGGCGACCGTGGCCGAGAACGGCTGGCCATACCTGCAGCATCGGGGTGGACCGCGCGGCTTCCTGCGGGTGCTCGACGAGAAGACTTTTGGTTTCGCGGATTTCCGGGGCAACCGTCAGTACATCAGCTTGGGCAACCTTGGCGCCGACAATCGCGTGGCTTTGTTCTTAATGGACTACCCGAATCGGCGCCGGCTCAAGGTCCTGGCACGTGCACGTGCCGAGGTGAGGGGTGTTACGGACGACCCTGAGCTCGCTGCGCGCCTGGCGACGCCTGGTTACAAAGGTAAGGCCGAGCGGGCGCTGCTGTTTCACCTCGAGGCGTTCGACTGGAACTGCCCGCAGCACATCACTCCTCGCTTTACGGAGAGCGAACTTGCGGAAGCATTGGAACCAGTCCGCAAGCGGATCGCGAGCCTTGAGCTGGAGAACAAGACACTCCGTGCTCGGCTCTGCAAGGCTCGACCGAGCTGAGGCATAAGCACCACCAGAAAGGACGCTGCTGGGAAGTCATCACTTGGCATGCGGGGCCAGCGCGTCGCGCACATCTGTGACCTTGCCACTGTTCTCTCAGGGTTCGATTGCCTGGTGAGAACCCGTATCTCGCCTACTTGAGCCCGGCACCGGACTGTGACTCGCAACGCTAAATTCCGCTTCGGGTCAATGAGGAAATGGGCTCGATCAGCGACTTCGCCGAGAACGGCTTTGTGAGATAGGCGAGGCATCCGGATTGGAGCGCCGCCACGCGAACGGCAGGGTTGTCGTTTGCGGTAATGTAGATAACCGGGACGGGAATCCCAGCCGCTTTGAGACGATGTCTCAGCTCGATGCCTGACCCATCGTTCAGGTTGATGTCCAGAATGATGCAGACCGCCTTTTCGAAATCGTTGTGGGTTCTGAAAGCCTCCGCAGACGGAAACAGGAGGGTGTCGTACCCGTGCTGCCGCAGCAGTCGCTTCATTGCCCTCCGTATGCCGCAGTCGTCATCGACGACAAGAATGAGGTCCCGATTGGGCAAGAAAGACATCCGTAACCTGCTCTTGGTTTTGCTTGTGACCGTACGTTCAGCCTCATCCACGCCTTTCGCGGGACGCCGCCGACGCTTTCATTAAATTATTGGCGTAGCTCTGCGCCCGATCCAGCCAGACAGCGGGCAGGCCGCTGCCGATGCAGCAATCAACTTCATCTAAGTCGGCGACTGGATTGTCGAGGACCCTACCACGCTTGGGTATGAGACAGTTAGTGCCGCTAATTGTGATCACGCGCTAAAGAATTGTTTGGGTCGACAGCGGCGGCTCGCGGTGAGGCAGCGCGGCCGGCATCTACCCGGAGGACCATCGGGTTGGTATGAGACGTATCAAAATCTGAAAGTGAAACGCTAGGTTTCGAATGAGCGTCGATCCGCAAGCTGTGGGAGTGGAACTAGTTCATCCGGCATTTTACCCTCTAGCGCCGCCGCAATGCGTCCCGCAATCGCTTCCGACGCACGCCGCAGCGGATCATTATCGAGATGCGCATACCTCGCGGTTGTCGCCGGCTGGGCGTGGCCCAACAAGCGCCCAATGATCGGCAAACCCAACCCGCCACCGGCACCCGAAACTCGCGTAGGTGTGCCGTAGATCGTGCAAACGAACTCCGGCTAGACCGGCCCGTTTGGTGATAGCATCCCACGGGCGCTTCAAATCGTGGCGCGGCTGCTCCGGATCGTCGCTCGGCACCACGTAGGGGCCGACCCGCTCCAGTGCATTCAGCACCGCAAGGGCCGGGGCATTGAGGATGACGGTCTTCCGGCCACTCTTGCTATCTGGCAAGAACAGACATCCGCGCTCGATATCGACGTGCTCCCACCGCAGGTGCAGGATTTCCCGCAGGCGGCAGCCGGTGAACAGCAAGCAACCGCACCGCCGCTGCTGCTGACGGCGCGATCGTAGTTGACCGCTTGGCCTTCGGCAGGTGCTTGGCTGTGGGCTTTGTTTCGTCCACCGTCCAGGGGATGCCCGTGGTTTCAGCTTCGCGGATAGCGCTGCCCAGCCGTTCCAGTTCCTCACCGGTCAGGAACCGCTCGCGACCGTATTCCTTGAACTTGTCGATGCCGCGCGCCGGATTGACGACCTCCGGCACAATGCCCGCCCGTCCCGCGAAGGCGTACATGCTACCGACCACCGCCAGCACGCGATTGGCCTGAAAGGGCGTCTCGGATAGCGAGGAATGCAGCCTGCCGACCTGGAGCCGGGTCAGCTTGTCGGACTTGGTGGTGCCCAGGGCGGGCTTCACGATGCGGTCGAGAAGGTCCCGGTAGAACTCCGCAGTCCCGGCCTTGCGCTTGGCCCGCACGTGATCGGCCATGAAGCGATCGGCCAGTTCGGCCACAGTCGGCGTGCCGCGTTCGCCCGCCTTCTGGTTCGCCGGGTCGTGGCCGTGCGCCACCGCTCCCAGAATGACCTTGGCGCGCGCCCTGGCACGCTCTGGGGCGATTTTTCCGACCGCCGCGATCGTGTAGCGCCGCACAGGCGCGCCGCGTCCTGCGCCGGCTCTGTAGACGACAACATAGGACTTCGCGCCGGATGGGCGGACCCGCACGCCGAAGCCGCTCACGGTGTTGTCCCAAGCCGTGAACTCGTTGCCGTTGGCTTGGAGGGCGTCTACGGTGCGCTTGGTGATCCGTTGGGATGTCATCGCTCGCTCGCTGCTTTTCTGTCCGGGGCAACACCGGGGCAACACCGAAACAACTCTCCCCGGAATCTCCAGCTAGCAGCGTAGGAGCGGAAAAGCCCGTAACAACGGGGCTTTTATCGCTCAGGGAAAGTTGAGGAATGTCAGGGCAATGGATAAAATGAGACTACGAATCTGGGGGTCAGGAGTTCGAATCTCTTCGGGCGCGCCAGCAACGCTTTGATTTTGATTTCAGAATCTCTGCGCGATTTTTTAGACCTCGAAATTGTGCTTGTCGGATTGCGGGGCGGCCGTGCGGATGAAATCCGACTGCTCGGCGTCGCCCTGGTCGTCACTGGCGAATGCCTGTCTCGAATACCAAGGCCAGCGATCGGCGCATAGACGAGAAGATGTCAGTGATAGCGCTGCCGACTATAGAGGCATCTCGTGGATGCTACTCAAGGCGCACGAGGTGGTTTGGCTGACAAGAAGGAGGCGAACAATGAGCAGTGACGAAGCTGAAATCCGCGCGCTGATCGAACGTTGGGCGAAGGCGGTGCACGCCTGCGACATGGATAGTGTTCTTGCCTATCACACCGACGACATCGTGATGTTTGATGTGCCGCCCCCAAACGAAGTGCGAGGCAAGGCGGCCTATCGCGACACATGGCCGCCCTTCTTCAAGTATCAGAAACAGGGCGCCTTGTTCGAGATCGTCTCGCTCGACGTCACCGCCGGGAACGATGTCGCATTCGCGCACGCTCTGCTCCGTTGCGGAACCGATGAGGAGCTCAAGAAGGATCCCAACAACCGCCTCCGTCTCACCATTGGTCTCCGCAAGCTGGACGGCCAGTGGGCCGTCGCGCATGAGCATCACTCGTTTCCATTGCAATCATCTGAATAGCTAATGGAGAGCACCATGCCGCTCACGCACCCGTTCGACATGGGGAAGCTCGACTGCGTCGCCGCATTCGCTTCGTGCAGTGCCGACATGACGTCCTCCCAATGATGTTCAGCCCGCCCTTCAGGCTCCGGCGTCCTCAACGCTCAAGCATTTGTAGCAAAGCGCGGAACGCCGTGAGGGTGTGACGAAAAAAGCCCCGGCTCGGGCCGGGGCGCAAGCTGGACACAAGGGGGTAGAGGGGAAAAGCGTCCAAGCAAACACCTATCATTGCCGAATGAAGGACGATAGGTCTGTTCGAAGCGAAGTCCGAATGACTGCAGCATCAATACGCGTTTCGGCTCTCCGTCTGCCTGACTTTCCGTCTGTGTCCCCAGCAACAATGCAGCAGCCAGCAAGGCGGTGAAGACCCGCGGGAAAACAGATCGAAATAGTGTTGCAATCTGCCAGAAGCGCATCGCCGTTCTACTCCGGGCCGCCAAGCCGAGTAGGAGCACCGTAACGGTTCGACCAGGTGATTAACAAGCAAAAGCGAAGGCTGTTCTTACCGGCCGTGCCAGGGGCGGCGACAAGAACGAGTTTCTACCGACCGTGCTCACGCGATCATCAGTGGTCGGCTTGCTGGCAATGTAGTTGAGGCGCGCGACGATTGCGGGGCGGCCATGCGGGTCGATGCACGATTTTGCCGTCGAATGCGGTCTTCACCTTCGCCACCGTTGCAAATTGCGCGCGGATGTCCTCGCCCGCGGCGAAGGCCTAATCGGGGGACCGGGCGTGTACCAAAACGCTAATACAAACGCAAGACCGCATCTCGGGCTTAAGGTTAAAGATATCCTGCCCGGGAAAGGAGCCGTCATCCTCGCGCCGGCATTGCGGTTCTGCTAGTTCAAGACGGATGACCGAGTCAGTCAAATCCGCCCCGGCGGACAAGGTGCCGAGCGCGCTGGCCGCGTGTACGCGGTTCTGCCGGGAAAAGATCGGCTGGCACTGGGTCGGCTTCGTGCTGAGCCTGACGATCATCGCGGTCGCCTTATGGGCGCTCTACCACATCCTGCACGACCTCGATGTCGACGAGCTTCTCAGCGCGATCCAGGCGACGTCTTTGCATGATATCCTGCTCGCGGCTTTGTTCGTCGCCGCCGGCTATTTCACGCTTACCTTTTACGATCTCTTCGCGCTGCGTACGATTGGGCGCTACGACGTTCCTTATCGCGCCGCCGCGCTTGCCAGCTTCACCAGTTATTCCATCGGTCACAATGTCGGCGCCAGCGTCTTCACCGGCGGCGCGGTGCGCTATCGCATCTATTCAAACTGGGGCCTCGATGCCGGCGAAGTCGCGAAGGTCTGCTTCATCGCCGGCCTTACCTTCTGGCTTGGCAATGCCACCGTACTCGGATTGGGCATCGCCTATGCGCCGGAGGCGGCGAGCGCCATCGATCAGCTGCCGCCATGGGCGAACCGCGTCATGGCATTGCTCGTTCTCTCGGTGCTTACTTCCTACGTCATTTGGGTGTGGCGCCAGCCGCGCGCGATCGGGCGCGGCCAATGGCAGGTCACGTTGCCCGGCGGACCGCTGACGCTGCTGCAGATTGCGATCGGCATCGTCGACCTCGCCTGTTGCGCGCTCGCCATGTACATGCTGGTGCCGAGCGAACCGCATGTGAGTTTCGTTACGCTGGCGGTGATCTTTGTTTCGGCGACACTGCTGGGATTCGCCAGCCATTCTCCGGGCGGGCTGGGCGTTTTCGACGCCGCCATGCTGGTCGCGTTGTGGCAGTTCGACAAGGAGGAGCTGCTGGCGGGCCTGCTGCTCTTTCGCTTGCTGTATTACATCGTTCCTTTTGCGCTTTCTCTTGCCATCCTAGGCGGCCGCGAATTGCATCTGTTCAGGCGGCAACCGGCGCGCGCCGCCGCCAATCCGCCGCCATCCGCGCCTGACGTGACGACCCAGAAGAACGACGGGATTTGAAAAAACGGCTGCGAGCGGCCGGGGAAGCCGCTATCAAAGAGATTGATCGGCAGAGGCGGGCGCCAGGAGCAGAGGATGAGTTTTGTCCGTAGTCTCGTTGTTCTAGCGGCCCTGGCGGCATCGTCGACTGCCGCCGCATCGCCTGCGGAAAATAAGGCCGGCAAGGACGAGCTGCTCACGCTTTATCTCTTATCTGTAGCCGCCGAGCGCTGCGGCTTTCCGATGAGCGCCAAGCAGGCTGACATCATCGACCGCGAGGTCAAGGCATTGGTCGAGAAATTGAAGCTGCGAACGCGTGAAAATAACTCAATCTACTCCGCGGCAGATGTCGCATTCGAGCGCCGGGGGGCGGCGGCCTGTGACCGCAATGGCATTTTCGTCAAAGATTTCCGGCAGACGCTGGAAAGATTGACCGGCCCGTGAAATGGCGGAATTCCTCCGGCAATGGGGATTCGCTTCCGGCGGTTTTCGCGCCGGCGTTGTGATCGCCGCGGCAGCGGCCGTCTCTATCGCTTTCGTTCTGATGTCCGCGCTGACATTCACCCAGGCGCTGGTCGCCTTTGGGCTCCTGTCGCTGGCGGCTGTGCTAGCCGGCGTGGGCAAAAAGACTGCGCCGGCAAATGTCACCGAAAAGCTTCCCGAATTTCAGGACAATTCGGTACTTGAATCGGTGATCTCCGGCCTGCCGGACGCTGTGCTCGCGCTCAGCCGGCAGGGCCGGGTGCTCGCCTTCAATAAGCAGGCGGTGCAACTCGTCCCGGGCCTGCACCGCGGGGGGTTGGGCCTGGTCGCAATCCGCGTTCCCGCCCTGGCGGATGCCATTCAAAAAGCCGGCGAAACCGGTCAGCCGCAGCGGGTGGAGTTCTCCGAACGCGTACCGGAGCGGTGGCTCGAGGCCTTTGTGATTCCGATCAACAGCCGCGGTGCCTCCGCCAAGGGTGAGCTCGATAGCCTGCTCGTGACTTTTCATGACCTGACACCAATGCGCCGGGTGGAGGAAATGCGCGCCGACTTCGTCGCCAATGCAAGCCATGAACTCCGCACGCCGCTGGCAGCGCTATCGGGTTTCATCGATACCCTGCAAGGTTCGGCGCGAAACGACACCGCTGCGCGTGAGCGCTTCCTCCAGATCATGCAAGCGCAGGCGACCCGCATGGCGCGGCTGATCGATGATCTGCTGTCGCTGTCGCGGATCGAGTTGAGCGCGCATATGCGGCCCGATACCCCGGTCGATCTCGTCCCGATCGTGCGGCAGGTGGCGGACGGCTTGCAAACTCTCGCGCGCGACCGCGAGGTCGAAATCCGCATTCACGCCCCGCCCACGCCGTTGATCGTCCTCGGTGACCGCGATGAACTGATCCGCGTATTCGAGAACCTGATTGAGAATGCATTGAAATACGGCGCGTCAGGCAAGCGCGTAGAAATTGATTTCAGCCGGGAGGGAAAGGGCGACGGCGATGACGAAGCGCAGGTGGTGGTGCGCGACTATGGGCCCGGCATCGCGCCCGAGCATCTGCCGCGACTGACCGAACGGTTTTACCGGGTCGACGTAGCCGACAGCCGCTCCCAAGGTGGGACCGGCCTCGGGCTCGCGCTTGCCAAGCACATCCTCAATCGGCACCGCGGCCGGCTGTCCATCGCCAGCGAACTTGGCCAGGGTGCCACTTTCACCGTGCACCTGCCCGTCCCCAGGGACCAAAAACTCCGGGCATAAAAACAAAGCAAATACAGGTGGTTAATCATGTCATATGACTGTCATAAGACAGTCATAGAAGGGTTATGCGCCATCGATAGGGACCAGGGGCAGCGCACGTCCGGCACTCGGGGGCGAAGAAGTGCCCCGGTAACAAGGAGAAGATGCATGTCCCTAAAATTCCTGATTTTGGCCGGAGCCGCTTTAACGCTCACGTTCAATGCAGCGTCGGCTCAGAACAAAATAATCGCGATCGATGGCTCCTCGACCGTGTTTCCGATTACCGAAGCCATGGCCGAGGAATTCCAGAAGGCCAACAAGGGCGTCAAGGTGACGGTTGGAATTGCCGGCACCGGCGGCGGTTTCAAGAAATTCTGCCGCGGCGAAACGGATATTTCGGATGCGTCGCGGCCGATTACCGAAAAAGAGCGTGCCGACTGCAAGGCCGCTAATGTCGAATTTATCGAACTGCCGATTGCGCTCGACGCGGTCACGGTGATGGTCAACCCCAAGAATGACTGGGCCAAGGAGATGACCGTCGCAGAGCTGAAGAAAATTTGGGAGCCGGAAGCTCAAGGCAAGATCACCAACTGGAAACAGGTTCGTGACAGCTTCCCCGACCGGCCGCTGAAGCTTTATGGCGCCGGCACCGATTCCGGCACATACGACTATTTCACGCAGGCGATCGTCGGCAAGGAACATTCGTCGCGCGGCGACTTCACAGCGTCGGAAGACGATAACGTGCTGGTGCAGGGAATCGCCGGCGACGTTAATGCTTTGGGCTTCTTCGGGCTCGCCTATTACGTGGAGAATGCGAACAAGCTCAAAGCCGTGGCGATCAAGTCGAAGGACGACGCGAAAGCAGTCATGCCGTCGGTCGAGGCCGCCAGAGACGGCAGCTATCAGCCGCTGTCGCGTCCCATTTTCATCTATGTCAGCAAGAAATCCATCGAGAGCAAACCCGAGGTCGGGAAATTCGTCGAATTTTATCTCGACAAGAACAACGCGTTGAAGCTGGTCAAGGAAGTTGGCTACGTGCCGCTTCCGGACAAGGCTTACGACGTGTTCATGCAGCGCTACAAGGATCGCGCCCTCGGTACTGCCTTCCAAGGCTCCAAAGTTGGCATTTCGGTGGACGGACTGCTGAAGGCGCCGCTGACCAATTGATTGCGCGTTGGTATGCGTAAATTCCAGGAAGTTGGGCGGTTTGGTCCGCCCAACTTTCGTTTAGGCCGCAAGGGTGCAGTATTATGGCGACCGTTGACCTAGGCTACTCTTCCAGCGAAGCGAAGCCTTACGGTCGAATTTCCGCCAGCGAAGCGTTTTTGCGGCGAAGAATGATCATTGGGTGGATCGTACGCGTAATTCTGTTTCTCGCCGCAGCCTTGTCGGTCCTCATCACCGCCAGCATCGTTTATATCTTGGTCTATGAATCGATCTTGTTCTTCAGGCAAGTTTCGATCTTCGATTTTCTGACCGATACCGAATGGACGCCGGTTTTTGACAATCCGCGCTTCGGCATCATGACGCTCGTCTCCGGTACGCTGATGACGACGTTTATCGGCCTTCTTGTAGCGGTGCCTGCCGGAACGATTCTCGCAATCTACCTGAGTGAATTTGCCCGACAGCGGGTCCGCGAGACGGTCAAACCGATTCTGGAGCTCTTGGCGGGCGTGCCAACCGTCGCCTTTGGCTACTTTGCGCTCTTTTTCCTGACGCCGATTTTCCAGGTTTTCATTCCCGGCCTTTCCGGCTTCAATCTGCTGGTCCCCGGCATCGTGATCGGGATTATGATTCTTCCCTATATTGTTTCGGTCGCAGAAGACGCGATGCGTGCGGTGCCCAATCCCCTGAGAGAGGGCGCCTACGCGCTTGGCTTTACCCGGCTGCAAACGGCGCTCGGCGTGGTCATCCCGGGCGCGTTTTCTGGGGTCACGGCTGCATATCTGCTGGGCATGTCGCGTGCCGTCGGCGAGACCATGGTGGTTGCGATCGCCGCCGGCCAGCAAGCACGGCTTGCCTATGACCCGCTCGAAGGCGCCGCGACCATCACCGCCTATATCGTTCAAATCAGCCTTGGGGACGTGCCGCACAATTCGCTGGCGTATCAGACAATCTTCGCAGCCGGCCTCACGCTTTTCCTGATTACTCTCGTCTTCAATCTGGTCGCCTTCTGGCTCCGGAAGAAGTATCGCGAAGTCTATTAAACGGCAGATAATGAGCACTGAAATTCAAAAACGAGAACTCTTGAAGGTGGACGAACAACGCCTCGTCAAGATCGCCAATCGGCAGGATCTGCGGTTCGGCATCATGGGCATGGCGGTGCTCATCCTGGCCATGGGCGCCCTGCTCGCTCTGATCACCGACTTCGTGGTGGATGGCGTGCCGCGTATCAGTCTTGAATTTTTGTCAAACTACCCGTCACGCAGGCCTGACGAGGCCGGCATTCTCTCGGCCTGGGTAGGGACGGTGGTGGTGATGATCACCACCACCGTGCTCGCGGTTCCGATCGGAGTTGCTGCCGGCGTCTATTTGGAAGAATACGCCTCGAAGAATTGGCTGACCGATCTTATCGAGATCAACGTGACCAATCTCGCTGGCGTACCGTCGATCATCTACGGTCTGCTGGCATTGGGCCTGTTCGTGCAAACTTTGCAGCTTGGACAGACGGTGCTGGTCGCCGGCATGACCCTGGCATTGCTCATTCTACCTATCATCATTGTCGCGACACGCGAAGCCTTGCGCAGTATCGGGATAGAAATCCGTGAGGCAGCCTTCGCGCTTGGCGCGGATAAATGGCAAGCCGTCTATATGTATCTATTGCCCGCCGCCCGGCCTGGAATCCTCACCGGAGCGATCGTCGGCATGTCGCGCGCTATCGGAGAGACAGCTCCGATCATAACGATCGGTGCGCTGACCTTCATTGCCTTTCTTCCGCCGTCACCCATCCAGGGAGAATTCCCCTTTGTGAATTTTGAATGGCTCAACTCGCCGTTCACCGTCATGCCGATTCAAATGTTCAACTGGATTTCCCGGCCGCAGGCAGGCTTCCATGTCGCGGCTGCCGCAACGGGCGTTGTCCTTTTGGCCATGACCTTACTGATGAATGGTTTTGCCATCTATCTTCGTTACCGTATCCGCAGGGGTTTAAAGTGAGCGCTCT
This sequence comes from uncultured Alphaproteobacteria bacterium, assembly GCA_963802475.1. GTDB lineage: Bacteria > Pseudomonadota > Alphaproteobacteria > Rhizobiales > Xanthobacteraceae > CANKHA01. The sequence continues at coordinate 68,746 of CAWDIZ010000018.1, forward strand.
TCCGAAGGCTATGATGGACGCGACGATACAACACGCACGCCAGTCGAGCCCATCGCAGCGCCGCCTGTGCGTGCGCGCGTCGAGGATTTCAGTTTTTACTATGGCGAGAAGCAGGCGCTGAGAAAGTTGAACTTTCCCATTCATGACCGCAAGGTCACCGCTTTGATCGGGCCCTCCGGCTGCGGCAAGAGTACTTTGTTGCGCGCGCTCAATCGAATGCACGATCTGTATCCCGGAAATCGGTACGAGGGCCGGGTCATTCTCTTCCCCGAGCAAACCAATATCGTTTCGCCCAAGGTCGATCCGATGCTGATTCGCTTGAAAATCGGAATGGTCTTCCAAAAGCCAAATCCGTTTCCAAAATCCATCTATGACAATGTCGCTGCAGGGCTCTGGGTCCGCGGCATTCGCAAGAAGGCGATCGTTGACGAGCGGGTGGAGCAGGCGCTCAAGCAGGCGGCGCTGTGGGACGAAGTCAAGCATCGGCTGAGCAATTCCGCCTACAGCCTTTCCGGCGGTCAGCAGCAGCGTCTTTGTATCGCCCGGGCGCTGGCGCCCGAACCCGAGATGCTGCTGCTGGACGAGCCGACATCTGCGCTCGACCCGATCGCCACCGCGCGCATTGAGGGATTGGTGACGGAGTTGGCGCCCATGGTCACGATCGTCATTGTGACTCACAACATGCAGCAGGCGGCGCGCGTGTCCGCCTATACGGCGTTTATGTATCTTGGCAAGATCGTCGAATTCGGTCCGACGGAAACCTTGTTCACGGCGCCGAGCAATCCCCGCACGCAGGATTACATCACCGGCCGTTTCGGTTGAGATGCAGGGCAGGGTGCCCGCGAGGAAACTTAGATGATCATGTCCGAACATACCGCCAAGGCCTTCGACGCCGACCTGCAGGAACTCAACACATCCGTCGCGCAGATGGGCGGCCTTGCCGAAAAGGCGATTGCGGATTCCGTCGATGCCCTGGTGCGGCTCGATACCAGCTTGGCCGAGCATGTGGTGCTGGTCGACCGCTCGATCGACGCGCTGCAGCGCGAGATCGAGGAGAAGGCGATCCTCACCATCGCCCGCCGCCAGCCGATGGCGATCGACCTGCGTGAAATCGTCAGCGCACTGCGCGTATCCAACGATCTGGAGCGGATCGGCGACCTCGCCAAGAACATCGCCAAGCGCGTGGCCGAATTGAATGGCGAGTTCCGCCCGCAAAAGCTGATCCGCGGCCTGGAGCACATGGCGGCCTTGGCGCTGGCCCAGCTCAAGCAGGTGCTGGACGCCTACGCCAGCCGCGAACTCGCCAAGGCACTCGATGTGTGGCGGCGGGACAAGGAGGTCGACGCGATGTGCACCTCGCTTTTCCGCGAGCTCTTGACCTACATGATGGAAGATCCGCGCAACATCACCTTCTGCATTCACCTGATGTTCAGCGCCAAGAATATCGAGCGGATGGGCGACCACACCACAAATATCGCAGAGACTGTGCATTACATGATCGAAGGACGCACGATCACCGATGAACGGCCGAAAGGCGACACCACCAAACTCGCCGCCGGCGCGGCAAGCTGAAGGGGGAGCAAACACGAATGGCTGCCCGTATCCTGATCGTCGAAGACGAAGAGCCGCTCACCTTACTGTTGCGCTACAATCTCGAGGCGGAAGGCTACGAGGTTGACACCGCCGCGCGCGGCGACGAAGGCGACGTCAAGCTGAAGGAACATGCGCCCGATCTTGTCGTGCTGGACTGGATGCTGCCCGGGCTATCCGGCATCGAGCTGTGCCGCCGTCATGCGCGCGCGTCCCGAGACCCGGCAACTGCCGATCATCATGCTGACTGCGCGCGGCGAGGAAAGCGAGCGCATCCGCGGGCTTTCCACCGGCGCGGACGATTACATCGTCAAGCCGTTTTCTGTGCCGGAACTGGTGGCGCGCGTGCGCGCGCTTTTACGCCGCGCCAATCCCGACCGGGTGGCCAATGTGCTGGCCTTCGGCGAAATCGAACTCGACCGCGAAAAGAAGCGGGTGTCCCGCTCGGGCCAGCCGGTCGATCTCGGGCCGACCGAATATCGGCTGCTGGAATTTCTGATGGAGCGGCCCGGCCGGGTATTTTCCCGGGCTCAGCTGCTTGACGGTGTCTGGGGCAGCGAAATCTATATCGACGAGCGTACCGTGGATGTGCATGTCGGGCGCCTGCGCAAGGCGCTCAACCGCGGCCATGGCGCCGATCCCATCCGCACGGTGCGCGGTGCGGGCTATGCGCTCAACGATCTGTTCGGAAAGACCAAAGTCGCGTCCTCGCACTAATCCTAGGATGCGCTTCGGCTTTGCCGCAGCTTAGCCCCGGAACGAACGCCGGTCTCTGCGCCGGTCGCTCACCGGCTGATAAGCGACGCGGGAGTGATGCGAGCAATAAGGCAGGCTGTTCACCGTATTGCCGCCGCAGAAGAAGAAATCCGGACTGCCGGGATCGCCGATCGGCCAGCGGCAAGTATCCTCGGTCAGTTCGAGGATGGTGCGGCGTTGCCCGATCGGAATGATGTTGTCGATCAGTTCCGGCTCGGCTTCAAGCTCGTGGTCATAAGCATGTGCCAGCGCGGTATTGCCGCGCATGGAGGGGCGCGACACCCGCATCATGCCCGGGGCGCGCGGCTTGCGCGGCCGTGCGGCGCCGGAGGAGGAACTCTTGGCCCGCCCGGAGAGCCCAAGACGATGGACCTTGCCGATCACCGCATTGCGGGTGATGCCGCCGAGCTCGCCGGCAATCTGGCTTGCCGAAAGCCCATCCGACCAAAGCTTTTTCAGAAGTTCTACCCGCTCGTCGGTCCAACCCATGTCCATTCCTCCTCGACCAGCACCGCGCAGAATCCCACCTCGTTGTCCGGCAGCCTTTCGGCTCGCCCGACCTGCACGCAGTCGAAACCTCAAGGAAACCTATTTGCCCCGTCGCGCACGAGATGTCGTATGCGACAATCTCGAAAGCTACAATATGAGGCGACTCCCGCGCAAGAGTCGGGGTACCGCGCGTCCACACATTCCTCGAAAAACCTGCAGCCAGTGGATAAACGCAGAGTGCTGTAGGCTCGAAATGGTACCCGGCGGACGGCCAATGTCGGGTTTGGGGACGTGTTGACCGGTTCCGGGCGGCCAAATAGAATGTTTGTCTCGTGCCGCCCCGAGGGCGGCACAAATTATTTCGGGAATTGTTTCTTGAAAGAAACTGGCCGTGGCGTCGCATATCCTGCCGACTTACGCGCGCGTCGATCTCGCTTTTGAGCGGGGCGAAGGCGCTTGGCTGATCGCGACCAACGGTGAACGTTACCTGGACTTCGCATCCGGCATCGCGGTCAATGCGCTTGGGACACGCGCATCCCAAGCTGGTCGCCGCGGTAACCGAGCAGGCCAACAAGCTCTGGCACGTCTCCAATCTCTATCGCATTCCAGAAGCCGAAAGGCTGGCCGAACGGTTATGTGAGGTAAGTTTCGCGGACACCGTCTTCTTCACCAATTCTGGCGCGGAAGCGATGGAATGCGCCATCAAGATGGCGCGAAAATATCAGTCCGCCAGCGGCCGGCCCGAGCGTTTTCGCCTGGTTACTTTCGAAGGCGCCTTCCACGGCCGCACCATGGCGACCATTGCCGCCGGTGGCCAGAAAAAGCATCTCGAAGGCTTCGGCCCCGCCGGTCGAAGGCTTCGACCAGGTGCCTTTCGGCGATCTTGAGGCAGTCAAACGCGCCATCGGCCCGCAGACTGCCGGCATCCTGATCGAGCCGATCCAAGGCGAAGGGGGCGTGCGGGTTGCATCGCCGGCTTTTCTGCGCGCCTTGCGCCAGCTCTGCGACGAGCACGGGCTGTTACTGATCTTCGACGAGGTGCAGAGCGGCATCGGCCGCACCGGGAGCTTCTTCGCCTATGAGCGCACCGGCGTGACTTCCCGACATAATGGCCATCGCAAAAGGCATCGGTGGCGGATTTCCGCTCGGCGCCTGCCTCGGCACCGCTGAGGCCGCCAAAGGCATGACCATCGGCACGCACGGATCCACCTATGGGGGCAATCCGCTCGCCACGGCGCTTGGCAATGCCGTACTGGACGTGACGCTGGCGCCTGGCTTTCTCGATCACGTGCGGCGGATCGGCCTGTTGTTCAAGCAGCGGCTGGCGGAACTGAAGGATCGGCATCCGGCGGTGATTGCGGAGGTGCGCGGCGAGGGTCTGCTCATCGGGCTACGTAGCCATCGTGCCGAATGCGAAGCTGGTCGACGCCATGCGCGCAGAAAAAATACTGGCGCCCGCAGCCGGGGACAATGTCGTTCGGCTGCTGCCGCCGCTGATCGCCGGCGAAGCGGAGATCAGCGAAGCGATGGCGCGCCTTGAGAAGCGCTTGCACCGCCATTGAGCGGGAGCTGGAGCAGCCGCTGAAACAGGGAGCGGGCCGGTGAGCGGCACTGACGTGAGACATTTCCTCGATCTGATCGAACTGCCGTCGGCGGAGTTGCGGGACGATGATCGCATCCTCGCGCGCGATGAAGGCTAAGTGAAAGGCCTCGGGCGCGTCGGCCGAAGCGCCCGCTGGCCGGCAAGATGCTTGCCATGATCTTCGACAAGCCATCTACCCGCACGCGTGTTTCCTTCGATGTCGCCATGCGGCAATTGGGTGGCGACACCATGTTGCTCACCGGGCAGGAAATGCAGCTCGGCCGCGGTGAGACCATCGCGGACACCGCCAGGTTCTTTCGCGCTATGTCGATGCCATCATGATCCGTACGCTCGATCCCGGCACGCCGGTGGAGATTCGCCCGTCATGCCGCCGTGCCGGTAATCAACGGCCTGACCAAGGCCTCGCATCCCTGCCAGGTGATAGCGGACGTGATGACCTTTGAGGAACACCGTGGTTCGATCCGCGGCCGCACCGTGGCCTGGACCGGCGACGCGAACAATGTGCTGACGTCCTGGATGCATGCGGCGCAGCGTTTCGATTTCAGCTTGCGGGTCGCCACTCCGCCGGAGCTTGCACCGAAGAAGCCGCTGCTCGACTGGATCAAGACGTCCCGCGCCCCAATCAAGCTGATGAACGATCCGGACGAAGCAGTGAAAGGCGCCGACTGCGTGGTCACCGACACCTGGGTCTCGATGGGCGACCGCGACGTCGACGGCCGCCGGCATAACCTGCTCACACGCTATCAGGTCAATGCGGCGCTGATGGCGCGCGCCAAGCCCGACGCGCTGTTCATGCATTGCCTGCCGGCACATCGCGGCGAAGAAGTCACCGATGAGATGATGGATGGTCCGCATTCCGTCGTGTTCGACGAAGCGGAAAACCGGCTGCACGCGCAAAAGGGCATCCTCGCCTGGTGTTTTAACACCGCCGCCTAGTGCAATAATACTACCTGTCGACGCGCTGACCGGTTTCACTTCACTTGATTTTCAGGGGTCGCATTCGGGGTGATGCGGCCTACATATAGCCAGAATGACAAATCCAGATTTTGCAATTCCCGTCCGCGCGCCGGCCTCCACCTCCGAGGACGACACCATTTTGCCATTTGAAGTACCCGCGCTCGATCTGCGTGGGCGCGTGGTCCGTCTCGGCCCCGCGGTGGACGAAATCCT
>CAWDIZ010000019.1:0-54784 GCA_963802475.1 uncultured Alphaproteobacteria bacterium
TTCGATCGCCGCGACCGCTTTCTGGTCCATCGGCGCCACGATCGTGATCGCGGTGCCGGTGCGGCCGGCGCGGCCGGTTCGCCCAATGCGGTGGACGTAGTCGTCCGCGTGGTGCGGCACGTCGAAATTGAACACGTGGCTGACTTCCGGGATATCGAGACCGCGGGCGGCAACGTCGGAGGCAATCAGGAGCTTGGCCTCGCCTTTGCGGAAAGCTTCCAGTGCCGCCATGCGCGCGGGCTGGTCGAGATCGCCATGCAGCGCCACCGCGTTAAAGCCGTGGCTCACCAGCGACCGGTGCAACAGCGCGACTTCGCGCTTGCGGTTGCAGAAGATGATGGCGTTCTTCAGATTGACCTCGGAGCGGATCAGACGGCGGAGCGTGTCGCGCTTCTGGTGCGGCTCGCGACCGCAGGGGACGAGCGATTGCGTAATCCCGGCTGCGGTGGTGGCGGGGCGGGAAACCTCGACGCGCACCGGGTTGTGCAGGAAGGTGTCGGCGATGCGCTGGATTTCCGACGGCATGGTTGCCGTGAAGAACAGCGTCTGGCGGGTGAAAGGCACCAGCTTGCCGATGCGCTCGATGTCGGGAATGAAACCCATGTCGAGCATGCGGTCGGCCTCGTCGATCACCAGCAGATCGACCCCGGTCAGCAGCAGCCCGCCGCGTTCGGTATGGTCGAGAAGCCGGCCGGGGGTCGCGATCAAGACGTCGACGCCGCGCATAAGTTTCGTATCCTGATCGCCGAAGGAGACGCCGCCGATCAGCAGGGCGACATTGAGCTTGTGCTTGGCGCCGTAGCGCGCAAAGTGCTCCGCCACCTGTGCCGCGAGTTCGCGCGTCGGCTCGAGAATGAGCGTGCGCGGCATCCGCGCGCGGGCGCGGCCCTTTTCCAGAAGATTAAGCATCGGCCAGACGAAGGCGGCGGTCTTGCCGGTACCTGTCTGGGCAATGCCAAGAACGTCGCGCCGCGCGAGAACGTGCGGGATGGCTTGTTCCTGAATGGGGGTGGGTGCTGGATAACCGGCCGCGCCAATCGCGGCGAGAACTTTCTCGGACAAGCCAAGAGTAGAAAAGGGCATGCAACCTCTATGAGGGACCATCCGGGCCCGCGCCGGGAAAACGACGACCTGTAATGGCGGGGGCTTGACGGTCGAATTTGTGTTCGATCGTACGTAGCGAACATAAGGCCGAAAGGCTTAAAGTCAATGCTGCTGCACTGCAATAAGTGGAATTAATACTTAATGTTTTTCAAACGGTTCGGCCTTTTCGGGGTCAGGCGCTTGCCTCTTGCCGCTCGGGTTCCGCGCGCCATTCCTGGCCCACACCCGCAGTGGCGGGGAAGACCAGCGATTTGATCACCACCGCCACCGCGCCGGAACTCTCCATCATTCCGCCGATGTCGATGAAGTCGAATTCCTTCAGTTCGAGGCCATCGACCGAGACAATCGGGTTGGGAAAGTGCATTTCCTCGCGCAGGTGGATGCCGAGCAGCCCGCCCACGTCGCCGTCCCCCGCCAGCACCAGCGGGTGGCCGCGGCTCAAAACCGGGGCAAGCCCTTCAACCGCGCCGCGGCAGAAGGCATCAAGGCGCTGGAAGGTCGCCGAGCCCCTCCAGGGCACGAAGACCGCGACCGGGCTCTTGCCCTGGGCAAGATCGAGCTGCTTCAGGGCTGAAGTGACTGCGGTGGCTACTGCTTTCGCGTCGATCTCCTCGTCCAGCGGCAACTGCGGCGCGATCACCGGCACGTTGCGCAGCGGCACGGTTTCCAGCGGAGAGACGAAAATCGTGCTGCCGCTGACCTGGGTGGTGTATTGCGAGGCGCCGATCACCGTGGCGCGGATTCCCTGGTCGGGCGTCTCGATGCGCGACACCCATTTTTCCGTCCGCTTGCGGATTTCATCCGCCAGCAACGGGCCAAGGTCGCCGAAGGTTTGTTTCTCGCGGCCATAGATGAACTCCGACACCCCGCCGGAGAAAGTCACCTCGTCCACCTTGCCGCGATAGGCGAGGGGCTCGAGCCGCAGCAGATGCGTGCCGCCTTCCGCCGGGGAAGCGCCCTGCATCGCTTCGAACAGCCGGTCGGCCATGTGCGAGGCGAGTTCGCGCGCAACCTGCGGCGGCAGCGGATCGCCGAGCTTAAGATCGTGGCCGAGCGCGGCGGCGAAGCGCCGGCCGGCCTCTTCGATGCGGTTGATCTTGCCGCCGCCATCAACGCATACCAGCCGCGCACCGACGTCGATGGCGGTCAATCCGATGACCTTGCCGTCGGCGCAGACCGCGATCTTTGACGTGCCGCCGCCGATATCGACATTCATCACGGTGGAGCTGTCGCGGATCGAGCGGGCGGCGGCGCCGGAGCCGTAGGCCGCCATCACGGTTTCCAGGTTGTCGCCGGCGCTCACCGCAACGAGCTTGCCGGCCTGGCCCGCGAATAATTCGCCGATCTTGCGCGCATTGCGGCGGCGCACCGCCACGCCGGTGAGGATCAGCGCGCCGGTGTCGATCTCGTTCGGATCGACATTGGCGTCGGCATATTGCTGGTTGATGAAGGCGCCGAGCTTTTCGGCGTCGATCTCTTCCTTCTCGTTATACGGCGTGAGCAGGATGTCCGACTGATAAAAGGTCTCGCGCTGGGTCACGACATAGCGGCTGTCGAGCCGCTCCAGCACAATGCGGGAGAACACGAGATGCGAAGTCGATGAGCCGATATCGACGCCGACGCTGAGGATGCAGATTTCATCCTCGCCTTCGAGCGTGCGCCCGATGCTGGAGAAATAAACGCGTCCTTCCGGAGTTTCTTCGACTGGCATTCTTCGCGTTCTCTTTTCATGTCATCGCCCGCGCAGGCGGGCGATCCAGTAATCACATCGTCTGCTGGTGGATACTGGATGCCCCGCTTTCGCGGGGCATGACGAGGTCCAGTAATCCGGCTCGTTTTATTCCGTCGGCAGCGGGCCCTTGTAGTTCTTGTCGTAATATTCCGGGCGCATGCGGTTTTCGACGCCTTCCGCCTTCAGCCGCGTTTCGTATTCCTCACGGATGAAGGGATCCTCCATCCAATACGGGATGGCGGTGCCGCCCTCGGGAATGTCGCGCCCGGTATAGTCGGTGTGCTTCTCGCCGGGCGGGCCGGGCTCGCGGCCGGGATTGAATGGACCGAACCAGGCGCTCAGCCGCAGCGGATCCTTGGAAGCGGCGAAGTGCTGGTGATACCAGCGCGCGCCACCGGGCGCGGCGGTGACGATGCCGCCGAATTCATAATCGACGCGCTGAACCTCGTTGCCCTTGCCATCCTTCCAGGGCGTGACGCCGTTCCGCTCCGGCCAGGTATAGGTATAGCCCTTGCCCTTCAGGCAGACGAGCACCGCTGCGGAAGTATGCGCGTGCGCCTTGGAATAGCGGCCGTTCTCGTGCTGGCCGATCCAGTAATAGAACTGGTTGTTGGTCATGAACGGTTCGACGCGCCGCCAGCCCGGAGAGCGGCGATTGTCGAGCGGCAGATCGCAACTGATCACGTCGGGAATGAAATTGGTGCGGCGCATGGCGAGGCCGCGCACCGGATCCGGCTCGACGTCGTCCTTATATTTGTAGAAGTCGTCGGCGCCGCTGAAGCGGTCGGTGAAGCGGAACGGATTGTTGAATACCCCCTCGACGTTGTTGATCATGTTCAGCACGTTGGGCGCCGTCGTGCCGCCGAGCAGCAGGGCAGGGCTTGAGCTGGCGTTGACGATGCGGTGCATGGCATTCATCGGGATCGAGAACATCGAACCCTTCTGCCATTCGAAGGTGTGGCGCTTGTTGTCGCCTTCCAGCCAGACCTCGGTGCTGCCGCGGCCTTCGAGCACAAGGAAGATTTCCTCGTACATGTGTTTTTCGGGATTGAGCGCGCCGGCGCCCGGCACCTCAACCACGTAGCAGCCCCACTTGCCCTCAGTGCCATAGAGCTGGATGTAGCTGCCGCGGCCGCCGGTACGCTTCCAGGCCTTCAGCGGCAGGTCCTGCGTGCGCGTGCAGCCGACGCCGCGAAAGACCGGAATCTCTTCCGACTCCATGAACAGGTCATAGGGAGTTTTCGGCCGCCCGAAATCGCCAAAGCCGGCTTTCCTGCCGCCGGACGGCTCATGCCAATGGGACTTGTTGGTGACTTCATGCATGGCAAAACGCTTCCTCTAGTGGCGCTAAGGTCCTGACCGGCCGGAACGGACTGATTGACCCCCGTAGTTGCCCGAAAGCCGCGGTCAGTCAAGCGCTTCGGCGCATAGGCCGCGCCCCAGCCATGCGCCTGTCCCAAAAGGAAAAGCGAGCGGGCGGGGCGAACGTTCCAGCCTTTCCGGGCTTCGTCCCTTTTCGTCCCGCCAAGCGCCCGTTTATGGCTAGCTTTCCGGGAGAAGCGGCCATGCGCACGCAAGTCGGAATCGTCGGCGCCGGTCCTGCGGGGCTGATGCTGTCTCATTTGCTGCACCGGAGTGGCATCCAATCCATCGTGCTCGAAAACCGCAGCCGCGCCTATGTCGAACAGCGCGTGCGCGCCGGCGTGCTCGAACAATGGGCGGCCGACCTGCTGGTGGAGACCGGCGTCGGTGAACGTCTGCAGCACGAGGCGATGTGGCATGACGGTATCTTTCTCTGCTTCGAAGGCGCGCTGCATCATCTCGATTTTCGCAGCTTGGTCGGCAAGGGGATCGCGATCTATGGCCAGCAGGAGATCGTCAAGGATCTGATCGCGCGGCGGCTGGCCGATGGCGGCGAGATTTTCTTTGAGGTCGAGGACGTGCGCCTGGCCGGCTTTGAAAGCGCCAGCCCGACAATCGCCTTCCGGCATGCGGGTGCGGAGAAGGAGATCTCCTGCAACTTCATCGCCGGCTGCGACGGCTCGCACGGCATCTGCCGTCCGAGTTTCCCGTCCGGGATGCTCACAGCTTATGAGCGCGACTATCCCTTTGCCTGGCTCGGCATCCTGGCGGAAGCGCCGCCGCCGGAGCGGGAGCTGATCTACGCCTTTCATGCGCGTGGCTTTGCGCTTTGCAGCATGCGCTCGCCGACCCTCTCGCGGCTCTATCTGCAATGCGCGCCGGACGAAGACATCAACGCTTGGCCTGACGACAGGATTTGGCAGGAACTGCAAACGCGGCTGGACGGCACCCGCGCGCTCACCGAAGGCAAGATTTGGCAGAGAGGGATCACGCCCATGCGCAGCTTCGTGGCGGAGCCGATGAAGTATGGCCGGCTGTTTCTCGCCGGCGATGCCGCGCATGTCGTGCCGCCGACCGGTGCCAAGGGCATGAACCTGGCGTTCGCCGATGTGCTAGTGCTGTCGCGCGCGATCGATGCCTTTTACGCGTCCGGGGCAAGCGATCGGCTCGATGCCTATTCGTCGACCTGCCTGCGGCGGGTGTGGAGGGCGCAGCGCTTCTCGCTCTGGATGACGCAGCTGCTGCACCGCTTCGCCTTCGATATCGATTTCGACTATCGCCGCCAGCTCGCGGAACTGGATTACGTCACCAGTTCGCGCGCTGCGGCGACCGCGCTAGCGGAGAATTACGTCGGGCTGCCGCTGGATCAGGAGTGATTTGTCACGCCGACTGATCCCCGCTTTGCGGGGACGAGCGGATGTTATTTCAGACGTCCAGCAGTTCTTCCGAGGCGAACTCGGCCTTTTCCTGGATGAAGGCGAAGCGGGTTTCCGCCTTGGTGCCCATCAGGCGTTCGACTGAGTCCGCGGTGTCCTCGCGGTCGTCCGCCTGCAAAGTCACGCGCAGCAGCGTGCGCTTGCGCCGGTCCATGGTGGTTTCCTTGAGCTGGCTCGCCATCATCTCGCCCAGGCCCTTGAAGCGGCCGATCTCCACCTTGGCATTGGCGTGGAATTCTTTTTTCAACAATTCGCCCTTGTGCGCGTCGTCGCGCGCATAGACCGTCTTGGCGCCGTGGGTGAGGCGATAGAGCGGCGGCACGGCAAGATAGAGCTTGCCGGCGTCGATCAGTTTCGGCATCTCGCGGTAGAAGAAGGTGATCAGCAGCGATGCGATATGCGCGCCGTCCACATCGGCGTCGGTCATCACGATGACCTTCTCGTAGCGCAGATCCTCCTCGCGATAGTGCACGCCGGTGCCGCAGCCCAGCGCCTGCACTAGGTCCGCCAGCTGCTGGTTCTGCATCAGCTTGTCTTTGGTCGCCGAAGCGACGTTTAGAATTTTACCGCGCAACGGCATCACCGCCTGCGTCGCGCGGTCGCGCGCCTGCTTGGCGGAGCCGCCGGCGCTATCGCCCTCGACGATGAAAATCTCCGAACCTTCGGCGCCGGTGTTGCTGCAATCCGCCAGCTTGCCCGGAAGCCGCAGCTTTCGCACCGCGGTCTTGCGCGAGATCTCCTTTTCCGCCCGGCGGCGAAGGCGTTCCTCCGCGCGCTCGATCACGAAATCCAGCAGCTTGCCGGCCTGGTTGGGATTGCCCGCGAGCCAGTGGTCGAACGGATCGCGGATGCCCTGTTCGACGATACGGGTCGCTTCGGCGGTGGCGAGGCGGTCCTTGGTCTGACCCTGGAATTCCGGCTCGCGGATGAAGACCGACAGCATGGCGGCGGCCCCGGCCATGACGTCCTCGCTGGTGACGGAGGCCGCGCGCTTGCCCTGGCCGACGCGCTCGGCGTGATCCTTCAGACCGCGGGCGAGCACGCTGCGCAAGCCCGATTCATGCGTGCCGCCATCGCCGGTGGGGATGGTGTTGCAATAGGAGGAGACGAAGCCGTCGGCGTCCGCTGTCCAGGCCACGGCCCATTCCACGGCTCCATGGCTGCCGGTCCTGCCTGACTTGCCGGTGAAGATGTCCGGATGCACCAGCGTGTCATTATGAATGGCGGCGGCGAGAAAATCCCTCAGGCCGTCGGGGAAGTGGAAGGTCTCCTGCTCCGGCACATCATCGACGCCGCGCAGCATTTCCTTGGCGCAGGTCCAGCGGATCTCGACGCCGCCGAACAGATAAGCCTTGGAGCGCGCCATCTTGAAGACGCGCTGCGGCTTGAAGCCCGCTTTCGGCCCGAAGATCTGCGGGTCGGGACGGAAACGCACTTTGGTGCCGCGCTTGTTCGGCACGCGGCCGAGTTTCTCCAGCTTGCCCTTCGGCGCGCCGCGCTCGAAGACCATGCGGTAATGCTGCTGCTCGCGCCAGACTTCAACTTCCGCCCGCTCCGACAGCGCATTGGCGACCGAAACGCCGACGCCATGCAAGCCGCCGGAGGTCTCATAGACCTTGGAATTGAATTTGCCGCCGGCGTGCAGCGTCGTCATGATGACTTCGAGGGCCGACTTGTTCTTGAACCGCGGATGCGGGTCGACCGGGATGCCACGCCCGTTGTCGGTGACGCTGACAAAACCGTCGGCTTCCATATCCACTTCGATGAAAGTGGCGTGGCCGGCCAGCGCCTCGTCCATGGCATTGTCGATCACCTCGGCAAAGAGATGATGCAACGCCTTCTCGTCGGTGCCGCCGATATACATGCCGGGGCGGCGGCGCACCGGCTCGAGCCCCTCCAGCACCTCGATATGGCGCGCGGTATAGCCACTCTCCGCGCCGCGGCTCGCCGGTCTTGCAGATGAGGCGCGTCCCGAAACCTTGCGGGTGGGCTCCACACGATCGAAGAGATCTCCGGTTTTACTTTTGCTTTTTGTCGCTTTCGCCATGGCTGATCGATGCACCGAGGGAAGAAGACGAATCAGGTGTCAGACTATGCCACGAACGCAGAGGGATCGTGATTGCGGCGGGTTAACGCGCAGAACTATGCGAAAATAGTGGCGTTTTTCTGCAACCAAACAGCCGCTTAATCGTTGTCAGGCGGCCCGGTTGCGCCGCCGTGGGGCATCAGCGGACCCGACCCGGAGAAGCTCGTGGATTTCATCAAGTCCGTCGGCAAGCGCCAGTTTCCGCTGGTCCTCACCGATCCGCAGCCCTTGCAGAAATTCGGGGGCATGTGGCGCGTCTCGGGGCAGGTCGCCATCATCGGATTGTTTTTCTTAGCGCTGATTGCCGCCATCGAATATGCGCGGCCCATTCTCCTGCCGATCGTTTCGGCCTTCGTGCTTGGGACGATGCTGGGCCCGCTTTCCAACCTCGCGGCCAAAGCGCGCATTCCGGGCTTCCTGAGCGCGATCGTGTTGTGGCTGCTGGTGATCGCCATCTTCTACGGAATGATCCTGCTCCTGGCCGCTCCCCTGGTGGAATGGGCGGGGAAAGGGCCGCAGCTCGGACAGATTATCAGGGAAAAACTGGTGCTGCTCGATCGGCCCGTGTCCGCCATGCAGGAAATACGCAACGCGCTCTTCCCCAAATCCGGCGATCAGCCGGAAGTAGCCTTCAGCTTCGTGTCTATCCTGCAACCGGCGGTAGCCTTCGTAACGCCGGCGCTCGGGCAACTGGTGATCTTTTTCGGCACGTTGTTTTTCTTTTTGATCGGCCGCGCGCAGCTGCGCCAGGTGCTCGTAGTGTTCTTTAAAAATCGCGAGGCCAGGCTGCGCATGCTTCGAATTCTCAATGACGTCGAGCACAACCTGACCAGCTATCTCAGCCTCGTCACTGTCATCAATTTCTTTGTAGGCATCATGGCGGTTGGGATCACATATGCCGTCGGGTTGCCTAATCCGCTTGTTTGGGGCGTGCTCGGATTTCTGTTCAATTTCGTGCCTTATCTTGGCGCCCTGCTGATGGAAGTGGTGTTGTTGGCCGCCGGCCTCGTGACCTTTCCGACGCTTGGTCACGCTCTGGTCGCACCGCTACTCTATCTGTTGTTCACCACACTCGAAGGCCATTTCATCACCCCGGCGGTGATGGGTAAGCATCTGTTGCTCAACCCGCTGACCGTATTCCTTGCGCTGGTGTTCTGGACTTGGCTCTGGGGTCCGATCGGGGCGCTGGTGGCGGTGCCGATCCTGATCGTCACGATGATCGCTATCAACCATATCTTCCCAACCGAGGAAGCCACGTTACCCGGCTAAAAGAATGTGCAGCAAACGGCTCGCGCTCTGGCGCGCCTCGCTTGTCCGGGTTAGACAGGGGCGGGGTTGGGTGGGGGACGTTATGACATTTACCAATTTCGCGCAGGACATCATCGATTTTGTCCGCGTACACCAGCTATGGGGCCCGCCGGTCGTATTCGCGCTCGCCTTTGGGGAATCCCTGGCATTCGTTTCGCTGTTCATTCCAGCCTGGGCAATTCTTAGTGGGCATCGGCGCGCTCATTAATGCCTCCGGCATTCCATTCTGGCCGATCCTGGTGGCCGCCGCGCTCGGCGCTGCCGCGGGCGACTGGCTCTCCTATTGGGTTGGCTATCACTTCAAGGAGCCGATCGCGCATGTCTGGCCGCTGTCGAAACATCCCGATCTGCTGCCGCGCGGCCATGCCTTCATGGAGCATTGGGGAATTTTGGGGATTTTTATCGGCCGCTTCTTCGGCCCGTTGCGGGCTTCGGTGCCGCTGATCGCGGGCATTCTGGAGATGAATTATTGGCATTTTCAGATGGCCAATGTCGCCTCGGCATTTGTATGGGCCTGGGTGCTTTTGAAATTCGGCGATTTCGGATTCGATATTTTTAAATGGTTCACCTGAACGAGCCGCCGGAGCTTTGGCGAACGGCTGATTTTGCGTTCGAGGAATAAAACCCGGCACACGGTGTTTTGCAGGCAGCGGGAGGCGGCCCCATTCCGTTAGGGGCCGCGACAGTGGTATTATCCCGCATCGAAGTTTCGCAGAAAATCGGCAGGGAGATTCCGATGACCGAACTCACACGCCGTTCCGTGCTCGCCAGCACCGCAGCTGTCGGCGCAGCTGCAGTAACAGCGATTTCACCTTCGCCCGCCTCGGCCGCCGCTCCGCCGGCAGGCACGCAGGCTTCCGGCTTTTATCGATACAAGGTCGGCGACTATGAGATCACCGTCGTCACCGACGGCGCGAACACGCGGCCGCTGGACGACAATTACGTTATCAACCAAAAGAAGGAAGACGTGAATGCCGCGCTGGCGGCCGCCTTCATGGAGAAGGACAAGATCACCATTCGCTATTCGCCGATCGTGGTGAATACCGGTTCCAAGCTGATCGTGATCGACACCGGAACGGGCGAGGCCAATTTCGAGAGAAGCAAGGGTGCCGCCGGCCAGTTCCAGAAGAATCTGAAAACCGCGGGCATCGACCGCAACGCGGTGGACATGGTGGTGATCTCGCATTTCCACAGCGATCACGTCAACGGGCTGCTGACCGCCGACAACAAGCCGGCCTTTCCCAATGCGGAAATTCTCGTGCCGGCGCCGGAATGGAAATTCTGGATGGATGACGGCGAAATGAGCCGCGCGTCCGCCGGCCGCATGCAGGACTTGTTCGCAAATAACCGCCGCGTGTTCGATGCCCTTGGCCGTAAGGTCACCCCATATGAAATGGGCAAGGAAGTCGCGCCCGGGATCACGGCGGTTGCGACCCATGGTCACTCGGCGGGCCATACCTCGCATCTCATCGCATCTGGTTCCGGCAAGGTCTTCGTACAGGCCGACGTCACCAACCTGCCGCAGCTTTTCGTGCGCAATCCGGGCTGGCATGCCTCCTCCGATCAGGATCCGAAGATGGCCGAAGAGGTACGCCGCAAGGTCTACGACATGCTGGCGGCGGAGAAGATGATGGTGCAGGGATTCCATTATCCGTTCCCGGCACTGGCCTATGTTGAGAAAACCGCGACCGGCTACCGCGAAATTCCGGTGCCCTGGAGCCCGACTATTTAGATTTAGTCAGCGCCGGTCATCGGCAGAGCGGCGTCTCACGCCGAGAAGGCCGCCTGGCGGCGACCTTCTTTTTGCAGAAAACGGCTCGGCTATTTCAGTGCGTCGGCGCCGGCCTGCGCCACGGCGTCGTCCGCTCCGCCCGACACGCCGATCGCTCCGATGATCTTGCCGTCTACAACAATCGGGACGCCGCCATCGGACGCAACCGCTCCTGCCAATGCCATCGGGGAGAGATCGCCTTGGGCGATGCGCTCGCGGAAGCTCTTGGTAGAACGGCGGAAGATTGCAGCCGAGATCGCCTTCGACTGCGCAATCTTGGCTGACGAATATTGCGTGCCGTCCATTCGGCGGAAGTAAACAAGGTCGCCGGAAGGTTCGACGATGGCGATGGCCATCGTACTGTTTCTCTTCTTCGCTTCCGCTTCGGCGCCGTCGGCGGCTCTCTTCGCCTGATCGAGCGTGATAGGAGCTCCATAGGGTGTTGTGGGCGGCATTGGAGGTGTAGGTGCAGTTTGAGGTGCAGGCGCTTGCGCTCCCAAGAGCAGGAAGGCGCAAATCGCGAGTGCCGAAAGAGCTAAGCGGCGCATGGATTTTCTCCCCCGTATGATCGCAGCCAATGTCGCCGCGCGCGTTTTAGCCGGCTAGCCCGGCACGCGACCTCTCCAACTTATCGGAAAATCGGATCCGAGACGATAACCTTGACCCTGCGGCGGGGGAGGGGTATGAGCCCCGCCATGACGACGCTCGACCCCATGATGGTTGTCCGCCGCCGCGCCTTGCAAGCGCCGGTGCGCGATCGCATTTGATCGTCAGCGTGCCGGCGGGCCAGGTTCCGCGGCGCCTCTCCCCATCTTCCGCGGCTTCCCGAATCCGGTACGGTAATGTCTTGCCGCGCTCAGCCTTGGCTGGGCGAGGGATGGGGTTAAGGAAGTTGGAGACTGCGCAATGACTAAGAAGGCAACGATCGGCGTTCTCGGCGCCTCCGGCTATACCGGAGCGGAGCTGGTGCGCCTGCTTTTGCGTCATCCGCGCGCGGAAATTTCCCTGCTCACGGCGGATCGGCGGGCCGGGATGCAGGTGCGGGAAGTGTTTTCGCATTTCTCGCCCTATCCCTTGCCGAAGCTCGTTTCACTCGACGGCCTCGACTGGGCCGCGGCCAAGCTCGATCTCGCATTCTGCGCCCTGCCGCACGGCACCACGCAGACCGTGATCAAAAAGCTGCTCGCGGATGCGCCGGAGACCAAAGTGGTCGATCTTTCCGCCGACTTCCGCCTTGCCGACGTCGAAGCCTATGCGCGCTGGTACGGCCATGCGCATCAGGCGCCGGAACTGCAGGGCGAAGCCGTCTACGGCCTGAGCGAGATTTACCGGCGCGACATCAAGAAGGCGCGGCTTGTGGCCAACCCCGGATGCTACACCACCACGGCGGAGCTTCCGCTCATTCCGCTGTTGAAAGCCAAAGCGATCGAGACCGACGAAATCGTGGTGGACGCGAAGTCGGGCATGACCGGCGCGGGCAGGGCGGCGAAAGAAGCGATGCTGTTCTCCGAAGTCTCGGAGGGATTCAACGCTTATGGCGTCGGCAAGCACCGGCATATGGCCGAGCTCGATCAGGAATTTTCCAGGGCCGCCGGCCGCGAGGTGGTGGTGAGTTTCACTCCGCATCTCGTGCCGATGAACCGGGGCATTCTCTCGACGATCTATGTGCGCGGGCGGCGCGGGCGCAGTGCGCAGGACCTGCACGCCATTCTCTCGGACGCCTATGGCAAGGAGCCCTTCGTCCACGTGCTGCCGTTCGGCGAGACGCCGCACACTCGGCATGTGCGTGGCTCCAACATGACCATGATCGGCGTCGCGGCTGACCGCATCGCGGGCCGCGCCATCATCGTCTCGGCGCTGGACAATCTGGTGAAGGGCGCGTCGGGCCAGGCCTTGCAGAATATGAACCTGATGCTGGGCTTTCCGGAAGCGACGGGGCTTGAGCAGGTCGCGTTGTTTCCGTGAGCCCTTCCTGCGCCGGATGCTGATATAAATACGTCAGCATGCCGGAGCGGGGCCAACGGTCGATGAAAGAGGCAGCGCCGTGTCCGAGACGGTAAAACCGGGCGTCGAGGCGTTTTTCGAGGAGCGCACCAACACCGTCAGTTATCTGGTGTGGGACCCTGGCAGCAAGCAATCCGTTGTCATCGACCCGGTTCTGGATTTCGATCCTCGCAACGGCCGCGTTTCGGTGAAATCTGCCGACGCCATCCTTGCCGCTGCCGAAAATGCCGGTCTCAAGATCATCCGCGTGCTTGAGACCCATGCCCATGCCGATCATCTGTCGGCCGCGCCCTATATCAAACAGAAGACGGGCGCCACCGTCGGAATCGGCGAGCACATCCGCGACGTGCAGTGGATTTTTGGTCCGATATTCAATGCCACCGATATTTCAGGAGACGGCTCGGAATTCGATCACCTCTTCAAAGACGGCGAGCGATTCAATATCGGCGCATTGCAGGCCGAGGTGATCTACACGCCCGGCCACACGCCGGCCTGCGTGTCCTACCGCATCGGCGACAGCGTTTTCGTCGGCGACACGCTGTTCATGCCGGACTACGGCACCGCGCGCGCCGATTTTCCCGGCGGCGATGCGCGGGCGCTTTATCGCTCAATCAGGCGGCTGCTCGACCTGCCGCAGGAAACCCGTCTGTTTGTCTGTCATGACTACAAAACGCCGAGCCGGGACCATTACGCCTGGGAGAGCACGGTCGGAGAACAGCGCGCGCGGAACGTTCAGGTAAACCAGGGCGTAAGCGAAGACGAGTTTGTGGCCATGCGGCAGGCCCGGGATGCCACACTCGGCACGCCCGAACTGCTTCTGCCGTCGATCCAGGTGAATATCCGCGCGGGAGAGTTTCCGCCGGCGGACGCCAATGGCGTGCGCTATCTCAAGCTGCCCGTGAAGCTCGCGCAATAACCGGCGCGCTAATGCGCCAGGATTTTCGACAGGAAGGCCTGCGCGCGTTCGCTGCGCGGCTTGCCGAAAAAGTCGACGGTCTGCGCGTCCTCGACGATCTCGCCGCGGTCCATGAAGACCACGCGCTTGGCCACCTGCCGGGCGAAACCCATCTCATGCGTCACCACCATCATGGTCATGCCGTCGGAAGCCAGCGCGACCATGACGTCGAGCACTTCCTTGATCATCTCGGGATCGAGCGCGGAGGTCGGCTCGTCGAACAGCATGGCGATGGGATCCATCGCGAGCGCGCGGGCGATGGCGACGCGCTGCTGCTGGCCGCCGGACAATTCGCCGGGAAATTTCTGCGCATGAGCCGACAAGCCGACGCGCTCCAGCAGCTGCGGCGCCCTTGGCCAGCGCTTCTTCCTCGCTGCGGCCGAGCACCTTGATCTGCGCCAGCGTGAGGTTCCGCATCACCGAGAGATGCGGGAAAAGCTCGAAATGCTGGAACACCATGCCGATGCGCGCGCGCAGCTTCGGCAGGTCGGTGCGCTTGTCTTTCACCGAAATGCCGGCAACCTTGATCGTGCCTTCCTGAAAGGCTCCAGTGCATTGATCGATTTGATCAGAGTGGACTTGCCGGAGCCGGAGGGACCGCAGACCACCACGACTTCGCCTTTGGCGACGCTGATGGTGCAGTCCTTCAGCACCTGAACGGGGCCGTACCATTTGCTGACATTCTGCATTTCGATCATGGCGCGGGCCTGCTCAGCGGATGATGGCGATACGGCGGTTCAGCCGGCGTACGGCGGTCGAGGCTGCAAGCGAGATGATGAAATAGACGGCGGCGGCGAACAGATACATCTCCACCAGGCGGCCGTCGCGCTGCGCAATCTTGGAGGCCGCGCCAAGGAAATCGGTGATCGAGAGCACGTAAACCAGCGAGGTGTCCTGGAACAGGATGATCGTCTGCGTCAGCAGCACCGGCACCATGTTGCGGAAGGCCTGCGGCAGGATGATGTAGGACATGGATCGTGCGGTAATTCATGCCGAGCGCCTGCGCCGCGGCCATCTGGCCGCGCGCGATCGACTGGATGCCCGCGCGCATGATCTCGGAAAAGAAGGCGGCCTCGAACAGTGAGAAAGTGATCAGCGACGACATGAAGGCGCCGACCCGGATCGGCGAGGTAGAGCCGGTGATCCATTGCCCAATATAAGGCACCAGGAAATAGAACCAGAAAATCATCAGCAGCAGCGGTACCGACCGCATCAGATTCACGTAACCGGTGGCGAAAATCACCAGCGGCGCAAAACCGGACAGCCGCATCAGCGCGAGGATCGTGCCCCAGACCAGGCCGAGCCTCGCTGCCATCGCGGTCAGCGTCACCGTGAAGGTCATGCCATCGATGAATAGATAGGGCAGCGACCGAATGATGACGTCGAAATCGAAGTTGCTAAACACGGCGCAACCTCCATCTCTGGCGTGCCTTCCACCTCTGGCGCCACGATGGGCGCTTAGCGCGTGCGCCGACATAGCCCGGGACGGCGACGCCGCGCTCAAGCCGGCGCATGCCTTCGGTCACGACGATGTTGATGATGATGTAGATGATTGTTGCGGCGGTGAAGGCCTCAAATACCTGGAAGGACATTTCCTGCATCTCGCGTGCCCGCGCGGTGAGTTCGATCAGGCCGATGGTCAGCGCGACTGACGTATTCTTGATGCAGTTGAGCAATTCCGAGGTCAGCGGCGGCAGCATGATGCGGTAGGCCATCGGCAGCAGCACGTAGCGGTAGGTCTGCGGCTGGGTGAGCCCATGCGCGAGGCCCGCGGCGCGCTGGCCGCGCGCCAGGCTGTTGATGCCCGCGCGCACCTGCTCGGCCACGCGCGCCGAGGTATAGAGCCCAAGCGCCACCACCGCGGTATAGAACGAAGCGTTGGGAAGCTGCTTGAGCCAGTCGCCGATATCGCGCGGCACGACTTCGGGCAAGACGAAGTACCAGAGGAACATCTGCACCAGCAGCGGGATGTTCCGGAACAGTTCCACATAGGCGTTGCCGAAACGGATGAGCCATTTGTTCGGCGTTGTGCGCGCCACGCCGACGAGCGAGCCTAAGGTCAGTGCGATGATCCAGGCGAAGAAAGCGGTGTTCAGCGTCCACCAGGTACCGAGCAGCAGCAACTGGAAATAGGTATGCACGCCGTCCGGCGAGATCTGCCAGAAAATGCCCCAGTTCCAATTATAGTTCACAGCAGTCTCCCGCTGCGCCCGCACGAGGCGTTTGTTGGAACTTGCGCCGCCGTCCAAAGGCGGCGGCGCAAGCAAACTATTAGCGGCTACTGGTAATCCTTCGGATCGCCGCTGGAGGTGGGATTCGCCACCACTTTCTTGAACTGCTCGGTCATCGGCAGATTGAGGTTCAAGCCCTTGGGCGGAATCGGCTTGGTGAACCACTTGTCGTAGATCGCGTTGATTTCTCCGCTCTTGTAGATGCGGGTCATTTCCGCATCGACGACTTTCTTGAAGGCGGGATCTTCGCGGCGCAGCATGATGCCATAAGGCTCAACCGACAGCGCGTCTTTGGAGATCGATATAGTCGCCCGGCGATCTTGGCGGAGGCGACAAGACTGTAGAGCAGAATGTCGTCCATCACGAAGGCGGCGGCGCGGTCGGTCTCCACCATCAGGAAGGCCTCGGCATGATCCTTGGCCGGCAGGATGTTGAGGCCGAGATTTTTCTGCGCCGCCGATCTCGGTGATCTGCTTGATATTGGTGGTGCCCGAGGTCGAGGTGATGGTCTTGCCCTTCAGGTCGTCAACCGTTTGAGCTTGGCGGCCTTCTTGGACACGAAGCGGTTGGCGGTGACGAAATGGGTGATGGTGAAGCCGACCTGCTGTTGCCGCTCGAGATTATTGGTGGTCGAGCCGCATTCGAGATCGACGGTGCCGTTCGCCATCAGCGGGATGCGCGTCGCGGAAGTGACGGGATTGAGCTTGACCTCGAGCTTGTCGAGCTTCAGCTCCTTCTTCACCGCGTCGGCGATCTTGTTGCAAAGGTCCGTCGCATAGCCGATCACCTGCTGCTTGTCGTCGTAGTAGGAGAAAGGCACCGACGACTCGCGATGCCCGATGGTGATCGAGCCGCTGTCCTTGACCTTCTTCAAAGTTCCTGTGAGTTCCTGCGCGATGGCCGGCTGGGCGGCAAGGCTCAGCACTGCAATCGCGGGCACTACGAACTTGACGTACATCGGGTTCCTCCTGCTTCGTGATGCAAGCGATTATGTCTGCCGGCTTCGTTAGGCGGAACCGGTTGGATGTGAGACTTTAGCATAGTTTTCGCGGGTAGGGCGGACGAGTTTGACGCGCGGCTTGCGCCCAAAGCTGCGGCTTGGGGCCGCAACTTGGCATGATCATGGGCTAATCGCGCACCTTGACGTAAGAGCCGGGTGCGTCCTCGATGGCTTTGAGCTTGCCGGAGCCGGGCTGGCGCGCCTTCACCTCGGCGTCGCCATGGCTCCTTGAGCCACTGGATCCAGTCCGGCCACCACGAGCCGGCATGCTCCTTGGCGTCAGCGAGCCATTTGTCGACATCGTCGCCGGCCTGCTTCGATCCGGTCCAATATTGATACTTTTGCTGGCTCGGGGGATTGATGACGCCCGCGATGTGACCCGAGCCGGAGACAACGAATTTGACAGGTCCGCCGAAAAATTTACCGCCGAGATAGACCGACTTCGCGGGCGCAATATGATCCTCGCGTGTTGCGAGATTATAGATGGGCACCTTCACCTTGCCCAGGTCGAGCCGCGTGCCGGCGACCTTCATCTTGCCCCGGGCGAGATTGTTTTTCAGGTAGCAATTGCGCAGATAGAAGGAGTGATTGGCCGCGGGCATCCGCGTGGCGTCCGAATTCCAATACAACAGGTCAAATGCCGACGGCCGTTTGCCCCTCATGTAGTTGTTGACGATGTAAGGCCACAGCAGATCATTCGAGCGCAGCAAGTTGAAGGTGGAGGCCATCTTGCCGCCTTCCAGATAGCCCTGTTCCTCCATGCGCTTTTCCAGCGCGGCAAGCTGCTCCTCGTCGACAAAGACCTTGAGATCGCCGGAGTAGGTGAAATCGACCTGCGCGGCGAACAAGGTCGCGGAAAGCACCCGGGTGTCGCGCTTGGCCGCCATATAGGCCAGGGTCGCGGCAAGCAACGTGCCGCCGACGCAATAGCCGATGGCATGGACCTTCTTCTCGCCGGTGGCCTTGGTGATGGCGTCGAGCGCGGCCAGCGGGCCCTCGCGCATGTAATCGTCGAAATCCTTGTGGGCGAGAGCCGCGTGCGGGTTGACCCAGGAGACAAGGAAAACCGTCAGCCCTTGATCCACGCACCATTTGACGAATGATTTTTCCGGCGTGAGATCGAGGATGTAGAATTTGTTGATCCAGGGCGGAACGATCAGCAACGGCGTCTTCAATACCGCTTCCGTGGACGGCGCATATTGGATGAGCTGCATCAACTCGTTTTGGAAGATGACCTTGCCGGGCGTCATGGCGAGATTGCGCCCAAGCTCGAAGGCCGAGTGATCGGACTGGCGGATTCTCAGCTCTCCGGCACCGGCCTGGATGTCCTCCGCCAGCATGTTCATGCCGCGCACCAAATTCTCCGCGTTGGATGAGAAGGTCTCGCGCAGCAATTCCGGATTGGTGAGAACGAAATTCGACGGCGAAATCGCATTGGCGATCTGCCGGGTATAGAACTCCGCCTTTCGCCTGGTGTGCGGATCGAGATCGGTCGCTTCCTTGACCAGTCGGTCCGCCCAGGCGCTGGTGAGCAGATAGGCCTGCTTGAGGAAGTCGAAGAACTGGTTGGTCGTCCATTCCGGATCGGCAAAGCGCTTGTCGCGTGCGTGCGGCTCGGCGACCGGGGGCGCCGGTTCGCCCGCCAGCCGTTTGACCGCGTTGCTCCAAAGATCGAGATAGGCGCTGCCCAGCCGCGACTGCAACTCGAGCGCGCGCTGGGGATCGGACAGCCAGTATTCGGCGACCTTGCCGAGGGTGCCGACGATCTCGGCCAAATCCTGCGCCAGGTCGGTTTTGATCTTCCCTTCCTCGCGCGGCTTGATGTAGGCGGCCAGCGCCTTGCCGCCTTCCTCGATCACGCGCGCCAGATTGCGGGAAAAGGCCTCCACGTCGAAACCGGCCACCTGCGACGGCGGCGTCTCAATTTTTCGGGTGCTATCGTCCATGGGCCCAGGGTGGTGGTTTGATCGCCGCATCCAGCGGCGGGCATTATGCTCTATATATATAACGCTTACGCTGGGCCTGCGCCTGCCCCGCCGGGCGCGCGGCCGGCAGACTGTCCTTGTGTAGCCGAATAATGCTCAACAGAATCAGAATCTTATGTGACAGTGCTTCAGACTGGAAGGTGCGTCCGGCGGCGCTTCATTGGTGGGTCGGCCGCAAGCTATCCCGCGCTGGCGCGGGCGGCGGCCCATGCTAAAAGTCGCCAACGGAGAGTAATGACCGCCTGGATGGCTGGGGCCGGCAAGGTACCGCCCTGAGGAGCAGAAGTCCTATGGAAGAGTTTCATCGCGTCCGTCGTCTTCCGCCTTACGTTTTCGAGGTCGTCAACAAGGCGAAGGCGGTCGCGCGCAATGCCGGCGCAGATATCGTCGATCTCGGCATGGGCAATCCAGACCTGCCGGCGCCGGCCCATGTCATCGAGAAACTGAAAGAGACGATCGGCAAGCCGCGCACCGACCGCTATTCCTCCTCTCGCGGTATTGCCGGGCTGCGGCGCGCGCAGGCGGCCTATTACGAGCGCCGCTTCGGGGTGAAGCTCAATCCGGAGACGCAGATCGTCGCCACCCTCGGCTCCAAGGAAGGTTTCGCCAACGTGGCGCAGGCGATCACCGCGCCGGGCGACGTGATCCTTGTGCCGAACCCGAGCTATCCGATCCACGCCTTTGGATTCCTGATTGCAGGCGGCGTCATCCGCTCCGTTCCGTCCCAGCCGACCCCGGAATTCTTCGTCACCATGGAGCGGGCGATCGAGCATTCGACCCCGAAGCCGATCGCGGCGGTGGTTTGCTATCCCGCCAATCCGACCGCTTATGTAGCCGAGCTCGACTTCTACAAGGACCTCGTTGCCTTCGCGAAGAAGCACGAGATCCTGATCCTGTCCGATCTCGCCTATGCCGAAGTCTATTTCGACAATAACCCGCCGCCCTCCGTGCTGCAGGTCAACGGCGCCATGGATATCGCCGTGGAGTTCACGTCGATGTCGAAGACCTATTCGATGCCCGGCTGGCGGATGGGCTTTGCGGTGGGCAATGAACGCATCATCGCAGCCTTGGCGCGGGTGAAATCCTATCTCGACTACGGCGCGTTTACTCCCATTCAGGTAGCCGCAACAGCGGCGTTGAACGGGCCGGAGGACTGCATCCGCGAAATGCGCGAATGCTACAAGCGCCGGCGCGATGTCCTGGTGGATTCCTTTGGCCGCGCCGGCTGGCATATCCCCGCGCCGCAGGCGTCAATGTTCGCCTGGGCGCCGATTCCCGATCCGTTCCAGTCGCTCGGCAGCATCGAATTCTCCAAGCTGCTGGTGGAAAAAGCCGAGGTCGCGGTCGCGCCCGGCATCGGCTTTGGAGAATATGGCGAGGGCTTCGTGCGCATCGCGCTGGTGGAAAACGAGCAGCGCATCCGCCAGGGAGCCCGCAATATCCGGCGTTTCCTTGAAATCAGGCCCCGAAACGTTGCACAACGTGGTGCCTCTCGCTACGCGGCGCTGACGCCGTCCGCAGTTAAGGATCGGCATTGATGGTCGCGCCTCTCAGAGTAGGTCTTGCGGGTCTTGGCACGGTCGGCTCGGCCGTGGCCGGGCAGATCGCGCGCGCGCGTGACGAACTCAAGGGACGAGCCGGCCGTTCAATTCAGCTCGTCGCCTATGCCAGCAAGGATCCGCCCAAGGACGGCTCGCTCGACCTGTCGAAGGCGCGCAAAGTCGCCGATCCGGTCGCGCTCGCCCGCGATCCCGACATCGATGTCTTTGTCGAACTGATGGGCGGGGAGGGCGATCCGGCAAAAGGCTCGGTCGAGGCCGCGCTTGCCATGGGACGTCCGGTCGTGACCGCCAACAAGGCGCTGCTCGCCAGGCACGGTGTCGCGCTTGCCAAGCTGGCGGAGAAGAACGGCGGAGCACTTTATTTCGAGGCGGCCGTTGCCGGCGGCATTCCGATCGTGAAAACGCTGCGCGAGGGACTGGGCGGCAGCCGCATCGGCCGGGTTTACGGCATCCTCAACGGCACCTGCAACTATATCCTGACCCGCATGCATGAGGAGCGGCTTTCCTTCGCCGACTGCCTGAAGGAAGCGCAGCGGCTTGGCTATGCGGAGGCCGATCCGACCTTCGACATCGGCGGATTCGATACCGCGCATAAACTTGCGATCCTCACCAGCCTTGCTTTCGGCAGCGAGGTGGATGCCGAAGCCGTGCATGTCGAAGGCATCGAGGCCATCACGCTTGCGGATCTCGATGCCGCCGATGAGCTGGGCTATCGCGTGAAACTGCTCGGGGTGGCGCAACGCACCGATGCCGGCATCGAACAGCGCGTGCATCCGACCATGGTGCGCAAGGGCTCCGTCGTCGCCGGCGTCAATGGCGTTACCAATGCGGTGGCCATTGATGCCGACACCATGGAATTGACCCTGATCGGTCCGGGCGCTGGCGGCGTCGCCACCGCCTCTTCAGTCGTGGCCGATCTGATTGATCTTGCGGCCGAGCGCCGGATGCCCGCCTTCGGCCGGCCCGCCGCCGGCATGAGCAAGCCCACGCGCGCGCCGATGCAGCGTCATGAGGGCGGCTATTATATCCGGCTTTCCGCAGTGGACCGTCCCGGCACCGTCGCAGCCATCGCAACGCGCCTGGCGGAGCAGAATATCTCGCTGGAATCGATCGTTCAGCGCCATCGCGGCACCCATGGCGGCGAGGACCCCAATACCTCGGAGGGTCCGGTTCCTGTCATATTGATCACGTATGCCACCACCGAAGCGGCGGTCCGCAAGGCGCTCTCTGCGGTGGAAGCTGACGGGGCGATTGCCGAGCCGCCTCAATTGATCCGCATTGAAAAGCACCGTTGATTAAACAATAAGCCTGAAGGGAAAGCGCTATGCCATCGATTACCGTCCAGCCGCACCTGGTGCTCGAGCGCATCCTGACGCTCGAGATCGTGCGCGTGACGGAACGCGCGGCGGTCTCGGCGGCGCGCCTGCGCGGGCGCGGCAACGAAAAGGCCGCCGACCAGGCCGCGGTCGATGCCATGCGGCGCGAGCTGAACAAGTTGCCGATCGACGGTACTGTGGTGATCGGCGAAGGTGAGCGCGACCAGGCGCCGATGCTGTTCATCGGCGAGCAGGTCGGCGGCAAGAACGGGCCGAAGGTCGACATCGCAGTCGATCCGCTGGAAGGCACCACGCTCTGCGCCAAGAACATGCCGGGCGCCATCGCCACCATGGCCATGGCGGAAGGCGGGACGCTGCTGAACGCGCCCGACGTCTATATGGACAAGATCGCCATCGGCCCCGGCTATCCGAAAGGCGTGGTCGATCTCGACGCGTCACCGGAAGAAAATATCCGCGCGCTCGCCAAGGCCAAGGACGTAAAGCCCTCCGACATTACGGCGCTCGTGCTCGACCGCCCGCGCCATGCCGATCTCATCGCGGCCATCCGCAAAATCGGTGCAGCAGTGGCGCTGATCACCGACGGCGACGTGGCAGGCGTCATCCATACCGCTGACGCCTCGACAACCGGCATCGACATCTATGTCGGCATCGGCGGCGCGCCGGAAGGCGTGTTGGCGGCGGCCGCGTTGCGTTGCATCGGCGGGCAGATGCAGGGCCGGCTTATCCTCGATACCGAGGAAAAGCGCGAGCGCGCGGCAAAGATGGGAATCAAGGATCCGCGCAAGCGCTATGAGATGGAAGACATGGTGCGCGGCGATTGTCTATTTTCGGCGACCGGCGTCACTACCGGCTCAATGCTCAAAGGGGTGCGCTTCGGCAAACAGACGATTGAGACGGAAACCGTGGTGATGCGCTCCGTCACCGGCACTGTTCGCTGGATCCGCGCTGAGCACCGGCAGTTTGAAAAATTCCATCTAGATTGACCGGCTGTCTCTGGAATTGGCTAAAGTCATCCGGGCCGGCCCGGCCATAAGAACGCTGGCCCGGAAACGACCATGAACATCACTTTTTCCAACCGCCTCTTTCTGGGCGTCGAACGCTCCGTCTGCGGCCGCGCCTGGCGCGACCGGCTTGACGAGCGCGGCGCCGCGCTCGCGCTCGCAATCGCGCAGCGGCACAACCTGCCTGAGATGCTGGCGCGTATTCTCGCCGGGCGGAACGTCGAGATCGACGAGGTCGAAAGCTTTCTTGATCCTACCGTCAAGCGGCTGATGCCGGATCCTTATGTGCTGAATTCGATGCAGGCTGCGGCGGAGCGCATCGCCGATGCGATGCAGCGCGGCGAGAACGTCGCGATCTTCGGCGACTACGATGTGGACGGCGCCACCTCCGCCGCGCTGCTCGCCTTGTTCCTGCGCGCGGGTGGACTTGATCCGCTGGTGCATATCCCGGACCGCATCTTCGAAGGTTACGGCCCGAATGCCGACGCGATCCGCTCTCTCGCTGCGCGCGGGGCGAAATTACTGATCACCGTGGATTGCGGCACCACCAGCATGGAGCCTTTGGCGGAGGCACAACGCCTCGGGCTTGATGTCGTTGTGATCGATCATCACCAGGCCGACGAGCAGCTCCCGGCTGCCGTGGCGGTGGTCAATCCCAACCGGCGTGACGATCTTTCCGGACTTGGCCATCTCGCGGCCGTGGCTCTGGCCTTCGTCACCGTGGTCGCGGTCAGTCGCGAGCTGCGGCGGCGTGGTTTCTGGTCGGAGGCGAGGCCGGAGCCGGATTTGCTTTCCTTTCTGCATCTCGTTGCGCTCGGCACGGTTGCCGATGTGGTGCCGCTGAAGGGGCTGAATCGCGCCTTCGTTTGCAAGGGGCTGATCGCGCTGCGCCGGCGCGAGCATGTGGGTCAGACCGCGCTGATGGATGTGGCGCGGCTGAGCGGGCCGCCGGAGCCCTACCATCTGGGGTTTCTACTGGGCCCTCGCATCAATGCCGGCGGGCGCATCGGCCGCGCCGATCTCGGCGTGCGGCTGCTGATGGAAAATGATCCGGTGGAAGCCGCTCGGATTGCCCAGGAACTCGATCGTTTGAACCGCGAGCGGCAGGTGATCGAGCAACAGACGCTGGCGGAGGCCGAAGCGGAAGCCATGGCCGCGCTGGGGCTGGAGGAAAAGGGGGCGGTCGTGGTGACCGCCGCGGAAGGCTGGCATCCCGGCGTCGTGGGCCTCGTGGCGGCGCGGCTGAAGGAACGCTACGGCCGGCCGGCCTTTACGATCGCTATTGATCAGGCGGGCATCGGCACCGGTTCCGGGCGCTCCATCCCCGGCGTCGATCTGGGCCAGGCGGTGCGGCGCGCAGTGGCGGACGGTTTGCTGATGAAGGGCGGCGGGCATGCGATGGCCGCAGGCGTCACCCTGCAGAAGACGGCCCTTGCGGAATTTCGCGCCTATCTGGAACAAATATTGGGCGAAGCGGTTGCTGCGGCAAGACGCGATGACACGCTGCGGATCGATGCGGCGTTGTCGGCGTCGGCCGCCAACGCGGAGACGATGGCGATGATCGCCCGGGCAGGTCCGTTCGGTGCTGGCAATAGCGAGCCGGTCGTGGCGTTTCCCCACCACACCATCGTGTATGCCGACCCGGTCGGCCAGAATCATATCCGTGCGCGTTTGAAGGGTGGCGACGGCGGCTTCGTCAATGCCATCGCCTTCCGTGCGGCCGGCCAGAAGCTCGGCAACGCCCTGCTGGAAAGCCGGGGGCGCGCCATGCATGCCGCCGGCTGCCTCTCGCTCGACCGCTACCAGGGCGAAGACCGCGTGCAGCTGCGCATCCTTGACATGGCGAAAGCAGACGGTTTTTCGCCGTAATCGGGTGAGAACAGAGCGCGAGAACGGACCAATCAGAATGCCCACGCGCCGTGAATTGCTACAGGCGGGCGCCGCCGCGGCGGCCATCATGGCTGCAGAAGGCCCGGGTGGTTTTCGACGCGCGCTGGCGCAACAGCAGCTCACCGAAGCGGAACTGCTGAATTTTCCGCGGCTGGGCAATGTCACGCTGCTGCATATCGCCGATCTTCATGGACAGTTGCGGCCGGTTTATCTGCGCGAGCCGTCGGTCAATCTTGGTTTTGCCGAAGCGCGCCGCACCCCGCCTCATCTCGTGGGCCGCGAATTCCTGCGCCACTATGAAATTCCGGCAAAATCGCCGGCCGCGCATGCGATGACGGCGGAGGATTTTGCCGCGCTGTCGAAAAGCTACGGCCGCATCGGCGGCCTCGATCGTCTTGCGACGGTCGTCAAGGCGGTGCGGGCGGAACGCGGCCAGGACCGCGTGCTCCTGCTTGACGGCGGCAATACCTTTCACGGCTCGCTCGGCTGCTCTCGCACCCAGGGCCAGGACGTGGCCGATTGCTTCAAGCTGTTGAAGCCGGACGCCGGAACCCTCAATTGGGAATTCACCTATGGCGAAGCCCGCGTCAGGGAAATGCCGGAGAAGTTCGGCTATTCCCTGCTTGCGCTTAACGTGCACAACGCCGAGAAGAAACGCGTCTTTGCGCCTTACAAAACGATCGAGAAGGGCGGCGTGCGCATCGCCGTACTGGGCCACGCCTATCCGCATACGGCGGTTGTGCATCCGCGCAGCGTGTTGCCGCCCTGGACCTTCGGCCTGGCCGAGGACGAAATCAGAAGAACTATCGAACGCGCACGGCGGGAAGGGGTCTCGCTTGTGGTCCTGCTGTCGCAAAATGGTTTTGACGCCGACCGCAAGCTCGCCTCCCGCGTCGAAGGCCTCGACATTATTCTCACCGCCCAGGGCGACGCGCTCCCCGCGCCGGTGCGGGTCGGCAAGACGCTGCTGGTCGCGTCCGGCAGCCACGGCAAGTTCGTCTCGCGGCTTGATCTCGACGTGCGTCCGGAAGGGCTGCGCGATTTCCGTTACAAACTGATCCCGTTATTCGCCGATGCCATCCATGCCGATCCCGAAATGGCTGCCGCGGTGGAAAAAGCGCGCGCGCCCGTCGCTGAGGAATTGTCGCGGGTTCTCGGGCAGACGGAATCGCTGCTCTACCGGCGCGATACTTTCCGCGGAACATTCTGCGATTTAACCTGCGCGGCGCTGCTTGCGGAGCGCGATGCGGAGATCGCCTTCTCTCCCGGTTTGCGCTGGGGCACGACGGTGCTGCCCGAATCGCCCATCACCGCGGAAGACCTCTTCAATGCCACGGCGATCAGCTATCCGCAGGTCTATCGTGCGAGCATGACCGGACAGCGCATCAAGGATCTGCTGGAAGATGCCGCCGAGGGCTTATGCAACAGCGATCCCTATCAGCGGCTGGGCCGGGACATGGTCCGCTCGGGCGGGCTGCGCTACCGCCTCGACCCCAGGAAGGCGCTCGGCAGCCGCATCTCCGGGATCGAACACCTGCGCACCGGGAAGACGATCGATCCTGCCAAGACTTATGTCGCTGCCGGCTGGGGCAGCGTCGCCGAGCAGGTGGAAGGACCGCCGATCTGGGAGATGATCGAGAAGCATCTCGGCCGTGTGAAAACGGTGCGCACCAAGCCTCAGACCAATGTTCGCGTCGTAACCAGCTAGCCGCCTTCTCGGCCCTGCCTTCGCTAAACTATTAACTTCACGCATGATCGTATTGGCGAACGGGTTTCCAGTTAGCCCGATCATGCGCTAGACATCGGCGAGACCGAAAGGGCGGCCAATCTCATGGGTAAACTTCGATTATCTCTGGCGGTGGGGCCTTACGACCGCACCCGCGCCCTGGTCGATGGCTCAGTGCAGATCGACGGCGTCGATCCCATCTGCATGACGCTGTCGCCCGAGGAGATTTTCTTTCGCGCCTTCCGCCACGCGGAGTTCGATGTCTGTGAATTGTCGCTGTCGAGCTTCACCGTCAAGACCGCGCAGGGCAATTGCCCTTACGTCGGCGTGCCGGCTTTCGTGTCGCGCACCTTCCGCCATACCGCGATCTATGTGCGCACCGACCGCATCAAGAAGCCGGCAGACCTGAAGGGCAAGAAAGTCGGCGTGCCCGAATATCAGCTCACCGCCAATGTTTGGGCGCGCGCAATTCTGGAAGAGGAATACGGCGTCAAGCCGTCGGATATCTCCTGGGTACGCGGCCCGATCACGGACGCCGAACGGCCAGAGAAAATCTCAATCAAGCTGCCGCCGGACGTGAGGCTGGAGGATGCCCCCGCGGGCAAGACCATCTCGCAAATGCTGGCCGAGGGCGAGATCGACGGCTTCATCGCGCCGCGTGCGCCCGATCTCGACCTTGGCAAGCATCGAAATATCGGCTGGCTGTTTCCCGATCCGACCGCAGCCGCGAAGGATTATTACAGGCGCACCGGAATTTTCCCGATCATGCATCTTGTCGGCGTGCGGCGCGATTTGGAGCAACAACATCCCTGGCTGCCGGCGTCTTTGCTGAAGGCTTTCGAGCAGGCCAAGGCGGCTGCGCTGGATCTGCTCAATGACACCTCCGCCACCAAGGTAACTTTGCCTTTTGTGGAGGATAACCTGAAAGCCGCGCGCGAATTAATGGGCGAGAATTTCTGGCCCTATGGCGTCGCGCCGAACCGGAAGACGCTGGAAGCATTCTTGCGCCGGCATCACGCCGAGGGCCTGTCGTCGCGCTTGGTGAAGGTCGACGAGATGTTTCATCCCTCGACCTACGAGAGCTTCAAGATTTAAGTGATGTGTCATCCCGGACGGCGAGCAACGCGAGCCGACCCGGAACCCATCTTTTGCATGGCTCCTGGGTCCCGGCTCTCGCTGCGCTAGACCGGGAAGACAACCATCATCCACCCTGCCGCAAGCGGGCGAGCACTTTCAGTCCGGGATAGCCGTCGGCAGGCGTGAGACCGACCTTCTGCTGGAAGGTGCGCACGGCGCGCATGGTATCGGCCCCGACGCGGCCGTCGGCGCCTTGCGTATCGAGGCCCATGGCCGTGAGACGCTGTTGGATCTCTTGCAATTCCGCCAGGGTCAGCCGGCGCTCGCCGCCCGGAAATTGCTGCTGGAAATCGGGCAGGCCGCGGATCAGGTCGCCGAGATGCAACAGCGAAAGCGTATAGGCATCCGACGGATTGTAGGAGCGGAAGGCGAAGTAGTTCTGCCCGATCAGAAAAGCAGGACCGCCGCGTTCTGGAATCCAGAGCCGCACCTCGTCGCTGGGCCGGGCGAAAGCCGCGCCGTCAGCGCGTGCCAGCCCAAGGTCTTTCCACTTGGCGTAAGTGCGTTTGGTCTTTTTGTCCGCGAGCTGCCGGTTGAAGCCTTCGGGCAGCCGCACCTCGCAGCCCCAGATCTCGCCGCGCCGGTAGCGTCCGCGCTTAGAGATATAGGCGGCGGTGCCGGCCAGCGCGTCGTCGAGCTGGAACGGTGTGATCTTTCCGTCCTTGTTATGGTCGATCCCCATATTGAGCCAGACCTCGGGCATCCATTGGGTGTGGCCCATGGCGCCGGCCCAGGAGCCGACCATTTCCGAAGGCTGCGCCCAGCCGCGCTGAATGATAACCAGCGCGTTGAGCAGCTCTGCTTCCCAATATTTGCGCCGGCGCGGCTCGCCCCAGGCCAGCGCTGCGAGCGCCGGGATGATGGGACGCATGTAGCGCGGATTGGCCACCACGTCGCCGAACGACGACTCCATCCCCCACAAGCCGAGCATCAGGTAGCGGTCGACGCCGTAGTCCTGCTCGATCTTCGCAAGCAGGGCTTCGTGTTCCTTCGCCCGCGTCTTGCCGGTGATGACACGGTGGTCGGAGCATCGGCGGTTGACGTATTGCCAGAGTTTCTCGGTGAATTCCGGCTGCGCCCGGTCCTGTGCATAGACCGAGGTGTCGGGCGTCACGCCGTTCATCACGCGGTCGTAGGTCTCTCCCGAGACACCACGAGCCAGGGCGCGGGGGCGAAAGCCTGCGACCCAACGCTCGAAGCTCGTTGCGGCGCGCTGCGCCTGCGCCTGCCCAAGCGCTGTCGCAGAAACGAGGGCTCCGAGCGCCCCCGCGAGCCACGAGCGGCGGGTGAGATTCGACATGAGCGGCATTCTAACCGCGCAATGCGGCGAGGCAATTGCAGCGATGCGGCGTGGCATCAGTCCTTGGCGCGTTCCACATAAGAGCCGTCGGCGGTCATGACCACGACGCGGGTACCGGTGACGATATGGGTCGGCACCATGGTGCGGGCACCGTTCGAGAGCTTGGCCGGCTTGAACGAGCCCGAGGCAGTCTGCCCTTTCATCGACGGCTCTGTCTCCACAACTTCCAGCGTGACGCGCGGCGGTAATTCGATCGACACCGCTGTGCCCTCATGCATGCTCAGTTTCACCTTCATGCCTTCTTGCAGGAAGGCCGCCTGATCGCCGATCACATCGGCCGCCACCGCTACCTGGTCGTAGGTGTCAGAATTCATGAAGTGGAAACCGTCGGCATCTTGATAAAGGAAGCTGTACTCGTGATCCTCGACGTGGGCGCGTTCGACCTGTTCGGTGGTCTTGTAGCGCTGCTGCGTTTTCACCCCATCGCTGATCCGGCGCATATCGACCTGGGTGGTCGGAGTGCCTTTGCCCGGATGGAAGTTTTCGGCATTGAGCACGGCATAGAGCTTGCCGTCGATTTCGACGATATTGCCTTTACGAAGCGAACTGGCGATGACTTTCACGGATCTTCCTCGGATGGTGGGGGCCGGAGCCAGCCCTATTTGGGGCGGCGCTCCAGCGGTGATTTCGGGCCGCACCATACTGATCTTGAGGCCGGATGCCAGCATTTCCCGCGCTTTTGACTCTCATTGAGGCATTTTAGGAATGGCCGAGCCTTCACCCTGGTGGAACTCCGGCCCTGCATGCCGACCGGCGGCCCTTCCTGCTGACCCGGGGACGGATTGCGGCGCGCCTGCGGCAATGGTTCGCGGAGCGGGATTTCTTCGAGGTGGAGACCGGCATCCTGCAGCCTTCGCCTGGCAACGAGACCCACTTGCATGCCTTTGCCACAGAGCTGCGCGGCCCTGACGGTGCGTCCGCCCGGCGCTATCTGCGCACGTCACCAGAATTCGCTTGTAAGAAGCTGCTCGCAGCGGGCGAACGGCGGATTTTCGATTTCGCCCGGGTGTTTCGCAACCAGGAGCGCACGCCGCTGCATGCGTCGGAATTCACCTTGCTGGAGTGGTACCGCGCCAATGAGCCTTACGAAGTGCTGATGGAGGACTGCGCAGCCTTGCTGGCGCTGGCGGCGGAGGGCGCGGCGGCTACCCGCTTCAGCTTCCGCGACCGCAGCATCGATCCGTCCTTGCCGCCGGAGCGCGTGAGCGTGGCGGAGGCCTTCGAGCGCCATGCAGGCATTGATTTGCTCGTGACCCTTTCGGACGCGCAACCCGACCGCCCCGGTCTTGCAGCCGCTGCGCAGTCCGCCGGTGTGCAGATTGCGGACGACGACAGCTGGGGCGACATCTTCAGCCGCGTGCTGGTGGAAAAGATCGAACCAGGACTCGGCATCGGTCGCGCCACCATCCTTGACGAATATCCCGCCGTGCTGTCGGCACTGGCCCGCCCGTCGCCGTGCGATGCACGGGTTGCGGAACGGTTCGAACTTTATGCCTGCGGGGTCGAACTGGCGAACGGCTTCGGTGAACTGAACGATCCGATGGAGCAGCGCCGCCGCCTGCTTGAGGAGATGGCGGAGAAGAAGCGGCGCTATGGCGAGAGCTATCCCCTGGACGAAGATTTTCTCGCCGCCCTTAGCGCCATGCCGCCCGCCAGCGGGATCGCGCTTGGCTTCGACCGCCTGGTGATGCTGGCCACCGGTGCCTCACGTATCGATCAGGTTCTGTGGACGCCGCCGGTGGATCCCGCAACCTAACGCGGCGCTTTCGCCTTGTTTAAGGCGCGGATGCCCGCCACAACGCCCCCGCAAGCGCCCGATGGACCAACGCCATGAGACCGACTGAACGCACCCTCCGTACCGCCGCCGACTTGCATGCCAGCGGGCTGATCCCCGCCGAACAGGTGGCCGAGCTTCGAAAGGTCGCGGCGCGCTACGCGGTCGCGCTCACGCCTGCGGTGGCTGAGCTGATAGATCCGGCCGACGCCCATGATCCGATCGCGCGGCAATTCGTTCCTGACCCCGCCGAGTTGATGACGAAGCGGACGGAGAGGGCGGATCCGATCGGCGACGACGCCCATAGCCCGGTGGAAGGGATCGTCCATCGCTATCCCGACCGCGTGCTGCTCAAGCTCGTGCATATTTGCGCGGTCTATTGCCGCTTCTGTTTCCGGCGCGAAATGGTCGGCCCGGGACAGAAGCAGGCGCTCACCCCGGCGGCGCTCGAACATGCGCTCGCCTATATCCGCGAACATCGCGAAATCTGGGAAGTTATTCTGACCGGCGGCGATCCGCTGGTGCTGTCGCCGCGACGGCTGCAAGCAGTCGTTCAGCAATTGGCGGCGATCGACCATGTGAAGGTGTTGCGGTTGCATACGCGTGTGCCGGTCGTGGAGCCCGGGCGTTTGACGCCCGGGCTGGTGCGCGCCATCGCAGCCTTCGGCAAGGCCGCCTATGTGGTGCTGCACGTCAATCATGCGCGTGAGCTGACGGCAGAGGCGCGCGCCGCCTGTGCGCGGCTTGCCGATGCGGGAATTCCGCTGCTCAGCCAGTCGGTGCTGCTCAAGGGTGTCAACGACGACACTCAGACGCTCGGCGACCTGATGCGCAGCTTGGTCGAGTGCCGGATCAAGCCCTACTATCTGCATCACGGCGATCTGGCGCCGGGCACAGCGCATCTGCGCACCTCGATTGAACAAGGGCAGGATCTGATGCGCGGCTTGCGGGGCGATTATTCCGGGCTCTGCCAGCCCACCTATGTCCTCGATATTCCCGGCGGGCACGGCAAATCTCCGATCGGGCCGCATTATCTGCAGGCGGTGACGGAGGCGAGCTACGTCGTCGAGGACTATCGCGGTGGCCGGCACGGCTATCCGCCCGGGGCGGATCGCTAGCGGCGGCGTAACTGTTCCAGCTCGGGGAACGGCTGATAGCTGGCCGCAGCGCAGTAATCGCGCAGCGGCCGCAAGATTTCGCTGCCGGCGCCGGCGTCCCGCTCGGACCGGCCGAGCTCGATCAGGCGGTCGAATTTGCCGGAAACGAAGACCGCCAGATGGTCTCTTAGGCCGATATAGCGCCCCGCATTGTTCTTGGCATTGTAGCGCAGGCAGCTGGCGTAGCGTTCAAGATCGACGACCATCAGTAGCCGCGGCTCCGACATCGCCGCATCGCGCACATTCTCCGGGTTGTTGAGATAGGTACGCATGAAGGCGAGCAGATCGGGCTTGTAATTCGCCGGCGGGATGTTCTGCGCTTCCAAGGTCTTGCGTTGGGTTTCGATAGCGTATTGGTCCGCGCAGCCGGTTGCGGCGATGCAGATCGAAAGGAGAAGCCAGGTGGTTCGCGCCATATCAAAGAATCGGATTTTGCCGCATATGCGAGCTAACGCTTTGCGCCGGATTAATTCAATATTAGAAAAAACAGGTTCCTCGCCGGCAACCCTGCGCAAATTAGTCGCGCCCGGTCGGTTGCAATCAGGGCCGAAAATGCCTATGTGTTCGGGGTTCGAGATTTTGCCTGATCTGGTTTTTCCCCGAAAGGGGCTTCTCCCTGACAACGCTGAATTCGGACAGGGCGGCCCGATAGTCGAGCCGCCGAACAAACGCCGATGTGCGTTACAAAGGAGCTACAATGGCCGTAGGTACGGTTAAGTTTTTCAACTCGCAAAAAGGCTTCGGCTTCATCCAGCCGACCGATGGCGGACCCGACGTGTTCGTTCACGTCTCCGCGGTCGAGCGCGCTGGCATGCGTGGCCTCGTTGAAGGTCAAAAGGTCAGCTACGACGTGGTGAGCGAGCGCGGCAAGAGCGCTGCCTCCAACCTGCAGGAAGCATAAGCTTCGCTGATCTTGGAATGAGAAAAAGCCCGACGCCGAAAGGCGCCGGGCTTTTTCTTTATCTCCATCAGGGCGACAACGAGATTACGTCACCTTGAGATTTTCGGCTGACTGCTTGCCGCGATTTTCCACGATCTCGTATTCGACGACTTGCCCCTCGTTGAGGGTGCTGAGGCCGGCGCGCTCCACAGCCGAAATATGTACGAATACGTCCCGACCGCCGCCGCCCTGCGGCTGGATAAAGCCGTAGCCTTTGGTCGGATTGAACCACTTCACAGTGCCTCGAGCCATCATCGATCTCCAAGTAGTAAAGCTTGCAGCCACGGTCGCAGCCACACCAACGTAGCTAGGATAGCGCAGAAGCCACCGATATGCCATGCCCAGATTACAGGCTGGCCGGCGCGGCCCACCGAGGTCAGGGGTAAAACCGCGCCAAGCCAAGTGGCCTCTGGCAGGCCGCTCCCTAAGTAACAAATCGGTGATGGCCTGGCGCGCCCTACGGGAATCGAACCCGTGTTTCCGCCGTGAAAGGGCGGCGTCCTGGACCGCTAGACGAAGGGCGCGGAAGGCCGGCGAGGTATAAAGTGCTTGGGCCACACCGGCAAGCGGTCCGGCACGCTCACCATTTTCCGGTATTCGGCATCGATTTCCAGGGCTCGCGCGGCGGCAGCGGCTCGCCTTTCTGCAGCAATTCGATCGAATGCCTGTCGGGGGATCGGACGAAGGCCATCTGTCCGTCGCGCGGCGGCCGGTTGATGACGACGCCGGCCTGCATCAGCCGCTCGCAAAGCGCGTAGATGTCGTCCACCTCATAGGCGAGATGACCGAAATGGCGCGCTTCTCCGTAGTCCTCCGGATCCCAGTTGTAGGTGAGTTCGACCAGCGGCGCGTCGCGTCCACAGCGCTTGCTTTGCTCCACCAATTCCTCGTCGGCCGGCGCCGCCAGGAATACCAGAGTGAAGCGGCCCTGTTCGCTGTCGCGCCGGCGCACCTCCCGCATTCCCAACTTGTTACAATAGAAATCAAGCGCATCATCGAGATTGCGCACGCGCAGCATGGTGTGCAGAAATCGCATCGGCCGTCCTTCCGCTGTCGAAAATGTCCAGTGCCTTACTTGCCCTAGTATAAATGATTGTGCCCGATCTAGAGACCGCCATCGGCCGGCTGCGCGGATTGATCGACCGCTCGCGGGTCGTCGTCCCATTCACCGGCGCCGGCATTTCCACCGAATGCGGCATCCCGGACTTCCGTTCCCCGAACGGATTATGGGCCAGGAATAGTCCCATCCCCTATGACGACTTCATCTCCAGCCAGGCGGTGCGCAACGAAGCCTGGCGGCGGCGCTTCGCGCTGGAGGCTAATTTCTCCGCGGCGCGACCGGGGCGCGGACATCGCGCATTGGCCTCGCTTCACCGCGCTGGAAAAATTCCCGCGGTCATCACGCAAAACATCGACAATCTGCATCAAGTCTCGGGCTTTGCCTCGGAATGCGTGGTCGAACTGCATGGCAATACGACCTATGCGACCTGCCTTGGCTGCAGCCAGCGCTATGAGCTGCCATGGGTACGTGAGCGCATTGAAGCGACTGGAGAGGCGCCCGACTGTCCCGGCTGCGGGGGTCACGTCAAATCGGCAACGGTTTCATTCGGCCAAGCCATGCCCGTTTCCGCGATCCAGCGTGCGGAAGAATTGACCCTCGCCTGCGACCTTTTCATCGCCATTGGATCGTCGCTGGTGGTGTGGCCTGCGGCGGGATTTCCCTTGATGGCAAAACGAAATAACTCGGCTCTCGTCATCATAAATCGCGAGCCCACCGACTTCGACAATCTGGCCGATCTCGTCATACGCCATGACATTGGCGACGCCCTTGCGCCTTTCGTCTAACGATTCGAATCACCTAGGATGTTCACAGGCGCACAATTCATTTGCATTTTTGTCTTTTACATCGGGCGCTCGGTGTTATCCTCAATTTTAGAGATTCGTTGAAGCGTCCGGAAGAGACGCCATAAGCGACGGCGTACGGCGTCATGTCGTCCGACGGGGTAGAGCCAAAAATGCCCGTGAGAAATACCGGGCTCCGACCGGAAGCAGTCAGTGGAGTCGACGAAGAAACGTCGGCAAACCTCATCGAGCTTACCGGCGTCATCAAGTGGTTCGATGTGGCGAAGGGATTCGGCTTCATCGTACCGGATAACGGTTTGGCGGATGTGCTGCTGCACGTGACCTGCCTGCGCCGCGACGGTTTCCAAACAGCCTATGAAGGCGCGCGGGTGGTGGTCGAAGCCGTGCCGCGATCGAAAGGGCTTCAGGCATTCCGCATCCTCTCGATGGACAAGTCGACGGCGATCCACCCCGCTCAGATGCCCCCGCCGCGCACCCATGTTACGGTGACGCCCACGAGCGGTCTTGAGCGGGCCCAGGTGAAATGGTTCAACCGGTTGCGCGGCTTCGGCTTTTTGACGCGGGGGGAGGGTACCCCCGACATTTTCGTGCATATGGAGACCCTGCGGCGCTTCGGCCTCGCCGAGCTGCGGCCGGGGCAGTTCGTGCTGGTGCGCTTCGGTCCGGGACCGAAGGGCCTGATGGCGGCGGAGGTGCGGCCGGAAACCGGACCGCACGGGCTTGCCTCGCACTGAATGTCCGGCTTCGCTTCCCTGCCGTGATCGCATCGCCCTTTCGCACCGCCTTGCTGGCGTTTGGATTTTTTGTCCTCGCCAGTCCGATCTGGGCGCAGATCGCTAGTCTGCAGAAGGTCGAGATCGCCACCAAAGGCGGCACGCATTCCTTCCTGGTGGAGATTGCCGCCGACGATGAGCAACGCGCCCGCGGGCTGATGTATCGCAAGGAGCTGCCCGAAGGGCGCGGTATGCTGTTCGACTTCAAGCGGGAGCAGGAGGTCGGCTTTTGGATGAAAAATACCTATATCCCGCTCGACATGATCTTCATTCGGGAGGACGGCAGCATCCGCCGCATTGCCGCCAATACCGAGCCGCTGTCCGAACGGACGGTGCCGGCCGGCGGTCCGGTCCGCTATGTGCTTGAGGTGATCGGCGGCACTGCGCGCAAGCTGGGGATCGAGCCCGGCGACAAGGCGACGGGCGCTCCGTTCCGCTGAACCCAGGCTCGCGAACTTCGACAAGCCGCAGCCAGCGGCCTTTGATTATTGCGTCAACTTGCCCAGATCTTAGGCGGGATAACACTACCCGCCGGCAAATCGTGCAGGCAGCCTCGAAACAAACCTCTGCCGGTAGCTCCGCGTCTATATCTGACGTTCATTGAAACTACGGCCACCTCCAACCCACAGATACTACTTTGCCCAGCAGCCGGCCACGTGATCGTTCCGCCGGTCACCCTGCCCAACACCGATTGGCCGTCCGCGAACAATAAGTTGAAGTTACCATCCAGCAGTTGTAGCTGACCGCCAAACTTTGGTTTTCCCTTATAGTCTATGATCGCTGTCCGCGTACCTTGCCCATTCCCCGGAAACTCCCTCCAGCCATCGGCCACCTGCCCACCGCTTCCTGTCCAGCCTGCGAATTGGACGTCACAGGTGGCCGCTTGACCGTCGATGGTGCAGGGGATGCCGATGAAATACTCGTAGCCGGAAACTCTTTCGGGCAGCAGATCAGCGGATGCCGCCACGATACTGAGGGCAAGAGCAGTTGTTGCGGTTACTGCGTAATGTCCGATTTTCATCGTCGTCTCCTCTCGAAGACAAACTCAAGTTTCCTTTTTCAACGATGCTGCTAGGTCGTAATCGCCGCTGGATCTTCATCCGGCGGCGATCAGAGACCGCAATATTCTGTACTTCGGCGCGGCCAACAAGCAGCCGCGGGAGCGCCAGACGAACAAGGAAACGTGAGGAGCAGGATACGGCACCCGGCGCATGCTCAGATTGGCCAGCCCATCGACGGTCAGCATCTTCGAAACGTCTTTGCCCACCGCCATCAGCGTCCCGCAGGCTTCGCTACGCGATGCAGCTTCAGGGCTCACTCAAAAAAAAGCCCGGTCAGATTGACCGGGCTTCGCTTTTGTTCTGCTCCGTGGAGCGGTGACCGTTCAGCCTTCGGTCTGGCGGTCCTTATACCAAGACCGCGCATTGATGGCTGTAATGGCCAGAAAGAAGAGTCCCAGCAGATAGGGCCAGTACTCAGTAGCAGTCTGAACGATGTTTTCCATGCGCAGCTTTTCTAGATGACCCCGTTTTGCAAAGTCCAGTGAAATTGCGTCTTTAATTGAAAAAGGCTACGAAGACGCTGCGGCCTTTGCCAGGGTGGCCTTAAATGACCATCCTTGGTGTTACCTCAGCAGGCTCGGGGGGAGATAATGGTTTGGTTGTGGATCGGCATTTTAGCCTTTGCCGCGAGCGCGGGGGGCTTCTGGTACAGCCTTCCCGTCAACGGACAAGTCAGGCCATTTGTGAACACGCTCGTGGAGCCGTATGTTGCCATCGCACTGGCAGGCGGTTTCGTGATGGGTATTGGGTCGTTCGTCAGAGGTGTTGCCGACCTGTGGTTCTAAAATGGATCGGGGTGAAAGGTCGCCCCGTGATAACGCCAGAACCCGCAGGAACAAAATTCGAGATTTTTGCCGGATTTGCTGATCCCCAACGCGCGCTTTGTTCGCTTCGGCGCGCTTAAAGAAATCGACACTTGCGGGACGGTCCCGGAAAACCTAAGGAAATACCGGCAAAGACCTGGATCGGGGCATAGCGCAGCCTGGTAGCGCATCTGCTTTGGGAGCAGAGGGTCGCAGGTTCAAATCCTGCTGCCCCGACCAATACTTAGGCCGGGTTTGGTATCCCGCAATTTCCTCAAAGGTACGGCATAGGTACAGGCAGAAAAAACCCGCCGCGAACCGGGCGGCTTCCCGTCATTTCGCTGTCACCGCGTTGCGGAGCCGCCGTTCGGCTTGTCGGCCCGCACGTACCAGTCCTGGTCGAGGATGGCAAATTCCAGCCGGTAGCCGTTTTTAATCAGGAGTTC
Source organism: uncultured Alphaproteobacteria bacterium (assembly GCA_963802475.1). Taxonomy (GTDB): domain Bacteria; phylum Pseudomonadota; class Alphaproteobacteria; order Rhizobiales; family Xanthobacteraceae; genus CANKHA01. The sequence goes on from CAWDIZ010000019.1 coordinate 37,805, forward strand.
GCGGATCTTAGCGCGCTGATCCTCCATGTTGTTGTGCTCGATGGTGATCGCGCCGAATTCGTACTCGTCGAACGGGAATTCGCTAAGGGCCATGTATTCGGCGCCCTCGATGTCGACGTTCAGATAGTGGATGTACGAGGGAGCATTTCCGCGACGAAGAATTTCTCTCAAGGTCGTGGTCTTCACCTCCACGACTTTCTCCTTGTCCTCCTGCGACACCCACCAGCCGGCATATTTGAGGAAACCGCCGCTTTCGCTGCCCGGATTCTGGAATTGCACGGTCCGGCCGCCGACATTGTCCACGGCTTCGGCAAACACTTGGCAAGTCCGGCTCTCCATATTGCGCGGGAAAGGGTCGACACAGATGCCGGTCCAGCCGCTCCGCTCCAGCGCCCAGGTGGTCGAGTTCGCGACGCCGTCCGCCGAGCCCAGATCGACGAAGAAGCCGTTGGTGACGCCCGGATGCACCCCATGCATCACCCACAGGTCTTGCCCGGCGACGCCCTTGAACTCGTCTATACCGAGCGCGTAGCGGATCGCGTGGCTTCGCCGCTCGCGAAAGTGCTGGTTGCCGACGAGTTCGTGAAAGGCCTCAGCTCTGCCCGCACGGTATCCGAGATAGGCGCCCGCGCCCCATGCGCCCACCGGCAGCAAAACCACCAAGCACAGCCCCAGAAATTTCTTCGCCATGCCATTTCTCCAATCCTACCGGCAACCGAGAGCGCATCTTGGAACGCCGAGGTTCTCGCAGAGTCATCGTAAGAACGTGAAAGCCCGGCTGCACAACGGCGCCTAAGGGGATGGAGTTCCTCGCTATCGTGTCGCATTATGATGGGCTTATTCGGGGGAAGCTCGCAAGGGAAGGATCTTAGGAAATCAGGCTTGCTGACTGAAGCCCGCCGCGGGGCGGCGGGCCGTCATCCCTATCGCTTACGATCCAAGCTGCTAAAAAAACAGGCACGAAGCAGAGCGCGAAGGCGTTGATGGCGAGCGTCATGTGAATTGGTCCTCGGTTTCCCCCATATGAATGGCAAAGCTAGCCGATTGGTTTGCGACGCGCTGCCGTGCGAAGGTCAGGTGAGAGGCCGGTGCCAGAAAAGAGGAGGAACCTATGTCGGACAGGCGGGAGATATATCGTAGCCCAAATGGGGACTCGTGGTTCCTCGGTCGCGAGCCGCAGAACGGTCATGCTTTCATTATTCACCAGCCCAACGCCCCTTCTGGTGGTCGGCTATCCCACGCGGAATTGGGCGAATTCCTGCGCAGCGGAAATGGGCCGGAACAACAAGCTCTGTTGCGATTGATCGGAAGCCTGGTGGAGGTGCCCCCCTTTGCCTGAGAGGGTAACAAAGGTCTTGCCGACGATTTCCCGGCAGCAAAAGCGGCATTCAAAGAAAATTGGGAAAAACTGGTCGCTGCGGATCGGGTGCTAGCCGGCAATTACAAATTAGCGCTGAGCGCTCACGTTGGCAGCATTCGGCGGCCGTGCGGGCAAGGCTTCGCCGGGCGCCCCACCCTTTACCGGACCCAGCGGTCTAGAAATCCCAGCGGCGGTGAGGCCGAGCGACTTCGGCAGTACTAGCGTCTACCGCTGGGACCCCACCGCCCTCTTTGCGGCGACAGCTTGCATGCGGGCCAGGGCAACGAGGTTGGCTGTGTTGTCAGGTGTGGCATCGTAGCCGGCCAGCGTCGCTCCCACGACCAGCTTGTCGCCTACTACGCCGAGGCCAATGTGCGTCTCCGCGTCGATGGTCACGGTGCCGGCGAAAGTCTTTTGGCCTAGGTTCGCTACCCGGATCAGTTTGAATCCGGGAACCGACTGGCTCTTCTTAACAGCCTGCTGGTACGCCGATGAGGCATTACGTGGTCTTCGGTACTGGTCGACCGTGATTGTCACCTTCTTCGAACCAGCGTCGTTCCCATAGATCACCATCCGCGTGGCTTTTGGATCGCCGGTCGCCGTTAAGTTTCGGCCTGTGCTGGTTTCCCGGGTGATATCGGGGAAGAGGTGACTGACCGCGGTAAGCGGGACGATGACATTGCGAGGCAGTGTGGGACCGGGCGCGGCAGACGACGAGAAGGCCTCGCAAGCCAACGAGAGAGTCCCGACTGCCGCAATCGATAGGGCGGTGAGTGACAGGACCCCGAGCCGGCAAGTTCTCGCTGCATTCCGCGGGCGTGCCGCCATTGGCCGCGCCGCCGCGGCGCTGCCAAGGAGAGGGACAAAATCGCGTCGTCGCATTGTGTCCCTAAACTCCCTTCGCGTCATTTCGCGACGACGCAGCAATCAGTCGTTTTCGGAGCGAAGCGGATATTCAGCGAGCTGCGCCTACCCGGATTTATGAGTACGCGCCCTAGCTGATTGGGCCAGGTCTTACTTGACGATTACGCAAGCTAACTCGGTAACAGATAACCTTTTGAACCTCAACTCTTTGGCCGCTTACCCCCACCGCCTATAGCAACGCCGACTATTTGCGAAGGATCTGGGGCCCCAGGTAGATGACCAGTGTCAGTAAGGATGATTTCAGCAATCGCCTGCTTCACAAGAACAAACAAAGAGTGCATTTGGTCATGCGATAGCGTGATCTTCTCCCCGGCTTTGCACAGTTCACGCATCTTTTTTAACTTTGAATGATCGGTTTCAGAGACGATACCTCTATTGTGAATAATGCTGTTCCTCAGAAGACGAAGGTCTCCGAGAGCATCTACCCTGACCTCATCAATGGCTACGCCTCGGGGGCGCATTTCCTCATCCCATTAAACGAATAAGAATACGATGATCGACCAACAAATTTTTTGCTCGTTGAATCCCAATGATTGGTTTATCCTGAGAAAGTCCGTCGCCCGTATGATCCGGTGATGCACTACGGCGGGTGAGGGAGGGTTCTCGACGCTGCCATACATCATTACCCGTTCACCGGATTCATTTCGCAGGCCAGACGGATGTAAAACGCGAGCCACTTGTCGCTCGACGCGCACGCCGTTGCCTTATGAAAATATTTGCGTGCCACCGCGCATCTTGATCTCGCATTTTGATCCACGGATGCGAACACTTTGGCGCGTCGGCGGTTCGATTGTTGAGATCACTCATGACTATTTCTGCCAACGCTGAAATTGACGTGCTCATCATCGGGGCCGGACCCACCGGCCTCGTTCTGGCCCTTTGGCTCACGCATTGGGGCGTGCGCGTCAGAATCATCGACAAGACCGCCGAGCCGGGGACGAGCTCGCGGGCGCTCGCCGTGGCGGCCCGTACGCTCGAATTATACGATCAGCTCGGCCTCGGCGGCGCCGTTGTCGAGCGCAGCCGGGCGGCTCTCGCGGTCAATCTGTGGGTCACAGGCAAGCGGCGTGCGCACGTTGATTTCGGAAATCTGGGAACGGACATCAGCCCCTATCCCGCTCCGGTCATCTATCCGCAGGATGAGCATGAGCGCCTGCTGATCGAGCGTCTATCGAAGCTCGGCGTGCAGGTCGAACGCTCGACGGAGCTGCTGCATTTTGAGATGACAGATCGGGTGATGGCGCGGATCAGAAGACCCGATGGCACTGACGAGAGATGCAGGGCCGCTTACATAGCCGGCTGCGATGGCGCCCATTCGAGGGTGCGCGAGCTTCTGAAGATCGGCTTTCCCGGCGGAACCTATGAGCACCTTTTCTATGTCGCCGATGTCGACGCGACAGGCTCCATGATGAATGGCGAATTGCATGTCGGGCTCGACAAGAGCGATTTTCTGGCCCTCTTTCCCCTCAAAGACCCCGGACGCGCTCGGCTGGTGGGTGCCGTGAGCGATCAGGCCCTGACACAGCGCAAGATGTTGACATGGGATGACGTCAATACGCGCGTCATGCAGTGGATGCCGATCAAGGTCGCGCGCGTGAACTGGTTTTCCACCTATAATGTTCATCACCGCGTCGCGAAGCAATTTCGCAAAGGCCGCGCGTTCCTGCTCGGAGATGCCGCCCATATTCACAGCCCCGTGGGCGGACAGGGCATGAATACAGGCATCGGTGACGCGGTCAATCTTGCCTGGAAACTGGCATGGGTTCTTCAGGGCCGGGCCGATGAATCCATTCTTGAAAGCTATGAACCCGAACGCATTGGCTTTGCCCAAAGACTCGTCAAAACCACCGATCAGGCCTTCACGGCCGTGACCAGCCGCAGACCCATCGCAAGATTTGTGCGGCTCGAGCTCGTTCCGGCGTTGGCCCCCCTGCTTTTTTCATTCCGACCGATGGCCCGGCTTTTGTTTCGCACAGTCTCGCAGACCAACGTCAATTACCGCGGGAGCCCTTTGAGCGAAGGACGCACCGGTTCAGTCTACGGCGGCGACCGGCTGCCGTGGGTTAAGATCGGGGATGCCGATAACTTCGCGCCGCTCAAATCCCTCGACTGGCAGGTCCATGTGTATGGTGAGGCGGCGAACGATCTGCAAAAAATATGCTCCGACCGTATTTTGCCGCTACATGCTTTTCCCTGGCGCCCTGAGATGGCTGACGCCGGTTTTATGCGGAATGCCGCGTATCTCGTAAGGCCGGACGGCTATATCGCACGCGCCGAGCCGCCATCGCGGGCCGGACGCATAGCCGATTACCTTGACGCCCATCACATCGCTGCACACGCAGCTCCTGGCGTCGCGAAGGCGCCATGACCAGCAAGCCTCAAATGATTTTGATGACGCTGGTCGCGACGGCGGGCTATCTCGGTCTCGCGATCTGGGGCGCGGGCGGCTTTGAAGCCTTTTTCTCGGAGCCGGCCCGCATCGCGCTTGTAGTTGTGGTTTTCGCACTGGGTGTGGCGGCCCTCTTCAGTCAAGGTCATTTAGGCGCGGGGGAGCGCGAGGATCGGAGCAACCGATGGGTTATTGCTGTTTTCGGCGTGGTGGGGCTGCTGCTCGGTTATGTACCCGCCTACACGGAACGGGTGGGATTTTGGGTCATCGACGGTGATTTTGTGCGCTGGCTTGGCGTTTTTCTCGCTGCCGCGGGCGGGGCGCTGCGGATTTATCCTGTGTTTGTGCTGGGCCGCCGTTTCAGCGGCCTGGTTGCGATTTAAGCCGGACATACGCTGGTGACGGATGGTATCTACGGGGTCATCCGGCACCCGAGCTATCTGGGGCTGTTGATCAATGCGCTGGGCTGGGCTCTCGTCTTTCGTTCGGGCGCAGGCGTGCTGCTGACAGCTTCTGTCATTCCGGCGCTGCTGGCGCGGATACGCGCGGAAGAGACATTGCTGCGCGCGCATTTCGGGAGCGAATATGAACGCTATTGCCAGCGTACATCGCGGCTCATCCCCGGGATTTACTGAGATGGCGCTATGGGATTCCGGCAATTCATTTTCCGTTGACAACCCATAACCGGTCAGTTATCTATTTAACTCATAACTGCATAGTTATGGGTTCTGCATGACCAAGACAGACGACGCCCTCTTTAAGACCCTTGCCGATCCGACGCGCCGCGCGATCTTCGAGCGGCTGATCCGTGAGGGCGAACAAACGGTGGGGGCGCTGACCGACAAATCGGGAGTCTCCCAGCCGGCAGTCTCCAAGCACCTCAATGTGCTCAAGATCGCCGGTCTGGTGCGTGATCGGCACCAAGGACGTGAGACCCACTACCGCGCGCGGCCGAAAGGCCTGGCACCCCTGATCAACTGGATGGGGCTCTATGCCGCCTTCTGGCGTGACCGGTTCGATGACCTCGAAGACCTGCTGAAAAGGATGGACCAATGACCAATACTGCAACCACTGCGGCCGAAACGCTCTCCGTCGTTATCGAACGGGAGATACCTCATCCGCCGGAAAAGCTCTGGCGCGCCCTCACGCAACCACACCTGATCGAGGAATGGCTGATGAAGAACGATTTCAAGCCCGTCGTGGGTCACCGTTTCAAACTTCGCGGAGACTGGGGCGGCGTCTTGGACTGCAAGGTGCTCGCCGTCGAGCCGAACAGGACGCTGTCATACACTTGGGATTTTGCGCACGACGATGCGGCCTACAATCTGAAGAGTGTGGTGACTTTCACGCTCACCCCAACGAGCACGGGGACCCATCTGCGCATGGAGCAGTCGGGCTTCCGGCCGGATCAGAAGCAGGCTTTCGGCGGCGCCAATGCGGGATGGCAGCAATTCTTCGCGAAGCTGGAGCAGGTGCTGTCGCGGACAGAATGAAGTCTGCTGGCTGGTGCATTGATGGAGGCTGGCAAGACGTTGGAAGTAAATGGCATGGACAAGCAAGAAGAGTTGCTGCGGATCGAGCGATCCCTATGGACCAATGACGCCGCCATCTATGAGGCGACTTACGCGCCGGATGCGATCTTGATCTTTCCCGAAGTCGGCCGGATCGGGCTCGAACATGCGCTTGAGGCGATCCGCGCGGAGAACGCTGCGGGTCGACATTGGGCGGAAGCGGATTTGCAGGCGTCTCCGTGACGAGAATCGCGTCCGGCGCGCCATCGATTTCCATGAAGGCGCGACAAGATCGATGAAAAGGCGTTGAAGGCACTCATCCGCGCCGCCGTGGCGCTGACAGGACCGGCGCACCGCTAAGCGGCGATGCCCGGTTTTGAGGGGAAAGCTGCCGTACAGCGGACATGGTCATACTATCCGTATCTGATCCATCTCGGACTTTGCGTCGGGTCAGCTTCAACGCCGAATGTGGCCAGAAAGCGGAACTCCCGGCCCGCGGGCGAAGACGCCTGAAAGCGGCCGTATATGCGACAGCTCCTGGAAGCCTCGCCTTCCGAGAAGCTTTTTTTGCTCGCGCATGTCACACGCGCGTATCCTGTCTCGTCATGTGGTCGGAACCAACGAAAGGAACCCGACCATGACTGCCAAGCTTGATCCCTTTGCCGCCGCGCCAGCACTCATGAAGACCTGGCAGGGCGCCTCCTTTGCCATTATCGGAAGCCTCGACCCCGGCCTGGTCGAGCTCGTGGAGATCCGCGCCTCGCAGATCAATGGCTGCGCGAACTGTCTCAACATGCACACGGCCTGGGCGCGCGAGAAAGGTGAAAGCGAGCAGCGCATCTACCTGCTCTCCGCCTGGCGCGAGGCGCCCTGCTACACCGAGCGTGAGCGCGCAGCGCTCGGCTGGACCGAAGCGCTGACGCGATTGTCGGAAGGGCACCATCACGAGACCGCCTACGAGGCGCTCCAGGCGCAGTTCAGCGAGGAGGAGCAGGTGAAGCTTACGCTGGTAATCAACAGCATCAACGGCTGGAACCGTCTTGCGGTCGGCTTCGGTCTCTGGGTCGAGCCGGAGGACGCCAAGGCGGCGCAGAAAGCGGCTTGATGGCGATGAGGACCGGCATGGCGGACGCGGCGGCGAGCTTCGACCCGCTGCGTCCCCGGCTCGTCCGGGTTGCCTACCGCATGCTCGGATCGGTCGCTGATGCGGAAGATGTGGTGCAAGAGGCCTTTATCCGCTGGATGGGGGCTAACCGTGCCGAGGTGCGCGAGCCCGAGGCGTTCCTGCGCCGCACCGTCACTCGCTTGTGCCTTGACCACCTCAAGTCGGCGCGGAGCCGGCGCGAGACCTACGTCGGCCCGTGGCTTCCGGAGCCGATCGTCGAGGAAGATGAGGAAGAGGACATCACCTTGCCGCTTATGCTTGCGCTCGAGCGGCTCTCACCGCTCGAACGCGCCGCCTTCCTGCTCCACGACGTCTTCGGGATCGATTTTGAGGAAGTCGCGGTGACGATCCAACGCAGCCCTGCCGCCTGCCGACAGCTCGCCGCCCGTGCCAGGACCCACGTCCGAGATGCACGACCCCGTTTTCAGGTGGAGAAGCAGCGCGGCCTTGAAATCGCCAACGCGTTCTTTGCGGCTTCGCGCAACGGCGACATGACCGCACTCGGCGCGATGCTCGCTGCCGATGTCAGCCTGTATTCGGACGGCGGCGGCAAGCGGCCCGCAGCGTCGCAACCTATCCTCGGCTTCGACCATGTCATGAAGGTATGCGAGGCACTGGCAGTGCTATTCCGCAAGCACGGGTCGACCCTGGTCCGCACCGCCTTGATCAACGGCCTGCCGGGCTTCGTGACCCGAGAAGCTGATGGCGAACTCCAGACCACCGCCCTTGAGATCGACGATGGGAAGGTCACAGCAATCTACGTGATGCGCAATCCCGACAAGCTCAGGCACCTGCGCCAGGTTGCGGGCAGGCCTGGCCCTTCTGACCGGCGGAACTCTGTGTGACCATCGAAAATAGGCATAAGTCAATGAGCGTGCTGTTTGAAAAGATAGCCGAACCGGCGCGGGCGCTGCCGCGGAGCGTTCCTCTGCGGATCGTCGATGCCTTTCGTCAGGCCACGTGACAGGCCAGCTTGCCCGGGGAGTTGCATTGCGCCAGGAGGAGATCGCCAGCGCCTTCGACGTAAAAAGGGTCCCGGTCCGCGAGGCGCTGCGCCTGCTTGGGTCCGAAGGATTCGTCGATTTTCACCCCAACCGCGGGGCGGTTGTTGCCGAAATCAAAAAAAAAAAAAAAAAAAAAAAAAAAAAAAAAAAAAAAAAAAAAAAAAAAAAAAAAAAAAAAAAAAAAAAAAAAAAAAAAAAAAAAAAAAAAAAAAAAAAAAAAAAAAAAAAAAAAAAAAAAAAAAAAAAAAAAAAAAAAAAAAAAAAAAAAAAAAAAAAAAAAAAAAAAAAAAAAAAAAAAAAAAAAAAAAAAAAATTACCTAGGGCTTGGTGACCGCCTCCTGCGCTTCCATTTCTTCAGTACTGGCGGTCGCGTCTTTGTCAGTCAGGACGATTTTTTTTTTTTTTTTGGGGGGGGGGGGGGGGGGGGGGGGGGGGGGGGGGGGGGGGGGGGGGGGGGGGGGGGGGGGGGGGGGGGGGGGGGGGGGGGGGGGGGGGGGGGGGAAAAAAAAAAAAAAAAATCGCCGACTTGGCGTGACGGTTCAGGAAGGGTGAAAGCCATGATTTCCGGCGCACACATGATCATTTACAGCACGAATGCCGATGCAGACCGTGCATTTTTTCCGGACGTTCTTCGGTTTCCGGCGGTCGATGCCGGCGAAGGCTGGCTGATCTTCGCACTGCCACCGGCAGAGATCGCCGTCCATCCGGCAGCCAAAAAAGATAGCCACGAAGTCTATCTCATCTGCGAAGACATCGAGGCGGCGATCCAGGATCTGAGATCGCACAACGTCGGATGCACTCCGGTCGCGGACGAAGGCTGGGGTCTGCTCACGCATGTCACGCTTCCCGGTGGCGGCACAACTGGCCTCTACCAGCTAAGGCATCCCCTGGCATACAAAGCCCACGCCGCTTAATGGAGTATCGGTTGCCTTCGGGCGATCTCGTCTCACAGCCCGGGATAGCCGTGCGATGTCGCTGTTTGCTTACTTCAGCGCCTTTGTGGAAGTTCCAGCAAGACGTCGCAGGGTGCTCGGCCAAATTCGCGTCATAACATCACCCATCTTACGATCGGAGCTAGTTATATCTCAAATGTCGATATTCTAGGCCGTTGATCTGCAGACACTTTTCAGAACTTGATTGTTACTATGAGAATAAAGATAGATTTGCGGGTAGCACTGGGGTAAACACGCGCCGTCGAATTGCCGGAGGCGACAAAGAAAGCTGGTTGCGATCACATTTACTGGCTTGATGAAGGAAATCGATATGCCCGCTACACATACAATCGTTCTCGTCCACGGCGGTTTCGTCGACGGCTCCGGCTGGCAGGGCGTCCACAATATCCTGCTTCGAGGAAGGGTACGAAGTCATTGTCGTGCAAAACCCGACCATTTCCCTGGCCGATGATGTCGTCGGTTACCAAACACGCCATCGCGTGTTGCCAAAGCACCCGGTTGTTCTCGTTGGTACTCGACGGCGGGGGCGTCGTGGTGACCGCCGAAGCCGGAAACGATCTAAAAGTCCCGCGCCATTGCCTACATCGCCGCCTTTGCGCCCGATGCCGGCGAGTTAAGTCGAGACGCTGATTGCCAACCCGTCTCCCGGCACGCCTGTTCCGCTCATCCTCCCGCCACAGGATGGCTTCCTCAGGCTCGACAGCGCCAAGTTCGCCGCGTCGTTTGCCGCTGATGTGGATCCGGGAACCGCCAAGTTCATGGCGGACTTGCAGGTGCCATGGGGCGTAAATGCGCTTTCGGGCAAGGTCACGCTTCCCGCCGGGAAGTCCAAGCCAACCTACTATCTGGTCGCCTCAGCTGACCGGATGATTAAGTCTCCCGCGCAACGCGCCATGGCGAAGCGTGCAGGGTCCCAGGTGGTCGAGACCAACGGCAGTCACGCGATCTACGTTTCGCGCCCGGAGGATGTCGCCCGATCAAGCAGGCGGCGGACCACTCGTAATCTCTTGCTCCAAGTTGAGAAACAGCGGGCACGAGCAGTGCCCGCTTTCAGAGCCGTCGATCAGCGGAGTGATCTGAATTCCAACTCAAGTGAGGATATTTACATGAAAGCGATCAGTATGAAAGCAACTCGAATTATCCCGGTAGCCGTGCTCGTGGCCGCGAGCGGCTGGCGCTGCACTCGGCATCAGCGCAGCAGGAGGGAGTCACCCGCACCGAACTCCAACGACACGATCTCAGCGTTCCCGGACGCGAGATGATCCAGGTGCGCGTCGATCTTGACCCAGGAATGACGTTCCCTCTGCACTCGCATCCCGGGGAAGAGATCATTTATGTGCTCGAAGGCGAGTGGGAGTATCAGGTCGAGGGCAAGGGTGCGATGACCCTCAAGGCCGGCGACGTCTTGTTCATCCCGGCGGGAGTGAAGCCCGAGGCGAAGAACGTCGGCAGTGGGCAAGGGTTCGGAGCTCGCCACGTATATCGTCGATAAAGGGAAGCCGCTCGAAGACCCTGTCGAAGCGAGCCTCCACTGGAATAGCGGGAGCGGCCAAACTGTCTCTCATTATCCGGCCAGTTGCGTGAATCGATCGGCACTCCAGCGTTCACTGCCTACGCCGTGGTGTACGACGAAGAGACCCTCGGGATCGTATGTGTCTTTCACGGCCAGCAATCTCGCGTAGTTCGGACCCCAATAGGACTCCGCGCCAAGCCGGATCAAAGAAGTCGCTCTCGGCTACATAGGCGCTTTTGGTCGGCAGCAGCCGCCGCACCTCGTTCATGGCCTTAGCCACCGCGTCCGCGCGGCTGCGAGCGCCGGTCGGATCGGGCTCGTGTCCGGCAATGCCCGGATATGCCGGTGCTCCTGTGGCGGCGCAGATGATCAGGGCAAAGGCGTCGACAACAGCGGGATTTATCGCCGTGTCCATGGCCGAGGTTCTTGCCTCGGGGGAGCCGCCCGCCAGGCCCTTGTTGGTATGCAGGGCGACGGCCCAGTGGCGCGTCGCCCGGAGCAAGGCGTCAACGAAGGGCGTCTGCCGCTCGTTTTGCAGGAGCGGGGCAGGCAGCCATGCAGACTGATAGGCATATAGCACCTGCCCCACTTCGCCCCGATTGGCCGCCCAATACACATTGGCCTCGGGGCTCCTGGGCGATCGTCGCCGAGAACCAGTCCCGGCACGCTCTTGAGGAAGGCAGGATCCCAAAAGTGCCGCGCAGGGGCGGCCGCAATCCATGGCGCCGCGACAATGCTGAAGTCCTGCGGTGACGCGTCGAGCCAATTGAGGAACGGGCGCCAGATGGTTTCCGCCTGCTCCTGAGTGAGCCCCTGAAAAACCATCGCCACCTGCAGCACGTTGCCAGGCCGCAAGATGATCTGCTCGCCCCAGTGCGGATTGAACAGCCTCTCGCTGTAGAAACCAATGATCCGGGCAATCAACCGGCGGAAGGCTTCCTCCGATGTTGCCTTGACGGTCATATTGACGGCGCCGAAGAACGCCGGCAGTTCATGCATGCGCAGCGCGAGCCGGGTGACGACACCGAGGCTGCCGCCGCCGCCCCCCTTGAGGCCCCAGAACAGGTCCGGATTGGTGCAAGCATTGGCGATCCTCACCGACCCGTCAGCCGTGACGATCTCGGCCTCCAGGAGACTCGCCGCAGCTAACCCGTAAGCCTTGGAGAAGCTTCCAAACCCGCCACTGTGGATCAGCCCCGCAACGCCCACGGTCATGCACCCGCCGCCCTGGACGTAACGCCCTGCCTTGGTGGTGACGGCATCGTAGACTTGGCCCCACATCGCACCTGCCTCGACGGTGACGGCCGGTTGCGCGCCTGCGCGCAGCCGGCAGGGATGAAGGCGTCATGCACCGTGACGCCATTCATCCTTCGCGTCCAAATCAACAATGAGTTGGCGGATTGGAGGTGCCCTGGTAGCTGTGGCCTCCGCCCTTCACGACCAGCCGCAGATTGTTGGTGCGCGCGAAGTTTACGGCGGCAACGACATCTTCTGTGGTTTGAGCGGCCACCGCATAAATGCTGGGTTGCGACGTCCACGCATCGATCCAGCCGAGGGATTGGGTCAGCCCGACCTCGTCGCCGAGGTAGTATGGATTTTTCAGGTTCGCAAAGATTTGGGTGCAGGTGACCCCCTGACGCGGCGTTTCTGCACGCCACGAGCGGCGACTGCACCTTGACGAGCCGCCCGCCGACATTACGGCTCAACTCGTTCCAGTTCGCTTCGGAGGGCCATGCCGCATCGCCGGGACGCACACGGGAGAACGGCGCGTGGGGCGACCGCTGGCGTTGTTGTGCATGACCACATGGTGGGACACAACGACACGGCCGCTGCTGCACCTTGCAAGAAACGCCTTCTCGTCATGTGGAACTCCTTCAGTCCTACAGCCTCCGGGCATCTACCCGGAACCCGACGAGCCTCGAATCACCGCTCGGCAGCCCTTATCGTCATATCGGAAACATGACTTTTGGCTTCACGCCATTATGAACAATTGGGATGCCCGCGCAAGAGCGCAACTCTTTCCTCCCTCATACCAACAGATTTTTTTCGGACCGGCGGTCGCTGCATAGAGCACAGGCGATTTCCTTGACTTAACATCACCTTCGCTTTCGTCCAAGATAGCGGAGGCAGTCATCTATCTCTCATTGCCGTCCCCCTAAGGGCGAGCCCGAGCAACTATGGTTTTCATTCTCTCCTCCTATTTGCTTTCCGAACTGGTGGCGCGTCCTCAGAGTGGAAGCCGATGTCTGTCAGCTCCCAGCCCCTCTTCGGGCCCGCCGCTTATGCTAGAATGACGACGAGGTGGTCGGCCGTGTTTATGCGTTACGGAGAAAACGGGACTGCCGGAAAGGAGTTTCAACCGACGTGTTCGAAATATGCCACGGGCGACACCAGCCCGTATGGATAGGTGGATGTCCTGCGCTCGGACATCTCGTTACAGATCCTGATCAAGGATATAGCTCCTGCTGTGCATCTCGCCGGCCATACTGGGGATAGCCTAAACACGCTGATCAGAACGGCCGCCCAGCTATATCCAAATTGAATTTAACGACATATGTGTACGAAGGACAGGAATGACGAACTTAGTGTTCATGACTCATCTGTCCATGTATGCAACAGGGGCGCGCGAACCGGCTTCGACGCCGGCGTCCTTTCTCAACAGAAGCAGGAAGACGAGCACATGCGTGACAAGAAGTAGTGGGACGAGGACGGTCGGTATGAAGTAGGCGGCGCCCAGATCATTCGCGATAAGCCCGGTAGCGAAACCACGGTAGAATGCAAAGAGCAAATCGACACTGCCTACAAGATTGAATACCCAGACCAGGATGATCCCAAACCCTCGCGGCCCAGCCAAGAACGCGAGGAGAGCCAGAAGCGCGGTGGCAATGTCGCCATATGCGGCGGGCGTGGCGAACGCAGCCGGCAAATCCGCCGAGACAACGCCAGGCAAAAGGAACGACAAGCCGACGAATTGGAAACTGTGCAACAGAAGAATAGGCTCGAGCGCTTCCGCGCGCGGCATCGACCGAAGCGCGGGCCAAACATAACTTCGCGCGATGATCGCCCAAATGAGGAAGCCGAGGGCGACACTGGATTGAAAAATGAGTGCGGAAGACACGACGACAACCTCCTTGTTTCAAAAGATCCGACTTGAAGGGATGGGCTAACTATACCTACTTCGCATCGCTGATTTGCGTTCCAGCCTGGTAAGCCTTCGTGACGCGGCTTTAGGCGCGACAAGGACGGCAAAAATAGGTGTGCCTGCCCTTCGCCTGCAATCGTGCGTCATGCTGCCGCCAAATGGCAAGAAGCTCAATGCTTAGTCCCAGCGGTTGGCATTCTTCGGGAAACCAGGACGCTGTACCCGTACGACGCAGAAGCGTTGGCCAGTGGGCGCCTGCATCACCACCCAGCGCTCCACGCGATCCACCACCTTGGCACCTAATTTCACCAGACGCGTCACCTCGGCAGGAATGTCGTCGGTCTCGATGTCTATATGGACGCGACTCTCATGGTCCACCCGCTGGATCTGCACGATGGGCTCATCGGGTGGGGTCTCCAGCATACGGTAATTGCCGCGGCTGCCCGGATGGCTAGGGTCCATGGCGCGACCCAGCGCCTCGCCCCAGAAGCGAGCGGCCCCGTCCACATCAGAGGTCTTGCAGTCGATCAACACGGCGCAGAAACGGGAATGGTGCATATCAATGGTCCCTCATCGGAGCGAAGAACAAGCTTAGTGATTTAGATGCTCTGATTTGCTGGTAGTTGTCAGACATGGCATTGCCTAACATCACTCGACCGAAGTATCGGCGAGATAGGCTGCGCTATGCAAGCGATAGGACGGACGCGAAATGGGTGGTGATCGTGAACGGTCGACGCTCCACGCGATAGCTTCCCGCTTATGGTGTACTACGCTCGATGGCGAAGAGTTCGATTTCCTTCTCGCGACCGCGCAGTCTCACTTTGCCAAGGCTGATCGTAGAGTATTTCGACTTCAATTCCATTCGCTGCAACAGCTCGCCGGATATGAGCAGCGGACGCTGGAACTCCTTGCAGGTCTCTTGGATCCGAGCAGCCGTGTTGATTGTGTCACCGAAATAGACGATCTCACGCTTGTCGTCGCCGCATTCGCCTGCGACGATGGGACCGCCATGTAGACTGGCTCGAAAGGGTGGAACTAGACCAAAGTCGCGCTGATACAGTGGAGCTTTGGACTTCATACGGTCACAAATAGCGAAATAGCAATCCAGGCAGCGCGCATTCTCAAGGTCGCGTTCCAGAGGCCAAGTTATAATGACTTCATCTCCGATATAGTCATGAGTGTCACCTCCGTAGCGCACCGTCTCTTGCGCTACATCGAAGAAGAAGCGCGAGATCATTGAATAGACGCCGACGCCACCAAATCTTTCGGCCAGTGCCGTGGAACCACTCACGTCGAGAAACATAAAGATTCGCTCTTCGCCAAGCGGTTTGTGATAGCGCCCAAGAATGACGTTGGTAAGGACGCGTCCACCGACGAGCGTTTGAACGATTAGCACGAACTGCAGCACGAAGCCCACCGTAAGCGCATAGCCCGTATCTCTTGCCAGATCGAGAAAGGGTGTTTTCTCAGCAAAGCGACCAGGAAACAGAGCCAAACCCCCTATTCCGTATGCAATCACGATCAGGACAGTTGTAATCAGAACTTTACAGAGAAAAACAACTGCGAAGGGTGCGCGCCGTAGAGGCTCGCTCGCCGGCCCTTGTGCGACGAATATCTCGAACCCAAAAATCAGCAATGTAACGAGTGAGCCCTGAGCCGCGAATTTGAAGGCCTCGCTGGCCCCGGGGGTTTCGCTGACAAATGGCATGTAGGCGATGCCGGCAACCGCACCGGAACCGACTAGGATCGCCAAACGACGCAGCCGTATCTTCGTCCTCTCCTCCATAACACCTTATATCATGGAAGAGTGCTGCCGGGCCCAACACGCCGACTGACATCGAGCAGGGCAGGCGCCATCGCCTCAATGGGTCGAAGCTGTCGACTAAAAGAACAGCATTCTCAATCGGCCGGAATTGGACTGAAGCTCCCCGACTTTGTTGAACATGCGTCGTCGGAAGTTGCGAGATAAGCGGACCTATCGACATTGCCGATCCGATGTGATAGTTTAACTCGGGCATCGGCGACTTGTTCGACACCGATGCTCGATTTGCCAGTGTTCAACCTGTCGCGAATGACCCAACTCTGGACACCGTCGGCGCTCGAATTCGCTGACCCTCATGGAATGCCCCCAGCGCGGATCAAGCCCGAACATCAACTTCAAGACCTTGCGATAGACGACGTGGCCGGACGGGAGGCGACTTTACGGTACAGCCGCACCGCCGGCGCATTCGATACCAGCGTGTACCAGTAGACCCGCCGGGCCCCCTCCACCGCGTGGGCAATCTAGCTGTGCGCCAGTATGTTAATGAGCCGCCCAAATGGGTCGCGCACATAGAAGCGGCGCACGCCCCAGGGTTCATCGGCGGGGCCATATTCGATCGCGACCTTGGCCTTCTTAATGCGCTGCAAGGCGGTGTCGAGATCATCGACTTCGACCGAGAGATCGGGCACCGGCGTGCCCGAGCCGCCTTCGGACGCGATGCTGACCTGCACGCTCATCTTCTGGGATGAGCCGTAGGTCGCGATCCAGCCGTGATCCATCACGACGTCGAGGCCGAGGATGTTTTGATAGAAACGCTTGGCTGCCGAGACATCCTCCGCGGCGATGTTCGCGACGATACTTTGACCTTCATTTTGTTTCTCCGTTTCTAACGGTGGTTCTCCCGAGATGACTATGGTTGGCGATCACTATGCTGGTTAGGTATACTCGGCCGAGGGGCGCCCACCTGCCTGGAGCCGACCGCCCGGATTGTAAGAGCCAGGACCCGCTAGTAGTTCTTGGTAATGCCAGCGAGGCCCAAAACACGATCCGCGGCGGAACCCCTCGACAAGTCTCTTGGAGTAAACCTCAACAGCAACGTGTCCGGTTCAGCCGAGCAACATACGGCATCGTATGGCAAAATGAACTGACCGAGCCCACATCATAGAAAGCCTCGGTCGTACGCAATCGCGTTTCGCCATAACCTTGGGGCTCGGGATAGGCATAGACATAAAACCCGGCTCTGCCATAGCCACCATT
>CAWDIZ010000020.1:0-96487 GCA_963802475.1 uncultured Alphaproteobacteria bacterium
AAAAGCCGAATGCCGACATCGAAATTGGTCATCATTCGGCGGCGCTTTGCCATCTTGGCAACATCGCCACCCGTCTCGGACGCGCTCTGCAATTCGATCCAGCTACCGAACAAATCGTAGGGGACGCCGAAGCCAACGCCTTGGTCCGCCGCCAGTATCGCGAGGGTCATTGGGCGGTGCCGAAGTAAGTTGGAAGTGCGAAGTGCGAAGTGCGAAGTGCGAAGTGCGAAGTGCGAAGTGCGAAGTGCGAAGTGCGAAGTGGAAACGTCGTGTTGAGGGGCGACTCTGGCTACGCTCGCGCGACTTGGTTCAAACGCTAGCGCGGCCCTACAGGCGGCCCACATTCCATTCACATCTAAACCCAGGCCTGCGTACTGTTTAAGCGAGCCGCGTTCCCTCTCCCCTAGACGGGGAGAGGGTTAGGGTGAGGGGTGAGTCGGCACCTCAGCGTTGAAGGCGCCGGCGCGTGCTCCGTTACCAATTAGGTCTCCTTTTTTGTTCCAAACGCGCTAAACAAAACAAACCGAGAGTCAACCAGCGAACACAGTGCGCGAAACCCCGGAGGACGCCGACGGCCCTTCTCGTACCCCTCACCCCGCCCTCTCCCCGTTGAGAGGGGAGAGGGGGAGCCACTAGCGCGCTTCTAAGATACAGGCCTGCGGCTGGGCTAAGGAAGAACCGGCCCTTTGGGCCTCATATGTGGCTGAACGGTTGAAAGTTGAATGTTCGATGTTGAAAGTTGAAAGTTCTCAACCACGTCGAGTGCCCGAAAAAAACTTCCAACTTCCAACTTCCAACTTCCAACTTTCAACGCAGCCCGACGACCACGCGCATGAAACGCCGGGGGGAAGTGGGAAACCGGGACGCTGTCTCGGGCGGTCAATGTGGTGGCGGTTTGCTCGATGATCAGCCCAACCGTCGACCATCCCGTGGTGCTCACCTCGGCATTCGCTTCGACCGTCAGCGTCGCGTCCGTTGCCGCGGGATTCTTGGGGACGGTCACTCTCAAATACTGCGAGCCGTCGAGCGTGAGAAAATCGACCACCACCGGATTCGGTCCTGGCGAATTGGGTCCGGTGCGAAAGTGTATCGGCGGCGTTGGGTAAACGGTCGTTATCCGGATCGGCTTGGGGTGCGGCGTTGGGATTCGCGGCGCCTCCAGCAAAGTTGGCGGCCTGCCACTGGGCGAAGCTTTGCCCGCCCGACGCGCTCATAATGGAAATGCAGATCATCAAACGAGCGGACCAACCCGTCGTCCGCCCAAAGGCGAAGGAAATAATCGCCGGCCGCAGTGACGTTGATGGTGGTCAGTGGGGAGTTGGAATCGGCGAAGGCGACCGGGCCCGGCGCGGAAAGAACGGACCAGGCGTTCAAAGCGGCGGAAGGTAACCCGTCATCGAGCATGGTTCCGCGCAGAGCCAACGGGGAGGTGGCGTTGGTTGGCGCCGGACCGGCATCGAGGATCGGTGCTTGATTCAATGGAATGACACTGAGCTTGGTGAAGTTGGCGGTGTTCAAGCCCACGCCCCCGGAGTTATCGCAATACAGACCCGCCAAAACTGTCGGCTGCAAGAAGACGGTTTGCGGCTGGCCCAACGTAACCCACGCCCCGGGGAGGCCGGCGTTGTCGGGGGCATGCAGGGCGGTGACTTGATTACCGCGCCGAACCAAGCGGAGCCATCGTCGTCGCAGGTGATGCCATTGAGTCCGCCGGTGCCGCCTTTCGGGTTGGTTCGCCAGACGAAGGACGGAATAGGACCCGGTCGGATCCGGCCGACAAAAGCCATGGGTCCATCATCCATGCTATCGCGAATCATGATCCCGGAAGCGAGCGTTGCTGGCTCCGGAAGTCGCGTCGGTTGCAGAACGGTCAGGACAAAATCGCCGGTGAACTGTTCGGCCCCGAAACATGCCGGAACTATCCAACGAACCGCGTCCCAGCAGGGTATGGATATCGTTGATGCCGTCGTAGGCGTAACTCCCCACCTGATCGCTGGCTCCGAAATCTTCGGCCAACTGGGCGGGATCCGGGGACTGGGCGCCGGGGTGAGAGTGACGTTGTCCAATGTCGCGACGGCAGCGACGGTGTCGCTCCCACTGTCGGCGGTGAGGCTGTAGTCCGCGTTGGTATCCATGGTGATGGCGGTGGGGTTACCGAGCGCGAGCCAAGGGCCAGGCGTCCCGCCATTATCCGGCGCATAGGAAGCCTTGATGACGCCGGTGCTGCGGCGCGTTCGAGTTTCAGCCAGAGCGGCAGTGCGAGGTTGGCCACGCTGACCGAAGTGTCTGTGGTATTGCTAACAAACGCGTGACGAAAACGCAGGGTGCGATTGGAAGCTTGATAGAGGAGCACGGCTCGGCGGGAATAACGATGGAGCGAGTCGCGAATACTCAAGCCGGCTTCGGCTGCGGACGGTCCAGTCACGGCAGTCAATCTGGCTTGGACACGCCATCCCCGGTGACTTGCCTGGTAACAGCATGGGCCCGGTCTGAGTCCGTGGCGTAGCCGGTGCCGGCGGCGGAAACAAACCAGGCGGACCCGGTTGGTCCCGAAAATCCGCGCAGGGTCGCGGGACCGATATCGGAGCTAAGCCAGTCCGCCGCCTGCAGAGTGCTGGTGCCTCCGATGTTCACGGTGATCTGATCGCTGGAGCTGAATTGACCGTCGCTCGCGGTGACACGAACCAGATAAGTGCCCGCGGCGGAGAAAATGGCGGGCGTGGTAGCGGCGTTGGTTTGACCGAACGAGACGGTGCCCGGTCCATAGAGCTGCGACCATTGGTAGGTCAGCGCCTGAGGCGAACCGTCGTCCGAGGTTTCCACGGCAAATTCCACACCATTGCTGGGTGCGACTACCACACCCTGCGCGGCCGGAGAGCGGATGAAAACCGTGGGCGGAATGTCGTTGTCCTGAATAATAACACTCGCGTAACCGGCGCCACCGATGTCGTAAGGACCATTGGCAATCTGGACGAGAACGGCCTCATCTCCTTCGGTGGCGGTGTCGTTGACTGGATTGACGACGATCGTGCGCGTGTTTTGGCCGGGGGTGAAGGCCAGCGTCGCAACCGAGCCGGGCGTGGTCGTATAATCGGAGCCGGAAGCTGCGGTTCCGCTGACGGCCAAGGTAACGGTCAGGGCGGCGTTTGTGTTGCCCGCTACGGGTCAGGTCAATTGCCCGCCCGTGCCGCCTTCGAGCGCGGTGGGGCCTGTGGCGTCGATGGTCACAACGTTCCGATCGTCGTCCGCAATGCCTAATGTGACCGAAGCAGGTGTTCCGGCGACATAACCGGTCCCGGAAGACACTCCTATGATCACCGTTTCCCGGCCTTCCACCGTTCCATCCTGGAGCGGAGTCAGCGTCAGTGTGACGTCCGCTTCACCGGCGGGAAAAATCGCGGACAAACCGATGCCATTATAATCAGTGCCGGCCAGGGCGGTCCCGCTCCGCGCCAAGTTTACAGTGAGCGGGTCGTCCGTGGAACCGGAGCGCCGGAGCGTGACGGTGGCGGAGCCGCCGGCCTCGGCAGCTTCGGAATCCGAAGAGAAGACAGTGATGACCGGTTTATCATCGTCGACGATGGTAAAAGACTGGTTGCTGACCGAGCCGAGGAGACCGCCCACCGGGTTGAACACTCGCACGGTCAGTGTCTCGGCTTCTTCGACCGTTTGTTCCGGGAACAACGTGAGCGTCACATATTGAACTGTGTCACCGGCGTGAAAGGTGAGGACGCCATTGGTGGCGGCATAGTCGACTCCGGGAGTGGCGGTTCCGCCCACCGTTGCGTAATCCACGGTGACGTCGGCGTCGCGGAGTGGCTGAGGGTGACGGCCACGGGAACACTTCCGCTGCTTTCAGCCGCGCTGCCGTTCAGCGGAGGCAAATCCAACAAAAGGCAGAGCCGGCGGCGCATCGTCATCGACGATGCAGGTAAATTGCGTTGAGCCAAGCCGCGCGCCCGTGGATTGCGCAAGACGATCGTCACCGGCTCGTCCGCCTCCGGCTCGTGCATCGTCCTGGATCGTGAACGGAATGTTTTGCGTCGTGACCCCGGTTGGGAAAGTGAGCACCCGGCGCCCAATCGTGAAATCGATCCCGTCGGCATTCGCGCTCGTGGTGGTCGTGGTGCGATAGGTTAGCTGCGGCAGCGGCCCCGGGCACGCCGCCCAGAAACACCAGCGCGCCCGGCGGCCTATGTTTTCGCGCACCATAAGCCGCCTGCGGCGAGGATGCCGTGCTCTGCAGCGACGTGACCGGGCCGTCAGCGTGAAATCGCCCGACACCGGCGCGGCCGAGAAAATAACAGTCGTCGCTCGTCCCATTCGCTCCATCGGCGGACCAGTGATCGTGTAAAGACCGCCGCCCCGAAATGTCCCTCCTTGGAGTGCGGTAAACCCAACCGTGCGTCCTATCAAGGCGAGAACTCGGCCGAAGGCGTCAGCGTCACATTGTCGATCTGTCACGGTCGCGAGCGTTCCTTCGGTTCCCGAGGAAACCGTGAGGCCCGCGAGACTTCGGGACCGAAGACAAGTCGAGATTGGTTCCGACTGCAGTCCGACGAGACGCCGTCGTTGGATTGGAACGCGCTAATCACGCCGCCGTGCGCTGCAGGCGCGTCCATGGCGGCTCGAGCCGGCACGGTGGCACCTTCGCTTCGGTCGCCGCGGCGGTGGTGCGATAATGAAACTCAAAACCGTTCGCCGGCGTGGCTGCCATATAGCCGCGCCGGACATTATTCGCGGTGCCTTCGCGAATCATCACGCCCGCCGTCGCGCGCAGCGTGTGTTCGTCTGGCTGAAGCACACGCGCGCAATGATTGTGCAATTCGCGCTGTTGTTGATGGCCCAGTACGTGAAGTAACCCTGGTCCGTGGTGCCTTCGACGTTATCGCCCGCCCCGGCCGACGGTGTAAGTGTTCCCGCGCGACGTTCGACGCTGCCTGCGAGCGTGGTCGGTGCCGATATTCGTGCTCGCCCGCGCGCCCTGGGTTCCGCCGGCCGAGAGATTCGTGACCTGAACATTGTCGAAGACCGCAGTGCAAAGCGCGCCGGCGTTGAACGAACAGACATCAGCCCGACCTGATAAGCCGTGCTGGCCATGGCAATGGTCTGCGTGCTCACCCCGTCCAACGTCACGCCGTCCGGAGAAATGAACCGGTGACCGTGCTGCCCAAGCGCTCGCAACGCACCCAGAACGGCAGCGGCGAAGAAGCGGTGCCGTTCGCCGTGCTCGGCGGTCTCGCGCCGGTATCGACGAGATATTCGACCGTCACCGGCGATGCGGGGCCGCGCTCAGCGTGACCGGAATGTTCACGGTCCCGCGCTCTCCGGCCCGTCGCGCTCGTCGTGGAGAAAGCCAACGCTGATCGGCAGGAGTTTCGTCGTCCGTGAGATAGAAGTCGCGCGGGCCCCGCGGCCATACGTACCCGGCGCGAGTGTCAGTGTGATCGTCTCCGTGCCTTCGGCGAGCGCGTCGTTGATCGGCGTGATCGGCACATCGACCCCGAGCGCGCCCGCTGCAATGGTCGCGCGCCGGAAACGGCGGTGTAGTCGGTGCCGTTGTGGCGGTGCCGCTGACATCGTGTAGTTCACCGGTCAGACGCCGCGGTCGTGCTGCCGGTGCGCGAAAGATAAAAGCCGGCGCCCGCACCGTTTTCCGTGATGGCTTGGCGGATAATTGCTCGCGTGCGCGTCAACGAAAACCGTCGGTTGCTCGTTGTCAGAATCCAGATCGGTGGCCTGCACTACTCGGCGCGAAAACTTGATAAGCCGCGTTCGGCGTGATCGTGAGCGTCGACGTCTTCAAGATCTTCCGCCGCGCGTGTCGTTGATCGCGGTGACGGTGATTTCGACCGTGTTCACGCCGTTGCCGGGGATCGTGACGCTGCCGGGCAGCGCGGTGAAATCGACTCCACTCGACGGCGGTGCCGCTCACTGTGTAGACTCACGACCACATTTCCGGCTGCCGAACCTTTCAGCGAAAAGCGGAAGCGGCCCACGGTGCCGCCCTCGACCGCATTGTCCGCGTTGAGCACTTCAACATACGGCGGATCGCCGGCGTCGTTGATCGTAGAGGCGCGATTGGGTCGCCGAGACGGTAATTCGTCGGACCCGCGCCGAGTTGCAGCGTGACGCTTTCGGGCCTTCGCCGAAGCCATCCCAACGCGGCATGATCGTGATCGCCCCGCTCGGCTGCCCCGCGGGAATCGACAGCACGCCCGGCAACGCTTCGTAATCCACGCCATGCAGCGCCGTCGACGCGGCGCCGCCGGCGTCCCGAAACGGCATAATAAACGGTCAGCGGGAGCGAAGTGTCCCCGCTCGCGTGACAGAAAGGTGGCCGTGTCCGCCGCGGTGCCGGCGACTGAGATCGCGTTCGGTCGCGACGGTGTCGGTGGCCGTGACCGTCACAACTTGCACATCGTCGTCGACGATGGAAGGGTCGCGGTGTTCGCCACGGGATCGACGAGCAGGCGCGCTGCTCGCGATTTTGACGATCACGCGTTTCAAGACGGCTCCGGCGACCGCATCGTTCACGCTCAGTGAGTTCAAGCGACGCCGTGTCCGCAGCCGGATGGAATGGTCAGCGTGCCGGAGAGAGGAGAGAAATCGGTTCCGCGCGGCGGCGGTGCCGCTCACGGTATACGGCACGGCGAGCGCCGCCGCGGTCGTTCCGGTGCGTGTGAAGACATGGACGCAGCGGCGTTTGGCGGAGCCTTCGATCGTGTTCGCCTCGCCACGGCGAGACTCACTTTCGGCAGCGTCGATGTCGTCGTCGTTGATGACCACCGTCGCCGCGAGCCGAAGAGTCAAGAGTAACCGGTGCCCGGCCCCAGTTCGAGGAATCACCGTCTCCGGGCCTTCCGCGGACGGTATCGTTGATCGGCGTAATGGCACGGCAGCGTGTCTTCACCGGCGGCGAAGGTCAGAGTGCTGAACCCTTGCGGCCGCTGGACGGGCAGGCGTGATCGTATAATCGGTGTCCGCTGTGGCCGTGCCCGTCGGGCTGAACAGATTCACCGTGAGCGCCTGCGATGCGTCGCCCGTGCGCGTGAGGGTGAAACTGGCCGGGGTGCCCGGCGACATTCTCCGCCGCGGCCGGCGTCGTCACGGCGATGGAAACTCACAGGCGCCGTGTCCGCCGCCTCGAAATCCGCGCCGGCGAAGTTCGGCCCGACGTGACACTGTTGTTGAACAGCTCGGTGAACGTGTAGCCCGCGAAGAGCGCCGAGTCAGCATGTAGGTTGCCGCGGTCAGATTTGGAATCGTGAAGCGGCCGTCGCTGTCCGTGATGACGCGCATTGGCACTGTTCGCATTCACGAGACGCGCTTGAGACCAACGCCCTGAGCGTCACGCGCCCGCTGATCGTGAAATCGTCCGCCGCCATTTCCCACCGTGACACGGAGTTGGCGCGTCGCCGTGCCGCCCTTCATGTCGGACACCGTGCAACTCACTGACGTAACTGCCCGCCGTGGAAAAAGTGCGCGTGATCGCCGGCGCATTCGGCGAGATCGTGCGGTAGTTCGCGTCGCCGAAATGCTGCCACGAATAGGCAAGCAGCATCGCCGTCCGCATCGCTCGCTGTGGCGGTGAAGGTGACCGGCACATTCAGCGGCACGACCGTCGCAGATGCCGCCAGCGACAGAGTTGGCGGATGATTGGTAGAAAATGCTCCGAGGTTCACCACCACATCGACGCTCTTCGGTTCGTCGGCGGTCGCCGGAGTTCACCGCGATGGTCGTGAGATGAATGCCGGACTCGGTATCCGAGAACGTGCGCCCAAGACTGACTGGTGAATCGTCCTTTCCAAAGGCGTGCCCGGCGTCGTGTCGATGAGCTGCCAGTTGCTCCCGCCGCCCGCGGAAATTTCCAGCCGAGAATCAGCCCGTAGTCCGCCCAGGTGCGCGTCGCGTGGCCGGTAGTAAAGGCCGCGCAATTCGCCCCAATAGGTGCGCGAACTGTCCTTGCGAATTTTCAGTGCGAAACGTTTGCGACGGATCGAGGACCGGCTGATCCTGCGCGTAGATGCGATATACGCCGCTCGCCGTGATCTCGGTGACGAACGCGTCAGGCAGCCAGCGGATTTGGTTTTTGCCCTGCGACATTGTAGTGGCCGTTCGGCAGGCCAATGCCGCCCATCACGTCCCAGTGCCCGCCATATTCTTCGTTGGCGCCCGGACCGATCGCGCTCGTGCCGCGGTCGCCAGAAATTGGCGTGCGCGAGTCCGAAGGCGTGGCCGATTTCGTGCGCGGTCACGTCCACGCCATCGCCGTAAATCCACACGCTGCTCCCGCCGCCATAGCCACCCGCCGGCCGCGGCCGCCTCTCAATCGCACGACCGTGCAATCGAATTCCGCATCATCGAAACCGAGCTTGCGCGCCTCGGCACGCGCGTGCGAATGCTCGAGCCCGAGCCCGTCGATATTGCCGCCATTCGACGTGTCCTTCTGAATGTACCACGCCTCGTTGTGCGGCAGCCTGACGGGCGGCGTGACCGTGGTCAGCAGCGTGAGTTTTCCGTAGGAAGCCTTCGCATAATGATCGCCCACGTCGCGCATCACTTCGTAGAGCTTCGACTCGGTGGATGGGTGTCGTTTTGATCCGCGAAAGTCATCGGGATCACGAGCACGCGCACATTGCCAATGGAAGGCGTCGGCGCGGCGGGCAGGATGCCGGTGAACCCGATCGGCCCGCCAGGTCCCGCCTTCCGCGTAGATGAGTTGCTCCTTGTAAACGATCGGCGTGCGAGCCGTTGCAGAGATAAACGATTTCGCCAAACGCCTCGATCGCCGGAGTCGCCTCGGTGATCGGCTGACCAATTTCCTCGGCCGGCAACGAAGACTTTCCCGAAACCGGACAAACCGCCACCGCGACCTTCGAGGGATCCGGACGTTCCCCAATTTCAAGCGCGCGCACCGGATCTTCATGGACGGCGAATTCCGCTCCATGGCCACGCCATGCAGAGAAGCGTCCGCCAGCCAACGCACGTCCTCCATACGTCGCCCATAGACATGCGCCTCGTAGGTTTTGCCATCGGCGAACTCGGCCACGCGCACGGTCGCAGCGGGAGAACGGTTATCCAGCGCCACCCCCTGATAAACGCGCAGGGCCCCCCGGCCATTGATCCGTTCCTCCAATTGCTCGAGCACGGCCGGCGGCAGTTCCTGTCGCACGACCATCGGGACCGCCGTCTCTGACGCGCTCGCGCGGCTCGTCGCGGATCAGTTGCTTGAAGAGAGGACGTCGGGCCCGTGCCAGGCGCTGCTGCCGGCTTCGGTCATGGCGGTTCAGTTCGGCCGGAGTAGCTTTCAATAGGTCTCTCAGACCATTCTCGGAACGCCGCCACTGGATCGGTCCAGGCGGCGATTGGTCACTCGTTACGGTTGGGAGTGGGGTTTGGGGGTACTTGGTCCGCCAAACTGCTGGGGGCCCGCCCTGAGCCTGTCGAAGGGGTCCCTGAAGCAAGTGCCGTGGGTTCGAGTCGCCTGACGGTTGTTGGCTGGAGCCGGGCCGCACCGCGTTTCACGGAGCTTGGGTTGTCTCTGCTTGGGCCGGAGAATTAATCGAGCACACGAACCGTCACCGCCACGACAACAGTGATAGCCAGCAGAAGGAACGACTTTTTCATTCAGGGAATCAGGCATTGTTGCCGGAAAAACGCCGAAAGAGCAAAGCCAAAGCGCGGAGAGACACTCCCCCGCTTCGGACTTACGTGTTAGCCCTTCACATGCATGGGCATGTGGTTGGGGAAAAGTACCGGGCGTTCGCGCTGTAGCGGCGGTCTATGACCGCATACCTGTTAGCGAGCGGTATTCCCTCTCCCCTCAACGGGGAGAGGGCTAGGGTGAGGGGTGAGACGGCACATCAGCGTTGAAGGCGCCGGCGCGTGCTCCGTTACCGATTGGGTCTCACTATCTTCTTTGTTCCAAACGCGCTAAACAAACAAACCGAGAGTCAACCAACGAACACAGGGCGCGAAAGCCGTAGGGGGCACCAATGACCCTTCTCACCCCTCACCCCGGCCCTCTCCCCGTTGAGGGGAGAGGCGCCAATCGGTCTGCGCTTCAGTTACATGACCGCCGACCGTGCACGTTAAATTGAAAAGTCGGCGGTCATAGACTGCCGCTACAGGTGTATGTGTATGTAGTGCTCTTGGTTTTGCGAAAACGGGCGAGGCTTTTCCTCGACATCCGCTGCGGCGTTGGGTTACTTTTTGTATTTGAGAGCAACGCCTGGTGCATGGCCGCTGCATGGCTACCATTGGTGCGGTGTCAAACCCGGATGAGATGAATACCTCGATCGGCAAGGCCGGGCGCAAGCGTTGGCTGGGACGCCGCCCGCATAACCGCGGCGTCACCATGAACCCGATCGACCATCCGCACGGCGGCGGCGAAGGCCGCACCTCCGGCGGCCGTCACCCGGTTACCCCTTGGGGCTTCCCCACCAAGGGCAAGAAGACCCGCAAGAATAAGGTCACCGGTAAATTCATCATTGCCAGCCGCCACGCGCGGAAGAAGAAGAAATAGGACGAGCACATGACGCGTTCCGTTTGGAAAGGTCCGTTCGTTGATGGCTACCTGCTGAAGAAGGCGGACGCATCGCGTTCGTCCGGCCGGCATGAAATCATCAAGATGTGGAGCCGGCGTTCGACGATCCTGCCGCAATTCGTCGGACTGACCTTCGGAGTCTACAACGGGCAGAAGCACATCCCGGTGAGCGTCACCGAGGAAATGGTTGGACACAAGTTTGGCGAGTTCGCACCGACGCGCACCTTCCACGGCCATTCGGCCGACCGGAAGGCCGAAGCGCGCGCCGGCAGCAGCAGCCGGACCCGCGTAAGGCAAGAGGACGACAATGGGCAAGCGCGCACGCGAGAGAGCGCTCTCGGAAAACGAAGCCAAGGCGGTCGCCCGGCTGCTGCGGATCTCACCGCAGAAGCTCAACTTGTCGCCGGTCTGATCCGCGGCAAGAAGGTTTCGAGCGCGCTCGCCGATCTGGAATTTTCCCGCAAGCGTATCGCGCGGGACGTTCGCAAATGCCTGGAGTCGGCGATCGCGAACGCGGAGAACAATCACGACCTCGACGTCGACGATCTCGTCGTCGCCGAGGCTTATGTCGGCAAAGCCCTGGTCATGAAGCGCTTTCATGCGCGCGGCCGCGGCCGGGCTGGCGGAATTTTGAAGCCTTTTTCGAACCTCACCATCGTGGTGCGTGAGGTCGAGGCGGGCGCTTAAGGAGAGCACGACCCATGGGTCAGAAGGTCAATCCGGTTGGGCTGCGTCTCGGCGTAAATCGCACCTGGGATTCGCGCTGGTATGCCGGCAAGAGCGAATACGGCACGCTGCTGCACGAGGATATGAAGATCCGCAAGGAACTTCTGAAGCTTCTCAAGCAGGCGGCGGTGTCGAAGATCGTGATTGAGCGCCCGCACAAGAAGTGCCGGGTAACGATCCATTCGGCGCGCCCCGGCGTAGTGATCGGCAAGAAGGGCGCCGACATCGAGAAGTTGCGCAGGGTCGTCGCCGCGCTCACGCAGTCGGACGTGGTGATCAATATCGTCGAAATCCGCAAGCCGGAGCTCGACGCCCAACTGGTCGGTGAATCGATCGCGCAGCAGCTCGAGCGGCGCGTTGCCTTCCGTCGTGCCATGAAGCGGGCGGTGCAGTCCGCTATGCGGCTTGGCGCCGAAGGCATCCGCATCAACTGCTCCGGCCGGCTCGGCGGCGCCGAGATCGCGCGCATGGAATGGTACCGCGAAGGCCGCGTGCCGCTGCACACGCTGCGCGCCGACGTCGACTACGGCGTGGCCACCGGCTTTACGACTTACGGCACCTGCGGCGTCAAGGTCTGGATCTTCAAGGGCGAGATCATGGAGCACGACCCGATGGCGCAGGACAAGAAGATGGCTGAGGGCGAGGCAGGGCGTCCGCGCCGCGATACGGCCTGACGCCAACGGAATTTAGGAAACGAGAGCAAGACCATGCTGCAACCGATGCGCACCAAGTTCCGCAAGGCGCACAAGGGCCGTATCCACGGCACCTCGAAAGCCGGCACCGAACTCAATTTCGGTCAGTTCGGGCTGAAGGCGCTGGAGCCGGACCGCGTCACCGCGCGGCAGATCGAGGCCGCGCGCCGTGCGCTGACCCGGCACATGAAACGCGCGGGCCGTGTCTGGATTCGCGTCTATCCGGACGTGCCGGTCTCAAAAAAGCCGATCGAAGTGCGTATGGGCAAGGGCAAGGGCACGCCGGAATTCTGGGTTTGCCGCGTCAAGCCCGGCCGCATCCTGTTCGAAGTGGATGGCGTCTCGGTGCAGGTCGCCAAGGAGGCCTTGGCGCTGGCCGCGGCGAAGCTTTCCGTCAAGACCCGCGTCATCGAGCGCATCGCCGCGTAAGGCAGGAGGAACGGATATGAAAACTGCCGACGCCAGGGCGATGACGGTCGATCAGCTCGACGACGAGGTGCTGAAGCTGAAGAAGGAGCAGTTCAACCTGCGTTTTCAGCGCGCCACCGGCCAGCTCGAGAATACCTCGCGGGTACGCGTGATCCGGCGCGATATCGCCCGCATCAAGACCATCGCGCGGCAGAAGCGCCTGGGCCAGGCAGGCCCCGCAGCGTGCCGCGGAACCGAAACAGAAGCCTGCCGCTGCGCCAAAGGCGAAGCGTGCGGCGGCAGCGCGGCCGAAGAAGGCCGCGACGTCGAAGTCGAAGTAAGGGGAATAAGATGCCGAAGCGTACGCTCCAAGGCGTCGTGGTGAGCGACAAGCAGCAGAAGACGGTGGTGGTGCGCGTGGATCGCCGCTTCACCCATCCGGCGCTGAAGAAGACCATCCGGCGGTCGAAGAAATATCACGCTCACGACGAGAGCAATGAATGTTCCGTCGGCGATACGGTATGGATCGAGGAGCATAGTCCGATCTCCAAGCTCAAGCGCTGGACCGTGGTCCAGGGCGAAAAGAAGAAAACGGCGAAGTAACCGCGCGAAGCGCGAAGGAAAGCAGACGAGGCGCGGCATGATTCAGATGCAAACCAATCTCGACGTGGCGGACAATTCCGGCGCGCGCCGTGTCATGTGCATCAAGGTGCTGGGCGGCTCGAAGCGGCGTTACGCGACAATCGGCGACATCATCGTGGTGTCTGTCAAGGAAGCGATCCCGCGCGGGCGCGTGAAGAAGGGCGAAGTGATGAAGGCGGTGGTGGTGCGGGTCTCCAAGGACATCAAGCGTCCGGACGGCTCGACCATCCGTTTCGACCGTAA
This sequence comes from uncultured Alphaproteobacteria bacterium, assembly GCA_963802475.1. Classification (GTDB taxonomy): domain Bacteria; phylum Pseudomonadota; class Alphaproteobacteria; order Rhizobiales; family Xanthobacteraceae; genus CANKHA01. Next base: position 13,261 of record CAWDIZ010000020.1, read on the forward strand.
TGCCGCGGTGCTGATCAACGCGCAGTCGGAGCCGGTCGGCACCCGCATCTTCGGGCCGGTGCCGCGCGAGCTGCGCGCCAAGAACCATATGAAGATCATCTCGCTTGCCCCGGAGGTGCTGTGATGGCCGCCAAGATCCGCAAGGGCGACAAGGTGGTTGTGCTGACCGGCCGCGACAAGGGCCGGTCGGGTGAAGTGCTCGAAGTGCGCCCGAGCGAGGGCCGCGCGCTGGTGCGTGGAATTAACATGGTCAAGCGCCATCAGCGCCAGACTGCCAACCAGGAAGGCGGGATCATCTCCAAGGAGGGCACGATCCATCTGTCCAATTTGGCGGTCGCGGATCCGAAGTCGGGCAAGCCGACGCGCGTCGGTTTCAAGCTGATGAAGGACGGCAAGCGCGTCCGCGTGGCGAAGCGTTCAGGAGTCGAGATCGATGGCTGAGACGGAAAAAACCCAGGCGGCGAAGGCGGAAGCCAAGAAGGCCCAGCAGGCCGAGAAAGCCGATCGCGCCAAGAAGGCCCAGAAGGCCGAGGGTGCGAAGGCTGAAGGCGGCGGCAAGAAGCTGCGCGAGGAGCGCGTGCCGCCGCGGCTGGTCGGCTTTTACGAGGAAACCGTGCGCGCCAAGCTCACCGAGCAGTTCGGCTATAGCAACCGCATGCAGGTGCCGACGATCGACAAGATCGTGCTCAATATGGGCATCGGCGAGGGCGTGAACGATCGCAAGAAGGTCGACCAGGCGGCCGCCGACCTCGCGTTGATTGCCGGTCAGAAGGCGATCATCACCAAGTCGCGCAAATCCGTCGCCAACTTCAAGCTGCGCGACGGCCAGGCCATCGGCTGCAAGGTCACGCTGCGCCGCGCCCGGATGTACGAGTTCATCGACCGCCTGATCAACATCGCGCTGCCGCGCGTGCGCGACTTCCGCGGGCTCAACCCGAAGAGCTTCGACGGCCGCGGCAACTATTCGATGGGCGTGAAGGAGCACATCATTTTCCCGGAAATCGACTACGACAAGGCAGCCGAGGTCTGGGGCATGGACATCACCGTTTGCACGACCGCGCGCACCGACGACGAAGCGCGCGCCTTGCTGACGGCATTCAACTTCCCGTTCCGGCAGTGAGGGACAACGGTCCTTCAGACGCGGAAACCTAGGAGACACGAATGGCGAAGAAGAGTTCGATAGAGAAGAACAACCGGCGTCGGAAGATGTCGAAGCAGAAGGGGCCTAAGCGCGCCAAGCTGAAGGCGATTGCACGCGACAAGTCGAAGCCGATGGAAGAGCGCTTTGCGGCGACGCTGAAGCTCGCCGAGATGCCGCGCAATTCGTCCGCGACGCGCATTCGCAATCGCTGCGAGCTGACCGGCCGGCCGCGCGCTTATTATCGCAAGCACAAGCTCAGCCGTATCGCGCTGCGGGATCTGGGCTCCAAGGGCCTGATTCCCGGCCTGTTGAAGTCGAGCTGGTAAGGGGGATCGGCAATGTCATTGAACGATCCGATCGGCGATTTGATCACCCGCATCCGCAACGCGCAGATGCGCAACAAGCCCAAGGTCTCGAGCCCGGGCTCGAAGCTGCGCGAAAGCGTGCTCGAAGTGCTCAAGAGCGAAGGCTATATCCGTGGTTATGCTTCGGTGGAGCATACCAGCGGACGCAGCGAGCTCGAGATCGAGCTGAAATATTTCGACGGCGAGCCGGTGATCCGCGAGATCTCCCGCGTCTCCAAGCCCGGCCGCCGCGTCTATGCGTCGGTGAAGGCTCTGCCGCGCATCAATAACGGCCTCGGCGTGTCGATTCTGTCGACGCCGAAGGGCGTGATGGCCGACCACGCCGCGCGCGACGCCAATGTCGGCGGCGAAATCCTGTTCACGGTGTTCTGACCATGTCTCGCATCGGAAAAAAACCAGTTCCCGTCCCGTCCGGCGTCACCGCCAACGTGGAAGGGCAGACCGTGAAGATGAAGGGCCCGAAAGGCGCGCTTTCACTTCGTGGTGCCTGAAGAGGTTTCGGTGAAGCTGGAAGACGGCAAGGTCAAGGTCGACCCGCGCAACGAGACCAAGCGCGCCCGCTCGATGTGGGGCACGTCGCGCACGATGGTGTCCAATCTGGTTACCGGCGTGACCAAGGGCTTCGAGCGCAAGCTCGAAATCACCGGCGTCGGCTATCGTGCGGCCGTGCAGGGCAAGAACCTGCAGCTGGCGCTCGGCTATAGCCACGACGTGATCTATCCGATCCCGGAAGGGATCCAGATCGCGACGCCGAAGCCGACCGAAATCACCATCACCGGCATCGACAGCCAGAAGGTCGGGCAGGTTGCGGCGGAAATCCGCGGCTTCCGCCCGCCTGAGCCCTACAAGGGCAAGGGCGTGAAATATGCCGGCGAATACATCTTCCGCAAGGAAGGCAAGAAGAAGTAACGGAGCAGGCGATGGCGAAATTCAAAAGCCCGACCGAGCGGCGCACGGCGAGCGTCCGCAGGAAGGTCAAGCAGGCGGCCGGCGCGCGCAAGCGGCTGTCGGTATTCCGCTCGTCGCAGCATATCTATGCGCAGATCATCGACGACGTGAAAGGCGAGACCCTGGTCGCGGCCTCGTCGCTGGAAAAGCCGATGCGCGAAAGCCTCAAGGCGGGTGGCAATGTCGATGCAGCCAAGGCGGTCGGCAAGCTGATCGCCGAGCGCGCGCTGGCGAAGGGACTGAAGGACGTCGTGTTCGACCGCGGCGGCTATCTCTACCACGGGCGCGTGAAGGCGCTGGCTGACGCTGCCCGCGAGGGCGGCCTCAATTTCTGATTTGATTGGAACGAAAAATGGCACGTGAACATGGGCACCGGGAAGAGCGCGACAGCGAGTTCGTCGACAAGCTCGTCCACATCAACCGGGTAGCCAAGGTGGTGAAGGGCGGACGCCGCTTCGGCTTCGCCGCGCTCGTCATCGTCGGAGACCAGAAGGGCCGGGTCGGTTTCGGCCACGGCAAGGCGCGCGAAGTGCCGGAAGCGATCCGCAAGGCAACCGACTCCGCCAAGCGCAGCCTGATCCGTGTACCGCTGCGCGAAGGCCGCACGCTGCATCACGACGTGGCAGGCCGCCATGGCGCCGGCAAAGTGTTCCTGCGCGCAGCGCCTCCGGGAACCGGCATCATCGCCGGCGGTCCGATGCGCGCCGTGTTCGAGACGCTCGGCATGCAGGACGTTGTGGCGAAGTCGCTCGGCTCGTCCAATCCCTACAACATGGTGCGCGCGACTTTCGACGCGCTCAAGCACCAGGACTCGCCGCGTTCGGTTGCGTCGCGCCGCAACATCAAGGTATCCGCGCTGCAGGCGCGCCGCCAGGGCGGCGACGCGGAAGCGGCGAGCGAGTGAGTTCTGATCATGAGCAAGACCCCGAAGATGATCAAGGTGAAGCAGATCGGCAGCCCGATCCGCCGTCACCACAGCCAGCGCGAGACTTTGATCGGCCTCGGCCTCAACCGCATCGGCCGCGTGTCGGAATTGCCCGACACCGCGCAGACCCGCGGCATGGTCGCCAAGGTCAGGCATCTGGTGAGCGTGGTCGAGGGCCAGTAATCAGAGACGTCGTAGCCGGCGCGATTGCGGCATGACGAATTGGAAGATTGAGGACTTTGTTATGAAGCTGCACGAAATCTCCGACAATGCGGGCGCGCGCAAGGCGCGCATGCGCATCGGCCGCGGCATCGGCTCGGGCAAGGGCAAGACCGGCGGCCGCGGCGGCAAGGGTCAGACCGCGCGCTCGGGCGTGCGCATCAAGGGCTTTGAAGGCGGCCAGATGCCGCTGCATCGCCGCTTGCCGAAGCGCGGCTTCGACAATTCGCCGTTCGCGCTGAAACTGAATGAGGTCAATCTCGGCCGTCTGCAGGCGGCGATCGATGCCGGAAAGCTCGATCCCAAGGCGACGATCAATGCCGAGGCGCTGGTCAAGGCCGGCGTGATGCGCCGCGCCCGCGCGGGCGTGCGGCTGCTCGGCACCGGCGAGCTGAAGGCCAAGATCAATATCGAGGTCTATGGCGCCTCCAAATCGGCGCAGGCCGCGGTCGAGAAGGCCGGCGGCTCGGTGAAGGTTCTGGCGCCGAAAAAGGAACCGTCGGAGCCGAAGGGCAAGAACGCTCTGGCCGCGCTCGGCAAGGGCAAGGCCAAAGCCAAAGGCAAGGCGGCCGAGGCCGAGAGGCGAGCAGGGCGGGACCACGGCCTGATTTTTTGCGCCGCGTCCGCCGGTGGCCGGCCTTGTAGTGGCCATCGGCGTCTTTACCTTCAGGCAGGGGAATGGCCGGCTTACCCGGCCTGACGAAGAAACGGATCGGAGCCGGGCATGGTCTCTGCTGCAGAACAACTAGCGGCAAACCTCAATTTCTCGGCGCTGGCCAAGGCCGATGAGCTGAAGAAGCGCATCTGGTTCACGCTCGGCGCGCTCATCGTCTATCGCTTCGGCACCTATATACCGCTGCCCGGCATCGACCCTTCGGCCTGGGACCAGATCTTCCGCAGCCAGGCAGGCGGCATCCTCGGCATGTTCAATATGTTCGCTGGAGGCGGCATCCAGCGGATGGCGATCTTCGCGCTGAACATCATGCCCTATATCTCCGCCTCCATCATCATCCAGCTGATGACGACGGTGTCTTCCACGCTCGAGGCGCTGAAGAAGGAAGGCGAGAGCCGGCCGCAAGGTAATCAACCAATACACGCGCTATCTCACCGTGGTGCTGGCGATGTTCCAGGCCTATGGCATCGCCATCGGACTTGAAGGCGCCGGCAATGTCGTCAGCGATCCGGGCTGGTTCTTCCGCATCGCGACCGTCATCTCGCTGACCGGCGGCACCATGTTCCTGATGTGGCTGGGCGAGCAGATCACCGCGCGCGGCATCGGCAACGGCATTTCGCTGATCATCATGGCGGGCATCGTGGCGGAACTGCCTTCGGCAATCGCCGGCACGCTCGAACTCGGCCGCCAGGGCGCGCTGTCCACCGGCCTGATCCTGGTCGTGATGGTCATGGCGGTGGTGGTCATTGCCTTCATCGTCTTCATGGAGCGCGCGCAGCGCCGCCTGCTGATCCAGTATCCCAAGCGCCAGGTCGGCAACCGCATGTTCGAGGGGCAATCCTCGCATCTGCCGCTCAAGCTCAATACCTCGGGCGTGATTCCGCCGATCTTCGCTTCGTCGCTGCTGCTGCTGCCGACCACCGTGGCCAATTTCAACGCCGGCGAGGGTCCGGGCTGGCTGCAATGGGTCGTGACCAATTTCAGTCACGGCCGGCCGCTGTTTCTGATCTCCTATATCGCGCTGATCGTGTTCTTCGCCTTCTTCTACACCGCGATCGTGTTCAATCCGACCGAGACCGCCGACAACCTGAAGAAGCACGGCGGCTTCGTTCCCGGCATCCGGCCGGGCGAGCGTACGGCGGAATACATCGACTATGTGCTCACGCGCATCACCGCCGTCGGCGCGCTCTATCTCGCCATCGTTTGTTTGATTCCGGAAATCCTGATTTCCTATGCGGCCGTGCCGTTCTATTTCGGCGGCACCTCACTCCTGATCGTGGTCAGCGTGACCATGGATACCGTGGCGCAGGTGCAGGGCTATCTGTTGGCGCATCAATACGAAGGTCTGATCAAACGATCCAAGCTGCGGGGTCGTCGTAGATGAGGTTGATCCTGCTCGGACCCCCGGGGGCGGGGAAGGGCACGCAGGCGCAACGTCTCGTGAACAAGCACAAGATTGTGCAGCTCTCGACCGGCGACATGCTTCGGGCCGCAGCGAAGGCCGGAACTCCCATCGGACTCATAGGCAAAAGATATCATGGATCGCGGCGAACTGGTGCCGGACGAGGTGGTTGTCGGCATCGTGGCCGATCGCATCGAGGAACCGGATGCGCAGAAGGGTTTCATCCTCGACGGATTTCCCCGCACCGTGCCGCAGGCCGAAGCGCTCGACCGCATGCTTGAGGAAAAGGGACTTGGCGCTCGACGGCGTGATCGAGCTCAAGGTCGACGACGGCATGCTGCTGGATCGCATCGAGAAGCGGGTGATGAAACGATGGCCCGCGGCGAGCCGGTTCGGGCCGACGACAATCCCGAGACGCTGAAGAAGCGTCTCATTGCCTATTACGCTCAGACCGCCCCGCTGACCGCCTATTATGCGCAGAAGGGCAGGCTTTCGAGCCTCGACGGCATGGCCTCGATTGAGCAGGTGGCGCTGGCGATCGACCGGATTTTGGAGGCCAAGGCCGCAACGAAGGCCTCCCGGAAGGTCGTCGCGCCGGCTCGCCAGGCGTCCAAGCCGGCCCGGGCCAAGGCGTCGCCCAAGAAGAAAGCCGCCTCCAAGCCCAAGCCGGCAAAAAAGGCAGTAAAATCAGTGGCGGCCGAGCGCAAAAAAGGCCGTCCGGCGCGCCGCCCCGAAAAAGCGTTCCGGCCGCCGTATAAAAGGCAGACAGAATCGTGCGCGGAGTTGACGAAACGCTTTGGAATCCTTTAATAAAGGCCATCAGTCGGAGAACTGCAGATCGATGCCGGGCCCCCTGAGGCAGGGGGAAGGGCGTCGTCTTAGCGTTTGCGTTCCTCCCCTATGGGCTGACGGACAAACGGCGTGGCCTTCGGCCAGCTAACAGGAGTGGTGCGGTGGCTCGTATTGCCGGTGTGAATATCCCGACCAACAAGCGCGTGGTGATTGCGCTTCAATACATCCACGGCATCGGCCAGAGGTCCGCCAAGGACATCATGGCCAAGGTCGGCATTCCGGAAGAGCGCCGGGTGTCGCAACTCACCGACCAGGAAGTGCTGCAGATGCGCGAAGTGATCGACCGCGACTATGTCGTGGAAGGTGATCTTCGTCGCGAGATTTCGATGAACATCAAGCGGCTGATGGACCTCGGCTGCTATCGCGGGCTGCGTCATCGCCGTGGATTGCCGGTCCGCGGCCAGCGCACCCACACCAACGCTCGCACCCGCAAGGGTCCGGCGAAGGCGATTGCCGGCAAGAAGAAATAATTCTCGCGGCGGCCGCTCACTTGGGCCGCCTGAGCAGGAGAGAGCGACGGTGCCGGCTTCCGGTGCCGATCCGTGAAAGGATTGATGATGGGTAAGGAAGCCCGCGTCCGTAAACGTGAACGCAAGAATATCGCTTCGGGTGTCGCGCATGTCAGCGCTACGTTCAACAATACGATGATTACGATTACCGACGCGCAAGGCAATGCGATTGCCTGGTCGTCGGCGGGCACCATGGGCTTCAAGGGCTCGCGCAAGTCCACGCCTTACGCGGCGCAGGTTGCCGCCGAGGACGCGGCGAAGAAGGCCATGGAACACGGCATGCGCACGCTCGAGGTCGAAGTCGCGGGTCCCGGTTCGGGTCGCGAATTGGCATTGCGGGCGTTGCAATCGGCCGGCTTCACGATCACCTCGATCCGGGACGTGACGCCGATACCGCATAACGGCTGCCGGCCGCGCAAGCGCCGGCGTGTGTGATTGAATATCCGGCGGACGCCAGGGCGTCCGCCGCCGCCGATGTTTCTACCGGCGGGGTGGGATGCGCGGACCGAACCGCGCGCCATATGATGACGGGTGATGATGTGATTCAGAAAAACTGGCAGGAACTGATCCGACCCAACAAGCTCCAGGTCGCCGCGGGCCCCGATGCCAAGCGCGTCGCGACGCTGGTGGCCGAGCCGCTCGAGCGCGGCTTCGGCGTGACGCTGGGCAATGCGCTGCGCCGCGTTCTGCTGTCGTCGCTGCAGGGTGCGGCGGTGCAGTCGGTGCATATCGATGGCGTGTTGCACGAATTCTCCTCGATCGCCGGCGTGCGCGAGGACGTCACCGATATCGTTCTCAACATCAAGGACATCTCCATCAAGATGCAGGGCGATGGCCCCAAGCGCATGGTGGTGAAGAAGCAGGGCCCGGGCGTGGTCACTGCCGGCGACATCCAGACCGTCGGCGATGTTGTGATCCTCAATCCGGAGCTCGTGCTCTGCCATCTCGACGAAGGCGCCGAGATCCGCATGGAGTTCACAGTCAATACCGGCAAGGGCTATGTCGCCGCCGACCGCAACCGTCCGGAGGATGCTCCGATCGGCCTCATCCCGGTGGACAGCCTCTATTCGCCGGTGCGCAAGGTTTCCTACAAGGTCGAGAATACCCGCGAGGGCCAGATCCTCGACTACGACAAGCTGACGCTGCAGATCGAGACCAACGGCGCGATCTCGCCGGACGATGCGCTGGCCTATGCCGCGCGCATCCTGCAGGACCAGCTCAACGTCTTCGTGAACTTCGAAGAGCCGCGCAAGGAAGCCGCCGCGGAAGCCATCCCCGATCTCGCTTTCAATCCGGCCTTCCTCAAGAAGGTGGACGAGCTCGAGCTGTCGGTGCGCTCGGCCAATTGCCTGAAGAACGACAACATCGTTTATATCGGCGACCTGGTGCAGAAGACCGAAGCGGAGATGCTTCGCACGCCGAACTTCGGGCGCAAGTCGCTCAACGAGATCAAGGAAGTGCTGGCCCAGATGGGCCTGCATCTCGGCATGGAAGTGCCGGGCTGGCCGCCGGAGAATATCGACGAGCTGGCCAAGCGCTTCGAGGACCATTACTAATCGCATCCCTTGTCATGGCCGGGCTCGTCCCGGCCATCTCGATAAGGGGCGCACGGATCAAGCCCGCCTCAGCGGGATGCCCGGGCCAAGCCCGGGCATGACAAAGAAGACAAGCGACGAGGTACTGCGATGCGTCACGGCAAGGTTCACCGCAAGTTCAACCGCACGGCGGAGCATCGCCGCGCCATGTTCGGCAATATGGTGGCCGCGCTGATCAAGCACGAGCAGATCGTCACCACGCTGCCGAAGGCCAAGGATTTGCGTCCGATCGTCGAGAAGCTGGTGACGCTCGGCAAGCGCGGCGGCCTGCATGCGCGCCGCCAGGCGGTGGCGGAAATCCGCGACGTCGCCATGGTCAAGAAGCTCTTCGAGGTGATCGGCCCGCGCTACAAGGATCGTAACGGCGGCTATACGCGCGTGCTGAAGGCCGGCTTCCGCTATGGCGATAACGCCGCCCGCGCCGTGATCGAGTTCGTCGATCGCGATGTCGATGCCAAGGGCCTGGATTCCGGTCCGGTGCAGGAAAAGGCAGGCGAAGAGGCTACGGCCGCAGCGTGATGCGGGCCACAGGCCGAAAGTTTCAAAAGGCGGCGCTCGGCGTCGCCTTTTTTGCTTTCGTTACTCATCCTCCTGCCGCTCGGGCCGCAGGCCGCTCCCGCGCAGGACTCAGGCGCTGATCGCGGCCGCCGAACGCGGCGACGGCGCCGCGGTTCAAAGATTGCTGCGCGAAGGCGCCAGCCTCGGCGCTCGCGACGCCCGGGGCCGCACTGCGCTGCTCGCGGCCACCCACGGCAATCGGATCGAGGCTGCACGGCTTGCTCATCGCCGCCGGCGCCGACGTCAATGCCAAAGATGCCATCGGGGACAGCCCGTTCCTTTATGCCGGCGCGGAAGGCCGGAACGAGATTCTGAAAATGACGCTTGCCGCCGGCGCCGACCTCAAAAGCACCAACCGTTATGGCGGCGCTGCGCTGATCCCGGCCGCGCATCACGGCCATGTGGAGACCGTGAAAATCCTGCTCGCCACCGCCATCGACAAGGATCATGTCAACAAGCTCGGCTGGACCGCGTTACTGGAGGCGGTGATCCTGGGCGATGGCGGGCGGCGCATACCGAGATCGTGCGTTTGCTGGCGACCGCTGGCGCCAATGTGAATCTTGCCGATCGCGACGGCGTGACGCCGCTGGCCCATGCCCGCCGTCGCGGCTTCGCCGCCATCGGGCGTATCTTGGAAACCGCCGGCGCGCGTTGATCTGCCAAGGCAAGGCGCGTCTTTCATTGCCGCGGCTGGCGGCCTATATCTTTGCTGCGACAAGGGATTCCCGTATGAGCCTGGTTCGATTTCTCATCCTGATGCTGCCGGCATTGGTGCTGGCGGCCTGCGACCGCGGCCGGACAGGAGCGGCGCGTGCCGACCTCGCCGGCCGAGGTGAAGCTGTCCTATGCGCCGGTGGTGGAGAAGGCGGCACCGGCGGTGGTCAACGTCTACGCCGCCAAGGTGGTCGAAAACCGCAACCCGTTTTTGGACGATCCTTTCTTCCGCCGCTTCTTCGGCGGCGAAGGCGGGCTGCCGCGCGAGCGCCGGCAAAGCTCGCTCGGCTCCGGCGTCATCGTCGATGCCGGCGGCCTGGTGGTGACCAACAATCACGTGATCGAGGGCGCCGACGAGGTGAAGGTGGCGCTCGCCGACAAGCGCGAATTCGAGGCGGAGATCGTGTTGAAGGACCCGCGTACCGATCTCGCCGTGCTGCGCATCAAGGATTCGCGCGAGCGCTTTCCGGTGATCGAGCTCGGCGACTCCGACGGCCTGCATGGTCGGCGACCTGGTGCTGGCGATCGGCAATCCTTTCGCCGTCGGCCAGACCGTGACGCACGGCATCGTCTCGGCGGTGGCGCGCACGCAGGTCGGCATCACCGATTATCAGTTCTTCATCCAGACCGATGCCGCGATCAATCCCGGCAATTCCGGCGGCGCGCTGGTCGATCTCAGCGGACGGCTGGTCGGGGTGAACACCGCGATCTTTTCCCGCTCCGGGGGATCGCAAGGCATCGGCTTCGCCATTCCGGTGAATATGGTGCGCGTCGTGGTCGCGTCCGCGCTCGGCGGCGGCAGGAGCGTGCAAGCGGCCCTGGCTCGGCGCCAAGCTGCAGGTGGTGACGCCGGAGATCGCCGAGAGCCTCGCGCTGAAGCGGCCGGCCGGCGCGCTGTGGCCTCCGTCGTCGGCGAACAGTCCCGGCAGCGAAAGCCGGGCTGCGCACCGGCGACCTGATCATCGGCATCGACGGAGCAGCCGGTCGACGATCCCAACACTTTCGACTACCGCTTCGCCACCAAGTCGCTGGGCGGCCAGGCGCAGGTGCAGGTCATGCGTGGCGGCAAGCGAAGTGCCGGTGGCTGATTGCCTTGCAGACCGCGCCCGACACGCCGCGCGACGAGATGGTCATCACCGCGACTGTCGCCCTTCCAGGGCGCCAAGGTCAGCAACCTTTCGCCCGCGCTGGCGGATGAATTGCGGCTCGACGCCAGCCTGCAGGGCGTCGTGATCCTCGACGTGGCGGTTGGGCTCGCCTGCGCACCGGCTCGGCTTCCAGCGCGGCGATCTGATCAATGCGGTGAATGGTGAGAAGGATCGGCAAGACGCGCGACCTTGACCGCATCTCAAGTCAATCTGCGCGCGTATGGCGCATCACGCTCACGCGCGACGGCCGCCAGCGCTCCGTCAACCTGGGCGGATAAGAAGGGATAGGGTAAATGGTTCCCCGCCGGAAATCCGCAGGACCGACGCTGTTCTCCGCCGCGGGGCTGGAGCAGGACGCGCCGCGTCCGCTTGCCGACAAGCTCCGCCCCGGCAAGCTGTCGGAAGTGGTCGGTCAGGATCATCTGCTTGGAACCGACGGCGCGCTTACCCGCATGCTGGAGACGCGCTCGCTCGGCTCGCTGGTATTCTGGGGCCCGCCCGGCACCGGCAAGACCACGGTGGCGCGCCTGCTGGCGCAGGCGACAGACCTGCATTTCGAACAGATTTCCGCGATCTTCACCGGCGTCGCCGACCTGAAGAAGGTGTTCGAGGAGGCGCGCGCGCGGCGCGAGACCGGGCAGGGCACGCTGCTCTTTGTCGATGAGATCCACCGTTTCAACCGCGCGCAGCAGGATTCCTTTTTGCCGGTGATGGAGGACGGCACCATCGTGCTGGTCGGCGCCACCACGGAAAATCCCTCCTTCGAGCTGAATGCGCCGCTGCTCTCGCGCGCGCGGGTGCTGGTGTTCAAATCGCTCGATGCCGAAGCGATCGAGAAGCTCTATGCCCGCGCCGAGGAGATCGAGGGCAAGAAACTGCCGGTCGATCGAGGAAGCCCGCGCCGCGCTCATCCGCATGGCGGACGGCGACGGCCGCGCCGCGCTGACGCTGGCGGAAGAAGTCTGGCGCGCCGCCCGCGCTGATGAGGTGTTCGATGCTGCCGCCATTGCAGGAAGTCGTGCAGCGGCGCGCCCCGATCTACGACAAGTCGCAGGACGGGCATTACAACCTGATCTCGGCGCTGCACAAGTCGGTGCGCGGCTCCGATCCCGACGCCGCTTTGTATTATTTCTGCCGCATGGTCGATGCCGGCGAGGATCCGCTCTATCTCGCGCGCCGCATTGTGCGCATGGCGGTGGAGGACATCGGCCTTGGCCGATCCGCAGGCGCTGGTGATCGCCAATGCGGCGAAGGAGGCCTACGACTTCCTCGGCAGTCCGGAGGGCGAATTGGCGATAGCGCAGGCGGTGATCTATGTCGCCACCGCGCCGAAATCGAACGCAGCCTATACGGCTTATGGCGAGGCGATGCAGACCGCCAAAGCGGCAGGCTCGCTGCTGCCGCCCAAGCACATCCTCAATGCGCCGACCAATCTGATGAAGTCGGAAGGCTATGGCCGCGGCTATGCCTATGACCATGACCAGGAGGACGCTTTCTCCGGGCAGAATTATTTCCCCGACGCGCTGCCGCGGCAGAATTTCTACGATCCGCCCGACCGCGGTTTCGAGCGCGAGATCCGCAAGCGGCTGGATTACTGGGCCAAGCTGCGCAAAGAGCGGAGCGGGCAATGAGGGGCCGCGGTCCGCGCCAGCCGGGCGGCGGCAAGCAGATTTCGGGGCCCAGGCGGCGTGGGCGAGGCAAGCCGTCCGGGCGCGGGCGAGACGAGGACAGGCGACCGGCGCGGTTCAAACCCTCTCCCCTTGCGGGAGAGGGTGGCGAGCGCCAACGGCGCGAGCTGGGTGAGGGGGGATCGTTCAAATGCGGCAAGCGTCCGTCTCAGCCGGTCGCTTCTCGCCATGCTCGAAGCGACCACCCTCTCCCGCAAGGGGAGAGGGGAAAAGCCACCGCTGCGCGGAGGGAGGGTAAGAGGCCTGCGTCCGCGCCACCGCCGGCGCCGAGCTTCGGCTCCACCGGCGTGCAGAATGTCGTGGTCTCGGCGGACGAGGACGGCATGCGCGTCGACCGTTTTCTCGAGGCGCGGTTTCCCGGGCTTGTCCTTCAGCCACATCCAGCGCGTGATCCGCAAGGGCGAGGTGCGCGTCAGCGGCAAGCGCGTCGATCCGAAGGATCGGCTGAAGGCCGGCGTAGGCGTGCGCATCCCGCCGTTCAAGCAGGAGCCGCCGAAGCCGCGCGACGACGCGCCCGACGATATGAAGACACGCGCCTTTCTGAAGTCCATCACGCTCTACGAGGACGAGGACGTGATGGTGCTCGAACAAGCCCTATGGCCTGGCCGTGCAGGGCGGCTCCGGCACCACGCGGCACATCGACGGCATGCTCGGCGTGCTGCGCAGCCGCGACGGCCAGCGTCCGCGCCTGGTGCATCGGCTCGACAAGGATACTTCCGGCTGCCTCCTGGTGGCGAAGACGCGCTTTGCCGCCGCCGCGCTGGCGAAGAATTTCCGCTCCCGCTCGGCGCGCAAGATCTACTGGGCGCTGGCGGTGGAGGTGCCGAAGCCGAAGCAGGGACGCATCTCCACTTTTCTGGCGAAGGAGCAGATGGAGGAGGATTCCTTCATGCGCGTCGCCCAGCATGGCGACGAGGGCGCGAGCCACGCGGTCACCTATTACGCGGTGGTGGAGACCGCGGCGTCACGCCTGGCCTGGCTGTCGCTGAAGCCGGTTACCGGCCGCACCCATCAGTTGCGGGCGCATCTCGACCATATCGGCCACCCGATCGTCGGGGATCCTAAATATTTTGCCAAAGAGAACTGGGAGCTGCCGGGCGGCATCCAGAACCGGCTGCATTTGCTGGCCCGGCGTATCGTAATACCGCATCCCCGGGGCGGAACTATCGATGTTACCGCGCCGTTACCCCCGCACATGACCCAGTCCTGGAACCTGCTTGGCTTCGATCTCGGCCGCTACGACCCGATCGAACAGGCCCCGGTCGAGGAATAAAGCGTTCACTTTTGCTTGTTAGGGGTGGTGCGTCCATTTGACGCAACATATTGATTTGATTAAACATGCGCAGAATGCTGCTGACCACGCTGATGACCATGGCCTGGCTCCTGGCGAGCCCGAGCCTGCAGCTGCGCGATTCCGGCTGGCTTGAGGTCGGTGCGCCGCCCGCGCGGCGCAGGAATTCCGCGGGATCATGGTGGAGGAGCCTGCCAAGGCGCAGAAGCCCGCGAAGGCGAAGAAGCCCAGCAAGAAGAAAGCCGCCCCGAAGAAGCCAGCGCGCGTCGGCTCGGGCGGCGTCGTCACCAGCAATCAGCCCGGCTTCCATCCGATGCGGCCGATCGAACAGCCGCAGGTCGCCAGGACCGTCACCGGCACGGTGTGACCTGCCGGAGCGGGATCCACGCTATCCCAATGTGCCGACGGTTCCGATCGTGCCGCGCGGCTCGACCGGAGGCGCTGGGATCGAAACCTCGCAGGACCGGGTGGTGCGTTGCACGCATCAGGGCTCGCTCGGCGGGCTGCCAGCCCGGCCAGCAGGGCACTTACATCCACAACTGCGCGTTCTGATTCCTCGGCCTAAATGGTTCGAGACGCGCGTCCCTTCGCGCCGCGCTCCTCACCATGGGAACGAAGATGAAGAACGTCGCTAAGCGATGGGCCGCGGGTGCGCCTGATTACCGCAGCGCGGCGTTGATCTTGTCCAGCGCCGCCGAGCCCGGGCACAGCTCTTTTTCGCCCAGCGCATTGAGCGGCTGCTCCACGGTATTCATGTTGCTGTGCAGATCGTCGGCCTCCGGCTCGACATAGAGCAGGCCGGTGACGACTTCTCCCGCCGCTCCGCGCTCCAGCAGATAATTCATCGCCGCCAGCCGGTCGTTGACGTCGTAGTCCTTGGCGAGCTTGCGCAAGGCCAGGGTCGAGCCGTCGTGCTGCTTCACCATCTCGACCGTGCCCGGCTCGTAATCGACCTTGATCTCCTCGCGGCCGGTGATGAAGTCGAGCCGGTTCACCGCCTCGTTGTGCTCGCGCACATAATCGAAGCTCTTGGTCGAGCCGGCGTGATTGTTGAAGGCGACGCAGGGCGAGATGCAATCGATGAAGGCCGCGCCCTGGTGCTCGATCGCCG
This sequence comes from uncultured Alphaproteobacteria bacterium, assembly GCA_963802475.1. Taxonomy (GTDB): domain Bacteria; phylum Pseudomonadota; class Alphaproteobacteria; order Rhizobiales; family Xanthobacteraceae; genus CANKHA01. Next base: position 28,400 of record CAWDIZ010000020.1, read on the forward strand.
CCTTGATCAGCGGAACCAGCTGCGTCTTGTCGCCGGAGAAGCTGCGCGCGACGAAGCTGGCGCCGAGTTGCAGCGCCAGTGCGGCAAGATCGATCGCGCTGTCGCTATTGACCACGCCGCGCTTGCTCTTGGAGCCGCGGTCGGCGGTAGCGGAAAACTGGCCTTTGGTCAGGCCGTAAACGCCGTTGTTCTCCACGATATAGACCATGTTGACGCCGCGGCGGATGCAATGGGCGAACTGGCCGAGCCCGATGGAGGCGCTGTCGCCGTCGCCCGAGACGCCGAGATAGATCAGCTCGCGATTGGCGAGGTTGGCGCCGGTCAGCACCGACGGCATGCGCCCGTGCACCGAATTGAAGCCGTGTGAATTGCCGAGGAAATAATCCGGCGTCTTCGACGAGCAGCCAATGCCGGAAATCTTCGCCACCCGGTGCGGCTCAATCGACAGCTCGTAACAGGCCTCGACGACGGAAGCGGTGATCGAAGTCATGGCCGCAGCCGGCGCAGAGCGTGGAGATCTTCCCTTCATAATCGCGATGGGTATAGCCGAGCGCGTTTTTCGGCAGCTCCGGATGATGGAATTTCGGTTTGGCCAGATAGGTCATCGTTGCTCACTCATGGTCATAAACCCGTACCAACCCTCCGCAGCGGCGTGATCTTTAAGGTGTCCAGGCGGTCGCCGATAGCGCCGGCGATGAAGCGCGCGGTGATCGGCGTGCCGTCGTAATGCAGCACCGGGATCAGCCGGGCCGGGTCGATGCCGCATTCGTTGACGATCAAGGAGCGCATCTGCGCGTCGCGGTTCTGCTCCACCACGAAGACGAAATCGTGCTCGCTGATGAAATCCTCGACGGTGTGATGGAAGGGGAAGGCGCGCAGGCGCAGCCGGTCGAGATGGTGCCCCTGCGCGGTCAGCATGGAGATCGCCTCGTCCATGGCCGGGCTGGTGGAGCCGAAATAGATCACGCCATAGCGCGTCGGCTTTTCGCAATTGGCGCGCAGCGGGCGCGGCACCAGATCCTTGGCGGTCTCGAACTTGCGCAGCAGCCGCTGCATGTTATCGACGTAGGCACGCCTTCCTCGGTATAGCGCGCATAACGGTCGCGCGAGGTGCCGCGGGTAAAGAAGGAGCCCTTCGTGGGATGGGTGCCGGGATAGCGTGCGATAGGTAATGCCGTCGCCATCCACGTCGAGATAGCGGCCGAAATCCTTGCCGCTTTCCAGCTCCTCCGCCGTCATCACCTTGCCGCGGTCATAGACCCTGGAGTCGTCCCAGCGCAGCGGCCGGCGAGAGGCGGTGGTTCATGCCGATATCGAGATCGAGCATCACGAAGATCGGCGTCTGCAGCCGGTCGGCGAGATCGAAGGAAGCGGCGCCGAATTCGAAAGCCTCGGCCGGATCTTCCGGCAGCAGCATCACATGCTTGGTGTCGCCATGCGAGGCATAGGCGCAGTTGATCAGGTCGCATTGCTGGGTGCGCGTCGGCATGCCGGTGGAAGGCCCCGCACGCTGCACGTCGAAGATCACCGCCGGGACCTCGGCGAAATAGGCCAGCCCGATGAATTCCTGCATCAGCGAGATGCCCGGGCCGGCGGTGGAGGTGAAGGCGCGCGCGCCGTTCCAGGCAGCGCCGATCACCATGCCGATGGAGGCCAGCTCATCCTCGGCCTGCACGATGGCATAGCGGTTCTTCTTGGTCTCGGGATCGACCCGCAGCCGCTTGCAGTGGCTGGTAAAGGCATCGGCCAACGAGGAAGAGGGTGTGATCGGATACCAGGCGCAGACCGTGGCGCCGCCATAGACCGCGCCGAGCGCCGCCGCCGAATTGCCCTCGATCAGGATGCGGTCGCCGACGCCTTCCGAGCGGCGCAGCCGCAACCCGATCGGGCAGGAGAGGTGCTGCAGCGCATAGTCGCGGCCAAGATGCAGCGCATGGATGTTGGGCTGGATCAGCTTTTCCTTGCCCTTGTACTGCTCGCCGATCAGCTTCTCCAGCACCGCCACGTCGATATCGATCAGTGCGGAGAGCGCGCCGACATAGATGATGTTCTTGAACAACTGGCGCTGGCGCGGGTCGCTGTACTGGCTGTTGCAGATCGCGGTGAGCGGCACGCCGATGACGCTGATGTCGTCGCGGAATTTGATCGACGGCATAGGCTTCGTGGAATTGTAGAACAGATAGCCGCCGGGATCGATCGAGGCGACGTCGTTGTCCCAGGTCTGCGGGTTCATCGCCACCATCAGGTCGGTGCCGCCGCGGGCGCCGAGATGGCCGGCTTCGCTGACCCGCACTTCATACCATGTCGGCAGGCCCTGGATATTGGAGGGGAAGATGTTGCGCGGCGCGACCGGAATGCCCATGCGCATAACCGCGCGGGCGAACATCTCATTGGCGCTGGCCGAGCCCGAGCCGTTGACGTTGGCGAACCTGACGACGAAATCGTTTACGCTCTGGATCGGCATGTCTCTCCCGCCTGGGTCATTTCCAGGAAGAACTTCTTCATGTCCCATGCCCCGGTGGGGCAGCGCTCCGCGCATAATCCGCAATGCAGGCAGACGTCTTCGTCCTTGACCATCACCCGCCCGGTCTTGAGCTCATTGGCGACATAGAGATCCTGCGCGAGATTGTTGGCCGGCGCCTTCAGCCGTTGGCGCAACTCGGCTTCCTCGCCGTTCTCGGTGAAGGTGATGCAGTCCATCGGGCAGATATCGACGCAGGCATCGCATTCGATGCAAAGCGAGGAGGTGAAGATCGTCTGCACGTCGCAATTCAGGCAGCGTCCGGCTTCCGCGAGCGCTAGCTGCGGATCGAAGCCCAAGTTCGACTTCGGCCTTGATATCCTTCAGCGCGATTGTCTTCTCGCGGTGCGGCACCTTGTAGCGCTTGTCGAGCGCGATCTCGTTGTCATAGCTCCATTCGTGAATGCCCATCTTCTGGCTCATCAGCTCCACCGCCGGGATCGGCCGGTCGGTGATGTCCTCGCCGTTGAGCATCTTGTCGATGGAAACCGCGGCTTCGTGGCCATGGGCGACGGCCCAGATGATGTTCTTCGGCCCAAAAGCGCTGTCCCCGCCGAAGAAGACCCGCGGATTGCTCGAGCGCATGGTCTTGGGATCGACCTTCGGCATGCCCCATTTGTCGAACTCGATACCGGCGTCGCGCTCGATCCAGGGGAAGGAATTCTCCTGGCCGACCGCGATCAGCACGTCATCGCAGGGCACATGCTCGTCCGGCTCGCCGCTGGGCACCAGATTGCGCCGGCCCTTGTCGTCGTATTGCGCCTTCACCTTCTCGAACAGGACGCCGGTGAGCTTGCCGTTCGCGTGGGTGAATTCCTTCGGCACCATGAAATTGAGGATCGGGATGCCTTCATGGATCGCGTCTTCTTTTTCCCAGGGCGAGGCTTTCATCTCCTCGAAGCCCGAGCGCACGATCACCTTGACGTCCTCGCCCGCCGAGCCGGCGCGAGGAACGGCAGCAGTCCATCGCGGTGTTGCCGCCGCCGAGCACGATCACGCGTTTGCCGATCTTGCTGATGTGGCCGAAGGAGACGCTGGAGAGCCAGTCGATGCCGATATGGATATTCTTCGCCGCTTCCTGGCGGCCGGGCAGGTCGAGATCGCGGCCGCGCGGCGCGCCGGATCCGGCAAAGATCGCGTCCCAGTCTTCCGCCAGCAGCGCCTTCAGGCTGTCGATGCGTTGCCCGCCGCGGAATTCGATGCCGAGATTGAGGACGTAATCGCATTCCTCATCGATGACGGAATCCGGCAGGCGGAATTTCGGGATCTGCGTGCGCATCATGCCGCCGGCCTTCGGGTCCTGATCGAAGACCACGCAGTGATAGCCGAGCGGCGCCAGGTCGCGCGCGACGGTCAGTGACGCCGGGCCGGCGCCGATGAGGGCGATACGTTTTCCGTTTTTCGTGGCTGCGGGCTTGAGGCAAGGCGGGCGCGGATGTCGTCCTTGTAGTCGGCCGCCACTCTTTTCAGGCGGCAGATCGCCACCGGCTCCTTCTCCACCCGCACGCGGCGGCAGGCCGGCTCACACGGCCGGTCGCACGTGCGCCCCAGAATCCCGGGAAACACATTGGACTTCCAATTGATCATATAGGCGTCGCTGTAGCGGCCCGCGGCGATCAATCGGATATATTCGGGCACCGGCGTGTGCGCCGGGCAGGCCCATTGGCAATCGACGACTTTATGGAAGTAATCGGGGGCGGCGACGTCAGTGTTTTTCATTTACGCCTCGCACGCACCCCAGGCGACAGCCACCGGCAAAGAGGACAGTTTCGCATCCATCGTCCGCCATATCGGCTTGTTTTTCAACGTCGAATCCGGCTGCGATTTTAGGGGAGGCGGGTTACGAAAGCTATCAAAAGCGGACAATCGGCCGAATTCGGCAAATGCGCCTTGTCGATTAACATCTTGCGCTGGCGGCTCGGGCCGAAGGCCATGAAAACAAGGCGGTAATTGGGCGCTGTTGCGCTGCACAAGAATGGTGACGACGGCCTCCGCAGGACGTAAAAAGCCAGATGCGCGATATTTTCGAGGAAATCTTCGCCAAAGACCCGCTTGACGCCATGGAGGCCGCGCGGCGCTCCATGCGGCCCACCCTGCGCCGCCGCTTTTATGACAAGGCGACGGTGGAGAGCGGGCCGTCAGGTTTTGCGCGTCCTGCTCGACGGCAAGCCGGTGCGGACGCCGGCGCGGCGGGCATTGACCGCGCCTGCGCCCGGGTTGGCCGAAGCGCTCGCGGCGGAATGGAATGCGCAGGAGGAAGTGATCGATCCCGCCGCCATGCCGCTCACGCGGCTCGCCAATTCCATCATCGATGGCGTGGCGCAGACGCCGCTGCCGGTGGCGGAAGAGATCGCGCAATATCTCCGCTCCGACCTTCTGTTTTATCGCGCCGAGGGACCGCAAGGCCTGGTGGAGCGGCAGGAGCGGCAGTGGGATCCGGTTCTCGACCTGGGCACGCGAAGTTCTCGGGGCGCGGTTCCTGTTGGCAACCGGCGTGATGTTCATCGAGCAGCCGGAGCAAGCGGTGGCGGCGGCGACGGCCGCGATTCCCTCTGATGCCTGGCGGCTTGGGCGCGGTTTCTTCCATCACCACGCTGACCGGCTCCGCGCTGCTGGCGCTCGCGATGCTGCGTGGAAGGCTGTCGGTGGAGGAAGCCTGGGCGGCGGCGCATGTGGACGAAGACTGGAACATGGAATTCTGGGGACGCGACCAGCGCGCGCTGGAACGGCGCGCCTATCGTTTTGCCGGAATGCTTGCGGCGGCGGAAGTGCTGCGACTGGCGCCGGCTGCAAGCCATGCAAGTGGCATTGGCCGGCTGATTACGTAGGGCGCTTGATTTGTCCCAGTCTTCTCGGATCAGCGCTAGGCCATCGCTTCGGCCGCGGCGGTTGCAAGGCGCACCAGATTATAGACGCTCAGGATCGAAATCACCATTGCGACCAGAATCATCAGCGTGCGTGGCGCCAGGATGCGGCTGAGATAGCCTGCCAGCGGCGCGGCCACGGCGCCGCCGATCACCAGACCGAGCACCACTTGCCAATATCTGCTGATATCCAGCGCCAGGATGAACGTGACGGAGACGGCCACAGTCAGAAAGAATTCCGCCAGCGACACCGAGCCGATAGTCGATCGCGGGTGATCGCCGCGCGCCAGCAGCGTCGAAGTCACCACCGGGCCCCAGCCGCCGCCGCCGATGGCGTCGAGAAAGCCGCCTGCGGCCCCCGACCACCGGAGTTGCGATTTTCCGCTCGCGCTGTGCCTTCGTGCCTTCCTGATGTTTCTTGCTCGCAAAAATGCGGCGGGTGATCATCAGCGTCATGCCGATCAAATAGAACGTGATCATGACCTTGACGAAAGTTTCCGGCAGGCCGGTCAGGATGTAAGCCCCGAGGACTCCTCCGGCGACTCCGGCTGGCGCGAGGCGCTTGAACAACTGCCAGTCGATATTCTTGTGCCAGACATGCGAGGATCCGGCGAGGCCGGTGGTCACAACCTCCGCCGCATGCACGCTTGCGCTGGCGAAGGCAGGTGGCGTGCCAAGCGAAAGCAACACGGTGGTGGTGATCAGGCCATAGGCCATGCCGAGCGCGCCATCGACCAGCTGTGCGGCAAAGCCAATGGCAATGAAAATCAGAAGCTCATTCGTAATAAATTCCGTCATGCCAGATCCCTTGCCGTAGGGGACCCAATGCCGGGGCGGCCTCTTTAGTTCCAAAGTCTCGGTGACTGCCGGCCGGGAAAGTGTCTTTCTTCCAATGGCTTGGACGAATCGTCAACGCGAGCCGTTGGGCCGTGGTCGAAGGCCTCGGGACATCCCTATGAAACCACGTTCCCCCGAAGACATTGTCGTGATCGCGGCGCCGGCCGTATTTCGTCGTGCTGTGGAGCTCGGGCTTCATCGGCACGAAAGTCGGTGTTGCCTTCATGCCGAGCCGATGACCTTTCTGTCATTGCGCATGGGTTCGTTGGTGCTGCTGCTCGGCGCGCTGGTCGCTGCTCGGTCGGGCGGTCTGGCCGTCGCGCGCCTGCATCCTGCACAATGTCGTCGCGGGACTCTGCGTGCACGGACTTTATCTTGGGGGCGTGTTTAGGTTGCCATCGATCAGGGACTGCCGGCAGGCTTGGCGGCGTTGATCGTGGCGTTGCAGCCTATCCTGACCTCGACCCTTGCCAACCGCTGGTTGGGCGAACGCGTCGCGTTGCATCAATGGATCGGGCTGATGCTCGGCCTCGCCGGCGTCTGGCTCGTGGTGCAGGAAAGAACCGGTGGCGGCGGCACGCTTGGCGCCTGGCTCGCGATCTTCATTGCCTTGATCGGGATTACGACCGGAACGCTCTATCAGAAGCGCTTCGCCGGCGGCGTGGATTGGCGCATCGGCCTTCTGGTGCAATATGCCGCCGCGGGCGCGCTATTCCTTTCAGGCGCGCTGGCGTTCGAAACCTGGACGGTGCAATGGACAGCGCAATTCGTGCTCGCGCTCGGCTGGCTGGTCTTCGGGCTGTCGCTCGGCGCGATCTGGCTGTTCTATTTCATGATCCGCAGGTCGGCCGCGATGCGGGTGACAAGCCTGTTCTACCTGACGCCGCCGGTCACGGCACTGATGGCGTGGCTGTTATTTGACGAAAGACTGGCGCCGCTGGCCCTCGTCAGGCATGGCGATCTGCGTGGCCGGCGTGTTTCTGGTGAACTGGAATGGACGCGGGCGGCGAGGGTGAGTTTCACGCCGGCAGTGGCGCGTGTGCGTCGAACATCGCTTCCATCTCGCGCCGGATCTTGACCGCGATATCGTCCGCGTCGTAAGCAACGTCATCCCAGGTCAGTTGACGCCCTTGCGCGACGTCGCGCACGAGCTTGACCTCATGCGCCAGGCCGAGCGGCAGCAGGTTTTCGCGCAGCGAACCGCGCGAGCCGGGGTCTGCTTGCCCCAGACGCAGAAGCCGCCTTCGCCGTCGAGCATTTCGCCTTTCTTCAGGTCGCGCTTGGCGGTGGCGATGGCGTCGGAACGGAAGCCGGTCGGCGCGCCGGTCGGCTCCTTCCGCAAGGCGACGCTGGCGACTGAAATGCCCAGTTCCAGCCCGATCATGTGGATCGGGCGATAAAGCGAGGCATAGCGTCCGCTCTGGTCCGGCAGCATCGCGTATTCCTTGAAGCAGCGGCGCGCATAGTCGGATTTCGGCCCCGATCACGACATAAGTGCCGAGCGCAAGATGATGCGGCACGTCGCGGCCGTCGCGGTAAACCGACGATACCACTTCGGTGACGCCGGCTTTCTCCAACGTGCCGCCCGTCGCTTGCGGGCTTGCATATGTCGGCCAGTTCAAAGCGCGATGCAGGCGGAAAGCCAAGCCCATCGCTCTGCGGCACAAGGCCGGTCGCATTGCAGACGGCGGTCATTTCGATGGCGGATTTGCTGCCGTCGATGAAGCTGTTGAACATTTTCGGATTGATCGAGCCGCGGTCCGTGATCTGCAAATACCGGTCAAGGATGTCCCACAGCGTGTCGGGCGTGGACTGGTGATAATGCGGCTCGTAGCGCGTGCCCTTGCCGGCCGCGATCACCTCGAAGCCGCAGGCGCGCGCCCAATCCACATGCTCGCAGATCAGGGCCGGCTGATCACCCCAGGCGAGGCTATAGACCACGCCGGCGGCTTTGGCCTTGCGCGCAAGCAGCGGCCCGGCCACCGCGTCCGCCTCCACATTGACCATGACGATGTGCTTGCCATGCGCGATGGCGGCGAGGGCATGCCGGATACCCGCGACGGGAACGCCGGTTGCTTCAATGATCACTTCGACGCGCGGATCAACAATCAGCGTCTCCGCGTCGTCGCCTGACATGCAGCGCTCCGGTCTTCAGCGCCTCATCGAGCGACGCGGCGGAATAAGCTTCCGAGCGGCCAACCCACATCCTTCAGCTGGCGGCGCGCGCGCGCGACGTCGAGATCGGCGAGGCCCGCTATGTGCAGGCCCGGCGTGACGCGCGCCTGGGCCAGAAACATCGCACCGAATTTTCCCGCGCCGATCAGGCCCGACGCTGACAGGCCGGCCTTCGGCGTGACGCTGCATCAGCAGGGCGTGCAAGTTCATCACGTGGATCGAAACACGCGCGACCCGGAAAGACAACGGCGGCTTCGCGGGGCGACTTGGCAGGTGTAAGCTTGTGCAGGTTCAGGGGAGGAAAGGCCATGGCCCATCACTCATCGCGTCTGGCGGCAGGCGGGGTGACGCTTTGCCTGATGCTGGGCGCTACCGGCGCAGCTCAGGGCCAATCCGGCGGGCAGGGAAGCTGGATTCCGAAAGCCGCGCTCGACATGGCGCGCAACGAAGTCGTCGCCGCTGCCGCCAACGGCAAGATCTATGTCCTCGGCGGCAACACGCGCGAGAAATACGACCTGACACTTAATGACGAATACGATCCGGCGGCCGGAAAATGGCGCTCGCGCGCGCCGATCCCGTCGGGCGCCAATCACATGGGCGCTGTTTCACTAAACGGAAAGATTTACGCGGTCGGCGGCTTCACCGCCCCCGGCCACAGGGGCGCGACCACGAATGTCTTTGAGTATGACCCGCCAGCCGATCGCTGGCGCGCGGTCGCTCCGCTTCCGATCGAGCGCGGCTCCATCGCCGTCACCGCGCTGAACGGCAAGATTCACGCAATCGGCGGCCGCAACGACAGGGAAATGACAGCGCTCCACCACATCTATGATCCGGCCGCCGACAATTGGATCACGGCGGCGCCGCTATCACGCGGGCGGGATCACATGGTGGCGCAAGCCGTCAATGGCAAGATCCATGTCATCGGCGGACGCTGGGGCGCCAGCACGGAAAAAACCGATACCCATGAAATCTATGATCCGGCGACCAACAGCTGGAGTTTCGGGCCGCCGCTTCCCACGCCACGCAGCGGTATTGCGGGCGTCGTATACCGCGACATGATTTTCGTCATCGGAGGAGAGAGCTGGCTCGGGCGGACCGACCTTTGTCGAAAACGAAGCCTTCGATTCGAAGAGCAACAAGTGGACGACGCTGGCGCCCATGCCGGTGGGTCGCCATGCCTTCGGACTGCCCTGGTTGATTCCACGCTCTATGTGATCGCCGGCGCACACGGTTCCGGCGGCACGCGGCATGACGCCCGACATGATCGCTTTCACACTGCCCTGAGAACAAAAGAGCGCGCGGTTTCCCGCGCGCTCTTGTTTGGTACTGAAATTTACTGCTTCGGGCTCGGGGCGGGCTTGAGCTCTGGCCCGTCGTTTCCGCGGGCGCAGGCGGATTGACCGTGCCGCGCGGGGCGTTCGCAATATTATTGGCCGGCGGGGTATTGACCACCGGCGCGTTCGACTGGTTGGACGCAGTATTCGTGTCGCTCGGTCGTGCCGCCGAACAGGAATACCAGCATCAGCACCAGACACCACGGCGCCGGCGATCCAGCCCCACATGGCATTCGAACCATAATCGCGGTCGATCCGCGCATCGCGATCGAGATCGAGATCACGGTCGCGCAACGGATCGGGATCTTGGTAGGTCATGACATACCTCCGTCAGGATGGTTCCCTAAGGATCAACGAGCAACGGAAACCACAGTTCCCGTTTTTGCCGCGTCTCGCGGCAATTTTAGGAATATCCTCACAGCGCATGGCAGCCACGCCGATCGACGCTTCAAGGGTCTGGGCCAGCCAACGCTCTGCCGCCGCGATGTCACGCGGCGATAAATTATGCCCGACTGGCACGATCTCATGCGTTACCTCGGCACCGGCGACGCCGAGCATATCCGCCAGCTTGTCGCGGTTCTCCGCTTCCACCAGCGGGTCAGCTGCACCGGACAACATCAGCACAGGGATGCCGCTGAGATCGGGCAGCGTCTTCGGCTCGAACGGCGTCATCGCGCGCAATAGTACGGCGCCCGCAAGAACGTCAGGCTGGGTCAGCAGAAGCGATGCGGCGATATTGGCCCCGTTGGAGAAGCCGAAGGCGATCGGTTTGGCAAGCCCATAAGTCTTGCGCGCGCGTTCGATAAATTCCGCCAGCTCCCGGGTGCGTGCGGCGAGATCCTCCAGGTCGAAGACGCCTTCAGCCAGCCGGCGGAAGAAACGCGCTGCGCCTCGTTCCGACACCTTGCCGCGCGGGGACAGCAGCGCAGCGCCCGGCGCGAGCCGCTCGCCGAACGGCAGAAGATCGTTTTCGTCGCCGCCGGTGCCATGCAGCAGCAGCAGCGGAGGCCGCATACGGTCGGTTCCCGGAACGTAATTGTGAATGAAGCCCAGGTCGGGCAGGGCGCTCATCGCATCCTCATAACAAAACGGGGCGCGGTTGGCGCCGCGCCCCGTCCTGTTTCCACCCGAACTTTAGCGCGGCTGCGGGACGATGCGGATATAGGGCTTCGGCGATTTCCAGCCCTGCGGATAGGTCTTCTTGGCGTCGTCGTCGGAAACCGAGCCGGCGATGATGACTTCCTCGCCTTGCTTCCAGTTAACCGGCGTCGCGACCTTGTGCTTCGCGGTCAATTGCAGCGAGTTCGATCACGCGCAGCACTTCGTCGAAGTTGCGGCCCGTGGTCATCGGATAGACCAGGATCAGCTTGACCTTCTTGTCCGGACCGATGACGAAGACATTGCGGACGGTTTGATTGTCAGCCGGCGTGCGCTGGGCAGGATCGCCGCTGACCGCGGCCGGCAGCATGCCGTAGAGCTTCGAGACGTTGTAGTCCACGTCGCCGATCATCGGGTAGTTCGGCGCGAAGCCCTGCGTTTCCTTGATGTCGTCAGCCCATTTGGAATGCTTGTCGACCGGATCGACGGACAGGCCGATGATCTTGACGCCGCGCTTGTCGAATTCCGGCTTGATCTTGGCCATGTAGCCAAGCTCGGTCGTGCAGACCGGGGTGAAATCCTTCGGGTGCGAGAACAGCACCGCCCATTTGTCGCCGATCCACTCATGGAAGCGGATCTTGCCGTCTGTGGTTTCCGCCTCGAAATCCGGAGCGGTATCACCAATCGCGAGAGCCATCTAAACCTCCTCGAACTACGCGAAAAATCGGCCGGCTCCCCCGGAACCGGGCATGCCCTTAAGTATAGGACGAAGTGCCGGAACGTAAGATGGCCGACATTTCAAAGAAATAGCGGACATTGGAAGAGACGTTACGCCCCGAACGCGGATCGTAGCATGGCCTTCTCAGGTGGGGAACCGGCCCCCCGGGGAAGCGTTCGCTCCAGGAGATTTTCAGGAGCCAGCCATGAGCGATCGCCTCCAGCCACCGCAGCAACAGGACCGCCAGCCGGGCCGCGAGACGCAGATGCATCCGCGCCCGGATTACGAGCCGAAATATCCCGGCGCCGGCAAGCTGAAGGACAAGGTGGTGCTGATCACCGGCGGCGACAGCGGCATCGGCCGCGCTGTGGCGGTTGCGATGGCGCGCGAGGGCGCGAAGATCGCCGTCGTTTATCTCGAAGAGCACAGGGACGCCGACGAGACGTGACGCGCGGTCGAAAGCGGAGAAGAGCCGGGGCATCAAGATCGCCGGCGACGTCGGCAGCGAAAAATTCTGCCGCGAAGCGGTGGAAAAGGCGGTGAAGGAATTCGGCCGCCTCGACATCCTGGTCAACAACGCCGCCGAGCAGCACGAGGTGGACGATCTGCGCGAACTGACCGAGAGGCAGATCGAGCGCACGTTCCGCACCAATGTGTTCAGCTTCTTCTTCATGGTGAAAGCGGCGCTGCCGCATCTGAAGGAAGGGGCGAGCATCATCAACACGCACGTCCGTGACCGCCTACAAGGGGCACCAGACGCTGCTGGACTATTCCGCCACCAAGGGCGCGATCGTGACCATGACCTATTCGCTGTCGGAGGCGCTGGTGGAGAAGGGCATCCGCGTCAACGCGGTGGCGCCGGGGCCGATCTGGACTCCGCTTATTCCCGCGTCGTTCGAAGCAGAGCATGTCGCCAAGCATGGCGCGGCGACGCCGATGAAGCGCGCCGGCCAGCCGAACGAAGTGGCGCCCTGCTACGTGTTCCTCGCCAGCGACGACGCGTCCTACATCACCGGCCAGGTGCTGCACCCGAACGGCGGCACCGTGGTCGGTGGGTAGGTTCCTACTGATTTAGGAGTTGAATTGTTTTCGGATCGGGACCCGCCGGTATCGACGCCACATAGGCATAGATGTCGGCGAGGTCGTTGTTGGACAGGATCTGCTCCGAGTAAGGCGGCATCGCGCGGTTGGTCGTCCGCACGAAGTTCACGAAGGCTTCTTCCGGCATCGGTTTCGGGGCCAGCTTTGGGCCGGCCTGCCCGCCTTGCCCGACAAAGCCGTGGCACTGGTAGCAGCCGTTCTTGACATAGGCGACCTTGCCCTTGGCGGCATCGCCGGCGATCGCACCGCTGGAGAGGACGCCGGCGGCGGTTGCCGCCAGCGCCAAGGTACGGAGGAAAGAATAGTTCATGGCTGTCTCCCTCAACGCGGCTGGGTGACAGTGTCGAGGAGAGCCGGCTGGCCGCTCTTCACAACTTCGACCGCCTTCTTCAAGGCCGGCCCAAGCTCCTTCGGATCGGTGATCGGTCCCATCGCCCACACGCCCATCGATTTCGCGAGGCTTGCGTAATCGATGTTCGGGTTCTCGATGCAGCATCCGACCGGGCCCATGGTCTTGCCGAGATTGGCCACGCGGTTGCGCCGGTTGGACAGGCGCTGCACGATGCATGACTTCCTGATGGTAGCCGCGATTATTGTGCATGATCGTCAGCAGCGGGATTTCATGATGCGCGGCGGTCCACAGCGCGCCCGGCGCGTACATCATGTCGCCGTCGCCCTGGAACGACACGGAGAAGCGGCCAAGCGCCTTGCCGCCATGCGCGGCGCCAACGGAAGCTGGCAGGCCATAGCCGAGGCCGGAACCGCCGGAGGTGCCGAGGAAGCGATAATGCTTGTCCATGTCGAAAATGCGCGCAGCCCATTGGCGGATATTGCCGCCCTGCACGAGTGACCAGTCCTGGTCCTTGATCGCCGCCCAGGTCTCCGCAGCACAGCCGCGCGGTGTTGATCGGGCTCGCGTCCCAGCCGACCGCCGCCTGCGTGCGCAGACGCTCGCGATCCTTTTGCCACGCCTCCTTCATCGCCTGCGCCACGCTTCTCGAAGGCATCTTTCTTGTCGGCCGGGATGGCCGCCCGTACTGCCTCGATCAATGCGGGCAGCGAGGTCTGCGAGTCGCCCGCCATGGCGATGTCGACCGGCTGATAGCGCTGGAAGTCCTGGAAATTGGATTTGGTGAGGAGGTCGACGCCGCTGATGGTGATCAGCTTGGCGTTCGGCTTGATCCGCTTTTCCTGCAGGCCGTGGCCATGATTTTCGCCGTTGTCGATCCACTGATTGACGGTGTTCCAGAAGTCCGAGCATTCCAGCCCGAGGATCACGTCGGCATTGCGGATCAGCGTCTGGCCGCCCTGACTCTGATTCAGGTAATGCCTGTTTGGGCATGTTCATGCGGCCGCCCTGGTCGACCACCGGAACCTGCAGACAGCTCGGCAAGCGTTACCAGATTGTTCACGCCTTCCTGGTCGCGCGCCATGCGGTCGACGACGATGACCGGACGTTCGGCATTCACGAGAAGCTTTGCTGTTTCGCGTAGCGCGCCGACGTCGGCCTGCGCCGGCGACGGGCGCGGTGTATTTCGGGATGGAAGTATCGGGATCGACCGGCGTGTCCTGAATGCCGGCATCGAGCGAAATCAGCACCGGCCCATAAGGCGGCGTCATCATCGCCTTGTAGGCGCGCACGAAGGATTGCGCGAAATGCTGATGCGACACCGGCGCATCGTCCCATTTGGTATAGTCGCGCACCAGGACGCCGATGTCCTGCGCCGAATGATAGGTCGGCACGCCCGGCGGGCGCTTGGCGGCGTCGAGATCGTTGCCGCCGACGATCATCAGCGGCACCCGATCGCACCAGGCGTTGTAGACCGCCATGGTCGCATGCATCAGGCCGACCGTGCCGTGGCAAAGGATCATCTGCGGCTTGCCGGTGGCCTTGAAGATTAGCCGTGGCACATCGCCACCGAGGATTCCTCATGCATGCAGGTGATGAACTCCGGCATGCTGTTCTTGCCGTAGTTGATCAGCGACTTATGCAGGCCGCGGAAGCTGGAAGCAGGGTTGGAATAGACGTAGTCGATCTTCAGCGACTTGATGACGTCGACCATGAAATCGGAACCAGGGCGGCCGTGGCTTTTTGCCGTGGATTCCAGCACCGCGCCGGTTTCAATCGCGATCTCATGCGCGGTCGGCGGCAGAACGCGCCGGAAGGCGTCCGCCGTCGGCTTTGCGTTGGTGCCGCCTTTGCGTTGTTGACGGATGCCGCGGTTGCGCCTGCTACGGCAACGCCGGCGAGAAATTTGCGCCGGTCGACCTTGGTCTGCGAAGCTTTCATGAATGCCTCCCTGATGCGGTGCTCCTTCTAAACGGGAGCGTTGCCGCGACGTATTTCCGTCGCCCGTTGGGTGCTAGCATCCTGCGATTATTTCGGGTCGGCAATCGAAAAAAGCCCTTTTGCCGTATATTTGAAAGGAAGAAGGGTGGTCGACGGGCATAAAACGGCCGGAGCCGGTCCTTCCGGTGGCGTAATCGGCAGGCACTTTGGCCGGTGCTACGCTTGGGCCAAAGCCTTTCCTGGCAGCTGTCGCTGGCCTTTACCTCCTGGGCCTCGCCGGCCAATTGTTCACTGCCCCGATCGTATTTGCGCGGTTCGGTTTATGGCCGTTCCTCATGACGCAGGCTGTCCTGACTGGCGTTTGGTATGTGCTGCATGCGAGAAGATTGCGGGATGCCGGCCGCAGCCTGGCGCCGGCGCAGGGTATCGCAGTCATTCACATCCTTGCCATCGTGCTGCTCATGCTGGTTGGGGCGTTTTATATCGAGGACGCAGTCCCGGAGGGATGGAGGCCGGAGTCACTATGGCTGGTGGCGCAACTTGTTACCTTCAGCCCTGGTGCCGGCGACTTGCTCACCATGCTCGGGCTTCTCGCCTGCGTGGCGCTGCTTATTCCGCCGGCATTTTCACTTTGGGCTGCGGCGCAGCCGGGGAGTCGCGCATGAGCTTGCTGGACCTTCGGCATGTACTGATCCACGGCCGGGTACAGGGTGTCGGTTATCGCGCCTGGGCGGAAGACACCGCGCGTGAACTCGGCCTGCAAGGCTGGGTGCGCAACCTCCGCGACGGAGCGGTAGAGGCGGTCTTCGCCGGTCCCGGCGAAGCGGTGGCGAAAATGATCGAGGCCTGCCGGCAAGGGCCTTACGGCGCGCATGTCACCGGTATCGATCAGCGCCTCGGCACATCCGACGATCTGGCGATGCGCCGGACCGGCGAAGAATTTTCCGTGCTGCCGACGGTGTAAATTTTTTCGCTCATCCCCGCGAAAGCGGGGATCCAGCCTTTCTTAGGCTGTAAGCACTGGATTCCCGCTTGCGCGGGAATGAGCGGAGACGTGATCGCTCACCGCCCCGAACAGCGGCTCGAATTCCCGCCGCAGCGCCGCATCCACGTCAGCCATGCTCGCGGTCACGCCGAGGTCGCGCAGGCTGGTGACGCCGTAGCGCGTATCGGAGACGCCGCAGGCCAGAATGCCGGAGTAATGCGTCAGGTCGGGCGCGACATTGAGCGCGATGCCGTGCAGGCTGACCCAGCGTTTCAGCCGGATCGCCGATGGCGGCAATCTTGTCCTCGAAGCCGTCGCCTTTGTCGGGACGCGGCACCCAGACGCCGACGCGATCCTCGCGCCGCTCGCCCTGCAC
This sequence comes from uncultured Alphaproteobacteria bacterium, assembly GCA_963802475.1. Lineage (GTDB taxonomy): Bacteria > Pseudomonadota > Alphaproteobacteria > Rhizobiales > Xanthobacteraceae > CANKHA01. The sequence goes on from CAWDIZ010000020.1 coordinate 44,699, forward strand.
GCCGAAGCGAGCCAATACGCGGATGATCCATTCCTCCAAGGTCGCCACATAGCGCCGCACGTCCGGCGCGCGGCGGTTGAGGTCGAGCATCAGGTAGGCTACCCGCTGCCCCGGCCCGTGATAGGTGAATTGCCCCCCGCGGCCGGTGGCGTGCACCGGGAAGCGGGGCTCCAGCAGCTCCTCGGGCCGTGCGCTGGTGCCTGATGTATAGAGAGGAGGGTGCTCGAGCAGCCAGACCAGCTCCGGCGCATGGCCGGCCAGGATCGCCTCAACCCGAGCCTGCATGGCGGTCACTGCGGCCTCATAGGGGATGAGGTCCTCGCTCAGCCGCCATTCGGCCTCCGGCGATTCCGGCCCCGCTTTCAGGCCTAAAACCAGATCGTTGCGCATCCTCGCCAATAACCTGCCGAGCACAGCCGTTGTCCAGGGAAATCGGATTGCGGTGGAGGCGAAGGAATTGCTGACGCGCCAGCCAGACCTGTGCCGGCCCGCTGGCGCGCCATAACAGCCCAAAAGGCCAGCGTTTCTCCGGCCTTGTCCCCCGCAAGCCGATTTGTTACATCGTGCCTGTCACCGAGACGCGAGCCTCACAGGCAGCGTTCATCCCAGCATGCGGCCATGGCGGAATTGGTAGACGCGCTAGCTTGAGGTGCTAGTGGGGCAACCCGTGGAGGTTCGAGTCCTCTTGGCCGCACCATCCGCAGTTTTCCCATTTGTTTTCATTGTCGTTTTTGCCCTACGGCCCGCACCGGACGGCAAGGTGCGGGAATAGATGTTCGCTCCACGTTCCCGAGCATGTGCCCGGCTTCGCGGCCGAGTTCGGTCTCGATCGGCGCCCTTGGTGTAGAGGGCTGGCATCGCGTCATTCGTCCAGGCGAATAGGGCCTTCAACTGCGCCACGATCGCTCCATTGTTGGCGGCGGTAGTGGCGGCGATCTTGCGCACGCCATGAGCGGAGCCCGGAACGCCAGCGGCTCGGCAGGCGGACTTGAACTCGTTGCCGAAGGATTCCTTCTTGAAGGGCCGACCCTTCGCGCCGACGATAAAGGTCAGGTCGCCGCAAGGGCCTGCGTCGAGCGTGGCTTGCAGCACCGGCAGGATCGGGACAACGGCGGTGACGGTTTCACCGCTCTTTTCCGTTTTGATACGGCCCACTCCGTTTGTTACGTGCTGGCGTCCATATCTCACAGCATCGCCGCGTCGCAGGCCACTGTAGAGCAGCACATCGAGCCAGACCCGCTCTTTGGTGCCGATGGCCCAGCGCTCCTGATATTTCGCTACGTCTTCCTCAGTCCATGCAACGAAGCCGTCCTTGCTTTTGCGCGGCGGGTTTTCAACACCGGCGGCGGGGTCCGCCTTTATCAGCTTTGCATTAAGTGCCCAACGGAAAAGCCCGCGCATAGCGTCCAGAAAATTCCGGGCTCGTGAGGGCGTCTTGGCGCGGCGCTCTTTGCCTGCGATGATGTGCTCGGTGGTCACCTTCGCGTATGGCTGGCGGCCTGCTGCGTCCAAAACGTGGACGAAAATATTATCCCGCTGCTTCACCGGCCAAGTCTGACGCTTTTTGAGTGAAACTCCCAAAGTCGGCGCCGGATGGCGCGATTGAAGGAGCATCTGTTTTGAGCGACCTCCCGACCCTGTGAGCGGCTTCCTGAATATCTCCGATCCCCCGCACTCTATCCGTTGTCGCCGACCTTTTCGATGGCGGCAGCAACGGTCGTGCCGTGGCGGCTCTTTTCACGGTGCAGATGAGGCGGGCGAGGGCGGGGCATGTTACAGGCCGATATCTTCTTCATTGATGCCCGAGCTAAATCCGAAAACCAAAGCGGGCTGACGCCGTGTGTAGTCCGAAGCGGCGCGGGCCAAAAGCCCGGCGATACCGGAACCGATCACGACAGTGTCGGCGCGCTCGTTGCGGGTAAGCGCTACCGCGTCGGGCGCCACGTCCGTGTCCATCCAAAGCGATTGGGTTTTTTCGTCGCCGACGTTCATCGCAGCCTGCCTCGCTCCCAACGCGAAAAGACGGCAGTCGTTCCAATGTCGGATTGTTGATAGAAATGCGGCTGTTTTGACTCGTCAGCCTAATTGCGTTAGGCGCGGCGCGTAATCTCTTGTTGATTGGCCTTTCCTAAATGTCTGCCAGAACATTTTCGCCCAATGGCGGTCTTTTTGCCGCTCGCCTTGTCTCTGCGAATTACATTATCGAATCACCAAACGACAATTTCCCGGGAAAGTCTCTACGCAATCATTGGGAAATTCCCGTTTTGCGGAGTTGCGAAAAGGAGACGGAAAATCCAAGGCACTGACAACCGACGTGGCAGTGGAGGGGACGCCTATGCAACGTAATCGGTAACGTCTGTTGGAACAGCCCGGCCGGCTGCTTGGCGTTCGCTGATGAGATCGCGCAACATCTGGCGCAAGTCTGGATTGGCGCGTTCGGCGATTCCGGCGATATTCTTGATCGATGTGCCCACGAACACCGCTTTGACGACCATTTGATTCCACGCCGCTTGATCGAAATAGTCGGACGGATAGGGGTTGTGGCAGGCGATCGCCTCGAACACTGGCTTCACCGCCGAGCGAACGCTTTCCCGCGCGCGGTCGTGCAGGCTGTTGGGCGGCCGGGAAATATGGCAAAAGCCTTCAGATAGGCGAGCAGTTCCGTTACCTCGGCATTGGCACACAGGCGGTTCACTCGCGTGGCAAAAGCACCGTCATCGCCGGTGTAGGTTGCGAGCAAGATCGCCGTGCGCGCGACCTCGTCGGTTCCCCAGAGCGCAGGCTGCCAGCCCCTGCGCACCGCGTGTGCCTCCAGCCTATCGCTTTCGATCAAGGAAAGGTCTGCACGCCCGATTTTTCGCCCGGCCATTCCGAGCGCGATGATCAGTTTTCTTTCATCAACGCCGGCCTGTTGCCGCTCAATCTCCGCATCGAGCCATGGCAACGCTGCGGCCGTCGCCGCGCGTGCAAGCCACCGCCGCAGCAAGGTCATTATCGCCGCCGGATCCGGATTGCTTGCTGAGCGCGGCTCTCCGAGCATCATGGTCAGGTGCCGGAGATATATCTTTGCAGGATCAATGTCGCGAAGAAGCCGGCGACCGCAACCAGCGCCGGGCCGGTCGCGCCGATGCTCGCGATAAAGGCTGCATCGACCAGGGAGACGGCGGCGATGAGCAGGCCGACGGCACGCGGCACGCCTCCGGCAGGTCGCGTCATCAGCAGATAGATCGCACAGCCAACCGCGCCGGCGAGGCCAAGATAGATAGCGATCGCGGTCGCTCCTTGTTGCAGTGTCGAGTGTAGCACCAGCAACGGTACCGCCAGGAGCGCAAGCGGCCACAGGTTGCTCGGACGGTCGAGCCGCTCTTGCCATGCCGCATAGCTGATACCGGCCACATAAGCGAGCAGTGCGATTGCCGCGATGATCAACTGTCCGGAAAAGGTGCCGACCAGCGCCATCGCCGCGATCGCGTAAACGAGGGCGCGACAGATGCCCATCAGCACCGGAGCAAACGGATTTCCCTTGTGATGGAGATCATAGCCCACGATGAATGCGGCCAGCAGCAATCCCAATCCCAATGCCTCAAGGCCGAGGACGGCCAGCAGCAGGAGCCCGGCCGCGATCAGGCCCGAACCGATCGTCGCGACCGTTCCGGGCGCAATCTCAAACGAAGGAATAGGGCGTTCCGGCCGCTCGCGCGCGTCGACGTCTCGGTCGAAGTAATCGTTGAGGAACATGCCGCCTTCATAGAAGAGGCTCATCGCCACGGTGACGATGGCGATGCGCGCGATCCTGCCAACTTCCGCCGGCGACTAGAGTCCCGGCGAGCGTATTGGTCCAGACCGTGGGCAGGTTCGACACGCGACCGAGTTTCAACAGGGTCACCCAAGAGATCGCCGGCGTTGCCAATGACGTCATGCCTGCAACTCCTGCATCACCCATTTCATTTCACGGGCGATCGCATCGGCACGGTTACCTTCGACGCAGCGCGGCGGGCAGCACGTCCCAAGTGTAGGTCTCTACTTCCAGATGCGGCGCGACGAAGCCTAGCGGGGATGCACGCCAGCGCGCTGCGGAGAGTCTGTTGCGTGGACTCCAAAGTCCCCGCCGTCGGCAGGAAGATAGGTACATGGCAATGCACGCGCCATTCACCGCCCGCCTGACCGGCGCGCAGGGCCGCGAAGGCCGGATCGAGATCCGAGAACCGGGTCAAAGTCCCGTTTCGTTCCTGCACCACCTGATGCAGGTAGACGCCGTCATTGAAAGCCGCGAGATCGTGTTGCGTCGTTTCGCTGACGCGTGAGACGCGCAGAGCCGAGCTCAGCTGCAATTTGGCTACGCGAATGCCTGCCTCGCTTAAGCGGGCGAAGGCGGTCGGACGGCTCCTCATATTGCAAGGCTCCGTGACAAATGTCGTAACAGACGCCGACATGCCGGCGCAGCGCGGCGGCGGCATCATCGAGACGCTGGCCTGTCGCCGCGGCGAGCGCTGCGGCATTTTCCGGCGTGTGCAGGTAATCGTGAAAGAAGGCGATCGTCTCGTCGACGATTTCCAGGTAGCAGCAGGGTTCGGCTTCGAGCGCGAGCACGATTTCGCGGTCCGTGCGCTGTTCAATCTCGACCAGTTTTGCGACATGCCGCGTGATGTTGTCCGCCATCACCCGCGGAACTCCGTTCCCTTCGGCAAGAGGCTTAAAGGTGCCGGGCACGGTCGAGATAGAGCCGACGACACCGGCCGGTAACAGCGCCGCCAGTATGTCGGCAACGCGGTCGGAATAGTGCAGGCGTTCCGGCATGCGCCAATCGGGCTGGTAAACGTCTTCCTTCACCGGGCGGCCGTGAAAAGGGCCATATGGAAAGGCATTGATGGTGAAGACGTATAATTCATGATCCGAGAGAAAGCGGCGGAGCTCGGCGAGGGCGGCAGGGGCGCCCAGCTCCTCGGCGGCGATACCCGAGAGGCGTAGCCCAAGTCCCATCGGCTTCTGCGGCGACACTTGCGCTTTGATCTGCGGAACATGCGCGGCGAGGCTCGATCTCACCTCGTTCCACGTCTCGCCCGCATGGATGTTGGTGCAGTAGGTAAGGTGCACGTCGCCGGGCAGGTGATCGAGATGCATGGCGGCTACCTCCCGCGCGCCGGCCTGGCCCGCGTGCGCAGCCACTGAATCGACTGCTCAATGAGCGTGTCGTCCATGGCATGGACTTCAATGCCGCGGCCGATGCTGGCGAGCAAGGTTATGGTCAATTCGCCGCCGAGGTGTTCCTGAAAATCCTTCAGACCGGCGAGTACGCGTCGTGTTCCGGTCTCATCGCGCAGGTTGAGCGCGTCGTCCCATAGGCGGAAACCCAGCCGTTCCAGCAGCCGCGCGATGCGCAACTCCTCGCCTTCCGGCAACAGCCGGGCCAGCACCGAATAGCGCGCGTCGAGGGCGATACCGATGGCCACCGCCTCGCCGTGACGCAAGGCATTGCGGGTCAGCATTTCGAGCTTGTGCGCCGCCCAGTGCCCATAGTCCAGCGGCCGCGCGGAACCCATTTCAAATGGATCACCGCCATGAACGATCTGGCGCATGTGCAGCATCGCGCAGCGCCGCACCAGCGTATCGAGCGCGTTGGGAACGAAGCGCGCCAGCGCCTCAGCCTCCGCCTCCAGCCAGGTGAAGAAATCTGCGTCACGGATCAAGGCCACTTTGACGGCTTCGGCGATTCCCGCGCGCTTATCTCGCGCCGGCAGCTTGTCGAGAAACGCGGAGTCATTGATCACCGCAAATGGCGGCGCGAAAGTTCCGAGCAGGTTCTTCAGGCCGAAGGCATTGATCGCGTTTTTCACCCCGACGCCGGAATCAGCCTGCGCCAGCACCGTGGTCGGACAGCGGATGTGTCGCACGCCGCGATGGAAGATGGCGGCGGCGAACCCGACCGCATCGAGGACGGCACCGCCGCCCATGGCGAGCGCGAAAGACTGCCGGTCGATGCTTCGTGACGCCAGGTCTCGCAGCATGTGCTCCACGCAATCATGCTGGTTCTTTACTGCCTCGCCGCCAGGTACGACCACCACGTCGTCGACGATCTCTAAATGGTCGCTATGACTGCTGCGCATAACGCGCGATGCGCGGCAACAGATCCGGCATCGCGAAGGTGACCCCTTCGTCGACAAAGACAGCGAGGCGTTGGCGTTTATCAGGTTCGATGCGCGCAAGAGCCTGGATCAGACAGCGATTGTCCGGATCGAACACGTCACGCGTGAAATACACCGGATAGTCGTAACGAAATGGCAAACGACTGCACATGGGAGTCAGCCGTGCAGGTGTTCTGGTTGAGCTCCAGCATATCTACACGCCTCACGTCACAAAGGGACGATGCGCACCCCAGCATTGGCCGAAATTCCGCTTGATCTTCCGCTTGTGATTATCGCATGTCAATTATGCTCGGCGCGCGACGCCAACCGTGAGCGCCCCGGGGCATTGTTGACGGCGGCCGCATGCATCCGACGATTGCCATTCTGGTTGTGGGTTTGAGCCCGCATCATCTCGGCCCCAATACGCCGCATCTTTCTGGACTGGCGCGCGCGGGCGCAGCCCGTCCGCTCGCAACCGTGACGCCGGCGTTGACATGCTCGGTGCAGGCAACGTTCATGACCGGCGGGCTGCCCGGGACCACGGCATTGTCGGCAACGGTTGGTTCTTCCGCGATCTCCTGGAAGTCTGGCTGTGGCGGCAATCGAACCGGCTGGTTGCGGGCGAGAAGATCTGGGAGGCGGGGAAACGGCGCAATCCCGCCTTCACCACCGCCAACCTGTTCTGGTGGTACAACATCGGCGCCAGCCATGACATCGCAGCGACGCCGCGACCAATCTACAAGGCGGATGGACGCAAGTTACCGGATTGCTACACCAAGCCGCCGGAACTGCGGGAGGAACTGACCCGCGAACTCGGTCCGTTTCCTCTCTTTCAATTCTGGGGGCCGGGAACGTCGATTGCCTCCTCGCGCTGGATCGCCGATGCGGCGCTGCGAGATTCGACGCAGCCGGTCGCCGACGCTCACCCTCGTCTATCTGCCGCATTTGGACTACGACTTGCAGCGCTACGGTCCCGATGACCCGCGCATTGCCGTGAGCCTGCGCGAAATCGACGCCGTTGTCGGTGATCTGCTCGCCGACGCCTCGCGTGATGGGGCGCGCGTCATCGTTTTGTCCGAATACGGAATGGCGGCGGTTTCAAAGCCGATCCACGTCAATCGGGCGCTACGCGAGGCCGGCTTGCTAGGCATCCGGGTCGAGGAAGGCGGAGAAATTCTCGACGTCGCCCAGTCGCGCGCCTTCGCCGTCGCCGACCATCAGATCGCGCACATCTACGTCGCAGAGCCGGATCTTGTCTCCGAAGCCAAGCGGCTGATCGCCGCGCTGCCGGGGGTCGAATGCGTGCTCGATCGCAGCGAGCAACATGCGTTTGGCCTCGATCATCCGCGGTCGGGCGAGCTTGTCGCCCTAGCGCAAACGGACGCTTGGTTCACCTATTATTACTGGTTGGACGATAGCCGCGCTCCCGATTTTGCGCGCCTTGTCGAAATCCATCGCAAACCCGGCTACGATCCGGTTGAATTATTTGTTGATCCCGCCATCCCGATACCAAAGTTTGCTATCGGCTGGCGGCTGGCCAAACGCGCGCTGGGCTTGCGCACGCTGATGGACGTTGTTCCTCTCGACCCGCATCTGGTGAAGGGTTCGCATGGACGCATTCTGGACGACGCAAACCGTGGTCCGGTCTTTATCACTAACGAGCCGCGGCTTTTGCCTGAAGGGCCGGTCGAAGCCACGGCCGTGAAGGACATTATCCTCGCGCATGTGTTTGAATGATGCAGTGCAAATACCCATCTCCCGGCTGGGCTTATCACTTTTCGTTGCATCCGCTTGTAGGCGGCAAGTTACGGTCGTAAGCTGTTTTGTCGTCTGTCGAACTCCTCTGGAGCCAAGACGCACCTGTTCCGCTCGCAGAGGAGCACGGACCGGGAGGACGTCATGACAGCAAGGCAAACCCTGCTGCTTGCAGCAGTCGGGGCCGCGTTGGCGGTTGCGCCCGCGCTAGCCCAAACAATTCCGCAAACACCAGCTGAAGTCGCCCGTCCGGGCGGGCACGATTCCCGGCAACCCGAAACTCTCATTGGTGAAAGTCGCCGACGGGTTCAACGATCCTGTCGGCGTATCGGTTGCCAATGATGGATCGGGACGCATCTTTGTCGTCGAACGTGTCGGCCGCGTCAAAATCGTGGGCAGCGACGGCAAGGTGCAGCAACAGCCGTTCCTCGATCTCACCAAGACCAATCCGCTCGGCAGCGAAGTGCAAACCGGATTCGTCGAGCAAGGACTGTGGTCGATCGCGTTCCATCCGAAATTCAAGGACAACGGATACGTTACGTCCATTATTCGTCGTTGCCGTTCAACGGTGCCTCGATCGTCGCGCGGTACACCGCCGACAAAGCGAAGCCCGAACCAGATCACCAAGGACCAGGTGAATAAGTCCGTGAAGGTGATCATGAATATTCCGCAGCCATACTACAATCATTACGGCGGCCGGATCGCATTCGGCCCTGACGGCATGCTCTATATCGGCAAAGGCGACGGCGGCTGGGAGGGCGATCCCCTCGATGCCGGCCGAACGGATGGATACGCATCTCGGCAAATTGTTGCGCGTCAATGTCGATACCCCGACAACGTTCCGTATTCGGTCCCGAACGACAATCCCTTCGCCCGCGCCGACTATCCGCGCATGATGAGCCTGTTCGGCGTCACTGAAGAAGGCTTCTCCAAAATCAAGATCGGGGTGAAGCCGGAAATCTGGGCCTCCGGGCTGCGCAATCCGTACATGTTCCACTTCGACCCAAGTCGGGAGACCTATTCATCGCCGACGTCGGCCAGAACTCCTTTGAAGAGATCAACTGGCAACCACGCTCCTCCAAGGGCGGCGAGAACTATGGCTGGAAGCACAACCAGGCCTCCAAGTGCCACCCGACCTCGGCGCGAACGACAAATGCCCGATCGTCGGCGTGCTGCCGGTCGCCGAATATCCACACCAAGAACCCTATCCCGGCGGGCACAAAACTGACGGAAGGCTGGGGCTGTTCGGCCCAGGGCATGGGCGTCGCGAACTATGGCGGCATGGAAAAGACTTACATCATCGGCGACTGGTGCTCCGGACGCTCTGGGGCATCGCCTGGGACAAGACCGCCAACAAGTGGCAGATGCAGGAGCTGATGCAGGCGACCTTCCAGTTCACTGCGGGAGCGCCGGACGAGAAGGGCTACATCCTGGCAGTCAACTGCTTCTGCTTCTACACCGACGACAAGGGTCCGGTCGTCCAACCCGCCGGGCGGCTTTGTGGCGTCTAATGCCGGCCAATGAAGTGACCGCCGGCATGGAAGACGCGCGCGTGAAGACGCCGAACTGAGCGACGCATTTGACGAAGGGCAGCGACGCCCCTCGCCTGAATTACCCGCCACCGCCGGCTTCAACCGCCGGCGCGTGGCGGCGCAATTAGAAAGACCCCGATGGTTATCTTCGCGACTCTTTTCGATTTGCATGACGGCGGGCTTCGTTGCGGCCATGTTTGCGTTCTCGCCGGCATCCCGCGCTGTCGCAGGAGCAGGAGTTCCATCATGTCTTCGACAATTCTGAAGCTCGATGTCTCGGCCAAAGCCCAACGAGCAGTTCACTGAGGCGGTGCGCGAATTCCATCGCACCGGCCAGAATCCCTACAGCGGCAAGCCGGAAGCCATCGAAGAGGGTAAGCAGCTTTACGGCCAGTTCTGCCAGGCCTGTCACATGCCGAACGGCTCGGGAGGAATGGGCGCAAGCCTGATCGGCGACAAGCATATCTATCCCAGGATCATCACCGATAAAGGATGGTTCGAGGTTGTTTTCGGCGGGGCATCGGGCGCCATGCAGCCGTTCGGGCTGCGCATGAGCCAGGATCAGATCCTCAAAGTCATGGCGTATGTCCGCACGCTGATGAAAAAGTGAAAACAGGAGGCGGTGATGTCTGACGCAGCGGCAAAAGAAAACGGCACCGGAAATTCATCCGCCAAAGGCGTCACCGACGGGTCTCGCCTGTCCCTGTTGCGGCGCCGGTCTTGCCCTGCAGGGAGAAAATGGCGCTGCGCGATTGGAACCCGAGGATACCCAGCGTATGTTACCCGCGGCCGCCGGGACGATGTTCATCGATCCGCACGCGCACATGATCGCCCGCACGACCAACGATTACGAGGCAATGGCGCGTGCCGGCGTCGTCGCCGTAATCGAGCCGGCCTTCTGGCTCGGCCAACCGCGCACCAGTCTCGGCAGCTATGTGGATTATCTTTCGACGATCATCGGTTTCGAGAAATTCCGCGCCGGACAGTTCGGCATCCGTCACTATTGCTGTGTCGGGTTAAACCCAAAGGAAGCAAACAACGAGGCGCTCGCCGAAGCGGTGTTCGACGTGTTGTTTAATTTCGCGGTGAAGGAAAGCGTCGTGGCAATCGGCGAGCTCGGCTATGACGAGCAAACAGAACTTGAGGACAAATATCTTCGCAAGCAAATCGAGCTGGCTAAGGAGCTCGAACTGCCAATCATGATTCACACGCCTCACCGCGATAAGAAACGCGGCACGCTTCGAACCATGGATGTGCTCGAGGAACACGGTTTCGATCCACACCGCTGTGTCGTCGACCACAACACCGAGGAGACAGTGCGCGAGGTGCTGGATCGCGGCTATTTCGCAGCTTTCTCGATCTATCCGCAAACCAAAATGGGCAATGAGAGGATGACCGAGATCGTGCGCCAATATGGACCGGACCGCATCATCGTCAATTCCGCCTGCGACTGGGGCGTGTCCGATCCGCTCGCGGTTCCGAAAACCGCGACCCTCATGGCAGAGCGATCCATAGCGCCGGAAGCAATCCGCAAGGTCACCTATGAGAACGCGCTGGCGGCGTATGGGCTTTCGGGTGCCATGAAGGAATCCGACTGGCTCCAACCGTCGGCGATCGACCAGCGTTCCTTGTTCGAGGGTAACAGTATCCTGCGCGGCGGACAGGTACCCCGGCTGACCGGCGTGCGTTCTATCTCCGATGATGTTCGGATTGCGTGAACGCAACGCAACCCTCTTTCCCCGGGGCGACGCGCGAACGCCGAACGGACATGCAGGAGGCGTCCTTACCGTTTCTGCAGCTTATTGTCGCGACGATGGTACCGAGCACCGCAATCAGTACGAGCGATTCATAATCGCGTTTGTAGCCACCAAAATTTCCTGTTCTTACATGAGCGTTCCCTGCCCCGCGTGAAGCGGTGCCCCGTTGACTGCGCCCGTCCGGAGGCGGAAAATCCCTGAATCGGCGGATAAAACGAAAAAAAATCTCGCCAAGATTACCGGGAGGAATGTCGCGATGCGCAAGCTTTCCCACGTTCATCTTGCATTAACGCTGGCCGCAGGCTGGGCGATGCTTTTTCCTTCGCTCGCACATTCGCAGCAGGTCGGCGAGAAGGACATTGGTGGCGTCGTTACCGGACCCAGCGGGCCCGAAGCCGGCGTCTGGGTGATCGCCGAAACCAGCGATCTGCCGACGCGCTATGCCAAGATCGTCGTTACCGACGATCAGGGCCGCTACATCATTCCCGATCTGCCAAAGGCGAATTACCGCGTCTGGGTGCGCGGCTATGGCCTCGCGGATTCGGACAAGACCGCCAGCGAGCCGGGCAAGACCGTCAATATCTCGGCTGCCAAGGCGCCGAACCCGACGACCGAGGCGAAGGTTTATCCCGCCGCCTATTGGTATTCGATGATGCGGCTGCCGAGCAAAGAAGAGTTGCCGGAAAAGGTGACGATCGAGCGCTACCTCAACGGCATGAAGAACAACGGCTGCGTCGGCTGCCATCAGATGGGCAATCTCGCGACACGCACGATTCCCTCCGCGCTCGGCGAATTCAAATCGTCGGAAGAGGCCTGGATGCGCCGGCTCGCGTCCGGCCAGGCCGGCGCGAAGATGGTCAATGCGATCGCCGGCGAGCTTGGCGGCGTGCCGTTCCGCTTCTTCGCCGACTGGAGCGACCGCATCGCCGCGGGCGAAGTGCCGGAGACCAAGCCGCAGCGGCCGCAGGGCGTCGAGCGCAACATCGTCGCCACCGTACGCGACTGGCTCGACGACAAGCACTATCTGCATGACCTGAGCGGTACCGACCGGCGCAAGCCGACGGTGAACGGCTATGGCCCGTGGTATGGCGCGCCCGAGCTCTCCACCGACAACATGCCGATCTTCGATCCCAAGACCAATACCGCGACGGTGCACCGGTTGCCGGTGCGCGACGCCGATACGCCGAGTGAGGACCGCACCGCGCCCGCGCAGCCGTCCGCTTATTGGGGCAACGAGCGCATCTGGGACAGCAAAGCCAACGTGCATAATCCGATGCTGGACGACAAAGGGCTGGTCTGGCTGGCGGCGCGGGTACGCGCCGACAAGCAATCCGGATTTCTGCAAGCAGGGCTCGGATCATCCGTCCGCGAAGTTGACGCCAACGACAGCGCCGGTCGTCACCTCTCGGTATTCGATCCGAAAACCAAGGAATACAAATTCGTCGACACCTGCTTCTCCACCCATCACCTGCAATTTGCCTACAACGATCCCAACAACATGTTGTGGACGAGCGGAGGCGGGCCTGTCGTCGGCTGGCTGAACACCAAGATGTTCCTGGAGACCGGCGATTCCGCAAAGTCGCAGGGCTGGACCGCGCTGATCCTAGACACCAACGGCAACGGCAAGCGGGATGAAGGTTATGTCGACGCCAATGCGCCGGTCGATCCGACCAAGGACAAGCGCATCACGACCGGCTTCTACGCGGTGATGCCGCATCCGACCGACGGCTCGGTCTGGGGCTCCTACCGCGCGCATCCCGGCGCAGTGCTGCGGCTCGTTCCCGGCGCCAATCCGCCGGGGACGTCGCTGGCGGAAATCTACAATGTACCGATGCCGGGCTTCGGCATGCGCGGCGCCGATATCGACCGCAAGGGCGTGGTCTGGTCGTCGCTGGCGAGCGGACATCTGGGAAAATTCGATCGCAGCAAATGCAAGGGTCCGCTCAACGGACCGTCCGCCACCGGCAACCACTGCCCGGAAGGCTGGTCGTTTTTCCAGTTCCCCGGGCCGGGCTTCAAAGGCATTGGCGATAACAGCGTGGAATCGAGCTATTACACTTGGGTCGACCAGTGGAACACGTCGGGGCTGGGCGAGGATGTGCCGATCGCCACTGCCAATCTGTTCGACGGCGTGCATGCGCTCGTCGGCGAGAAATTCGTCACGCTGCGGATTCCTTATCCGCTCGGATTTTATGCCAAGGGGCTGGAAGGCCGCATCGATGATCCCAATGCCGGCTGGAAAGGCCGGGGCTTGTGGGTAACGAGCGGCGATCGCACGCCGTGGCATATGGAAGGCGGCAAGGGCAACAAGCCCTTGATCGTGCATTTCCAGGTTCGGCCGAATCCGCTGGCGAACTAGAAGGAGTAGAGCGACCGCAGGCGGTCCGGCGGGGCGTTTTCGGTCAGGCTCAGCTGATGGCCGCCCGGCGGCTTCTTGCACCGCGGATGCGATGCGCTCGAGTCGCCGGCCCGGCATATATCGGCGGTGCGCTTGGCGGCTTTGCCAGGCGCTGAATTTCTCTTCTTCCTGGTCGGCTCGGCGGCGCGCAGGACCTTTGGTTCGGCGCGCGAGGGCTTCGCCGCCGGCCAATCCGCATCCTCCGGTGAGGTGAGCGACGCAAAACGAACCTCGCCCGGCCAATCCCTGTCTATACGGTGCGCCGGCGGCATCACATCATCCGGTACGAACGCCCGATCTTCGCCCGTCCAGATGCCGCCGTGCGGCCAACGGAAATCATCACCGGCGGCCGCCACGTGCTGGACCGCAGGCGGCGGCGAAAAAGCGGCGATCGGTCTTGCTCCCAAATCCAGGCTGAGCCTGCTGGGCACCGGCCGTTTCGGGTCGATAACGCCCTCCGCGACGACAACACGCGAACGTCTGTAGCCATGCGCCGCCCATTGCTGCGGCTCGCTATAGGTCTTCGGCCGGCCGGGCGCGGCAGGGACCACATGCACCACCCGGAAGCCGCGCTCCTTCAGGCCCTTCAAAATCTTCGGCATTGCCAGCGCGGTGGCTGGATGAATGTCGTGCAGCAGCAGGATGCCTCGGCCCCGCGCCTCGAGACGGCGCAGCGCACGGGTAGCGATGTCGTCGGCGGTGACGCCGCGATGCCAGTCGTCGGCGACGAGGTCGACGCTCCAGGTCACCAGCGAACGGGAAGCCAGCGCGTTTTCAACCGGGGTTGAGCGCGCCAGTCCGGGAATGCGGAAAAACGGGGCGAGCTGACCCTGCTCGCCAAGCGCCGCTTTCACCAGTTCAATGCCGCCGTCGATTTCGCGCTCCGCGTTCGCGACCGGCATGCTGTCGAAGGTGAGGGGATGGCTGCGGCTATGGGTGCCGATGGTGTGGCCTTCCCGCTGGATGCGGCGCGTGAGCTCAGGATTGCTCTGCGCCATCGTTCCCACGAGGAAATAGGTCGCCTTAACGCATTCGGCCGCAAGCAGATCGAGGATGCGGTTGGTGTATGGCCCGAGCGGACCGTCGTCGAAGGTGAGCACCACCTCGCGGTCCGCCAATGGCAGCGTCTCGCCATATTGCTGAGCGCCCAGCCGCGGATGCGACGTGTTATCGATCACCAGCGTTCGGCTGGTTCCCAAGGCATTTGGCTTTGTGCATTCGCCCGCGAGCGCGGAAGAAACGGTTACGCAAAACGCAAACACATACACAATCGCCGCGATCCGGCGCATATTCCCCAGCCCCCCTGCAATGGACCCGCGAAACTCCCCCAGGCCCCGAATCCCTTAAGTTACAAACTAGCATCTTAACGGGGCGTTAGGCCCACACCGTAGCGCAGCTTGTTGATTGCAAAGTTAATTTTGCCGGGCCCTGTTGCAATTAGGTCAGTTAATTGTGGCGGGCGGGACCACATGCACCACACGGTAGCCGTGACGCTTTAGCGCACGCAGGAAAGCCGGCAGCATGGCTGCGGTCTGCGCCTTGGTGTCGTGGAAAAGCAAAATTCCGCCGCCCGTCGCGTTAAGCCGGCTCATTACCAGGGCAAGTTCGTCTGCGGGAGTCATCGGGATCCAGTCGCTGGCCCAAAGATCGGCGCCAAAAACCACGATTCCGCGCTGCTTGAGCCGGGCGAGCAGCGCCGGAGACGAAGCGAAGCCGGGAAAGCGGAAGAACGGCGTGACCGGGGACGGTCCGGTCCGGCCGGAAACCGCCGTTTCCACCGCCGTGATGCCGCGGTCGATGTCGGCCTCGGCGGCGGTGAAGGCCAGCTTGGCGAGCAAGGGATGAGAAAAGCTGTGATGGGCCACCGTGTGACCTTCGGCGGCTGCGCGGCGCGCCAGCTTTGGGTAGCTCGCGGCGTTGCGTCCGAGAAGGAAGAAGGTTGCCCGGACGCATTCGTGCCGCAAGGCGTCCAGTACGCGATCGGTAGGGCCTGGCCAGGGCCCATCATCGAAAGTGAGCACGATTTCCTTGCGCGCGAGCGGCAAGGTGACGGCGAAATGCTTGCGGCCGACATGTGGCGTCGTCGCCGCGTCCACTGCCAGCACGCGCTCGGTGCCCAGCGCATCGGGATTGCCGGGGCAGGGTTCCGACGCAGCGGCAATGCTTGTCGCGACGAAAAAGGCAAAGCCTGAAAAACTGCGAAAGCAGCTTCGCAAGGCGCGTCGAATCGTTGTCCTCCTCTTTTGGCCACTGCAATTGATCCCGGACCGGTCCGGCGTGCAAGTGCGCATTCTTGATTGCACCTCTATAGCCCGGAGCGTAAAAGCGGCGGGGACCTCCATTTTTTAGGACGGCAGTATGGACGAGGAGCCTGACATCACAGTCATGCCGGCCAACTCGCTGCGCAATGAGCGCGGCGAAATCCGTCCCGAATTCGTCGAGCACGTTACAGCGGCGATCGAAGCTGCAGACGGACCCGCACTACGCGCACTCGCGGGCGATCTGCATGAAGCCGACATGGGCGACCTCCTGGAGGCGCTCGACGCGGAGCACCGCCCGCAGCTGATTGAACTGATGGGGCCGGAGTTCGACTTCACCGCGCTGACGGAAGTCGACGTCGCGGTACGCGAGGACATCCTTGAGGAATTGCCGGCGGAGACCGTTGCCGAGGGCATGCGCGATCTGGATTCCGACGATGCGGTCGAAATCCTGCAGGCACTTGCGAAGGAAGACCAGGCCGAAATCCTGGAGCAACTGCCCGCCAGCGAACGCGTGGCGATTGCGCGCGGCCTCGATTATCCGGAGGATTCCGCCGGCCGGCGCATGCAGACCGAGATCATCGCCGTGCCGCCGTTCTGGACCGTCGGGCAAACGATCGATCACATGCGGGAGACGCCCGATCTGCCGGACCGTTTCTTCGATGTCTATGTTGTCGATCCCGCGCATCGGTTTCTCGGCGCGGTTCCGCTTGACCGGCTGCTGCGCGCCCAGCGGCCCGTGCGTATCTCGGATCTGATGGAGGAGGACCGCCGCCTCGTCCATGCCACCGACGACCAGGAGGGAGTTGCGCGCCTGTTCGAACGTTACAACCTTGTCGCGGTGCCGGTGGTCGATACCGGCGACCGGCTGGTCGGCGTCATCACTCATGACGACATCGTGGACGTGATCGAGGAAGAAGCCGAGGAGGACATCAAGGCGCTCGGCGGCGTCAGCGGCGAAGAAGAATTGTCCGACACGGTCGCCACCATTGCCAGGGGGCGCTTTCTCTGGCTGTTTGCCAATCTGCTGACCGCGCTTGCCGCCTCCTGGGTGATCTCCCGTTTCCAGGGCTCAATCGAGAAGATGGTGTCGCTCGCAGTGCTGATGCCGATCGTGGCTAGCATGGGCGGTAACGCCGGCACCCAGACCATGACCGTGGCGGTGCGCGCGCTCGCAACCCGCGAACTGAGCAGCGCCAATGTCGGGCGGGTGGTGCGGCGCGAACTGCTCGTCGGACTGATCAACGGGCTCTGTTTCGCAGTGATCCTGGGCGTCGTGGCAGTGGTCTGGTTCCAGGTGAACGATCTCGGCGTGGTGATCGGGCTCGCCATGATCTGCGTGCTGACTGCGGCGGCGCTTGGCGGCATCGTTATCCCGCTGTCACTTTCCCGGCTCGGGGTCGATCCCGCCGTATCGTCGGGCCCATTTGTCACCACCGTCACCGACGTGATCGGCTTTTTTGCCTTTTTGGGCATCGCCACGGTCTGGTTCGGGCTGCGGTAACGCTACAGCCGCGGGTTGTGGGCTGCCCGGCAATAAGGCGTTAACCTTGTTTGCCGACACGGCATTAACCATTCGCGCATAGTTTGCAGCGGCGCCTCATGTTGCGCGTTTGCCTGTGCGGGTGTTGCATGGGGCTTGGCCCTGACGAGAAGTACCTGGCAGATTCCGGCGACCTGACGCCGACTATTCCAGCTCCGTCCTTGGCGCTTCCCGGCGCGCTAAAGATCGCCTCGCGGGTGATTCCGCCGCTGTCGATCGGCTTGCTGATAGCGTTGATTGTCGGCGGTCTTGTTTTCCTCGCTCACGCCCGAGTCGCCGACGACCGCGAGAATGCGCACCATCACAACGCGGTGCGCAGTGGCATCGAACACTTGCGGGTGGCGTCGGAGACGGGCGTAGCCGATGCCCAGTCCTTGCAGCAGCTGGAGGAAGTTTCCGGAGTCAAAGGACTGAGATGGGAAACCGAGCCCGACCAACGCGGCCGCGAAATTCAGTCGGTGCAGGACGCGAAGGGCCGCATCATCGGATGGCTCGGTTGGGAATCCGAGCGCTCGACTACGGCGGCGGCCATGCGCTTCATCCCGTTATGGGCCATCATCGCCGCAGGCTTGTTCCTGCTCGCCGCGCTTTCGATGTGGTACGTGCGCGAACTCACGCGTGAATTGGAGGCGGCGAACGAACGCACGCGCCGGATCGCCAGCGAGGATCCGGTTACCGGTCTGCCCGAGGTTGGCACCATTCTGGAAACGCTTGAGCAGACGCTGGCACGGCGCGAACCCGATGAATTCGTTACCTTGTGTTATTTGGACCTCACTGGTTTCCGCGAACTAAGCGATGCTTTTGGGCGGCCGTGGAGCGATGACCTCGTCCGCGCCGCCGCCGACCGCATGCGCGAGCTTGACTGGCCGGACGCCGCGCTCGGCCGGTTTGGCCGGCATCGCTTTATTCTGATCTTGCACTCCAAGGATCCCGAAGCGGGGATGCAAATGGCGCGGGACATGGAAAGGCTCCTTGCCA
This sequence comes from uncultured Alphaproteobacteria bacterium, assembly GCA_963802475.1. Taxonomy (GTDB): domain Bacteria; phylum Pseudomonadota; class Alphaproteobacteria; order Rhizobiales; family Xanthobacteraceae; genus CANKHA01. The sequence continues at coordinate 63,042 of CAWDIZ010000020.1, forward strand.
AGCCGATGAACGTGCAGGGCCAGATCGTGAACGTCAGAGCCAATATGGGCGTTACCTATGCGCCGCGCGACGGCGTGACTTCGGACGAACTGTTTCGCCATGCGACCCTCGCCCTGCGCGCGGCCAAGCGCGCCGGCCGCGGCCATATCATCGCATTTGAGTCCACGATGGAGGCGGATCTGCACGAGAGGCGCTTCCTAGAACGCGAGCTCAGGCTCGCGCTCGATGAGGACGCGCTCGAAGTGCATTACCAGCCGATCGTCGCGGCGCAAAGCTCGCAGGTCATCGGCGTCGAAGCGTTGCTGCGCTGGTCGCATCCGACGCGCGGCAGCATCCCTCCCATGGTTTTTGTTTCGGTGGCGGAAGAAACCGGCATCATGGGCCGGCTTGGCGAATACGTGCTCTACCGCGCGCTCAATGACGCCAAGCGTTGGCCGAACCTATATATCGCGGTCAACCTTTCGCCAATCCAGCTTAAGGACCGCGGATTGTTTACGCTCGTTTCCGCGATGCTGGAAGAAACCGGCATCGAGGGATCGCGTCTGGTACTGGAAATCACCGAAGGCATGCTGATCGACGACCCGGAAGAGAGTTCGCAAGCGGCTGGAGGAAATCCGGGAGCTTGGTGTGCGCGTCGCGCTGGACGATTTCGGTTCCGGCTATTCAAGCCTCAGCTACCTGCAGCGCCTCCCCTTCGACAAGCTGAAGATCGACGGCAGCTTCGTCGCCACCTTGGGCAAGTCCGAAAACAGCGGCTTCATCATCCAGGCGATCGTGGCGCTGGGCCGGGCACTTAATCTGAGCGTGTTGGTCGAGGGGGTGGAGACCGAGGAGCAGCGTTTGCTGCTGCGGATCGCCGGCTGCAATGAAATGCAGGGCTTTCTGTTCGGCCGGCCGGGACCGCGGCAAACGATCGAAGAGTTGCTGTTGGATGCAAAGCTGCAAGCCGCGCGCGCTCAAAAGGTTAAGGCACAGGTTTCCTGATCTGGGCCGGGAAAGCGGCCGGCTGTTCAACGGCATGCAGGATTTTCCCGGCCATCAGCGTGGCGCAGCGCCAGTACGACTGGGCCTGTGGCCGACTAGGCCAGCGGCCGCGCTGCGTTAACCCGGTATTAACCATGCGCGCCTCAAGATTCGGCCAGTGAACCACAGCGAAGGATCAATCCCATGCGCGTGCGGCTGAAGGCGGACGGGCGCCTGGTCGAGATCATGGCGGACGGCAGCGAACGGGCGATTGCCGCTCCCGGCGTTCCGTCGATGATGCCACAGGAAAGCCAGGCCGCTTATGCGCGGCGCGTGCGCGCGGCCACCCGCCTGACGCAAGCTGATTTCGCCGCGCGCCTCGGCGTTCCGGTGGAAACGGTCCGGAACTGGGAGCAGGGCAAGCGCGCGCCCCGCGGACCGGCGCGGGCGCTGCTCAAGCTGATCGAGCGCGCGCCTGAACTTGCCTTCGCCGCATTGGCCCACTGAGCTCATGGACGGTTGGCGGATCAAGAAGCCGAGCAGACCTGAAAGGAACGCGAGGGCGCGGCGATCCGCATCAAGAGCGCCATCAATCCAAGCACGGTGAGATAGACGACCACCTGCATTCCCGTCGGCTGTTCGCTATAGCCGATCATCGCATGCAGCAAGCTGCCAAGGATGCCGCTTTGCGGGAGCCATTCGGAGGTGTCCCACAGTGTCTGGCCAAGCATGGTCACAAAACCGGCCTGGTCGAGATATTTCACCGCCTGCGCCGCCATGCCGGCAGCCAGTAACGTGATCAAAATGGTCGTTACCGCGAAAATATAGCGTGACGGGATCGCAAGCAGCCCCAGGTAGGTCAGGGCGGTGAAGACTGCGCCACCGCCGAGCCCGAGCAACCCGCCCGCCAACAGTTCCGACCCGGATGTGCCCCCGGCGATGATGCCATAGAGGAAAAGCACGATCTCGGAGCCTTCGCGCAGCACGGCAAGCCCGACCACCAGCGCCAGCGCGGCGAGGTGCCGTTTTCCTTCCGACACTTCCAGACCGACCTTGGATAATTGGGCTGCCATCTCGCGGCCATGACGCGCCATCCAGGCGTTGTGCCACATCAACATCACCACGGCGGTGCCTAGCACCGCTGCGTTGAGCAATTCCTGACCCGAGCCGGAAAAAGCCTCGGAGATCGCGCCGGCAAAACCCGCGACTATGCAAGCGCCGAGCACACCGCCAGCGATGCCCAATGCGACCCATTGGCCGCGGCCCGCCACGCCGCGCGTGGCCGCAAGCACGATGCCGATGATCAGGCCGGCCTCGATGACTTCCCGGAAGACGATAATCAGCGCGCCGAACATGAAATCCGATTATTCGGCAATTACCACGCCTTGCGCGGTCTTCGAGTTGAACTCGCCTTCAAACTTGTACTTTCCAGCTTTCAGCGGACCGAATTGCACGGTGGCTTTGGACTTGCCGGGAATTACCTTCTCGACCTTCAGGGAATGACTTTCGAACTCCTCGGGAGTGGGATCCTCGTTGATCACCGTGAGGCTGACGCGCTCGTTGGCTGGTACTTTGATTTCTGTCGGCTCGAATTTGTGGTTCTTAATGGTGATGCTCAGGGCCTCCTGGGCCAGGACAACTCCACTGGTGCTAAGGAAAGCAGCGGCCGCAAAGGCCAAGGCAAAGACAAACTTTTTCATGACTCTCTCGTATTCCGGTGGAAAGATGACGCACAAAAAGACAATAAGACCGGGAGAAGCAACAACATTTTGCTTCACTTGAATTATTCCAATGTAAGAAGCCGAGCTAGCATGCTCTGCCTTCAGACAACTGGGCTAAATGAAATTTTTTTAAGCATTTGGCCGGACATCGCACGAGCCGCCGCGGCCCTCGTGGGCGGTCCTCGGATTGGCAAGCGGCGCCGGCCCCGGCATTCTGCACAAGTTGCCAGGAAGCGATCATGCCTGCCGTGAAGCCGAAAAATATGGTTATGCCTGCTATCGGTCTCGGCACCTGGGAGCTGCGCGGCCGAGTCTGCGCCCGCATCGTCGAACAGGCGCTGCGGCTGGGTTATCGCCACATCGACACCGCCGAAATGTATGACAATGAGCGCGAGGTCGGGGAGGGCCTACGCGCCTCTGGCGTCAAGCGCGACGATGTCTTTGTGACCACCAAAGTCTGGCCCACGCATTTTTCTGCGCCGGAGCTGGAGCGCGCAGCCAAAGAAAGCTTGACCCGCCTGCGTCTTTCCGAGGTCGATCTGCTGTTGCTGCATTGGCCGAGCCGGAATATCCCGCTCTCTGAAACCATCGGCGCCTTATGCAAAGTGAAGCGCGCGGGCATGACGCGTCATATCGGGCTGTCGAATTTCACCGGCGAACTCCTAGAGGACGCGGTGAAGCTAAGTACCGAACCGCTGATCTGTAACCAGATCGAGATTCACCCCTTTCTCGATCAGTTCGCGGCTATCGCTGCGAGCAGAGCCCATGGCATGACGCTGGTCGCCTACAGCCCGGTCGCCAAGGGCGCCGTCAGGAAGAATGCGGTGCTCGCGCGCATCGGCAAGGCGCACGGCAAGACGGCGGCGCAGGTGAGCCTGCGTTTTCTGCTACAACAGAATTTCGTGGTGATCCCGCGCACCAGCAAGCAGGAGCGTCTGTCGGAAAACCTTGCCATCTTCGATTTCGAATTGTCGCCGCAGGAAATGGACGAGATCCGAAAACTGGCGCGGGCTGGCGGCAGCGTGTTGACGTGATGATCGCCGAGCCAAGCCGCGAAGCTGCGCTTGTGCTGTTCTCCGGCGGGCAGGATTCCACCGTTTGTCTCGCTTGGGCTTTGCAGCGCTTTGCGCGCGTGGAGACCATCGGCTTCGACTATGGCCAACGGCACGCGGTGGAACTTGCGGTCCGCCCGCTCCTGAGGCAAAAGCTTGCCGCCTTACGTGGGGAATGGGCGTCGCGGCTTGGCGAAGATCATGTATTGAAGCTCGATGCGCTCGGCGCGATTTCCGACACCGCGCTGACCCGCGAGACCACGATCGAAATCGCTAAATCCGGCCTGCCGACGACTTTCGTTCCGGGACGCAACCTCACCTTTCTGACTCTTGCCGGCGCTCTCGCCTATCGTCGCGGAGTTCGGCACCTTGTCGCCGGCATGTGTGAGACCGACTATTCCGGATATCCCGACTGCCGCGACGACACCATCAAGGCCATGCAGGTGGCGCTCGGTCTTGGCATGCAGCGTCGCTTTGTCATTCACACGCCGTTGATGTGGATCGACAAGGCGGCCACCTTCGCTCTGGCGGAGCAAATCGGCGGGCCGGCTCTGCTCGAAGTGGTGATCGAGGATACCCATAGCTGCTATCGCGGTGACCGCTCCCGGCGCCATCCCTGGGGCTATGGGTGCGGCGACTGTCCGGCCTGCAAGCTGCGCGCCGACGGTTTTGCGCGCTTCCTCGCCCGCGAAAGCTGACGGCCGCGATGTTCTTTTTACCATCCAAGATCCTCGGCTTCTTCGCGCTGCCGTCCAACATCCTGTTGCTCATGGGTCTTGTCGGCGCTCTGCTGTTGTTCACGCGACGACGGCGTCTCGGTCGCGGCCTGGCGATCGCGAGCCTGATCGGCCTCGCCGTTGCGGGCTGGTCGCCGCTCGGTAACTGGCTGATGGCGGGCCTGGAGGACCGTTTCCCGCGCTGGGCCGGCACGCAGGCGCCGGACGGCATCATCGTCTTAGGCGGCGCGGTTTCACCCGACCTGTCCAAGCTGCACGGCAGCGCAGCGCTGAATGAATCCGCCGAGCGCATGACCACCATTGCCGACCTCGCACGGCGCTTTCCGGCGGCGCGTATCGTCTTTTCGGGCGGCAGCGGGTCCTTATTTGGCGGCGCAGCGGAAGCGGATGCGGTATTGCCGCTGTTTGAGAGCTTCGGCATTGCGCGCGAGCGCGTCACGCTGGAAGGCCGCGCCCGCAACACGGCAGAGAATGCACGCTTCACGAAGGAACTGGTGCAGCCCAAGCCGGACGAACGCTGGCTGCTGGTGACTTCCGCCTATCACATGCCGCGGTCGATGGGCGTCTTCCGCCGCCACGATTTCCCGGTGGAAGCCTATCCGGTCGATTGGCGAACCGGGGCAGGGGACAGCCGCGCGCCTTTTGCGACCCTGTCGGCCGGCCTCGCGCGCACCGACACCGCTGTGCATGAATGGATCGGCCTACTGGCCTACCGATTGACCGGCCAGATCGGAAAGCAATAAGAGGAAAAGATCCTTGGGGCGCGTGCGGAGGTTCTGTTTGGAACCAGTGGCCGTCAGCGAAAATTGCTGACGTTCGTGCGGGTGGCGTTCAGCGTACGCGCGGCATCGGCGGCTCCTGAATAATTCTGCGGGATGCCGAGCGGCCGGCCTTTTGTCGGATCGGGAAACTTCCTGAGCGGCGTACTGAAGTAAGGCGCGCGGGTGCAGCCGGTTCCGCAGCTCGATCGATAGGCCATGATATCGAAGAATTTTGCCGTCTTGGCGACATGACCGAAATTAAATCGGGACGTAGAAGGCGTGTTGCCGGTTTCGTTTTTGTACTGTGCCCGGTCGTGCTGCAGACCCATGTTATGCCCGACCTCGTGCGCCAGTGAATTTCCTTCGATGCAGTAATAGTCTTTCGACGAGGGGACGACAGAGAAGCCCCGGTTGGCGTCGGACAACTTCGGCGGGTCAAGAATCCAGGCGACACCGCACCAGGGGTCCTTGCTTGCGCATCAAGATCAAGAGGTCGGCGCCAACGTTGTTGCGTTTGTTGCGCAAGGCAGAAAATATGTTGGTACGGCTGTTGGACGCCCCGAGAACTCGAGCAGCCCACGCCGGTGAGGTCGCACAGTGTGCCCACATAGTTGTCAACGCTTTTTAGTCCGCCGTATCGTTTCGTCGCATCCGCCCCCGCCCTGGTGCGCCCCGCGGCTGGAACAAGTATCTGATTGTGCAAAAAATTTTTAATTAGGACTGTGTTAGCCTTCACGTCAATCTTTAACGATCGCGCGCTGCGCCGCGGAGTCAAATTGCCGGCGCCACATCACGATAACCACCCCGGCCGTGGTGACGATGAAGGGCAGCGGCCCGATGAACCAGCCGAGATAGCCGAGCGCGAAGAAGAAGGCACGCTGTCCGCGATTGAATTGCCGGCCGGCATCGGCCAGCACCCGCGCAGCGGTTTTCACGTATTCCTGGGCCTCCGGCGTGTCCTGTTCCGATGCCGGCGGCGCGGCGCCCAGCATGATGGCCGTGTAATTGAACAGCCGGTAGGACCAGGCGAATTTGAAAAAGGCATAGACCAGGATGGTGGCGAGCCCCAGCGTCTTGGCTTCCCATTGCAGGCGCGTCGGCACCGCGCCGAAGGGAAGGGCGGCGACCAGTGAAATGAGATCGCCGCTGGAATTGAACAATGTGAGCGCCCCGCCAACCGCCAGCAGCGAGGTGGAAGCGAAAAAGGCGGTGCCGTTCTGCAGCGAGGTCGAGACCTGGCCGTCGAGCATGCGCATTTCCCGGCGCAGCATCTGCTGCATCCAGCGCTCGCGATATTCGTTCATCCGCGTGTTCAGGCCGCGCTGACCGTAAAGCGTGCGGTCGAGCGCAAGCGCGTAGGCCGCCCAGGCGGCGACGAACCAGATAAAGGCAATGTAATCAAGGTTGGAAAATCCGAGCATCGATTCGTTTCCGCGAATTCAGTGTCATGCTGCATCGGCAGCTTACGGCGGGCAATAGCCGGCTGCGCCCGATCAGGTCACCCGGTCGTCGGGTGTCACGCTGGAGCTCGACTTGCGATTGGCCATCTCGGCGCCGGCATCTTTGTGCAGCCGCATGAAGATAAAAACCGCGGAGGCCGAGATGGCGCCGACAATCAGAAAGGCGGGGTGGAAATCCTCTGTGGTAAGCGTGCTGCTGTCATTAAAGCGGTTGGTCAACTCGACCAGCAAGGCGCCGACCGCGACGCCGCAGGAAATGGAAACCTGCTGTAGCACGCTTACCAGCGACGTCGCCGTGCTCATGCGCTGGGACGGCACATCGGCATAGGCGAGGGTGTTGATGCTGGTGAATTCCAGCGAGCGGAAAAAGCCGCCTATCACCAATATCAGGAACATCACGCTAACCGGTGTGGTCTCGGTAAAGGTCGCGCATGCTGCCAGCAGCGCGCCGCTGATGACTGCGTTCGGCACAAGGATATTTTTAAAGCCGAAGTTTTTGAGCAGCGGCGCAATTACCGGTTTCATCAGCAGCGCGCCAAACGATCCGGCGAAAGTAATCAGTCCGGACTGAAACGCGTTCATCTTCAGGCCGAGTTGGAGCATCAACGGCATCAGGAAGGGCCAGGCACCGATACCGAGGCGGAATAGAAAGCCGCCCGTTATGGTGGCACGGAAGGTCGGGATCGATAGCAGCGACAGGTCCAGCACCGGCGCCGGGTGACGCTTCGCATGCCGCACATACAACACAAGGAACAATACGCCGACCGCGCTGAGCGCCAGCACCGGGGTCAACGGCAGCAAGTCAAGGCCCGCCACCGACAGCCCAAAGGCAACGCCGCCAAGGCCGAGACCCGCGAGGATCATGCCGATGAAATCGAAACGTTCCTGCTTCTCGGCGCGGATATCATCGACATAAAGCGTCACCAGCAGGATGCCGAGAATTCCGATCGGCACATTGATAAAGAAGATCCAGTGCCACGAGGCATAGGTGGTGATGAAGCCACCGACCGGCGGGCCGACCATCGGGCCGATCAGCGCCGGCATGGTGACCCAGGCCATGGCGCTCAGCAGCGCGCGCCGGTCGATGCTGCGAAGCAGGATGAGGCGGCCGACAGGTGTCATCATTGCGCCGCCGACGCCCTGCAGCATCCGGGCGGCGACGAAATGGGCAAGCGAATTGGACACGGCGCAGGCGATGGAGCCGAGGACGAAGACCAGGATGGCGGCACGAAACACCGTGCGGGTGCCGAAGCGGTCCGCTACCCAGCCGCTGGCCGGAATAAAGATGGCAAGTGACAGAAGGTAGGACGTGACCGCCAGCTTCAGCGCCAGCGGATTGGTGCCGATATCCGCGGCGATTGCCGGCAGAGCGGTGGCAATGACCGTGGAGTCCATGTTTTCCATGAACAGGGCTACGGCCACGATCAGCGAAATGAGACGGGGGTTGCGTCATCGGCCCTGGCGCGCGCCGAGGCGGATCAGTCCATCCGCGGCCTCTTTGAAATTCGGCTCCAGCGCCAGCGCCCGGCGGAAATCGGCAACGGCTTTGTCACGTTCCCCGAGCTTCTCGTGGATCAAGCCGCGCGCGCTGAAGGCCGGCGCTTTCTTGCCGTCGAGCTGGATCGACTTGTTGATATCGGCAAGCGCCTCCTTGTGCCGGCCGGCGAAATGCAGCGCGGAGGCGCGGTTGAACAGCGGCAGCGCATTGCCAGGCGCCAGCTCCACCGCCTTGCCGTAATCGGCGATGGCGCGCTCGTAATCCTTTTTCTCCAGAAAGGCATTGCCGCGATTATTGAAGGCCTGGAAGTTTTCCGGCTCGAGCTTCAGCGCCTGATCGTAATCCGCGATCGCCCGGTCATAGTTGCCCTGTTCCGCGAAAGCATTGCCGCGGTTGTTGAACGCTGCGGCATTGTTGCGGTCGAGCCCGATGGCGCGGTCGAAATCGGCTATGGCACGCTCCGCATCGCCGCGCCCGCGCAATAGCATGGCGCGGTTGTAATAGGCCGCCGCATATTTCGGATCGAGCTGGATCGCCTGGTTAAAGTCGGCCAGCGCGCGGCTGCGGTCGCCTTTTTCCGCATGGGCGCTGCCGCGGTTGTTGTAAGCCGCGGCGCGCTTGGGATCGAGCCGGATCACCTCGCTGAAATCGGCGATGGCACGCGCGTAGTCAGCTTTGCGGTAGAGCATAAGGCCGCGTTCCTCACGCGCCTGGATGTGAGACGGATCATGTTTGAGCGCCTGTTCGAAATCGGCGAGCGCGCGATCGATCTCGCCCTGCCGCCGCAGCGCGACGCCGCGGTTGAGATAGGCCAGGGCGTCATTCGGGTCGAGCTTGATGGCCTCGGCGTAATCTTGCAGCGCGCGCTTACCCTCACCGCTATCGTCAAGAGCGTTACCGCGGTTGACGAAGGCGCGCGCGAAAGTCGGGCTCAGCTTGATCGCCTGATCGAAGCTGGCGATGGCGCGCTCGTAATTCTTCTTGTCATACCAGGCCAGCCCCCGGTTATTGTGGGCCGGAGCGAAGTTGGGATCGAGCGTGATGGCCTTGTCGAAATCCGTCAGCGCGCGGTCCGGATTGCCACGGTCGCGCCAGATACTGCCCCGCGTGTTGTAGCTCGCCGCATCCTTCGGATGGGCCCGGATGGCACGGTCAAAATCGGCCAGGGCCCGCTCGCGGTCGCCTTTCTCGGCGAAGGTCAGGCCGCGTCGGTTCAGCGCCCCGAGATTTCTGCTGTCGAGTTTCAGCACCTGGCCATAGTCGTCGATGGCGGCTTGCAGCTCGCGCTTTTCGCGTTGTGCGTCGCCGCGCGCCAGATAAAAGCCGATTAGCTCGTCCTTGCGCGCGCCGGATTTGCCGATCAGCGCCGTGCAGGCTTCGATCCGTTTATCGACGCCGACCGTGACCTGGCCGAGACAGTGCTGCTGGTCCGAAGCCGGCTCGGAAGTTTTCTGCGCCTGTGCGGGCAGGACCGTCATCCCGGACCCCAAGGCAAGGGCGGCCGTTGCGAGGAGGGCGAGCGGCCGGGCAGCGGGGCGGAGGGAGGGAATCGTCAAAGACGGCATTATTTTCAATTTAGGCGGGAGCGGACGATCCCGCCAGTTATGGCAGGTCATGCCGGAAAACATGGCCTTTCGTGAGCTCCGGAGCTGAACGCTCTAGGAATCATCGCGCCGCCATGCTAACGACCTCCGCCAACCCAAAAGCGGGTTTCGACCGGGGCGGGAATATCGTTTCCGCCGCACAAGGGGCGTTATCCCCTGCCGTCGAACCCGCATATCGGGCGCCCGTCGGGGGCGCGGGAGCGGAGTTGGCGATGGCCGCGAAATCCAAAGAACCACCGCGCGAGGCGCTGACCTTCGACGACGTGCTGTTGAAGCCGGGCTTGTCGGACATGCTGCCCTCCGAAGCCGATATCCGCTCGCGCATCACCCGCACGATCGCGCTCAACATTCCGATCATCGCCTCGGCCATGGACACCGTGACCGAAGCGCAGATGGCGATCGCCATGGCGCAGGGCGGCGGCCTCGGCGTTCTCCACCGCAACATGGAGCCGGAGCAGCAGGCCGCGCAGGTCCGGCAGGTGAAGAAATTCGAATCCGGCATGGTGGTGAATCCGGTCACCATCCAACCCGAGGCGACGCTGGCCGAGGCGCTGGCGCTGATGAAGGACAACCGCATCTCCGGCATTCCGGTGGTTGAGCGCGGCGCCAACGGCAAGCCCGGCAAGCTCGTCGGCATACTCACCAACCGCGACGTGCGCTTCGCCACCGATCCGCGCCAGAAGATTTCCGAACTGATGACCAAGGATGGGCTCATCACCGTGCGCGAAGGCGTCGGGCAGGAGGAAGCCAAGCGCCTGTTGCATCAGCACCGGATCGAGAAGCTTCTGGTGGTTGACGCGCAATACCGCTGCGTCGGTCTCGTCACCGTCAAGGACATCGAAAAGGCGGTCGCCAATCCCGAACGCCTGCAAGGACGAGCAGGGCCGCTTGCGTGTCGCCGCCGCCACCACTGTCGGTGACAAAGGTTTTGAGCGGACCGAGCAACTGATCGAAGCCGGCGTCGATCTGGTCGTGGTCGATACCGCCCATGGCCATTCCGCCATGTGCTCGACGCCGTCGAGCGCATCAAGCGGCAGTCCAATGCCGTGCAGGTGGTGGCCGGCAATATCGCCACCAGCGAAGGCGCCAAGGCGCTGATCGATTCCGGCGCGGACGCCATCAAGGTCGGCATCGGCCCAGGCTCGATCTGCACCACGCGCATCGTCGCCGGCGTCGGCGTGCCGCAGCTCACGGCGGTGATGGATGCGGTCGACGCCGCGCGCGCCACCGACACGCCGGTGATCGCCGATGGCGGCATCAAATATTCCGGCGATCTGGCCAAGGCGCTCGCGGCGGGCGCGGATTGCGCGATGATCGGCTCGCTGCTCGCAGGCACCGACGAGACGCCGGGCGAGGTGTTTCTCTATCAGGGCCGCTCCTACAAGACCTATCGCGGCATGGGCTCGGTCGAGCGCGATGGCGCGCGGCTCCGCCGACCGCTACTTCCAGCAGGACATCAAGGACAGCCTGAAGCTCGTGCCGGAAGGCGTGGAAGGGCAGGTGCCCTACAAGGGCGCGGCCTCCACCGTGCTGCACCAGCTCGCCGGCGGCCTGCGCGCGGCGATGGGCTATGTCGGCGCGAAGAATCTGAAGGAGCTGCACGAGAAAGCGGAATTCGTGCGCATCTCCTGCGCCGGCCTGCGCGAGAGCCATGTGCATGACGTGACGATCACGCGCGAAAGCCCGAATTATCCGGGACGCGGCTGATCATGGCCGCAGGCTCGATCCTGTGGCCGATGCTGGCGCAGATCGGACTGACTTTCTTTCTCTATGCGTGGCTGACCTTCGCGCGGAAGCTGGCGGTGCAGCGCGGCGAAACCGAATATGCCTGTTTCGTGCTCGGCCGGGAAGAGCCGCTGCATGTCGCGCGCATCACGCGCAATCTGGCGAACCAGTTTGAACTGCCGATGATCTTCTACGCGCTGGTGGTCCTGCTGCTGGCGCTCGGGCGGGTAACGTGGATCGACGTGGTCGCCGCCTGGATGTTCTTCGCTGGCCGCATTGTCCATACCATGGTGCAGACGCTCACCGACAACGTGCCGCTGCGCGGGCAGGTGTTCCTGATCAATTTTCTCGCGGTCGTGGTCCTGGCCGGTCACGTCGCGTTGCTGGCCTGGGAGGGCGAGGGTCAGGTAGTCAGCGCTAGTCTTCGCCCGCCCAGTCGGCGCGGTAGCGGATTTCGTATTGTCGGCGGGTGTGGCCGGCGCGCCTGTTGCTTCCCCGGCTCGCCAATGAAATCGGCGCGCTGCCAGGCGGAAAATTCCCGCGAATGTTTTGGCACGGCGGCGAGCTTGATGTCGAACATCACGTCGGTCTTGTCCGGCATCGTCATCACCAGCATGCGCTTCGACGTGCGCTAATACATCTCCACGAGACCGACGACGACGATGCGGCCGCCATCCTCGCGCGTTTCTTCGCGCTGCACAGGGCCCGGCATCGCGATCTTGCGCCCTTGGCTACAAGCTGGATCGGCCGCTCGCTTCGCCGCGGTGGCTTGCGCGCCGGGCGGCAAGCTGATTTCGAAGACGAGCTGCGGGGCGGGTCCGTTCGGATTGACGGTATCCTGCGTCAGGTAGAGAAAACCAGGACGCCGCCGGCGACAAGCGCAATACCGACCACCACCAAGCCGAGCCGGCCGTGCAATGGCGCCGAAACCCTGATCGCCCCACTTGCGCAAGACCAGTACTACGCCAAGGACGAGACCCAGCAGGGCGCCGAGCGGCCCGCCGATGAGGACGGCGAAATAACCCGCGGCGCCTTCGAAGCTCGAGATCCCCAGCACCGGCGCGAGAAGCGCGGCAATGGAAAAACCCAAAAAAGGCGCCGACAGCCGCCGCCGACAATGGCGCCAATGAGCGCAAGCACATATTTCATGCGAACCCCCCGCCCGCAGTGCTTTCTTTATTCTCCTACGGCGGCTAGAAAAGTCCACGCCTCGCCGCCCAGCGCGGCTTCCAAGAGTGGCCTCCATGTCGCTCCCGATGATCCTTGCGCCGCTGTTCGTGCAGGTGCTGCTGACACTGGTCGTGCTCTTCACGCTGGGCGGGCGTCGCTTCGGCGCATTCCGGCGCGGCGAACTGGCCGGCCGGTGTCCTGCGCGAAGGCAACTGGCCGGTCAGCGCGCCAGGCCGAGTACAACTATCAGAACCAGTTCGAAATGCCGGTTCTGTTCTATCTGCTCACGATTCTGTCGATCATCACCCGGCAGGCCGATCTGTTCTTCGTGCTGATGGCCTGGATATTCGTGACCTTGCGCGTGCTGCACGCGCTGCGTGCATGTCACCAGCAACGATCTTCGCGCTGCGGCGCTGTTCGTCGCCAGCGCGATCGTGCTGACCATCATGTGGGTCGTCTTCATCGTGCGGATCATGCTCGGTCTGCCATGACGCCGGCCGCCCGGCTTTCCGCCGCCATCGAAGTCTTGCCGATATCGAAACGCGCCGCCGTCCCGCCGCCGATGCGCTGAAGGATTGGGGCCTGTCGCACCGTTTTGCCGGCTCGGCGACCGCGCCGCGATTGCCGGCCTCGTCTACGACGCGCTGCGCCGCCGCGCCTCCAGCGCCTATGTCATGGGCGAAGCGACGCCGCGCGCGGTGCTGCTCGGCATGCTCACGCTCGAACGCGGGCTTGATCGCGGATGCGATCGCCAAACTGTTCGACGGATCGCGCTTTGCGCCGCGAGCCGCTGACGCAAGCGGAAGAGCGCCGCGCTGGACAGCCGCCTCGTCTGGACGGATGCGCCGCCCCATGTCGCGGGCGATTATCCGGAATGGCTCGATCCGCATTTCGCCGCCGTCTTCGGCGAGGAGCGGGCGGAGGAGGGCGCCGCGCTTGCCGCGCGCGCGCCGCTCGATCTGCGGGTCAACACGTTGAAGGCGAGCCGCGATGACGCCGCGTCGCCGCTGGCCGATCTTCAATCCCGAGCCGACGCGCTGGTCGCCCGGTCGGACTGCGCATCAAGCTCGACGCCGGCGCCAAAAGCCCGGCGATCCATGCCGAGCCGGCCTTCATCAAGGGCCTGATCGAAATCCAGGACGAAGGCTCGCAGCTTGCCGCGCTTGCTGGCGGGCGCGAAGCCCGGCGAGCAGGTGGTCGATCTCTGCGCCGGCGGCCGGCGGCAAGACGCTGGCGCTGGCGGCCGCGATGGAGAACCAAGGGCCAGATCTACGCCACCGATACCGACAAGCGCCGGCTCGCGCCGATCCATGCCCGGCTCGAACGCGCCGGCGCGCGCAATGTGCAGGTGCGCCCGCCGCGCGGTCGGCGACGAAGCTTGACGACCTCGCGGGCCGCATCGACCTGGTGCTGATCGACGCGCCCTGCACCGGCACCGGCTCCTGGCGGCGCAATCCGGACGCCAAATGGCGCATGCGGCCCGGCGCGCTGGAGCAGCGCATGAAGGATCAGGCTGCGACGCTCGACCGTGCGGTGCGGCTGCTCAAAGCCGGGGGGCCGCATCGCCTATGTCACCTGCTCGGTGCTGGAGGAGGAGAACGGCGGCGCAGATCCGCGATTTCCTCGCCCGCCAGCCGAGTTTGCCGTCGGTGCCGCCGGCCGAAGTCGATGAGCGCGGCGCTGGGCGAGCGCGCCTATCTGTTCCGCAAGGCGGCGCTGCTGACGGAAAGGGCTTGTTGATGACCCCGCGCCGCACCGACACCGACGGATTTTTCGTGGGCCTTTTACGGCGAACCGGATGACCTCATCTCCGGCTCGACAGGCTCCGAATCGGCCACTTAGAACCCGCTATGGCGAACACCCCCCACCACGACAAGACTCCTCATCGTCGATTTCGGCTCGCAGGTCACCCAGCTCATCGCGCGGCGGGTGCGCGAGGAGGGCGTCTATTCCGAGATCGTCCCGTTCCAGAAAGCCGAGGAAGCCTTCCGGCGATGAAGCCGAAGGCCGTGATCCTGTCCGGCGGGCCGGCCTCGGTGCACGAGACGGGTGCGCCGCTCGCGCCGCCCGCGATCTACGAAGCGGGCGTGCCGGTGCTCGGCATCTGCTACGGCGAGCAGGCGATGGCGCAGCAGCTCGGCGGCAAGGTCGAGGGCGGGCATCATCGCGAATTCGGCCGCGCCGAGGTGACGGTGACCGAGGACACGCCGCTATTCGAGGGCGTGTGGAAGAAGGGCCAGAGCTATCCGGTCTGGATGAGCCACGGCGACCGCGTGACCGTGCCGCCGGAAGGCTTTCGCGTGGTCGGCGACTTCGCCGAATGCGCCGATCGCCGTCATCGCCGACGACAAGCGCAAATTCTACGCCACCCAATTCCATCTCGAAGTGGTGCACACGCCGCATGGCGCGGCGCTCCTGCGCAATTTCGTGCGCAAGATCGCGGGCGCCAAAGGCGACTGGACCATGCGCGCCTTCAAGGACGAGGCGATCGAGAAAATCCGCAAGCAGGTCGGCAAGGGCAAGGTGATCTGCGGCCTGTCCGGCGGCGTCGATTCCGCGGTCGCCGCCGTGCTGATCCATGAAGCGATCGGCGAGCAGCTCACCTGCGTGTTCGTCGATCACGGTCTGCTGCGGCTCGGCGAGGCCGAGAAGGTGGTCGCGCTGTTCCGCGGCACCTACAACATCCCGCTGGTGCATGTCGAGGCCGAGGAGCTGTTCCTGAAGGCGCTCGCCGGCGTCGAGGATCCGGAAGCCAAGCGCAAGATCATCGGCAGGCTGTTCATCGACGTGTTCGAGCGAGGAGGCGAAGAAGCTCGGCGGCGCCGAGTTCCTCGCGCAGGGCACGCTCTATCCGGACGTGATCGAGAGCGTGTCCTTCACCGGCGGGCCTTCGGTCACCATCAAGTCGCATCACAATGTCGGCGGCCTGCCCGAACGCATGAACATGAAGCTGGTCGAGCCGCTGCGCGAATTGTTCAAGGACGAGGTGCGCGCGCTCGGCCGCGAGCTCGGGCTGCCGGACGCGTTCGTCGGCCGCCATCCGTTTCCCGGGCCGGGCCTCGCGATCCGCTGCCCGGGCGAGATCACCAGGGAGAAGCTCGACATTCTGCGGCTCGCCGACGAGATCTATATCGAGGAAATCCGCCGCACCGGGCTCTACGACGACATCTGGCAGGCCTTCGCCGTGATCCTGCCGGTGAAGACCGTCGGCGTGATGGGCGACGGCCGCACCTATGAGCACGTGGTCGGCCTGCGCGCGGTGACTTCGACCGACGGCATGACCGCGGATTTCTATCCCTTCGACATGAAATTCCTCGGCCATGTCGCGACCCGCATCATCAACGAGGTCAAGGGCGTCAACCGCGTGGTCTATGACGTGACGTCGAAGCCGCCCGGGCACGATCGAGTGGGAGTGAGAAGGCAGTGGCCGAGGGTTGAGTGACCGTCCCTCCGGCTCACCGGTGTTCCGTCCGAGCATCTTTGCCCATTGCTTGAGCGGAGTGGCCGGGGGATGCGTGACCGATAACAGCGCCCAATCGCGTCGGCTCTGCAATGGAGTCAATTCCGTCTGTTCATCGCATTCGAATCGTTCGGATGCACACAGCTGACACAACTCAGGAGGCCGCCATGAGCACGACGAAGGCCCGCCGCAACGACATGAAGTTTGAGATCGTCGTCATCCCCGTCTCGGATGTCGACCGTGCGAAGGAGTTCTACGGGCGGCTCGGGTGGAGGCTCGATGCCGAGTTCGCCAGCGGCGACGACTTCCGCGTGATCCAGTTCACGCCGCCCGGCTCCGAGTGCTCGATCATCTTCGGCAAGAACGTCACCGGAGCGGCGCCTGGCTCCGCTCAAGGCCTGTACCTGATCGTCTCTGACATCGTGGCCGCCCGGGACGAGCTCCGCAGCCGCGGTATCGAGGTGAGCGAGGTGTTCCACAGCGACGGCGTGTACGCCGGCACGTACGAGCCCTATCTCTTTGGGCGGCGGCGGACCAGCGGTCCGGATCCCGAGCGTGGCAGCTACCGCTCGTTTGCCTCGTTCCGTGATCCAGACGGCAACGGATGGCTGTTCCAGGAGGTCACGACGCGGCTGGCCGGTCGCATCGACTCCGGGGCGACGACCTTCGCGTCCGCGAACGATCTGGCGGCCGCGTTTCGGCGTGCCGAGGCCGCCCACGGTAAGTACGAAGCCCAGCTCGGCCAGAGGGATGCGAATGGCCAGAGAGGTATGCCGCGTACATGGTCGCCGAGCAGGCGGGCACGGAACTGCCGTCGTGACTGCCTACGACGCGAACGTCATCGGCACCGGAGGCACCTGATCGTCGTCGGCGGCAACTACATCGGTCTCGAATTCGGTCAGATGTTTCGGCGCTTCGGCGCCGAGGTCACGGTTGTGGCCGAGGGTTGAGTGACCGTGGCTCCGGCTCGCCGGTGTTCCGTTCGAGCATCTTTGCCCATAGCTTGAGCTGGGCGTTCGGCACCGTAGTCCTGCCAGAGTTCGATGGCGCTGGCCCCGGTCTGCACGCCGAGCCTGATCGTCGCATCGAAATCCTCCGGTGTTTCCCTGAAGGTCTGAAACTCGATCTCGGGCCCCAACTTCTTCATGTAGTCATAGAGCGGGACGAGGGACGGCGTCAGGTCGCTGTCGAGGTCGTGGTTGTCGAACACGCAGCGCGGCCCGACCGCCTGGCGGCAGGCGTGCATCACTTCTTTGGTGAATGCGGCATCGCCGGGCCCGGGCGTTGAATCTGTACGCAGCGGATTGACCGACAACACCAGCCGCGTCTGCTTCCACGGTGCGTAGTCCTGAACCGCGTGGGTGAGACATTTCTCGTCAGGGCGCGGGTTTGAATCCGGCAGCCAGCAGTGGCGTCATCACCGTGGCTTCGGTAGTGGGAATGAAGAACGGCTCGGCCGTGAAGGACATGCAGGAGGTGATTGCCACCTCGCGGATCAGCGGCTCGTCGTCGAAACGCTTTGCAAGCTGCTGCTGGAGCGCGGCCCAGGCTTTCCGGTATTCCGGCAGCCAGAACCGGCCGATGATGCGCGGCTTGCCCTTGTGCACGGTGCTGATGGGCACCCCGCCGATCTTCTTCGCCCAGTGCGGCGCTTCATAGCCGCCCCATATCCGAAGCTTCACGGCCAGCGGCTTTTGTGGATTGCGCCTGTTGTAGGCCCGCACCTTGTCGAGCGCCCGCTCGATGACATGTCGTCGCCGATCGTGGCGTTGCGCCGCGGCTGGAGCTGCGACCATGTTGCGATGATGACGATGCCGCCGAAGATGCCCGGCTTCTTGTCGAGTTGCTTCAGCGTATTTTCTGGATCGCCGCCTTGGCCGACGAACGTGTAGGCGCCCATGGAGATCAGGCCGCGGATCGGCGGCTTGATGCGCGCCGGCTCCTGCGCATGGGCCGGCGCGGCCGGCGAAAGGAAAAGCGTCGCGCAGGCGAGCATCAGGCAGCGGCCGAGGAGCATGCATCTCTCCGTGCTCCATTCACCGGGATGGAGCTCCGGCGATCTAGCGCGCAAATGGCTTGCGATATGGTTACGGCAGGGGAAACCGGGCGTGCCGCGCGCGGGACGCGGTTGCCCGGATGTTAGCGGAATACCGGGGCATTTGATGTTGTTTCAGGGGATCATTTTCGCGTGCAACACATAACGCAGCGGTCCGGATGCCACGGCATCAGGCCAGCAGGTCGACAGGCAAATCCGGGTCGGGCTTGTCCGGCACGATCGAGTGGGAGTGACGGGAGGTGCGTTGAATAAATGGCGTGGTCGATTATTTAGAGGCCGTCGCTCGCGACTGGAGGCGCAGATGGCAGCCGATACCGTCAATGTACGTTACATGGTGGACGACGTGGAAGCGGCCGTCGCCTGGTACACACAACATCTCGGTTTCGAGTTGCTTTCCAATCACGCCCCTGCGTTTGCGGACGTGTCCCGCGGCGGGCTGCGGCTTCTGCTTAGCGGACCGACAAGCTCGGCGGGACGGCCGATGCCCGATGGAGAGAAGCCGGTGCCAGGCGGCTGGAATCGCATTCACCTCATTGTCGACGATCTTTCTGCAGAGGTCGCTCGATTGCGGCGGGCTGGCGTCCGGTTCCGAAACGATATCGTGACCGGCCCCGGTGGCTCGCAGATACTGTTGCTCGATCCCGCCGGAAATTTTGTCGAGCTCTTTCAGCCCGTGCGTCGCTGAGTCCCCTAACGTCGACGCTTCGGTTTTTTGGACAAAGCGTGCTTCCAGGCGGTTTCGAGCGCGGCCTTGAGTTCGGCGGCGTTGAGCTTCGATAGTGTCGCGGTGGTCCAGCCCTGCTTGCCCCACGCATTCGGAACCGGCGAAAATGCTTCCGGCGCCAGCATGCATTTGAATTCCTGCTCGTCGGGCGTGAACTTGAAATTTGCGGTGCGGCCGTCGGTGGCAAGCGTGACGTAAATCCGCGCGACTTTGAATGCCGCGCGGTCGAAATGCGGTGCTTCGGATGTGCCTGCCAATGATAGCGCCATGCGGCGCAAGTCTTTGGCCGTTGCCATTTACAAAAATCCGATCCAGCGGCCGGCTAAGAGTATCGACAACCAAAGGAGCGCTGACACAGCAGCCCGGATGCGCACCGCAACGCCGATGCTCGCCGCTTTGCAAGGCCACCCTGAAATCTTGGCTGCGGTGCTGCAACAGGATAACGCCGAACGCCGCGGCCAGCAGCGCCATCTTCACCAGGAACGCGATGTTGACAATATACTCCGCCGGCTTCACCGAAAAAAGCCACAGGCCGGCGAGGATTGCCGTGATCGCGCCTGTTGCGGCCACGCGCAGCAGGAAGGGTCCGATGATGGCGAGGGGGGCGTTCCGAAAAAATCCCAGAAGGCGCAAATCGAGCGGCAGGATGCTGCCGAGCAAGAGGCCTATGCCAAGAATATGCGTGGCATTGACGAACAAATAAGCGGTGCCTGAATCCCGCAGGAGAACCGCTCCCGGCCAGGCCCCGATCCATTCAATCAACCGCATCGGCGCACGTTACCGCTTCGCGCCGATCCTTTCCGGATAGAGGTCGTAAGTCTTTCCGCCGACGATGACGCGGACGGCTTTCATCACCCGCTTGGACTTGTCCTTGTGCTTGTTGCCGAGAATGACGATGATGTCGCCAGCTTTTGCGGAGTTGCCGGTGAAGCCGGAACGCTCTGTCTGGCTGGGATTGGAAAGATCGACCTGCCAGACGACGCCATCGCCCGCCTTGACCTGCAGCGAAGGATGCGGCGGCGCCATTGAGACCTTTTGCACAATGCCTTTCATTTCTACCTGCTGGGCGTCCGCCCAGTCCCAGCCATGGTGCGCCAGGGCCGGGAGGCTTATCGCGGCCAGCGATGCTGCGAATGTGGTTGCTAGAAAGGCGCGTCGGGGTGTCAGAGGCGATGTCGGCATGAGAATTCTCCCGTGATCATCAGGCGCTTGCGGGCGCGCGCGAGAAGCATGCGCTTGAATATAGTGACGGGGACGGTCATTGCCATGACCGCGCGCCATGCCGCCGCCGGGGACGATCGAGTGGGAATAGCGCCCTATTGCGCCGTCATGGCGCCTGAACGCCGGCGGGCTTGAGCGGCGGCGCATTCCGGGAGCGACGGCGTCGTCCGATATAGCCGGTCAGAAGCGGGATAAACACGATAGCGGCCGCGGTGATCAGGATAATCGCGGCGAGGGGGGGCGGTCGAACAATACCGTCCAGTCGCCGCGCGAGCCGATCAGCGCCCGGCGGAACTCCGTCTCCAGCATCTTGCCAAGCACCAACCCGAGCACGATCGGTGCGAGCGGGAAGTTGTAGCGGCGCAGGACGGCTCCGAGGATGCCGATGCCGAACATCAGATAGACGTCGAACACATTGCGGCTGAGGCTGTAGGCGCCAAGCGTGCTGAAAGCGATGATCAGCGGGAACAGGATCAATTCACGGATCTTCAGCAGCTGCACCCATAGGCCGATCAGCGGCAGGTTGAGGACCAGCAGCAGCACATTGGCGATGTAGAGGCTGGCGATGAGGCCCCAGACCAGCTCCGGATGCCGCTCGAGCAGAAGCGGCCCGGTGGCGATGCCGTAAGCCGACAGCATGATTGCCGCGGTAGCCGAGGCGGGGATTCCGAGCGTCAGCACGGGTACCAGCGATCCGCCCGCGAGGCATTGTTGGAAGCTTCGGGCGCGGCGACGCCTTCGATCGCGCCCTTGCCGAACTCCTCAGGATGACGGGACAGCTTTTTCTCGAGGCCATAGACCATGAAGGAAGCAATTGTAGAGCCGACGCCCGGCAGCACGCCGATGATGAAGCCGATGACGGTCCCCCGGGTCCACGGCCCGATGGAGCGGCGCCATTCCTCGGCGGTCATCAGCAGCTTTCCCGCCTGCATGACGCGGCCCTGCGGCCGCTTGCGCAGGTGGCCGAGCGATAGGATGACCTCGCTGATTGCGAACAGGCCGATCGCGGCGATCACAATGTCGATGCCGTCGAACAGAGAAGACACGCCATAAGCGAAACGGAGCTGGCCGCTGGTTGTATCCATGCCGATCGTGCTCATGGCGAGGCCGAGCAGGGTGCAGAAGGCGGCCTTCATCGGATCTCCCGAGTTGAAAGCCGCAACCGAGCACAGCGACAGCACCATGACGGCGAAATATTCCGACGGGCCGAATTTGAGCGCCATATCGACGAGCGGCTGGGCCATGACCATCAGCAGGAAAGTCGCAACAGTGCCGGCGAAGAAGGAGCCGAGGGCGGCGCAGGCAAGCGCGGCGCCGCCGCGGCCTTTGCGCGCCATCTGGTAACCGTCGATGGCGGTGACGACCGAAGAACTCTCGCCCGGCGTGTTGATGAGGATGCTGGTCGTCGAGCCGCCGTACTGCGCGCCGTAAAAGATGCCCCGAACAGAATGAAGGCGCCGATCGGGTCAACCAGCTTGAAGGTGAAGGGAAGCAGCAGCGAAATCGCCAGTGACGCGCCCATGCCGGGGAGCACCCCGATCGCCGTGCCGAGCACCGTGCCTACAAAACCCATCAGAAGATAGTAGGGCTGCAGCGCGACGGCGAAGCCGTTCAGAATTCCGGTGAAGCTTTCCAAGGCCGTCTCCTAAAAGAACGCCTCGAGCGGGCCGTTCGGCAATTGAATGCTGAGCGCCCGGGTGAAGAGCACATAGGCGCCTACGGCAAAGCCGACGGCAACGATCAGGTTGGCAAGCCACTGTCTCGGCTGAAGAAGGTCGACAGCCCGAACAGGAACAGCGTTATCGCGATGACGAAGCCGAACGGTTCAAAAGCAGCGATGAAAGCAAGAATGGTGATGATGACGACCAGGGTCGCGGGCCAGTCCAGAGCCGCGTCCTGGTCGCCGTCGATGTCGACCTCCTCGTGCAAAACCTTCTCTTCGCCGGACGCGGCGGCGGGACGGAACTGTTGCCAAACAAGGATGAGCGACACCGCCAGCATGATTCCGCCAACCAGTAGCGGAAAGGTGCGCGCGCCGATCAGAACGTAGCCGGACGGAAGGAGATAGGACTGCCAGAGGTAGCCCAGGGAAAAAACGGGGAGCAGCAACACAAACAGTTTTGCCATGACACGGCTCCCCGGTTGCCCGTTCTCACTTGGCCTTTACGAGGTTCAGGCGGCTCAGCAGGTCCGTGTACATTTTCGTTTCCTTGGCGAGGCTTTCGGTAAATGTTTTTTCGTCCTCGAAGGAAGCGACCCATTGATGGGTTTCCAGTTCTTTCTTCCAAGCCGCGGTTTCGGTCATCTTCTTCAAAGCATCACGCCAATACGTCACCTCCTCGGCGGGGACGCCGGGAGGAGCGAAGATGCCGCGCCAGTTCTGGTTCACCACGTCGTAGCCCTGTTCGACGAAGGTGGGGATGTTGCTGAATTTGCCGCCGAGCCGCTGCGGTGCGCTGATCGCGAGCGCCCGCATCTTCCCGCTTGCGACGAGGTCCATCAGGTCGAGACCGCCAAGCCCGATATCCACATGTAAGCCGAGGATCGCCGCGTTGGCTCGCGTAGATCAGCTTGGGATTGACTTTCTTCAGTTCCTCGAAGGTCAACCCGAGCTTGGCCATGACCCCGGGACGGAAATTCTGGATCAGCACGTCCGATGAGCGCACGAGCTCGTGGAACAGCTCTTTCCCCTCCTGGCTTTTGAGGTCGAGCGTCAGGCTCTTCTTGTTGCGGTGAAGCATCATGAAGATGGCGCTCTCTTTGCCCACATAGGGATAGCCGCCGCGCGCTTCCGGCTCCTGCCGCGGGCTTTCGATCTTGATGACCTCAGCGCCCATGTCGCCGAGCATCATCCCGCAATAGGGGCCGGCCCAGGCATGGGTAAGCTCCAGCACGCGAATGCCGTCTAACGCACCTTTTGTCATGCAACCGGTCTCGCTTCTTTCTCGATCCAGCTTATTGCCGCGACAGGCTGTCCGGCGGAGGCAGTCCCGGCGGAGGTCTTGTCGCCATTCTGATTCTCGCACCAGACTTCGAGCATGACGCGAGGCTTTCCATCGGCTTCGGTAATCTCCGTGACGACGCCGTTTGGCGTCAGCACGTCGCCTTCATGGACGGGGCGGATGTAGCGCAGCGATATCTTGCCGCCGTAAACCCAGGCATCGCCGAAGTTCTGCTCCAGCAGCTGATGCACCACAGCCATCTGGTTCTGTCCCGACGCGATGGTTTGTGTCAGGCCGTCGGCCTTGGCGGCTTCGATGTCGCTATGGGAGTTCTTGCCGCGGTTCCAGACCACGTATTCGAACTCGATCATCTGATCCCGCGTGATCTTATGTTGGAAGCTTATGAGGCGGTCGCCGACCTGGAGCGGACGCATGCTCATTGCCCCCATTTGCGTGCGAGATCGGCATGCGCCGGCAGCCCGACCGGGCGCGCCATGCCGATCAGCCGGCTGATCTCGATCAGGCGCCCGTCCTCGTCCTTCGCGGTTGCTTCGACCACGAGGTAGGGGCGGCCGCGGCGGATGTATTTGTCGGCCACGCGCGCCGAGACGAAGATGCGTTTGCCGGCGATGGGCGGGTTGAAGAACTGCGAGTCGTGTCCGGCATTCGGGACCCGCATGATCTTGGCGTATTTGCGATAGAACAGATTGGCGGGATGGCGCGCCGCCACCGTCGGGTAGGCCGCGCGCGGGTTTCCCACCACCCGCCGGTAGTCCGCGATCATCTGCTCGGTCATGACGTAGTCCATGGTGCCGAGATCATCGCCGACCGGGATCGAATCCCAGACTTCGCGCTTTTCGATTTGAACGTCCGCTTCCTGTTCCATGGGATTTCGTCCTCCCTGATTTTTTTGACCCATGGTTGGTCATTGGCGCTGCGTCTATGGCGGCGCCGGGTTATCGGCGGGGCCGCGGCCCCGGGCAAA
This sequence comes from uncultured Alphaproteobacteria bacterium, assembly GCA_963802475.1. Taxonomy (GTDB): domain Bacteria; phylum Pseudomonadota; class Alphaproteobacteria; order Rhizobiales; family Xanthobacteraceae; genus CANKHA01. The sequence continues at coordinate 87,121 of CAWDIZ010000020.1, forward strand.
ACGTACGAGGCGGTGCTGCAGTCCGTTGCGCAGATGCTTGCGTACGGCTGCTTCCGCCCCAGCCGGATCCCGTGCCTGCAAGGCGCGCAGGATTTCGAGATGCTCGGTGATTGCGGTGTCGTTGCCGGTTAGCGCGACAAGCCGGCCGAGGCCGCGCGCCAGGTCAACCTGGTCCTGGAAGCTGGCAATCGTCTGGATGAGCCGCTTGTTGTGCGAGGCCCGGACGAACATCATGTGGAAATCGCGGCCGATGCGCATCCACTCTTGCGGCTCCTCGAAACGGAGTTGAGGCCGCGCGTCAAGGCGGTGCAGTTCTTTTTCGAAGTGGTCGAGTTCGGCAACCGGGATATTCGGGCAGCCAAGGCGTGCCGCGACAGGCTCCAGGCCCTCGCGGACGTTATAAATCTCGATGATGTCCTCGACCGACAGGCTGGCGACAAAGGCGCCTTTTCCCTCGATCACGCGCACGAGGCCTTCGCGCTCGAGCATGAAGATCGTCTCGCGAATGGGCGTGCGGCTTAACTCCGAGCTGAGCCGCCAAAGGACGTTCGAAAAGCGGCTCTCCCATGCCGATTTTCCCGTCTAAAATCATAGACTTAAGCCGCTCATACGTGTTCGCGGCAGGGCTCGGTCTCTGCAGGAGTTCGGTGCTCATATACTAACGATATTCCGATGGTATACCACCTGTCAACATGGACCTGTGGAGCACGCGATGTTCGGTCAGATGTGGTCCAGGGGGATCAGCCGGTAGCCGGTTGCGGTTTTCTCGACCGAGGAGACGGACGGCGCCGGATGGTGAAAGCCGAGGACGGGAACGCGATCGGTGAGAAGCATGTCGTAGACCCGGCGCCGGGTTTTCTCGGCGAGATCCGGAATTTGGTCGAACATCGCGTGCCAACCCGGATGGGCGACGAAGAGCGCGGGATGATTGGTGACGTCCGATTGCAGAAACAGACTGTGGCGGCCCGACGACAGCATGAATGACATATGACCGATCGAATGGCCGTGCGTGGCGGCGGCGCGCACACCGGGCGCAACCTCCGCGTCGTTGCCGTAGCTTTCGACCTGGTCCTTCAAGTTGTCGAAGATCCTGCGGTTGTTGCGGAACAGCTCCTGCATGCGCGGCGTCGCGGCCTTGGCCATCTCATCCTCGCTCATCCAGAACTCCCACTCCGTCGCGGGCACAAGGATGTCGGCATTGGGGTAGGTCAGGGCCCCTTCGGCGGTTTTCAGTCCGTTCACATGGTCGCCGTGGAAATGGGAGATGACGACGCGATTGACCGCGGCGGCGTCAATTCCGGCGGCCGCCAGGCTTTCCGGCAAGCGGCCGAGGGTGGCCGGAGCGGATTGCGGACCATTGCCGGTATCGAACAAAACGGTCTTGCCGCCGGAGCGAACGATGACGGGATTGAAGACGATCGTCATCGTGTCGCGCGGCATGGAAGCGGCCGCAAGCGCGGCGTTGATCTCCTCACGCGTGGCGTTGACCACGAAACCATCGGGCAAAGGAAAGGTCCGGTGGCCGTCCGGGGAAAATCGTGATCTCGATATCTCCGAGTGCATAGCGTCGCGGTTTGGTCAGGCCGGTGGTTTCTTTGTCTTGCATTTCATTCCTCTCCTCAGGGCAGCGATACTCATATTGGAAGGAGAGCAGATGTTGCAAGGCGGACAGCTCTAGTTGGCCGCCTCCACCATCGTCGCATGCAGCACGTAGCGCAGAGGGCCCGGGGTGACCGAGTCGAACGGCCAGCAGGTCGACAGGATCAATTCGAACGCCCGCCGGTTGCGGTGTCGACCTCCAGCGCGTCGTAACGCACGACCATTGAGCCGTCGGCGCGGTATCGGAAGGTTTTGCCGTCCCGCCGCGTGACCTCGATCTCGTCGCCGATGGCGACATCCTTCAGGAAGCGAAAATGCGTGTCGCGGTGGGCCGAATAAATGGCGACGCCCGCTTCACCGGCGTCGGGCGTGCTCTCCACATGGCCGGGACCGAAGGCAAGAGCCTGTCCGCTGCTGCCGGCCAATACGATGGCGTTGGCGTCGATGCGTTTCACCACAATGCGGGCGACCGGCCAGGTATCGGCCCAGGACCAAGGCTTGAGTCGGGATTGCCAGCTCGCGACGGTTTGAGAGAAGGCGCGCTCCAGCAGGACCTGGGCGACAATCGCCTTGGCGTGGATATAGGCGCCTTGTCCGAACAGAGAGAAGACCGGCGAAGGCGAGGCTGAGGGCAACGAGCGTGCGTTTCATAATCATTTTCCGGGAGAAGGAATGCGCGCGGCCTTTGGGGCGAAGGCCGCGCGCTCTTTCAGGGTCGAAGTTGGGCATCTTCACCTCTCAACAAGCCGCCAGCGTGGGACGACGCGGCGGCGGTTGAACAGGAGGACGAGGAAACTGAGCGCGAGAAAGAAGGCGCCCAGCGATCATCTTCAGCTCCGCGTGGGTCGCCGTCGTCGGCAACATGACGGTGCCGGCGCGGCTGCGCCGCTGCCAGCTGCGCTGCGCTTCGCGTCCGCGCGGCGTTCCATCGACGCAGGAGAGGCCGGCAGCGGCTTGTCACGCTCACCGAACAGCTTCTCGAACTCCCAGCCAGCCGGCAGATTGATCGGCAATTGGCTGAGCTTGAGCGGTTCTCCGGCAGGACGGCTCGGTGTCTTGTCGACCGCCACCAGGCTGGTTAGCCGCGTCACAAGCTGATGCTCCAGCGCCAGCGCCAGGATGGTTTTGTTGGCTTCTTCAGCCTCGATGTTTCTCATCGTGAGGGCTACTTCGGCGTCGGCGATCTTGCGCCTCGCCCACAGCTTCGAAAGACCCTTGCCTTCCGCGGCATTGGCAAGCGGAAGTTTCACGATCCAAGGTCGGTCGCCGACCTTGCCTTTGATCTCCACGGCGCCGGCGAGCTTGTCGAGACGCGCCGCAAGCACCAGCGGCTCTCCGCGATAGATGTCGGGAATGGTATTCGGCGTGATTTCGGCTTTCGCGTCGGTGAAGGTGGCCGACAGGCCGGTGATGGCCGGGCTTTCGAGCTTTCCGAACAGGTCGCGCATCCTGCGCCTCGACCTGCTCGACGGAGCCGATGTGGGTGAAGGTGCCACGGCCGAGCTCGGACGCCGCGCGTCATCAGGAAGGAATTCGGAGCGGAGCCGATACCGACCATGAACACGCGGGAGCGCCCCCGCATCGCGGTGATGGTGTCGAACAATTGCTGCTCGTTGCCGATGGCGCCGTCGGTCAGGAACACGACCTGACGGAGATAATTTCCGCCGTTTGCGCCACGGGCGGTGAGGGCGGCGCGCATCGCCGGCACCATCTCGGTGCCGCCGGCAGCCACAAGCGCGCCGACGAAGGCTTTCGCCTGTCCGATATGCTCGCTATCGGCCGGGACGGAATCCGGAAAGAGCATGCTCATGGTGTGATCGAAACGGGTCACGTTGAAACGATCGTTCGGCTTCAGGCGGGAAAGCGCGTACAACAGACTGGCCTTGGCCTGAACGATCGAGGTGCCGCCCATCGACCCGGAATTGTCGATCACGAAGATGGCTTCGCGCGGCAGCGGTTTCTGCTCGGCATCGTCGATCGCGGGCGGCGTGACATAGGCCAGCAGATAGTCGGCGTTGCCCACACGTTCGCGGAAGAGGCCGACCGACGGGATCTTTTCTCCGGCCGGCTTCCAGGTCCAGTTCGAAATCGCGATCCGCCGGAACCGGGCCTTCCGCGAGCTTGATCACCCGGGTGGAATTGTCCGGGCTGTCGATCTTGACGGCGTGGAAGTGGCTTTTCACCTCGCCGAGCGGAAATCCCGCCTGCAGCCGCACCGTGACGGCGGTGGGATTGATGGGAGGGTTCTCCGCGGGATCGAGCAAGGGCGGCGAAATGCGGTCACGATCGGGAACCGGGTCGTTGGTCGCGACGCCCCAGCCGCCGCCGTTTTCGCGGAAATCGACAGTCTGCACGACAGGCGCGGGATTGTAGCGGGCGCCGACCACCATCGGCACGCGCAGCGAGAAGACGTCGCCCGATTGATGCACCGGCTCCTGATATTCGATCTGCACCAGCACAGATTCGCCGGGGCCGATATTGGCCACCGAGTTGGTGAAGATGTTGGGCCGTTCCTGTTCGGTCAGCGCGGCCTTCTGTCCGGCCTGTTTGGCCTGCTCGTAGACAACGCGCGCTTGCTGCCGCTCCTTGATCTCGCCGATGACGACGCGTTCGCCGATCACCATCTTCAGCGTGTCGACCGCGGCGCCCTGCGGCAGAGGATAGACGTAGATTGCCTCGACCCAGTCTTGTGTCGGATTTTGGAAGATCTGGGTGACGCGTGCGCGGATGGTCGGTCCGGACACCGTAAGGTCGACATCGATGCCGAGCCGACGCGCGTCGACATAGCCTTCGCCGGCGGTTTTCAGCAGCAGCGAACCCGAACGGGCATCGCCGGGCCGGGCTATCGTCGCCGCAGATATCCCGGGTCCCGCCCGCGCCGGGAGGAAGTTCAAAACGCAAGTTGCGATACCAATGAGGATTGCGAAGAGGCTGCGGATGACCCGAAGCAGGGAAGGCTTCGCCAAAGTGAGCGGGGCTGACCCGCCATGAATTTGAATAACGTCCCACGTCGCCATGTAAGTCGCTCCTGAAAGCGCAGTTCGATTTGCGCTCCTAGTTTGTGCGGCAAACTCGAGCCTCTCTGCGACAGTGATGATTAGCCTTGTTTGGCCGTCCAACGCCTTGGCATGTGCGACGGCAAGGTGAATTCGTGCGGGTTTGTGATGCTTTGTCTGTCTGGTAGAATTGCCGGAATCGGGGAGAGGGGGGAGCGTTGGCCTTAGACAAGGAGCTTTCCGAGGGGCAAAGTCGCCAGATCGCCGCGACTATTCGGGAAGAACTCGCCCGCCGCCGGATATCCAGGCAGCAGCTCGCCGAGAAGGCGAAGCTCAGCATCTCGACCCTGGAAAAGGTGCTCGGCGGAAGCCGTCCTTTCACTCTTGCAACCACCATCCGGCTCGAAGAAGCGCTCGGCGTTCCGCTGCGCAAGAAGCAAAGCGCGTCGGAAGACGACAGCCATCGCAAGAATGGCGTGGCACCGGACGTTCTCGGCGCTTATTCGCATCGCGCGGTAGCCTGGATCGAGGGCGTCTATATCACCGTCCGGCCGTCGTTCGGCGACAAGAATGCGATCTATGCCTATCGCACGGAAATCATCTGGGATGATGCTGCGTCGTGCCTTGTCTTCCGGGAAGGCGAACGCATGGACGTCGCATTCACCCAGTTCGGCGAGGTTGCGGTGCCGCATCAGTCCGGTCACATCTACCTGGTGACCAACCGCGCCGGTCAGCACCGGCTGATTACGGTCTCCCGGCCGACGATCACCGGCGAAATGTACGGGATCCTCACCACGTTGCTGGCCGGTCGCGGCTCGCTGTTGACGCCGGTCGCGGCGCCCATCGCGCTCCTGCCTGCCAAGGCGTTTCCGAACGCGGTTCTCGGCCGTGTTACGTCGAGCCATGAAAATTACGCGGCCTATCAGCAGCACCTGAAGCGCGTCACCGACGAACCCTTCGCGCTGTTTTTGCCGGGATAGGGCATTTCGAAACGCGCTGCTGCGTTGTGATAGGGGATCAAGACATCAGTTTCAGCCAGGGCGCCGCGTGGAAGGCGCTCATCAGCAAATACATCATGGCCATTCCGTTAAGCGATGACCCGCCGTGCATGGTCGAGCAGAGCATGTCCGACGGGCCACCAGACAGGGCCGTAATCCCCGCCATGAGGGCGAAGGTCGGCGCAGCCGCGAGGCCCAGCCAGCCGGCTGCGCCGCGGGCGGCCGGGTTGGCATCGCCTTTGGGCGATCCAAGTTCATCGCTCGTGATGTCTTTCATCGTTCTCGCCCTTGCTACACAGGCTATACGTTCTCCGCGTCGCGCTTTCGGAAGGCGGCTTCTCCAGCGTCGGATACTTTGACCCACTTCGGGTCAGGCGAGGCCGCGGTGTCGTAATTATCGTGCCAGTTCCACCACTTGTACGGAGGGGTCTGAGGGTAACCCTCTGGCGAGTCCTCCCAAGTCTCCTGACGGCCGAGCGGCGTCGCGTCGAGGTAGCTCCAGGTGGTCCCCATTGCCTCGTCTCCGCGGCTGTTGATGAAGTGGGTGCGGAAGACCCGCCCGTCGTCGCGGAAGAACACGTTGTGGCCGTGCCACTCGTCGACGCCGAAGTCCGCATCGAAGCTGTCGGTGATGGTGTACCAGGGCATCTCCCAGCCCATCCGCGCCTTCAGGCGTGCGATGTCCGCCTGCGGCGCCCGCGAGGCGTAGGCAAGGGTGGTGTCGCGAGCGTTCAGGTGGGAAAGGTGCGCGACCTGATCGGCGCCCAGGGAGCAGCCGCGGCAGGCGTGCTCGGGCCAGCCGAATACCCCGGGCTCGAAGAAGGCGCGATAGACGATCAACTGCCGCCGGCCCTCGAACAGGTCGAGCAGGCTAGCCTTGCCCTGGGGCCCCTCGAATTCGTACGCCTTCTCGACGGCCATCCACGGCATCCGCCGGCGTTCGGCGGCCAGGGCGTCGCGGGCCCGCATCAGCGTCTTTTCCTTCACGAGCATCTGCTGGTGCGCAGCCTCCCATTCTTGCGGCGACACGATCGGTGGCGTGTTCATGGCGTGCTGTCGTTCTTGATGCTTCATCGTCAGCCTCCTGTGTGTTTGCATTTCTTGCGGGACGATCAATTTTGGTCAGGCCGGAATTCGACGCTCGTATTCCTTCTTGAGGCGGATCCAGCCGTCCCAGAATGGTTCCGGCTCCTTGCCGGTCATGCGGGCGACCAGGATGTCGAGATGGGCATGCCAGCCTGGGCCGACCATCAGCATGGTGCCGCGATCGGGCATCCGGCGGTGGATCACGGTCAGCAGCACCTTGTCGCCCGCCGGCTCGAGCTCGAACGAGACGCCGCCTGTCTTGCCCCAGGTGAAGGCGAGCCTGTGGGGCGGATCGAGCTCGGTGATGTGGCTCTGCATCCGGTGCTCTTCGGAGAAACCGGGCGGCTGTTGTCCGGGGGGATCGGTGAGCTCGTTGTTGCGCCAGACCAGTTCGAAGGGGGTGCCGACCGTCATCTCCATCTCGCCCGCCGCCAGCCATTGGCGGCGCAGGTCGCTCTCCGTGAGATAGGCCCAGACGCGCTCGATCGGTCCGGGCAGGAGGCGCTTGATCGTCAGCGTGGCAGGCTCGGTCAGTGCGCGCATAGGCATCCGGCATCGCGTGTTCGGTCATTTATCGTCTCCGTTTAGGCGTGCGGGTTTTGCGTGCGTCCTCCTCGCGGAGGAGGCGTTCCAGGACACTCAGACGGTCAAGCCAGAAACGTTCGTAGAAGTTCAGCCACTGGTGGGCGCTGGCGAGGGGGCCGGGGTCGAGGCTACAAAAATGGGTCCGGCCGCGCACCTCGCGACGGATCAGCCCGGCGCTCTCCAGCGCCCTGATATGCTTGGAGGCGGCCGCGAGCGAGATGGCGAAAGGTTTCGCCAGTTCGCCGACCGTCCGTTCGCCGTCGGCAAGGTCGCGCAACATCTGCCGGCGCGTGGCGTCGCCGAGGGCGTGAAAAATCGTGTCGAGCTGGGGCGTTTGTAATTCAACCATGTGGTTGAATATACGCGCCCGATGGCGAATAGTCAACCGTTTGGTTTAATGATTTTTTGTTCTGTGATTTCAGGTATTAGGATGGATAGAACGGCCTCATTTGCCGCCCTCAAATCGATAGGGATCAAAGCAAGTCAGGTCCGGGTCCGGCGAACCGGTCAGTTCGGCGGTGAGCAACTCGGCCGCCAGCGCCGCAAAGGTGATGCCGTTTCCGCCGAAACCATGCCGCCAGCCAAAGTCCTTCGCTGTTGGCAGCGCGGCCGATCGCCGGCAGACCGTCGGGCGAGGAGCCGAACACGGCCGCCCAGCGCTCGCGCGGCTCGATCGGCACGCCGACCAGCTTCGCCAGATTGGCCGCGATGGTGTGGGCTTTCTCCGGGATCAGTGCGTCGCGGTGCCGCGCGTCGCCGAAACTCTCGTCGCCGCCGCCGGCTATGACCCGGCCGTCGGGATCGGCGCGGGCGTAAAGATAGGAATCAGAGGCCTCCCATATCATCGCGTTGCCGCGCCAGAGCGGCGCGGTGCCCGGCGCGGTCGCGATGGCGTAACTCGACTTCAACGAAAAGGCCGCGGGAAGAAAAAGGCGCGGGCGCTCGTACCCGCTGGCGAGGATGACGTGGCGTGTCCGGACCTCGCCCTGATCGCTCACCAGCACAACCGCGGCCCTATCGTGGGCCACCCGAAGCACGTCGGCCGGATAGGTGACCGTCGTGCCCCTTTTGCGTGCCATGTCCAGGAGCGCCAGCGTCAGCCCAAGCGGATTCGCTTCGAAGCTGTCGCTCGAGACGATCGCGGGGCGGGGCGCTATTCCGAAGCGTTGGGCCGTCGCTTCGGCCGGCAGGAAAACGGACGGCAGCCCATGCCGGGCGCGCAGTTCCGCTTCCGCCCGCAGCCCTTTCTCATCGAGCACACTGCCGTCGAGGTAGAGACTTAGGCGGGCTTTGTGTTCGGACGCCAAGTCCTCCCGCTCCAGCCTTTCCCAAAGGGCAGTCGCCGTATGGTGGACGCGCCGCCACCGCCGCACCGCCTCCTGTTCCCCGAGCTTGCGGGCAAGATGTGTGAGCGGGAAATCGGCTTCCCAGAGAACGAGGGCGGTGGAGGCCGATGTGCTGCCCTTTCCGGGCCGGCGCCGGTCCAGCACCGCGACCGCGAGGCCGGCGGCAGACAGGCGCTCGGCCAGCATCGCGCCCATGATGCCGGCGCCGCAGATCGCCACGTCCACCGGCTGGCCGGGAAGCCTGTCGCTTGGAGCTATATCGGGCTCGCCGTCATCCCACGGGGCTGCCCCGCTCCTGAGGTCGTGGCGCTCGGTAAGGTCCATGCGTGTACCGGTTATGCTAAAGCTGATTTTCGAGAGGAACAGGCGATGGCCATCACCATCTACGGTATCAAGAACTGCGACACCATGAAAAAGGCGCGCGCCTTTCTCGACAAGAAGGGCGTCGCCCACGATTTTCACGATTACAAGACGCAGGGCATCGAGCGCGCGAGGCTCGAAGGCTGGACCAGGAAAGCGGGCTGGGAAACGCTGCTGAACACGGCTGGCACCACCTTCCGGAAACTGCCCGACAAGGACAAGGAAGGCCTCACCGAGAAAAAGGCGATTGCGCTGATGCTGGCGCAGCCCTCGATGATCAAGCGCCCGGTGCTCGAAATGGGCGGCGGCAAGATCCTGGTCGGCTTCAAGCCGGAGGCCTATGCCGGACTGAAGTGATCTCACTTGAAAAGCCAGCGGGAAGCCCTTGATCCGGGTC
>CAWDIZ010000021.1:0-22290 GCA_963802475.1 uncultured Alphaproteobacteria bacterium
TCCAGCTAGTTCTCCAACAACATCAACAGGCGTTCTGAAAAAGCAGCCTCAATGCCGCTCTAGGGGCGTCAATGGCTTAGCCAAGTATTCAGAACGTGGGTATCTTTATGGCATTTAAACCAGGCCAAAGCGGAAACTCTGCCGGGCGGCCTGTTGGCTCACGCAACGCGCCAGCATAGCGATGGACGCGCTGCTAGACGCGAGGCGCGAAAGCCATAACAAAAAGTGCATTGAACTGGCGACGGGGGCGACAGCGCTGTTTGCGGCTTTGCATGGAGCGGCTAGTGCCCCACGCAAGGAGCGCGTTATATGCTTTGAAATGCCGCCACTGGAAAAACCGGCTGACTGCATCCCGGTCATGGCGGCGATCATGCGAGGCGTTGCAGATGGCGAACTGACGCCCGGCGAGGCTGCGGCGCTCAGCAAAATCTTAGATAGCTACACGCGGGCGGTAGAGCTGGCCGACTTGGCGGAGAGGATCGCAAAACTGGAACAGCAAAGCGGGGAACGCGCATGAACTTACAAGCCCGAGTGAGTAAGCTAGAGGCAAGCGGCGACAACAGCGCCACAATAACCATTTGGTCGGACGGCAAGACGCCCGAGCAAATGAGCGCAGAGATTGCCGAGCGTACAGGGACGGCGACCAACAAGCGGCGCGTGCTGCTGATCGGGTGGAAGCAGACGCCAGAGGTTCTGGCGGTACTGCCTAAAGGCTCAGTTTCGATTGCGACCGGCGTTCCCCGCGCCCCCGACCGCTTGCTAAAACAGGGGAAAAACAATGCAGGGTTCATCTCTCGGCCACCGTCTGCGGAAGCTGGAAACAAGAACTAAGCACGTCACCCTGGTTAGCTCGGTTCGGATTGTTGCCTGGAATGAAGCCGATAAAGAAAAGCAGATTGCGGAGCTGTTGGCGGCTGGAACAATTACGCCGGATATGATGGTTGTTTGTCGGATGATTGTTCCGGCGGGCGCGGTGCCGGCGCAACTGCATACCTAACTCCATCGGTCCCGGAGGGTGCGACTTCTATTGCTCCCGGAGGGGGGCTGTCGATTGCGCCAATAACGAGCGTTGCCAAGGACCCGGAGCTGATGGGAGCCGTCGTCATGCGGGCCGGCATCCGAAAACCTTCACATTCGCGGACACGCTCTCGGAGCAGGTAGTTACTTGCTTAGATAGGGGCTCAGCTGCGCTCAGGAACGTTGTCCCGCGCGCCGATGGCTAGGAGGCCGTGAAATGTTCTGTTCGAAAACATCACGCCGTGCCCTTGTGCGCGCTAGAGGCATCTCGCCTTTGCCGGGTATCGCGATTGGTTCTAGCTTTTGTGTGCGGGGAAAACGCAGGCTCCCCGTCAGACGGGCGCACCGTCCAAGCTCTGCGCAACACTCGATTTTTCGAGGAGATTGCGATTACGGAAATGCCTTCTCAATTTCACCCAGTGGACCTCTATGCCCGTATCGGCACGGCCACCGCGCCGCTGCTGATTGACGTGCGCCGCGCCCCCAGCATTTGAGGCCGACGATACGTTTTGATCATCGGCAGCGTCGCGCCGCCTGCCTGACGAAGTTGCTCGGCTGGCGAAGGCGCCTCCCCGCCTGCTGCGCAGCGCGGCTGCAAATTCAGATCACGGTCACGAAGTCAGCCAAGGCGTGGCGAGCGCTCTGCAAAAGAGCGGGGTTCAGGCTGCCTAGTCCTCGAAGGCGGCATCGCGGCCTGGAAGGAGTGCAAGCTTCCGACGCGCCCGAGCGTGGCGCCGTCGGAGAACAAGTGGGTGACGCGCGAGCATCCCAAGATCGACCGCATCGCGTGCCCTTGGTTGGTCAACCGCTTCGTCAATCCCGATGCGGAATTCATTTACGTTCCGCCGAACGATGTCGCAAAGATTGCTGCCCGACGTAGGCGGCACGCCCTACGACATCAAAGGTGCTGAGTTCGGGCATGTCGGCGATCAATGCTCTTTCGACGCCATCATCCGTATCTACGGGATCGAAGACCGCTGCGCTCGATCATCTGGCCACCGATCGTGCGCGGCGCCGACACATCCAGCCCCGAGCTTGACGCCGCAATGTGAAGGGTTTGCTCGCGATCTCCTACCGGCTGTCGCCCACTTTCGCGATGACCACGAGATGCTGAAGCACGGGGTGGCCATATACGACGCGCTTTACACCTGGTGCAGACTGCAGCGCCAAGCCAGGCAAGCCGAGCTGACCATGGCGTTGAAACAAATCGGCATGATCGAAATACCGGACTCAAAGGGCAGTTCGTTTGACCACGGGGCGTTTGATGCAAGGACTCGCCGTGTGTTCGTGGCGCACACCGGCCGGAGCTGCGTTGAAGTCATCGACCATGATCGCGGTGAAGCACATCGCGACGCTGGAAGGTTTTCCCGAGGCTGCGGAAGTTGTGGCGGAAGAAGGACAAGTTCTTGTCACCAATCGCGGATCGGCAAGCCTGTCGTGGGTTGATGCCAGGAGGCTCGCCACACTCGGGGGTATTCGGCACAGGCGACAGGCCCAAGGGTCGCAATCGTTGCCGGGCGGAAGCTGGCGATTGCGGCCTGCATCGGGGATGACGCCCACCGCGCTGAGCTTCGCGCCTTCGGTCTCGACAACGACCAGCAGCATGCGCTGGCTCTGCCGGGACAACCGCGTTGGTGCGTAACCGAGCGGCCGCCACCCGGGTGTTCCTCGCCATCCGGGAGCCGTCGATGGTTCTTGTCGCCCAGCTTCCGGCACTCGACGAAGTGATGCACTGGCCAATCCCAGTCGGCGGAGCCCATGGGCTCGAAATCGACCGCCAGCGCGGTCGCCTGTATGTCGCCTGTGATGACCGTGCGGTGGTCGAGGTCAACGCGCAGTCTGGCGCCATCCTCAACACTTGGCCGATTGCAGGCGGCCCGGATGTGACCTTCGTGAATCCCGCAACAGGCCTGGTGCATGTCGCCATCGGCAAGCCTGGCCTCGTCCAATCGATCGATCCGCGCAGTGGCGCAAGCGTGCAAACCTTGACCAGCCCCGGCGCTCACACCACCGCCATCGTGGCGCCCGATCGACTTTACGTTTTTTCACCCGCGCATGGCGGCGCGCTTGTCTATGAGGAGCCTGATCGGCGAGGAGAAAAGCATGATGTACCAAATGAAGCCGCTCGGCTGCGACCCGCAACGCATCAAGGGGATGTCCGAAAAAAGCTGATCGTAAGTCACTATCGAGAACAATTACCGGGGCGCTGTGAAGCGCCTCAACTTGATCGAGGAGCAACTGACCGGACTCGATTTCAACACGGCGCCCGGCTATCTCGTCAACGGCCTCAAGCGGGAGCAACTGATCGCGACCAATTCGATGGTGTTGACGAGTTGTTCTTCAATGGCCTTGGCGAAGAAAGTGCTCCTGACACGGAGTTGATGAGCGTCATCGAGCGGGATTTTGGCTCCTACGAACGATGGCGCTCGAGTTCATCGCCATGGGCAAGGCGCAAGGCGGCGGCTCGGGTTGGGTGCTTTTGACTACTCACCACGGGATAACCGGCTCATCAATCAATGGGCTATGGACCACACCACAACGCTGGCCGGCGGCCGTCCATTCTTGCACTCGATATGTACGAACACTCCTACCACATGGATTACGGCGCCAAGGCCGAAACTTATGTGGATGCATTCATGACGGCGATCCGCTGGCCGGAGGTCCGCCGCCGCTTCGACAGGGAACGGAAGCCAACGTGAAACAGCTACGCACGGCAGCAATCGTGCTTTGCCTCATGGAGGGAACGGCTATCGCTTTTAGTACAATATAGCTTGGAAATTGTCGGCGTTTTGCTCGTCTTCTCATTCTCAACCACTGGGGATACGATTTGTTTTTGAACAGACGTGATTTGAGCGGAGTGCAATCAGCAAAATGAAAGCAAAAGAGCAACGGCGTCGGCCAAGAAAAAGGGCATGCTGCTAAAGAAGCCCCCAGCCAAAACGTTGCCGGAGCACATCTATAGAACGGCCGACCTTAGCAAGCCTGCGTATCGGATTGAGGGCAGCGGCACGAAGGCAAAAGCTCTTGCCGGAAGAGGGCGACCGATTGCTCAGGACGGCTCTCCTGGCCGCTGAAGGCGTTGGAGGATCTCTATCAATCAGCCAAACTGATGTTTGGGGGAGACCGGAAGGCAGAGACGGAGTTTCGTAACAAGCTGCTGCGGCTGATCGAACGGGCGCCGTTAGGTGGCGTAAAGATGCTTCGCCAGCGAGCTGGCCTCCCCGACATCAAAGATAGTGGCGGTGGGGTTCCACCAACGCGCGGCAAGGATGCGAGCAGCGCCGGGATTCGGGAGGCGCCCTGGACTGGATTGCTCCGTTATTCGCCCAGAAGGGATGGCCACGCTCTACCTTGCGATTTTTCGGGCTGGCTTGGGCGACTTGACGCAACCGGGGCTGGACGTACTGGCTTCCCTCAGCATCGAGCAGGGTCGGATGGAGGGCTTAGGCGGCGCTCTGGTCCACGGCGGATCGGCTGGCCTCGACGATCACCTGCAAGGCGGTCGCGACCGAGGCCTGCCCGGACTGGCCCAGCCGGGACACGACCCCGGATGGGTCGGTTATCAACCTGACCCGGACAACCCCTTCGGCCCTGACGATCCGTGGGGCGGGGGCAAGGGCGGTTGGCAGCCGCCACCACCTGACCGCGGTTCGTGCCAAGACATCCGCGAAGCATGCGAAGCGATTTTCATCGAGCACGCTAACGCGGGACTACCTCCCATTCCTATGCCCCCTCGGTCTAGCGCCAGCATGTGGTCTGACAACATCGACTTTATCCACATGAACGGCAACTGCGACGGCGACACTATCATTATTCATGGGCATGGGTTTGGGGACTCCAGCCGCCGAACGTGGACCTGGTGATGAATGTGAATGGCACCTGCGCCATCGTCCAGGCGCCAAAGCTGGGCCGACACGCAAATTGAAGTGATCTTGCCGGCAGGGATTCGTTCCGGTCCGGTCGGCTTTTACAGCCGAGCGCAGCACCAAGCCGAGGTCGACCGCTACAACAACGAGGCGGAAACCTTCAACTCCGCAGCCCGCGAGATGATGACGGCCAGCAAGTGCATTGGACAGCCGGTAGACTTCGACCTGTTCAGTCCCATCGTTGTCGCCAAGTGCCCTGCGCTCCGGAGGCGAGAACAACATCATCGAGGCTGGTCTGCCAGTGATTCACTATTTTCACGCGACCACCGACACTGAAGATGGCACGGCGAATCGTTGTCGACACCAGGCGAGGATATTGTCCTGCGCTGGAATCTAGAGAACGCGGATACGATCAGCTTGGCGGAGTTAACCCCCACCGGGGCCGAGATTGCCACGACGCCGATTGACGTGAATAGCTCTTCGTTCGAGTTAGGCCTGCCCAGCCACACGGACTTTGATGTCATAGATACCGGCTCCGGGCGACGAACGGATGCGGCACGGCAGCAGCGATAGTCAGAATCGTCGGCTCGAAGCGTCCGAGGTTGGCCATCCAGCGGATCGAGGTCACCCAAGGCATCCAGACTTTGGACGCCGACGTGCAGCTGGTCGCTGGCAAGCCGACCGTGGTTCGCACCTATATAACCCACGCGCTTGACGGCTTCGGCGATAACACCGTGCCACTGGTCAAGGGCAGCATGAGCGTGTACTCGAACGGCATTTACAAAGGCTCCTTCTACCCGGTCAACGGAGTGTTGCCTGCGCCCCCTGACCCTCCGGCGCCGGATATAAATGCCGCGATCACGGTGAGGATCTTGACGACCCGCCCCCGCCCGGCCTAGCCAGGAACGACACGCTGAACTTCGTAATCCCGGCTTCCCTCGGCAGTGGAAG
This sequence comes from uncultured Alphaproteobacteria bacterium, assembly GCA_963802475.1. Classification (GTDB taxonomy): domain Bacteria; phylum Pseudomonadota; class Alphaproteobacteria; order Rhizobiales; family Xanthobacteraceae; genus CANKHA01. The sequence continues at coordinate 5,835 of CAWDIZ010000021.1, forward strand.
CCCTCGACTTGCGGGTGAGCGTGAGCGTCGACAACTTCGGTCCTGAGGGCGAGCCTGGCTTCTCTGAATCGGTGACCGCAGAGTTTGAGGACTTCGTATTCCGTCAGCGGAAGCCAGTGAAGCTGCGGTTCATACCCGTCACCATCACCGACGCGCCACCCGATCAAACCTTTCTTCAGCTCTAATCCGCCGACCGATCAGGAATGCACCGATCTGCTGCGCGAGATGCTGAAGATGCTTCCGGTCACATCCAGTTCAATCGAACGCCTGGACGACTGGTCGGTCAAACTTTCATTTGCAGACAGGCCGTTCCTCACGGTCTATGCCCCATGGGGACCGGTGCTCGAGGTTCCGTATTGGAGGCAGTCGCTCACCTACGATGTTTATGCCAATGTGTACCTTTGGTACCTTGCTACATTACGCCTCTGCGACTGGGCCGATACCTTGTCGATTTGTACGGAAGACCAAGACGCCATTTGGGCGGTGCTTGTACCCGTATCCACCTGGGGTGAAGCAACCGGGCACCCATCGCGCGAGTTTACTTGTTCGATGGACCACCGCCAGTGTGCCCACGAACTGGCGCACTGCCTGGGCCAGCAGCATCTCGCAAACACCGGCTGCCCCAACGCGGATAACCCGAACACTGGAGGCGATGCAATCACCGACGCGGCCAATTGGGGCGATTTCGATGGAGGGCGGATCCCGGAAGCTAAGGCGGTTCCTTTCGACGTTATCCAGAACAGTACCATCATCGAAGGCGTTGCCGGCGGCGGCGTCTGGGACTTGATGACGTACTGCGGGACTAGGTGGACGACGCCAAGGCGGTGGAAGCTAATCTTCGACTTTGTGGGGAGCTGACATGAGATTGAAGCATGTTGGCGAGAGCATAAGCACGGCTACCGAGGTTCTGGTGGTGCGTGGTCTGTTAACTGACGATCTCCGGTTTATGCCGATTTTCTGCAGCTCGGAGTTTCGCCGACGAAAGCTAGTGGAGACCCGTGGCTCCGACATTGAATTAGCGCTATTGGATCAGGACGGAAAGACTTTGCTCAAAGACCAGGCCGGCATTCGAGAGACCATTGAGTGCTCGCCGCACATTCCCAGAGCCTCCGTGGTGGAAGGCTCGATCCCACTGCGGGCGGGCGCCCAGCGGCTGAGGATCCGAAAAGAGGGGTTGGACGTAGTCGAACTCAAAATCGGCGAGCGGCCCACGCTGAAAGTCGCCTGGACGGAAACGGCGGTGACGCGCGAAGGGAAATATGTGCTTAGGCTCGACTACTCTGAACCCACCGAAGACGCGATGGTCAAAATCTTTTTCCGATGGGGTCCGGAGCAGTACCTGCTTGGATCGGCTGGAAAGCCGGCGAAGGAGACCGTGGTCACGTTTCGGGGCATGCCCGGGGGCGATCGCTGCCAGCTAATCGTGGCCTACACGAGCGGCCTGCGGACGACAGTGGGCCGCACGACGCCGTTCAAGCTGGCCCCGCTTGCACCCAAAGTCGAGATCATGCGGCCCCGTGCCGGCCAAGTTTTCGCCGCATGGCACCCTGTGGAGTTGCAGGGCCAAGTGCGTGACCGTCAACGGGGCGAGGTCCCACCCGAGGAATGTGTTTGGACGTTGAAGGGCAAAGAAATTGGGCGGGGCCTGCTGGCATATGCTGGCTTTTTGGAGCCGGGTTTGTACGACGCGCTTCTTCGATACGGAAAAATTCAGCAGTCGATCAAGTTTCGAGTGACGGAGGAGGGACAGTGATTAGCTCCCAACTTCGCCAGTCAGCTTACGCGCAGTAGGTGAAGAGCCTGCAATCCTTTTACTAGCGAGACATTCGACCTCCCTGCATTGCCTGAGGAGAGAGAGGAATGTTTCATAAGCCCAATGTCGCCTTCTGGCCCTAAGCGGACCTAAATTGTTGTCCGCTTTTCTGCCGCTGTTGGAGGAATAGCGGACTTCGCCGTCTAGATCGATCTAGCCTGATTTATGAGTACACGCCCTAGTGGCCGCCAACATTCCACGCGGCAAACGACGGAATCCCCACAACAGAGGCGGAGCATTTCCTGCGGTGCCCGGCTTGCGGCGGATGGTTCGACTGCCGCGATCTCGCCCAGGCTCTCGCTCATGACGGGCCGTTGCCACATCCTTGCGCACACGCCGCGGGGGAATGGCCGTGTTTATTAATTCTTAACCAAAGGAAGGCATGCTCGCAAACGAGCTAAAATGGAAACAGTTGACGGATATGCCAACACCCGATGAGATTCAGGCTGCTGCCTTTGCCATCGAGAGGGCCATCATTAACCGTTTTGAACAGTACGATGAACGCACTGTCAGCATGCTTATCGAGTATGCTCAGGCTGCTTTAGAGGCCGCCGAGCAGGTCAGGGCCGCACCACAAGCCCGGAGATTCTACGAACCTTAACCGCACCGAAGGCGAAGCCTTCAATCTTTACCCCACCATGGACTTGATTGAGGAGGCCGAGAACGGCTGGCCTCCACAAACGTGCGGGGGCACCTCTATATCGAACAGAGGATTGCGCGTAACGTTACGCTGTTACGCCCGTTACGCTGTTTTCGCCTTACGGGTGAGCAGCCCTTCAAGATGGCTTGCCCAGGTTTCGAGCGCAGCGCGCTTCTCTTTCGCGTACACACTTCGGTTGTAGGTGCCAGCAACGCCCTTCTTGTGCCCACTGATGTGATTTAGGACAGCCTCCACGATGTGCGGCTGTACGCCCAGGTCGCCCATGCGCGTTGCTACCGTGCGCCGTATGTCATGCAGCGTCCAAGCCTCATTGATCTTAAGCGCCGCGTCCAGTTCTGCCTTGGCTTTACCCCAGCCCGAGAAGCCGGTGTCGCGCCGACCGAAAGCAATACGAACGACCGTCCAGTAGCAATGACTCCACAATGCCCTTGGCGAGCCCGCTGAGCGGCACGTCATGCGGCAGCCCGTTCTTGGTGCGGCTCGCCCGGGAATGCAATCAGTGAATCTCCTAGCGCGATCTCTGACGGGCACAGCCCTCCGATCTCGTCGCGTCGGCAGCCAGTGAGGAACAGCAGGCGCACGATCTTACCGAAGTCCGTTGCCTCGTCGGCTGCGTTCCATATCGCTACGGTTTCTGCGTCAGAGAGAACGCGGTCCCGGCTCACGGCCGGCGCCGCCTTGTTTGTGCCGACCACCGGGTTGTGCTCGCAAAGCCCCTCGCCCATTGCCCAGCTAAAAATTGCGCTCCAGCACCACCGGCAACCGCGCAGGTTCAAACACAATGCCAATGAACGCCGCGCAAATGGCATTACAGATCGCTGGGTCCGCTCCATGCTGTTCTGGGCAGTTCATCGGTTCGTCACCGGACGACATTCCACTATGCGATGCGACCGTGGTCATCTGCGCATTCGCCGCGGTCGTCAGCAGCCCGTGGACCCCGAGACTTCACAGCAAAGAGAGCCGCCGTGATGAAAGCCGTAATGCGGGGATTTGCGCGAAGAAGCATGACCCAAAAATAGTGTATCGGACGACCGCCGACCACTCTGAATTTATGGGTTCACGCTCTAGCTCGAACTCTTGTTATCCCACGATCCGGCCTGGGCGTGCATAGTGAGCGCAGGCAATCCGCGCCCCCCATACCCGTTGCGGTTGTCAGACCACAAGCACTCACTCCCGGCCTCGCGCGCCGGGATTTTTTTGTTTGGCGGGACTTAATCAGTTGGCGGCGCTCCCGCCGTTAGAGGGCAGTACACCTAATTCCCGTGCGCGGGTACGTTGGGTAAATCGTGAGCTGCACCGGCTAGTTCGACGCCGCGATCGCGCCGTTCGCCTTTATGACGGCCCTGCCCTCCGGACTCTTGACGAAGTCTATGAAGGCTTTGGCCTCAGCCGGCGGAGCCGCGCCCAGCACCAGGAACGTGTCGCGAGTGAGGCGATACTTCCCGGAAACAACGTTGGCCTCGCTCGGCATAATGCCATTCAACGCCACGGATCTCACCTTGCCTCCGCTTTGTTCGACCACCGTGGCGCTTGTCACGCCTACGCTGCCCGGCGTTTCCGCTAGAGCCGTCGCCATGTCGCGCGCGCTGACGTTGATTTTCACCGTCTCTGGTAGCTTGAGTTCCTTCAGGCATCCCACTCCGGCGCGCGAGACTTCGGCATCAACCTCAGTATCCGGCCGCGCCATCGGTGTGATGGCAAGGTCCGCCGCACTGAACTCCCTCCAATTCTTTGTGCTGCCGCCAAAGATGGCACAAAGTTGTGCGTCGGACAGGTCTTCAATTTTTGCCATTTCATGCACGCCAAAACCACCGGCGTCATCGCAATTCGATTTACCGCCATTCCCCGCGCCGTCACTTCTGCCACGTTCAGGCCGTGGCTCGCCATAGCGATGTCGATCTTGCGATCAGCAAGTGCGGTCAGCCGATCCTTGGTGCCAAGACCTTTTCCAATTTCGACGGCAATGTTGGTCTTAGCCGTAAAGGCTTTGCCCAGCGCCTCGATCAACGGCGCAGTGCCAGTGGAACCGTCGATGGTGATTTTTTGCTGGGCAGCCGCGGGCTGACATGGGAGGGCGCCGCCGAGCGCGACAGTGATTGCCAGAGTGCGAAGCATGTTGATGTTCTTACCTTTAGTTCAACTCGAAATCCTCGACCATTCCGCCTAGTCATAGCGGTTCGAAGCCATTGGCTATCAAGGCCTGCTTGACCTGGGGCGAGGTCAGAAACTCAATCAGGGCCTTCGCCGCATCGACCTGTTTGCTGTCCGAGCCTATCCCGGCCACATACACGGAGTAGCTCTGGGCTCCGGGCGGCAATGGGATGGCGTCGAGACCGGGAACGATCTTCGCGTCGCTCCCCACCCCAATTCCGATTTCGGTGTCGCCTTTCGCCACTGCTTCTGCAACCTCCGTGCCGGACGGGAACAGCTTGGTCTTCGCCTTTATTTGCGGCGCAAGCTCCAAGCGTTGCATCAGACCGGCAAGGTAGACGCCGCTTCCGCCACCGGCGGCCGGGTCGCCAAGAGCGATCGACTTTGCCGACAGTAGCGTGAGCTTCAGCGCATCCACCGAGCCGACGTCAGGCTTGGGTGCGCCCTTCTTCACGAAGGCAGTGTAGCCAACCTTGGCGACCTCCACGCGACTGCCCGCAAGCAGCTTGCCCTGCTTCTGCAGCTCCTCGTTTTGCGCGGGCGAGACGATTGCCACGTCGGCGGACTCGCCCTTGAGAAGGCGGTCGGTGATGGCGCCGAGCGTGGCGTAGCCGACGGTGACCTTGTGCCCTGACGATTTCTCGAATTGCGGCAGGAGGTCGGGCATGATCACCCGAAGGGATACCGGACCGAGCAGCTTGAGCTCGGCCGCACCCGCGGGAAACGGCGTTGCTGCGGCCAGTAGCAAACCAAAAAATGCCGCGCTTGCGACCGCACATGTCGCTACAACGCAATGTTTGGAGATGGCGTCCTTCAACGCCGTGACTGTCGAAACGAGACTGCGATGGCGATCCATAAAACTCTCCCGTGGCTACCCGGAGGGCGCAAACAGCGCGCGAGCGCGCTGATGACCCGCGCAGAACAATATTTTCAAGGGGTCGTGTGCCTGCCGACGGCATCAGTTCTGCAAACCGAGGAGCGGGGACTGTGGCACGTCGCCGCTTTTTGGCAGAGCTCAGTCAAGCAAAGCGCTTGACTGCACGTGAACGGTATCACGTTTCTCGTCTTCGTTATACGGGCCGAAATGTGCCTCAGCGCCAAGAGGCAATTTCCTTATGTCACAATCACATCACCCACACGCTTGCAGCATTGCGAGGAAGCGAAATGCGCTATCTTGTCGTCATGCATCGTCGCACGAAGCGCGCTCCAACCGGAAAGCGAAATGGTAGCTATCGCCACGGCAGATACACGGCAAAGGCTTTGGCAGCGCAACGGGAGCTGCAGGACTGGCTGCAAGAGTCGCGCCAGTGCGCGGCATCAATCTGTGATTCCTCATGGAAACACATCCACCGCGCTCGCTTGCTGAACGGCACGACCGCCTAATCAAGCTGCTTCGCAAGGCAAAGCCGGGCATTCGATTGAGCGAACATATTGAAGCGGATGGGGCCGTGGTGTTCGACCATGCATGCAAGCTGGGGCTGGATCGGCATGTCAGACCTCCTCCGGTTTTGGCGCCCCGCAAGGGATAGTGCCTTTGGCCAAACGATTGCCGTACCGCGACGGCAATCGCGTAAGCGACATAGACCACGCGGACCGTCTGATGCGTCGTTCCGTCACCTTCGCTCGAAAGGGTAACGAGTTGTTGAGTAGCGCAGCCTGCACCCAGGGGTCAAGCCGAAGCGCGAAGCTGCGCTGGTCCTTCTAAAGCGGCGTGGCTCCTGGGCGCTTTGGAACGAGACCCGTCCTTGGAGCTTTAATTATGAACGGGCAGTCACCAAGTTGTTCCATTGCCATTCATCATCGCAGGATGAATGTGAACCCGAACCATTTTCGAAGGAGAGGATCTATGCGTGTATGGGCTATCCTGACCTTAGCGTGTGCGGGCTTCACTGCCTCTATTCCAGGCGTTTCGGCTGCCGAGCTCCTTGACGGCCCGAGAGTCCAACGAGAGCGCGCTCCGGAATCCCGTTTTGTCGGCTGCGCCCAGGGAGCTGTTTGGGACGGTGAACGGTGCGTACACGCCGAGCCGCGCCGTGAACGCGAGGTTTACCGTGAACGCGAGGTTTACGTTGAAAGGACCTACCGCACTCGGCCCGTTTACGAGACCTATGCTTACCAGCCAAAAACCGTCTACGTTGCGCCGGCACCGGTTTACGTCGAACCAGCGCCAGTTTACGTCGCGCCAGTATACCGTCCAGCAGTAATCGCATTCTACGCAGGCCCTCGTTACGGCTGGGGCGGTCATCAGCACCATCGCCATCACGGCTGGCGCCGCTAAACTAAAAGCTGAACGCCCGGATGGTTGGGAAATTGCGGAGCGCAGAGGCGCGAACAAGACGCGGCGCGTGGTGCTAGTTGGCTGGAAGCAGACGCCAGAGGTTCTGGCGGTTCTCCCTAAAGGCTCAGTTTCGATTGCGACCGGCGTTCCCCGCACCACCCCGACAGCTTGCTAAAACAGGGGAAAAACAATGCAGCGTTCATCTCTCGGCCACCGTCTGCGGAAGCTAGAAACCATGGAATGGCCACAAACTCACTCCCGCATTGGAACCAACGCGAACTCGGTTCGATTTCAAGGGTATGAACGTTTTGTCAACTTGGCCCCGCAATCGGCTTTTGCTCGCCCTACCGTCCCGCAATCTCAATCGGCTCATGCCAGAGCTTGAATACCTTGCATGCCAACGCGAGCAAGTCCTGATGGACGCTGACAGTGCGCTCGACCATGTCTTCTTCCCGGATAGCGGTGTCGTCTCCATAGTCACGGTTTATGCGGATGGCAGCGTTATTGAGATGGCAACGGTCGGCAGGGAGGGTTGCACGGGTGTGCAAGCCTTCTTCGGCGCCAAGACTTCCTCCGTCCGGCTTCTCGTCCAAATCCCGGGGAGCGCAGCCAAGATATCGCGCGCGGCTTTTATACGTGCGATGGAGACGATGCCGTCCTTCCGGAATCTCATGTCTGCTTACATCCAGGCCTTTCTTGAGCAGGTCCTGGTGTCGGGGGCGTGCAACGGCGCGCATAGCCTCAAGGAGCGGCTGGCGCGTTGGCTGCTCATGATGCGTGACCGCAGTGACGAGGACGCGCTGCCGATCACCCAGAACCTGCTCGCCGAAATGCTGGGGGTCCAGAGGCCGACCATCACGAATGCGGCCCGGGAGTTGGAATGAGCAGGCTTGATTGAGCGCGGCCGGCGGGAAGTCAAGATAGTCGATCGGCAGGGTCTCACCGAAGAATCTCTGCGAATGTTATCAGTTGGTCCGGACGCGCGTCGCCTTGCACCTTCCCAAAACATACGCATAAAAAGTGGGGTCCACACCCGAGTTGGTAATTTAGATTACCGACAGCACATCCGCACAAGCGCACAGTCGGAACCGGCGGGGCTGACGTGGCGCTTCGGGGCGCTCCCGCATGTCAAGTGGGGCCGCTATGGCGATCAATTCGCTTTTCGCAAACACAGCCTTTGATTCGGACACGGCCGCGCTTTTGGCGTCGGCTTTCGATACTGCATGGGACACAGTCAAGAAATCGGGCAGCGCCCTTGCCGCAGATGACCAAGCTAAATCGACACGTGAAGTGCTCGCCAAGCGGGTCATTGAAATGGGGCAGCAGGGTGAGCGAGACCGGCAGCGGCTCGTCGACGATGCGATCGCTCATTTGGCAGATTCAAAATAGCCAAGGCCTGGAAGGCTCAATTTATGGATTGGCAGAAGATCCTCAAAGTCTACATGGAACAGGTCTACCAAGCCGAGGGAAGCTATGCCTGCTACGTCCCGTTCAGTGGGCCGGTCGACAAAAAGCTGAGCAAAGAGGAACGAGTTGCGTTGATGGCCATCAACAAAGAACTAACAAGAACTCATGATCGTTGGCTGAGCATCGAAGATAATCCACCCACGAAAATCGGCTGGTATGCGGTAATAAGGCGGTTTCGGGATCGCCCAGACCGGTTCCCGGTCGGCTCAGGTTACTGGGATGGCACCAGTTGGGACCATGGGCAAATCTTCGCCCGATCGCCGCAGGTCTTTGCGAACAAGAACGTCGCGGAGGCATGGGCCTTTACGTACCAACAAGCTTGGGAACCGTTCGGTATCCCGGCCTCCATTTGCTACAATGCCAGCGAAGGCTCATTTGCACTCGAAGGAGACAAAAATGTCGCCAAAAAAGAAGAAAGAACGCACGCCGGAAGTTAAGGCTGCACGGTCGCAAGCACGCGTGCTAGCGCAAGCTGACGGTCGCGCGTGGGGCGATCTGTCCAAAGAAGAAAAGGTCAGCTATCTGAGGAAAGCGGGTAAACCCCAGTCACCCGCTGCCAAGGCGCGAGCAGCGGCGAAGAGCGCCGGGCAGAACTGGCGCGAATTGTCGAAGGAGCAGCGGCAGCAATATCTCAAACAGGTCGGCGAAAAATAACCAGCGAAATCGGCCAGAGAGGCCCACCACCTGACCCGGAGGGTGCCGACTCCATTGCTCCCGGAGGGGGGCTGTCGATTGCGCCCCGTGGTGGCCAATCCATCGGACCGGGCGGTGGTCTTTCAATCGCTCCCGGAGGCGGTCGATCCATTGCGCCGGTGTCGGGCAATACATGGGTCCTGGCGGCGGTCAGGCGTTAGATCGCGACCGGTCACGGGGCTCGATCCGAACACGTTGCGTCCATACCCCCGTTACTAGGGCGTGAACCCATAAATTCAGAGTGGTCGGCGGACGTCCGCTTTGTGCGCATTCCGGACTTAAGCAGCCTTCGCGTGAGGTCCGAAAAGGCCAAAGCGGACATTTGCCATTCATTCAACTAGTGGCTTCTTTCACGCGCGAACTCGTCGGCAAAACAAATTGGAACAGCGACCCAATCTTGCCATCCGATGATGCAGTCAGTTGACCGCCATGCTGTTCGATAATCATACGACATATGGCTAGTCCCAGCCCGTACCATGTGACTTTGTCGTAAAAAATACACCAAATATGCTATCGAGCCGTTTTGGATCAATTCCCGGTCCCGAATCTCGCACTGCTACGGTAACCGTCATGACCATTGAGCCCAGTTGTCACTCGCAATACCCGATCGCGATCCGTCGTACCGTCCATTGCTTCGATCGCGTTGTGGACCAGGTTAAAGATGACCTCTTCCAATTGCCTCCTATGGCCATCGACAAGCGGCAGTTCGGACGCCAGCTCAAGGCGAGTCTCAACGCCATGATCCTGCAACTCTTTCCGCGATAACTGCAGGACCCCGCGGATAATCTCATTCACCTCGACCTGCTCTCGTTCCTGATTGCTTTTCCCGAACAACGCGCGAATGCCATCTAACACTTCACTGGTACGATGAGTGTCACTAATCATATCGTCCAAAGCTGCCCGTACTTCTGCAAGTGCAGGTGGCGTCTTGCCAAGAAATAGCAGGGCCGCACTGCAGTTCAATGCGATTGCACTCAGGGGCTGCCTCACTTCATGAGCAATCGCAGCTGCAAGCGCATGCGCATTCAATAGTTTATTGTCTCGCTCGCGCTCCAGCATCGTGTTTGAGTGAGCGAGGTGTGTCGCACTCTCGCTCCTCTGGGCAAATATCGCGGCAAGTACGTATGCGCTGAGCGTCACAACCAGAATGCCCGCTTGGGCATTTAGGATGCGGTCGTTGATTGGATGACTGGGGTCTCCGAAATGACCGATCCCCAAGATTGTCGTCACGACTATCGCAATCGAAACCAAGAACGCGCCCCCTGCGGAGAACGCCGGTCGGGCGCGGGCGGCAAGCCACACCAAAACTGGAAATAGCCAAATGATCGGAAACAATGTCTCCCAAAGCGCGCCCGGCAGCGAAATGATAAATCCAGTCATCAACGCAAGAGCCACGAGCGCCAACATACCTTCAATGACTTCGCTCCGCGGCGACGGCCGCCGCACAACGGCAGCGAGCCCAACCACTAGCGGCGCAACAGCGATGATCCCGGTTAAGTCGGATGCAAACCAGTGCTGCCAACTGTCGAGGATCGATGCCGATGCCCCGCGCATCAACCTGTAGGAAACCGCTCCCCCGACCCCTGACACAGTCGTCGCGACGACTGCCGCCGCGAGCAGGCCAACAACGTGGCGCAACCGAACAAGGTTGAAACCTGCACCGAAGTAGTGGTGGATCAATCCGGCTGTAATCAGGGCTTCCGCCCCATTGGATAGGCCGAAGGCGAAGCCCGCCCAGAGGGGATCGTCGATGATGAGGTGAGCCGCAATAGTCGCGACCATCACCCCGGCCAACACCGGCCATCGCGCGCTTGGTCCGAGCGCGATCAGGATGCCTGAGGAAATACCAGCCGCGGGCCAGAATACGGCAACGCCAGAAGGCTCTAGAATGAGACGGAGGCTAAATTTCGCCGCTAGGAAATAGGCCAAGCCGACTGCTGCAGCGAGCCCGATGCTTCTAACCCACGGCTGGGTCAGTAGAATTCCCGCCGTCTCATGGCCGCCCCCGGCATAACGTACAGGACCGCCAACCATATCACTTGGGAAAGGCTTGGCTAAGTCCGCTTTGGGCCAGAACCCGACATTCGGCGTGCCTACGCGGGCAAGGGCATCCGCGTTCAGAATTGCGCTCGCGACCCGCCTAAGTGCTCAGGATGACCGACGGGTAGCGCGCTCTCGTTCGACGCGCTCTGTTACGTCGCATGCCATCGAGACTGCGCCAAGTACTTCGCCTTCGGTGTCGCCTTTGATAATCGCAAAGGTCATCTCGACGTAAAGCCTGCGTCCGCTCTTGTGTAGAGCGCGGGTGAGTGTCGGGCGACCGTGAAGCTTGGTAGCGCCCTTTGCCATCGCAGCGTCGAAGCCGCTCCAATGTGCAGCTCGTAGATGCTCGGGTATGATCAGGTCGACACTTTGGCCGAGCGCCTCCTCGGCAGTATAGCCAAACAAAGCCGTACAGGCGGGGTTCCAGCGAATGATCGCTCCCGAGTGGTTGGCACAGATGACAGCGTCAGCGACTTGATCGAGAATCCTCTCGGCCAATTTGGACTGCTCTTCCATGGATGCGCTCCTCTGGATTGGAATTCACCGGTTCGCTTAATCACGACCAGCCCAACGATGAGATGGACCGCGTGTCCACATGATCCTGAAAACTTGCGCCTTTTTTCGTGCTACCGCACAACCCAACCGCATGGATGAACTTGCATCGTTCTCGTTGATTTGATCAAAGGATGTCCGCTTTGGATCATTCCGCCCGCGATCCGGCCGACGCGACGGCCACGCCAGAGTACGTTGTAGTCACCGGAATGCTCCGGCTCCGTGTGCCGAGCCGCGGGTTTCAATGGAGCTGATCGGGGGAAAAGCCTTATCTTCGGCACCTCTGGCTGTGATATGATGTTTCGCACCAAACGGGACGCCATTGATCGCGCGGGCCCGGTTCGGGGAATCGGTACGATGAAACAGTGGATCGTTGCGAAGGTCCAGGAATGGCTCATCCTCGGAATCGGCGCCATTGTCATTTTCGGTGGCCTGTACGCAGCCTCATTCAGTTCTTTGCAACCGAGTACAACGGATGCCGTATCCAGCGGACCGGACCGGCAGCGCACCGGATCTGATACGCCGAAGCAGGTGACGCAGACACCTGTGCAGACCGAAAGCGTCGAACGCGGTGTCCCTGACCGGTCGAAAACCACCGCCGCCGGGTCGCAGCCTTCTTCCGACCAACTAACTGCAGCGACGCCGCCGGCGGGGAGAAACGATGCGCCGGCGTCGCGCGTCGCCGCAGCGCCGAGTGCCGCGCCTGCGTCGCACGACAACCACGCAGCTGCCGCAAGGCCGACCGCAGTCGCTCAGAATACCGGAAAGGCTGCGGACCAGTCTGCGGCGGCAACGGCTTTGGCTGCGGATGCAACTGCGGGCCGGCTGGTCTATCAAAAGTGCCAGGCGTGTCATTCCCTCGTGCCGGACAAGAATGGGCTCGGCCCCTCTCTCGCCGGTATCGTCGGCAAAAAGGCCGGTGGCGTCGCGGGTTTTGATTACTCGCCGGCCATGAGGGCGAGCGATCTCACGTGGGATGTTGCCACGCTCGATTCCTATCTGACGGACCCTCAGAAAAAGCTCCCTGGCAACAAGATGCCGTTTCCGGGACTGAAGACCGAGAACGAAAGAAGCTCGGTGATCGCTTATCTCGCCGCCGGCGCCGCCCCTTCGGCGGCCGCACCTGTGGCGCAGCAAACACCGGCCGCCGCGGCCCCTCCGGCCCAGCCACAACCAGCGGCAACGCCGCCTGATTGAGTGGCAACGAGCTACGCTCCGGGCGTCAGATACACGCTGCGTTCCGGAATCGCCAAGGGGCGGATGGTTTTCATCGGCGTCGGCGGCACCATCGACGGCCAGGTCAATTGAAGCGCGCGAAGAAGATGAAGAAAAAGAAGTCTATTCTTCCCTCTGGACCACGCGCTTAAGCCTTGCGTCGAGAGCTAAGATGCCGTCATGGATTTGTCTGAAAAGGGCTGAAGGCAAACCCTTGCCGGGGGTGGAGGCGTTGAGGGTAAAATGACGCCTGCTCCTCCCTCCCCCGCAGGCGGGGGAGGGTTGGGGTGGGGGATATTCATGCGAGGAAGCCCCCTCCCGACGAGCTTCGCTCGTCGACCTCCCCCGCAAGCGGGAGAGGTGAAGAAAGAAAATTTGAACGCAGGCTGCCATGATGAGGAAAATCCGATGAATCTCGCCGAGTTGAACAAAATCGCCCAGGCTATGGTCGCTCCCGGCAAGGGGATTTTTGCCGTTGACGAGTCCTCAGGCACGATCAAAAAGCGCTTCGACAACATCGGCGTAGAATCCACCGAGGATAACCGCCGCGACTACCGCGAGCTGATGTTCCGGTCGAAAGACGCCATGTCGAAATACATCTCCGGCGTCATCCTCTATGACGAAACCATCCGGCAAAAAGCGAAGGACGGCACACCGCTGGTCAAGGTCATCGAGCAGGCCGGATCGATCCCCGGCATCAAGGTCGATAAGGGGATCAAGCCGCAACCTTTTTGCCCAGGCGAGGTGGTTACCGAAGGGCTGGACGGGCTCGGCGAGCGGCTCGCGGAATATCGCAAGCTCGGCGCCCGCTTCGCCAAGTGGCGCGCGGTCTACGACATCGGCCAGGGCATTCCGAGCTATGCCAATATCCGCGCCAACGGTCATGCGCTCGCGCGCTATGCCGCGCTCTGCCAGCAGGAAGACATCGTGCCGATCGTCGAGCCGGAAGTGTTGATGGACGGTGGGCATGACATCGACACCTGCTACATGGTGACGGAGTTCGTACTGAAGGAAACATTCCAGGAGCTCTACTATCAGAAGGTTCCGCTCGAAGGCATGGTGCTGAAGCCCAACATGGTGGTGCCGGGCAAGAAGAGCGGCAAGCAAAGCTCGGCGCAAGAAGTCGCGGAAAAAACCGTGAAGCTCTTGAAGGCGTGTGTGCCGGGCGCCGTGCCGGGCATCACCTTCCTGTCGGGCGGCCAATCGGACGAGGAGGCGACCGCGCATCTCGATGCCATGAACAAGATCGGCAACCTGCCGTGGAAACTGACCTTCTCCTATGGCCGCGCGCTGCAACATGCGGTGCAGCAGACCTGGAAGGGCAAAGCTGAGAACGTCGCCGCCGCGCAGCGCGCCTTCGCGCATCGCGCCGAGATGAACGGCCTCGCCGCGCTCGGCAAATGGCAAAAGGATCTGGAGAAGGCGGCCTGATCAACTCGCGCTTCGGCCCGAGCAATGGGCCAAGCAAGTCGAATGCACAATGAACCGCGCTAGCTAGCGCGCCGTGGCGGCGGATCAGCTCGAAAACCGCCAAGTCCGTTCTCGTCGCAAACGATCCAGATTTTTATTCATCCTTTTTCATCTTTTCCGCCTCTTAATGCGATTAAGAAAACCGCACCCACAGCAGCAGCGAGGATTAGGTCCACGAGTAAAGTCTGCATTTTTGAAAACACCTCCGGCAAACAAGGTTCGATTATTCCCAGCCCAGGGGGGTACTCACGCAACGACATGCGCGCTTAATAGGAACTGAGGCGCAAAGAGTTGAGTCACTCAGCGCCGCAGCAGCTCGGCGAACCGAAGAAACGGAGCGAGCACGAGCGCGAGCCGGACGAGTACGAGCCGGGAAACGCGTCGACCGAGCGTGCGTTGAGCAATGAATTGATGCGCAGACACACTTTTAAACTATGAACGCAAAAGTCTTATTCGTGCGCCAGCTTATGACCCAAAGCGGCTCTCGCATGTCCCTTGGTGTCAGAACATCGCAGCGCCTTCAGTTGATCTTGTGCAATGCGCGTACGAACGTCACTGCGCAAGATGCGAGTGGTCACTGTCCGTTTCTGATCCGAAGCAGAACATTACGCAAAGACTTACTCAGCGCGACACGCTAGAGGACGAAGGCCCCGAAGGCCCACGCGAAGACCAAAAGCGCTATTGCCGCCACGCCAAACAGCGCTAGGTGAGCCGGTTCATATGTGTTCATATTCAGGATGGTGGTCATGTCTTGGGATGGTCGTTGTCATGGGTGGTCTCCACACACGAAGGAATGGTCCTATTCTATCGCAACCCTAGGCGGGACGATATCTGTTTTTGAGGGGCGTTGACGACTGTGGAAGAAATGTCTATTTGTTCTCTAGTTATGTCATCGGAGGCAATAGCATGGGAAATCAGGCGACTCCAGCCACTGTAAATTTCACAGTTAGGACACGCGACTATCTGACGCAGCGCGAAATCGACAAGCTGATGGACGCGGCGCGCTCCGGTAGCCGGTATGGCCACCGCGACTCCACGATGATCCTGATTGCCTATCGGCACGGCCTAAGGGCGTCCGAACTCTGCGACCTGCAATGGTCTCAGGTCGATTTCAATGCTGGCACCTTGCGTGTGCGCAGGCGCAAGCAAGGCAGCCCCGGCACACACCCACTGCAGGGTGACGAAATACGGGCTTTGAGGCGCTTGCAGAGGGGGAGATTCGTGTTCCTCACGGAACGTGATGGCCCTATGACGCCCAAGGCATTCCACGCCCTTTTCGCACGCATCGGACAGCGGGCCGAGCTACCGTTTCCGGTCCATCCGCACATGCTTCGGCATACCTGCGGCTATCTGCTGGCTAACAAGGGCCACGATACCCGGTCTCTGCAGGCTTATCTCGGGCACAAGAACATCCAGCACACGGTTCGCTACACCGAGATGGCGCCCGATCGGTTCCGCGGATTTTGTCCGGATCCGTTGCCCCACCCTCAGGAGCATAAAAGAGGCCGAGGGAGCGATCTCTCCCCCGACCCGGCTCTTGACCTGAAAGGACATAGATTGACCGAAGACAACGAAGAGGCAATCGCGGAATTGATGCGGGTAGGCCTCACCCGCGAGCAAGCCAAGGACCTCATCTTGCAGGGATGTTGGCCGCCGACGACGACGACGAAGAGGAAGACGACTAACCGCTAACGACTAACGTCCCGCCAGGGCAATTCCGCCGCGGCGTTCCACGGAGACACCATGCCTAAGATCACTTCCGAAAGCATCCGGATCAAGCTTGGGCCCAGCGGGTGTCGATCTGCATGTTGGGTCCGATGGTCCAGGAGGATGCCGACGCGCCGCATACGCTCGGGCTGCTGCGCGCGGGCTGTGAGCGGCCAGATCGCCGCCGCGCAGCTGAGAAGCATGATGAACTCGCGCGCCTGATCGTCGTCCCTGACAGTCAAGATAGGGCATCGTATCGTGGCAAGCGAGCACACTGAAAGGGAGCACTCCCACAGGTGGTTTTGCAGCATCAATGTCCGCTTTGGGTCAAAAGGCGAAATTCCGGGCTGACCAGCGCACGTCTGCTTTAGCCCCAAAAGCGGACATCCCTCGTTTTATGAGTACA
>CAWDIZ010000022.1:0-667054 GCA_963802475.1 uncultured Alphaproteobacteria bacterium
ATGAAGCCGCTCGACGTGCACGATCTCGACACCGAGATCGGCCGGCTGGGCGGCGACATGTATATCTATCTAGCCCGGCAGAACGTGCAGATCTATCTGCTCGGCGGGCTGATGCTCGCACTGATCGGCATCTTCGCCGTCGCCTATGCCAATTATGTCGAGGACCGGCGCACACTGGCGCTCCTGCGCATCCGCGGGGCAGGCCCGCTGCAGGTCGTGCGTGGTTTCATTCCCAACATCATCGGCCCCTCGATGGCCGGCTTCGTCATCGGCGTCTTGGTCGCGCTTGCCGGAGGCTATGGAATCACCAAGCTCGTATGGGAGCTTCGGCAGCTGCAGACCGTCCTGAATTATCTGCCGACGCAGCTGGCTATTTCATCGCAGTCGAGCGATCATTGCCGGCCTGCTCCTGGCAATGGTCATAGCCATCGGGATTCTCTTCGGACGGTGGGTGTTTGCCCGCACCGCCCGACAAAGCCTGCTGGAAGGCTAGAGATGTTGCGAGTTGTCACCTGCGTAAGAAACTGACCCTTTCTCTGGCGTGTTCTAGCTATTGAACGTTCCGTGGGGGTTTGCCGTGGCATCTATCTTGGTTGTTGAAGACGATGAGCAAGTGCGTGTGTTGGTCAAGTCCTTTCTGGCGGACGAGGGGCATCATACGCTCTCCGCCAGCACCGCCGAGGAGGCGATAGCCCTATTGGAGGGGGGCGCTAAAGTTGATCTCCTGTTCGGAGACATCACGTTGCATGGCGACATTCACGGCGGTCTGACACTGGCGCAACGCGTAGTAGAGGCGCGACCGGATTTGAAACTTCTCTACACAACTGGCCGAGGCATAACAGTCGGAATGAGGGCGTTATTCGTGCAGCGAGCGGCCTTTCTACCGAAGCCATTTTCCGTCGACCAGCTCAAAAAGACGTTGTTTATGAATTTCGAGATGCGGTCGCCAGGAGCAAACTAAGGACACCTCCCAAGCGGCCCTTAACCGCTGGTATAATCGCCCGCCGACCCCAAGCGATCGTGCAGGTTGCATCGCTCGGCCTGGCTGCCAGCAAGCCAAGGCGAGGGCGCCGCCGAGACGTTCGTACAGACTGTTGCTCATGCTGTCCTCCACTTCTTGTCACCTCTGCGCAAAAAGGGGCACGACGATCAGGCAATGATCGAGTTCTGACTGCAGAGCGGCGGGTACCGTATGGCCTGAGTTTCGGATAGGCTAGTACACAATCTGTACCGGCAGCGATTAAAATGGCGGGCCAAAGCCCCGAAGTGAAAGACATGGTTGGCGCGCGCGGCGCTGGGGTTCCTTCGTTAACGAGTACGCGACCTAGATCGAGCATGAAACTGAATCCGCAAGACCTGAAAAAAATCACCGATCTCACGCTGGATCATTACAACGAGCGCGCCGAAAAGTTCTGGGAAAGCACGCGCGATCACAATGTCAACCAGAACATAGCTTCGCTGTTACAATGCATCGAGGGTGAGCCACCCTTTACGATACTAGATTTTGGCTGCGGGCCAGGCCGCGACCTCAAGGTGTTTTCTGAACTCGGTCACATTGCCGTAGGTTTGGAAGGCGCTACGCGTTTCGCCGCGATGGCCCGCGCCCACAGCGGCTGCGAAGTATGGCAGCAAGATTTTCTCAAACTCGATCTGCCGGACAACCATTTCGATGGCGTGTTCGCCAATGCCGCGCTGTTTCATGTACCTAGCCAGGAGTTACCGCGCGTTTTGATGGAACTTCACGCCAGTCTGAAACCGGGTGGGGTGCTGTTCAGCTCGAATCCGCACGGCAATAACGAGGAGAGCTGGAATGGCGGGCGGTACGGCGCATATCACGATCTTGATACTTGGCGCCGCTATGTGTCATCTGCAGGTTTCGTTGAGCTAGATCACTATTACCGCCCAGCCGGACTGCCGCGTGAAAAACAGCCCTGGCTAGCGAGCGTCTGGCGGCGGTGAAGATGAGAGCATCGAACAGCAGAGGGGAATCGATAATGCCAGTCAGAATATTTTGCGTGCAGGACAACAAGCTGATCGGCGGACTAAATCTGAAATCAACAATTGGCAAGAAAGCATAAGCTCCAAAGCCGCTGTGACACATATATCTACCGCTATGACAGAGCATAAAGACGAGACCGAAGGCTGGCAGACACGGTTGGCGGTAACGATCTGGTATGAACTGTAAGGCTGCCGAAAATTCAAATTAGGATACTACCCAAGGGTAGGTAGTGCCTCAGCGTGGTGCGCCGAGGCGGGGCGCTATTCACAATGCGAGCGTGGCTCTCCATCATCTTCGTCGGGGTGCTGATCGGAATTCTGGCTAATGAAGTCGGCCCGCCGATTGTGGGCTGCGGAATAAAAGGCAATCTCAGCTACAACACTGGAGAGCGCATCTATCACGTCCGCGGCCAAATATTATTGGCAGACGAGAATCAATTGGCTCAAAGGCGAGCGCTGGTTCTGTTCCGAAGAGGACGCTCGCAAAGCGGGGTGGCGCAAGGCTAGGCGCTAATGTGCTTAGCACGCAGGGTAGCACGATGCTTGATCTCGAAAAGGGAGTGCCATGTTTCGGATCGCCGCTATGCTTGCCGGTCTCGTGTTGATCGCGCTTCCGGCGTGGTTTTTATCGGGCTCCATTCCCGTTCCGCAGTACCGGAAGGGCAGCCTGACTGACTACCTTCCCATGCTCAGACAGGGGTTGGCAATTTATGGAAGCGTCTTGCTGGGCGTCGCGATTTATTTGATGCGCATAAGGTTAAGTGGGCAGCCAGCATTTCCGTTGGAACTATTCAAGGCTGGAATGTATGGAGTGCTGGCCTGCTGCATCATCTTTTTCGGGGGCGGCAGGCTTTTACAGCCTCGCGAAATACGGCGCCTTCGATAAAGCAATCGGCGGGAGATCTCTGGGCGCTGCTGGTGATTTTTTGGGGATTTTTCGGCGCGTTCGTCTCGGCTGGTTTGGCTTTGCTACTTTATGCGTCGACAGGTCCAGGGGGATATGCTGGCCCGGGACCCGGAAGCGGGCGGAACTGCAATGCCTTCGTAAAGTCGTTAGCACCACGGCGCCCGCCGCGGGCACCTCGTGCCGCTGCAAACGTAAGGTCGCCCCAAGCTTTCCATGATAAGCACGTCACCGACGGTGGGTTGGTAGCCTACTGTACCCACTCAGTGATGCCAGCAAGCGTCGAAATAAGGCTGCAGCATCCATTCCGTCGCGAAGGCTTGCGCGGTCGCGGCAAATAACATACTTACGTCCAAGACATACGCCGACGCGGCCGGCTCGGTCGCCAAGCAGTCTAAGCGAAAACGCCCATCCCTCGCCGCTGACGTATGCCTCTTTTTTAAAGGAGGCTGCTATGTCAGGTATTTCGTTCTTAAAAACTCATCGCTCTTGGGAAGATTGGGTTGGCATGCTGATTGGCGTGCTGATCGGGCTATCTCCTTGGTTCGCCGAGCACCAATACGATCAAGCCGTCATATGGAATGCGGTTCTGGTCGGCGCGCTTGTGCTCGGTCTTGCGCAGCTCGAATACGTGAGCCTGCAACGCTGGCAGGAAACCGCCGCGATAGCGCTTGGGCTTTGGCTCATCGCGTCGCCATTCACCTTTGGTTACGCCGAAGCTGGCCCCCTCCGGTACTGGCATTTCGTTTTTGGCGCAGTCGTCGTGCTGTTTGCGGTCCTGGAGCTTTGGCAAGACTGGAGGCTGAGCAATAAGGAACTTTCCCAGCATGGCCAATAGGGATAACGACGCATAGTGAAAATCCCGACAGCGAAAGAGCCGCCTCCGCCCGCTTAATGGACATTAAGTTGCAGGCCCTGCGGCAGGGCCGGCGAACTCGCTCTCCAGCGGCCAGAAGACCTAAAATGTTTCCGCTGGCGTAAGCTCAATCCGTGTCGCGAACTGTTGGCTTTCCTTGTCCAGCTTTTCCCTCAACCATAGAATGTCCTGGCTCGACGGCCGCACCAGTTGAAACCGCCGGATCTGTAGGGGAACAAGCTCAAGTGCAACGAGATTTTTGCTTTTGGGATGGATATCAGCAGAGATACAGCTCAAGGTCAGTTCGCTCCGATATCTCTCGTATCCCGCAATGCCTTCATAGTCATTCAGAAAATCGCCGCAGCCATACAGATCAGCGACAATTCCGATAAACCTCGATCGGCATTGGATGATGCGAAGAATGTCCGTGAACGACTGACACGTCCACCATGTCAATAAGCGCTCGAGCAAAAAATCTTTCTTCATCCGAAATGTCATAGCCCCAGTTTCGGTCCCCAATGGACCGAGACAATGACGATATCGTCGGGCTGCTTAACGCTCGCGATATGGTCGGCGACATCCACTACCGTCTGTTCAATGAGCTTTGTTAGCAGGTTCACGCCCGCGGTCTCTCGCGTCGCAGCCCATTCCTCTGGCGTACCGCTTGTCACGGAAGCAAATGAAAAAACCAGAACGCGCCCGTTACCCGCTATCGGCAGGACAGCTGGCGCACGCGCCTCGTCCAGATTGCGGCCGGCTCCAGCGGTCTTGATTTGCAGACTTGCCAGTGTCCTCAAGGTATCGGCCAGTCCAGCGCGCCCCCAATCGAGAATGTGATTGTTCGCGAGCACGCTACAATCAATAGACGCCGCGTGGAGGCAGGCCGCGTTCTCGGAACTCATACGATAATTGATGCCCTTCAGCGCTCGGTTCTCGCAATGGGTAATACTCGTTTCGAGATTGATGATACGAATGTCTGGCGCCATGCGAAATCCATGCATTCAACGCGGCGCCCCATACATAAGCGGGCTCTGCTTTCCGCGGAATAGGACCGTTTATCTGCTCGGCAATCCTCACATAGTCGATAGCCGAGCGTACGTAATCCTCATGAAGGTGCGGGTCACATGGATGTGCCAGCACCTGATCGATGCCGCGTCCGGTCATGACGTCACCGCATAAGAATAGTCGGATTCGTATTTGCTGGCGAAGGCCAAGCGACGGCAACTCGGCGGGAGAACTTTTGGCAGCGCCCGTGTACGCATTCTGACCGGCGGCGGTTCCCGATATTGTTAACGCCGTGCAAGAACATCCGTTCTGTGCACGGGCACGGCGGTTCCTTTTCATCGGACGGCGCGCGGCGGCGAGAGCTGCGCCTTAATTCCCCCACTGCGTCGCCGGCCCAAGTGTGGAGGTGCAGCTAAAGCTCTCCGGACTGCCGGGTTGCCCGATTAGGTGTGCTTCCTGCTTCTGCAGCTGAGCACGCGAAGAAATCTCTGGGCCCGAATTTCCCGTAAATCGCCAAGAATTCTCCCGTAGTTTCAAAGGCCTTTTTTGAATTGGTCATTCGGCGGTTCGAATCCTGCCGAGTCAGCCATCCAGTGCAGTCTCCGGAGAATTTACTTCTCAAATGCTACAAAGGCCCGCCAATCGCGGCTTTTCGCGATGTGCAAAGTCTCTGATCTTCCGCTTGTCGAACTTTTGGCACGTGAATTCGCAAAAGTCTCTACCAATCGTCAGGAGAATTTCCGTTTTCTGGAGACTCGATGTGGAACCAAAGAATAAAACCACTGAGGGGCGGGTTGGCAGTGATCTCCAGGGTTCAAAGCTCCAGTGCGGTCCACCTGCGTTATGGCTTCGGCGCTTCCTCGGCTGCAGATTTCACGTTTGGCGGGGATTCCTCGGCTGCGCGTTTGGCGACGCGCAGATAATTACCACTCGCGGTAAGTTGCTGATTGATCTCATGCGCAATCGCGGCAGCAAACTCTCTAACGACGCCCCGCGCAGCCTGTTGAGCGCTTCCTGCTGCACGCGTGGCGCCAGAGCGCACCAGCCTACGACGGTCCTTGGTGCTCCACTTCTGCGGCGTCCTATTCGCTAGTGCTTCACCGTATGGGCTCGTCGCATCACGGGTGACATCACGCGATCTGAGATATGGACATCGAGCAGCGTGCCGCGCGGCTTGGCAGCAAAGGCCGCTACGAGCTGCGGCAGGGCGGAGAGGTCGTTCACGACGCTGCCGGCCAGCCCAAAACCGCGAGCAATGCTGCCCAGATCACCCCGCCCGAACACCGCGCCGAAGTCGCTCAGCCCATCCGCCCGAAGCTTGTGGATCTCAGACCCATAAGCCCCGTCATTAAAGATGCACAACAGGATCGGCAGGTTGTGCCGCCTCACCGTCTCAAGCTCCTGTGCATGCATGAGCAGTCCGCCATCTCCGTCGAGCAGCACAACCGGCTCGTTAGGATGCGCGCCGCGACCCCGATCGCGTAGGACAGCCCGTTACCTATAGCCCCGAACTCGCGGATGGCATGGGAACGGTCCGCGCTGCGGCCACGCATGTGTGTGGTGAAGTCGGAGCAGTGTCCCGAGCTGTTGACGATTTGCCACTCCTTCGGGAGCGCCTCATCCAGCGTGCGCACCGCATCCCGCGGATCGAGGAGGCCCGCCTCGATCTCGAATGAAGCGCCGTCTGCAGGCCGTCGCACGATCTCGTCCGCGAGCTCCGGCGTGCGCAGCCGTCCGGGCGAGCTATACCGCCCAGCGCGTGCATCACGGCGGCGAGACCCGCCTTTGCGTCTGCCCTGACATAGACATCCGCGACCCGCCGGCCCTGATGCACGCCGAGGGGGCGGCTATCGATCTGGATGACCCGGGCCTTGGGATAAAGCTTCCCGCCGTCGGTCGTGTGATGGCTCACGCTGGCGCCAACTGCAATGACAAGGTCGGCCTGAGCGAATACCTCGCGCGCCACATCGGAGGAAAAGCCTCCAGCTACCCCGAGGGAGAAAGGATGGTCGTGGAAGAGCCCGCGCACGGGCAGCGTTGTGGCAAGCACGGCCCCGACCTTGTCGGCAAGCTGCCGGCACTCGTCGGCTGCGCCGGAGCGCTTGGCGCCGCGACCAGCGAACAGTACGATGCGTTGCGACCGGCGGATTTCTTCCGCGCAAGCCGCGACGTCTTCCGGGGCCGGCATCATGCGCCCGACGCGCGGTATGACGTCGGTGGACGCCGTGTAGTCCGCCGTCGTTGGCGCGGTCTGCGCCTGAAGATCGAACGGGACGCCGATCACCACCGGCCTGCGATCCAAGCGAGCCGTCAGGAAGGCCTCACGGACTTGGTCCAGCATTCGGGGCGGATGATGGGTCTGGATGTATTTGGCCCCGCAGGCCGTGACGTACGGCGCCTGGTCCGCTGCCTGATTGTACCAGGGCGACGAGATCGGCGCCTCGCCGGCGAACACGACGACCGGAATCTCGGCCCGCGCGGCGGTGGTGAGCGCCGTCATGATCTGCGTTAGCCCAGGGCCGCAGGTCACTGACGCAATCCCGGGCTCCCCTGTGGCGTTGGCGTGGGCGATGGCCATGGACACGGCGCAGTGCTCGTGCCGCGCATAGATCGCCCGGCACCCGAGCGCTTCCAAAGCGATCGCCCAATGCATGTTGCCGTCGCCGAGCAGCGCGAACAGCGTCCGCGCGCCCTCCGCGTGAAACGCTTCCGCCAGCTTCTCGTAGACCTTCGAGTTGGGCATTTCGGCTCCCTGTGACGTGTTCTAGCATTTCGTTGGTGGGGTGGCTTTTCGGCCGAAGTTGGAGGCAAAATCCGGACCTCCCGGCCGGCGGGTGAGTCAGCTTACGCGGACATTGGTGCTCGCCTCGCTCGCAGCGCCGGCGCGACCATCGCCACCAGAACGCCGATCGTCACGACGATGAAGAACAAACTGATCGGCCGGGTAAAGAACACGGAGGGGTCGCCGCGGGACATCAGCAACGCGCGACGCAGGTGCTCCTCCATCAATGGCCCCAGCACAAAGCCGAGCAGCATCGGAGCGGGGCTGCAGCCCAACTTTATCCAGACAAAGCCGATGATGCCGAAGAGTGCCGTCAGATAGATGTCGAACGAGGAGTTGCTGACGCTGTAAACACCGATCGCCGAGAAGGCCATGATGGCGGGGAACAACAAGCGATATGGCACCCTCAAGAGCTTCACCCAAATGCCGATCATCGGCAGGTTGAGCAGGACCAGAAGGGCATTGCCGATCCACATGCTCGCGATCAGGCCCCAGAAGAGGTCAGGTCGCGTGCCCATGACCTGCGGACCCGGCTGAATGCCCTGGATCGTGAGGGCGCCCAGCATCAGCGCCATCACGGCGCTCGACGGCAGGCCTAGGGTGAGCATGGGAATGAACTTGCATTGCGCATCGGCATTGTTGGCCAACTCGGGGCCCGCAACTCCTTCGATGGCGCCGTTGCCGAACCGAGACGGGTCCTTCGCCAGTTTCTTTTCGACGATGTAAGAAGAAAACGAGGCAATCGAGGGTCCGGTGCCGGGCAACACGCCGAAGAACGACCCGATTAGCGTGCCACGGACAATAGGCATCGCGGACTGCTTCAGGTCCTCCCTTGTCGGCATGAGGCTTTTCACGCGATCAGTGAAGATCCGGCGCTCCTCCGGATCGCCGAGGTTGGCGACGATCTCGCCGATCGCGAAGATGCCGACGGCGAGCACGATGAAGCTGATGCCGTCGGACAATTCGTTGAAATCGAACGTGAACCGCCGTACGCCGGAGTTCACGTCGGTCCCGACAAGGCCCATCAACAGGCCCATCGCGACCATAGCCAAGGACTTGACCATATCGCCCTGAGCCAGAACGGCGGCCGCCACCAACCCCATCAGCATAAGCGAGAAGTACTCGGGCGCGGCGAATTTCAGCGCCACATTTGCAAGCGGAGGGCCGGCCACGGCGATGAGCAGCGTGCCGAACGTCCCGGCGATGAAAGAGCCAATCGCAGCGATGGAGAGTGCGGGTCCGGCGCGGCCGTCGCGGGCCATCTGATAGCCGTCGAGGCAGGTCACGACGGCCGAGGTCTCGCCCGGCAGGTTGACGAGGATCGCCGTCGTCGAGCCGCCGTATTGCGCGCCGTAGTAGATGCCGGCGAGCATGATCATCGCACTAACCGGACCCAGCGCGAAGGTAAGCGGCAGCAGCATCGCGATCGTCGCGACCGGACCGATGCCGGGCAGCACGCCGATCAATGTTCCGACCGATACGCCGACGATGCAGTAAAGCAGATTTTCCAATGAGATGGCGACGCCGAAGCCCAGGACGAGGTTGTCGAACAGCTCCATCCCGGGACTCACCAGCCAGCTAGAAGCGGGAACGGCAACCCAAGCGCCCAGACGAAAACGCCGACGGCACCGGCAGTGAGGATTGCGGCAAGCAACAGGGCTTCCACGACGTTGAATTCCTCTCCAGCAGCTGCTGAGCCGATGATGAGGACGAGCAGAGAAGGCACAAATCCGGCGTACTCCATCAGCACTCCAAATAGCACCAGCGACAGTGGAAGCAGGACGAGCGCACGAAGCGACCACCTGCCCAGGATAGGCTGCGGGTCCTTCAGCCCCTTGGCGAGAACGACAATCCCGAGAAGGATCAAGATGCCGCCCAGCGCCGCCGGAAAATAACCCGGGCCCATGCGGAGTGCGCTGCCCAGGCGGAAGTCTGCCGCCATGACGATGGCGGCAGCGCCCGTGCCGATGAACAGCAGCCCGGACCACAAACCCGCATTGTCCCGCAGCTCAATCCGCATTTTGGCGCTACTGGTCCCTCCAAGCCGATCGCGGGACGCGACGGCTATGATGCGTCGGGCCGGAATCTTCCCGGCCCGATGTTCGTGCAAAGTGAGGATACGCCGACGTCACTCCGCTTTGATGCCAGCCGTCTTCACGACGTTCCCCCACGTTGCGATTTGTTTCTCGTAGTAGGCCCGTAGCTCGGCCGGGCCCATCTTGACGACGTCGGAGCCTCGGTTGACGAACTCCTTCTTGACCTCCGGCATGTCCTGAATTGCCGCGATCTCCTTGTGCAGCCTGTCCACGATCGCCTCTGGCGTACCGGCGGGGACCGCGAAGCCGATCCAGTTGCCGCCTTCGTATTCCTGCAGCCCGGCCTCCGCGAAGGTCGGGATGTCCGGAAAAGCAGGAAGCCTTTGCTGTGCGCTGACGGCAAGTCCGCGCAACCGGCCCGAGGAGAGCCCCGAAGACAAGGTCGAAGAGGTGGCCACAATCGCCTTGGTGTTGCCGGCGATCGTATCGATCGCAGCGGGTCCGCCGCCTTTGAATGGGATGTGCAGCATCTTTGTTTGCGACAGCGATAGGAACAGCTCCATGCCGAGATGCAGCGATCCCCCTACTCCTCCGGACGCATAGGAAAAGTCATCCGGCTTCGCCTTCACGAGCGCGATAAATTCCTTCAGCGTTTTCGCCGGGACTTCCGTGTTGACCGCAAGTACGTTCGGGCTGTCGATGAACATCGAAACCATATCGAACGACTTGAGCGGATCATAACGCAACTTGTACAGCGCCGGATGAACGGCGTTGGCGACCGAGACGGATATGAGCGTGTAGCCGTCAGGAGCCGCTTGCGAACCAAGCTCCGTTCCAACGATGCCGCCAGCCCCAGGCTTGTTCTCGACAATGACTTGTTTTCCAAATCTCTTGGTCAGGTGAGTTGCGACCACGCGAGCCGCGACGTCATTCAAGCCGCCCGGATCAAAGGGAACGATGATGCGGACCGGCTTGGTCGGATAATCCTGCGCCACCGCGGGGCCGGCGAAACAGATCAGCGCCGCGGCAACTCCCAAAATGAGTGACCGTCTGTCCAACATGACTCCTCCTCGCTTCTGTTTATTGCTCTAGCCCACCACCATATTCTATCAAAGTTCGAGAGCACCGATAGAACTTCGACGCCATTCCCAGCGTGAGCGAGCTGACAGCCGCATCCCACCCTCTGGTTAGCTTCTTAGGCAAAGGGGGACACCTCCACCAGGGTTCCGATCAGTCGCAACAGCGCTTGTTGTTCCGGCCCATTTCCGCTGCGCAGGTACTCGCCCAATTCTACGTGGGATAGCCGACCACCAGAAGGAGCGTTGGGCTGGTGAATAATGAAGGCATGACCGTTCTGCGGCTCGCGACCGAGGAACCACGAGTTCCCATTTGGGCTACGATATATCTCCCGCCTGTCTGGCATTGGCCCTCCTGCTTTCTGGCACCGACCTCTCTCACCCGATCTTCGCACGGCAGTGCGTCGGAAACCAATCGGGAACCGTATGGCTCGTCGAATCAACGAACGCGCATCCCGCCTTCCCAATTCAAATTTCATGTGTGGACGGCCCTGCGGGTCAAAGTGCGTTAGACTGGTGATTGAGGCCGGTTGCGAGCATGTGTCGGCGTTTGTGTGCACCTGGGATAGGCCGCTGGTCTCGATGCAAGCGGACACCCGATGACCTTTTGATTGGCGGGACCGTAGCGGTTGGCTACAGTTGCCAGGCCGGCATCCTGGACGCAACTGGGCAGAACACCGATTCTAGGCGGCCAAAGCCCTAGTCTGGAAAACTTACGGGAGAAATTCCATGGCGAAGATCCGGATTCCATCTGCACTGACCGCCGTGGCAAGTCCTTCTGGGCAGCGTTCTATATGCCGTTGCTCTCATTCGCGTTGTCGCTGCCGCTAATCCTGATGGGCGGGTGGTTCCGGCCGGCGCTGGGTGTCGTCCTGATCGTGTTGGGCGGTTGGGGCATCTGAAGAATCTCCAGCGCGAATACAGCCATGCGCCCACCCTCGCGCACGGGGCCGTGACAGGCGCTATGGTCGGACCATGTCAAACATAAATCCCAATCCATTCACAACCCGTCCGGAAATCGAAGGCACCTTCGGCGTGGTCGCAACGACCCACTGGATCGCGACCGCCGTCGGCATGGCGGCGCTCGAAAAGGGCGGCAACGCTTTCGACGCCGCAGTGGCGACGGCCTTCACGTTGCAGGTGGTCGAGCCGCACTTGAATGGACCGGGTGGTGACGTCCCGGTCATCGTTTACGACGTTCGCCAAGGTAAGCCGGAAGTCATCTGCGGCCAGGGACCGGCCCCGCAGGCCGCCACCATCGAACATTATCGCGATCTCGGGTTGGATCTGGTGCCGGGCACCGGGTTGCTCGCCGCCTGCGTGCCGGGCACGTTCGAGACCTGGATGCTGCTGCTGCGAGATTACGGCACGATGCATGTCGCCGACGTGCTCGCACCCGCCATCTTCTATGCCGAGCACGGCCACCCGCTGCTGGAGCGCGCCAACGCCACCATCGCCACGGTGGCGGACCTGTTCCGCGAGCATTGGCCAACCTCGGCGGCAGTCTATATGCCTCGCGGCGACGTGCCCGCGACCGGCTCGATATTCGCCAATCCGGCGCTGGCCGCGACCTATGCACGCGTGCTGCTTGAGGCGCAAAGCGCCGGCGGCGATCGCATCGCGCAGATCGAACGCGCCCGCAAGACCTGGTCGCAAGGTTTCGTAGCCGAGGCGATCGACAAGTTCTGCCGCACCCAGAAAGTGATGGATGTTTCCGGCGAGCCGCATTCCGGCGTGCTCACCGGCGCCGATATGGCGCGCTGGCAGCCGCTGGTCGAAGCGCCGCTGACGTATGATTACGGGCGCTACACGGTCTGCAAGGCCGGCGTCTGGAGCCAGGGGCCGGTTACCCTGCAGCAGCTTGCGCTGCTCAAGGGGTTCGATCTCGACGGCCTCGATCCGGTCGGCCCGGACTTCATCCATCTTCAGGTTGAGGCGGCCAAGCTCGCTTTTGCCGATCGCGAAGCGTTCTACGGCGATCCAGACTTTGCCGATATCCCGATCGATGTCCTGCTTTCGGAAGGCTACAACGCCGCACGCCGCAAGCTTATCACCGACCGCGCTTCGCTCGAGCTGCGTCCCGGTAAGCTCGAAGGCTTTGGCGGCGCGGTGCGAATGCATGTTGCGGACGGAACACGGCTTCCGGTCGGCGCCTCGGGGGCCGGTGAGCCGACGGTCGGCCGCATGGGCGAGGTGAACGGCGACACCGTGCACTTCGACATCATCGACCGCGCCGGCAACATGGTATCGTCGACGCCGTCCGGCGGCTGGCTGCAATCGTCGCCTGTCATTCCTGAGCTCGGCTTCTGTCTTGGGACCCGCGCTCAGATGTTTTGGCTTGACGAGAACCATCCGGCGGCGCTGATGCCGGGCAAGCGTCCGCGCACGACGCTGTCGCCGACTTTGGCCTTGCGCGACGGCGAGCCTTACCTCGTGTGGGGTTCGCCCGGCGGCGACCAGCAGGACCAATGGATTACGCAGTTCTTCCTGCGCCACGTCCATGCCAGCAAGAATTTGCAGGAATCGATCGACGCGCCCGCCTGGCATTCGGAGCATTTCCCGATCTCGTTCTGGCCGCGCACGGCGCGGCCCGGCGTGCTCGTCGTTGAATCGCGCGTGCCGGAAACGACGGTGAAGGCATTGCGCACCCGCGGCCACGAGGTCGAAGTCGGCCCCGCTTGGTCGGAAGGGAGGCTGACTGCGGCCTCGCGTGTCGGCAATCGCCGCCGCGCGGCGGCCAATCCGCGTGGCATGCAGGGCTACGCGGCCGGGCGCTAGCGCGGTGCTTCGATTTTGGAACAACGACGTTCTTGGCAACATGGATGGCCTGCTGGAGACCATCACTCACGCTCTGGACCCGGAAACGCTTCGAGAGGAGCCCGCTGTAAAAAAGATCGCTTTTCACCCCTGACGAGGTTCAAGCTGCTGGAGGCAGGCAGACCCCGTCCCAAGACGCCAGAAAGCAAAAAGCGAGCTCGTCGGCATTCCTGAAAAATCTGAGGTTCGGAATGTTTGCAGCGGCGCGGCGGGTATGCCCGCGATAGCGGGCTTTTTGCTCTTCCGGTTGTCTCCGCAAATTACAGTATCGAGCCGACGTTCTCGATTTCCCGCCAAAGTCACTACACAAAAGCGGAAATTCCCGTTATGCGGAGTTGCGGTTCGCAGGCACGGTGGTTCCGGCGCGCGCGGCGAGAGCTGCGCCTTAATTCCCCCACTGCATCGCGCCCGAGTGTGGAGGTGCAGCTCTCCGGACCGCCGGTTGCCCGATTAGGTGTGCTTCCCTTCTGCAGCTAACACGCGAAGAATGGCAACGCATCTGATCGGCCATGGCATCTTTCAGGGCGGCTGCGAACATCCCACCTCGTTTCAAGAGCTCTGCCTCCGCGGGGGAGCGGACATCAACTGGATCAGCTGCTCTCCATGAGGAGAAGCCTCGAGCCGCTGTATACTTTAGTAGAGCCGCCTCAACCAAGAACGTTGCAGCGAATATGTCGGCAAGCGGGTTGATGCGGGCGAAATGAAGGCAGTAATACGCGATCCCGGTAAACAACCACATGCTGGCCAGGCACGCTGCCACCACGCGGTTGGCGATCTGCCCTGAACGCAAGAGCGCGACTAGCGCCAGAAGAGCCACACCATATGCAACAATCTGCAACGGCCATATTGCTAGATTGAAGGCACCGAAGACCTGTAAGAATTGTTTGCTCGAGAAGGGAAGCATTCTGTATTTGCTTCTGATTGCTTCCGTCAATCTTTGATTCCGATCAAGATAGGGTTCGACCGCCGGTCGCGTGCAGGGCCAGAAGCGGCGTTTTTCGCGCGGCAGCGTATCGGTTTTGCCGCCTTCGCTACTTATGGTTCCGGCAGCAGTCTCGTCGGAGTCAGTCTAACGCGCCAGGAATTCGCTCCAATCATCCCGACCAGCATGGCTGCGACAAACAGAAAGACTTTTGGTTCTAGCGTGACAAGATCCGTCAGCGCCGGGCCGGGACAAATGCCTGCAAGGCCCCAGCCCACACCAAACAGCGCCGCTCCGCCGACAAGCGGTACGTCAATTCGTTGCTGAGTTGGCAAATTAAATTTGTCACCGACTAAGCACGCGTTGCGACGAAATACAAAATTGAAGCCCAGTGCTGTCACCCCAAGGCCACCAGCCATTACGAATATCAACGTCGGGTCCCAAGTACCCGCGATATCGAGGAAATTGAGAACCCGCGCCGGGTTCACCATATCAGACAGCGTGAGCCCGGCACCGAATATGGCTCCAGCCAGAAGCGAGTAAATTATCTGCATGTTGCTACACCACGTGGCGCATGAGGAAAACGGTTGCAGCAGCAGTAGTCATGAAAGTCGCCGTAGCGATGATTGAACGCATTGAAAGCCGAGCTAAGCCGCAAATGCCGTGACCACTGGTGCAGCCCGAACCAAAGGTCGATCCAACGCCCACGACGAAACCCGCAGCGATTATTGTCGGCATTGTCGCTGGAAAGCTGATGTTGCTCCAGTCCTTCAGGCCGACCGCCGTCACTAAGAGCGCGCCCAGTGGCAATCCTAGGACGAACGCCATACGCCAAGACCTCGCGACCGTGTCCCTGGTGGTCATGGTATTTAGCAATATGCCACTTACGCCGGCCATTCGCCCGATAGTAAGCATCAACATGGTTGCCGCGAGACCAATGAGAGCCCCACCGACGAGTCCGGAAATTGGCGAGAAATCTGTCATCGTGGGTGCCCCAATGGTGATTGCTTGACGATACCCCCGGCCTTCTTCCAGGCATCAAGGCCGCCTTGGATGTGGCAACTCGATGAAAGTCCGGCATCTTGCGCCGCCTGGACCGCCAGAGCTGAACGTTCGCCGAAGGCACAAAAGAAGAGAAGCCGTTTGTTGCCGGACCTCGCCAGCTCATGCAGCGCGCCACCACTGCTGATGTTTTCCTGCAAGCTGGCATAGGGTACGTGCAGTGAGCTAGGAATGGTGCCGTGCCGATCGCGCTCCGAGGGCTCGCGCAAATCAATCAGCACGACATCTGGCTGGCCGACGATTTCGATAGCTTGCTGTGGCGTCGTTGACCAACCGCGCAACGCGATCTCCTCCTGATGGAAGCCTACCTTCATATTGGCAGGCACGGCGACGTCCATCATCTTCGGATTGGCAAGCTTCAAGTTGTTCATTAGCTCCACATATTCCTCAACTGACTTTACTTGGAGACGCGGATTAAATGCCTTTTCCTCTCCAACCGTCGAGACCGTATCGCCCTTATAATCGTGTGCAGGGTATACGAGCGTCGTGTCGGGCAGCTTCAACAGCCGCCCGAAAATAGAATTGTATTGCGCTCGTGGATCGCCGTTTTGGAAATCGGTGCGGCCAGTACCGCGAATGAGCAATGTATCGCCGGTGAAAACCCGGTCCGGCATGATAAAACTGTAGGAATCGTCGGTATGGCCGGGTGTATAGATCACATCCAGCACAAGCCCCTCAATCGTGAGCTTGTCGCCCTCAGCGAGCCGCATGGACACAACATCCGCCTTGGTCTGCTCACCCATGACGGTGATGCAATACGTCTTGTCCCGCAGCGCCCCGAGGCCGGTAATGTGGTCAGCGTGCAGATGCGAGTCTACCGCCTTAACAAGCTTGAGGTCGAGCTCCTGTAACAATTGGATGTACCGGTCGACCTTTTCCAGCACGGGGTCGATGATCAGCGCCTCGCCACCGCAGCAACTCGCTAGCAAATAGGAGTAGGTGCTGGACACCTGATCGAAGAGCTGGCGGAATATCATCTATTCTCCGCTATGAGAGATTGCGGGACCACAGCAGAACATGCTTGCCTTTCAACGACTGCGCAAAGCATTCAGTAGTTCACATCCCCGCTTTTGTTCATGTGCAACACCTTCAAAAGTATACCGCGAGTGAGGGCGCTTTGCCACAGAGAGACGTACGTAGTTTCCAAGGCTCCATCGCGCCGCAATTACCACAGCCAGAGCAAGCTTAGATGTGCGCAACATGGATCTATTACTCGCCAGTTGCTAGGCAGATGCCGCCAGCGGTACGTCGCGGTTAAAATGCGACGGGTGCAACCGGTGAACGACGCGCCACGCCCGACGGCAAAGCGCAACGGCCTTCTCGCCCTGGCGCAACCGCTGGCCGCGCGGCCCCTTGATTATGAGGTCGTAGATTTTATCCGCGCTGACTGGGGAGATTGACCTAATTTTGCGAGAGCCCAGCCGGTCGCCCTTCCTGGTTACGATGCCCGCAATCAGCAGCATCGTTCGCTCGTAATCCGGGCGACTGCGTACCGAAACCTTTTCCTGATAAGCTTTGCTGCGGCGATATTCCTCAAACAGCCAATCCACTGACCCATAAACCGACGCGCGGGCAGCAAACACAGGCTCTCCGCGGCGGGTGTTGTCCCATTCGTCAAAGCGCGCACTCAATGCAGCTGCCTTGCCGCCGTTGCCGTCCTCGCCACAGGCCGCCGCGTAATCCGTACCAAGCGGCTCGTTTGAAATTGTGCAGCCGAGTTCCCTTCGAAGCTCTAGGGAAGAAGGGCGGAAGGCCTCGACTGCCGGTCGGGATGCCAGAGGTGTTTCCCGATCGTCATATCAGTGCAGGTTGCGTGAATTCGCGCAACATCAGCATTTGCGGCCGGTCGACGGGATAATCCAGGTTGGCCGGTTCGACGCTGTAGGCGTAGCTGCTGCGGCCTTCCGCCCACCACAACCCGCCGGCCCAGTACGCATAAGCCATCCACACGTCGGAATTTGCGTACATATACCGGAGAAGCGTCCGCGCTTCGTCGAGATAGGCGGGGTCTGCTGTTGTGGCGAACTCACCTAAAAACAACTTCCAGCCCTTTTCGCGCGCCCATGCGGTAGCCGCCTCCAGGGCGGTCGCGGCGAGCCCTACCACCACCGCCGCCGAAGTTTTGCCTCCCGCGTTGTCGAGGTACTGATGCATCTCGATGATCAATCTGTTCGAAGGATCGCTCAGCGTGGGAACGGCTGCCGCATTGCCGGAAGCTATCCAGCCATCCGCCGATCCCCATCGGGAGCCCATCACCGTGATGTAATGCAGCGGCGCGACTTCGCGAATACCGGCGATACCGGCATTGGCCAGCCTGAACCATTGCTCGGGTGTTTGCTTGTTAGGCTCGTTCATCAGCCCGAACCAGACATTTGGGAAAATCCGGAATTGGGGGGCGATGAGTCGCCACTTGCGGCGAAAGGCGGCGGCGTCCACATCGGTGAGCGGCTGCCCGTCGGGCCGCAACGCGAACTCGTGCATGTCGAGCACCACGGTCATGCCGCGTTTTTCCGCCGCCGCAATGGCGGTTTTCAGGATATTGATGTCGACCATATTGGCCACGTTATTGACGATCAGGCGGCTTGATTTGAAGGGGATGCGAAGAAGCTTAAAGCCGCGCGATGCGTAATAGGCGACCTGCTTTTCGGTGGGATAGACGTAGTCCCAGTTCAGTCGATTGCCGGTGCCGAATTCTCCGCCGGCAAGATTGACCCCGGGATAGCTGACCGCGCCACAGCCCCATGCAGGGCGGCCCAAGGCGGCATAGGCCGCAGCACAGGATCCAAGCTGCAGGATGCTTCTTCGATCAAGCATGGTATTCCCCCACCGTGTTATGCACCCGTTGAAAATTCCCAGGCACTTCCAACGTGATGTCAATTCCTAACACGCGATCGTGAACATCGCGTTATCTCAGGCCAAAATACCGATTTCCATCGGCAAAGGTTTTTAGGGGCGATTAGCGAAGGAAGATTTGGCCGCCGGTTGCCGCCAAGGCCAACGGGATTTTTAAGACCGCCGCCCCGGGGCTGCTCAATGCATGGCACCGTCGTGCCGTTCCCTCGCGCGGGATTCCATGTAGGCGATCACGCGCATCAGCGTCGCCTCGTCACCACTGGCCAGGACGATACCGAACATGGCCTCGCGTTCGCGGCGCACTTCAGCCAACAGCATCCGAATTTCTTTGATGGCTTCCTGAACTTCATGCGGCATGCGCGCGACCAATCAGTTTCGGGTGCGGCCGCTGCGCGTCCCGCAGGACCTCGCGTCGCAAGTCGGCGATCTCGGCGCGTAGCTTGGCGAGCTCGGCGCGTGCTTCGGCAAGCATCTGGCCGGTTGTTTCGCCGACGGCTTCCGCCAATAGCTCCACCGCCTTTCGCTGATTGCGAATAGCGGCGTGCAGCGCCTCGCCAATCGCCTCGGCCTCGCGGTGGTTCCGTTCGACTACGACCCGGAGCCCGTCGACCAGCAACGCCGCAGGGTTCGATTGCGGCGGCTTGGGCGGCATGCGCGCAATAACGTGTCGGTCAGTACCTTTTTCATTCAGTCAAGCAGCCGGGGACGGCGGCAAAACCCCGCATGGAGGACGCGCCGGGGACGCAATTACGCCAGATCGAAGGGGAGCGTTGCCAGATCGAGCGTCATGTTGCTTTAGGCCCTCCATTCCATTGTCCAGGCCTAAACGAAAGGAACGTGCCCACGGCGCGGGGTGGCAAGTGGGCGCATGTGCAGGTCGCCGCAGTTTTGTCCCGGATGCGGCAGCTTTAATCTACCGGCGCACGGGCAACCTGCGGGCAGTGCAGCTCTTGCTCGGCCACACCAAGATCGAAAGCACCGTCAGATACCTCGGCATCGAGGTCGAGGATGCTCTGGTCATAGCTGAACAAGTTGATGTCTGAATCACCCGGGCAGAGCGGACATGCTCTGCCCGATCAACTTCGTCAGTTTGGTGCCACAAGCTGCCGTGCCCAGGATGGCCGAGTTGACAACGTGGCATCGAGCGTCGGCGGCACCTATTGCGACAATTCCACTCCGGCCTTCTTGAGGATGCCGCCCCAACGGTCTACTTCGCTGCCGATCAATTTCAGCATGTACTCACCGCCCCGCCGGTCGGGCTTTGGTATCGCCGCACCGATATCGGCAAAGCGCCTTTGAACAGTGGCTTCGTTAAGCGATTTGTCCAGCGCATCCTTCAACCTTGCCAGCACCGGAGCCGGTGCGCTCTTGGGCGCGAAAAGTCCCATCCATGTCTCGGCCTTAAAGTCGGGCAGATCGACCTCCTTTGCGGTTGGAACGCCAGGCACCGCAGGCGAGCGCTCATCCGCGGCGATGGCAAACGCTTTTACGGCGCCTGCGGAGACCTGCCCGCTCACCGAGGTCACAAGATCGCAGGACCCGTCAATCGAACCGGAAAGGATGTCGTTGATCGTTTGTCCATAGCCACGATACGTGACGTAGGTCGGCTGTGCTCCAATGAGCTGGAACAGGAGGACGCAGGTGATGTGTGAGATGGTCCCGGTCCCGGAATGTCCGATCTTGAGGTCGCGGCCCTTTAGCTTGGCATAGTCGACAAACTCCCTCAGGGTGTTGGCTGGAAGGTCCTTCCGCACGAACACGATATTGGGCGTCGTGTTGACCAGACCGAGGTGTTCGAAGTCCTGTAGTGAATCGAATTTCAGTTTGGGATTGATGGCGACCGATGCAGCGAGCGTTCCCATGGTGCCAAGACCAATCGTATAACCGTCGGGTGCTGCGTTCTTGACGCGGCCATGGCCGATTGAGCCGCTGGCCCCTGCCACATTCTCAACGATGATGCTTTGGCCCAAATGCTTGGCCATTGCATCCGCGATGATCCGACCGGTCGCATCAGCGCCGCCGCCGGCTGGGAACGGCACGACGAGGGTTATGGTGCGATCCGGATAGGCTTGGGCTTGGGCTTCTGACTGCACCGACACCAACACAAAGGCCGCTACGATTGCGAGAGCGGCGAAGCTCCGGCGCATGAGCCGGGCAAAGGGGACTGCGAGAACGCGCATCGCTTCCTCCAGGGCTGGGAATACTTGCGCCAATCATCCGCGCGCAGTGCTACAAGTGGAACCCTGAAATCTACTTCTAGCCCTATAGGTAAACCCGATGGCTAGCCAGACCTTCAATTGGGAGGACCGCATTGGCCGGCGTCTCAAGCTACGCGACCTCCATATTCTTTCGAGTGTCGTCCGCTGGGGAAGCATGGCCAAGGGAGCCACGCATCTCGGCATGTCCCAGCCAGCGGTCTCAGAAGCGATCGCTAACCTGGAGAGCGTCCTCGGTGTCCGTCTTCTCGATCGGACCTCGCGGGGTGTTGAGCCCACGGTCTACGCGCGCGCCCTGCTCAAACGGGAGCACGTCGTATTCGACGAGCTCAAAGAAGGAATTAGAGACATCGAGTTCTTGAGTAATCCCACCGTCGGGGAGGTTCGGATTGGATGTCCGGAAGCGATGACGGCAGCATTCGTGCCCGCCATCGTGGAGCGCTTGTGGCGTCAGTACCCGCGAATTGTTGTACACGTAGTCAATGCCCAAACGGCTGAGCAGGAATTTCGAGAGCTGCGAGAGCGCAGCGTCGACTTGATGGTGGGACGAGTTCTAAAGCCCCTCGCTGACGATGACATAACCATGGAAGTCCTGTGCGAGGACGAGTTTTTCGTCGTGGCTGGGGCAAGGAACAAATGGGTCCGCTGTCCTGCAATCACGCTGGACGAGCTGAGAGACGAACCGTGGGTTCTGTTTCCCACCAACTCTCTCATCGCGTCATATGTTGCGGAGGCGTTGCGCGCCAACGGTCTAGAGCCACCGCGGGAGAGCGTCACATCCTTCTCATTGCATGCGCGCATGCAACTGCTTGCGAGCGGGTGTTTTCTCACCGTGATGTTTGGTTCAGTGCTGCGACGTAACGCCAAGCCCTGGTCCCTTCGGGTGCTACCTATCGATTTGGGTATTCCGCCTGTGCCCATCGCTATCTTTACCCTGAAGAATCGAACCCTCAGTCCAATGGCCGAGCTCTTCATCAAGCACGCCAGGGCAGTATCGAAGGCGTTGACAAGCAACCGCTAGGTTCGAACGATCTTCACTGCAGTTCGCCTGCCCCGAGTTCCGGTCAGGGCCAAAAGCGGAAATCAGTTGAGCGCTCTAGGATGTCCGTTAATGCGTCACCCCTTGAGCGAGGTCTGCCCGGCTCTCACCGCGTCGACCACCATGCGGATGGCCTGGATGACGACTGGGGCGTTGTCGATCATGATGTTGTGTCCCGAGTGCGTGTCGGTGATGTGCACCGCGCCGGGCACGAGCGCCGCGAGTTCGTTCTGGGCCGCCGAGTTCGCTCGGTCGACGACCGCTCCGAAGTCCGGCGGTGTATCCGGCGGCAGCTCACCGGCCTGGATGAGCTTCGGGACGACATCGATGAACTTGTCGCTGGCCGTGAGCACGACGACCGGCATGGGCCTTAGCGCTGCCGCGGCGGCCGTCTGGTCCAGAGTCTCATCGAAATCCTGCCGTTCCAGATCCGGGTATGCCGCGAGGGCCTTGGCCGGCCGGGCGTTGACGCGCTTCCAGATCTTCCACTCCTCAGGTGTCATCTGGGCGCGAAGCTCGGGCGTGAGGACGTCAACGAACACGATGCCTTTGACTTCGTCAGGATGCTCGCCGGCGAAGACCCGTGCGATCGTGCCGCTGAAAGAGTGCGCGACGAGGAGGTAAGGGCCCGGTACGTCGGCCGCCTTCAGCAGGGCGACGAGGTCGTCGACCCCGTTTTGAGGACTGGTCGGCTGGGGCACCGGGTCGCTGCGGCTGAAGGTTTGGTCGAGGTGCGGCGCACCGGGTCGGTCGTAGGCGCACACCCGCGTCGTCTTCTGGATGTCGTCGTAGACCGTCGGACCCTTCTGATCAGCAGCGTGCCACAGGTCAGACGCCGTGTCCGTACCCGAGATGAGCAGCACGGTGGGTGATCCGCTGCCATGACACTCGATGTACATCATCCGTCCCCCGCCGATGTCGACCCGCTTGGCGAAGGACTCAGCGCGCGCCGTTGTCGCCAGCGAGCAAGCGAGCGCGATAAGAGCCAGCAATTTCACGACGATGTGTTTCATGGTTGTTCGCCTTTACCTTCAATTCACCTGCTCGATGTCCGGCAACTTCCAAAAGCAGACATGACGCATCGACGGCGGGCGCGGGAACTTCACGTCGCTTAGCGCTCGCGTGGTCCGGGCAGGACGGGCGTCGGGACCACCCGGCATACTCGCGCTAGAATAGTCAAGTTAGGCTAGCGGTGCCTCGCTAAGAAAATCTGTCGATGCATCGTCTTATTTCACGGCGATCAGGTCACAGCATGCCGGAAAATCACAGGCCCCGTGGCAGATACAGTCAGCGCCACCGAAAACTGTTGCCGTTCTGAATGGCATCAAGCTGAGCCGCATGACGAAGCAAGCGCAAGCGGAGTTGCGGTCTGCACTCAAGGAAGCGGCAACGGTCCCTATCGCAAACCTAATACCACGGCGAACAACAGCGAATTGAGCGAAGCTTCTGCTCGATGATCGAGCCCGGCTGACTGATCTGTTGCGGGCTGATTGGACAAGGGCCCTCGGCCTCGCGGGATCAAATCTGCGCCCTCGAGATTGCGCAGCAGAACGATACTGCGCGCTAGCTAGCGTTCCGGCGATGCCGGCTCCGGCCCGCGGAGGCCCCAGAGGATCAGCAGGAAGCTGATGAGGCCATTCGGCGCCGACGAATAGGCCAGGACCTTGATAAGGAGCTCCTGGATGGCCACTGACAAGTGTGCATTTGGTCTTGCGCCAAAACGATCAGCACGGAATGGGTGTGTGCGATGGTGTTTGACGGACGCGGGACACTCCCTTTGAGCATTAGCTATGCTGCCGGTCCGTCACTTTTCACCGGACCGTCGCTTGTTATTCAAAGCGTAACTTTTTAGCGCAATTTTAGGGCAGCCGCAGCAGAGGTCCAGCGCTGGTTGATCTGGCCCAGGCGAGAGGACCCATTTTTACTTGCGGTCAGCGTGACGCCGCGAGGTCAACGACGTTCGGAGCACGATTCAGGCAAATTCGTTCAAAGGCGGTGGACCATGGACTTCATTCTCCGGATGTTCCTATTTTCTGCCCTGTCTATGAAGTTCCTGAAGATGCTAAGGATGTCGTCCTGCCGCGAAAATCGCACAAAGCTAATAATGAGGAAAGTTTCGGAGATCCGTTCGCGAGTTGTCAGGACACAAGGGTGCCTTCCTTGAGGGTAGTGGCCATTGTTGGCATGCACCGGAGCGGAACTTCTCTTGCCGCGAATGCCGCTCGCCGGCTTGGCGTGGAGACAGGTCAGGAATTGCTTGAGGCAAATGATTTCAACCAAGAGGGGTATTGGGAAGATGCTTACATAGTCAGACAGCACGAGCAGTTGCTTGCGTCATTGGGCCGTCCCTGGGGTGCCGGACGAGGTACGCTGCCGCTCCCGCGAGATTGGAAGGAAACAGAAGGATTTGAAACCGCTCGGCGGGATCTCACGAAGTATTTGTTGTCGGAATTTTCACGCCTCACAAACCCGACTTGGATGGTCAAGGACCCTCGGATTAGCATTGTCCTGCCACTTTGGCAGAGATTGGCATCTGAGCTGGACTTCCAATTCGTACCTATACTTTGTGTGCGCGGCCCAAATGCGGTCGCGGCATCGCTCCAAAAGCGCGACCGGATACACCCTGACATCGGCCGGCTTCTATGGTTGCAGTATTACGCCGCAATCGTCAGCAATATGGGAGACGGCGTTCGGGCAGTTCTAAATTACGACAGGTGGTTTGATGAGCAAAGTCGGTAATTTTTCGCTTCTGGCGAATGCACTCGATTGTGCCGTACCGATCTCCGCAGACCTGGTAAAACATGATCTGCGCCATCACCCCGCGACGGATTCGGACGGAATATTGGGGCTGTGGCAGGGTCGTTTGGACAAATGGGCTCTGGACCAGAATATGCCCCCGGAACTGAAGGCCGAAGCACAAAGGGTCAATGAGTTTGGAGAGTTATTTGAGAAGTGGCGCGAGGCTGTTCTCGACCAGAGCGCCGCGACTGAAGTCATTGAGAGCATGAGGCGCGAACGCGACAGCCTTGTCGCGACGGCCAACCAGAAATTCTTGAGGCCTACAGGGCCGAAGCGCGAGAACGCCAGGAAGCCCTTGAGGCTTACCGAGCGAGCGCGAGAACGCGAGGAAGCCCTTGAGGCTTACCGGACGGCAGCGCGGGAACGGGACGAATACCCAGCCGTGGCGCGAGAAGCCCTTGAGGCTTACCGAGCGGAAGCGCGAGAACGCGAGGAAGCCCTTGAGGCTTACCGGACGGACGCGCGGGAACGCGAGGAAGCCCTTGAGGCTTACCGGACAGCCGCGCGGGAACGGGACGAAAGCCTCGCCGTGGCGGCTGAGAATTTAAAGGCTTACCGAGCGGAAGCGCGAGAACGCGAGGAAGCCCTTGAGGCTTACCGGACAGCGTCGCGAGAACGGGACGAAAGCCTCGCCGTGGCGGCTGAGAATTTAGCGGCATATAGAATTGCCGCGCAAGAGCGCGACCAGGAATCCGCTGTCGCACAAGCCAATCTCAACGCGTATCAGAAAATTGACCAGCAGTATCATCGGCTTACTCGCCGGCTTCGTTGGTTCCCACTATCGCTTCTGATCCCGAGGGCCCACGAAGAAGGCGCGGCGGAGAACAACTCTCAGCAGAACAATAGCTAGGCGCCGTTTGCGAAAACATCATTACCCAGGGATACGGCTTCCTCTCATGTCAATCGTGCGGAAACTACGCCACAAGCGGGGGTACCACAAATACGCGGCGCACCGCTGCGCAGCTCGTTGGACCGGGGGAGGCAAATTCCCCTTTTTCTGAGGAGGGATTCCCCCGCAGCTAGTTGCGTTGCGGCGCAGCAATGGCGAACAAGGTAGCACCTAGGCGGCGATCCATCTGCCCGGTATGAGTCCCAAAGCAAAACAGGCCAGCACCGGCCTAGTGCTTATTGTGGCTTGGGGCTAGAAAATGCGGTGGCCCCGGCGTTCGCAAGGAACCCGGGGCCTAGCTTCGGTGGAAGACGCAGAGCGCAGGCCGCGACCCTCACCTAGGCAAAACACATTCTACGAATTTCGCGTCCTCTGTCAGTTCGCTTTTTGACATTGGGAATAACGAAAAAGCTGAGTGGTTATTTGGCGAAATTGGTGTTCTG
The DNA here is from genome assembly GCA_963802475.1 of uncultured Alphaproteobacteria bacterium. Classification (GTDB taxonomy): domain Bacteria; phylum Pseudomonadota; class Alphaproteobacteria; order Rhizobiales; family Xanthobacteraceae; genus CANKHA01. Next base: position 25,698 of record CAWDIZ010000022.1, read on the forward strand.
TGCTCGCCTTCACCAAAGATTAAACTCACGGCCTGCCACTCGCGGCTGCCGTCTCAGTATTGCCGGCGCGGTCTTACTGAGCGGAATGTCGTGTGCGCGCTTGTTCTTTGTGCGGGACGCCGGAAGGCTAATCACGCGGCGCGAGGAGATAGCAGACCTGCGATGGTCCGAGATCGACTCTCCAGGTGGAGGGCCCGGGCTCTCCACTTTTATGGCTGGGCTAGCCGGCGATCGTCGTGTTGAGCTTGCTCAACAACCGCAAGCTGCCGCACATTTCGTTGATGCCGAAAGAAATTGGGGAGGTTGCCCTCCCCAAGTCTGGGAGCTGCCCCAAAACTAGACGATGAAGTCGCCTGGACTCATTTCATTTACGTCCGTGTCCTTGAGGACGAAACTCTCACCCGCATCGTTTCCTGAAACAAGAACGTCGCCATCAACTTGTTCGAAATCAAGCTGGTTAAACGAGACATCCCAGTCTTTAACATTGAGGCGATCTACCCCGTCTTCATAGTCGCAGACGACGTCAACGTCCGAATCTGAAGTAATGAACTTGAAGATGTCCTCCCCGTACCCGCCGTGCAGGGTGTCCTGGCCCTGCTCGCCGCGAAGCACGTCGTCACCGTCACCACCGCTTAGGTAGTCGTTCCCGTTTTCGCCGCGAAGCTTGTCGTTTCCCCAATCACCGTATATGGTGTCGCCCCCGTTTCCGCCGAAGACCTTGTCGTCGTCTCCCCCCGCATATATTAAGTCTTGTCCGTTTTCGCCGAAGATCTTGTCATTTCCGTCATTCCCATAGATTTCGTCATTGCCCCCTTTGCCGTGTATCTCGTCCGCAAGGTTTGTGCCATTAAGGACTTCGCCATCTCCGGTGCCTATAATTAAAGCCATTCTGCGCTCCCGTTAGGTTAGGACTTCTGTTAGAGCTTGCGCCCAGAAGGCTCCTCGCCCTCCGCTCTCAGTTCGCATCCTCCCGTGAGCGTTTGATATTGGCCCGTGGTACATTAGGCCAAAGGGATACTTCTGGCCGCTGGATCTCCGCACTCATGTGGTCTCGTCAATCAAGGGCGCAGAACGCAAGGCCTACGTCAAAGCCATGTTTGAAGAGGGCCGCGAAGGCGAAATCCCTGGCGATGTCATCCAACCTGCCTTGCAGCCCGAATTGCGCCAAGCCACCGGCGCGATACATCCCTGGCTGATGGGAGGGGAATATCTACCCGATCGACAGGACAACGAGGTTGAGATCGCTCGCATCACGATTGCATCTACGACGCGCGATGTGACGTGCGTCTACGCATGTCGTGCAAAGGATGAAATTCATTACAAGGTCATTGACGAGTATGACGGCGATACCCTCACCGGCGAGGGGGTTCTCGACATGAACTTCGAGAGCGATCGTTACCCTCCTGAAGAAGTGCGGGCTTTCTTCGAAGCCACTTCCGAGTTCTACCCGGACTTGGAGAAGCTGATCGAGCAGCGCGTAGAGATCTGGCTGCAAGAGCAGCGCTCGGAATTAGATGAAGACGACAAAGAACATTGACGGTTAGGGTTCGACGAAATTAAGTTAAGTTTCGATTATCCCAGGCCGCCTCAGTTGGCGGCTCTTTCGTTATCCGTACCATCGTCTTTATTTGTGGACGTCATGCCGGTTTGCAGAAGGGCGCGCACGGCAGCGGCCCGGTTCGGCAAGCGAAACTGGAAGCGATAGTCGTCAATCGCCTGCAGTTCATTTTCAGATACAATAACCTGTAAGCGGACCATTCTGTCGCCAGACGACTTTGTCACTACCAAAACGATCTGGGGAAGTACGCGGTTCCCCCTCGCTGTGAATCGGAGCTTAGCCTTGCAGCCAAGGCGACGGCCCAAGCTGCGGCAGCTCGTTGCCGGCGGTGACCCCGACCTAACGCTAGTCCGATGCTGCTGCCCACTGGGGAACGGAAGGAACCCAAGCCTGCAACTACGAGGGTATCTTCCGGAAGGGGGCAAGCTACGGCACGTAGCGCAGCTCGAGGCCCGAAAGGCCGGCCGAGACGTTTAGTCCGGTCTGTGCCTGCGCGGACAACGGCTGCAAGGCAAAGGCGCGGTTATTGCCGCCCACCAGGAGATTGCCTCCACCGCCGATGCCCACGGACGCGTCAGCGCTGGCTCCGACGTAAATGCCGCCAAGCGCCGCCGGTGGATAGGGCGTCGAGCCCGCCATCAGCACGGCCCAGCCCAGGGCGCCGCCAGTCGTCACGCCGAGATCGAGGCCTACCGTGGTGATGCGGCCTACGTATCTTTCCGGCGGCCCCATAGTTGGAGTAAAGACGCAGCTCATTTCTTTGGTGCCGGCTACGATCATGCCGACGCTGGGCGCAATGCTGCAGTTCAAAGAACCGGCCGGCGCGTACCGCCCAGGCTGGGCGTTGAGAGGCCCTGCGCCGATGGAAAGCAAGTTGAATGCGATCAGTGCTGACAACAACTTCATGAGTGTCGCCTCTCTTGTACATAGACCGCTACCTTAGCAGTGCGAAGGTCGCGGCGATACCCGCCCTGCGTCCGCCCTATGAGCCGGAAACCTTGCAGACTTCATCGTATCCAATAGGGATTCAGTGACTCTAGGAAGCCCGGTCGTGAGTTGGCGGCAAGCCGTTCCGTTTTTTGCTAGTTTCGAGTTGGTTATGACGCGACCTGATCGACGGGGAAGATCGCCTCAATGTTAGAGACTGGGATGTCTCGTTTAACGACCTTGTGTTCGCCCAAGTGGGTAACGACGTTATTGTTAGCGGAGACGATCCGGGTGAGAGTTTCGTCCTCGTCGACACGAACGAAGATGAATTGAGTCCAGGCGACTTCATCGTCTAGTTTTGGGGCAGGTCCCAGACTTGGGGAGGGCAACCTCCCCAATTTCTTTCGGCATCAACGAAATGTGCCGCAGCTTGCGGTTGTTGAGCGAGCTCAACACGACGATCGCCGGCTAGCCCAGCCATAAAAGTGGAGAGCCCGGGCCCTCCCACCTGGAGCGTGTCCCCTCTTGCGGCGTGCATTTGCAGCAGATCAATTTCCTTCGTAGCTCGGATTCTACCGACGGGAATATGAGCGGAGGGTGTTTGGATCCAGGCCGCGACGTCACGATTAACCGTACTATACAGACGTTTACCGGCCAAAAAAGCTAGTCTTTCGCTAGCCACTGATCGACCTCCTTCGGGAGGTTCGGTGGCTGGGAGTCACTCGGGGCTGCCCGTTGCTCCGGGTGGCTCGCTTGCTGGCCCGCCGACAGGCGACGACGCAAAGGCAGAGCCGTGCTGCCAGCCGTTTCGCGCGTCAGCCGACGGGCTCTAGTTCGTCGTCCTCTGCCGCGCCGCTCGCCGAACTGTCGGCATGCCCTGGCTCGCGTGTTTGGCCTCGTGCACGGCAAGGGCAACGCCGGCTTCCACCGCGCTCTATGACAGGGCCGGGCTGCCGGCGTCGGCTTATCCCGCTTTTCGCGAGGCGAGCGAAGCTATGCACGAGGATGTGCTGCTGGGCGTGACCGCCGATGCCGCCGGCTGAAGCGGCGCATGGTCGAGAGAGTGTGCGCACCCGCTGCGAGCAGGACGCTGTCGGCCATATAGAGCCGCTGATGACCCTGTTGCGCCGCAGTGGCGCGGCACGTTATATCACGTGAGTGTCCTCATCTAGGATTAGCGGGAAGGCATGCTGCCAGCTAAAGCGCACCCCTCTCACCAGCCGCCGATTTCGGAGCTTGCAGCGGCGCTGCGCGCATGCCGCAGCGCCTTCGTCGGCGTGGCGCTGTTCAGCGGCATCATTAACGTGCTGATGCTGACCGGCTCCTTCTACATGCTGGAAGTCTATGACCGCGTGCTGCCGAGCCGTAGCGTGCCGACGCTGGTGGGCCTCACCATCCTCGCCGCCACGCTTTTTATCTTTCTCGGCGCCATCGATCTGATTCGCGCGCGCGTGCTGGTGCGCATTGGCGCGTCCCTGGACGAAGCCTTGGGCGAACGCGTGTTCGAAGCCATCGTACGGCTGCCGCTGAAAGCGGGAACGCGTAACGACGGGCTGCAGTCGCTGCGCGACCTTGATGCTTTGCGTTCCTTCCTCTCTGGGGTTGGTCCGACGGCATTATTCGATCTGCCTTGGATTCCGCTTTATCTCGGCATCTGTTTTGTTTTCCATTTCTGGATCGGCATCACGGCTCTGGTGGGCGCGCTCATTCTGATCGCGCTGACGGTGCTTACGGAAATGCTGACGCGCGGACCGGCAAAGACCGCCATCGGATTTGCGATCGCGCGCAATGCGCTGATGGAGACTAGCCGCCGCAACGCAGAAGTGGTGACGTCAATGGGCATGGCCGAGCGCCTGCGCCGGCGCTGGCAAGGGGCCAATGAGCGTTATCAAGCAAGCCAGCAGCAGGCCGCTGACGTCACCGGGAGCCTCAGCGCGGTGGTTCGCGTTCTGCGCATGATGCTGCAATCGGCGGTGCTGGGCATCGGCGCCTTACTCGTCCTGCAGCAGGAAGCCAGTGCCGGTGTGATGATCGCGGCATCGATCCTGTCCGCGCGCGCTCTCGCCCCGGTCGACCACGCCATTGCGAATATGCGCGGTTTTGTAGCCGCCCGCCAAAGCTGGGACCGGCTCAACAAGCTGCTCACTCTGCTGCCGGCGCAGCAGGCGCCGATGGCCTTGCCTGCTCCCTCCCGTGCGCTGCGAATGGAGAATGCCAGTGCCGCGCCGCCCGGTACTCAGAAAGCGGTGGTTCAGGGCGTGAGCTTTACGCTTAACGCTGGCAGCGGGCTCGGCGTCATCGGTCCGAGCGCCTCCGGCAAGTCTTCCCTGGCGCGTTTGCTCGTCGGCGTCTGGGAGCCGCTACGCGGCAATGTGTCTCTTGATGGTGCGGCTCTCGACCAGTGGAATCCGGACGCGATCGGTCGGCACATCGGCTATCTGCCGCAGGACGTCGAACTGATCACCGGCACGGTGGCTGAAAACATTTCGCGTTTCGAACCGGATGCGGACCCGACGAAGATCATTGCAGCCGCGCAGGCGGCCGGCGTGCATGACGTCATCATTAAACTGCCGAACGGCTACGAAACTGATGTCGGAGAACAGGGCGGATCGCTTTCCGCCGGGCAGCAGCAGCGCCTGGCGCTGGCGCGTGCGCTCTACGGCGATCCTTTCCTTGTGGTGCTGGATGAGCCAAATTCCAATCTCGATGCCGACGGTGAAGCCGCGCTGATGCAGGCGATCCAGGGAGTGCGTGCGCGCGGGGGAATTGCCGTCGTGGTGGCGCATCGGCCAAATTTGCTCGCCGGGCTCGATCAGGTGCTGGTAATGAATGGGGGACGGGCACAGGCTTTCGGGCCGAAAGATGAGGTGCTCGCGCGTGTGCTGCGGCGCGAGGCGCCGGGCGCGCTCAAAGTTGTCGCCGACAACGAGCGACCGGTAGTCAGTGAAAGGTCTGCGCCATGAGTGCCACCGCGCGTTTCCATCCGCAACGCTCGATCCGCTATCACCTTGTGGCCGGCGCCGCCGTGGTCCTGCTGCTCGTTGGGGGCATCGGCGGCTGGGCCGCGACTACGGAGTTTTCCGGCGCGGTTATCGCCCAAGGCCTGTTGGTGGTCGACACCAACGTGAAGAAGGTGCAACACCCGACTGGCGGGGTGGTCGGGGAACTACGCGTCCGCGACGGCAGCCGCGTAGAAGCCGGCGAAGTGTTGTTGCGGCTGGACGAGACGCAGACCCGCGCAACTCTTGCACTCATTACCACCAGTCTGGACGAACTTACCGCGCGGCAGGCGCGGCTTGAAGCCGAGCGCGACGGCGCTGACCAGATCACTTTTCCCGCTGAATTGCTCGCGCGGGAAAAGGAGCCGCAGGTCTCGCGTCTGATTAGCGGAGAGCGCAAGCTATTCGATACCCGCCGGGCCACCCGAGCAGGGATGAAGGCGCAACTGAGCTCGCGCATCACGCAGATGCAGGAGGAAATCCGTGGCACCTTGGCGCAGGAAGAAGCTAAGGTGCAGCAGATTGAATGGATCAACAAGGAGCTGAAAGGCGTAAAGGAATTGTGGGAGAAGAACCTCATTCCCTTCGTGCGCCTCACTACGCTCCAGCGCGAGGCAGCGCGGCTTTTGGGCGAACGAGGCCAAGCCATCGCGTCCGCCGCGCAGATAAAGGGCAGGATCAGCGAAATCGAGCTGCAGATTTCGCAGATTGAGCAGGACATGCGCAATGAAGTCGAGCGCGAGCTTGCGGAGATCCGCGGCAAGATTACTGAACTGTCCGAGCGCAAGATTGCCGCCGAGGACAATCTCAAGCGCATCGACGTTCGATCGCCGCAGGATGGTGTCGTACTGCAGCTAAGCGTGCATACGGTGGGTGGTGTAATCGGGCCGGCCGAACAGATCATGCTGATTGTCCCGGAGACCGAAGCGCTCACCATCGAGGCGCGGATTGCACCGCAGGATATCAATCATCTGCGTGTGGGGCAGGCGGCTGTGGTGCGCTTCTCCGGGCTGAACCAGCGCACCACGCCCGAGCTGAATGGAGAGGTAGGCCGCATCTCCGCCGACGTGGCGCAGGATCCAAAGACGGCGGTTTACTATTACCTGATCCGGGTGACGGTGCCGGAGCAGGAACTGGCACGGCTTCACGACGTGAAGCTCATTCCGGGCATGCCGGTGGACATTTTCCTGCAGACCGAGGCGCGGACGGTTTTGTCGTACCTGGTGCAGCCACTGCAGGACCAGATCTCGCGCGCCTTCCGTGAATAATGGCTGGTCAGCGGCTGTTGTATGTCGGCAGTTCCGTGCGCTGCTGCTCAACTTCGGCCGTTTGCCGGCCCGCCCGGCATCCCGCAAGACCGCAAGCAAGCGCTGCGGCGATGGAGGAGACAGTTAGGGACCCTGAGTTCGGCTTTCCGTCGACGGCGAAAATGTCGAAAACTGGTGGCGGAAGTCTACTAAGCCCCGCAGGAGATTGTCGCCTAGGTGCGTGCGGCAATTACTCCAGCAAAGTAGATATCTTTCACTATGTGCGTGAACGAGCGGTAGTCCGGGGCTCTGAGCTCGCCGGTACTGCCACTTTTAAGTTGTAGGATGTCTGCTCACGCAAGCTGAACGTCAGCAAGCGTAGTTCGGTACAAGCCAGGCGGCGAACTAAACAGGCTAGTTCCAACAAAGTGCGTCCCTGGTGCGCTGTGAAATCATTGTGCTTTTTTGCTACGCCACCGCTGCCAGGATAAGCACCATTAGCCTGTTTGCTTCTGGCAATCCGCCCCGACAAACTAACACCAGATTCCATTAGCGTTGCGATGAAAGCCACATTGCGCGAAAGCCGGTCCGCTTCGCAATGACTAGCTTGGCTTTTAATCTCCGGCAGGCTCCATTGCGCTAGCCAGCTCAGGTCGGTCCCCCGGTTGCCCTATCAATCTCGGTGAACTCGGCCAGCAGCTCTGACTCGCCGTTTATAAATCAGCTACCGCGTGCTTCTGGGGTTTCAAGCCCAAGACCAGTCTGGCCCTGCCGATTTGGTGCTGACCCGGTAGTAAAAGCGCGCCCAGCGAAGGGCTCCTCAACCAGCGCGCTTAGTCATGGCTTTGCCTACGGCCAAAGTGGCAATATCGGTGTTTACGTTACCACTCTTGCATCGTTGTTGCGGGGATCCCAGGATGTTTGCCTACGAGGACCTATAAAAAGTAGATCTTGCCAGCTTCATTCGCTGCTCGCTACGTCTGGCGTCTACCCTCCGTTGGAGTCCAACCACTGGCGAAATTCGTGCAACCAAATCCGTAGCCCCCTTTGTCGCGCGTGAGCCTCCAAGCGGTTCAGCGATGGTGAGGTCTGAGCTCGTGATCGTCGTGCTGAAGCAACATGAGCCCCATGACGCGTTCACGAACATCGCCGCTTGTGCCGAAATCAAAATTATTGCAGCTAATGCGGATCAGAGCGGCTATGCCGATCTCGTTTCCAGTTTCAAGAAATGAGCAAAAGGGAGCCCCGATTTTGGCAGGGCTCCCTTTCGGCCGTTAGCGCGGGCGCTTTGCAGCGTCCTAAACAAGAAAGTCGTCGATCACCTGTCTGGGTTGGTCGATGAACTGATACCTATCGCCGTCTTCGAGGACCACCACGGTGTCCTTATCTCCGTCTTTGTCCACGTCGCGCATAAAGATATGATCTACGTTGGATTCCTGCTGAAGCGTATCTTGGTTGGGATTGAAGTCGCGGATCGTATCGGTAGAGCCGCCGTCCACTGATTGGATTAGGAAGGTATCAGAGCCTCCGCTCCCGGTCAGTTCATCATCACCTTGACCGCCGTCCAAGAAGTCGGCGCCCTTGCCGCCAATGAGAGTGTCGTCTGCGGCCCCGCCGAACAAGGAGTCGTCACCCGCGTCGCCCAGCAGGGTGTCCTTTCCGTTTCCGCCGAATAACGTGTCGTCACCGAAGCCACCTCGAAGATCATCCCGCTCGCCCAGACCCAGCAGGGTATCATCGCCCCCTTTGCCCTTGATGAAGTCGGGTTGGCCCGTGCCCTCGAGCGTGTCTGGCCCTGTCGTTCCTACAATAATAGCCATGATATAACCTCCAATATGCTGCCGTGCCGGCATTTTCATAACAAGCAGTGTTCGAAGCTATCAAACCGACTGCGCCGGAGCGGCATTGTCCTTAGGGGCAAGGTAGGAAGGCAGTGCGGGGACAAATCTATGTGGCCGTGTTGGCGGGAATCCTCCGGGCCTTGCACCCGAGGCGGTCGGCATCACGATCGGAAGCTGGGCTAACAAATAGACTTGGCGCACTGGCGCGACTCCCGCAGCCAGGCCCGCAGCTCCCGTTTCGCTGCCAGAGCCTCTGCCGTGAATCTGCCGTGCCGATAGCTGCCGTTACGCGGCCCCGTTGGAGCGCCTGAGCCCGCTGCCCCGCCGTGCATCCGGCAGCGCCTCTTTCCAATCACCGGACGGGACGTGCACGGCTTCCCGATGCGTGTCTTGGCAAGGCACCGTGTTGCGTTGTGAGAGGGCGAGGGTAGCGTCGTTTGCGGAGTCACGAAGCGGAGACTTAGTTAGACGCCACTGCGTGGTGGGCATGGCAGTGACATTTTGGCCTCAATCCCTGTTCTGCTTGTTCACGATATTGATAACGATTATCGCCAGTCCCTGACATCCCAAGGTGCTGGCCGAACGATACGTCTCTCTTTCCTTTTACGATCTAGCCAAGTGCTCGACAGGCCTCTTAACGACCGAGAGCCTGTCCGCGTGATCGCGCGGGACCGCACGCCTGCCGGACAACGTCCGCCAGCGCGTCGAGATCGTACGCGGCTCGTGGCCGTCCATCATGGTGAACATGACGACCATGCGGTTAAAGTCGTATGTCAGAAATTGTCCTCGCGTGAGCGTCATTTTTAGGGTCCCGGAGAGTTCGAGGCTGACTAACCTGCACTATATCATAGAACCGCCCTCGCTATTCGCCTTTGCCATCCCCATGTCTGATGTGGTTTCGCGGTCACCGATCGCCAGCCCCCACAGAAAGGCCTGCGCATGTTCACGCCTGGCGAATTCCGCAAGAAGGCGCTCGGGTATGGCGACTTGGTCAAGACAGCGGTTGCTCCCGACCAAAAGCGCGAATTCGAAGTGCTGGAGCAGAGCTTCACCCAGCTCGCCAATAACGAGCAATGGCTCGCCGACAATCATGGCAAGACCGTCGGCGCTGCGGAGCATGATCAATTGGCACGCGATGCGGAGGAAGGTGGCGTCACTCTTGAGAAGGAAGAAGAACACATCCTGCGTTGTCTCGGCGCCGCGTTGATCATGCAATGGAACACGTTGCCCCGGAAGCTGCGGCGAGAACTCTTCGATAATGCAGGTTCCATGGGCGAGCTGATGAAAACGTCTGAGCTCAGACGCCAGATCGCCAGGTTTTTGCACAAACACAACGATGACAAGGAACAGGAATCTCCAAACGGCGGCTAAGCGCGGTGAGGCCTTGCCGGCGTCGGAATGTTTTTCAGCCAGGCAGATGACACCCAACCGGGCGGAAACAATATCTAGGAAGTGACCGGCTTTAGCGGCGCACGCTGGATTTCGCGCATGTCCCCATGGTGTACTGTAGCCACCTGTCCGTTGTCCCAAGCGATCGTGACTGCATCCCAGCTCGTATCTGTGATAATGCCACGGTCAGCGCCATCGCCGCGCCAATAAACGCGGCTTCCCTTCTTTAGACCTTTAAATTCATCACCAGTCATCGATCTTTCCTTATTTTGCCTTCTCATCTTCGGGTGAGCTATTAACCTCTACTATGCGTTCGGCACGGCGTTGCGCGGCTTTTTCCTCTTTCTTTCTCTTTTTTCCTCGCTCCGCGCCTGTGCCGCCCGGTTACGATCAGCGCGTTGCAGGACCATAGTTCGGCTTGAAGGCCATGTGTTCCTTTCGGATTGAGTAGTTTAGAAATTAGCGCGCTGCAGGGTCGAGGGGAATGCTTCGCGCACAACGGTCACTGCCAAGATTAAGAACTTCCTCGACGCGCCGATTTAAGAGCCTTGCGGCTTTCGTGACTTCGCTCTCATCTTCCGGAATTCCTTCGGTCCCTGCAGGAGCCGCCTTTTTCTGCTAGCTTGCTCGTTGTCGGGCGCGGACGTATCGGCAAACCTGTCGATCGCACGTCCTGCCATCAGGGAAGCGTTGTTGCTCGCGGCTGCGCTGCGTCTCCCTCCTGCCTTTGCGCTAGACAGCGCCCGCCCGACAAGCTGGCGGATCGCTTCCGACACATTTGGGATAGGCCGTTGTTTCGCCCGCCATTTCTCGACGTCGTCGATCATCGCCTGATCGAAGCCGACAATCTTCTTCACCGGATAGAGCTCGGGCCTTGGCATAAAAGAACCTTTGCATGTTTGCTGTGGAAATCATATATATCGCATATGCTAAATAAGCAACGTCGGAGGAAGGCGATCTTCGCTCCGGCCTGCGGCTTCCGGCTCGTTAATAAGGTTGCTGTGCGAGGTTCGGCCGCGCGTCGTCGATGTGTAAAGAGACGTAACGAGCTGGCCAATATCGCCGCTGCTCTGGCTCCTCGCGAACATTATTGTTTTCGAGATCGCGAGGTAATTTGACACTCTCTTTTGCAAAGCATCCTGCCCTGCGCATCCTCTCAAGAACGTCGCCAATTCCGCCGTGGATCGGCGAGGACGCAATCCGAGAAGAGCTTTTCAGCGTTGAGCGCCTTGAGCAGCACGCCGCGAGTTTGGCTGCAGCGCAATCGATCAGCTCGCAACCGGAGAAGGGGCGGCCGCTTGCGAAGAGGGTTCGCGACAACGATAAAGCCTTACTTGCCGCCTATCGTGTTATCGCAGCTGCGATTGCGGACAAGTTTCCGATAACCCCCGCAGCCGAATGGCTGGTCGACAACTTCCATCTCGCGGAGGATCAGATTCGCGAGATCAGAACCAATCTCCCGCCCAGCTACTACCGTCAGCTGCCAAAGCTGGCGGAGGGTCCATTCCAAGGCTATCCGCGCATCTTCGAAATCGCATGGGCTTTTGTTGCTCACACCGACAGCCGCTTTGAAGCAAATATGCTTCAACGCTTCGTGGCGACATATCAACGCGTTCAACCCCTGACGATCGGCGAGTTGTGGGCGCTCGCCATAACCATTCGCGTGGTGTTGGTGGAGAATCTGCGGCGTCTGTCCGATCTGATCGTTGGCAGCCAGACATCCCGCGATGCAGCCAATGCCCTGGCTGATCGTCTGCTCCGAGTCGTCACCGAACCTTCTGAGCCGGCCGCGCGATCTTTGCAGCAGTTTGCAGACGCACCCCTTACGCGATCATTTGCAGTTCAACTCGTGCAACGCCTGCGTGATGAGGATCCTGCGACGACTCCGGCGCGTCTGTGGCTTGACGAGCGCCTGAGCGCGCAAGGCACCAATGCCGATGAGATCGTGCGCGAGGAGCACCGCAGGCAGGGCGCCGCCAACGTTACGGTTCGCAATATTATCAACAGCATGAAACTCATCTCGGAGCTCGATTGGACCAAATTCTTCGAGAGCGTAAGTCTGGTGGACGAGGTCCTGCGAACCGGCAGTGATTTCGCCGACATGGATTTTCCGACACGTGATCGCTATCGCCGTGCGATTGAACGCCTGGCGCGCGGGTCGGCGCATTCGGAAATCGATGTGGCTCGCGCCGCCGTCCTCATTGCTAAACGCGCCGAGGACGGCCCGCGAACCGAATCGGCTGGGGAAGCTACGCGCAGGCGAGATCCGGGCTTTGAGCTGATCGGGCCGGGACGGCGGGCATTCGAAAACAAACTCGGCTTTCGTGCGCCGCTCCAAGAGTGGCTGGTTCGGGCCAACGTGGCGGTAGGGGTTTCAGGTTATCTAGCGGCCATCGCATTGGCGGCCGCGATGTTCCTAGCCCTTATATTGCTGGCGCTCAGCTCGGTCGGCGTCAGCGGATGGCTTGTGCTGCCGCTGGCATTCTTGGGCCTGTTCGTTGCCATCGATGCCGCGGTCACCCTGGTGAATCGCGCGGTCACTGGTCGGGTCGGTCCGGCCGCGCTTCCCGGACTCGAGCTTCGCGCCGGCGTCCCGCTTGAGCTTCGCAGTATGGTCGTCGTGCCCACGTTGCTCACGAATAGCGCCGCGGTCGACGAGATTATAGAGCGGCTGGAAATACATTATCTCGCCAGCCCGGACGGCGACATCCGCTTTGCATTGCTGTCGGACTGGGTGGACTCGATCGCCGAGCATGCGCCGGCCGACGAGGAGTTGTTGGGTACGGCGATCGAGGGCATCGCCCGTCTCAACGAGAAATACGGACTAGCGGCCGATGGGCCACGCTTTTTCTTGCTGCATCGTCGGCGGCTCTGGAACGAGGGCCAGGGCAAATGGATCGGGTGGGAACGCAAGCGTGGCAAGCTCCACGAGCTGAACCGGTTATTGCGCGGTGCGACCGACACGACTTTCTTGAGCATAGGAGGTGAACTACCGCTAGTGCCGGCGGGGGTGCGTTACGTCATTACTTTAGACACCGATACACGGCTTCCCATCGGTGCCGCCAAGCGCCTGATCGGGAAAATGGCGCACCCACTCAACCGCCCACTGCTCGACCCGGTCTCGCGCCGCGTGGTCGCGGGCTATGGGGTGTTGCAGCCGCGCGTGACGCCATCGCTTCCCACGGTGCGCGATGGATCGGTGTATCAGCGCGTGTTCTCTAGCCCGACCGGCATCGACCCCTACGCAGCGGCCGTGTCGGACGTTTATCAGGATCTGTACGAGGAGGGCTCCTATAGCGGCAAGGGCATTTACGAGGTGGACGCCTTCGAAACAGCGCTCACCGGTCGAATTGCAGACAACACCGTTCTCAGCCACGATTTGTTGGAAGGAATCTTTGCGCGTGCCGGGCTGGTATCCGACGTCGAGGTCTTCGAGGATTTTCCGTCGCGCTACGATCTCGACGCGTCACGCCAGCATCGATGGGCGCGCGGCGATTGGCAGTTGCTGCCGTGGATCGTCGGCGGGGGGTCTGTCGCTGGGCGCGAAGACATTCCGCTGCTGGGTCGTTGGAAGCTCGCGGATAATCTTCGTCGGACACTGTCGGCGCCAGCCGGCTTCCTCGCCCTGGTGGTTGGATGGGTGCTGCTGCCGCCGCAAGCCGCCTTCCTGTGGACCGGTTTCGCGCTCCTTCCCTTTCTGTTGAGCGCGTTCCTGCCCCTGGTGGCGCGGGTGATCCCGCGCCGATCCGGGATCACGACCGGCAGTCACTTACGCGCATTCCGTTTCGATCTCAGAGTGGCTTTGCTGCAGTTCGGCCTGCGGGTGGCGCTGCTCGCGCATCAGGCCTTGCTTATGGCCGACGCCATCGTGCGGACGTTATCGCGTCTGAATCGGCGTCGAGGACTACTGGAATGGGTGACCGCCGCAGCGGCCGCCTCGGATCGCAAACTTGAGCTTTTTGGCTTTTATCGGCGGATGGCCGGCGCGGTGGCGTTGGCCGTGGGTGCGGCTTTGGTCATTGTCTTCGCCGACCGTGACTCCTGGTGGATCGCCATTCCGCTGCTTGGCGCTTGGATGCTGTCGCCAGCCATCGCCTGGTGGGTAAGCCGCCCGCCGGGTTTCGATCAGATCTCGCTGTCCAGCTCGGAGGTCAAAAGCCTGCGCCTGACGGCGCGGCGTACCTGGCACTTCTTCGAAACATTCGTGACGCGGGAAGACAATATGCTGCCTCCGGACAATTTTCAGGAGGATCCGCGTCCGGTTCTCGCGCATCGCACCTCACCGACAAATCTCGGCCTTTATCTGCTCTCGATTCTGGCGGCGCGCGATTTCGGCTGGCTCGGTCTCACCTCGACCGTCGATCGGTTGGAAACAACGCTTCAAACTATGAGCAGACTGGAGCGCTTCCGCGGCAACTTCTTCAATTGGTATGACACACGCGATCTGCGCCCGCTTGAGCCGAAATATGTTTCGTCAGTCGACAGCGGTAATCTCGCCGGCCATCTTATTGTTGTACGTCGCGCGTGCCGTGAGATGCTTGCTGCGCCTGTGATCGGTTCGCAAGCATTTGCTGGAATCGCCGATGCCGTCACGCTAGCGCAAACCGCTCTGGGAGCTGTCGGCAGCGATCACCAGCCGTCGGAACTACCCCGTGAACAGCTTCGATCCACGCTCGCCAATATTGCGACATCGGTTCAGTCTACCGAGCAGTGGTTTGTAAAATTATCGGGATTGCAACAAAAGTCTGCAATGCTTTCAGGCCCAGCGCATGCATCCTTCGAGGACGGAAGTAGCGACGAGGCCGGCAACGCGGACGCGGCGGCGTGGACCGTAGCGGTGCTGTCTTCGGTCCAAGGACATCAGCGTGATGTCGATGAATTGCTGTCATGGATGGATCTCACGGCCGCCACCCCATTGCCCGCGATCAGCTTGGAGGATCTGCCGGATCATTGTCATCTGTTGCTTAAGAATCTCGCTCAGGAAAAGACGCTGATCGGCAATGCCGACGCCGCGCGAACGGACCGGATCATCGCCGCGCTGGAGCGATCGGTGGCGAATGCTAAATCGCTGATGCAGCGAATTCAAAGCCTCGAGGAACTCGCCGGCAGACTATTTGACGAGATGCAATTTGGATTCTTTTTGGATCCGGAAAGGCAACTGCTGGCGATCGGATATCAAGCAGCCGAAGGTGTGCTGGATCCAAGCTGTTACGATCTGCTGGCTTCTGAAGCGCGTCTGGCAAGCTTCATAGCGATCGCCAAGGGCGACATCTCGCCAAAGAATTGGTTCCGGCTGGGCCGCGCAGTCACGCCGATCGACCGCGGTTCAGCGCTGATTTCCTGGTCGGGTTCGATGTTCGAGTACCTGATGCCTGAACTGGTGATGCGCGATCCGGTTGGGAGCCTGCTGCATCAGACCGCCCGGCTGATCGTGAGCCGGCAGATTGCATATGGCGCTCAGCACGGTGTGCCTTGGGGGATATCGGAGTCAGCGTATAACTTCCGCGATCTCGAACTAACCTATCAGTATTCCAATTTCGGTATCCCCGGCCTCGGCCTCAAGCGCGGCTTAAGCGAAAACGTTGTGGTCGCGCCTTATGCGACGGCGCTTGCCTCGATGGTCGAACCGACTGCGGCGGTGAAGAATTTTTCTCGCCTGGCGGATGAGGGCGGCTCTGGCCGCTACGGCTGGTACGAGGCGCTTGACTATACGCCGGGACGCATCCCGGAGGGCAGCAGCGTCGCGGTCGTGCGCGCCTATATGGCGCATCATCAAGGCATGAGCTTGGTTGCCATCGCGAACACGCTTTGTGGCGGCACGATGCGGGCGCGCTTTCATGCCGATCCAATCGTGCAGGCGACTGAGCTCCTGCTGCAAGAACGGCCGCCGCGCGACGTCGCGGTCAAATGGGTACGCGCCGAGGAGGTCAACCAGACAGCGCGCGTGCGCGAGCTTGTGCCGCCAATGTTACGTCGTTTCCGCACGCCGCATGATCGCGTCCCACGCAGTCATTTGCTATCGAACGGCCGCTACGCCGTCATGATTACAGCTGCCGGATCGGGCTATAGTCGCTGGCGTAATCTCGCCATCACACGCTGGCGCGAAGACGTCACTTGTGACCCTTGGGGGTCATACGTTTATCTGCGCGATGTTGACAGCGGAGCGGTGTGGTCTGCGGGGTTTCAGCCGAGCGGCGCCAGACCGGATAATTATGAAGTGACATTTTCAGAGGACCGCGCCGAAATTATGAGACGCGATGGCACTCTCACGACGAAGCTCGATATCGTCGTATCGCCGGAGGAGGATGGCGAGGTCCGGCGTGTGTCCATCTCGAATCTCGGAGCGCGCGCGAGAGAGATCGAGCTGACCTCATATTCGGAGGTTGTACTCGCGCCCCCCAACGACGACGCGTCACATCCAGTATTTTCGAAACTGTTCGTACAAACCGAATTCGTGCCACAGCTCGGTGCGCTTCTCGCAACCCGCCGCAGACGCTCGCCGGATGAGGCGGAGGTCTGGGCCGCTCATCTCGCCGTGCTGGAAGGTGAAGGCTCGGCCGAGATGCAATTCGAAACCGATCGGGCACGCTTCCTCGGGCGCGGCAACGGGGTGAACGCGCCGATGGCGATTAGCAGTACCGCGCCTCTGTCGAACACGGTTGGAACCGTGCTCGATGCGATTTTCAGCATCCGCCGCCGCGTCCTTATTCCGCCCGGCACGACCGTTCGATTGTCGTTCTGGACGTTATTCGGGCACTCGCGCGACGAAATAATGGGCCTAGCCGACAAGCATCACGACGTGGCAGCGTTCGACCGTGCGGGCACCCTGGCCTGGACCCAGGCGCAAGTTCAGCTTCATCACCTCGGCATTACACCCGACGAAGCCCATCTGTTCCAGCGCCTCGCCAATCGCATCATCTATTCTGACCCAACGTTACGCCCATCGCCTGAAATGCTGAAACGCAACGATCTGGGACCGTCGGCGCTTTGGGCGCACGGCATTTCCGGCGACTTGCCGATCGTGCTGTGCCGGATTGACGAGAGCAGCCATCTGGAGACCATACGGCAATTGGTCCGCGCGCATCATTATTGGCGGATGAAGCAGCTGGCGGTCGACTTGGTGATAGTCAACGAACGCAGCACCTCCTATGTCCAAGACCTGCAATCGGCTCTCGAGGCAGTGTTACGCGCAAGCACGCCGCGATCGCCTTCTGAGAAGGATGCTGCTCCTGGGACTGTATTTTTGCTGCACGCCGATTTGTTGTCGCTGGAGCTTCGCGGTCTGCTGCAGACGACCGCGCGCGTGGCGATTGTGAGTGGGCGCGGCAGTCTTGCCGAGCAGGTCAAACGTCTGCTGGAAATCACACCTGCCGCTGAACCGCCGCGACCGAAGCCGCGCAGCATTAGCCCCGCTGAGTTTGTCGCGCCCCCGCCGTTGGAGTTCTTCAACGGTCTTGGCGGCTTCGATAGCAATGGCCGCGAATACGTTACCGTCCTCGAGGGCGATCAGGTCACGCCGGCACCCTGGCTTAATGTCATCGCCAATCCGTCCTTCGGCTTCCAAGTCTCCGCCGAGGGCAGCGGCTACACCTGGTCCGCCAACAGCCGCGAGAATCAACTGACGCCCCGCTCGAACGATCCGGTCAGCGACGGCCCGTCCGAAGCGATTTATGTGCGTGACCAGGATAGCGGCGAGGTGTGGACGGCAACCGCGCTTCCCATCCGAAATTATGCATCGCGTTACATTGTCCGGCATGGCCAGGGCTACAGCCGCTTCGAACATGTGTCGTATGGCATAGCGCTTGATTTGCTACAGTTTGTACCGGTTGAAGATTCCATCAAGATTTCACGCCTAAAGATCAAGAACGTATCCGGCCGCCGGCGGACGCTGTCGGTATCGGGTTACGTGGAATGGGTATTGGGACCCTCGCGTACCGCCTGCGCCCCATATGTCGTTACCGAAATCGATTCCAAAACCGGCGTGATGCTCGCGCGCAATCCCTGGCGCATGGAGTTTGGCTCGCGCGTGGCCTTTGCCGGTTTGGCCGGCCGCCTAAGTTCGTACTCCGGCGACCGCACCGAGTTCATCGGCCGGAACGGCACTTTGGCACTACCGGCTGCGCTGGCCGGTCCCAAGCCGCTGTCCAATCTTGTGGGGGCCGGACTCGACCCGTGCGGTGTTCTACAAACGGTGGTCGAGATTCCACCCAATAGCGAAGCGGAAATCACGTTTTTCTTGGGTGAATCGGCGACGGCTGCGGAAGCTGTGGCGCTGGCCGAGCGTTATCGTGCCGCCGACCTCGATGAGGTGTTCAAAGAAGTCACGGCGTTCTGGGATCGCACGCTGAGCGTGGTGCAGGTGCGTACGCCTGATCGCGCCATGGATATCATGCTCAACCGCTGGCTTCTCTATCAAACGCTGGTTTGTCGCGTGTGGGCGCGTTCAGGTTTTTACCAGGCCAGCGGCGCCTATGGCTTTCGCGATCAATTGCAGGACGGCATGGCGCTCTGCCTATCGCAGCCTGGCCTGACTCGCGAACATTTGCTGCGAGCGGCGGGGCGCCAGTTCACCACAGGTGACGTTCAGCACTGGTGGTTGCCATCTTCGGGTAAAGGTATTCGTACCCGAGTTTCCGACGACGTGCTCTGGTTGCCCTACGCGGCCGCCCAATACGTATTGGCAACGGGCGATCATGCCGTCCTTGATGAAACAGTTGCGTTTCTAGACGGCATGAAGCTCGGAGCGCTTGAGCACGACGCATTCTTCCAGCCGATGCCTTCTGATGAGCGAGCCACGCTATTCGAACATTGCGCGCGTGGTCTGGATCACAGTTTGGCGACCGGGCCTCACGGGTTGCCGCTGATCGGCGGTGGCGACTGGAACGACGGATTAAACCGGGTGGGCGCTGGCGGGCAGGGCGAAAGCATTTGGCTTGGCTGGTTTCTTTGCGCCACGATCGATAAATTCGCCTCCTTTGCGAACCAGCGTGGACAGACTGATCGCGCAGCATCCTGGCGTGCACATATGACGTCGCTGCGCGAGGCACTGGAGTTGCATGGATGGGACGGGGATTGGTATCGGCGGGCCTTTTTTGATGACGGCACGCCGCTCGGCTCGGCATTGAGCGGCGAATGCCGAATCGACTTAATTGCCCAATCTTGGGGCGTGATCTCCGGCGCGGCCGACCCCGTGCGCGCGGCAAGAGCAATGGCAGCGGCCGATCGAGAACTTGTCTCGCCCGCGGATGGATTGGCGCTGTTGTTCACGCCGCCCTTTGATAAGACCCCGCTTGAGCCGGGATATATCAAAGGCTATCCGCCCGGCGTCCGTGAGAATGGCGGCCAATATACGCATGCCGCGATCTGGTCGGTGCAGGCCCTTGCTGAGCTCGGCGACGGTGATAAGGCATCTGAGCTGCTATCAATGCTAAATCCCATCAACCATGCTCACACCTCGGCTGCTGCTCAGCGGTACGAGGTGGAGCCTTATGTAGCCTGCGCCGACGTCTATTCCGTTCCCCCGCATGTCGGGCGTGGCGGCTGGACCTGGTATACGGGCTCGGCCGGGTGGATGTACCGGGCGGGGTTGGAATCAGTCCTCGGTTTTGCCGTTGAAGGTAACAGCTTGCGGATCAATCCCTGCGTGCCAAAAACATGGCGCGACTTCGAGATCTTGTTTACGCACGGCTCTAGCCGGTATGAGATCTCCGTCAAAAATCCTGATGGAGTTTGCCGCGGGATTTCCCGCCTAGAATTAGATCAGCAAATCCTTCCGTCCGGGTCGCACACCGTCGCCCTCGTCGATGACGGCGACACGCATCATTTGTCGGTCACACTCGGTGAAGTATCCCTGCATTTGGCAGTGGCATGACCAAGCATCCGCGGCCTGAACAGCCAGCTTTGGTGGCGGAATATCGGGTGGGTACGCGCCTAATTGCTGGTCATGTGAAGTTAAGGTCTCCCGGATGGCCTTAGCCTGGCGAGTGATTGAGGACTCTACAGCATGACAGTTTGCTGCTGCGGTCGCTGCTTTCTTTTCTGATCGCCACCAGCGCGCACTCTCTAAACTTGCACGACGGTCTTGCAATTTGCTGATTGTGGTGCATGCCAGTCATCGCCCCCGGCAGGAGCCGGGGTTCTCGGACCAACGGAGACTTATCCCGCGCAGGGCAGCTGCAAAAGCAGGAGGGTCTCCGAACGCCGATTACCCGAACAGGGCGTCCTTTCCTGTTTCTGCAGCTCATGCGCGAAGAAATCTCTGGTCCGTATTCAGCTAAAACATCGAGATTTCTCGCGACACGGAGACTTGTTAGAAGTACACGCGATGTTTGTCACCTTATGTTGCGAGTTGTCACCTGCGTAATGGGCGGCCTGCTCGCGCGCGCCAGGATGTAGTACGCCGGCGGCCGCCAGGCCGATATGCGTTCAACCGTCGTCACCGCCATGGCTTCCGCTTCTCTGTCGTCGTTGCGATCAAACGCCGGCCGGTTATCCGGTCAGGAAATAGCCGCCGGTGATGCCCCGGTGGTACAGCTCTGCCACGGCTGGCACGACGCCGAGTGGCAGCCCCGCCTCGGCCTTGTTGTAGGTGTGGACGCCGGCGCGGAATTGCGTGAGTCGCACCCGCAGGGCCGGATCATATTTCGCGAACATCGGCAGCACGACTTCACGATAGACGTCGGGGCTGTGGTCGCGGCTGTCCTTCGTGATGCAGAAATGCACCGGCGGCACAGGCTTCACGCCCTCGCCCGTCAGCGGGAACGGGAAGCCCTGGTAGTGCTTCACCAGCCTCTCGGTGTCGTCGCCGGACAGATCGAGCCGCTTCGCGCTCGCCCGCGCCGCGGCTTCCAGCGATGTCGCGATGTTGTGGGTGATGATATATTCGGCCTTGAACTGCGGGCGCGCCTTGGTGCGATCCCACCAGTCGAGGATATCCTCCATCAGCGAGGGCAGCCGCATCAACGCGTTCGGACCCTCCTGGCCGAGTGCCTCCGGCCCCGCATAGCGGGCACGGTCGCGCCAGGTGCGGATATAGAGCTCGTTGAACGGGTCGGCGCGCGGCGCTGGCTTCGTTGCGACGCGCTCGAAGCCTTCGATCTTGCCGAGCGCACCGGACCAGTTGTGCTGCTGTTCCTGGATGAAGCCAAACGGCGAGTTCTCGACCGCGATGACGCCAGCGATGTTCGGCACCCGCTGGCACATCATGAAGACATGCGGCCCGCCGGTGGAATGCCCGGTGACGTAGATCGAATAGTCGGCCTCGGGGAAATGGCGGCGCATCGCCTCCTTCATCCCGGCCTCGAAGGCGAGCGGCCAGCCCGCCATGCGGTCGTAGAAGGTCGAGCCGGGCTTGGCGCGCGCGACGGTGCGCGTGCCGTAGCGCAGCCGCATCGAGGTGTCGCGCACCACCTCGTACTGGTCCGGCGTGATGTGCTCGCCTTGCTTCCACATCGGCGTCCTGACGGTGCCGTCCGGATGGATGGTGTCGCCCGGCCAGTCCCGGCTCGGATCGTCGAAATAGAGCCGGCCCGGGAAGGTCATGGCGACCGCCTTGTGCCCGAACTTGCCGGCATAGGTCTTGGCCATCGGCTCCATCGACTTGAAATCGCCGGAGCCGCCGTGCAGCAGGAAGATGCCGATCTTCTTGCCGTCCGCGCCGCGCGCCACCTGCGCCGGGTCGGCCGGCTCGTAGACCATCACCCCCATGTCCCATTCGAGGCCGAGCGTCTCGATGCGGAAGATGTCCTCGGTCTGCTTCAGCGGCAGATCAGCTTGCGCCAGGATCCTGTCGGAGCTTGCGACGATCTCGTCGCGGGAGACCTGCGACGGCGGTTCCCATTGGGCGGCGGTCTGATGAACGGTCATGCGAGGTCCTGCGGCGGGGAATGCGGCTCCAGCAAGCATAGAAAACACGCACCCGCTCTGCCAGCGTAGAATCTGCGCGCCGTGGCTGCTTCACAGCCGGCTAGATCGCGGCCTATGATGGCATACGACATGCAGTGAGGCCGACCCGGCCATGACCTCGCCGGCGGCGGAAGGGACCCGCGTGACACCCGTCGTTCGGTGTCCGGCGAACAACGCGGCGGTACGACGGGAGACACGACCATGCGCCTACCTCGCTCATACCTCACCCTCGGCATCGCGGCCGGCGCCGCCGCGCTCGTGCTCGCCGCCTCCGTCGGCGCCGCTTTCGCGCAGCAGTCCGCGGAGGAATTCTTTCGCAGCCGCAAAGAGATGAACTTCATCACCAGCAGCCCGCCGGGCGGCGGCTACGACGCCTATTCGCGCCTGTTCGCGCGCTATATGAGCAAGCACCTGCCGGGCAATCCCACTATCCTCGTAAACAATATGCCGGGCGGCGGCGGCATCCGTGCCGCCAATTTCCTCTACAACGTCGCGCCGAAGGACGGTTCCACCATCGCTCTGCTCGACCGCGGCATCGCGACCGCGCCGCTGCTCTATGGCGAGGAATCGCAGGCGCAGTTCGAGGCCGTGAAGTTCAACTGGCTCGGCAGCGCAATGCGCGAGAACGGCATGGGCACGGTCTCTACCACGGCGTCGGTGCAGTCGATCGAGGATGTTAAGACCCGCGAGGTGATCGTCGGGGCGACCGCGCCAGAGCAGGATCCGGCGATGTTTCCGCGGCTGCTGAACGACTTGCTGGGCACCAAGTTCAAGGTCGTTTACGGCTACGCAGGCCAGCCCGAGATGTTCCTCGCAATCGAGCGCGGCGAGCTCGACGGAGTGTTCATGAGCGGCTGGTCCGGCCCTGGCCGCGCCTATGTCCGCGAGAAGATGAAGGAAGGCAAGATGAGGCTCCTGGTGCAGATGTCCGCCACCGGCGATCCTGCGCACAGCGATACGCCGACCGTCCTGTCGTTGATCAAGGACGACAACGACCGGCAAGTCGTCGAGCTAATCCTGTCGCGGCTCGCGCTCGGTCGGCCGTTCCTGTCGCCGGCCGGCATTCCGGCCGACCGCGTGGCGATGCTGCGCGATGCCTTCCAGAAGGCGGCGACCGACCCCGCCCTGCTCGAGGAGGCCGCCAAGTTGCGTCTCGCCATCGATCCGATCTTCGGCGAAGAGGCGCAGGCGCTGATCGCGAAAATCTATAAGTCGCCGCCGCAGCTCGTCTTACGCGCCCGCAACATCGTGAAGCTCTCGGACGCGAAATAGGCGAGAGAGCGCATCACGGAAAGGCTGTGCGCAGCATCGAAGCGGGAGTTCAAGCATGGCCGAGCCGAGCGCCGAACACAAGTTCGTGTGCGATTTCGTGGACCGGAACGAGAAGGCGATCGCTTTGCTCGGCGACAGCATCTTCTACTTCGGCGAGCTCGGCATGCAGGAGTTCGAGACGTCCAAGCTGATGGCCGATCTGCTCGAACAGGGCGGCTTCGCGGTCGAGCGCGGCATCGCCGACATGCCTACCGCGTTCTGCGCGACCTACGGTGCGGACGGGCCGGTGCTCGCGATGCATACCGAATATGACTCGGTGCCCAACAACTCGCAGGCCGCCGGCAAGCTCGAAGCGACGCCGATCACGGAAGGCGCGCCCGGCCATTGCGAGGGCCACAACGTCAATGCCGCGGTGCTGGTGTCGGGCGCGCTGGCGGCGGCGCGGGCGATCGACCGGTTCGGCCTGAAGGGCCGGCTGAAAGTGATCGGCGCGCCAGCCGAGGAGCAACTCATCAGCCGCCCCTATATGGTGCGCGACGGCTGGTTCGACGATGTCGACATCGCCTTCCACAACCACATCAGCCAGAAATTCGAGGCCGGCTACGGCAGCATCCAGGCCGCGCTGATCTCTGCGACCTTCACCTTCCGCGGCGAGACCGCCCATGCCGGCACGGCGCCCTGGAAGGGCCGCGACGCGCTCGACGGCGTCATGCTGATGGATATGGGCATGGCGCAGTTCCGCGAGCACATGATGCCCACGGCGCGCATGCAGCGCGTCGTCACCGACGGCGGCGACCAGCCCAATGCGACGCCGGCAAAGGCCACGGTGTGGTGGTATTTCCGCGATACCACGGCGGACGGCGCCAACCGGCTGTTCGAGCAGGCCAGGAAGATCGCGCAGGGTGCCGCAATGATGACCAATACCGAGGTCGAGACCGAGGTCATGGCGGCGGTCTGGCCGCTGCGCGGCAACCGCACTCTGGCCGAGATGGTGCAGGACAAGATCAGGCTGGTTGGCATGCCGAGATGGACCGCCGAGGAGCAGGACTTCGCGCGCAAGCTGCAGGCCGCGGTCGGCGTCAAGGCCGACGGCCTCGCGGTCGAACTGCCGAATTTCAAGGGCGAGGCGGTGCAGAAGCCGTCGGCCAACGATGCCGGTGACGTGTCGTGGAAGGTGCCGATGGTGAAGTTTTACTATCCGTCGAACATTCCGCATTCGACCGCCCACCACTGGGGCGGCGGCACCGCGCTCGCGACCTCGATCGCGCACAAGGGCGCTTATGCCGGCGCCAAGGTGCTCGCGAGCTCGGTCGTGGAATGCCTGAAGAACCCGGCCATCGTGGAGGAGGCGAAGCGGACCTTCCTCACGGAGACCGGCGGCGTCAAATACACTTCCATGCTGCCGCCGGGGCAGAAGCCGCCGGTCGACCTCAACCGCACGCTGATGGAAAGATATCGGCCGCTGATGCAGAAGCACTACCTGACCGAAAAGCCGCAATTCGTCTGAAGCGGGCGGTCGTCCCGCCGGCCCGTCAAGGAGAAGAAAAATGCGTTTCGCACGTCGCCATATTCTGCGGTCAGCCGCAGCGCTTGCTGTCCTGGCCGGGTTACTGCAGGCCGGTACGGCCGCAGCCGATCCGATTGCGGATTTCTACACAGGCAAAACAGTCCGCATCATGGTCGGCTCGGCGCCCGGCGGCGGCTACGACCTCTATGCGCGCCACCTGTCGCGCCACATAGGTCGCCACATCCCGGGCAATCCCACGGTAATTGTGCAGAACATGCCCGGCGCGGGCGGCCTCACTGCAACCAACTTCCTGTACGCGAAGGCGCCGCGCGACGGCACCAGCTTCGGCATCGTCCAGGGCACACTGATCTATGCCCAGGCCGGCAACTCGCCGAACGTACAGTTCGACATGCGCAAGTTCGGTTGGCTGGGCAGTGCGAACAACACGTCCAATACCTGCGTGTTCTCGAAGCGCGCGCTGCCCAAGGAAGCCAGGGAACTACTTGAGCGCGAGGTGATAATCGGCACTTCTGCGGGCTCGACCGAATTGGTTCCCACCCTGCTCAACAACGTAATCGGCACCAAGTTCAAGATGGTCAGGGGGTTCCAGTCTACGACGAACGTGCTGCTGGCGATCGAGCGCGGCGAGGTCGACGGGTTGTGCGGCTGGGGCTGGGACAGCGCCCAGGTCAATGGCCGCGACTTCTTCGAGCGCGGCGTGATCCAGGTCGGGCTCGAAACCGCCAATGAGCGCCATCCTGTCCTGAAGGAGCGCGGCGTGCCCTTCGCGCTGGACCTCGTTAGGTCCGAGAAGGACCGCAAGGTCATGGAATTCCTGTTCAGCTACCTCGTCTACGTGCGGCCGTTCATCGTCCCGCCGGAAGTGCCGGCGGATCGCCTGAAGGCGCTGCAGAGCGCTTTCAAGGCAACGCTGGAGGACCCAGAATTCCTGGCCGAGGCTAAAAAGGGCGAAGTGGAAATCCGCTATGTCAGCCCGGAGCGGGTGCAGGCGGCGCTGGGTCAGGTGCTCGACGCGCCCGAGGACGTGAAGGAAAGCGGCGATCGACCAACTCCGGCAATCGGGCTGGGGCGGCCTCTAAGCGGTTCGCTGTTGCGAAGCCTGTTCCACGGTGAAGCGAGTCGCGCCTGCGAGGCCCGCTCCGGGAACAAGCCTGAGCTACGGGCGACCGTGTAGAGCACCCTTGAGGTGGCTCTTCGTGTCGCTGTCGTGAGAAGATTGACGGCGAGCAGGATTAGTCTCTAGGGCAGATATTGGCAAAATGATGCGGAATTATGCCGAGAATTCAAAGGCCATTTCCTGAAAGGGAATGTGGCAGTTCGAATCCTGCCAAGTCAGCCAGCCAGTGCGGTCTCTCGCAACGGCACAGTCGACAAGCGCAGTTATGCACGCAAATTGCGGGCTTCTTGCTGCTTGGTAAGTCTCTGCAGGTGGCGTTATCGAATCGACAAATTACATTTTTTCGGAAAGTCTCCACGCAATCATTGGAGAATTCCCGTTTTGTGGAGTTGCTACCCGGAGACTCGGTAGATGGCACTGCTTGACGGGTTGGCAGTGAGGACACGCCTGTCGGATTGCGAACCTACTTTTAGTCGACGAGCATGGTCCTAAATTTAATAATGCTGCGGTTTCCGGCCTTAATCGCGTGTCGTCTTCGGCTATCTAACCGCTTTCCGGGCACGACCCATCCCAGTTATCGAAAGGGCGGGACATCTACAAGCGTGCCGATCAAGCGCAACAACGCTTGCTGTTCCGGCCCCTTCTCATTGCGCAAGAACTCGCCCAATTCGATGTGGGACAGCCGCCCACCCGAGGGGGCATTGGGCTGATGGATGATGAAAGCGTGCCCACTTTCGGGCTCGCGGCCCAGGAACCACGTGTCCCCATTCGGGCTACGGTAGAGTTCGCGCCTATCAGACACGCTGCTCCTCCGGATCGACTTGTCATTCGTTAGGGCTTGTCCGCGTCCATGCTTCAAGTCTAGTCGACCAGTGCGTCAATTTCAGGGGATGGCGTCGAGAACCGACAGAATGGCAAGCGGGGTCACGTGACTTGCCGTTGTAGTCGGGCTGGCCGAACTCGCCGGACCCAAGTGAACTTTCGAAAGGCCGGAGGTTACTGCTAAGTTGATATGGCCGCCCTAAAAACTGAAATAGGTCCTTCATGACTGACAATACGCAGGCGCTTGAACGAAAGGCGGATCGATCACGCGAACGCCTCAGCGGCTTGGTCGATGATTTGCAGGGCATAATACCAGCGAAGATGCTTGATCAGGTATTTGGCTTTACCAAAGCCGAAGGCTCAAGCTTGGGCTACTCCATCACTCAGCAAACACCCCCAGGTCCTTTCGGGTCAGTGCCATCGCCTCGCCAATAAACGCGGCTACCCTTCTGGAGACCTTTAAATTCATCGACAGTCATCGATCTCTCCTTTTTTCCGCCCCGTCAGGTGAACTATTAATCTCTCCTAAGCGTTTGGATCCCAAGCCGACACACTGGCGATGTCCTCAAAGACGAACGAAAGCCAAACCGGACGTATCGGGAGGTCTGGCGAAACGAGGGGTCCCCGAAGTCTTCCTATTCCCTGGGAACCACATTTTTGCTCGCTAGTTGCTAGTAGGGGCAATCTGCGCGGGACAATGGCACAGGCTCGGGAGCTTTCTGGGTCATCCCAGACAGAGGATGGACGTTATCGCCTCCTTATCGAGGCGATCACGGATTATGCGATCTATATGCTCGATCCCAACGGCTTTGTGACGAGCTGGAACCCGGGCGCGCAAAGGTTCAAGGGTTACGTCGCGGACGAGATTATCGGGCAGCACTTTTCGCGGTTTTACACCCAGCAAGATCGGGACACGGACCTTCCCATGCGCGCGCTTCAGGTGGCGCTGCGGGATGGCAAGTTCGAGGCAGAGGGCTGGCGTGTCCGTAAGGATGGCACGAAGTTTTGGGCCTACGTCGTTATCGATCCGATTCATCTGCACGGCGGCGAGCTTGTCGGCTTTGCCAAGATCACGCGCGACCTGACCGAGCGCAAGGCGGCGGAGGATGCGCTCCGCAAAAGCCAGGAAGAGTTCAAGCTGCTGGTCCAGGGCGTCACCGACTACGCCATCTATCTTCTCGACAAAGAGGGCAGGGTTTCAAATTGGAACCTCGGCGCGCAAAGGATCAAGGGCTACCTGCCCGGCGAGATCATCGGCAGTCATTTCTCGCGCTTTTACACCGACGAAGACAAGGCGGCAGGCGAGCCGCAGAAGGCGCTCGATACCGTCAGGAAGACGGGTCGGTTCGAAAAGGAAGGCTGGCGCGTGCGCAAGGACGGCAGCCGCTTCTGGGCGCATGTCATCATCGACGCCATTCGCGATGAGGATGGCGAGCTATTGGGCTATGCCAAGATCACGCGCGATATCACCGAGCGGAAGGAGACGCAGCAAAAACTAGAAAAGACCCGTGATGCGCTTCTCCAGGCGCAGAAGATGGACGCGATCGGCCACCTCACCGGCGGCATTGCACACGATTTCAATAATCTGCTTATGGCGATCCAGGGCAGCCTGGAATTAATGCGCAAGCGTCTTCCCGACGACCCGAGGCTCCGCGCGCTGTTTAGAGAATGCACTTCAGGGTGCGCGCCGCGGCAGCACGCTCACTTCCCGCATGCTGGCTTTCGCCCGGCGCCAGGCACTCAAGCAGGAGCCGATTAATATCCCCGAGCTCGTCCGCGGCATGACGGATCTGCTCCAGCGATCGATCGGGCCCTCAATCGAGATCGAAACGCGCTTTCCGCTTGGCCGGAGTTGGTGCTTGCCGATGCCAACCAGCTGGAAATGGCGTTACTCAATCTTGTCGTCAATGCGCGCGATGCGATGCCCGACGGCGGGCAAATCGTCATCGGTGCCAAGAAGCAAGCCGTTAGCGCCGGCCATCCCAAGCTGAAACCGGCAAAGTATATTTGCCTGTCTGTCAAAGACAGCGGAATGGGCATG
The DNA here is from genome assembly GCA_963802475.1 of uncultured Alphaproteobacteria bacterium. Lineage (GTDB taxonomy): Bacteria > Pseudomonadota > Alphaproteobacteria > Rhizobiales > Xanthobacteraceae > CANKHA01. The sequence goes on from CAWDIZ010000022.1 coordinate 54,343, forward strand.
GATGAGGATACCCTGAAGCGGGCTGCCGAGCCGTTCTTCACGACCAAGGGGCCTGGCAAGGGCACGGGGCTCGGCTTGTCGATGGTGCATGGGGTGACCGAACAATTCGGTGGCTGCTTCATCCTGAAAAGCAGGAAGGGCAAGGGCACCACCGCGGAGGTTTGGCTGCCGGTCGCGGATACGAAAGGCATGGTTTTCAACGCGGAAGCTTCGAAAGACGAGCCGATCGAATATCGCCCGCTTGTTGTGCTGGCGGTTGACGACGATCTTCTGGTGCTGACGAATACCGTCGCAATGCTTGAGGATCTCGGTCATACCGCGCTAGCCGCAGGGTCTGGCTCTGAGGCGCTCGATCTTCTGACGAAAAATTCGGTCGATCTCGTGATCACCGACCAGGCAATGCCTAACATGACGGGGGTGGAACTCGCCAATTCAGTTCGGCAGCGTTGGCCGCAGATACCGATCATCGTCGCAACCGGATTCGCAGAGATAGAACCGAGCATGGAACTCAATTTCGCCAAGCTTTCGAAGCCTTTCACCGAAGCGCAGCTCAGGCGCGAGATCGAACGCGCTGCTCTTGCGAAAAACACGAATTCTTAGACTATGGAACTTCATTACCCGGGGGAAGGCGCGAGCGCTTGGCGAGCCACCCCTCCAAAAAGTTTACATGTAGTCTAAAGTCTTGGAGTTCGGTTGCGTGAGTTCGAATTCGCCACATAAGCCGGACACGAAAGAGGCGTCCTTACTGTTTCTGCAGCTTATCCGCGAAAAAGTCTCTGGCCCTTATTTCCCCTCAATCGTCGAGATTTCTGGCGAAATATCAAAGGCCTTTTTTGATTTCGTCATTCGGCGGTTCGAAATCCTGCCAGGTCAGCCAGACAGTCCATCTCTCCAAACAGCCTCGATTAATTGGCAGCTTCGCAGACCGGCAATCCCTCCCCGAAGCGGTAACGGATCAGGCCGCGACCGCGGGCTGCTTCTGCGCGTCCCGCTCGTGCGTCGAATAGAACGATGCATTCTGCTCGCCGCGAAGCGCTTCCCGCGTGAACTGGATCAGGTGATAGGCGACGAATCCCATGCCCATCACGGCATCGATCTGGCCGCGCCGCAGGGCATGGCGCGCCGCGCGCCAGAAATGCCGGCGATAGTCCGACTTGATGCCCATCCTCACTAGCAGCCGGTAAGCCAGCACCGCGCCCATGCGGAGATTGGCGAACGTCAGCTTGCCGCGGCCGGACGGATTGAGCCGATTGACGTAGGTCAATTCCACCTGATGCCAGAACCGATCGAACAGCCGTTCCGGATCGTAGGCATGCGCGATGCAGCGCCGCCATGATGCGACGACGTCGTCATAGGGCCGGAGGAAAAGCACGTTCAATTCGAGCGTGGGATCGTCGGTGATCCGGTTGGCCCGCGCCAGCCGATCCCACAGCGGCGTCTTCGGCAGCGCGTGCAGTAGGTTGATGGTGAGCACGGGAATTTTCGACTGCTCGATGAACGCGATCAACTGGTCGGCCGAGGTTTCAGTGTCGGTGTCGAGCCCGAGGATGATGCCCGACGTGACCTCCAAGCCGTAATTGTTCAGCGTGCGGATCAACTCCATTATCGGAAGGGTCGCGTTCTGCTCCTTCCGCATACTCTTGAGCGCGTCGATATTGGGCGTCTCGATGCCGACGAATATGTTGACGAACGATGCCGCTCGCATCAACTTGAGAATCTCGGTCTGTTTCGCGATGTTGAGCGTCGCCTCGCAGGCGAACGTCAGCGGGAAGCCGCGGCGCTTCTGCCATTCGACGAGATGTGGCAGCAGATCGCGCGCCGCCTTGCGATTGCCTATGAAATTGTCGTCGACGAAATAGATCGTCGCCGGCGTGGACGGCTGGGCCAGCATGCATTCGAGCTCGGTAATGATCTGCTCCGCCGACTTGAGGCGCGGTACGCGGCCGTAAAGCCCAGGGATGTCGCAGAACTCGCACTGGTAGGGGCATCCGCTCGAAAACTGAATACTGCCGATGAGATATTGCCCGAGCGGGATGAGCCCGTAGGCGGGAATCGGAAAATCGACGAGTGGAAGCCGCTCTTTCGTGGTGAACCGGACCTGCTTGGCTGGCGATGCATCGGCCGCGAGACGCGCGATCATGGCGTCGGTCGCGTCACCGATCTCGCCAATGTGGAGGTATTCGACGTCCGGATACATATCCGGCGCCGTCGAGACGGAAGGCCCGCCTAGCGCCATCGGCTTGCCCACCGTTTTGGCGCGCCGATGAATGTCACGAACTTGCGGCGCCTGCACATGCATGCCGCTGACCATGATCACGTCGGCCCACTCGAAATCAGCGACTGTCGCACGCGCGATATTCTCGTCGATGAAACGGACCGGCCAGGCCTCTGGCAGATAGGCTGCAAGCACCAGAAGTCCTTGCGGCGGCATGAAAGCATGCACGTCGTAGAGCAGGGGGAAGGCGTGCGCGAAGGTGCCGAAGGCCGGCGTGTAGGCTGGAAAGACGCACAGGACCTTGCGGGTGGTTTGAACCTGGACCGGGCTGCGCAAAGTGTCACTCCTGAGTCTCTGCCGCGCCGAACGCTCTATGCCGAACGCTCACCGTGGCTGAATGTGCGACGGTTGCCCAAATTCTCCCTGCTGGTTGGGTGTATTTATGCCACGTCGATAGTCAATGCCAGTCTAGCCCGATCAGCAGGAGCGTGCTCTTGCCAGTGCCGGTTTGCCCGATGACGTAGAGGTGCCGGCGGCTCTCCCACCCGAGTGCCAACGCGACACCAGCGTGGGCTCGACCAGGTCCATGACATGTCCGCTGTGACTAGCCGCCGAATTATTGCAGCGCAGCGGACGCGATGTGAACCGCGACTTTGACCGCGTCGTTTGCACGAGGCATTTGATCCATGATTGGCCTGTCCCTATCGCGAGTTGGACAGATTGCAAATGTCTATGGGTTCACATCCGGCGGTCTCGTTTCAATTCGAGGTTAGCCGATCCGAGCGAGCAGCACTTGCAGGTGCTGCCACAGTGACCGTCCATGCGCGGGCTGCACGTGGATGTGGCCATCGTGAGCGCCCGGTTCCGTCAGCAGGCCGCGCAACTTGATCATCTGCCACGCCAACGGATCCCAGTCTCGCCAAGCTTGTTGGGCCTCATGCAGCAGTATGCCACTCACGACCTCCGGCACGGCGCCAAAGATCTGCGGTAAGCGGTCTGACATTCCGTCGTCACGCAAAATATTCCATTTCGACAGGCCCCCCATGACCGGAGAGCGGAGGGCATAGGCCACCCGGCCGACCTGGGCCTCGCGAATGCAGTAGGAGCACATCGCACACGGCTCGACATTGGTATAAAGCGTGTGGCGCACAAGCCATTCCCGGCCGACTGCCTTCTGCGCCTCCGAGAGCGCTATGACCTCCGCGTGACGTGTCACGTCGTCGTCTCGGACAGTGCTATTGATCGCCTCCGCCACGATCTGTCCGTCCAGGGCGATGACGGTGCCGAAGGGATATTCGCCTTTGCTCACCGCGATGCGGGACAACTCGATGCACCGCGCCATCATCGCTTTGTCCGTAGCTTCCTGTGAAGAATCCTGTCCACGCCGTATTACCTCGCGTGCAATCTACCCGGACTCGCGCCGGTTGACCACTCTGTCCGTTGGTTCGCATCGGATTGGGGGAGACAACAAACAATAGGAGTCCTCCAATGTCTCTTACGGTCAAACTGAGGATACCTCGCTACAACTTGCGATTATCGTTTTCAGTGAGAGTGCCGATGATGCGCAGAAGCTCCTGCTTCTCGGGACCGCGGCCACCAGTCGCTAAGAAGGTTCCTACTTCCATCTCCGAAGGCGCCCCGCCTGAGGCAAGATTTGGCTCATGAATTACAAATACCCGGCCCGAGGCCTCACGGCACAGGAGCCAGCGATCACCGTTTGAGCTACGATAAAGTTCTCGTAATTGACGCTTCATGAAAACCCAGATTTCATCTAAATCGCGAGCTTCTGGGGTAGAACTCGTCGAAGCAGGATGGACGCGCTTGACAGAAACGTCCGGTTAAAACGTACATTTCTAAACTCTTGCGCAGGGTCATTGTTCCGTTGTCATGGGATTCGGTCCTGTTGGCGGCAGATGTTTGCGATGAATTCTGCCGGACGGCGAGGCCACTGTGCGTAAGCTTCAACTTTTAAGCAGAGTCTGAAATGACGATAGAGATCTGCCTTGCCCTCGCTCCTGCGTACGTCGTTCTCCTGCTCATCCCGGGACCAACAGTATCGCTCGTCGTCTCGTATGCAATTGGACAAGGCTGGCGGGCCGCATTGCCGACTGCCATCGGCGTCGCGATCGGTGATTTCATCGCCATGACAGCATCGATGCTTGGCGTTGGAGCGCTACTTGCTACTTCAGCAACATTCTTCAACGTGTTGAAATGGCTTGGTGCAGCCTACCTGATTTGGCTTGGGATAAAACTGTGGCAGTCAGGAACAGCTTTGCGGACTAGTATCCGCCACGCGCGGGAACACTTATCCACTGTTGCGCAGGCCGGCCGCTATGCCGTTAATGGTAAGGTGGATGCCATCGACGACCGCCTCGCTAGTTTCTCCGCCTCGGTGGCGCTTCAATAGCTCGATCTGGATGTGATTGAGCGGGTCGATGTAGGGAAAGCGGTTTCGGATAGAGCGCGCGAGTAGCGGATTTTGTTCGAGCAACGCCTGCTGTTCGCTTATGGAGAGCAGGGCGTCAACCGTCTCATTCCATTCCTTACGCAGCGTGGGAAAGATCGCCTCACGTAGTTCAGGCTCGACCAGCTCTGCATATCGTGAGGCGATGGCGATGTCACTCTTCGCAAGCACCATGTCCATGTTGGACAGCAGTGTACGGAAGAATGGCCACTCTCGATACATTGCCCGTAGCGTGGCCACGCCTTCGTTCGGATGTGTTTGTAGCCATTCCCTCACGGCGGTGCCAAAGCCATACCACCCGGGAAACATCAAGCGACATTGTGCCCAGCCGAAGACCCACGGAATTGCTCTCAGGTCCTCAATCCGTCGTGAGTCCGTCCTCGAGGCCGGACGGCTGCCAATATTCAGGTTGGCGATCTCACCAATGACGGTAGAACTCCAGAAATACCGGTCGAAGCCGTCAGTTTCATAAACGAGGTGTCGGTAAGCGCGATAGGCAATGTCGGAAAGCTCCTGCATTGCGCTCAAGTATTGCTCGCGAGGCGCCGCTTCCTTTGGTTCCAAAAGCGTGGCTTCCAAAGTCGCTGCAGCAAGAATCTCGATGTTGCGACGGCCAACCTCAGGGTTGGAATATTTGGCTGCGATCACCTCGCCTTGTTCGGTGATGCGAATAGCGCCCTGCACAGCGCCACCTGGTTGGGCAAGGATCGCCTCATAGCTTGGTCCGCCACCGCGCCCGACAGAACCGCCCCGCCCGTGGAACAGCTGTAGGCGCACGCCGTGTCGTTTGAATACATCAATCAGGGCGATCTCGGCTCGATACAATTCCCAACCGGAGGTCAGAAATCCGCCATCCTTGTTGCTGTCCGAATATCCCAGCATGACTTCCTGGATGCCATTGCGGCTTTCGAGGAAGGTTTTGTATTGGGGCAGGCTAAGAAGCTCATCCATGAGGCGCGCGCTACTGCGCAAATCGTCAATGGTTTCGAACAAAGGAACAATGTTCAGATCAAGATCACCCGAATGTGGACGAAGCAAACCAGCTTCCTTTAATAGAACCGCTACTTCCAGCACATCCGAAACAGCGTTCGTTTTCGATATGACGTAGCTGGCTACTGAAGCCTTCCCGAAGCGCGCCTGCGCCTCCTTAACTTCCCGACCAATCGCAAGCTCCGCTGCGGTCTCGTCTGAGTATTGCAGGAACGAAGATCCCAGTGGGCGCGCAGTAGCAAGTTCCGCCAACAGAATTCTGATGCGCTCCTCTTCTGGCAGGTTGCGATAGTTTGTTCTTGCCAGAGCCATCTCCAGCAGATTGCCGATCGTGCGCTCGTGCACATCTGAGTTCTGACGGACATCGAGACTGGCGAGATGAAATCCAAATACTTTGACGGCCCGGCGCAGGTGTCGTAATCGGCCACGAGCCAAAGGCTCCGAACCATTGGCCACCAATGAGAAGTGAACGATGTCGAGATCAGCGGCGACCTCGCCCGCATCGGTATACGGCGTAGCCGCGTCGGCTATCGCGGCTTTATCTTCGTTCTGACCCAAGACATGAGCTGTGGCGGCAAGCCGCGCATGAATTGCAGACATTGCGCGACGGTATGGCTCGTCGCGCCTGTGAGGGGAGGGATCTTTGAAGGCGGCAGCAAGCTGCTCCAGCTCTTTTGAGACACCTACCAGCCGCGCATCCAGCGGCAGGGCGGCTCCAAGCGCCTGCACCTGGTCCAGGTAGAACTTCATTGCTGTCTGATTTTGAAGCACAAGGGTTTGCAGAAGCACCTTTGCATCTACGAATGGATTGCCGTCTCGGTCACCACCAATCCAGCTGCCCATTTTCAAAAATGATGGGAGTTCGCCTTTGTCGGACAAATTCCTGCTGAAAAGCTGGTCCTCGAGATCAGCATAATAGCGCGGCAGTTCATGTAAGAACGTGTATTCATAGTAGGAAAGCCCGTTCATTACCTCGTCGACAACCCGGAGTTTGCTTCGGCGCAAAATGCTGGTCTGCCACAACGTGAGAATTGCGCGTCGCAAAGCGGCCTCATTATCGGCCTGCTCAGCTGGCGTGAGCCGGACGCGGTCGCGCTCATCGAGTAGGTCGGATATCTCCATTTCGCGGTCCATGGCGCTTTTGCGCCTCACCTCTGTCGGATGGGCCGTCAAAACGGGACAGATGAGTGCCTGCGCAAAAAAACGTTGCAGCTGTGATGAAGATATATTGGCGTCATTGGCGCGGCGAAGCGCGTGCTCCATCGTGCCCTCGCGTGGAGCAGAAACTGAATGGGAATGTGCTCGGGTTCGGCGAATGTGATGCCGGTCTTCCGCTATGTTCGCGAGGTGGGAAAAATAACTGAATGCCCGAATGATCTCGATCGTATGACCGCGTGCTTGCTGATTTAAGATCTCTTCAAGCTCCGAACGGGCAGCCGGATTTTCATCCCGTCGAAAACGTACCGATTGCTGCCGGACCTGCTCCACGACATTAAATACCGCGTCGCCTTCCTGGTCTCTTATCGTGTCCCCCAGGAGTTGACCCAATAGCCTGATGTCTTGCCAGAGCGGCTCGTCCTTATTGTCGTGAGCTTCTGGCGACTGCTGTAGAACAGAAATGTGGAGCCGGCTCTCCATGTCACACCAGTAAATCGGTTTGTGCGCTGTATTTTGCCACGGTATGCCTCACGTCTACCCCACAAGACCGGAATTGGTTGCGTTACAAGCCGACCAAGACATACCAAATAACAGCGTGCAGGAGTTATAAGGCACGTGAAGCCACTCGAGCACGGTATGGCTCACAAGAAAACGCCCGATTTGGAATGTAGCCATGTGTCAAGAGCTCCAGTGGCAGAAGGAATGCATGGTTCTCGTAACGGTTCCGTTGAACGCCTTTGCGTAGTGCGGATTCCCGTGCCGGAGGCCACACGATGATGAAGAAGCTGCTGCTGCGCGTTTCGATTGCTGTCCCACGAGAAGCAGTGGCAGAGGATCGCACAATGGTCCGCGAGATCGCCTAACCATGTCCCGATCGGTGTCATAAGCGACGGCACGGTTCAACCAAGCAGCAGCAGCAAGATGATCAGTGCTTCCTGGCTTTGGGCGGCATGACCAGCGCTTTGGTCAACTGGCGGATGTCCTTGAGCCCCTCGAGGTCTTCGACCATAGCGACAACTTCACGTGTTTGGGCAGCCGGTAAGCCACCATGCCCGGCACATTCCTCGAACTTGTGAACCACTTCCGCCCAGCTCATCGGATTGGCCGGGCTGCCTTTGCCGAAATCGGCCTCGCCGGAAATGACACGCCCGTCGTTGAGTATGATCTCGACAATGCTGGTCATCTTGTCGAAGCCGGCGGCGTCGGCCTTCTCGTTGACGTAGAACTCGACCTTGGCCATCTGCTCCTGAACCGGCTTTGAGTTGACGATCTCGTCGGTGTATTCCGCCAGCCCGGCACGGCGGCGCAACAGCAGGATCGCCATCGAGAACTGCATGCTGAACTTTGCCTGCAACTCGGTCTTCGGCTGGTGATGCAGCAACGTCGTCGGCATATGCCGGTTGGTGCCGACGCGAATCTTGGCGACATCAGCGGGATTGATGTCGTTGCGGGTGACCAGCTCGTGCATCACGGCCATGGCCGGGTGCGTCAGCGATCCGGACGGATGCGGCTTGATGGAGATACCGGGATTGGCAAAGGTCCAGGGGTTTCCGACCTTGCCGAAAATCGCATCCTTGTCATAGCCGCCCGCGGCGGCGTGATAGAAGCCGCGCGATGCTTCGAGAATATTGCGGGTGGCGGAATAACCCAGACCGACGAGATCGACGGCAACGATAGCGCTCTCGGCGGAACGTCCGGGGTGGAACGGCTTGGTCATCGTCCCGAAATTTTCCCGAAAGCCCGCCGACTGGCTTCCCGCCAGGCCGATCGCGGCAGCGGCGGTTTCCGGTTCGAGCCCTGCGATGGCGATGGCGGCCGCGGCGGCACCGAAGACCCCGCAGGTGCCGGTGGTGTGAAAGCCGTCCTGGTAGTGGCGAGGATTTGCGGCCTCGGCAATCTTGCAGCAGACCTCGATGCCGATGTGATAGGCCGCAGTGAAGTCTGAACCCGACGCCCCGGCCCGCTCCGCAGGGGCGAGCGCCGCCGGCAGCACGGGAGCCGTTGGATGCATCAGCAATCCGTAGACGCGGTCCTTCGCCATGGCCAATTGCGTGTCGTCATAGTCGTCGGCGTGGATCGCCACACCGTTGGCGAAGGCGGCGAAACGCGCCGGCACCCTGAGCTCGGTGCCCAGAACCGTGCATTCACCTTTGTCTCCGGCGCAAAGGTCTTTGAGATAGGCGGCAACGATATGGCCGCTTTCAGCCGCGGAACCCGCGATCGCCAGTCCGAAGCCGTCGATGAATTGATTTGCGTCCGAGTTCGATCACCTCGGCAGGGATGTCGCGGCTGCGCGTGCGCACAACGAATTCGGCAATGTAGCGGGTGAGTTCGGGAGGTGTCGGCGTCGAAACCATCGTCAGCGCTCCAGGCAGGAATTCGCAATCGCTAGGTTTTGCTTTCAGCACGCTGGAGTAGATCAGCTCCGGGCTGCGGAGAAATCAACCTTGCCACCGGCCGCGACGCTGGCAACCACTTGCTCGAGCGTCGCGGTCTGCCGTTCGTCCCAGCCGCCGTAACGGCAGTTGTCCCAATATTTTTGCGTGAGCTCTTCGTCGCTGAGCGGCAGGTGCGCGCCGCCGCGGAAATTCGGACGTGATTTTTCGATGACCTTGCCGTTTTTCAGCGTGACGCTGACCCGCCCGGTGTAGCGGTTCGGATAGGGATTGTCGGGATCGATGACGTAGGAAATCTTTTCCGCCAAGCCGATCAGGTCGGCAGCATGGGCGCGCTCCTCATCGAACTGGGCGAAACCCACTTTGCCGTCGAGGAAGCCGACCGCCATGCAATAGGGCGAGGAGAATTTCGCCACATAACCGTTCTGCACGCGGCGCTTGGTGTCGAGTGGTTCCCATAGCCGGTGAACGGTGCCTTCGGCGACATGCGCGACCACGCCCGCAATGTCATCGGGCTTAACGCCTTCCGCGCGCAGGTCGAGCATGCAGTCGATGTAAGGGTGGATCATGGTGCCGCAGGCGAGCGGCTTGAAAGCGATGCCGTCGACCACGTAGCGCGCCCCAAGGCCATCGAGCAGTTCGCCGTAATTGGGCTCCTTGTTCGGTGCGAAAGCCTGGAAGAATCCGTGCGGGCCTTCGAAAACGGAAAGCGGCCCGGTAAATCCGGTCTCCGCCAGAAGCGCGGCGCGGACGCCCGACTGCGCGGCCCAGCCGGTGTGAAACCGTTTGGTCCAGCTACCATCCGAAAGATATTCGATGATGCCGGACGCGAAACTCCCAGCGATGCCCATGGCATTGGCGATCTTGTTGCTGTCGAGGCCGAGCATCGCGGCGCCGGCGGCGGCGGCGCCTACGGCGCTGAGCACGCCTGACGGATGAAAGCCGGCGCGGTGAATGGCCATCGGCGCAACCATGCTGCCGCGGCAGGAGATTTCCATGCCGACGATGATGCCCTTGATCATGGCATGGCCGTCGAGGCTGCGATGTTCCGCCAGCGCAAGCGCGGCCGGCACGACAGCGGAGCCGGAGTGGATGGGGCCGCCTTCGAAGGTGTCGTCGAAGTCTTCGCCGTGCGCGGCCGAGCCGTTGATCAGCGCCGCGTCGTAGGGATTGAGCGGTCGGCTATGGCCGATCGCCGTGGTCTTGCCGTCCGAGAGCGCTGTCTTGAGCAAGGCCTCGATGAAGTCGGCTTTGCGCGCGGCGACGTAAAGACCGACCTGATCCAACAAGAGCCGGCGGCCGGCTGCCTGCGTTGCGGCCGGAAGCTTCGGCTTTTCGATACCGGCGGCCCAGACGCCGATCTTCTCCGCAACCGTGGGACGCGTGGGTTTGGAAACCTGTCTGCTGCTCATAATTCCCCATCCGACATCTTGGCGCGCGTGCATAGCGTCGATTTTGTCTAGTTAGCTTGGCTAACATCATCTGTCCAATATACTGAGAGCGCCAAGCTGATACGAAATGGATATAAAGGCATGGAGCTTCGCCACTTCCGCTATTTCCGAGCGGTCTACGAAGAGCGGCACATGACGCGCGCGGCGGATCGGCTGGGCATCCAGCAGCCGCCGCTCAGCCAGCAGATCAAGGCGCATGAACAGGAACTCGGCGTGCAGCTGTTTCGGCGGAACTCCGAAAGGAATGGATCCGACAGCACCGGCCGAGACTTATCGACGCGGCGTTTCATCGATCACGCGTGCGCGAATTTCGAGGAACAAGAACGCCAGACAAAAAAAGTAAAAGCACCGTCCATCTGAAATTTCTTGTGACATGCCACATTGACAACGCGGGGATTCCGTCCACTATTTCAAATTATTGAAGCCTCGCGTCAGCCGAGGCGCAATCTGGGAGGGAGCAATGACCACACGTCTCGTCCGCAATACGGTTGCAGCGTTAGGCCTGTTAGTCGCTGCGACCACGACAAGCTCGGCGCAACTCGGTCGCATGGAATTTCTTGTTCCCGGCGGTCCGGGCAGCGGCCAGGATCAGGCCGCACGCGCCTTCGAGGAGGCGCTGAAGGCGGAGAACCTTGTGAGCGGCACGCAAGTCACCCACTACGCCGGCGGCGGTGGGATGATCGCGATTTCACAATTTCTCACCACCAAGAAGGGCAATGCCAACGCGGTGGTGACGCAGGGCGCGGGCCATCTGTCGTTTCCGCTGTCCAACAAAACCCCGGTCTCCTTGCGCGATGTGACGCCGCTCGCCCGCCTCGCGGGCGAATATGAAATCCTGGTTGTGCGCAGCGACTCCGAGTTCAAAACGGTCGACGACCTGGTGAAGAAGTACAAAGCCAATCCGGCCTCGGTCACCTGGGGCGCAGGAGCGCGCGGCTCCACCGACCATATCTTCTACGCGATGATATCGAAGGCTGTCGGGGTCCCGGCGCAACAATTGAACTTCATCCCGCACACCAATACCGGGGAAATCGTTGCCGCGGTGCTTGGCGGTCACGTGCAGGTCGGCGCCGGCGGTTATCAGGATTTCGCGCCGCAGATTGAGGCCGGCAAGATACGGGTCCTCGCGGTCGGCTCAGCGGAGAGATTGAAGGGCATCGACGCTCCGAGCCTCAAGGAAAAGGGCATCGACGTGATCGTGACCAATTGGCGCGGGGTCTCGGCGCATCCCTCGCTGAGCGAGGCCGAGCTCGACAAGATGTCCGAGGTGTTCGACAAGATGGTCAAGAGCCCGACCTGGAAAAAGATGCTGGTCGACAAGGGCTGGAACGACCTCTACCTGAAGCGCAAGGAATACGCAGCCTTCATGCGTGACGAAGAAGCGCGGGTGGGCGCCATCCTCCAGGATCTTGGGATGGCGGCGAAGTAGTCCAAACGGTTCTCGATGGCGCGCAGTAGCCACGCGCGGCTGCGCGCCATCTGTTTGACAGCAGAGCAGGGGAGGGGCGTAAATGAGCATCCGTGATCGGATCGGCTTGGATGTTGGGCGGCGATCAAGCATCGAAGATGGGATCAAGGCGGCGATCCAGCATTCGGTTAAATACATCGATCTGAAGATCGACGTACCGCCCAATTCCGTCGAGACACTGACCGATCAGCGCGTCGCGGCGATCAGGCGTGCCTGCGAAGACAACGGCATCCACGTAGGCATCCATACGCTCTCCGCTGTCAACGTGGCCGAGGTCGCGCCGCATGTGCGCGATGGCGTGGACCGCTATCTGTTTGGCCATCTCGACGCCTGCAAGCGGCTTGGCGGCGAATGGATGGTCGTGCATGGCGGATTTCATTTCACCAGCGACGTTGCGATGCGGCGGGAAGCTGCGGTCGAGCGCTTGCAGCGGCTCAGCGACCGCGCCGAGGAGCTGGGCATCGATCTGCTGTTCGAGAACATGAACAAGGAGCCGGCTGACGCAGAGGTGCATTATCTCGGATACAATGTCGAGGAAACGCAGTATTTTCTGGATCGCCTCACATCGCCGCGGCTGCGCTGGGCCTTCACGGCCAATCATGCCCATCTCGTCCCCGAAGGTGTCGAGGGCTTTTTGAAAGCGTTCGACCTTGGCCGTTGCGATGAGGTGCGGTTGGCCGATTGCTGGCGCAACGGCAAGGAGATACATCTGAGGCCGGGCGAAGGGGATTTCGATTTCAAGGATATGTTCCGCCGCCTCGAGAGCGGAGGCTTCAAAGGCCACTACATGACCGCCTTCGGCTCCCTGGAGGACATGATCAAGGGGCGCGACCATCTCGCGCAGCTTGCCGAAAGTGGCACTGGATGACGGCGCAGAATAAAGGGGCAATGTTTGCCCGCCACAAGATCGATATTCCCGAGGTCGCCCTCGGCGCTTGTGCGGTATTGCTTGGCAGTTACGTCGCCATCGACGCGGCCGGATACCACGACGGCAGCACCTACGACAGTCTCGGTCCAAGCCTTTTGCCATACATCATCGGCGGCGGATTGATCCTGACCGGATTGACGATCCTCATCGGCGCCTTGGTAGGGCGGGCCTCTGCCAGCACCGCCGAGCGGATCGACTGGATCCCGGTGGCGCTCATCACGCTCGGCTTGATCATCCCCATCCCGTTCATTCTCATGCTCGGCTGGATTCCTGTCATCACCGTGGTTTTTGCGGTCGGCGCCCGCGCCTTCGGCAGCCGGCGGACCGTGCTGGATCTCGGATTTGGCTTTGCGTTTGGAGCCGTGACTTTGTTGATTTTCAACTACGGGCTCGGACTCAATCTGCCGGTCGGATGGGTCTTCACGCGATTGGTTGGTTGAACGCCGGCGGGTGTAAAAATGGAAACACTCGATCTTCTCGCCCACGGATTTGCCGTGGCGCTCTCGCCCTACAACCTGCTGTGGGCGGCGATCGGCGTTACGCTCGGCACGGCAATCGGTGTCCTCCCCGGCATCGGACCCTCGACCACCGTCGCGCTGCTCTTGCCCATGACATTCGGCATGGCGCCCATATCGGCCTTCATCATGTTCGCCGGCATCTATTACGGCGCCCAGTATGGCGGCTCGACCGCGGCGATATTGCTCAACACCCCCGGCGAGGCGGGGGCAATGATGACAACGCTCGACGGCAACGCCATGGCGCGCAGAGGACGCGGCGCCCAGGCGCTTGCCACCGCAGCCATCGGCTCCTTCGTCGCCGGGACGATTGGGACCATCGGGCTTACCTTCATCGCGCGGCCGATGGTCGAAATCGCCCTGCTGCTCGGTCCGCCGGAATATTTCTCTCTCATGGTGCTCGCCTTTGCCAGCGTATCGGCGCTGTTCGGCAACTCGGTGATACGCGGCCTGCTGTCGTTGTTTCTCGGACTCCTCCTCGGTGCGGTTGGGCTGGAGCCGCTATCGGGGGTACCGCGATTTACCTTCGGCATCATGGAGCTGCTCGATGGCCCCGACACGGTAATCGTTGCCGTCGCGCTGTTCGCCGTCGGAGAGACTATGCAGGCGGCGGCGCGCTTTCGCTTCATCACCGAAGATATCTATGCGCTGAAGGGATCGCTCTGGCTGAGCGCAAACGACTGGGCCAGGTCGTGGAAGCCGTGGCTGCGCGGCACCGGCATCGGCTTTGCGATCGGGACGCTTCCGGCCGGGGGCAGCGAAGTCCCCACGGTCCTGTCCTATGTGACGGAAAAGAAGCTTTCGAAGCATCCCGAGGAATTCGGCAAGGGAGCGATCGAAGGCGTCGCAGGACCCGAGGCTGCCAACAACGCATCCGCGGCCGCAGCGCTTGGCCCGCTGCTGGCGCTCGGCCTGCCGACATCCGCCACCGCGGCCATGATGCTCGCGGCCTTCCAGCAATACGGCATCCGGCCGGGACCGCTGCTGTTTCAATCGAAGCCGGACCTGGTCTGGGGGTTGATCGCAAGCCTTTACGTCGGGAACGCGCTGCTCTTGATCCTCAATCTGCCGCTTATCGGGATCTGGGTTCGTCTGCTGAAGATACCGCGCCATTGGCTGTTTGCCGGCATCCTGTGTTTCTCGATTCTCGGCGCCTACTCCCTCAACAGCAACGTCATAGACCTGGTCATTCTCCTGATTGTTGGCGTGGTGGGCTTCGGCATGCGGATGATGAACGTGCCGGTCGTGCCCTGCTTGCTCGGCCTCATTCTCGGACCGATGCTCGAATATCACTTGCGCCGCTCGCTGATGGCCAACCTGGGCGACCCGACGATCTTCCTGACCAGGCCCATTTCATTGGCCCTTCTTCTTATGGCGGTTGCGGTCATCGTCGTGCCGGTCCTGATGCGCGCGCGTCGCACATCGGAGCCTATTGCAGCGACTTGAGTTCTCGCTGACATGGATAATTGCGCAGGTGCGGCGCGACTTGGAGCGGACGACAATGGAGACCTACAAGATCGCGGCCATCCCCGGCGACGGCATTGGCCAGGAGGTCATTGCCGCGGGGCTGGAATTGCTCAATGCGCACGGCATCGCCGCCAATGAAAAGGTCATCAAGGAGGTGCAGACCAGGTCGGGCGGCCAATGCGCATCCTCGACCATGATCCGGCGCACCGAGGATATCGCGCCCTGGTTCGAGCGCGGCTGCCGCCTGTTCACCTTTGCCGCCGACGCCATCCTGCTGATGGATGCCGCGCGCGGCGCGGTCGATGCGTTCCGCTCCGCCGTGCCGGCGAAATAGGGTATGATTTCCGAAAAGTGGGAACCGGTTTTCGGACAAGATCATGCCCAAACTAAGAGAAAAGCGACGAGTCTGATTCAACGCAGTTGAATCAAACTCTAGCCGCTAGGCGCTCTGCTTGCGGGCGGCCTTGGCCGTCAAGCTGCGCGCCGCCTCCTCGTAACTCTTCTGTTGCGCCAGCAGTTGGTGGAGGCCGGTCAGCTCGAAATATTCCTCGAGCGGAAAGAGGCTTGGCGCGATCGCGCCCAGTGAGTTTTCGCGCTTCAGCGTCGCCAGGTTATTTTTGATGGCGGCCATGGCGGTAAATAAGGTCACCGACGGCAGGCTGACGGCGGCAACGCCGAGCGCGGTCAGGTCGGCGATGTCGAGCTTGTGCTTGCCGGCGGCCTGCGACAGCGTCGTGATATGCGGCCCAGGTACTTCGCGCACCACGCGCGCGATGTCCTCGGGGCGGTCCACGCATTGCGGCTTGGCGAAGTCGGCGCCCGCCTCCATGAAAAGGCAGGAGCGATCGATCGCCTCGTTCAATCCCGACACCAGCGCCGCATCGGTACGCGCTCCGATCATCATGCTCTCGTCCCGGCGCGCATCGATCGCCGCCTTGATCTTCGACAGCATGTCCTCGACGGGGATGACCTGCTTGCCGGGGAGGTAGCCGCAGCGTTGCGGGAAAACCTGGTCGTTGATGACCAATGCCGCGACGCCCGCCGCCTCGAAGGCACGCGTCATGTGCCGGACATTGTTCACGTCGCCGAAGCCGGTGTCGCCGTCGACGGTGACGGGAATGCTCACCGCCCCGCAGACCCGCGCGTAGTGATCGGCGTAATCGCGCATATTGCTCTGCCCGATGTCGGGCTCGGCCAGCATGCTGGCGATACCCGCCAGACCGCCGGCGGTCACCGCGTCGAAGCCTGCGGCTTCGATCATGCGCGCCGACAAGGCGTCATAGGCGCCGGGCAGGAGCAGAACTTGTGGCGCCGCGAGGAGCTCGCGAAACCTTTTTCTCGCAATCGTCATGGGCAGCGCATCCAATGGAAGGAAGCAGATATCTTCTCAAAAATATTGGCTCTTGTCCTCGTCAATCTGGCGATAGAGCGCGCTAAATGTCGAACCCTCGAAATGCTTACATCGCTCGTCTTGCTCAATGGACGAAAGGCATCTGCAAGACAAGCTGTCCTCCGCGTCCATCACCTACCATCCGCGAGGCCCTTGTCCTGGTGATTCCACCTCCCCTCCGTTTCCGGAATCGGTACGGGCGGCGGCTTCCCCTGCGGGCCCTTTGCTCCCTGCGGGCCAGCAGGTCCTAAGCGCCTTCTACGGCACGCATCTTACCGCGCACCTCACTCAACTTGGTGTACGGACGCTAATCATTTGCGGCGAGACCACCTCAGGCTGCGTGCGGGCTTCCGCTGTCGATGCCTTTTCGATCGGATTTCATGTGGTGCTGGTGGAGGAGTGCTGCTTCGATCGTAGCCTCCTGTCACACAAGGCGAATCTGATTCGACATGCATCATAAGTATGTCGACGTGATGCACCTGGAGGACGTCGTTCGACACCTCGATAGCTTTTATACCGTCGCCAAGGAAAGCACCGCTCTTACTAGATAACCCGTATTGAAAAGATTTTCGACGCCTGGGTAGGGCGCGCTGATCGTTCTCTTTATTTACGAATTGGTAGCCCGACATGACCGGCGTCCCTATCTATGTCTCGTCGGCGGGGATCTTCTTCTTGTCGAGCAAGTGCAGCACCAAAGGGATGAGCAGCGTTGCGATGGTCAGGATGAAGAGCGCGAGCGCAATCGGTCGCTCGACGAAGACAAAGACGTCGCCCTGGCTTTGTATCAGCGTGCGGCGAATGTTGCGCTCGAGCAGCGGCCCGAGAACAAGGCCGAGGATCAACGGCACGGGAGGATAATCGAGCTTGAGCAAGCGATGACGCCGGCAATGCCGGCGACGACGGCAGATCAGGATCGAAGGCCGGTGGAATACTCGATGGCGAAGACTCCGAAGACGACGATCGCGAGACGATCGGATAAAGAAGCGCCGTCGGTACGAACAGAAGCGCGGCCGCCAGGGCCGGGGTGAGCAACAGCGTCAGGAAAACAAGGGCAAGGTTACCGATGGCAGAAGCATGCCGAACACGGACCAGATGAAATCTGCGGATTCTTGATGAAAAGCAGCGGTCCGGGCTGCAGGCCGATCATGATCAAGCCCACCCATCATCACCGCGGTGGTCGCCGAGCCGGGAATACCGAGCGTGAACAGCGGGATCATCGGCGCCGTAGGACGCCGAGTTATTGGCAGCTTCCGGCGCCGCGACGCCCTCAACGATGCCGGTGCCAATACGTTCTGCCGGCGTCGCCGAGAGGCGCTTGGCAAGCGCATAGGACGAGCATCGTTGCCGGCGGAGGCGCCGACACCAGGAAGGACACCCACGAAAAAGCCGAGCACCGAGACCCTGGAGAAGCTGCCAGCGTGGCGAGACGGCGTCCGAGATGCGCGGCAAAAGCGAGCGGAAGAGAAGGTGTACGTGGGCACCGGCTTGATGGAGATTCACGTCGAGCGTCATGAAGATCGCCGTGAGCCCGAACAGGCCGACGGCAACGATCGAGAAATCGAGCCCGTCGAAGAGATCCATCGGGCCGAAGCGGATAGCGCGGCGGGGCCGGCGATCGGATCGAGCGCCAACCATGCCGAGCGCAGAAGCCAAGCGCCAGACGACACGAAGCCCTTGAAGGCGTTGCGGCCCCCGAGCACGCTGAGCGAGCGACAGGGCAAAACACATCATCGCGGTCATCTCGGTGGGGCCAAAGGCGAGCGCGGCGCGGGAGACCGGAACCGAAAGCGATGACCAGTCCTGGAGATGCCGAGAAGGCCGCCGATGAAGGAGGCGAAGACAGCTGATGCCGAGCGCGCGTCCGGCCTCGCCCTTCTGCGCCATCGGATAACCATCGAGGACGGTCATAACCGAGGGCGCGTCACCGGGAATGCCGAGCAAGATCGAGGTGATGGCGCCGCCGAACATTGAGCCATAGTAGACGCCGGCGAGGCAGGCGATGGCTGCTGTGCCGCCGAGGCCAACGGCCAACGGGAGCATGATCGCGACGCCGGCGGTCGGCCCGAGGCCCGGAAGGCGCCGATCAGCAAGCCGACGATGAGCGCCAAGAATGGTCCAGGCAAGGATTAGTGGGCTCCATCGCAGCTGAAGGATGCCGTTCCAGAGAAGGGCGAAGCATTTCCATTGTGCGAGTGTCTCCCAATGATTGCGCGTGAGGCGCCGCGTCAGAAGCCGAACGCGGACTTTTCAGCATCGGCACGCCCAGCAGCGATCCAAAAATCCAGACACAGAGCGAGCGGCAACAGACGATCGAGACGGCCAGCAGACGAGCGAGGAAGCTGCGCTCCAGAGTCGGTCCGGAGGACAAGGCCGATCGACAGCCATCAGCGCCATGGTGGCGAGTGGCCAGCCGAGATACGGCGATCGAGCCAGACAGAAACGAGCATCGCCGCGGTCGACGGCCATGAAGCGAAGCCACGTCGCCTCTTGGCATACCGGCTTTGAGCGATCTCGAGGCCGACGAGCGCTGCGGTATGAGGTTGATCAGGCTGAGTACGGCGACAATCGCCGCCGATCAGCACCGGAAAGAAGCCAGCGCCCGGCGTCTTATCCCGCATGAACGCCGTAGTCGAAGCCTGCGATGATGAGATAGACGCAAAGACCGAGAGTGACCGGCAGAGCGGCGACCAACTGGTCAAGGCGTTGGATGCGTCATCGAAAGTTCCTCCTCGCGGCGAAGCAATCGGGCGTCCCAGCCGACGGACTGGGTAGCCCTCGGCGCGTCACTTGATGAGGCCGAGTTCCTTCATCAGGGCCTCGTAGCGGGCGTTGGTGCGTCCACGATTGCACGTCGCTTGAAAGCCTTCCGGAGTCGACGGAATCTAGGCACGTCGTGGAAGCGATCGATATATTGTTTGCTGCCACTGGTCGCTTTCGGCCACCTTCCGCAGCACGCCCTCCCAATAGGTGACGACCGCAGGCGGCACATCCTTCGGCATCACCAAGCCCACGAATCTGGGTATGGACGATCTGGTGCCCGAGTTCGGTGAAGGTCGCCACGTCCTTGAGCACGGCCACACGCACGGGCGGCGCTGACCGCCAGGGCGCGGAGCGTGCCGGCCTCAATCTGCGGGAGCACCTCGCTCGGGTTGAAATAGGCGATGTTCACGTGGCCGCCGAGTAGCGCGGCCATCACCTCGCCCTCGCCGTCGAACGGCACCGCATCGATCTGCACGCCGAGTGCTTTCGACGTCATTCGCGCCAGTAGCGCCGCATCGGAGACGACACCGACCGTCCCTGTCGTCAGCCGCCTCGTCTTCTTCAAGTCATCCAGCGTCTTGTACTCCGAGCTCGCCAGAGCGACGAGGATGTAGGGCGACTGCGCGATGGCCGCGAGCGGGGTGAAGTCGCGGTAGCTGACCGGCGATCCACCCTGCAGGGGCGTCGTGAAGAAGGAGACGCTGACGGTCGCGATGGTATAAGGGTTGCCCTTCTGCCGTGCGACCGCCGTGTAGCCGACGGCTCCGGAACCGCCGGGCCGGTTCTCGGGAAGGATCTTCACCGGAACAACTTTCATCTCGGACATGACGTTGGCGATGGTGCGAGCGAGCATGTCGCTGCCGCCTCCCGGGCCAAACGGGATGATCATTGAGATGTCGCGTTCGGGATACTGCGCCATGGCAGGTGTGACTGCCAGAACCGCGGCAGCGCAAACTGCACCCGTGACGGCGGCGCGGCCGCGGATCCACAGGCTCGACTGTGTAAGGTTATTCATTGTCTCCTCCCAGTTAATTCGCTTCTTGTTGTGTTCGGCGCGGGCGTGTGGTCCTGCGCGGTACGCGCGTTGCACCGCTCAGCGCCGTCGCCCGTCAGCTCTTGTAAATGTCCTCGCGGAGTAGATAGCCGTGGGCGTCGCGGTTCTTGGAACGGGTGGTTTCCGGATCACGAATGCGGCCGTCCTCAAGCGCGTCGTAGCGCGGCGTGAAGCCGAGGCCGGGACGGTCAGGGATGCGCATCTTGCCGTTCACCGGATCCGGTGTGCCCTCGAAGAAGTGCTTGCCGGTCATCCACATGCCGTAGTGGAACTCGACCGGACCGCCATTCATGACGCCCGCCAGCAGGTGCATGTTGAAAATCGGCCAGCCTCCGCCGTTTGACATCGGCAGGTTAAAAGCCTGCGCCAGGTGCGCGACCTTGAGCCCTTCCGTATAGCCACCATTGTACAGCACGTTGGGCTGAAGCACGTCGACGGCGTGGTGGACGACGAGCTCGCGGAAGCGCCAGCGGTGCCCTTCCATCTGCCCTGCGGCGATTGGCACGCTTGTGCGGTTACGCAAGTCGGCGAGCGCGCGTGCGTCGTTCCCCTGAATAGGCTCCTCGAACCATCTCGAGGTTCAGCGTCTTCGACGGCCTTGGCAAGCATCAAGGCGTCATGCGGATCGAACCAGCAGTTGGCGTCGATCATAAGGTCGATGTCCGGGCCGATTGCCTCCCGCGCGGCGCGCACTCGCCGCACGTCGTCCTTCCAGGTGCGGGTAGGCTCGCCGCCGACCACCATCTTCAGCATGGTATGCCCTTCGGCAAGAAACTTCTTGGCGTATTCGGCGATCTGCTGCTCATCGAAGAACGGGTAGCCGAAGGTCGCGTAGGTGTAGGCTTCCCTGCTGAAAGCCACCGAGCAATTCCGAGATCGGCATGCCCTCCGCCTTACCGCGGATGATCCCAGCAGAGCAATGTCGATGGCTGAGAGCGCGTTCGAGATCACGCCAGTGTAAGAGCGGTTGTTGAGCTGACGCCAGACGAGGCTGTGGATCGCTTCGGTGTGGCGGATATTCTTGCCCTTCAGCAGCGGGAGCAGGTGGTGCTCGATGCACGGCATCACCGCCCACGGGCAGGAAGGAGCCGGTGCAGCCCATGCCTTTACTGCCCGTCCTCCGTCTCCACCTCGACGAAGACGAAACTGCGCGCCTCAATCGACTCGCCGATACCGGGCAAGTCGATCTCATGACGGTGTAGGCTGGCCTTGATATTCGCAATCTTCACCTAGTGTCCTCCGGTTCTGCTAGCCATGACAATCGGTGCGGCGAGTGGCGAAAAATTGGTGCCGAGCCCCTACCCGCCTGTCGGGAGAGCATCGGTCGGCGTATCGCGAAAAATGCGGCGGTCGGGGCGGGGGTTATGGTTGGGTTCCCCCTGCGCCGGCGGATGACTGCGGCCTGCACGCGAAGCTCGACGAGATGCTTCACAGCGGGTGTCCCTTCCTGTCATTTCTGGCCCTTAGGGGCTGGTCAGGAGGAGCGTAAGGGATACGAGCCCATAGGAAACATCACTCCTCGTTCTTTCAGACCATAGTTTTGCTATCAATTGGTCGTAAGTCGCTTGGCCTCAAAGCTCGTCTGATCCAATGCCTGCATCGTGCTCTGGCCAGCCAGCCAAGTCCAAAGTGTAAGGAGGGTAAGTCAGGGGGCGATTGAGATGGTGGAGCGGCATCGAGACGCAGCCACCCGGCATCGGCGCCCCCGGCTAGGCTATGGACAGACGAGGGGGCCGACGCCTGCGCTTTGTCGATGAAAGCCGATGCGTCATGCTTGAGCTGTTCGAATGCGCGATGAATTTGGGGCATGCGTGGCGAGATATGTTTCTCCAGGATAACAGCCGTCATCTGACGGAAATTGATGCCCAGATCCTCATATCTCTCGCCATCGGGCACTGTGAGATCCGCCATCACGCGGATCAACACTTCATGCAAGGTCAAGCGCTCGGCCCTGAATGTCGAAAGCAGTTCGATTGCCATCCCAGAGAAGTCACTGAGCTCACGAACTTCATCGATGGTGCTCGAAACATTCTCCGATCTGAACACGGTTGATAGCGGGAGAAATGTGTCGGGCAGCGTTGACTTCGATCCCTGGATTTCAAGGTCCATGCTCTCTGGATTGGTTGAGCGTTTCCGCGTCGCAAATTAGCACTACGCGCTCTCCGATGTTGCAATCGCTTGCGTCAGCCGAGGCCAATCCAGGCTTCGAGGGGTCTCTTGGGCAGCGGGACCAAAAACCACTTCTCGAACATCATGAACAACGCGAGCGGCCCGCCCACGCCCAGCGCCTTTAGCAAGTTCTGTCGCCCGATGGTCATCATGAGAGCAAAGATGAAGTTGTCGTGCATCTCGTACTCCCGGCCCGATACCATCGATGAGAAAATTCACCGATGCCGAACAGACGGATCACGGCGATCAGGCTGTCGAAGCCCGACGAGAAGATGGTCCCGCCCGAAGGTCATGTGCAGCCCCGCCCTAGGGGCCGTCTGCTGCACAGGTGCAGGACCAGCTTGTATTCCGAAACGGCCAAGGCTTCCGCGGGCAAAGAGAGCGAGTAATGCCTTGCACAATTCGCGCATGGACAAACTCCTTTTTTTGACACATTGACCACTCCGGATCGGGGAAAACATCAAAATGCCTACATTGCGCGTTCGTCAGGCGGTAAAGGTTCTTTCGCCTTGCGGATCCGCTCGCTGTACACCGGGACCGTCAACCCGAACAAATCCCAGCGGCAGAGATGGGCGAGCAAATAGGGATGCGTCCCCATCTCGTAGAGCGTGGCGACGTCTCCAGCAAGCAAGGCCTCACGCTCTTTCGCGGAAAGATTTCAGCGGAGCCAGCGCCGCCGCGGGGTCGCGTTTGATCGCCTCACGGAATTCCTTGTCCTTGAGGGTGCGGCTGCACAATTCCTGGACGGCGTAAAGGCTCATGTTCGCACCAGATTCCAGACGGCGGCGATGTGGCCTTCCTTGGCCTGCATCTCGATGAAATCCGGCCGATGATCGCCGATGGCGCCGAGCATGGCAATGAAGTTGAGCAGCTCGCCGCCGACGTTGCCGGCCGCCAGCATCTTCTCTTCGGTCGCCTCTTCGACAAGCTCATCGATCTCGGCGGCCGCCCACCGTTTTTCCACATGCGTCACCCAATCGACGCCGGGAATGCCCCTGCGTGCGCCGGGATTGACCATCGGTCCGCCGATTTCCAGCGATATGCTGCCGGCGGCTACAACGGCGACGCGCAAGTTGCTACGTGAACTCCTGATGCCTGCGCCGACCGAGCGGCCGAGCGCACGCGCGCGTGCAGCGTTGGGCAGAGGTTTTACGAAAGCATTGACCCAGATCGGCACCACCGGAATTTTCATACCGGGATTGAGGAAGGACAGCGGCACCATGAAGCCGTGGTCCATGCCGAATTTCTGCGTCAGCGACAGGTCGAAGCCGTCGGCAATCGCCTGCCGGCGGATGTGCTCCGCCAAGCGCTCATGAATGATGACATTGAACGTCGGCATGTCGGTGGTATCGATCGGGCCGGAGCTCGCTTCGGCCACCCCGATCGCAAAGGTGGGGAAGTTGTCGAAGAAAAAGGCGTTGAAATGGTCGTTTGTGAAGACCACCAGCACGTCCGGCCGCGCCGCCTGCAGGTAGTGCAGGACTTCGCTGTAGAGCTTGGCGATCTCGCCGTCCGGCCCTTCTTTTTTCGCCCGCGCCGGATAGGACGGGTCGTGTGGAACAGCGATACCGGCAACAATCTCAGCCATGGACGTCGACTCCGAGCTTTTCTTTTTACCTGCGGCGTAGGGCAAATCAACAGGTAGCTAGTCGTAGATTTCCGGATTGATCAGCGCCTCGGAGCGCTCGCCTTTCATCATTTGAACCAGGCTCTTGGCGACCGACTTTGCCTTGCGGCCACGGACGTCCCAGGTCGCACCGCCGTTATGCGGCGCAAGTACTACGTTGTCGAGCTTGCAGAGCTCCTCCGGCACGAAGGGATCCGGGCTTTCCGGTGGTTCATGCCAGAACACATCGAGGCCCGCGCCGGCGATGCGCTTTTCCTGCAACGCCTTGATCAGCTCGGGCTCGTCGACGATGCGGCCGCGCGCGGTGTTGATGAGAAAGGCCTCGGGCTTCATCAAGCCGAGCTCGCGGTTGCCAATAAGCTTGTGCGTGCTCGGGTTGTAATCGCAGGCGACGCAAACGAAGTCGCTGCGTTTCAGCAGTTCGTCCAGATTGAGCACCCACTCGACGCCCAGCTCTTTTTCCCGCTCGGCGGCAAGCCGATTCCGCTTGGTATAGATGGGGTGCATGTCGAAGGCGCGAATTCGCGGCACCATATACACGGCGACCTTGCCCATGCCGATCAGGCCGACGGTTTTGCCCGGGCAGCCGAGACCCATCAAAGCCAGTGTCTGTTCCTGGCGAAACCTGCCGGCCTTCGTATAACGGTCGGCTTCCGGCAGGCGGTAGGCCAAACTGAGCAGCATGGCCATGGTCAGGTCGGCGGTCGTCGGCGCTACGCCGGGAAAGGTATCCTCGCGGTTCTCCACGAAGACCGGAAGCTTGCGCGCCGTCGCCGCCTTCATGTCCACGAGCGGATTGGCCGAACACATAACGCCAATCCCTTTGAGGTTCGGATTGGCGTTAATGACTTCGGCGGTCACGTTCGTCTCGTGCAAGACGAACAGCCAATCAGCACGCTGAGCGTTGGCGACCAGCTCGTCCACCGTGATCTGCCGATCCAGGTAGGGATAGACGGTGACGTCGGCGACTTCCCGCAGCACTGCAAGGGCAACCTCGGGAATGGGTTGAGCGACAAAAACGCGTTCTCTCATGCAATCATCTCACCTTATCGAGAGCCGCCTGCGCGCAGGCGCGAGGCGTCGAGGATAGCCGATGCCAGCCCCGCCTTTCAGTCTACCAGCTTCAGGAGCCTCGGCAGGAACATCGAAACCTCCGGAACATAAGTGATGATCAGCATTGTGACCGACAAAACGCCGATCATCGGCAACAGCGGCTTCATCACGCGCTCGAGCGGAACGTCCACCACGGCGCAGGCGGTAAACAGCACGTTGCCGATGGGCGGAGTGATGAAACCCAGGGCTATGTTGCATTCGATCAGGATTCCGAAATGGATCGGCTCGAATTCCGCGCGCGACCGCCATAGGCGTCAGCATCGGAACGAGGATCAGAATTGCCGGCACGGTGTCCATTACGATGCCGATGATGAAAAACAGGATCTGCACGTAAAGAAGAAATAGAATCTTGTCTGGCGCCCACACATCAAGCAGCTTTCCGAGCATGCCCGGCACCTGGAAGATGGTGAGGACGTAGCCCAGAATGGCGCACATCCCGATTACCAGTAGCACCATTCCGCTGATCTCAATGGTGTTACGGAAGATCGCGATGAGCTTGGGGATGGTGAGCGTTCGATAGACGAACCCGGCCAGGACGAGGCCGTAGACCACCGCGACGGACGCCGCTTCGGTGGGGGTGAACACGCCGCCGAGGATGCCGCCAAGAATGATCAGGATCAGCAGGATAGCTGGTCCCGCCTTGATGAAGGACCAAAGGGTCGCCCTCACGGAAAACGGGATGGTCACGTTGCCATAGCCGTTGCGCCGGGAGACGTAGACGGCCCAGGCCATGAGCCCGAGGCCATTCACGATCGCCGGAAGTATGCCGGCGGCGAACAGGCCGGCGATGGACATGTTGCCGACGATACCAATGAGAATCAGATCATTCGTCGGCGGAATAAGCGTGCCGGCGCATCCCGCGGAGCCGAACAATGCGGCGCGAAACGGCGCCGGATAGCCTTGCTCCTTGAGGCTCGGATTGGAGACTTTGCTGATGGCGGCGGTGTCGGCCGAGGAAGAGCCCGAAATGCCGCTAAACAGCATTGTCGACCCGATGACCGACACGCCCAGCCCGCCGCGTCCCCGCCCGATGGTGGCCGACGCCAGATCCATGAGGTTCTTGGCCACGCCACCCTCCGACAACAGCGCGCCGGCAAAAATGAAAAGCGGAATGGCGAGGAAGTTGAAGGAACTGAGCGCGTCATACATCTGCTGCGGCAGTCCGGGCAGCAGCACAAAGCCATGCGGAGCAAAAAAGAGGCCGACCACGGCCGCGGCGCCGAGCACAAACGCGACTGGTATCCCGATCGCCATGAAGATGACAAAGGCGATACCAAGAACGATGCTTGCGCTACCCATAATCGTTCAGTGCGGCTGGGAGATGGTTGTTACTGGTGTGGGAGGCGATGTCTCGGGCGCCGGCGGCACAACTTCGCCCCGCAATTCGCGATAAACTTTCTCCTCGCGTTCCTCGACGGTGCTGAACACGCGCCCAGTCCAAATCGACAGGACGGCATCCGCAAACTCAAGAATATAAATCAACATGATCATGCCGATGCCGACAGGAATTCCCCCATAGGGGATACGCATGTTGATTTCGGTCGCCATGGAATGCTGATTGCCGACGATGTCGAGGTAAGCAATGGCCTGCTTCAGTATCACCGCCAGCAACAGGATGACCGCAACATTGCATGCCTGTCGGATAATCCAGCGTATGCGCGCGTTGAAATACATCACGCCGAACCGGATGGCGAAATGCATTCCCCGTCGCGCGGCCACTGCGGCCGCGAGCAAGCCGAACCAGACGAGAATGAATTGCGCGACCTCTTCGGTCCACGCCGATGGGGCGTGGATGACGTAACGGATCATCACTTCCGTAAACACGCTGATGACCAGAAAGCACAGAAGCAGCGTGCAAATTGCGGTCAGTATATTTTCAAACCAACGGCCGATCTCTGCCAAATAAAATTGAACTTGAACCACTAACCGTACCTCGCGGTATCAGTAGTCGGAAGTCGAAAGTTATTTGGCAGATTGTCGGCGGCGCGCCCTTATGAAGATTTGCGCGCCGCGTCGATCAGGTCGGCTCCGATGCGGTCGCTGGCTTCCTTGTAAACGCCATCCAGTTTGTCGGAGAAGGCCTTCTGGTTTTCCAGGGGAATGATCTGCATCCCACCTTTGTCCTTCAGGAAGGCAATCGTCTCCTGCTCGCTCTTGAGCACGTCATCCACCTGGGCTTTCACGGCGGGCTTGGCCGCTTCCCTGACGACGTCCTGGTCCTTCTTGTCGAGTTGGTCCAGGAATTTCTTGGAGACGATCATCGTGCTCACGATGCTGTAGTGGTTGGTGAGCGTCAGGTATTTTGTGACCTGATAGAGCTTCACCTGCATGATGTCGGCCATGGTCTTGTCGCTGCCGTCGACCAGGCCGGTTTGCAGCGCCGTGTACAGATCCTTGAAGCCGACGACCGTTGGAATTCCGCCGAACGCCAGAATGGTATCGCGTTGAATCTTGCTGGCCTGCACGCCGAACTTCAGTCCGGTCACATCCGCCGGGGTCTTGATCGGGCGCTTGCCGTTCCACAGGTTGCGCGAGCCGTCCGAGGCGAAGCCGAGCAATTCGCAGGCGAAGGCTTCATCGACTTTAGGCTTTAGCTTGGCACCAACAGGGCCGTTGGCGAAGCGGAGTACATGGTCGGTGTCCTTGAAGACGAAGGGCAGATTGAAAACGTCTGTCTCGCCCACCGCCGCGCTGATATGCGAAACGTCGGTGACGACGCCATCGAGCGTTCCCGCCTTGATGCCGTTCGTCATCGTTTGATTGTTGCCGAGCTGGCTGTCCGGGAAGACAACAACCTCAACCCGGCCCTGCGTGCCTTTCTCGACCAGTTCCTTCAGCACCAGCGCGGATTTGGTGTGAGGCGCGCCGATCGGGCTGTCGCTGCCGAAGCGCATCGTGATGGCAGCGGCGGAAGCTTTGCCGATGATTGCGAAGGTGCCGAATGTGATGCCGGCGCCGACTGCGAGTCCGCCCTTGAGCGTGCTTCTGCGCGTGAGCTCGCGGCTCGACGTTACGCTCTTGGCGCCCTTGATGTGTTTGTTCGACATGACCACCCTCCCATTATCGTTGGACAAATAATGCTCTCCTCAGCTATCATTGCAAATTAATTCGTCCCCGAAAGCGGGTACCAGCAAAGAAACGGAATGTTTGGTGGCTTATTTTCCTAGCGAAAGGTTAGGGGCCGAAATGCCCTATAGGTCATGAGCGTCAATAAGATCGCTGGTATTCACAGGCCGCGCCGCAGCGAAAAGGAAGCTCGACATGAACATACATTCCGCGGTTCCGACCAACGCCCCCGCCGGCATGTCGGCCGAGGAGTGGCAAGTCAGGGTCGACCTTGCAGCGGTGTACCGGCTGTGCGTCCTGCATGGCTGGGACGATGTCATCTACAATCACTGCTCGGCGCGCGTGCCCAGCGAGCCAAGCAAATTTCTGATGAAGCAGCACGAGTTGCTGTGGGATGAGGTGACGGCTTCGAACCTCGTCAAGGTCGACATGAACGAGGACCTTGATGAGTCAGCCGGCGTCAATCGTCCTGGCTTTACGTTGCACGGCGGCGTGCTGCGCGCGCGCTCCGACGTCCAATGCGCCATCCACATTCACACCGAGACCGGCATGGCGCTGTCCGGCCTGAAGCATGGCCTGCGAATGGTGTCGCAGCAGGCGATGCGGTTCTACAAACGGATCGGCTATCATCCCTATGAGGGGATCACTGAAGATTTTGCCGAGCGCGAACGCATCAATGCGCATCTCGGCATGAATCGCGCTCTGATCCTCAACAACCACGGACTGCTTACGGTCGGCAAGACGGCGCGCGAGGCCTTCGTTCTCATGCGGTACCTGATGTCCGCCGCCGCCATTCAGCTGCGGATGGAAGCGACCGATTCCGAGCTGATCGAGGTCCCCGAGGAGATCTGCGCGAAGGTTGCGGCGCAGACCGAGAAGCACGACGCGGGCCGCGGACTGGCCGACTGGCCGGCTTACTTGCGGCGACTTGATCGCATCGACGCTTCTTACCGAAGCTAGAAGACCGCCAGCCGTTGTGGGACAGCTTGCACTTCAGCATACGACGGTGGATTTCAGCACCGTTGCGCAGTCGCTGCGCGACGAGCACGCCAGATTCCTTGCAAGGCACAAGGACGTGCTGGTGACCTTCGGTCCGATCCGGCGCGCCGACCAGACACCGGTCGCTTACGCCTATCAGACGGATTTCCCTGGGACTGAAACGGAACCCATCCGTCCCTTCCTGGCCGAGGACCCGTTCGCCAAGGCGGGGCTTTATCACTCCGTTACGGTCAGCGGCTGGCGCTGCGCGCTCGGCCACCGACAGCCGACGGCGCCTTTGCGGGCGGAATTTCAAGGTTTCTTCTTTCACGGCATCGCCAAGCCGAACGTGACCGAGCGGCGCAAAACGCTCGTCGACGCGCACAACGCTCATCTGGGGCCGAAGGACAATACCAACTGCCTGGCGCGCGGCGGCCTTACCGAAAAGACTGGCAGGGAATGGTTTGGTAGCGCGATGGTGTACGAATTTCCCAACCGAGCCATGCTCGAGCAGTTTTTCAGCAATGAGCCGTTCTACACCGGCGGGATTTACGAGCGCGTGGATATCTACGACTGGCAGCGCGGCGAGATTGCGCCTTAAGGCGCGGCCGCAGCTTTCAACGCCCGTACTTCGGAAAGTTTGAGCGCGCGCGGGCTATGCCCGTCGAAATAGACGAAGCGCAGCCGCCGGCGGTTTGAAACCATCTGTGCCGGAAGCGGGTCGTAACGGAACGACCCGCCGCCGAGGTGCGGCGTGACTCCGCCGACGTCTGCAACAGCGTCGATTTCCACCCGCAACAGCACCAGCCGCTCGCCGTCTGCCGAGAGTGCCTCGAACGGCACCTGCGCCAGGCGCAGGAAGCTGGTGGGATCACGGGCGATCGCGAAACCTTCGCTGAAGGCGGCCTCCACCAGATCGAGATCCGGCTCGCAGGTCGGAGCTTCATCCAGCTGAGCTTCGCCGCCGACCACGTGCGGACGCTGCCATTGTACCGTGCGCGGGGCCGGCTGGTTGTGGCCGACGCCGCCGGTTGCGCCGGCCGGATGAGTGTGATGATCGTGTTCCCGATGCATAGCATGCTCCTCAAAAGCTGACCGGCTTGTCGATGATGTGCTTGTGCGATCCGAGCTTGCCGTGCGCGACCATTGAGCCCAGCGCCTCGACCACCACGCGCACGCCGACGAGTGCGGTGATGTCGGAGGTGTCGTAAGGCGGCGAGACCTCCACCACTTCCAGGCCACAGAGCCCTTCGGCAGCGACCAGGCCGAGCAGTTTCAGGGCCTCGCGCGGCAGGAAGCCGCCGGGCTCGGGCCATCCGGTGCCCGGCACGAAGCCGCAGTCGATGCTGTCGACATCGAAGGAAATGTAGACCGCGTCGGCATCTTTCCATGCCAGTTCCAGCGCGATCTCGGCGGTCTTTTCCAGTCCGATCTTCTCGATATCCGCGATCGTCAGCACATTGGTGCCGCGTTTGCGCGCCTCCTTGCACGCCCTCGCGCGGAACCTGCCAGCCGCCGATGCCGAGCTGCACCAGATTTGTTGCCGGCACATTCGGCAGGTTGGTCGCCCAGTACCACGGCGTCGTATGCATGCGCTCATCAAGATCCTTTTCCTGAATATCGATGTGGCGGTCGAAATGGATGATGCCGATGCGCTTCGATGTGCATTGCGCGATCCCGCGCACGCAGGGAAATCCAATCGAGTGATCGCCGCCTAACATAACCGGCAGCGCGCCCGACGACGCCACATGCGCAACCCCGCGCGTGATCTGGTCGAAGCTCTTTTCCAGATTGGCGGGAATGGTGAAGACGTCGCCCGCGTCGCACAGCGTCATCTGCTCGCGCAAATCGACGCCCAACTCGTAATTATACGGCGTGTAGAGCGCCGAGATGCGGCGGATGCCCTGCGGCCCGAAGCGCGTGCCGGGGCGGTAGGTGGTGCCGCTGTCGAACGGGATGCCGATCACCGCTGCATCGTATTTCGAAACATCGCGCACATTCTCCACATAGGGCGCCTTCAGGAAGGTGTTGATGCCGGCGAAATGCGGCAGCTCGCCCCGGGCGAAAGTCGGAATTGTTTTGTCGGTGAGGCATTCGGCGCCGGGCAGGCCCATGTCGAGCGACCATTGCTGCTCCTTGCGCCAGGCCTTGTCGGAAAGCTTCCCCTCCGCCTCCAGCGACTTCCAGCCTTCGCTGGCCAGCTTGTCGAAATCGGGATGGTGGCGGCGCGTCCGCTCGGGGGGCGGATGAAGGCCGGCCTTGCGCGAAAAACGAATTCTTAGTCCGAAAGTCATGGAAATAAGGTCCTTTTGCACGCACCGCGCCGTCTGCGGCCTCCAGATTTCCCCGGACAGTCTATCCCAGATGGTTTGCAACAGTCGTGCCTGACACCACCCGATGCTTCGTGCGGTTACCGGCTCGCAGTCGCCATTTCGTTGCCAATGAGAATTGCGGTGAAAAATTCCCCTTTTCGAGCGTTCGGAAGTCTTTATGGCCTGTACTTTCCATTTCAAGAGAACAATATGAGCGCGATGGAAGCTTCCCTTGTTGTTCCTGCGCCAGCGTCCTTTCGTCAGTTGGCGCCCGGTATCGCCCTTTCCGCTGCGGTGGCGGGAAGCGCGGTTGCCATCGCATTCCTGCTTGAGCCGGCCGCTTCCGTCCCGGCGATGGTGGTCGCCCTTATTGTCGGCATCGCCGCAAACCCGCTCGCGCAACACGCGGCTTTTGCGGACGGAATTGCCTTCTGCATCAGAAAGCTCCTGCGCTGGGCCATCGCGCTTCTGGGTTTGCGTATCGCATTAAGCGATATCGCCGCGCTCGGGATCTCGACCGCCGTCGTGGTGACGATTTCGATGGGCATCACCGTCCTTGCCGGCGTGGGATTGGCGCGCGCATTCGGAAAAAGCGATTGTTACGGCGTGCTGGCTGGAGTCGGCACGGCCGTTTGTGGCGCGTCGGCCACGCTGGCGACCGCGACCATGCTGCCGCATTACGAAGGCAAGCAGGCCGACGTGGCCTTTGTGATTGTAGCGGTGAACGCATTATCGACCGCCGCCATGTTGCTGTACGTGCCGCTTTGCATCGTCATGGGATTCGGCGCCCAGGACACCGGCGTCATGCTGGGCGGCACCATTCACGACATGGCGCAGGTCGTAGGCGCCGGCTATGCGGTTTCGGAACCGGTCGGGAACACCGCGGTCATCGTCAAGCTGTTCCGCGTGTCGCTTCTGCTTCCGTTGGCTATGGCCGTCGGCCTCTACTTCGCGCAGCCGGTGAGAGTTCTCAGACGCCGCGCGCGTGCCTTTCCCCGGTTTTGCGCTTGGCTTTGTCGCGCTCTGCCTGCTCAATAGCGCCGTCCCTTTGATGCCGGGGCTGGCGCCAATTTATGCGCCCCTCAAAGTTTGGCTGCTTGAGCTTTCCACCTGGGGCCTGCTGCTTGCGATTGGGGCGCTCGGCCTGGGCACTTCACTGTCGGCCATCGGCATGATGGGCTGGCGTCATTTTGTCATTGTCATCGGCGCGACCCTCGTCATTCTTGCCGCGGTCGCCGGGGGATTGGTGCTTACCGCCTAAGAAGAATAGGAATAAGAATCCGTATCCAAAAAGGGGATGCGATGGCCAACGAAGAGCAGCGCACGGGGACATTTGGCGCAGGCGACGTGACGATTTTCTATCGGGTCTTCGGCCGGCCCGGCCGTACGCCGATACTGATTATTCACGGCTCCAATTATTACGATTCTTATGACTGGATCGACGTCGCGTCGGCGCTTGCGGGCGACCGCGAGGTGGTCGTGCCCGACAAACGCGGTTGGGGCGAGTCGACCTGGAGCCCAAGCAAGAATTATTCCCGCGACGCCTTCCTCGACGACATGCAGGCGGCGATCGCCGCGATGAAATGGGAAAAGCCGATCATTATGGGGCATTCGGCTGCGGGGCCGGTCATCATCTCGTTCGCCGTGAAATCATCCTGAGCAGCTTTCCAAGCTAATCCTCGTCGATACTCAAATGAACCGCGACAAGGCTGCACCGGCTTCAACCGGCAATCCGCTGCCGATCTTCCCGACGGTGGAAGCGGCGATGGCGCAATTTGCGAAGCTCGATAACCCGCCGCGCTTTGCGCTCGACCGCGCCCGTGCCCTGGAAGCCCTGAAAAAGGTAGAGGGCGGCTACATGCTCAAGCGCGACCCCGACAACACAAACACGATACCGCTCGACCAGCCGGGCTACACGTCGCGCCGTCCGATTCGTGAAATGTGGGAAGAGCTCGCCATGGTGCGCACGCCCACTTTGCTGATACGCGGCACGCGTTCCTCCCGCTATCCGGCGCCGGTCATTGAGCGACTGACACGCGAATATCCGCACATTCAGCAGGCACCGGTCGATTCCGAGCACGACGTATCGCGCATGGCTCCGGCCGCGGTGGCTGAAGCCGTACGGAAGTTCGTCGGAACCAACTGAAACGGGTTTGGGCCGCGCGCGGCCTCACGAACTGCCCTAGTCAGCCGGCGCAAACCAATAGCGCCAGCCATAAACCGCAGTCAGCAGCGTGCCGAAGGCTACGACCATGATGCGCGCCACCGCGACCGGCAGTATGCGCGCCACATAGGCCCCGGCGAGGCTGCCAGCGATCCCGCCCGTACCTATGAGCAAGGCAGGGACCCAGGCAACAATGCCCTGAATACTGAACACGATTCCTGCGACCAGGCAGCTGAGACTGTTGATAAGGTTTTTGGTGACATTCGCGGAACGGTAGTTGCCGCTATTGGCAACGGACAGCGCTGCGAGCATCAGCACACTGACACCGGCGCCAAAGTACCCGGCATAAATCGAGATCGGGACCATCATCACAAGTCCGATCGCATTGGGATGCAGCGTGGTCTTGCTCTTGCCGAAGGAGAGTTGGCCTAACCATGTCCCGATCGGCTGTGCATAAGCGACTAGCACGGTTCCCAAGCCAAGCAGCAGCGGCACGAGGAGTTCGAAGACGCGCTCCGGTGTCACTATCAAAAGTATCGCACCGCCCGTGGCAGCGACGAGTGAAACTGCGAGCAGCACAATAAACGACCGGTCCAACTTTGGAAGTTGCGATCGGTCTGCCATGGCCGCGAGAAAAGTGCCAGGCATCATCCCTGTGCTGTTCGATGCTACCGCCATGAGCGGCGGCACACCGGCTGCAAGCATCGCGGGGAAAAGCACGAGAGACGCGCCGCCCGCCAATGCGCTTATGGTGCCTCCGATGACACCGGCCGCGAGCAGCATCAGGGCGGTATGAACTTCCATCAGAAAAGCCTGGAGGCGCGTCATCTATTAGATGCTAGTAATGTGGCTGACTTTATAGGTGCGAGCAATATTTGTAAGAAGCTCGCCAGCTTCTAGTGGCAATGGCCTGGCGCATTCAAACTTGTAATGGCGCGCGACCTAGTCAAAACTGCTCCCGCCCTTGAGGAGGGTTTTTCCGTCTCGCAGGGAGGTAGTTTTGCGGGAATCAATCTGGGAGCAATTCGAGAATGCCGAGGGGTGGGAGCCGCACCTCAGGTGGGTTTTTGCGCGTGTGCAGTTAGTCGACGGAACCTCAACCCGGTCGCTCTGTCTAATGAAGAGAATTGGGCCCGATGGGAAATGGCAGTATCGTCGAATGACCAAGGAAGAGTTTGCTCATGCCATTGGCGGGCCTTGATACGACGGCCCAAAACCCAGCAGGAGCGTCCTTCGGAATGCTCGCCCACACCCTCAAGGACACGACAGTTCGCGCGGCATAAGCTGATCTTCGGATTCGGCAGACATGGCGATGCCAGCTTGAAGGCGCTGAAGCTTCTGATCAGCGATTGAGGAATGGGTTCTGCCAGCCCCGTTGCGAGCGCGGCGGAAACGTAGCTTCCAGGTAACTCAGAACGGTCTCGCGCGTCTTGGCGTCGAGCGGCGGCATGTTGTGCTTGGCGACCATCAGATCGATGGAATCTTCCCACTGCCGGCGGTTCATTCCCTGCTGCGCAATCAGCTTGAAGCCATGGCAAGCGGTGCAACTATAAAAGGTATCGTCTCGCCCGGCACCGGGCGGGAAGTCTTCGGGATTTTCATCGCGCGGCGTGAAAGGCGACGCGGCTTGTTGTGCGGTGGTTAGACTTGGCGACAGCACGAGCACGGCAAAGACAAGGACAAGCCGCCGCGCCACCTGTGCGGCGGCTTTTTGTTTTTCGCCGTGCATCAGCCGACCAGCACGGCCACGCGATGCATCGGGTTGCCGCTATAGCCCTGCGGATTCCAGAAGCCGGCGATATGCGGCTGCATGACGCCGCGGGAATCCGTGCCGCGGGTCCAGATCTCGTAATAGCCGTCGGTCGGCAGCTTCACCGACGCGGTCCAGCGCTGCCAGTCGTATTTATTCTTCGGGTTTCCGAGCGTGGCCGGCGTCCAGGTGGCGCCGAAATCGATTGAGACATCGACCTGCTTGACAGTGTGGTCACCGGCCCATGCAGCGCCGCGAAGCTGCACTTCCTTGGTGCCCGCCGGCAGCTTCGTGCCATTGGCCGGGTTGGTGATGATCGAGCGCACCGGCATCGACTCGAGATCCTTGAAGTTCTTCTCGTCCGGCTTGTCGCCCGGAACCATCGGCCTGATCGCGACACGGTAGGAGGTCGCGCCCATGCCGGGACCGTCATGTTCCTTCTCGCGAATCCAGATGCGGGTGAGCCACTTGCTCGATATCGATCCGGGCCAGCCCGGCACCACCAGACGCACGGGATAGCCATGGATGTTCGGCAACGGCTGACCGTTCATCGCCCAAACGATCAGATTGTTTTCGTCCATCAATTTCTTCAGCGGTACCCCGCGCGAAAGCGAAGGCTTGGTTGCGTCGCCTGAGAGATGCGGATCGGAACCGTAATGCCCGCTGAACACCGCGGAAGACTTGAGGCCCGCCGCCTTTAGCACGTCCGCGACCGGAACCCCCGTCCATTCCGCGCAGCCTGCGCCGCCATTGGTCCACTGATTGCCGCGGGCCTGCGGATTGAAGAATGAACGCCCATTGCCCCCGCATTCGAGAACCATGCGGCGCGTCACCGGCTTGAATTTTGATTTCAATTCGCCAAGCGTGAGTTCGAGCTTGTTGTCGACCTCACCATCGACCGAGATCTTCCAATTGTCCGCATCCTTGGCCTGATCCGGGATGAGACCATTATTCCGGATAAAGAATTTGTCGGTCGGCGTGGTTTCGTCGTCGAGCAGGCTCTCGGGCGTCTCCGCCACCAGCGGCTTTTCACCGAGCACGATGAGCCTGTCCCTCTTGCCCGGGAATTGCAGATATTGCGGCCCTTTCGGCGCCGCGTCTGGAGCTGCCGGAGGAGCGGCGGCCGGTGCGCCTTGCGCCAAGGATGTCGGGATCAATCCGGCAGGCATATTCTGACTGAACGGGATGACGCCGCCGACCGCGGCGCCCATCGCCGCCAAGCCGGCGCCTCCTAAAAATCCGCGGCGGCTCGGCGCGGGCTCGCGTCCAAACACCACCGCATCGGCGCGTTCTGGATCGTCCCGATAAAGCTCTTCGATGGAACGTTCGATCCGGCCTGACATGACGTTTCTCCCGTGCTTTTGCCTTGCGAAAGGGCAAACAGTCTTTACCTCGTCTTCAGGGCGGTCAAGCGCGGCAGCACAAGCTATGGGCAGAACCGTTCATGGTCACTGTCAATTCAGCGCGGCTGGTAGCGAGAAACAAATGCTTATTCCAGACGTGCCATCCGCATCCCATTAAGAAAATGCGGCGTGCGCTGCGATGGAGCGTTTGGGCTCAACCTGCTCAAAAACACCTGACATGGCAATCATCGTTATAAAACCTTGCGCGTTATCGCACTCCGCCTTCTGGACGCGCTAAGCCATTGACAAGCTCAAAGAGCGAAAAGACACTCAAGGCGCAGACGCGATTGATTGTCCCTGAAGAAGATCGAACGAGGGAACATCCAGCCATGGCCGCCAATCGCCGCCGATTTCTCAAGCTTGCGGGTGGCGCGTTTGCTGCGCCGGTCCTGCTGCGGGAGAGCTATGCGCAAAGCCCGCAAGTCACACTCAAGCTGCATCATTTTCTGCCGCCGGTCGCCAACGTTCCGGCGCAGTTCTTGACCCCTTGGGCGAGAAAGGTCGAGCAAGATTCGAATGGGCGCATCAAGATCGATATCTTTCCCACCATGCAACTCGGCGGCGCCCCGCCGCAGTTGTACGATCAAGCACGGGACGGCGTGGTGGACCTCGTCTGGACCCTCACCGGCTATACGGCCGGGCGCTTCCCGAAGAGCGAAGCCATCGAGAACCCCTTCGTGTCGCATCGCACGGCACTCGTGAATTCGCTCGCCTTTCAGGAATTCTACGAAAACCACATCCGCGACGAATTCACCGAGGTACATCCGATCTGTGTGTGGGCGCACGACCGCGGCCTCATCCATGTCAACAAGCGCATCGAAAAGCTAGAGGAACTGAGGGGCGTCAAGATCCGCTTCCCGACTCGCCTTGCCGGCGAAGCCCTGAAGGCGCTTGGCGCGACCTCGGTCGGCATGCCGGTGCCGCAGGTGCCTGAGTCGATCGCGCAGCGCGTCATCGATGGCGCTTTGACGCCCTGGGAAGTTGTGCCCGCTGTCAAACTCGACGAGCTGGTCAAGTTCCACACCGATATCCCAGGTCCGAAATCGCTTTACACCAGTGTGATGGTATTGGTGATGAACAAGGCCAAATACGAAGGCTTGCCCGCGGATTTGAAAGCGGTCATCGACAAGAATTCCGGAGCGGTGGCGGCGCGCATGGCTTCTGTGCCGTTCGATAAGATGGCTGCTGAGCTTCCCGATCTTGTGAAGAAAAAAGGCGGCACCATCGTCACTATCTCGGATGAGGAGGCGCAGCGCTGGGAAAAGACGACGCAGCCGGTGATCGACGCCTGGATCAGGCAGGTGAAAGAGCGCAACATTGACGGTGCAAAGCTCGTGGAGACCGTGCGCGGTCTTATTGCCAAACACGAGAAAGGGGCGTGAACGGACCGGCGCCCTTTACGCCCGACCCTGAAGCGCATCGCAGCGTTCTCGGTCGCCGCCTGACCGCGGCGACCGAGATCTTGGCGCTCGCCGGCGGCGTGCTGATGCTGGCGGTCGCCATGCTGGTCACCATGAGCGTGCTGATGCGGTGGCTGGTGGGCGACGGCATTTCCGGCGATTTCGAGCTTGTGCAGATCGCGACGGCCCTTGGCGCTTTCGCCTTCCTGCCGTTCTGCCAAGCCCGCCGCGGCAACGTCATCGTAGACACCTTCACCTCCAACCTTCCCCGGCGCGCCACGCTCCTGCTAGACGCCATGTGGGACCTTCTTTACGCGTCTATCATCGCGGTCCTGTCGTGGCGGCTGGTGCTGGGCGCGCGCGATGCCTTCGCCAGCCAGACCACCTCGATGGTACTCGGCGTCCCGCAAGGTTACGCCATTGATGCTTGCGCCATCATGGGCGTTTTTCTCGCCCTTATCGCCGCCGTGACGGCGGCCCGTCTGCTAAAGAGCGGCAGGTGAGCGGCTTCGCGGCAGCCGGCCTCGGCTTCTTCGCCATGCTAGGGCTGATCGGGCTGCGCATGCCCGTCGGTCTGGCTATGCTCTCCGTTGGCAGCGCCGGGTACATCTACCTCAGCAGCCTGCCGGCGTACCTCAGCTACATGAATACGACGCCGTTCTTCTTGTTCTCCAACTACACGCTATCGGTAATCCCGCTCTTTATCCTGATGGGCGCTTTCGCCGAGCGCTCGGGCCTGGCTACTGATCTGTTTCGCGCCGCGAGCGCGTGGGTCGGTCATTGGCGCGGCGGTTTAGCCATGGCCGTGATAGCCGCGTGCACGGGGTTCGGGGCGATTTGCGGCTCGTCGGTGGCGACCACCGCCACGTTCGGGCGCACCGCGTTGCCGGAACTGCGCCGCTACCGCTACGGCGAAGGACTCCGCACGGGCGTCGTCGCCGTCGGCGGCACCCTCGGCATCTTGGTTCCGCCCTCGATCATTCTCGTCGTCTACGCCATCTCGACCGAGCAGAATATCGCTAAGCTGTTTCAGGCCGCGCTTGTGCCGGCTCTCCTTGCCACGTTGTTTTATTGCATTGTGATCGGCATTGTCGTGCGGCGCGATCCCGACGCTGGTCCGGCGCACGCATCCGTGCCGAAGGAAGAACGCTGGCGCGCGCTGCTTCTCGTATGGCCGGCGCTAGCGGTGGCGATCATTGTAATCGGCGGCATCTATGGTGGCATCTTCACGCCGACCGAGGCTGCCTCCGTCGGAGCGGTGAGCATGTTCGCCATCGGCCTGTTGCGCCGGTCCTTACCCTGGCGCGAGATCCGGACAAGCCTTCTGCAAACGGCGGAGACCGCGGCGCTCATCTTCGCTATCCTGCTCGGCGCGGAGGTGTTCAACGCCTTTCTCGCCCTATCGCAAGTGCCGGGCCAGGCCGCAACCTTCCTCGGACAGCTGGGTTTGCCACCCTATGCAGTCCTCATCGCTCTCCTCGCTTTCTATATCCTGCTTGGCGCGGTCATGGACGAGCTGGCGATGATGCTCCTCACCCTGCCGGTGTTCTTCCCGATCGTGTCGGCGCTCGATTTCGGTATGACCCCGGACGAGGTCGCGATCTGGTTCGGCATTCTCGTCCTGATCGTCGTCGGCATCGGGCTCACGGCGCCGCCCATAGGCCTCAATGTGTTCGTAGTCAGTGCTATCGCCCGCGAGGTTCCGATCGCCAAGACGTATCAGGGTGTGTTGCCCTTCATCGCAGCTGACGTGGTCCGACTCGGCTTGTGCGTTCTCTTCCCGACCCTCAGCCTCGCCGTCGTGCGCTGGTTGGCGTGATGGCGTGTACCAATACTGGACGTAAAATTCTCTGCTACCCAGTAAGAATTCGTTGCTTGCCGAATTCAATTCCCTGTTTCCGTACGCAGGGAATTGGCATCCAAGCGCCGTGTTATGGCTACTACCTGCGGTCTCTAGAATGGCAAAACACAGGATTTGGGAAATTTCCCTGTTAAATTCCCTGTTTGCAGGGAAAACGGGCAGAGCAGGGTGCGTATAACACTGCTTCGCCAGCCAGCCAGTGTGGTCTCTTCTGACAGCCCTCAGATGAAGCGAAGTTATGCCCGCAATTAGCGGACTTGTTGCGGATCGGGCTGTCTTCGGAAATTACATTATCGAACCAACATCCCCAATTTCGCGGGAAAGTCTCTAGGCAATCATGGAGAATTCCCGTTTCGCGGAGTCGTGAACGGGAGACCATAGTTCAAGACACCGCGCGGCGGGTGGCAGTGAGTAGCAGACCGAGACGCGGGTGGCCGAACCGCGGCAGCTCAGCGCGCTTGTAGTGCCTGCGGCAGCCGCGCCATGTCGTCGATCTCCTCCATGCTTAGGATAATGCCGATCACCTCGTCCTGCTGGCTCGGTTGCATCGTCGATCGCGTAAGCTTGCGGAATTTTTCCACGATCTCGTCCGGCCCGGCGAAGGATTGTTCGCTGCCGCGCGGCGCCTCTCGGGTCTCTTCTTCGCGTGAGCCGTCCGTGAAGTGAATTTCGACCCGCACCTTGTGCCGGAATTTCGCGCCGAGCGCCGTGATCGCCGGGTCGTGCACGACCTCGACCTTGCGCGAAAGCGCGATGCGGGCCGCGTCGTACACGGCCTCGGGCTTGAACTCGTCGACGAACACGTCGCCACAAAGAAGCAGGGTAGCAACGCAGAAGGGCAGGTTGAGCTGGGCGGAGGTCAGACCCTCGGGCCGGTAGGCCCAGCCGACATGGTCGACCGTTACTTGCGAGCCGTGAACTACGATCTTGCTGAGTTCGTCGAGGGTGAAAGGCCTGCGCGCCTGGATCGCACGGATCGCGTCGAGAGTGGTGTGATTGCTGCCGACGCAGGAATAGAATTTCAGCGCGATCCGCATCGTCTCGAAGCGCTCGCAGAGACCGGCGCTCAGCTCCGCCATGTCGAACCGGTCGTTTGAACGCGAGAAGGTGGTGCAGAAGCCGCCGTAGGGCGCCTCGAAGACGTCGATGATACCGGTAAATCCCTTCTGCGCGAGCAGTGCACCATAAAGGCCGCTCTGCGAAGAACGGCCGGCATGCATACGCTTCACCATCGAACCGAACTGAGCCGCCATGAGGCCTGCAGCTTGCGTCCCTGCTATGCCGAGGGCATGGACGGTGCGCTCCGGATCGAGCTTGAGCCCGCGTGCGGCACCGGCTGCAGCCGAGAACACGCCGAGTGTGGCGCCGGAATGCCATCCCTGGCCGATATGTTCCTGCCCCATGCAGATGCCGACCCGCGGCCCAATCTCGTAGCCCGCGACGGCGGCGGCGAGAAATTCACTTCCGGAGAGCCGCGCATGATTCTCCGCCACCGCGATCAGCGCTGGAAGTGTTACCGCCCCGACATGCAGCACGCCCTGGCGATGCACATCGTCGAGTTCGAAACCCTGCACGGCGGTCCCGTTCACCAGGGCGGCATGC
Source organism: uncultured Alphaproteobacteria bacterium (assembly GCA_963802475.1). GTDB lineage: Bacteria > Pseudomonadota > Alphaproteobacteria > Rhizobiales > Xanthobacteraceae > CANKHA01. The sequence goes on from CAWDIZ010000022.1 coordinate 96,044, forward strand.
GGCGATGACAGCTTTGCCTTGGTTCCCCACACCGCGGTCGTCCGGGTCTGATCGACCTCGGACAGCGACGCCTGGAGGATCTCGCACCACGGCGTTTTCGCGCCGTAAATGGCGCAGCCGAGCGAATCCAGAATGAGCAGCTTGATCCGCTCGCGGACTTCCAACGGGATGGCATTGTAAGTGAGACCGGAGACGAATTCGGCGATCCGACGCGTGTGAACATTATCGACTTTGGCGTGGTCGCTCATCCTGTCTCCTGCGGGTTATCGCTAAACACGGCCCGGGCTTAGACGGCTTGAACCGGGTTGTCTACGATGACAATCTGGCTAGAGGAGATCATCAAAATGTCTTTGTCGCCACGCCGTTCCGAATTAACCACTATGTGGTTGCCTGAGTTCGCTGTTGCGGGGGTTGATAGTGCTCCCGGAGGCACCCCCTGCGCAGGCCGCGGCTTCGGGTCAGTGGTGGCGCAATGACCGACCGACGCGCGTTCCGCCGGATGGTTGAGGCCCCGGAAATTCTCGTCCTGCCGGGCGTGTTCAATGGCTTCAGCGTGCGGCTCGTGGAGAGTGCCGGCTATAAGGCGGCGGCAATCAGCGGCGCTGGTATCTCCGAGAACCTGCTCGGCTGGGCGGATCGCGGCATCCTGACTTTCGACGAAAATCTTCGTGCCTGCAGTGCGCTCGCGGACTGCGCGGGCATCCCATTGCTTGCCGATGCAGACACAGGTTACGGCAACGCGCTCAACGTCCATTTCGTGACTCGCGCTTTCGAAAAGGCAGGGCTCGCGGCGATCTCGATCGAGGATCAGGTCTGGCCGAAGCGCTGCGGTCACCTGGAAGGCAAGCGCGTCATTTCGGCGCAGGAGATGGTGGAAAAGGTAAAGTCCGCCGTCGATGCCAGGCGCGATCCCGATTTCATGATCCGGGCGCGTACCGATGCCGCCGCCACCGATGGCATTCCCGAAGTCATCGACCGGCTCAATATGTATGCCGAGGCCGGCGCCGATATCCTGTTTGCCGACGCGCTGATGTCGGTGGAGGACATCCGCACGGTGGCGCAAAATGTCAGCAAGCCGCTTGCCGTCAATATGGGCTTGGGCCTGATGGAGCGCGGCACGACGCCACTTCTGACACCCAAGCAATTGCAGGCGCTAGGCGCTTCCACCGTGTCCTATGCCCGCATGCTTTCGACCGCGGCCCTTCGCGGCATGATGAATGCGCTCGACGCTTTCGCCCCGACCATCAATGCCGACCAGCCAACCTTTCGTCCCGACCTCCTGGTATCGTTCAAGGAATTGAACGAACTCATGGGGTCGAAGATTCTCGACGCAATAGAGGATAAGTTCGTCAGCAAATCATAGCCGGCCGGGCGCCGGACGAGAGGGAGGAACTCATGCGGATAATGTCCCTGGCTGTAGGAATGAAAACGGCTGTAGTCGGAGGCCTGCTCGCAGCGCTCGCAAGCGCGAGCGTTCCAGCACGTGCCGCCGATATCGAAATCATGGCGCCGGCGGCGCCGGGCGGGGGATACGACCGTACCGCTCGGGCCTTCGAGCAAGCCCTGGAACAAGAGAAGCTCGGCTCGGCGACGGTCGTCAATGTCGGCGGCGCGGGAGGCGCCATCGGCCTTGCGCAGTTCATCCGCAACCGGTCCGGCAGTGACAGCGCGATGATTGTCGGTGGTTTTGGGATGGTCGCCTCGTTCGCGACCAACAAGTCGAAGGTGACCCTCGCCGACGTGACGCCGGTGGCCCGGCTGATCAGCGAATATTCGGTTGTCGTCGTGCCGAAAGATTCGCCGGTGAAGTCCTTGGCCGATCTGACCGCCAAGCTGAAGCAGAGCCCGGGCGCTGTGTCCTGGGCTGGCGGTTCCGCCGGTGGCACTGACCACATCCTCGCCGGTTCGATCGCCAAGGCAGTGGGCGTCGATCCGAAGCAGGTGAACTATGTCGCTTTCTCTGGCGGAGGTGACGCGCTCGCCGCAATTATTGGCGGGCAGGTCACAGCCGGTCTTGGCGGCTTCAGCGAACTCGCGGATCAGATCAAGGCCGGTACCGTCCGCGCGCTGGCGATCTCGGCCGCGGCGCGCGTCCCGGGTGTCGACATCCCGACGCTGAAAGAGCAGGGCGTTGACGCCACCTTGTCGAACTGGCGTGGCATCGCCGCGCCTCCGGGCCTCACGCCCGCGCAGCGGCAGGCCTACCTCGATCTCACCGACAAGGTGGTGAAGTCGAAGACCTGGAAAGATCTTCTGAAGACCAACGGCTGGAACGATGAGTATCTCGCCGGCGACGCCTTCAAGAGCTACATCGAGACGGAGACGCAGCGCGTAACTGAAGTCCTCACCCAACTAGGTCTGGTGAAGTGACGAGCACCGGTTAGTGCGATGGATGGGCATCGCTCTGGGACACGATCTTCAAGCTCGCTTCTCGTCGCGCTTGCGCTTCTCGGGCTTGGACTCTTCGTACTCCATCAGGGGTATTCCATAGGCGTCGAGCAATCGGCCTACGCAAGGGTCGGGCCGCAGGTCTTTCCTTACGTCATCGGCGCGGGGTTGATCGCGATTGGGATTCTTCTCGCGCGCAGCGCTCTGAAGGGCTCCTGGTCCGTCAATTGGGTGGAACCAAGAGAAACTGATCCCGACCGGCGAGAGTTTTGGCGGCACATGTCCAGTGTTGGACTCGTCGGACTCGGCCTGGTGATCAACGCGGCGTTGATTGCTCCACTCGGCTTTGTAATCGCATCCACGTTCATGTTTGCGCTCACGACCCGGGCTTTCGGCAGCCGGCGTCTGCTCTTCGACCTCGCGGTCGGAGCCCTGTTCTCGGGTGCCATCTACGTCACCTTCACCTACGCGCTGGGTCTTCACTTGCCGCTGGGAACTCTCTGGGGCGGGCGCTGATGGACGTGCTTGCCGGACTTTTCCATGGGTTTTCGATCGCGTTGACGCCGATCAATCTGCTCTGGGCGCTGATCGGGGTGACGCTCGGAACCGCGGTCGGCGTGCTGCCCGGGATCGGGCCCGCGTTGACAGTGGCGATGCTGCTGCCGATCACCGGCAAGCTCGATCCGGTCGGCGCCTTCATCATGTTCGGCGGCATCTATTACGGCGCCATGTACGGCAGTTCGACGACGTCAATTCTGCTCAACACGCCGGGTGAGAACTCCTCGGTCGTCACCGCCATCGAGGGAAACCAGATGGCGAAGCGCGGCCGCGGCGCGGCCGCTTTGGCCACTGCCGCCATCGGCTCCTTCGTCGCGGGCACTTTGGCGACGTTCTTCCTCGCGCTATTCGCGCCGACCGTTGTGACCTTCGCGCTCAAGTTCGGCCCTGCCGATTATTTTTCGCTGATGATCCTCGCCTTCACCACCGTCGCCGCGGTGCTCGGCGCCTCGCTGCTGCGCGGCCTTGCGAGCCTGTTCCTGGGTCTGACAGTCGGGCTCGTCGGCATCGACATGCAGACCGGCCAGGCGCGGCTAGCGCTCGACGTGCCGCAGCTGCTCGACGGCATCGAGGTTGTAATCCTCGCTGTAGGCCTGTTTGCCGTCGGCGAAGCCCTGTTCGTGGTCTCGCGCAAGAGCCTTCTCGCCGACGAGCTTATCCCAATCGCCGGACGGATCTGGATGACAAAGGACGAGTGGCGCCGGTCGTGGAAGCCGTGGCTGCGCGGGTCTTGCATCGGCTTTCCTTTTGGCGCCTTGCCCGCCGGCGGAGCGGAGATCCCGACCTTCCTGTCCTATTCGGTCGAACGGAAGCTCTCGAAGCATCCGGAGGAGTTCGGCAACGGCGCTATCGAGGGCGTTGCCGGACCGGAGGCCACCAACAATTCTGCGGTGACGGGCGTGCTGGTGCCGCTACTGACACTCGGTCTGCCAACGTCGGCGACGGCGGCGATCTTGCTGGTGGCATTTCAGCAATACGGACTCCATCCGGGACCGCTCCTGTTCCAGAGCAATCCGAATCTGGTCTGGGGACTGATCGCCAGCCTCTATATCGGCAATGTGATGCTGCTGGTCCTGAACCTTCCGCTGGCGGGAATATGGGTTCGGCTCCTGGCCATCCCGCGGCCTTATCTCTGTGCCGGCATTCTCGTTTTCGCCAGTCTTGGCGTGTACAGCCTGCATGGGTCGGTGTTCGATCTCGGCACGCTCTGTGTCTTCGGTTTTCTCGGCTATGTGATGCGGTGCGCCGACATCCCGGTCTCCCCGGCGATCCTTGGCCTCATTCTCGGGCCGCTGGCCGAGCAGCAGTTCCGGCGCGCCATGGCGATCAGCCAGGGCGACCTGACGGTGTTTCTGACCCGGCCGATCTCGGCGACCATCCTGGCGGTCGCGCTCGCTGCTCTTGTCGCGCCGTCGATCTACGCGATGATCAAGTCGCGGAACAAGGCATCGTCTCCTGCGCGCGTAAAGGTATAAGGTGATGCTCGAAACGAAACATCCTGACAACGCGGAAGCTCATCCCACGCGATCGGGCCTGGAGGTCCGCGTCGTCTCGGCAACTGGCGTGTGCGGTTCGGGCTTCAAGGAAAGCTCGATCGCCGCCGGCATGGCGCGCAAGCCGCATTTCATCGGCTGCGACGCCGGCTCGACCGATCCCGGCCCGGCGCCGCTCGGCACCGGCGTGCCAGCGTTTCCGCGCCGTGCGGTTAAGCGCGACCTGCGGCTCATGCTGAAGGCCGCACGGCAAGCCGGCATTCCGCTGCTGGTCGGCTCCGCCGGCACCGCCGGCGGGGAGCCGCATCTGGCGCTTGTGCGCGACATCGTGCTGGAAATCGCGCGCGAGGATGGCCTGCGTTTCCGCCTGGCCCTGATCCATGCCGAACAGGACAAGGCGTATCTGAAGAACCGTCTCCGCCAGGGCCGCATCAAGCCTCTCACGCCCGCTCCGGAGTTCGACGAAGGCGTGATCGACCGCGCCGAACGCATCGTGGGAATGATGGGGGAGGAGCCCTTCCTGCGCGCCATCGACCAGGGTGCCGACGTGGTGATCGCCGGCCGCGCCAGCGACTGCGCCATCTTCGCGGGGCTTCCGATTCGCATGGGCGTGCCGCCCGGACTGGCATGGCACGCCGCGAAGCTGCTGGAGTGCGGCAGCGCCATCGCCGTGTCCCGGCCTTCACCGGATTCGATCCTTGTTACCTTCGGACAAGACTATTTCGATGTCGAGGCGCTCGATCCAGAGGTTCGCTGCACGCCGCAAAGCGTCGCCGCTCACGCGCTCTACGAGAACGCCGATCCTTTCCGGCTGGTTGAATCGAGCGGCACGCTCGATCTGACGCAGGCAAGCTATGAGGCGCTTGACGAGAGGCGCGTACGCGTGCGCGGCAGCAGGTTCGAGCTCGCAGAGACCTACACCGTGAAGCTCGAAGGCGCCGAGCGGGTCGGCTACCAGAGCATCGTCATCGGCTCGGTGCGCGATCCCTTCATCATCCGCCAGATCGATGATTGGTCGGCGCGGCTGAAGGAAAAACTCAAAAGCAGGGTAGCCGACGTTTTCGCCGCCGAGACGGCCGCGAATTATGTCTTCAACCTGCGCATCTACGGCAAGGATGGCACGATGGGGCCGCTCGAACCGATCAAGAGCGTAGCAAGCCACGAACTCTGCCTCGTGCTCGAGGTGACGGCGCCGACGCAGGAAATCGCGACCACGATCGTTTCCATGGCCCGGCATCAGGCATTGCATCTTCCGATCCCGGAATGGAGCGGACTCATCACCGGCGTCGCCTGCATCTACAGCCCGGCCTATCTCGAACGCGGAGCGGTCTACCGCTTCTGCGTCAACCACGTGGTCGAGCCTGACGATCCCTATGAGATGTTTCCGATCTACATGATCGACGTAGGCGCCTGACATGACGACGCTTGGTGAACTGGCAAGCCTGATCCGCAGCAAGAACGCGGGACCGTTCGAACTGACCTTCGACATCATGTTCGACAATCTGGAGAGCTTCGAGCGCGTGCGGAAAAGCGGTGCTCTTTCGGCGGAGCGGATCGCGGCGATCTATCGCCTTCCGGTCGAGGACGTGCGTTTTTTCGTGGTGCCGCCCGCATTGGCCTTCAAAGCTTCGATTCCCCGGCCAATCTTTCAGGGCGACTTGCTGGACAGCGACAGCCATGGCGGGCAGCAATACGCGCCGCTGATGGAGATCGAGATCTCCTAAACGGAGAATTCTCGCGCCGGCCGCCCCCGCTTGACACCTCGTCGGCCCGTCGGTGAACTTGGTATCAACAGCGACCGGCAGGCGGGCTGATCCGGGAGGATCATGAGGAAGCTTGATATACAAGGGCTCACGATGTCCTTCGGCCCCTTGCGGGCCGTCGACAATGTGTCGCTGCAGGTCGATGAGGGCGAAACGGTCGTGCTGCTTGGCTCGAGCGGGTGCGGAAAGACGACGCTCCTGCGCCTAGTCGCCGGATTTCTGCGCCCCAGCGCAGGCGAGATCCGCGTTAACGGACGCCTTGTCGCTTCCAAAACCGTTATGGTGCCGCCCGAAAAGCGTTCGCTGTCGATGGTGTTCCAGAGCTATGCCGTCTGGCCGCACAAGACGGTGGCGCAGAATCTCGCTTATGGGCTGCGCCTGCGCGGGCTCGATCGGGCAAGCGTTGCTGAGAAAGTCCGGAATGCCCTCGCGATGGTGCGGATGGAAGACTACGGCGACCGTTATTCCGCCGAACTCTCCGGCGGCCAGCAACAGCGCGTCGCGCTGGCGCGGGCCCTGGTGCTCGAACCCGAAATCCTGCTCTTCGACGAGCCGCTGAGCAACCTCGACGCGTCACTGCGCGAGCATATGCGCTTCGAGATCAAAGCCCTTCTCAACAAGCTCAAGATTACGAGTATCTACGTCACCCACGACCAGAACGAAGCCATGGTCATCGGCGACAGGATTGCCGTCATGAGCAACGGACGTATCGAGCAGATCGGTTCGGCGGAGGACGTCTATTACCGGTCCGCAACGGACTTCGTGGCCCGCTTTATCGGGCTGGCGAATGTTTTCGATGCAAAGGTAATCGGCCGGGACGAGGGCGGACGCATCCGGCTGCAGGCACCCGGACTCGGCGAGGTCGTCGCCGGAAATGGGGCACACGGAATGACCGATGGTTGCGAAGTCCGTCTGTACATCAGACCGGAATCCATTTCGCTCTCCTCGGAGCGATGCGCGGGTGCGAACGTCAAAACCGGCCGCGTCCTGCGCCGGAGCTTTCTTGGGCCACATTTGGACTTTCTGGTCGATATTGACGGGACGAGGCTGCGGGTGATCAGCCCGAGCAAGGGCACCGGCGACCGCATGTTGGCGCCGGATGTGCACGTGAGTTTCGAGCCGGCCGATTGCCTCGTGCTCTCGACTTAAAACAACAGGAGGAAGATTCATGCACAACGGAACCAGGTGGCTACTGGCAGGCGTCTTCGCCATGCCGTTCGCCTTCGTGCAAGTGGCCAAGGCTCAGGCGCCTTCCATGGACGAGCTCTACCAGGCTGCCAAGGCGGAGGGAGCTGTCAATTTCGGGGGCGCCGTGAAGGAGGATGCCGCACAGGAAATGCTGCAGACCTTCTCGAAGCGTTATCCTGGGATCAAGGTCAGCTATACGCGGCGCTCGACGGAGCCGATGGTGCAGCTGATCGAAGCCGATCGCCTTGCCAACAAGGTGAGCTTCGACCTCATCAATCTCACCGAACCCGCCGACATGGTGCGTTACAAGAAGGAGAATTTCATTCAGCCAGTGGCGCTGCCGGACCGCGACATGCTCCTGCCAGGGACGTACGACCCTGAAAATTATTATTTCGCGGTCGGTATTACGCCGATGTACGGCATCTACAACACGCAAAGTCTGAAGAAGAACGAAGCACCCGCTTCTCTCAAGGCGCTGCTGACCGATCCGAAATGGATCGGCAAGGTTGCGATTTCACGGCCTTCGCGCGGCGGCACCGGCGCGGCCGCGCTCCTCAACGTTGCCGATGCGGTCGGGCGCGACTTCCTCAAGGACATAAAGAGCCGCGACATCCTTCTGACCCGCGGCAACGAGGCGGCGGTAAGCTCGGTCGTTTCCGGAGAGCGGCCCGTCAGTTGGGGTGTCAGTGGCTATCGCGCTTTGGAGGCGAGGGCCGGCGGAACGCCAATCGAGCTGATTTATTGGGAGGAGGGCACCGCCATTGCGCAGTTCATGGGCGCGGTACCCGCCAAAGCGCCGCATCCCAACGCAGGAAAGCTCCTACTCCGTTGGATGATGACGAAAGAAGGCCAGGAACTCTACGTCAAGCTCGCCGACTTCTATTCAGCCCGCAAGGACGTCACGATCTCCCCGCGCAATGAGCCGCCGCTGTCGAAAATAAAGATCAACCTGTTTGGTGACGATCGCCTGCTCAAGGAAGGTCAGGAGCTGTCGGCAGAATACGACAAGGCGGTCGGCCTGAAGTAGCGACATCCGGAACTGCGCGGAGTAAGGCCGGTGCCCGCTTTAATGCCTGCCAATTGGTTTAAGGTGGGGCGCCATACGTGGCCGACGCAACTTACAGCGCAATGATCGTCTCCGGGTACAGCCGGGCCGCGGCTGTGCTGGCGGATTTGCGCCGGGAATGGCTGCGGACAACCATTCTGGTCGCCGCCGTCGCCCTGCTGGCCTGGCTCATTCTTTATCCCCTCGCGATCCTGTTTAATTTGGGCTTTCGGACGCGCGATGGTGCGTTCACGCTGGCGAACTATGCGGCCGTATTCAGCGAGCCAGGTCTTGTCTCGGCCCTCGTCAATTCGTTCGTTATCAGCACTGCGACAACCTTCTTCTCGCTCCTGATTGCGCTGCCGATGGCGTGGGGCATCTCGCGCACCGCAATGCCGGGAAAGCAGTTCATCCGGCTCGCGGTGCTGGTCGCCTTCGTTATGCCGAACTTTATTACGGCGATCGCCTGGATTCTGCTCGCCGGTCCCAATGCTGGCCTGATCAACGTCTTTCTGCGCGACTTTTTCGGAGTGGCCAGGGGCTGGAGCGTGTTCTCGCAAGGCGGACTGATCCTTGTCCTCACTTTCAGTTTCTATCCGCTGGTTTTCTTCGCCACCACCGCGGCCCTCGACAACATGGACCCGTCCTACGAAGAGGCCGCACAAATGTCCGGCGCGAGTTCCTGGCGCGGCTCGTTCGGCATTTCTCTTCCTCTCGTCCTGCCCGCCATCGTGTCTTCGTCCGTATTTGTCTTCCTCGAGGCCATGGGTGCCTTCGGCGCGCCCGCGGCGATCGGCAACGCCGCCTATTTCCACACGCTCACGACCAAGATCTATGAGCTGTTCTCCTATCCGCCGCGCTTCGAACTGGCGGCCGCGGCCGCAACGCCGATCATCATCTTCACGGTGCTCGGCCTGATGTTGCAGCGCTACGCCATCGGGAGGCGCCGCTTCACGGTGATCTCTGCGAAGCCCAAAGCTGCCCGGGCGGTCGAGATCGGGGCGGCACGCTGGCTGCTATTCGGCTTTTCCGTGCTGGTGATCTTCGTCAGCGTCGTGTTGCCGCTCCTCGTCCTCATCCGGACCTCCTTTGTGCAGCGCTGGGGGCGGCCGACGACCTGGGAGAACCTGACACTAAAGAACTACGCCGCGATGCTTGATCCGGCGACGATCCTGCCTGGCGCGGTGTTCAACAGTCTCGTCATCTCGGCCGGAACCGCGACCATCTGCGTCGTGCTGGCGCTGTTCATTGTTTGGCTGGTGGAGCGAACGGTCTTGCCCGGCCGCGCGCTCCTCACCTTCCTCAGCACCGTGACCTTCGCCTTTCCCGGCATCGCGCTCGCGGTCGGTTTCGTGCTCGGCTATCGCGATCCCCCACTGGCCCTCTACGGCACTATTTGGCTGTTCTTCGTGGCCTTTACGGCGCACCGTTTTCCTTTCGCGTTTCAGTTCGTGCGCAACGGTGTCAAACAATTGTCGAGCGAACTAGAGGACGCGGGCCGGATGTCCGGTGCTTCCTGGACCCGCACTCTTGTAGACATCTCGGTGCCGCTCCTGAAGAGCGGTATCTTGGCCGCCTGGATGATGGTCTTCGCTGTCACCTTGCGCGAGCTCAGCATGGCGGTGCTGCTGAATGTGCGCGGAACCGAGACCCTGCCGATCGCGATCTTTAATTTCGTCGACAATGGCACCTTCGAAATGGCGGCAGCTGCATCGGTCGTGCTCATCGTCATGAGCATTCTGTCGGTCGCCGCCTTGCGCTGGCTTTCCGGCAAAGCGCAGATGGAGGTCTGAGCACCTCGGCCGGCTGTAAGCGCGAGCCAGTCGTCGACAGTTGACAAGCTGGCTCGAAGCGTCACCAATTGTCACTACCTCGCCAAGCGTTTGGGAGAGCTGGCCGCCATGTTACTGCATGAGATCGCTGCCGCGGTTCTCGACATCCAGTTCCGGACCCTGCCTGCGCAGGCCTTGCAGACTGCCAAGGAAGGCATTCTCGATACTATCGGTGTAACGCTCGCCGGTGCTCACAGCGAGGATGCAGGGCCGCTAAATCGGACAATTCTCAATACCGCAGGAGGAGGCCGCTCGCTGATCTTCGGCGACAACCGCCGGACCGACGCCCTTAGCGCCGCGCTCATTAACGGCATGGCAGCCCATGTCCTTGATTTCGACGACTGCAGCAACACCATGGGCGGACATCCGTCGGCGCCCGTCGTTCCCGCCATCTGGGCACTAGCGGAGGACATCGGCAGCGACGGAGCGGCTTTCGTTACCGCCTACGTGGCCGGTGTGGAATGCGAGTCCAAGATCGGACGGGCAGTGAATTTTCATCATTATGAGAAGGGTTGGCACCCAACGGCGACACTCGGGACTTTCGGTAGCACGGCGGCGTGCGGTCATCTTCTCGGCCTTGATCCCGAGCGCCTCGCGCATGCGCTGGCTATCACCGCATCAATGGCTTCCGGCTTGAAGGCGAATTTCGGCACAATGACAAAGCCCTTCCATGTCGGACACGCGGCCCGCAATGGATTGCTTGCGGCACTGCTTGCCCGCAACGGTATGAATGCGAACCCCGCGGCGCTCGAAGATTCGCAGGGATTTTTCCTTGTCTACAACGGGGCGGGAACATTCGCCGCCGAGCGCATTTTGCAGGAATGGGGTAATCCACTCAACGTGATCGAGCCAGGCATCGCCTTCAAGCGACACCCCTGCTGCGGCAGTACCCATCCCGCAATCGATGCCATGCTCGAATTGCGCGGTCGCCACCATCTCACGCCCGATTCTGTTACGCTCGTCGAATCCTGGACGCATCCGCGACGGCTGAAACACACAAATCGGCCGAATCCACAGAACGGGCTGGATGGCAAATTCAGCGTTCAGTACGTCCTTGCGCGCGCGCTCGCAGAAGGCATCGTCAGTCTTGACCATTTCTCGGACGACGCCGTCTTCGATCCGGCGATCCGAGAGCTCATGGGCAGGATAACGGCGGCGCCGGATCCAAAGGCCACGATGGAAACGACCGATCACTTTTATGCGCGCCTGCGTATCACCTTGCGTTCGGGCGAACAGGTGGAGACGTTCGTCGATAGTCCGGTTGGCCGCGACCGGGCGCATCCGCTGCCTGCCGGGACGCTCGAAGCAAAATTCCGCGACTGCGCCAGACAGGTTCTCACTGACGCGGCGGCGGCCCATCTGCTTGAACAACTCCTCGCCCTCGACGCCGCCGGTCCGATCGCGCTGCTCTCCAACATCATCGTGGAAGGCATGAAGTCTGCCGGCGGCGACGAAGGGGCTCTCCGCCGCGCGATCGGTTTATAGCGTCAGCCATTCCCGAAGGAAGAAATAATGCAATCACCGGATTTGATGGATCGCTCCGACGTCCTTGTCGTCGGGGCGGGAAACGCGGCTCTCAGCACAGCGATCTCTGCGCACGAGAATGGGGCGAAGGTCGTGATGCTGGAAGCCGCTCCATTCGAGGAGCGGGGAGGCAACTCACATTATACCGGTGGCGCTTTCCGCTTCGCCTATAGCGGTCCCGAGGATCTGCGTCAGATTTGTGAGATTAGCGACGAGGAAATTGAGACCGTCGATTTCGGCACCTATACCGAGGACCAGTATTTCGACGACATGTTCGAACTCACTGGCTATCGAACCGATCCGGACCTTTGCGAAATACTGGTCCGATCGAGCTTCGAAACCGCGAAGTGGATGGCAGGGCTTGGTGTCAAACTGCACCCGGGACTGGGGCGGCAGGCCTACAAAGTAGACGGCAAGTTCAAATTCTGGGGCGGGCTCGCGCTGCACATCAACGGCGGCGGACCGGAAATGCTCGCCGCTCTCTATCGCAAACAAGAGCAATGCGGCATCCCGATCCATTACGAAACGCCTGCTGTCGGGCTCATCCGCGAACATGGAAGGATCGTCGGCGTCGTCGCCGAGCACCGCGGCGAGCGTGTCGAAGTACGCGCCGGGGCAGTCGTGCTGGCCTGCGGCGGCTTCGAATCCAATCCGGAGTTACGCGCTCGCTATCTCGGGCCGGGTTGGGAATTGGCGAAGATTCGCGGAACCCGCTTCAATATGGGCGCCGGACTTATGATGGCTCTCGCGCAAGGCGCACAGCCCTACGGCAATTGGTCCGGCTGCCATTCGGTGGCCTGGGACATCAACGCACCCCCGTATGGCGATCTCACGGTGGGCGACCAATTCCAGAAGCACAATTATCCGTTCGGTATCATCGTCAATGCACGCGGCGAGCGCTACGTCGACGAAGGCGCCAACTTCCATAGCCACACTTATGCGAAATACGGCGGCGCGATCATGCAGCAGCCCGGCATGTTTGCCTGGCAGGTCTTCGATTCTAAGGTCACGCATCTCCTGCGTGGCGAGTATCGCATACGGCGAGTCACAAAAGCAGAGGCGGATACACTGGAGGAGCTCGCGCAGAAACTCACCGGCGTCGATCCGCAAGCTTTCTTGCGCACCGTGCGCGAGTTCAATGCCGCTTGCAGCGACGACGTTCCCTTCAATCCCAATATTCTTGATGGCAGGCGGACCAATGGCCTTGCCATCGACAAAACGAACTGGGCGAACGTGCTCGATACGCCGCCCTTTCACGCCTATCATGTGACCACCGGCGTCACCTTTACCTTCGGCGGGGTCAAGATCGCCAATGGTACCGAGATCATCGATCTTTATGGCCGGCAGATTCCCGGACTCTATGCTGCCGGTGAAATGGTCGGCGGGCTCTACTACTTTAATTATGCAAGCGGGACCGGCCTCATGGCGGGCGGTACTTTTGGGCGCATCGCCGGGCGAAATGCGGCAGCCTTCGCAAGAGAGATGGCAAAGGCGAAATGAGCGGATTGCCCATTTCACACGCCGGGGGCGAAGGTCCGACACAGCGCCTTGCCTCTTTCGCATCGATCCTGCGATATGAAGACCTTCCATCCGATGTTGTTGACAAGGCGAAGGCCTGCATCCTCGACGCGCTAGGCTGTTGCCTTGCTGGGATCGGGCAGGTTTGGACGCAGGACGTCCTTGCCTTCGTGGAAGAAGAGGGCGGTCGATCACGTTCCCGCATTATCGGGACATCTGTTCGGAGCGGAGTTGCCCAGGCAGTTCTCGTCGGCTCGACTGCCGGTCACGGTTTCGAGATGGACGACATTCATGTTGTCGCGCACCTGCACGCCGGGTCGCTTGCAATTCCGGTGGCGCTCGCCATCGCAGATGCCGAAAGCAACATGCTGGGACGCGATTTGATCGCGGCCGTCGTGGCGGGCTATGAGGTCGGGCTGCGGGTGGGGATAGCGGCGACCGGCAAACTCTTCATGCGGGGCCATCATTTCCAGGGGACCTGTGGCACCTTCGTCGCCGTGGCAACCGCGGCAAACGCGCTGCGGCTGTCGCCGCAGATAGCGCGGCACGCCTTTGGCACCGCCGGTTCTTTCGGAGCCGGCCTGATGGCGGCGCAGGAAGGAGCGATGACGAAGAGACTTCACGCCGGGCATGCCGCGCAGATGGCGGTGACCGGCGCCTATCTCGCCCGCCGGGGCTTCACCGGCATCACCAATATCCTGGAAGCGCCTTATGGCGGCTTCCTTTCCACCTTGAGCGGCGAACCGGATCTCGACCAGCTCACCGCCGGGCTCGGCGACGTCTGGGTGATCCGCGATGTCGGCTTCAAGCCTTATCCGACAGCCGCCAGCGTTCAGTCTGTGCTGTTCGCCATCGACACGTTGATGACTGAGAACAAGCTGACAGCCGCTGACATCTCCTCCGTCCGTATCCACTGCAGCACCATGGCGCATCGCCATTGCGCCTGGTCCTATGTGCCCGCCGGGGTCACGGCGGCGCAGATGAATATGCTTTACACGGCGGCTGCGATGATCCTCGATCGCGCTGTTGGCCCCGCTCAATTCGAGGAAGCGCGTCTTGCCGATCCGCGAATCCTGGAGACAATCGGCCTGCTGCAGGTCGAGGCCGACGAAAAGTATGATCGGGGCGGCGACGCGTCTCGCCACTGCGCACGGGTCGAGATTGTCGCGCGGGACGGCCGTGCGTTTCACCGCGAAGTGCTGGATCGCCCGGGCAGCCCGGCCAACCCGATGACCGAAGAGGCGCTGCGTAAGAAATTTGCCGCCGCGTCGGCTACGGTCCTGCCGCCCGGGCGCGCCCGTGAGATCGAGCAATTCATCATGACGATCGAAGATCGCGATGTTCGCGATCTGACGACCTTGTTGGTGCCGGACGGCGCGGCAGGCTAGGCCATCATCAGGGGACGCAGGTCACGTGCTGATTTGACGCTCTCGAGCGACCTGATCGCGTCGATCAACTGACGGCTGCGGCCGGCTCCAACGATCGGCTCTACCAGGCCGTAGGCCTTGTTCTCGACTTCCTCACGGGCCATCGGGTTCTCGGGCGTGCCGCGCACGGCCTCGGTGGTGTGCGTCAGCACCTGACCGGCCGTGGTTGTTATCTCGACGATGGGCTTGCGCCGCGGCACGGCGGTATCGGAGATCAGCTCGATCTTGTTTCGCTGTTCAATCACCGCCGGGTCGCGCATGCGTTCGACATCGTGCGCCGAATGGAATGTCAGATCGCCGTCAAGCAGAAGCACTGACGTAAGATACTGCAAGCAAATATCCGGCATGTCGCGATTGTTGACCGTGTCGGCTTCCAGGTTCGACATGCGGATTCGGATCTTCCGTACGTTGCCCGCTGTGATTCCCGACTCGCGGGACAGAACCTGCACCGAATCCAGGACAGCCTGGCACGGCGTGCCGGTTGTCCATTTCTTGATATTGGTTTGGAGAATCTCGAAGCGGCTTCCGAGGCCGTCGATCAGAATTTCGGGCTGGGGATTGCTGCTGAATGCCATGAAGAAATTGCGCGGACCGGAAAGCACGTCGTCAACCCCGGTGAAACCGGACTCGACCATCGTTGCTGCGGCAACGCCGTTGCGCGCTTGCATGCCGCCAAAATCGAAAGCCTTCTCGATGTGGTCGCGGTCGCGGCGCCAGCAGGTCAGTCCGGACGCCTGCTGTGCGGCGTAGGACAAGGCCCAGCGAACTTGCGTCTGGTTCAGCCCGCACAATGCGCTGGCTGTTGAGACGGAGCCGAAGAGCGAGGCGAAGCTGTGTGTTGCGTGCCCTTTCTCATAGAGCGCCATGGTCACGAGGGCGGGGGTTGAGCGGCAGGCGATGTCGTAGCCGAGCGCGACCGCCCTGATCAGGGCCGTGCCGCCGATGTTGTTCCGTTCTCCCAGCGCCAGTGCTGCCGGCAAGACCCCACAGCCGGGATGCGAGCGCGACGCCTTGTGGGAATCGTCGGTCTCGTCAGCGTGCGCGGCCATGCCATTGGCGAGCGAAGCGGTCACCACATTGGTGAGCAAATCGCTGCCGAGCACGAGGGCTTCAGGTGCGCCTCCCTGCGTGCGGGCATATTCGACGGCCTTGATTCCGGGAAGCAGCCGGGAGCCTGAGATGATGGCGGCGATCGTATCGAGGATGTGGAGCTTTGTTTTTTCGACGACTTCGGGTGGAAGTTCTGTTGTCAGCGCACCCGCGATATAGGCGCTGAGCTTGTCCATGACCGGACTTATCTCGACGGAATTTTTCTGCATCGATTGCTCTCGGTTGTGGAAGTTCAGGCGCAGAGATTGATAAGCTCACGGACATCGTCGAGCCGATCGATCTGCCAGACCCGTTCGCAGATAGCTCGCGCTCGCTCGGAGCCGACGGTCGGAACGGCGTTGCCAAGGAACTTCGCCGCGATATCCGCGTCCGACATGGGATTGTCGACCGTTCCGGTGGCGTGTTCGATGCGCGCTTCGAAACTGCGGTCGCGGCTCTTCACCGTCGCCCAGGCTTGATCCTTGCCGAATGTCTCGTCGGCGCTGACGGACACATTCTGGCGCAGCGCCGCAACGTCCGGCGCGAGCGCGCGCTTGTCGGAATATTGCGTGATGCCGGCGGCGCGGTCGATATAGGCGACGGAAGCTGTGTGGGAAATGCTGAATTTCGATTGCAGCCCGGTCTTGGGCTCGACTAGGCCGGTGATCAGCACGGCGCCAGGATGCACCTTGAGCTCGATCGCGTCGACCTGGCTCGGCTCGATGGCGGATTTGCGGCTGGCCTTGATCACGGCGTCGATCGCGGCATGCAGGAGGACGCCACAGGCATAAGGTTTGTGACCGTTGCGGCTGATCTCCCAATGCGTCCCGATACCCTCGAGGACCAGATCCGGCCGCGCGGTGTCGCTGTAAATGCGGGCGAAGCCTCGTTTACCTTCGATGATCTCTCCGGAGCTGTCGAAGCCTCGCTGCGCCAGGAGCGCGGCGAGTAAACCGTTTGAGGCTGCCCGCCCTGCATGGAAAGACTTGCAGCTCGTTCCGCGATTTTGCTGCATGCCCGCCGCCTGGGTCCCGGCTATGCCCAGAGCCCAGGTCATCTGTTCGGCGTTCAGGCCAAGGAGCCGCCCCGTGGCGGCTGCGGCGGCGAAGGTGCCCAATGTGCCCGTCAGGTGCCAGCCGCATTTCCGGTGACCTGGCGCGGCCTGGCCGGCGCGCACGCCCGCTTCAAAGGCGACCGCGTAGGCGGTGAGAAGATCGCGACCAGTGACGGCCTGACGCTCCGCGAGCGCGAATATCGCGGGAAGGGTTGGCGAACTATTGTGCAGCACGACACCGCCCATATGCGTGTCGTCATAGTCCAGCACGTGGCCCATCTGACCATTGACGAGCGCGGCCTCGATGGTGCCGAGTTTGAGATCGCGGCAGATCACGGTCGCGTTACGCGCGCCGCCAAGATCGACGAGCGTGTCGATCAGCTTGCCAAGCGTCGGATGGCCGCTGCCGGCGATCGCGCAGCCGAGCCAGTCGAGCACACCTCGCTTGCCGGCGTGAACGGCGGTCTGGTCGAGATCGGAAAACTGCGCTTCAGAGAGAAATTTCGCGAGGGAACTGGTGATCTCGAGATGCAGGTTCGCGGCGCTGTATTCGAGCATTTTTCGTCCCCCCAGTGCTTCGACGCGTCACATCGCCGCCGCGGTGCTCTTTACAACAACAGAATACGCAGCGCAAAATACTGCCACAGTTTGCAGAAGCCGCCAAAGGCCTGACTGGGAGGAAAACCGATGAAGGATGCCTTGAGCACCCGTGCGCTTGGTTCACTCGCCGCGACGCTTGCAGCCGCGCTGGCGATTGGCAGTCCCGCGTATGCGGAGGTCGACTTTGCCGGTGCGCGGATCGAGATGATCATTCCATTCTCCGAAGGTGGCGGCACCGACACATGGGCTCGGATCATCGCGCCACATCTCGCCAGGCATCTGCCAGGCTCACCCACGCTGGTTCTGAGAAATGTGCCGGGCGGCGGCTCGATCACCGGGTCGAACAGCTTCGAACAGAGGGCAAAGCCAGACGGCAAGACCATCATGGCGCTCTCGACCTCGCTGTCGCTGAGCTATGTGCTCAATCCCGCCGATCCGCGCATCAAGTTCAAGGCTGAGAACTGGGTACCGGTCCTGTCCTCGCCGGCCGGCAGCATGGTCTATGCCAGTACGGGGATCGGCATCAAGGATGCCGCCAGCCTCAAGAAAGTGGCTTCCGAGCGGGAAGTGCGCATCGGCGTTTCCAATGCGACGGGCAGCGACATCCGCACGCTTCTGTCGCTTGAAATGCTCGGGATCAAAATCAAGCCGGTTTTTGGACTTGATGGCGGCAAGGCACAGCTCGCTTTTGAACGCGGCGAGGTCCATGTTGGTCGTGATACGTCCGGCGGCTATTTGCTGATGATGCAGCCGCTGGTGGATCAGGGCAAAGCGGCGCCGCTCTTCACCTTCGGCTTCCTCGGCGACAATGGCCAGATCGTTCGCGATCCAACCTTCCCCAAGGTGCCTCATTTCCTTGAACTTTATCGCACCATCCAGGGCAAGGACCCTTCCGGCCCCGAGATGGCCGCGTGGCAAAGCTTCTTTCACATCGGCGTCATGAATTCGAAACAGCTGGTGCTGCCGGCCGGATCGCCGCCGGACGTGGTGGCTGCTTATGACAAGGCCATCAAGGCGATGGTCGCCGATCCGCAATTTCAGGCCGCGGCGAAGGCTGAGATGGGAGACTATGAGCAGCTCATAGGTGACAAGTCGCGCGCGAGCTTCAAATCCGCACTGAACATGGCGCCCGAGACGCGCAAATGGATCGCGGACTGGCTGAAGGCGACATACAACGCCGATCTGTAGACCTTGAGGTTGCCGGTTCCGCCCCGCGCGCATGTGACGGCGTCCTCGTCGCCGCTTGATGATCGCGATGATCGAATGGAAAGATGGCCGGCCTGTCCGGCCATCTTGCTTCACGCCGGAAGGCGCCGTTAGAGAAGCGTCTGGGGAGCATGCTTGAACTGATCGCCACGACTCTGCACGACATCCTGTTCGGATGGACGCTGTTCTATCTGCTTCTCGGCGTTTTCCTCGGCCTTGTTATCGGCGTCCTGCCGTCACTCGGCACGACCGCCGGCATGGCGCTGCTGATTCCCTTCGTCTACGGCATGGAAATGAAGGACGGCATCGCCGTGATGGTCGGCCTGCTGGCTGTGGTGCCGACCGGCGACACGGTCATGTCGGTGCTGATCGGAATTCCGGGTGGCGGCTCCTCACAGGCCACTGTTCTGGACGGCTTCCCCATGGCCAAGAAGGGCGAGGCCGGCCGCGCGCTGAGTGCGGCCTACGCCTCCTCGCTGATCGGCGGCGTGTTCGGCGCGGTCGTGCTGACGGGCGCCATCCTGATCGCGCGGCCGCTGGTGCTGGCATTCGGTACGGGTGAGCTTCTGCTGCTCACCATCCTCGGCATCACAATGGTCAGCGTGCTTTCCGGCGCAAGCCTGCTGAAGGGGCTGATCGCTTGCGGGATCGGCATGATGCTGGCGTCGATCGGCAGCTCGCCGGCGACCGGCCAGTTCAGGATGATCATCGGCAACTGGTACTATCTTGGCGACGGGCTGCCGCTGGCCGCCGTGGCGCTCGCTGTCTTCGCCGTTCCTGAGGTGGTTGACCTGCTGCGGCGCGGACAGGCGATCTCCGACAGGCCGCCAATACGAGGCGGCTGGCTCAGGGGTCTGATAGACACGTGGCAGAACCGTTGGCTGGTCTTCCGCTGCTCGATCTTGGGTTGCATCATTGGCGCATTGCCCATCGGCGGCTCCGACTGGTTTGCCTACGGTCACGCCGTCCAGACCTGCAAGCCGCGCGAAGATTTCGGCAAGGGCGACGTGCGCGGCGTGATCGCGCCGGAAGCCGCCAATAACGCCAACACCGGCGGCGCATTGGTGCCGACGCTGATCTTCGGCATCCCTGGGTCGAGTTCGACAGCCGTATTCCTCGGCGGCCTTATTTTGCTCGGCGTCAAACCCGGACCGCAAATGGTCGATACCTATCTCGGCCTGACATACACCGTCATCTGGTCGTTGGCGCTCGCCAACATCGTCGGAGCGGGGATCTGCTTCATGATCTCCGGCGCCATGGCCAAGGTGACGGCGATCCGCTTCGTCTATATGGCGCCGTTCCTGCTCGCCGTTATCTTCTTCGGGGCGTTCCAGTCGTCGCGTCAGTGGGGCGATTTGGTTACGCTGTTCCTGGTTGGCGTTTTTGCCGTCTACATGAAGCGATTCGGGTTCCCGCGTCCTGCCTTCGTCATCGGTTTCGTGCTGCAAGAGCACATCGAAATCCTGCTTTATCAGGTCGTGCAGATCTACACATTGGAAGATCTGGCCGCGCGGCCTCTGATTTGGGTGCTGCTGGCGCTCAATGTGCTGTCGCTGGTGTTCGGGCTGCGCAACCGTCCGGTCTTCGCGGTGGAAGGAACGTCACTGCCGACCTCGCGCAGCCAGGTCGCGCCGCAGGTGATCTTCAACGGCCTGATCATGCTGATGGCAGTCTATTGCATCGTCGGACGCCTCGCGTCTGTCGATGCTGAGCAAGGTGTTTCCGATCACCGTCAGCGCCATTACCTTCATCTGCGTGGCGCTGGGCCTCAACATCCTTTTGCGCAACCCGGGCGGCCATCCCTTCGCCTTCGATTCCGAGATCGGAGGGCGCGAACGCAACGAAGGCTACCGTACCTCGCTGCTCTACTACGTCTATTGGATCGCCGGCTTGATGCTGGGCATCTATCTTGTTGGTTTCGTGCTGGCGCTGGTGCTTTTCTTCGTGGTCTTCCTTCGCACCCAGTCGGACGCCCGCTGGGGGGCGATCGTGTTGATGACCGCGAGCATGCTGGCCGTGCTTTCTGCATTCTCCTATTTTCTGGTGCTCGAGTTCCCGTCCGGCCTGTTGCAGAAGATCTTGCCGCTGCCCTGGCCGTTCGAGTGAGGATGGCTGCGATGCGCAGACAGGAGGTACGCGTTGACAGGAACGTTCCCCGCGAACGCCAGCTGGCCTGGATGCTCGCGGAATTGGCGTCGGATCCTGCTCCAGTCGATCAGGACGTTGGCGAAATGATCGTCAACCGGGTCATCGACAATGCCGCCGTGGCATCCGCGGCCACAGACCGTGCGCCGGTGGCGTCGGCCCGCGGGCAGGCGCTAGCACATCCACGGCCGGGTGGCGCGCTTGTCCATGGAATGCCCGGCGAGGTACGCGTCCATTGCGAATGGGCGGCCTGGGCTAACGCTGCGGCAGTGCGCGAACTCGACTTTCACGACAGCTTCTTCGGCATCGAATCCTGTCATCCGGGCGACAGCATCCCCTCTATCCTTGCCGTTGCCCAGCAATGCCGCCGGTCGGGCGCCGACGTCCTGCGCGGGGTGGCCGCCGCCTACGAAGTACAGATCGCGTTGGCCAAGAGTATTCCGCTGCAGCGCTTCAACATCGACCATATTGGGCATCTCGGCCCTGCGGTTGCGGCGGGCGTCGGCGCGCTGCTTCGCCTGCCCGCGGACACCATCTACCAAGCGGTCCAGTACGCTGCCCATGTCGGCTTTTATCCGCGACAGGGCCGCAAAGGGGCGCTTTCGAGCTGGAAAGCGAATGCACCGGGCCACGTCGGCAAGCTAGCTATCGAGGCGACGGATCGCGCGATGCGGGGCGAAATGAGCCCGACGCCGACCTATGAGGGCGACCAGGGCATCGTGGCGGCTTTCCTCGGCGGCGAGCACAGCGTGTACCCGGTCGCCCTGCCGCAAGCCAATGAGCCGAAACGGGCCATACTGGAGACCTACACGAAGCAGCACTCGGCCGGCTATCACGGTCAATCGGCAATCGATCTCGCCATCCGGCTGCGCCCGCGCATCAACGATTTCGAGGCGATCGAGAGTATCGTGCTGCATGTGACTCGACGCTGTCACAAGGTGATGGGCTCAGGCGCCAACGATCCCGAGAAATGGGATCCCCATGCTTCGCGCGAGACGCTCGACCACAGCCTGCCGTTCGTCTTCGCCATGGCGCTTCAGGACGGGGAATGGCATCACGAACGTAGCTACGAGCCGGAACGCGTCCGCCGGCCGGACAGGGTGCGGCTATGGCGCAAGGTCGAGACCAGGGAGGACCCCAAGTGGACACGCCGCTACGAGGAGCCGGAATCGCTGAACAAGGATCATGGCTGCCGCGCCGTCATCCGCTTCCGCGATGGTCGTGAGATCGTGGAAGAGATCGCCGTTCCCGACGTCCATCCGCGCGGTGCGGCACCCTTCGGCCGGGCCGACTATGTCGGCAAGTTCCGGCGACTAACGGAAAAGATTTTGCCGGAGGGTGAGGCCGACAGGTTTCTGGCGCTGGCCTATGACCTGCCGCGCCTGGATGCCGCCGGGATAAACCAGCTCGGGATCCGGCTCAGCCCCGACACGATGGCGGTGATCACACCTCACGGGGAGGGCATTTTTTGAACCGGCAACGATTTTGGCCGCGGGTCGGCTTGATACCAGGAGGCTTACCAACATGAGCGTGACAGGACATGGAGAACTCTCGGGATGTGCGGCGATTGTCACCGGCGCCTCTCGCAATATCGGTCGCGCGATTTCGGTGGCTCTCGGCAGCGGCGGCGCATCCGTACTGGTTCATGCCAACGGCGCCCGAGCCGAGGCGGAAACCACCGCGGAACTCGTGCGGGAAGCCGGCGGCAAAGCGGCTGTGGCGATCGGGGACCTGACCGATCCAGCCGTGCCCGCCAGGCTGGTCGAGGAGGCGCTCGCCGCCTTCGGAAGGATCGATTTCGTCGTCGCGAACGCTGGTACCCGGCCGGAATCGCCGCTTGCCGAGATGACCTATGAAGAATGGCGCCATGTCATGGCGCTATCCTTGGATAGCGTCTTCCTGCTGATCAAGGCGGCAATACAATCTCTGCGTCGCAGCGACCGGGCGGCTATCGTCCTGCTCGGAGGCCTGTCGGCGCATTCCGGCGGCAGCCATCGCGCCCATGTCATCACGGCGAAAGCCGGCCTTGTCGGTCTGACCAAGGCGCTCGCCACCGAGTTCGGCGAAGAGGGCATCACGGTCAACTGCGTCGCGCCCGGCCTGATCGACACACAGCGCGTAGACGTAGTGCCTCACACCAAGCGCACCAACGCACTTAAAAGGAAGGGCCGGCCGAAGGATATTGCCGCCATGGTGCGACTGCTCTGCGGGCCCGACGGGCGGTACATTACCGGCCAGACGCTGCACGTGAACGGCGGCGCACTGATGGTTTGATCGAGTACCGTGGCCGATAGTGGGAGACGCATGATGATGCAAAACTCAACGCATAATACAGGCATGGGAGTATCGGCGACACGCGAACTCGCTGCCTTCGGCCATGGCCTAACGCTCGACGCGATACCGGCGAACGTTATGCAGAAGGCGAAAAAGGCGATCGTCGACACCGTTGGTGTCTGCATCTTCGGCGCTGGCCTGCCATGGGGCCGCATGGTCATTGACTATGCGCAGCTCTACGGAGCGGGCGGCACCGGAACGATCCTTGGCACCGACATCAAAGTGGTTACGCCGTTCGCCGCGCTCGCCAACGGAGTCCTCGGCCATGCGTTTGAGTTGGATAATCTGCGGCAGCCGAGCATGGGCGTGCATTATGGTTCAACGCTGGTCCCAGCTTTGTTCGCCGTCGGCGAGGAGGTCCATGCCAGCGGAAATGACATTCTCGCGGCTTTTGTTGCCGGTTCCGAGGTGATGTCACGCATTGGACTTGCGTCCGACAACACGGCCGAGAAACTCGGCTTCCACTCGCCGGGCATCACTGGCACCTATGCCTCGACCGTCGCCGCGGGCCGATTATTCGGCCTGACGGTGGAGCAGATGGTGCGTGCGTTCGGCATTGCCGGCTCGCTCTGCAGCGGCCTGCTCGCCTTCAGCAAGGCCGGCAATGGCGGCATGGTGAAACGTCTCCATACGGGCCGCGCTTCCGAGAGCGGTGTGCTGGCGGCGCGCTTGGCCAAGAGCGGATTCACCGGGCCGGACACGATCCTGGAAGGCAAATTCGGCGTATTCGACGCTTTCACCCGCGGCGCGAAAGTGGAGCGGCTGCTCGACGGGCTCGGCACCCGCTGGGAGACGCTCCGCATCTGCGTGAAATGCTACGCCGCCCACATTACAGCCCACACGCCCGTGCGGCTGCTCGAAGACCTGAAGCGCGAGCACAGCTTTACCGGCGGTGACATCGCCGAAATTCGCGCTGCGACCAGCGAGAAGGTTCTGAGTCACCACAACATCACGGTGGCGCAGGACGTGGCGACGGCTCAATACAGCCTGCCGTTCTGTCTCTCCATCGCTGCTTATCGCGATCCGCGCCAGCCGAACTCCTTCCTCGACGCGCCGCACACGGACGAGGGGATCAAGGACCTCGCGACGCGCGTGAAGCTGCGATTGAATCCGGCGAGCGCGGAGCCGGGCCGGGCCTGGGCCACGGAGCTCGATATCGTGCTGCGCGATGGACGCACCTTGTCGGTCTCAGGCGACGGGTTCCGCGGCGCGCCCGACACGCCAATGTCGGATGCTGAGCTCGACGCCAAGTTCCTGGCGCTCTCAGCGGCTATGGGCGAAGACAGGAGCCGGCGCCTGCTGCATCGCTTGCAACGGCTTGAGACCTACGAGGATGTCGCCGCCCTTACCTCCGGGCCCACCAATTGAATGGTACTCAGCGCGATTGACGGCGCTGCTGCTTGGGGCGCGTGGGTGCTTCGTCGATTTCGGTGCGCCTGAGAAGATAGTCGAGACCGCCGACGCGGTACCAGCGATAGCCGTAGCCTTCGAGCACCACGTGGTGCTTGCCATCATCGCCAGCACGGCTGTGGTCTTCCGTCAGTAAGTTCACCAGCAAGTCGCCATGCGGCGCATTCTCGCCTTGAAGCCCCACGGCGTAGGTGATTTCGATCGGCTTGGGATGAAAGTTGTGAACAAACAGAACAGAGTTATTACGCCAGTCGTAGCGCATGATTAGCACGGCAGGATTGTGCGACGGAATGATGGCAAAGTCGCCCCAACCCACTTCCGGCACCTCCTTGCGCATGCGGACAATACGTTCGGTCCAATTGAGAAGCGAGTCCGGATGGCGACGCTGGATGGCAGCATTGACGTGCTCGAACCCGTAAGGGCCACCGCTGATCACTGGCACAGCCGGCTTGTCGCTTTTGGTGAAGCCGCCGTGCGGTTCATCGGACCACTGCATGGGCGTGCGCGCGCACGTGCGCTCGGGTAGCGAAAGATCGTCGCCCATACCAAGTTCATCTCCGTAGCGGATCACGGGTGTACCGGGCAAAGTGAATAGCAAACTGTAGGCGAGCTCCAGGCGGCGACGGTCGCCATCGAGCATAGGGGCGAGGCGCCGCCGAATGCCGCGGTGATAGAGCTGCATTCCGGGATCGGGTCCGAATGCTTTGAAGACAAGCTCTCGTTGATCCTCCTCAAGCCGTCCGAGATCGAGTTCGTCGTGATTACGTAGGAAAAGGCCCCATTGCGCCGTGGCGGGTCTGGGCTTGGTTGCCTTCATGGCCTTGATCAGCGGCCGGACATCTGACGACGCGAGCGCATAAAAGAGATGCTGATTCACCTGGAAATTAAACATCATGTGCATGCGGTCGCCGTCGTGGCCGAAATACTCCATGTCGGTTTCCGGCAGCACATTGGCTTCAGCAAGCACGATACAGTCGCCCTGACGCCACTGCAGAAATTCTCTGAACTCACGGAGCATATCGTATTGCTCTTCGGGCTTATTCACTCCGGCGCCCTTGGTCCCGATGATGAACGGCACCGCGTCCATTCGGAAGCCGGAAACGCCGAGCTGGATCCAGAAGCCCATGATCTTCAGGATTTCCGCGCGGACCTCAGGATTGGACGTGTTCAGGTCGGGCTGAAAGTCATAGAACCGGTGAAAGTACCAAGCCTTCGCCTGCTTGTGGAAACTCCAGGTCGTTTTCTGAACCCCGGGGAATACCATTCCTTCGTGAGCACGCGGCGGCTTCTTCTTCGCCCACACGTACCAGCTGCGATAGCGTGACGATGGATCTTTGCACGCGGCTTTAAACCAGGGATGCTCGATCGAGGTGTGATTGACCACTAAATCAATGAGAACTCGGATGCCGCGTTGCTTCGCACCATGCGTGAATTCGATGAAATCACCGAGGGTGCCGTAGCGCGGATCGACGCTGTAGTAATCGCGGATGTCGTAACCGCCGTCCTTCATCGGCGAGCTCTGGAAAGGCATCAGCCAAAGAGCGGTTACGCCGAGACCATGCAGATAATCCAGCCGACGCGTCATACCTTGGAAATCGCCAATGCCGTCGGCGTTCGCATCCATGTAGGTGTCCACGGAGAGGCAATACACGACCGCGTTCTTGTACCAAAGGTCACTGATCATTGAAGCACAGGATTTACGGCGTAACCGACACGGTAATAATTGCTCGCGTTTATCAAAGTTCCAACCGTTGTCGGCGCTAAGAGCGGAACTTTACGGTAGTTGCGCAATTTGAACTTCGACGTTGCTGCGGCCGGGCGAAGACATCATCATCAAGACAAGTGGCTGAGCCATGAATGCGCCTTGGTGGCAAACGGGGGTGATCTACGAGATTTATCCGAGGTCGTTCCAGGACAGCAACGGCGACGGCATCGGCGATCTTTCTGGCATCATTCGGCGGTTACCATATCTTGCCGAGCTTGGTGTCAATGCGATCTGGCTCACGCCCATCTTCCGCTCTCCGATGGCCGATTTCGGCTACGACGTTTCCGATTACATGGCCATTGATCCGATATTCGGCGAACTGTCTGATTTCGACGCTCTGCTCACAGCAGCGCATGCCCAGGATCTCAAGGTAATTCTCGATCTGGTCCCCAACCACACGTCAGATCAGCATGCGTGGTTTATCGAAAGCCGGTCATCGCGCGAGAATCCCAAGCGCAACTGGTATATCTGGCGCGATCCGGCGCCGGAGGGTGGGGTTCCCAACAACTGGTGCTCCGAATTCGGTGGTAGCGCCTGGGAATACGACAGCGCGACTGGGCAGTATTACTACCATGCGTTTCTCGCAAAACAGCCGGACCTGAATTGGCGCAATACGCAAGTTCGAGCCGCTATATACGATGTAATGCGGTTCTGGTTTCGGCGCGGGGTTGATGGATTTCGGATCGACGTCATTTGGCATCTAATCAAGGACGAGCAGTTTCGCGACAATCCTCCCAACTTGGCGTTCACCCCGGGCCGGCCACCGCACGAGGCTGTCATTCCGCTCTATACCGCGGATCGTTCGGAGGTGCATGACATCATCCGGGAGATGCGGAGCTTCACCAATGAATTTCTTGACCGCCTTCTGATTGGAGAAATCTATCTTCCAGTGGAACGCCTGGTCACCTACTACGGCCATGATCTCGGCGGGCTGCACCTTCCGTTTAATTTCGCCTTATTATTCGCGCCGTGGCGGGCTCGTGACCTTGCCAAGCTGATAGAGGAGTATGAAGCAGCACTTCCGCGTGGCGGCTGGCCAAACTGGGTGCTCGGCAACCATGACCGCCCGCGCATTGCCAGCCGGTTGTCAGGCGGACAGGCAAGAATCGCGGCGATTCTGTTGCTCACGCTGCGCGGTACGCCGACGATCTACTATGGCGACGAGATCGGAATCCAGCAATTGACGATCCCGCCTGAGCGAATACGCGATCCGTTCGAGAAAAATGTACCCGGACTGGGCGTCGGGCGGGACGGTTGCCGCACGCCCATGCAATGGACGCCGACTGATAACGCCGGGTTTTCTACCGGCGAGCCCTGGCTACCGATAGCTCCGAGTTATGAGGAGCAGAACGTCGCGACCCAACACTCCGATAGCGGCTCGCTTTACAACCTATATCGAAGATTGATCGCGCTTCGCCGCTCTCGCCCGTCGCTGACCTTGGGCCATTATCGCCCTTTGTTCGTACGCGGGGACGTGCTGCTGTTCGCGCGAGAATTGGAAAACGAGCGCACGCTCGTGGCCCTGAACATGGGCCACGAGGCGACGAGCGTCGCGTTTGACTCTGGCGGTTCGGCCGGGCGGCTCGTCGTATCCTCCTTTGCCGACCGGGACGGCGAACCGATAAACGGTAGAATCGATCTGCGGGCCGACGAGGGCGCTGTCGTAGAGGTGTTCTAGAATAGCGTGCTGCCAATGTAGACATGATATCGTTGCGTCACGGCGCTGGTCAGGGCACAAACAGAGAGGATAGATCGATTTGACCCATGCGAAGACGGCACCGATTGCCTCGCCCTTCTCAGCTTGAATGCGACGCGGCCGCCCCGGCGGTGCTGGGTTCTGAGTATCCCGGTTCTACGCGGACATCCACGACCGCAACTTTACCCGCATCAACGGCAGCAATCGCCTGCTGCAAAGTCGGGAGAAGTTCGCCCAGCGCAGCGACTTGACCAAATCCAAGAGCTCCTTGCCCGCGAGCCAGCATCGGAATGTCAAGTTCAGGCCCAAGCATTTGCTGTCCGATCCATTTATTCTCCGGCGGCCGGCCACGGGCTATCGCGAGATGTTCCTGGTGAAGTTCGTCGTTGTAGTACGAGTGATTGTTAACGATCACGAACAGGATCGGTATCTCGTAACGTACCGCGGTCCAGATCGCAGTTAAGCCCATGAGGAAGTCGCCATCCCCGCAAACCGAAATTGGCAACCGCCCTGTCCCCCTCATGGCGAGTGCGGCGCCAATGGACTGACCCGTACCTCCGCCAACGCCACCACCTCCATCGGCGCCAAGAAAATCGAGAGGATCGCGAATTGGCCAAAGCGATCCGGCCCAGGACAGCGGTGGATGCGTAAGGCAGCTTTTACGATTGGCCGTTGCGCGTTGTAACGCGGCGGCGACATGAGGAACCGTGATGGGACCGCTGCCGTCCAGCGAAGGCAAAGCTTTTGGCTTGTACGGCATACGCCCGGGCCATGCCGGCGTTTTCCGAGGACCTAATTTTGCGAGTTCGCGATTCAGAGCCGAGACCGTGGGCTCCGGCTCAGCCAGGATGTAGTGATCAACCGGCGCAAGCGACAAATAGTCCATGCTCCAGCCGTTGTGGAGATGCTGGTCCACAGCGACACGGATGATCTTTGACGTGACAGGCGCGCCTTTGTGCGCGGCTTGAAGCACGCCCGCGAGGTCCCGCGCCTCCAGGCTCAGGACCACGTCGGCATTTTTGAGCGCTTCCACGCTTCCAGCGGTAAGCCGGCTTCCCGCCGGTGCAGCATGGAGAGAGTGCTCGGTGGGGAACGCTCCACCCAGCTTCAGGTCGGTGATCACCAACGCGCAGAGAGACTCGGCCAGCCTGACACGTTCAGCCCACGCACTCTCATCGCGGGAGACGCGTCCCATGAGAATGACGGGCCGCTCCGCTGCATGCAGCAACTTTGCGATGTCGGCGATCAGCTCGGCAGGGGGAGCCGCCGGCGCGGGTGGCTTGTACCGAGCAACATCGGGCAGGGTCGGTGGGTTTTCCACTTTCTGCTCCTGCAACCCGACGTCGAAGCAGACATAGGTTGGGCCGCGTGGTGCGGTTTCGGCGATTTGACGGCCGCGGAGAATCGCCTCCGGAAACGCCAACACGGAGTTCGGTTGATCGTCCCACTTCGTGTAGTGACGGATCAACGCTCCCATATCCTTGGACGTATGGAT
This sequence comes from uncultured Alphaproteobacteria bacterium, assembly GCA_963802475.1. GTDB lineage: Bacteria > Pseudomonadota > Alphaproteobacteria > Rhizobiales > Xanthobacteraceae > CANKHA01. The sequence goes on from CAWDIZ010000022.1 coordinate 125,574, forward strand.
CCAATCGATCCAGGGGCGCCGCTTCGCTGCATCCATGGGACCGGTTGCTCCGTAAAGAAGAAGCGGCATGCGATCGCACCAGGCGTTAAACAGGCCCATCGTCGCGTGCATAAGTCCGACGTTGCTGTGAACGATCGCCATCATGGCGCGTCCCGTCACCTTGGCCCATCCATGCGCGATCCCTATGGCATGCTCCTCATGCAGGCAAAGAAGCATCTGTGGCGCACGGTTGCCCAAGTGGTTGACGAGGCTATCGTGCAAGCCGCGATAGCTTGCGCCTGGGTTCAAAGCTATGAACGGGATGTCCAGGGACCGGATCACATCCGCCGCAACATCACTGCCCCAGCAGCCGGTCCCCGTGGAGGGAACGGGCACTTCGATTCCGGCCGGCTCATTCCTACCCTTGACGATTTCGTCCATTTAACTTTGCCCTGTGATCTCGATTAGTCCGGCTCGAACGCTGCTAGTGTGGTGGTTCAGAAGTTCGCTCTCTTCTTGCCGCGAGTCCGTGAAGCGAACTTCTGAACCAAACCATACTAGAATCATAGAGTTGCTAGTGTACTTTCGAATCCGAAGTTCGATCAGAGTGTGCTGCAAGTTCAAGCGAACTTCGGATTCTCGGGACACTAGCCGTCATATCCTCGTACGGACAGATCGAAGTTGTTGCCGTCTGGGTCAGTCGCGCGGGTCTCGGCAAACGCTCGATCGGCTGGGCGCTTTGCTGGTACGGCGACGCCCGCCTTGGAAAGTCGCGCCGAGATTTCATCTTGATCGGCCACGTGAAATCCAAAGTGATTGAGACCTGAGGGACGGCCATCGGCCCTGTTGTGCAATAAAGCCAAAGTGATGTAGCCGTCTGTCATATAGATAGCCTTGCTTCCACCCGCGCCGGGCCTCGGGATGCGCTCCATCTCAAAGACCTGCTCGTAGAACTTCGCGAGCTTCTCCGGATCAACCGTCATGATTGCAAGATGCCGGATTTGCGGCTTCGCCATCCCGTCCTCCCTTATTCGTTAGTTACGTACTGATCGAGAGCGACGCTCCTAATTTGCGACCGCTCCTTTCGAAGCCTTTTCGATGATTGCTTGAGGAATTTGCATCTCGGCATGAACAAGCGCCGCGAGTTCCTCACCGGTCCTGACCGTTATTTCAAAGCCTCCCACGTCGGCTTCCTGCATGAATGCGGGGTCTTTCATGGTCGCCAGAAAGGCTTGCCGGAGGGCAGCGAGGCGATCGGCCGGAACATCCGGAGGCGTCAACATGGGCCTGCCCATCTCCATGCTCGAAGCAAGAAACTGAAAAATCTGACGGTCCTCGTCCTCCTTGATGAACTCAAAGATGCTTGGGGCATTCAATTCCGGAACGCGCGTCTGTTCCATGTTGAAGAGCACGCGGGCTTTACCCGCCAGCACATGTTGTGCGCGCTTGCCTTTCATCGTCGCAATGGTCTCAACGACGGCGTGCACCTCGCCCCTTTCCATCGCAAGCAATACGTCTTGCGGCGCGTGATACCCTGTGACTACCTTTAATTTCATGCCGAGGATGTTCTTGAGAAGTATGGGCGCCGTCGTGACAGCCTGAGCAGCACCCACGGCACCGATGATGAGTTCGCGCTCGAAAAGCTCCTCCGCCTTCGTGAAGCCCGAGTTCGCAGAAACAACCAAAACGCGATGAGCAAGTTCGGGGCTCCCAAGCCAGTTGAACCTGCGCGGGTCGAAGCGGACCCCGGGAAGCTTCATAACGGCAGCATCCGGGATGTTCCGGGAAACCATCCCGATGACCGTTCCGTCGCGCGGCGCTATATCGAAGAGGTAGTTGGCCGCAATAACATGACCGGCTCCGGGCATGTTCTCCACTACAATTGTCGGCGTACCCGGTATATGGCGACGCATATGGCGCGCAATCAATCGGGCCCAGAGATCATATTCCTGCCCTGCGGCCGTTCCGACGATGAAGCGGATTTGCTTTCCCTGGTAGAACTCCGCCGGAGGCTGGGCCCACGAGCCCTGAGCGCCAGCGAAGCTAAGCAGGCCCAAGACAAACAATACCCATTTGCGCATCGTTACCGCTCCTCCCAATTTCACTACTTGCTGTAGTGTTTACAGGAGGCTACCAATGAAGTTTGCGTTCGTCCATGTTCCGATGGACGGCAGAACGCAGCAAGGCGTCCTCGATAAGAGCGCGGGTTTCTAAAGGAGGAACGAGTGGTGAAACCGGTGGCAAAGATCCGTCATATTGTCTTCAATACAACTGACCCTGAGAGACTTGCCAAATTCTATATGGACGTATTGGGGCTTAAGCTCCAGCACCGGGCAGAGAATGGGGGTATCCAGCTAACCGATGGATACATGAATCTCTCAATCCATACGAACAAGATCGACGGCAAGCCGAGCGGCTTCAATCATTTCGGGTTCCTGGTGGACGACAACGATGCCGTGGCCAAAGAGTTTGAAAAGCACGGATATCGGCCGCCGCTCAAGCGTCCGGGCGACCGCCATTTCGCAGAATATCGCGCGATTGATCCGGACGGTAACAACATGGATCTTTCAGTGCACGGATACGACAGCACCCGGCCTGACCGTGTGACCTCAAGCGGGTCCAAGTCCAAATCTAAGCCTAAGTCCAAATCTAAGTCTAAGTAGCCCGGTCAGGACTTCGAGCCGTGCTCGAGGGCCTACGCCCTCATCTCTTACCGCTGGATTTCGACGACACAAAACCTGCAATGAACGTAGAGGCATTTTGCTTCATGAGTGCCGACATCGCTGCATTATTCAGAGATCGCGAATCAGAGCGCTATGCGATGCATAGCCTTCACATCAACGAGCAGATGGTGAGGCTGCTTAAGACGATCGGATATGACGTGGGCTTCCGCAAGGGAGTCGGACAATATCTCTACGATCGTGAGGGAGTTCGGTATCTCGATTTGCTCAGCGGCTTCGGCGTCTTCGCGATCGGCCGGAACCATCCGACCTTGCGAGCGGCCTTGAAGAGCGTTCTTGATAGTGATCTGCCCAACCTCGTGCAACTGGACGTGTCGACGCTCGCAGGTATTCTTGCCGAACGGTTGCTGGCTCAAGTGCCCTATCTCGACAAGGTGTTCTTCGCCAATTCCGGAGCGGAGGCAGTCGAAGCAGCGATCAAGTTTTCACGTTCAGCGATGGGGAGACCGGGCATAATCGCGTGTGAGCATGCGTTCCACGGTCTCTCTTATGGCGCCCTTTCGCTTTGTGGCGATGAGATATTCCGCAAAGGCTTTGGGCCCTTCCTTCCGGATTGTGTACGAATTCCATTCAACGACTTGGCGGCGTTGGAAAGTGCATTGCACGCCCGAACGGCGGCAGCTTTCATCGTTGAACCGATCCAGGGTAAGGGCGTCAACCTTCCAGCGGACAATTATCTTAAGGATGCCGCCGAACTATGCCGGCGCTACGGCACCTTGTTCGTCGTCGATGAAATCCAAACCGGACTAGGCCGTACCGGGCGCTTCCTTGCACTGGAGCACTGGAACGTCGAACCGGACATGGTCCTCCTTTCCAAGAGTTTGTCTGGCGGCCATGTACCTGTCGGCGCAGTCCTGACGCGTAAGCACATTTTCGAAAAGACCTTCAGTCGAATGGATCGCGCTGTCGTACACGGATCGACCTTCGGCAAGAATGATCTCGCTATGGCGGCGGGAATTTCGACACTGGACGTGATCGCGTCGGAAAATCTGGTTCACAATGCCGAGGTAAGGGGAGAGCAATTGTTGCAGGCTTTAACCGCGATGATCCCGCGCTACGAGTTTCTAAGCGAGGTTCGCGGCAAAGGATTGATGATCGGCATTGAATTCGGAGCACCAAAGTCTTTGAAGCTGAAAGCATCCTGGAACATGCTGGAGACCGCGAGTACTGGTTTGTTTTGCCAACTAATTACGATACCTTTGTTCAAAGAACATAAGATCGTGACTCAGGTTGCGGGCCATGCAAGCCATACGATCAAGCTGCTGCCGGCGCTGGTGGTGTCATCGGCCGACTGCGATTGGATCTCGGCCGCGTTCGATGCGGCCATCGGAGACAGCCATCGCGTCCCCGGGGCCGTTTGGACGCTCGGGAGGACACTGGCCGGCAATGCATTTCGGGGCTGATGGAACCCGCGGGAGTGCGATACGTTGAGTCTCTAGGCCTGAGAGGGGCCTAGAGACATCCACTACAAACAGGCTATGCCATATTGAGGTCAAATCTGTAGCCGTCCTGTGGCAATCTTTGCACGTTACCATTGGGATTGTTTTGCACGATATTATTGGGATTGTAATGCTGAACACCATACAACTGCCTCGGGACCTCAGGGCATTAAGCACCTCAGACCTCAAACGGGTAGCTGACGAGTTGCGTGCTGAAACGATCGCCGCCGTCGCCGTTACTGGCGGGCATCTCGGCGCGGGTCTGGGAGTTGTCGAGCTTACCGTGGCCCTGCATCACGTGTTCGATACGCCGACCGACAAGTTGATCTGGGACGTTGGACATCAAGCTTATCCTCACAAAATCCTGACCGGTCGCCGCGATCGCATTCGCACGTTGCGTGCTGGCGGCGGGCTGTCCGGTTTCACCAAACGGGCGGAAAGTGAATATGATCCGTTTGGCGCCGCTCATGCATCGACTTCAATTTCGGCCGCACTTGGTATGGCCGTGGCGCGTGACTTGCAGGGACAAACTCACAACATTGTCGCCGTGATCGGCGACGGCGCGCTGTCGGCAGGGATGGCTTATGAGGCGATGAACAACGCCGGTGCGATGAATTCGCGTCTGATCGTTATCCTCAATGATAATGGGATGTCGATCGCGCCGCCGGTCGGTGCCATGTCGGCCTATCTGTCGCGGTTGCTGTCTGGGCAGACCTATCTGAAACTCCGTGACATCGGAAAGCAACTTGCCAATCACCTGCCGAAGTTTCTCCAGGAGAAGGCCGAGCGTGTGGAGGAGTTCGCACGCGGCTTTTGGACTGGGGGCACGATGTTTGAGGAAATGGGCTTCTATTATGTCGGTCCGGTCGACGGCCATAACATCGACCACCTCTTGCCGGTGCTGAAGAATGTGCGCGATGCAAAAGAGGGACCCATTCTGGTTCACGTCGTTACGAAAAAGGGCAAGGGCTACGCGCCCGCTGAGGCCTCCAGCGACAAATATCATGGGGTTGTGAAGTTCGACATCGCCACCGGCAAGCAAGCGAAAGCCAAGACGAATGCGCCGTCGTATACGAAAGTATTCGGCGACAGTCTGGTCAGGGAAGCAGCGAAAGATGATCAAATCGTCGCCATCACCGCAGCGATGCCTGCGGGCACCGGGGTCGACATTTTCGAAAAGACCTATCCGGATCGAACGTTCGACGTCGGCATTGCTGAGCAACACGCGGTAACGTTTGCGGCCGGAATGGCGGCAGAGGGTTTTAAACCGTTCTGCGCGATTTACTCCACGTTCCTACAGCGCGCCTACGATCAATTAGTGCACGACGTCGCGCTGCAATCACTGCCGGTACGCTTTGCGATTGATCGCGCTGGGCTGGTCGGCGCCGATGGTCCCACCCATGCCGGTTCCTTCGACGTCGCCTATCTCTGCTGCCTACCTGGCATTGTTGTCATGGCGGCTGCGGATGAAGCCGAACTCGTTCATATGATCGCCACCGCGGCAGCCATCGACGACCGTCCGAGCGCGGTCCGCTATCCACGCGGCGATGGTACTGGAGCGGAAATGCCGGAGGCCGGCGTGCCGCTGCCGATCGGCAAGGGCCGGATTATTCGGCACGGCAATAAGGTGGCGTTATTTTCATTCGGAGCGCGGCTGGCCGAATGCTCGAAGGCTGCCATCGAACTTGCTGCCCATGGACTTTCTACCACTGTAGCGGATGCTCGCTTTGCGAAGCCATTAGATATCGATCTCATCCTCAAACTCGCGAGCGAACACGAAGTGCTCATTACTGTTGAGGAGGGCTCGATCGGCGGCTTCGGCTCCCAGGTGCTGCAAACTCTTGCCGAGCATGGAGCTTTGGAGAACGGCCTTAAGGTTCGTTCGATGGTTTTGCCGGACGTGTTTCTCGACCAGGATAGCCCGTCGGCAATGTATGCAAAGGCCGGACTTGATTCAGCTGGTATCGTTGCCAAGGTATTCGACGCGATCGAAATGAACGCACAGGAAAACAAGGTCAAGATTGTATAGTTATCGATAGGTGGCCGCAACGCGATGACAAAGGCGCAGCCGACGCAAATCATTCTGGCGCAACCGCGAGGTTTTTGCGCGGGCGTCGTGCGTGCGATCGAGATCGTCGAGCGCGCCTTGAAGAAGTATGGCGCACCGGTCTATGTGCGCCACGAGATTGTTCACAACAAGCATGTCGTCGACAGCCTTAAGGCAAAAGGTGCCCGTTTTGTGGAGAGCTTGTCGGAAATTCCGGAAAACGCGGTGACGATATTCAGCGCGCATGGCGTCGCCAGGCGTGTGGAAGACGAAGCGTCCGCCCGCGCTCTTCCTGTGCTTGACGCGACCTGTCCGCTGGTAACCAAGGTGCATAATCAAGGCCGGCGTTACGTGGAGCAGGGGCGGACACTCGTTTTGATCGGTCACGCCGGCCACGCTGAAGTCGAAGGCACCATGGGCCAGATTTCTGCTCCGGTGTTCCTGGTGCAGGCGGAGCAGGACGTGGAGACGCTGGATATCCCTCCTTCTGCCCCTGTGGCTTATGTGACGCAGACGACCCTCAGTGTGGACGATACGAAGGGGATTATCGCGGCTTTGGAACGTCGTTTCAGCAATCTCATCGGACCGGATATTCGGGATATCTGCTATGCAACGCAAAACCGGCAGACCGCCGTGCGGGAGCTGAGCGCGTTGGTCGACGTCCTTCTGGTGGTCGGGGCCAAAAACAGCTCGAATTCCACCCGCCTGCGCGAAATCGGGACCGAGACCGGGATCCCAAGTTATTTGATCGCCGACAGTAGCGAGCTGCAGCCCGAATGGGTTAAAGCAGCGCGCGTGGTCGGCATCACCGCGGGGGCATCCGCGCCGGAGATCCTGGTCGACGGGGTTATCGATGCCCTTGGATGCCTTGGTCCCGTCGAAGTTTCCACGTTAGCTGGGCGTCAGGAGACTGCGGAGTTTCGATTGCCCGAGGAATTGGCGGCTGTTTAGCTCGCTCTGCGCAGTTCCGCTGACGCCGATAATGGAGCCAAGGACACGACCGATGGCTATTCCGTTCTTCAAAGAAATACGCATCGGGGCCTATCTGCTCAAGCAACGGTTGATGGGCCGTGACCGCTATCCGTTGGTCTTGATGCTGGAGCCTTTGTTCCGCTGCAACCTTGCTTGCAACGGTTGCGGCAAGATCGATTATCCCGACGAGATCCTCAACCAGCGCCTGTCGGTCGCTGATTGCCTTCAGGCGGTCGATGAATGCGGAGCTCCGATGGTCGCCATCCCGGGCGGCGAGCCGCTCATTCACAAGGAAATCGGCGAAATCGTAAAAGGGATTGTCGCACGCAAGAAATTCGTCTCGCTTTGCACCAACGCGCTGCTTCTCGAAAAGAAACTGCATTTGTTCGAGCCATCTCCCTATCTGTTTTTCTCCGTCCATCTCGATGGCATGAAAGAGCATCATGACAAGTCAGTGTCGCAAAAAGGCGTTTTCGAGATAGCGGTTTCGGCCATCAAGGCAGCGCAGGCAAAGGGTTTCGCTGTCAACGTCAACGCGACGATTTTCGACGGCCACGCTCCCGAGGACATTGCCGCTTTTCTTGACCACGCCAAGGAGCTGGGCGTGGGGGTTTCGATCTCACCCGGTTATGCCTACGAACGCGCGCCGGATCAGGCGCATTTCCTCAACCGCCGCAAGACCAAGGACTTGTTTCGCAAGGTGTTTGCGCTGGGCAAAGACAAAAACTGGAACTTCATGCACTCCGCGCTGTTCCTTGATTTCCTTGCCGGCAACCAGGAGTACCATTGCACCCCATGGGGTATGCCCACGCGCAACGTGTTCGGGTGGCAAAAGCCTTGCTATCTGCTCGGTGAAGGTTACGTCAGCACCTACAAGGAACTGATGGAAACGACCGACTGGGATTCCTATGGGACCGGCCGGTATGAAAAATGCGCGAATTGCATGGCGCATTGCGGATACGAACCAACTGCGGTTCACGCCACACTCGGCAATCCATTGAAGGCACTCTGGGCGGCCATTCGCGGTATCCGCACCGATGGACCGATGGCGCCGGAAATCTCTCTGGACCGTCAGCGGCCGGCGCAGTTCATGTTCTCCCGGCATGTTGAGCAAATGCTGACGGACATCAAAAGCAAGCCTCAGCCCGCCGCCGTGGCGAGGGCTGGGCGAGCAAAAATGCCGGCCGCCGCGAAGTAAGTGGCGAACTCGAAAGCGACGTGCGATGTCGCGCCGGCCATGGAACACCCGCAGTGTGGACGCCGTTGACGAGACGCTTGGGGCGTTCAAATGAATAGTGCGTCGATGCCAGCATCCCTGATCGTCCGCATCATCGAGTTCTGCACGCGCCACGCCTTGCCGGTAATGGTTTTTGGATTGCTGCTGGCATTGGTTGCCGGGATATACGCGGCCCGGAATTTCGCCATCACCTCGGACATCAACGTGCTGCTGTCGCCCAACCTCGAATGGCGCAAACGCGAGCTTGCACTCGAGAAGGCGTTTAACCGCTTCGAACAAATCATCGTCGTCGTCCGGGCGCCGACGCCGGAACTCGTTGGTCAGGCGACAGCCGCCCTGGCGGAACGGCTGGCGCAACAGAAAGATCGGTTTCGCTCGGTTACGCAGCCCGGCGGGGGCGAATTCTTCACCCGCAACGGGCTGCTATTTAAGACACCCGAGGAGCTTCAGCGCACCCTCATACCTCTGACACAGGCTGAGCCGATCATTCATGACCTCGCCACCGATCAAAGCCTGCGTGGCCTTGTCAGCGGGATCGAGGATGTCCTGCTCGGCGTCCAAGCCGGACATGTCAAACTCGATGACCTGACGCGCATCTTCACGATGGCCGCCGACACGTTGGACAACGCGATCGCAGGACGTCCAGCGAGCTTTTCCTGGCGCGTCCTGTCGCAGGGACATCCGGCACGGCCCAGCGATTTGCGCGGTATTATCGAGGTGCGTGCGGTGCTCGACTATGGCGCGCTGGAACCGGGACATGCCGCGACTGAGGCCATCCGAAAGGCTGCCGCTGAGATTGTTCCGGCCTTCCAGGCCGATGTCCGGCTAACGGGACCGGTGCCAATGGCGGACGAGGAGTTCGGCACCCTGCGGGAGGGTGCCATGAGCAACGCGATCGTCACAATCGCCCTCGTCCTTTTGATCCTGTGGCTGGCGCTGCGTTCGGGCCGGCTGATCGCCGCCGTGTTCATCAATCTGTTCATCGGCCTGGCAATCACGACCATGGTCGGTCTCATCATCGTCGGCGCGTTCAATCTGATCTCCGTTTCCTTTGCCGTTTTGTTCGTCGGAATCGGAGTCGATTTTGGAATTCAGTTCAGCGTCCGCTATCGTGCTGAGCGTCACGCGGTCGATAATCTCAGGACGGCGCTCCTGCATGCGGGAAAGAGGGCAGGTATCCCTTTAATGCTCGCTGCCGGTGCGACGGCGGCAGGCTTTTTGTCGTTTCTACCGACCGATTACCGAGGCATCTCCGAACTGGGCCTGATCGCGGGCCTGGGGATGCTGATCGCTTTTGCCACCAGCATCACGGTGCTACCGGCCCTTATCACGCTGTTCAATCCGTCGGGCGAGCCAGAGCCGCTTGGGTATTCCGCATTGGCGCCCGTCGATGAATTTCTGGAGCGTCATCGCATCGCGATCATCATGGGCACGGCAATTGTTGTGGCGGCCGGTCTTCCGTTGCTTTATTGGCTGCATTTCGACTTCAACCCCATCAATCTGCGCAGCCCCAAGGTCGAGTTGGTCGCGACATATCTTGAGCTCAGCCGTGATTCGGCTAGCCACACGGAAACGGCAAACGTGCTGGCTCCTTCGCTCCAAGAGGCAAATGCCATCGTCGATCGTGTGTCGAAACTGCCCGAGGTCGGCAGCGTCATGACACTCGCGACATTCATCCCGGATCATCAGCAAGAGAAGCTTGAAATGATCGCTCAGGCCGCGAAAGTATTGGCCGGAGCGTTCGACTTGAAGAATATGGAGTCACCGCCGACGGACGCGGAGAACGTCGAGACGCTGAATGGTGGCGCGGTGCAGCTCACCAAGGCGGCTGGAAATCAACCAGGTCCCGGCGCGGATGCCGCCAGAGGTCTTTCGGCGGCCCTGTCGACACTCGCCAAGTCAAATCAGGAGGCACGCGCAAGGGCTGAGGCTGCCTTCCTGCCGTCTCTCCAGGCCGCCTTGGGTAGCCTTCAGGCCTCGCTTCACCCACAGCGCGTCACACAGGAGTCTTTGCCTCCCGAGTTGCGCGGCGATTGGATGACACCAGACGGGCAGGCACGTGTGGCAATCGTGCCGAAGGAAGACCCAAACGACAACGAAGCCATGCGGACCTTTGCGCGCGCGGTGCTGGCGGTTGAGCCGCGCGCCATCGATGGGCCCATTTCGATCACGGAAGCCGGCAACACCGTAGTGCATTCGTTTATTCAGGCGGGCTTGTGGGCGCTGCTGTCGATTGGAATCTTGTTATGGATCGTGCTTCGCCGCTTTGGCGATGTCCTGCTGACGCTGATTCCGCTTGTGCTGGCCGGCGTGGTCACGCTGGAGGTCTGCGTGCTGATCGGTATGCCGCTCAATTTCGCAAACATCATCGCTCTGCCGCTGCTGCTCGGGGTCGGCGTCGCGTTCAAGATCTACTACATCATGGCCTGGCGCTCGGGGCAGACCAACCTGCTGCAGACCAGCCTCACGCGCGCCGTAATTTATAGCGCGCTCACAACGGCGACAGCCTTCGGCAGCCTCTGGTTTTCCAGTCATCCGGGCACGTCGAGCATGGGCAAATTAATGGCGCTATCACTGGTGTGCACGATGGCCGCGGCGGTTCTGTTTCAACCGGTTCTAATGGGCAAGCCCCGGGAACCTTCTCCCGGCGGGGAGGCTTGACCATGGAAACCTTGCAGCGGTACTGCAGCGCAGTCGAACAAGGGAGTGGCCGCATGACGGTTGGTAAGGCTGTGACGGTTGTAATACTGGGCTTGTGGTCTTCGGTATCGTTCGCGCAGGACGGGGGCCGTGATTCAACCGTGCTCCCCCAAAGGGGCACGGCCCAGGAAGAGGCCGCATGCCGCCGGGATGTCCGGCGGTTTTGTCGGCATATTCCCGACAGCGCCGGGTCGCTTTTCTTTCTCACGTGTCTGAAGGAAAATCGCAGTAAGATCAGCAAGGCCTGCCAGAATGTGCTCACAAGCCATGGGCAGTGATCGCAGAACGATGTGAAGCCGAAAAGTGGGGTGCGGCCTGTTAATGAAGGCGAACGCGCATGAATCGGATGTTTTTGCCAGCCACTGTTGTAGCGATGTTGATTTGTTCGGCGCTTGCAACTCCGCTGCACGCGGAGCCATCGGTCGTTGGCCTTTGGGAGCAATCCGACGAGCACGGTCGCGTCCAGGCTTGGTTCAATTTCCTTGAGAAGAATGGTGTCTATGTCGGCGCCATTGCCAAGGCATTTCCCGCGCCCGGCGAAACGTCTGAAAACGTTTGCACCAAATGCCCAGGCGATCAAAAGGATGCGCCGTTCGTCGGTCTCGTCATCGTCAATGGCATGCAGCGCAAAGGACTTAAATACGAGAATGGTACGATTCTGGATCCCCGCGACGGTTCGGTCTATCGCGCTGTAATGGATCTTAGCCCTGACGGTCAGAAGCTCACAGTTCGCGGCTATCTCGGCATCAAAGCGCTCGGTCAAAGTCAGGTTTGGCGACGGCTTCCCGACAATGCGACGCAGCCGACCAGCAGCCTACCCAATATGAATAAGCGGCGTTGAGGCGCCGCTATGAAGCCTAAGTAATTATGAAGCCTGAGTAATAAGGCCAAAGCCATGCCCCAGCCGGCGGCGCGAACGCACCAGTGCGGCGCGGGCGGTTCGGGTATCGAAGGCAAGCCGCAACAATCCACCCAACTGGCCGGGCTGCGCGACAATCGAGCGCCACACCGCGGATAGGTCGGTCGTCCCGTCCACAAGACGTTCGCTGAGAGCTGCTGGCGGAAGGCTGCGATGACTTGGATCTGCCACGACCCGCAAGGCGGCGAATGGGAGTTTGTGTTTGAACGCTGCGATTGCTGAGCCCGCAGATTCCATGTCCACCGCAACGGCGCCGGTGGCAACAGCCATCTTCCTTTTGTCATTAGGGCTGCGCACGGGACTCGTGGCGCCGGCAATATCCGCGTGAATCGAACCTGGTATCGCCGAACGAAGCCTGTCAAACCATTCGTGGTGTGAATGGTATTTCCGATCGCCGGTCACGATGGAACGGGCAACGATACAGGCGCCAGGTTTGAGATCGGGTATCAATCCCCCGGCAACGCCAAAAGAGATAATCCCCCGGCACCCCTGCCGAACGGCTGCGGAAATGGCATCCGCGTTTGCTGCGCCGCCGGTGACCACCACGACGCCCGGTCCGGCCGCGATGCCGGCCTCAAAGGCCATGCCGGTAACGACAATCACATACGGTCTAATGTGGGGGCTTGGCGGCATCACATCCCGAATCCGACGGGCTGTCCCGCCATAACGTTCCGCCAGCGGGCCAAAGCCCAAAGCGGAAACAATTTCGAATATCCATGATAGCGCAAATAAAACACCCTAGGAAAGCCGGTCGCGGTGAAGCGGTCTTCTGTCCAAGATCCGTCAGATTCCTGCGTGCGTAGCAGAAAATCGATGCCCCGTGCCACCGCTGGAATTCCGGTCGCGCCCCCCGCCATCAGACCGAGCAGGGCCCAGGCTGTTTGCGAGGCCGTGCTTGGGGCGGATTCGTAGCCGCGATAATCGAGTTTGTAGCTGGTTCCATCCTCGCCCCAGCCGCCATCGGCGTTTTGGATCGAGACAAGCCAGTCGACCGCTTTGCGCATCTGCGGTGCTGCAGAAGCGACGCCAGCGGCGTTAAGACCGCATAGCACCGACCACGTGCCGTAGATGTAATTCATGCCCCATCGACCATACCAACTGCCGTCTGCGCGTTGCGCGCGGAAAAGATAGTCAAGCCCCCGGCGCAGCGCTTGGCTTGTGTCTGGCGGTTCGCCGAGCTGCGCCAGCATCGACACGCAGCGTCCAGTTACGTCCTCGGTCGGCGGATCGAGCAACGCGCCATGGTCAGAGAACGGAATGTTGTTGAGGTAGAGGTAATCGTTATCGGCATCGAAGGCGCCCCAGCCACCATTCTTGCTTTGAAGATCGGAAACCCATTCACGTCCGCGCTCGATCGCGATTTGATACCGTGCATCACCAAGCATGCCCTGTGCACGGTCCATCGCCATTACCACCACCGCGGTATCGTCGACGTCCGGGTAGTAAGGATTGGCGTATTGGAACGCCCAACCGCCAGGTCGCGCTTTAGGCCGGCGCTCGGCCCAATCTCCGATGATGTCGAGCACCTGTAACGGCTGCAGCCATTGCAGGCCAGCGGCGACCGCATCGACTGCGGGCCGTATACCGACTTCAAGCAGGGTATGACAGGCCAGGGCGGTGTCCCACACTGGCGAAACGCAGGGTTGGCAGTAGATTTCGTCGGGCTTAATTACCAGCAGCTTCTCGATGGAGGCGCGCGCTGCGACATAATCAGGGTGCTGACGCGGATACGCGAGCGCGTCAAACATCACGACGGAATTGACCATCGCCGGGAAAATCGCGCCCAATCCATCCTGGTTGTTAAGGCGTTCGGTGACGAAGGTTACGGCCTTGTCGACGGAGCGCTGGCGAAATCCTTTGGGAAATGCGGGCTCAAGCAGCCTGAGCAGGGCATCGATGCCGCGAAACAGCTGGAACCAACCCCATTTCTGATGCGGCGCCTTGGAGCGTGTACCGATGCTCTGCGACGGCTGCAAAAAAAGTTCATCAATGCCGACGTTCTTCGGATTGCGAGCTTTCGGTTTGAGTGCCTGTAGGACCAGCAGCGGAACGATAACCGTGCGTGCCCAGTATGACACCTTGGATAGGTGAAACGGAAACCAGCGCGGCAGCAACATGATTTCGACAGGCATCATGGGGACCGCGCGCCACGTAATTATGCCGAACAACGCCAGCATGAACCGAGTGAAGACGTTACTTTCGGCGGCACCGCCTCGTGTCCGGATCGCGTCCCGGGCACGCCGCATGTGCGGGGCGTCGATATCTTCGCCGATCATCTTGAGCGCGAAATAGGCCTTCACGCTCGCGCTCATGTCAAAATCGCCGCCATGAAACAGCGGCCAGCCATCATGCCTGCCCTGAATGCGACGCAAATAGACCCCGACCTTTGATTCAAGAGATGCGTCTACGGGCTCCGCCAGATAGTGGCGTAGCAATACGTATTCCGCGGGAATGGTTGCATCGGCTTCGAGTTCGAAAACCCAATGCCCGTCGCGACGCTGCCGCGCCAACAGGGCATCCGTTGCCAAGGCGATCGCGCGCTGAAGCTCGCCCTCATTTGGCAGGGGATTGGCAGGAGCAATTAAGGTGTCGGACATTCTGCTGTCGTCTTACGCCTTGGTGATCAGTTCCGCCGCGCGGTTGCCCGACCGGATCGCGCCCTCGATGGTTGCCGGCAGGCCGGTTGCGGTCCAATCGCCCGCAAGCGCGAGATTGGCCCAACGCGTGGCTGTTTTGGGGCGTTGGGCTTCCGCATCAGGCAGCGCCGCGAATGTTGCCCGCCGTTCCCGCACGATTTGCCATGGTGGCAGAGCGTCTGCAATGCCCGTGATTGCGGCAACTTCTTGCCACATAAGCGCCGCCAGGTCCTCCCGGGGCTTTTCGAGCAACCGGTCGGCGTTGCTGATAGTAACGGACAGGCGATCGGGAAATGCGAATAGCCATTCGACGGTTCCGTTAATCACACCGGTGATCGACACGGTCGGTTCGGGCGGCTTGATTCGAAAATGGCCATTGACGATGGCGCGAAATTCGGTCGGAACCTTCAGGTCATCCACCAGTGCGGAAGCAACCGCAGGCGGAACGGCAAGGACGAGCGCGTCACTGGCTTGCAAGGGTATGGGTGCTTCGCCGAAGTCGAGCCCGGCCACATGCAATGCGTCGAGCGTAAGACCGCGCAGGCGGTTGCCAAAATGCACCGTTCCCCCGTTTGCCTGGATAAAGCGGAGCGCCGGCTCGACAAACGCCCGCGATAGACCGTCACGGGCGACCAGCGGACGGTAGTTGCGTCCGCCCGCAGCCAGCGTTTCGAGGATCAGCGCGGCCGCGAGTTTGGCCGACCCTTCGTGCGGGTCCGTGTTGAGAGCCGCCAGCAGGAACGGCTTAATCAGCCGTTCGTAAAGCGGTCCGCTGCAATCGAACATGTCGCTGACGGCGACGCTTTCGGGCGCGCGCAGAAGCCGCAGTACAGAAAGATAGTCCCACGCTCGCGTGCCCGGCACCCGGCGTTTTGGATCGAGGATCCACCACGGCACCAGCCCGTCATTGGCCCGAAGAGTCCAGTGTTCACCGCTTAAGAGATCAACAAATGGGATGCCGGCGTTGCGGGGCGATGATAGCTGATCTCGCGCTCCGATTTTATCGAGAAATGCCAACGTTGCATGGTTGCCGGAGAGAACGAGATGGTTCCCATTGTCGATCGTCATCTCAAGTGTTGGGTCGTAATATGAGCGGCATCGCCCGCCGGCCTGATTGGTTGCCTCATGGACGCTAACGCGCACGCCCTGCGACGCCAGTTTCACGGCGGCGGAGAGGCCGGCCAGACCAGCGCCAACGATGTGAACCAAACCCGTCATCACACGATGGCATATTGCAGAAGGATACGGAGAAATTGCCTGCGCTTCAATTTTACGCGCTCGCGCGGTGCTTGCCATCCGCGCTCAATCATGCGCTCGAGGAGCAAACGGTAGGCCGCCGCCATGATGCGCGGTGTGCGCACCGTCCAGCGCGGGCTTTTTGCCATGACGGCATCGGCTTCGGTGAAATGGCGCTCTGCGAGCGCGGCGACGAAGGCGCAAGCGCTGTCGATGTTTGGACTTGAAAGCGCAGCCAAGGGCTCGCTCGTCGTAATGTTTACTTCGAGCAAAGCTTCTTTTGGAAGGTAAAGACGGCCCAGGGCTGCATCCTCGTCGAGATCGCGCAAGATATTAGTGAGCTGCAGCGCGCGGCCTAAGTGGTAGGCGAGCGAAAGTCCTGCTTGTTTCTCCATTTGAAAGACGCGAACACTCAGCCGACCCACGGCACTGGCCACACGGTCGCAATAGAGGTCCAGGGTTGCAAGGTCGGGCGCGCGCATGGTGGATACGACGTCCATCTCCATTCCGTCGATGACTGCGAGAAAGTCCTCCTGCCGCAGGTTGAATGTTCGCACCGCGCGTGCAAGCCCGTGCGTATGTGGGGCAGAGGATCCGGAGTAGATTGCGTCGATGTCGGCGCGCCAGCGCTGCATTTGGTCGGTGCGCGCCTCATGCGGACGTGGCTCATCGGCAATGTCGTCGACCGCGCGGCAAAACCCGTAGATCTCAAACATGGCCTCGCGCTGCGCCCTAGGCATGATGCGCATGGCTGCGTAGAAGGAGCTGCCACGGGCACGGGTCGCCGCTGATATTGATTGTTCTGCCATCAGTCGCTCACGTTCGGCGCCCCGGCCGGTGCGCGCGCTCGCCGGCGGAAACGATGTGATACACCCGTCAGCACCGCAAGCAGGCTAACGTAGGCGGTATTCAGTTTGCCAAGATGCGTATTTTCGCTCAAGGGATCGTGTGTAGCCAGCAGGCCCACTAGGCGTCCGGCCAATGCATAGATGACCGAGATTTCCAGTCCCAAACGCCAATCTTCGGTGAGCCCAGACAGTGTTTTTCCCTGGTCCAACAGCGTCGCCGCGCGATCCGCAAGGCCTTTAAAGCAACGCCGCAATGCCGGCGACGCTTGCGGTTCGCCGAGGGCTTCGACGCCAAGGCCGACGGCGTCGAGCGCTTCCAGAGGCACGTAGACTCGGTCTAGAATGCGATAGTCCTCACCGCAGTCCTGTAGATGATTGATAATCTGAAGCGTCGCACAAATCGAATCCGACGCGGGCCAGATCGTGCGGTTCTCGCCGTGCACGTCGAGCACAAAACGCCCGACCGGCATGGCTGAATAGGCGCAGTACGCCATAAGATCGTTCCAATCGGTGTATCTCCGCTTGGTGACGTCAAGCCGAAAGGCTTTGAGGAGATCCTGCGCGTGTTGTGGTGACAGGCCATGACTAGCAAGCGCGTTGCGAAGCGCGGCGCCCTGCGCATTTCCGCCATGGCCGCCGATCAGTTCGGCCTCCAGGTCATCGAGCATGTCAAGCTTTTGCTGCGCAGGCAGTGAGGCGTGGTCGGCGATGTCGTCCGCGGTCCGCACGAATTCGTAAAATGCAAGGATCGGCGCGCGGTGCCGCGACTGGATCAGCCACGACGCCACGGGGAAATTCTCATTCCGGTGCGTCTTTCCCGAACGCAGATCGTTAGCGTCGATCATCGCAGCCGATCTTCTTTGCCTGGACACGGCCTTTCCAAAGACCGCCGCGTCCTACAACGCTCTGATAAGCGGAATCGATGGTAAAAGCCATGTACGAAAGCGCAATCGCCGGCAGCAGCAGTCCCCACAAAGGGGACACCCGGTAGATCCGTAACGTCGGCTGAAATACGATCACCATAGCCCCCCAGGTGAGAAAGCCAAGCATCTGAGCGAGACCTTGGCCGAACAGGGCGAGCAGAACGGGCGCAATATAGATGATCGTCAAACCGGCCACGGTTCCTGCCAATAGCAGCGGCGAATAGCCAAGCTGAGCATAGGCCGATCTGGCAACCATGCGCCGGACGTCGTTGATCTTCGGATATGCCCGAATGCTGAAGGCTCGTCCGGTCAGGCCGAGCAGGATCGCTCCCTGTTTCTTCATCGCGGATGCCAGCGCACAATCGTCGATCAATTCGCCTCGAATGGCTTCGACCCCGCCGGCGGCACGAAGACCCTCGAGGCGCGCCAGCATGCAGCCGCCGGCGGCGGCTGCGGTGGCACGATCCTGGCGCTTGACCCAGGCGAATGGGTAAAGCATCTGAAAGAAAAATATGAACGCCGGAATGAGTGCACATTCGGCAAAGCTTTCGCAGCGTAACTTGACCATTCGAGAGTTGAGGACCAACCCGTCTGCATGAGACCTGGAAACAAGTTTCGTCAATGCGTCGGGCGCATAGACGATGTCGGCGTCAGTGAAAAGCAGATAGGTAGGGCTGCTCTTTTGCGCGTGGTCGATGCCCTGCTTCATCGCCCACAACTTGCCGGTCCACCCCTCGGGCAATGGTGCGCCGGATAAGATGGTGAGGCGGCCGGCAGCACCTGCTGCTACGGCGGCGCGACGCGCGGCGTCAGCCGTGCCATCTACGCTCTGGTCATCCACCACTACGATCGCGAAGGGTCCCGGGTAATCCTGGCGCAGCAGCGAATGGACTGCTTCGCCGATGCCATCAGCTTCATCTCGCGCGGGGATTATAACGGCGACGGGCTCCCACGTTGTCGGTCCGGGGGCTTCCGGTTCCCGCTCCGTCGAGAGCCAAAATCCGCCACGCGCGGTAATAAGGTAAATCCATCCTATTGCTGCTGCTAAGGCTATGAGGTTCGCTACCATGGTGTTTGAAAGTATATTACAAACGCTCTGCATCAGGTCTTGAAAACAGGCGGCAGCTTCGGCCGGCATGCCGGGCGGCCCGATGATGCCGCGCTCCTGCGGAATCCCTCCAATCGTGCACAGCACGAATTGAGGACTGTAGCTTCGAACTGCACAATCCGTCGCAACACGCCAGATAACGCCATCGTCTCGCTGCGCGGCCTGACCATCGACCTGCGCGGAACCGCGAACAACGGCATCCACTTTCTCAACGGCTCTGCACTGCGTGTGTATGACACTCATATCCGGAAAGCCGGAGGCGACGGGATTCATTTTGCGCCGATTTCCGGGCAGAGTGAGCTCTTTGTTGCGGACACGGTGATCGCCGACACCCTGAACGGCATCCAGGTCCGCCCGACCACCGGCGCGGGCGCGCTGGTCACGTTCGACCACGTCCGGGTCGATCACGCGGCGGAAGTCGGCATCCTGTTCCAGAGCGAGGCCACCGGCGGCGGGGTTAACGGCATCGTGCGCGACAGCATCGCCGCCGACTCCAACATGGGCATCAAGCTTTCCGAGGGCAGCGGCGGTCTGACCAGGGTGATGATCGATCGCACGGGGATGGTGAGTAATGCCTTCGGCCTTTACGTCTTCGGCGCGGGCGCCACCGCCCGGATCGGCGACTCCGTGGTGAGCGCAAATGGAACCGGCCTGTCGACGGTCACCAGTGGTGTGATCGAATCCTACCAGACCAACAAGATCGACGGGAATGGCACCGACGGCGCCGCAACCAACATTATCGCGATGAAATAGGCAGGTGGAGCATTTCAAGCCACGCGAGTTCGAATTCCTCTCCGGTCAGCCAGCCGGCGTGGTCTCTGCCGATCGCTACGTGAGGCCTAGTACCCGACCGTACGCGGCGAGTACCTTAAGTATTAGATGCGCCGGCTGGCTTATTCGACCGGTTAGAACGCGTCCCACTCTTCAATGGGCAGCGGGTTTTTGAAATTGATCATCATCTCGGTTGACGACGATGCAGTGTTGGTGCGCGAGGAGACCGGTGCGTTTTTTGACCAGACAAAAATCGCGACGGCGACGAAGAGTGCACATGTTCCGGTAAGGTAGATTGGCTTTTGCATTGTCGCTTTCTCCTGTTGTTTTGGTTTGCCCTGAATGAGCGGCTCCTGCTGTTCGACGCAGGGGGCTTCGAAGTGGCAATCCGATGCAATTGCGTGATCCGCCTGTTCACCGAACCCACGGAACGAACGACAGCGACCAAGCTATGTACCCGTAGAGAGCGGCGATGACGTAGATGACGAGCCAGGCGCTTGCGACGGCGATCGCCCCTCCATGGCTGTAATAAGCGAAGGCGTCTCGCCTGATTTCAGCCTTATCGAATTCGGAGACATCACGGCGGTTTTGGCCGGACCGCGCTGCGCTCTGTTGCCGTCGCCGTCCGCCGGTGCGTCCTGGGGTCGGCGAAGACGAGTCAGTATGGGCTTGCATGGGCATGGTGTTCCTCCTGCATGCGTATGGGAACCATGCGCCGAGCGACCCTCGGGGGCGTTGGCATTTGCCAATGCCGTGCGAGAAAAGTGCAACCTATTGAGTTATTGGGATTTTCTTGCCGGCTGCTGCCGTCCGCACTGGCCAGTCACGGTCCGGCGCTCCTTGCCTTGGCTTCGCGATTAGTTTGACTTTGCACCTGAGAACTTGATGGCGTTGCGCCATTTTTCTGTTTCCCCAGCAAAGAGCGCTGAGACATCGGTTATCGAGCCGGCCATCACTGTGGCACCCAAGTCAGCGAGCCGGGCGTACACTTTGGCGACTGCGAAAGTCGGTCGAATGTGGAGGGAAACCAAATGATGATGTGTGGGATGCTCGGGTTTCGACGCGAGATCAGGACTTTGCTGGGCAGATCGCAGGGCTGATGGCTGCGGGCTGCAAAGTCTCGACCGGAAGAAAGCGAGCGGACCAAGAGCGATTGCGTAGAATTGACCCAAGGTCATTGCCAAGCTGGACGCGGGCGGCGTCCTGGTGTCTCGCGCCTTGACATACTGGTGCGATCCATCCGAGATCTTCTCAATGTCATTCGATGCGATTACACAGCGCGGCGCTGGCTCGAAGTCGCTCAAGGATATCTGGGCTGACACGACCAGTTCCCACGGGAGACTGATGCTGACGGTACTGGCCGGCTTGGCTGAGTTCGAACGGGAATTGATCCGCGCGCGCACGGGGGGAGGGCAGGAAGCGGGCGAAAGAGCGAGGTGTTCGTCGCCCTTCGCAAGCTCACACCTCACCAGCGACAGGAAGCGTTTGCCAGGCTTGCGGCAGGGGAGGAGCCACAACCATCGGCAGACTGCAATAATGCCTCAGCCATGGCCGGCCGCCCAGGTCCGCTCCCGATCACCCGGCGGGGCAGCACCTGATACCCTTTCCTGTAACCGTTGAGATGCTTCGCTCTTACTTTCGGATCAACCGAAACGCCTGCCGGGGTAACGCCCGGGTTATTCAGGGCGCGCATGCTGCTCTTTCAAAAGGGCGCGCCGAGAAATCAATAGGATAGTCATTATGCTTGGGATGCCCACGCGCGGCACTGTGCTGATCTGCCGATCAGCATGCGCAGGGCGTCCACGACTTCGTCGAACCGCACAACGCGCCCGGCATTCCAGTCACCGCCATCGACCATCAGAACGTAAATCCGTGTTGCTTTAGGTATTGCCGCATTCTGGAGCCAGGCGTATACAACATGCGCGCCTTGGGGGTTTTGTACTCCAAGTCTGGAACACACACGAATACGACTGAAAATATTTCGTTCTCAGCCAGGTCGACCACGATCGCGCTTCGCAGGTTAGCCTT
The DNA here is from genome assembly GCA_963802475.1 of uncultured Alphaproteobacteria bacterium. Lineage (GTDB taxonomy): Bacteria > Pseudomonadota > Alphaproteobacteria > Rhizobiales > Xanthobacteraceae > CANKHA01. The sequence continues at coordinate 147,158 of CAWDIZ010000022.1, forward strand.
GCCCAGGCGTTTCAAAATTTCTTGCAGCAGAGCCTGCATATCCAACGACATCCCGTTGGAAGCCGAGCATAGTTTGCCAAAGTCGACTGCTGGAGGCTGGTCCGACATTTTCGCCAGTGAGGAGGTATTGTTGTCCGTTTCACACAGGAATTCCTCTCGATAGCGCGACCACGTGAGGTCCTCCCGTAGACCAGAAATGTGGGTCAGACGGCTTTGTGCCGCTTCGGTAATGGCGCGTGCGAGCGCGATCGTCACAATCGGATGGCAACCGTATCCCGATGCTTGCTGCGGATAAGGTGTGTTGTTTCCCCTATCGATGATCGTACACGTGAAAACGGGAATGTCGATATTGATCGTTATGTGCCAAATAAAGATCTCCAATCCCGCCGATAGGCACTTCTCAACAAGCGGCTGACAGACCGGATCTCTGATCGATTGCACGATCACCAGACGTTTTCCCGTCGGATTCACGTCATCCTGCTCGACGGACCAGAACGATACCTGGTCTCGCTCGATGACTTCGCAAAGCCCGTGGACGATCGCTTCGGTTCGCGTATTCCCGGACGCGAGACCATTCGATGAACTCAAAAATACGGGTTGCGCCTCGGGTTTAGTAAAGTCCAAATCCAAAAGCTCGGCGGGAATCCATTTCTGGCCACCGTCAAACAGATCCTCGCCCTTCAGCCACCGAATTGGCCTGCCCTTGGACAGATCGGCGTCGGAGCGAATTGTCAGCCGATGCGGAGAGATAAAGGAGGAATCACGGTTGCATTCGAAAAGATCCCGGATGGCGGGAGGCGGCCGTCGCTGCTCGGCATGAAAGACTTCGATGCTTTCCATGATGCCTGACACAGTGGCTAGTTCGTGAGTGATACCTTTTCCTTGCGAAACTGACAGGGAGAAGCCCAAGGGTCGAACGACCGTCCAAACCGGAATCCCGATCGTATCGAGCCCCGTAATGTTCGCTAGACGCGTGATTCCGAATTCCCTCAAAATTGGTTTGAGCCGCGCGAAGGTTTCCCCGGCGGCGAGCTCCCGTACGGTGCCGCCCAAGTCATTGCCGAGACCCATTGCACCGCGACCAGACCATGAGAAGCCTAGATTGTCGTCGATGGAATGTATCAGGCGATCGGGTCGCAGGTCGGGTGCCATCTGCTGATTGGAGGAATGTCGCCGTCTTGTGCCAGAAACTGTTTCAGCCAGTGATTTGTCGCCGGGAATTGCCACCCGTCATTCTTGCACGGAATGGGCGACGACAGCACGGCGTTTAACATCAGCTGTGCATCCAGGCCTTTGATGTCCACCTTGTTGTTCTCATAGAGAGCAAATTTGGCTGCGCCCTGGTTGCCGAACTCATGTTCGAATGCACTTCGAACAGCCGGCAAATTGCGCTTGGAAAAGTGAAGCTCCTTCAGCGAAGACGCGATACGCATTTCTGACTCTCGACTGATCAGCCTAGAGTTTCTCATTCTTTTGAGTGAGTACCTGATATTCACCATCGCCTCTGAAAGCGCTTCAAAATTCAATTCTGGAACGGCGTGGAGCACACAGACTTCGTCGTCGTCTTGCAATACACCGCGGCGAAAGGCTCGGTAGACCCAACCAAATCCGACCATGCCGAATGCGTGCAGTTCGGCGGCTCTCAACGCCCCCATGCTGGAGGCGCCGCAAACCGTGACGCCGCCTTTCAAAGCAAACAGAATTTCCTTGTGCCACACCGACGGGACGTTGCCGAAGTAACCATCGATGACACAAATCACCTTATAGCCCGCCAGGACTGCCCGAAAGACCGATCCGAGTGCCGCGGGCGCGAAAATGTGCGCTTGATCGGGAATTCTTTGCAGCCTCGTCGGCCCGACGAATATGCAAATCTTTGACAAATCCAAAAGCCCTTTTCGAAAGCGGCGCCTCAAGCCCCTAGAATCGATAGTCGAATATGCTAAGCTCTGCAACTATTGGGTACTTAATCCTGGGCTTATCAATTCGCTTCCGACGCAGGCGTTCCGCGGATTTACTAGATGTTGATTTCACGCCGTCAACTCCTCGGCTGGATTGGGGCGTTCGGTGCGGCCGGCGTTTTCGCCGAAACGTTTCGAAGCTTGCTGAGACGCTCCGGCGCGACCGATGCAGGCATCGTTCCTCAAAGAACAGATGCAGGCATCGTTCCTCAAAGAACAATTGAATTTCACAGCGATTCGAACGTTTACGTTATCCGCGACAAACAATCGGTGGTGCGCGCCGTTCTGCACACTCAGGAACCAATTGCGATCAACGCAGCAACGGCGTGCGACGCTGCGGAAAAATATCTGAAGACCCACTCACAGCTGTTGGGGCTCGATGCGTCGGAACTCCGAAGTCTTCGCCTTCGGCCGCAAGCCAATCCTACCGACGCTGGGGTTGAGTACCGATTATTGAGCGAAAAGCCACAGTTCGATGTGACCACCGTCACTTTCCAGCAAGCTGCTCGGGGACTGCCGGTCTCGCAGGCGGGAATTTCTGTCCATCTTACAAAGTTGCCAGATCGGTTCGAGGTCATTTGTAGCCACGTGAGCCGTGACGACACGCTCACGCCTGCCGGTCTGATGGCGCTACAACAGATCGTGATGGGACCCCGACCTCTGGGTCAGCGGATTTTGGCGCGGCAACTCGGCATAGCCGATGAGGACACCCGGTTCGAGGCCGAATCCATACGCATCAGTCACCAGCGCCCGATGATCTATCGCTACGAAGCAAAGAAACGTGATCGAATGGTGCAAGATGTCTTGGACGCCACCGGCAAAATCGACCCGCTTGCCATGCCGTTGCCGCAGGTTCCCGCGGAGATCGTAGACGGAAGTCAGAATGTTGTGTCGGCTGTCTATTTCGATCTCAAACGGAAGGGCGCCGCATCGACCCACTGCCTGGCTCTGGTCGAAGTCAGAACGCATGCGGTTCTGTATCTAGAGGAGTTTACCAGCGATGCAAATGGAAAGGTATTTCTGGCCGACCCCATGACAACTCATGGTGCGCCACTGCCAACCACCGACGCCACTAACGAAAAGCTGAACCCTCTTCGCGTGTGGAAGGCTCTTCCTAATTTGCTCAAAACAGACCCGCAGGAGCTCATTGGATCGAACGTAAAAATTGTGGACATTGAGGCTATAAGTAGCCCACCGCCGACCATGCAGGGCGGCGCCGACTTCGAATTTGACGTGCGCACGGACAACTTTGCAGCCGTCAACGCGTATTACAGCTGCGATCGATTCTTCACATTCATAGAGAGTTTAGGTTTCAAGCGCGATGACTACTTTCCGTGGACAGTGTTTCCCATCGCCGTCGATCATCGCGGGACGCCAAGCGCGGGGGGCGCAACCGGCGACCCAACCGGCGACAGCGCCCAAACCAGAGGAAATTCCCGTATTGAGCCCGACGGAGTCCAAATAAGGATGGGAATTGAGTCCGTCGTTTTTGCGCTGGCACAGCCTGACGCACCGTTCATGCCGCCTCTTGGTAATGCAAATGATTGGCGCCTGGTGCTGCACGAGCTTGGCGGACACGGAACGTTACTCAATCACGTCGCCTCAACGCGTTTTCTTTTCGCCCATAGCGCCGGGGACAGCCTCGCCGCCATCCTCAACGATCCCGAATCCAATGCCGAAAAAAAGGGCGAAACATTTCCGTGGCTTAGCCGGTACAACCGCTGGCACAATCGCGAGGTTGCAGGCGGCTGGGCCTGGGATGGCTCAAGAGACCTTAACGATGACACTGCCCAGCTTGCTAAGGAGCAGATCCTTTCCACTACACACTTCCGTCTCTATCAATCGATCGGCGGCGGCAATCCTAAGCAGGTCGATGCGCGCCGTTTTGCAGCGCGATACACGGCCTACCTGATCTTGCGCGCGATCCAGACGCTGACGCCCGCCACGAATCCACAACATGCTTCGGATTGGATGTACAATCTCATTGTCGCCGATTCCGGGGATTGGACGAGCAAAGGACACAGCGGTGGCGCCTACGAAAAGGTCATCTGGTGGGCTTTCCAAAAGCAAGGCCTCTTTGGCGGCAACCCGCCGCCGGTCGACGTCTACATCGATGATGGGCGCGATGGCGAATACCAGTACCAGCCCAACGATGCTCAGTGCAGGGCTATTTGGAACCGGCACACGAACGACGGCAAAGAGGATCATCAACGGCCCGTGCTCAACCTTGTCAACTTCGCCTATGTGAAGATCAAGAACCGCGGCAGCCAAGTTGCAACCTCGGTTGCCGTCCATGGATTCCAGACCAATTCCCGGACGAACCGGAACTATCCGGACGACTGGACCCCAATGAGAACACCCCGGCGTTCGGCACCGAATGTTTCTCCGCAATCTGATGAGTTGATAGTCGGACCTTTCGAATGGATTCCCGCCGCGGGCGATAATTACATCCTGATGGCGGTGTCGGCCAACGGCGATCCTAGCAACTTGCGTAAGTTCGCAGCGGGCAAGTCCATCCCCGACTGGCGGCTGGTGCCCCATGACAACAACTTGGGAATGCGCAAGGTTTAGCTGCCGCCGACTTGCGTCGGTAGAATATAAATCCCATCAAAAATGTTCTGACTGCCTCCCCGAGCCATATTAACGGCGGGAATTCCACACAGTACCTGGGTCCGCTGCTGCAATGTTGGCGTGTCGGTGCACGGACCGGTAATCAAATTAATCGAAAAGCCCATCTTCTGAAGTACCTGCTTAGCTCCAAGCGCGCCAAACGCATCTGCTGCGGCGAGAACAATCTTGAGCTCGGTGCGCCTGCGCTTGAGGCATTCGAGGAAGACTGGCACATTGCCACCAAGGATGTCGCCGCCACATTCAATCAGCACGGCGTCGGAAGCGACCGACAAGATCGTGTCGAGCGTGCGATTGAAAACAACATCCATGGCCTCGCGACTGGAGGGGTAGGTGGTTGGCAGCCCAAAATCGACGCAGTCGAAGACGTGGACAGCGCCGAAGTCCTGATACCTCAATATCTCCGTCAATGAGGAGGTGCCGGTCGCTTTCAAAGCCGCCACGGCCCTGTGTCCCTTACGCCGTAAAGCACGCAGCACAGCAATACCCGCCGTTGTCTTACCAACCTCGGCTGAAGTGCCAAGGATGAGAAAAACGGGGCTCCCATGATCGGCCGCTTTGTCGGCGATGCCCGCAGCGAATTGTTGAAGACTCAGAACTCGGCCGGCATCGTCGACGACGGCCCCGTGATAGATCACCTGACCAAGGTGATGCTTGGTGAGGGGCGAATCGCCGATGAGATCTCCGATCACGCCGGAGTCGGCAAGAACCCAATAGTTGCCGCCTGGCAGAAGGCCTCCGGCCGGAACGCTACCGACAACCCAGCGTGTCGATTCCCGGTGTCCCGGAGTTGCAAGGAAAAGTTCGCCGGAAGTCACTGTCGTCGCCCGGCCGGATAGCAGATTCCAGCACGATGGGCGCTGCGTCCTGCGCTAATTCAAACACGCAGGCGAGCCCTTCGAGACCCGCCGTCTCGACGTATTGGACCTTGTCGAACGACGGAATTCTCCGTAGTGCGGAGGCTTTCTTATGTACGAATCCCGGCGTTATGGAGGCCCCATCCAGTCCGATGGTGGTCAAGACTTTTTCTTATCAATCATTTGGGAGTCTTTGGCCCGATTTTTCCAGCACCAAAATATAATCGCAAGCTTGGCCCACGGGCGGTTGGACCAAGTTCCCCGTGCGATCTCTGATGTTCAGGATTTGTATGATTTGATCTAACTCCGCTCTCGTCAAATTACTCCTGGAGCCGATTTTAAACTGCGCCGTCACAGTGCCTCCCATAGCAACCTCCCTTTCCGTGAACAACAACGCGCGCCAAAACATTCGTTTTAGAGTACCCAAAGGGGAGTTCCATCCGCAAGGGGCTTCGATCGAATTTTTGGGCGATCTTGTCTGAAGACGAAAGACTTGGGACCAGCGGTGCGCTCGGTCCCGTCGCCTGCCAAAGGAGTCTAAGAGTGTCTCTGCTGCTGCGAATTCAATCCTTACGAGGGACCGGCTTGGCCCTGCAGAAATGCGGAAAAACGTCTGGCGACTTCATGCGGCGGTAGCGTTGGCCGACCTAATTTTTTGATTGAACCAGGCGCGATGCGCACGTGCAGCACGTGCGGCCCGCGTTCCCGCAACGGCAGATCGAGCGCAGAGACGATCCCCTCAGTGGTATCGCACGACAAAACTTGTGCATACCCACAAGCGGCTCCGCCTCCGCCAAAGTCAATCGCCTCGGAAACGGTACGTTGGCCGCCCGTTGAATCGTGCACGCCGTTGTCGAGAATAATATGAATGAGATTCGCCGGCGCCGTGGCCCCGATTGTCGCCAACGTGCCCAGGCGCATGAGAGCCGCACCGTCCTCATCGAGCACGACGACCGGGCGCCGACTGTGGAGAGCAACGCCCAGCCCGACGGCAGAGGCCGAGCCCATCGCTCCCACCATGTACAGGTGCTGGGGGGGCGATCGGCGAGCGTGAACAATTCTCGCACACACTTTCCTGTCGTTGCGATCACCGCCGCCTCGGAAGGCAAATGCGCGAGCAACTGCTCCAACACAGCGATCCGGCTTGGCCTCGGGCAGCCGGTTGTCAGCTCGTGCTGTCGCCCCCGGGGCGGCAGGCAAACAGGCGGCTCTCGCAATTCATTATCGAAAAAGGTGCCTTGACGGACAATGAATGCGAAGGGAGTTGCGAGACGCGCCATGAGAGCGATGCCCTCGTCAACGCACCTCTCCAAATCATTGATCTGGTCCGGCATGACGCGCCACTTGATGCCCATATCTTGAGGAGTTTGCGGACGATGTTGGCAAAGAATTTTTGGCTGACCCAATGACCACTCACGGCGGCCCACCGCCTACCGATAAGTCGCGTTGAACACCCTCTTCGCATGTGGAGGGCTCTCCTAACTTGTTTGAGGTTTGTAATGAGCCGCAGGAGCTCATTGGGACGAACGTGAAAATCGTGGACTTCGAGCCTCTGAATGTTCCACCGCCGAAAGGCGTCGAATTTGATGTCCGCACAAATGATTTTGCAGCCGTCAACGCGTATTACAACTTACAACTGTGATCGTTTCTTCAGATTTCGTCGAGGATTGATTTCAACTGCCGAGACTACTTTTCGGGAACACTAGACTGGAAATTGTGTCCGCAAGAGCGTTTCTCAAATTCAAAGGCCCATCTTGTCTTAATGGGCGAGGTTTGGGCAAAGCAAGATCTGCAGCCGCGCAGCTACTACAGACCTATAGCTACCGGATAGCTCCGATAGTCGCGGCGCCCCATTGCCTCGGCAATCACTCTATCCAAGCCCCTGCGAAATTGACTACCTTGCGCCATCTCTCAATATCTTCATCGATGAATTTCTCAAACTGCTGCGGAATCATGGATATCGGCACGCCGCCGGTCTCGGCGAGGCTAGCTACAAATTTGGGATCGCTGAACGCTTCGGTTATAGCTTTGTGAAGCGTCAGAACGACATCTGGCGGCGTGCCCCTGGGCGCGACAATGCCGTACCACACCATGGCCTCGAAGCCTGGCACGGTCTCGGCGATCGCCGGGATCTCCGGCACCGCATCCCAGCGCGCTGCCGAGGTCACGCCGAGCGCACGCACTTTGCCCGACCGTGCCATCCCCAATGCAATAGTGATGTTGTCGAACATCACGTGGACTTGGCCGCCGATCAGGTCTGGATAGGCAGCGTGCGAACCGCGGTATGGAACATGCGTCATGTCGATATTGGTCATCAGGCTGAACATTGCGCCGGAGAGATGCAAAGAAGTTCCGTGCCCCGATGACGCAAACGAAAGCTTGCCCGGGTGGGCTTTGGCGTAGTCGATGAATTCCTGCACCGATTGCACCGGCAACGACGGGGACACGACCATAACGTTCGGAAAACGCATGACGAATGCAACCGGTATGGACTCGCGCCGGAAATCGAATGGCAGCTTCTTGTAGAGGGAAGCACCGATGGTGCTGTTGGGTGCAGCAAATAACAAGGTATAGCCGTCGGGCGGCGACTTGAGCACTCTCTCGATGCTTAAATTTCCGCCCATGCCCGTGCGATTTTCGACCACAAAGGGCTGGCCGAGTCGCCGCGATAGCCATTCCGCGACAAGTCGCGCGACAAGGTCCGTTCCGCCACCGGCCGCGAGCCCGACGCTGAGGATCACTGGCCGCACCGGATATGTTTGTGCCCAAGCCTGCCAAGGCCCAGGAAACAGGACGACTGCACCTGCTGTTAGATCCAGAAATTGACGGCGCGTAATTTTCATTGCGCTCGGCTCCTTGCCAGCTGCAAACTGCCGCACATTTGCAGCAAGTCCTTCGACGACATCGTCAACAGGTTCTGCATTCTTGGAACAAGAATATGAACGTGCAAGAGCGCTGGAAGCTCATGGTTTACTCCATTAGGAAGTCGCCGGCGATTTGTAGGCATTATTACGTCTTCATAAAGTGCAAATCAGAATTTCCATGAGTTCTTGGGATCGCATTTTCGAGATCGCCGCCCGCCCGGGCGAGCAATCCCCGCGCGGCGACGAGGTCGGGAGCATCCAGACCCTCGGTAAACCACGCGACGACGGGCGCGAGGACTTCGGACGCCGGTTTTCGATTTCCCTCCTTAAGCCAGACACTGGCCAGGCTCGTCGCGGACCGCAGCTCCCACAGCTTGGCATTCTGTTCCCTTGCCCTATCCAAACTGGTGCGGAGCAAAGAAACCATATGATCGAAATCTCGCGCGCAAAAGCAAGCCTGCAAACGGATAACCTCCGATTCGGACCATTGTTCTCCCGTCAACTGCACCAGTTCAGCCGCGCGGTTGACCAACGCGGCTGCCCCCTCGAGGTCACCATGCCTCGCCATAACCTCGGCCGCGGATGTCATGAAAAAAGGCAGCAGGGCCCAATATTGGGTGGCGTCGAATTGTTTAATGCAGTCGCACATGCGTTCCAGAAGAACTGGATCGCGGCTCGTCTGCAACTGTGCCCAACAGTTAAAGATGGCACCATCGCGAGCTCCCTTGAACGTCTCGTATTTGGTTGCCAGACCGAGAAGTCGCTCCGAGAGTTTTAGCACGGTTTGCGTGTCGCGCTGCATGATGTGTTGCACGCAAGCACGCCGCAAAGCAACAATTTGACTGACCTCATGGTTCAAGCTATCGGCATATCGAACAGCTTCCAGGCTCTTGGCGGCACCAGAATCAGGGTAGCCGAGCGCCGTGAGACAAATGCCGAGTACGGTATACGCACCCACTTTTGGATCGCGTACTGCCAGGGCTGCGTGCCCATCCCGGACCTCGTCATACGCTTCATCGAGAAGCCGCATGTCCTCACATGCCGTCTCAAAGCGACCCAGTAGCAGATTGGCAAATCCTGCGGTTTTTCGTGCCATGATGAAGGCCTGAGGATTGCCAGTCCTTTGGCCGACATCGCACATCTCATCGGAATAGCGAAGTAACGTGTCGGGCTGAGAGTGAGAAAAATGATAATTGAACAAACCGTCTTGGACTCGAATTAGTTCTTGTGTGTCGCCGAGCTTGAGGCACAGTGCTCGCGCTCGTTCGACCGCCGAGCGCACCTCCTCACTCCCGGAGCCCTGTTCATCGACAAGCGCTTGGTACAGCGCAACCTGAAGTGTGAGCTCGCGACGAGTTGTCTCTATCGAATTCGGGAAGATGTTCAACCTGTCGGAGGCCCTTGCGCAGATGACTTACCCTTTCCGTCAGCGCAAATCGGCCCGTCGTACGTCCTGCAGCCTTCAGGTAGTAGTCGATCGACTTGTCCGGCGCGCCTGCCTCCCCAAAATGCCATGCGATGACCTCAGGTAGAGGACCTTCAGGGCGGTTTTCTCCTTCGAATAGCTCAGCCAGACCCAGATGAATCGTGCGGCGTCGCTCGCGCAGCAAAGAGGCGTAGGCTGCATCCTGCACTAACGCGTGCTTAAATGTGTAGCTCGAATTGGGCGGTTGACCGTGCGCAGTGGCTAGCCCAGTCTGCACGAGCTCGCTGAGTGCTCCCTCCAAGTTTTTCCGTAGGTGGACAGGCAATTTGTACAGGTTCTGCAGCAGTTCGAAGGAAAATTCTCGCCCAATGACCGAGCCAATCTGAGCCACTTCTTTCGCGGCTACCAATCGATCGAGGCGCGCCATAAGAGAGTCTTGCAGCGTGGTCGGGACGATCGCTGGAGAGAGCGGCTCGGCCAGCGAGTATTGCTGGGCACTACCGTGCTGAAGCTCCAAGACAGTTTTGGTCAGCTCCTCGACGAAAAGAGGTATACCGTCAGCGTGAGCGATAATCCTGTCGACCAGCTCCTGTTGTAGAATTCGTTCGTCGGCAACCGCCTTGATCAGGGAGGCAGCCTCCCGACGATTAAGTCCTCTCAGCAGTTGGACAGTTACCTGCGGACGGGCCACCCAGGGAAGTTGTGTTTCGGGGCGGCTGGTGATGACCAGCAGGATTGGCAGTCGTTCCACCGTCTCAATTAGTAAGTCCAATAGATCCAAGGTGGTTGGGTCAGCCCACTGGATATCTTCAAAAACCATTAGTAGGGGGTTTTGTCGGGTCAATCTGTCGAATTGTCGAAGGATCGCAGCAAGAGTCGTTGCCTTGCTTCGCTGACTAGTATGGATGTCGGGGAGCTCATGTTCGGCTCGGGGGACTGAGACCAGGTCAGCGATAAGTGCAACGTCGGGATTGGGTGAGACGTCAGCCTCGAAAAGACGAGTAAGCTTCTCAAGTTTTACTGCCGGCGGGTCGGCGCTCTCGAAGTTTGCAGCCCGTTCAACTTGACGGATGATGGGGTACAGCGGGCTGTCCTGGTGGTGCGGCGAACATAAGAAGCGAACTTGAACGTGCGGCTCAACCCCGCGCGCGAGCGCGGCAACCAGCCGTGACTTGCCGATTCCGGGCTCTCCGGTAAGAAGAACAACGCATCCTGCGCCAGCTTTGGCCTGGTCCCAACGGCGCAACAATAAGTCCAGCTCTTCGGTTCGTCCCACAAGTGGCAAATTGCCGGTACGTAGAGCCTCGAAACGGCTAACGATCGGACTTTCGGCGAGCACCGCCCAAGCGTGGACCGGCCTCGAGCTTCCCTTCAGTTTAGTCGGGCCAAGAACTCTGTAGTCGAACAATCCACCGGTAAGATGCCGGGTCGTTTCAGCAATCACCACCATGCCAGGTTCAGCCATGGTTATGAGACCGGCCGCGAGATTGGGTGTATCGCCCACCACCGGTAACTCCAGCGACGACCCGAAGCCAATAACGTCGCCAACTACTACCGTGCCCGTAGCAATTCCAACTCGGCAGGCAAGAGTACCCGTGGAGCCGGCCACGGTGCTGAGATGACAAACCGCATCGACAATGGCTAAGCCAGCATGAACCGCGCGTTCGGCGTCGTCCTCATGCGCCTGCGGGAATCCGAAATAGATCAGGGCGCCATCGCCCATGTAGCGTGCGACGAAGCCGTCAAACCGAGCCACAATACTAGTTATGCACTCCTGATAAGCGGTGACGACCTTCCGAAGATCCTCTGGATCAAGCCGGTTACCCAGCATCGTCGAGCCGACCAAATCGACGAACATGACTGTAAGTTGCCGACGATCGGCTACCGGCTGACGATGCTTAGGTGCGGCGGACTCATGCTGTTCGGATGGCCTAGCTTGAAGGGCGGTACCGCAGTCGGCACAGAATTTTTTTCCAGGAGGATTTTCGCTGCCGCAAGCCCTACACGCTAAAGGAAGGGGCGACCCGCATTCGCCACAAAAGCTCTTGCCGTTCGCGACGTTCGCCCCACAGCGCGGGCAAAACATGCGGTCCTCCTTAATGAACTGCAGCCTGCTTATCGCTAAAAAGTCACCCGCTGCGGAGTAAGACAAACGCGAATATCCCCCCTTGGGGGATATCGAAGCTTATGTCATATCGACCGACCATTATACCAGCCGCCGATAGCTGGAGGAGCCTACTCTATTACCTTCAACTCCAAAAGGGCATCAGTATGCCCGTCATGGTCTCTTCGGATCCAACTATACGAACCATAATTTCAATTACAGTCGGCCACAGCGCTTGCTGGAAGCTTGATAGCCGCCCATCTAGTCGCGAAGGTGTGCGCTGAGCGCCCAGAAATGACGAAGTCGGAGAACGCTGATATTCTTGCATAAGTCTTTGAAACTCTTTTCTGGTTCCCCTGGGCGGGGAAAGTTTTTGATTATGTCGTAGGTGCTTCCATCCTTAAGCTGGCGGATTGTGTATTGGTTGCCCCATGAATCTTCTCGGGAAATCGGAGAACTGAAACCTTCGACGTATAGTTGGTCGATCATCAGCAGTATTGCTCCCGGACTTAATCGTGAACAGAAATGAGATAGAAATAGCTTTAGCCTTTGTCTTTCGACGTGCGACCACCACAAGTGCGCCATCCCCGCATCAAAAGCTGTAGTAAATTGCGGGAGACAATGGGCGTCTGCGGTCAGTAAGCTCACATGCGGACCAAGTCGCCGCTTCGCGGCAAGCTTAAGAGTTCTCAGGGTTGTAGTCTGTTGCAGTGACGGCCTTGGCAACGGGTGCTACTACTTCGGTCCAGTAGCCTGTTCCCGCCGCGATTTCTAAAATGGTGCGCCCTTTCGCGCGTTCGACAAGCCAGGCATTTAGTTGAGCAAGCTCGTCCAGTCGATCAGGCACCTTGTAGAACAAATCATATTCTGGCGCACGAGCGCGATAGTATTGCTGCATAGTGTCCGGCAAAGTCGCCTCCTTGGCCTGCCCCCGCTTCGGTTGAAAGCATCCTAAGCTAATTTCATCTGCTTTTCGAACTTGTGCCTGTCGCAAAATCAAATTCGCGCATATTGGTGGTGCAGGCCGCCGAGAACAGGGCGGCATCTGATGCGCCCAACTGATTGAACCATGCGCCCGGTCGGTGTGTCCTTGCCAAGAGACAGATGCGTGCGTGCCGCATTGTAGTACTCCATGTAACACGACAGCACATGACGCAGGTGCCGCTCTCCGAAAAGGACGACATGGTCAAGGCACTCCCGCCGGATCGAGCCGATCAGACGCTCCGCATAGCCATTCTGCCAGGGTGATCGTGGGGATGTCGGATGATCGCGAATGCCGAGAGATTGAAGGCGGCGAGTGAACACAAGGCCGTAGCTGGCATCCCGGTCCCGGATCAGATCGTCCGGTGTCCGCTCCCAGCCGCACGCTTCCGTGAGTTGATTGGCGATCCACTCAGCGGTCGGGTGCGCCGTTACGCCAAGCCACAGGATCTGTCGCCGGCCATGCCCCATGATCAAGAGCCCATACAATAACCGGAACGAGGCAGTCGGCACCACGAACAGATCCATGGCAGCGATGCCGTCCGCATGATTGCGAAGAAATGTCTTCCATCCCTGCGACGGAGGTCCAAGCCTGCGCGCCATGAACTTGGCGACGCTAGTCTGGCCAACATCAATGCCGAGCTTGAGCAGTTCCCCGTGAATCCGAGGTGCTCCCCACAGCGGATTGGCAATGCTCATCTCGCGGATCAACTGGCGGATCTCCGCCGGCACCACCGGACGCCCCGGCCGCCGACTCGACTTCCAGCGCCAGTAAGATCGAAAGCCTGCGCGATGCCAGCGAACTACGGTCTCCGGCCGTACGATGGCGAGTGCGTCCCGGGCGTTCGGAAACAATTGGCAGACCCACCCCAGCACCAACTTGTCCGGGGCCATGAATCTCAGTCGGAACGGCTTACCCCGGCGCAGCACAATGATCTGCTGCCGAAGCACAAGGATCTCTGCTTCCAGCGCCGCTCGTGATCGAAACAGATCTGCGAGGAGACCGAACATCAGTTTGATGAGGGGCATCATCCGGCACAAGGTCGCCCGATTCTCTATGCCGCGCCACTCGATTTAATTTACGATAGGGACAGGAGCCAAATGTGGACGAATACGTCGAGCATTTGAGGCAAACCCACAGCGTTATTTCCGGGCCCGCGCAATATTCTGACAGGACTATAATACCGGGAAAGCCCGCTTAGCGTTCCAAATGGCCTCTTGGCATCAATCCAAAACTTGCGGCCTCAAGCGGCCCGCAGCCGTCGATCGGCTAATCGCCTTTTGCCTCGTGGACAAGCTGCGCAAGTTTCGACACGCTCGTTATCGTGAGATCAGCCCCTTCGCGCCGGAGCAGACCAGTGGCAGCCAGCCGGCTGAGCTCCCGCGATACGGCCTCTCTGTGCGTACTGATGCGCGCAGCAATATCCGATAACGAAGGTGCAGGAGAAAGGACGACCTTGTCCTGCCCACTAACCTCGCCCGCCAAACGAAGCAATTCGGCTTGGACCCGGTTTTGAACCAACAGCGTGCTGAACTCGTATACCCGCTCCGATAGCCGCCGCACGTTTGCTGTCAGGTGTTGAAGTGCGGCAAGAGCCACGCTCGGCTCTTCGAGGATCAATCTTTCGAATTTTTCGGCGGACAGTGAAGCAACTGTGCATGGCTCGAGTGCTTCGACGCTGGCGGAGCGCGGGCCTCGGTCGATGGCGGCGATTTCGCCGAACATTGTCCCTGCAGTCAGGTCGCGAAAGACAACGGCTTTGCCCTCGGATGAATAAATCACCGCCCGAGCTTTGCCGGATAACAGGAACAAGATGTTGGTGGATTGATCCTGGAAACTCAAGATCTGTTCTCCGGATTCGTACTGACACCACGTGCAACTATGCGCTACCTGATCCAGCGCATTATCTGAGAGTTCCGCGAAAATCGGCACGCGTTTGAGTCCGGCGGTACGATCAGGCTGGAGCATGGACGCCTCTCGGGCTGGCCTCAATCCGCGATATGCGAGACCTCGAATTTCCTCAGGATTTAGCGCGCTCTCTTGCGAACATGACGCCCGGTTCGTGGATGATGCGATCAAGCAGCCCCTTCTCCCAGTCTAAATATCCCCGCATGGCGTCTTCAGCCCCCGACGTCAAATCGTAAGGGCGATAATAGACATCAGTCGGACACTCGGGAAGATTGCCCGGGCCGGATTCCAAGGGCAGGCCAGCAGCAGTCCATGCAGCCGTGCCGCCTTCGATTGCAGATGCGCGAAGGCCCTGGCCGTGCAGTTCGCTCGCCACGAGACGTGCGAGCCGTCCATCCGGCGAGGTGAAAACCATGTCGCTGCCGATGCGACCAGCGATGCCTTTTGCGTCGTGACGCTCTGTAAAGAGGGCGCCGGCAATGTGCGCTCGCCGATAGTCCTTGCTTGTGCCGAAATCGAGCACGGGACAGCCTGCAAGCCGCAATGCCTCGGCGTCATCGAGAGCGACGACTGGAGCGTTCTTCAGCAGGGCTTCCGCGTTCGGAGCCGCGGGCACGCCGGTCGACATTGGGACATCGTCGCAAACGGTGGAGACTTCCGAGATGCCTATCTGCTTCAGCCACGCCGCCGTCATCGGCGCGCGCACGCCGTCGCTGTCACACAGAATGAAGCGTGCATTATGTACGGGGGCAAAAGTGTCCAGTGTCTGAACAAGCTGTCCACCCGGTGTGGAAACAGCACCGCTGCGGTGGCCTTTTGCATACTCGTGCGGATCGCGCACGTCGAAGAGATAAGTTGTCCGCCGGTCGTTCCTCGCGAGAAGGGCATCGCATTGTTCGGAAGTCAGGCTTTCCACTCCTGCGCGCTCCGCACGCCGCGAAGCCAGCGCCCGTGCCTCGGAAAGATTTCGCGATGCCGGCGCGGCCGCGCGGCGATCCTTGTCGTGATCAAGCTTGAAGCCGGCGAGATGCCATCCCATCGTTCCATCACGCAAAGCGACGACCCGATTGGGCACGTTGGCGTCGATGAGCGATTGCGCCCCGATAATACTGCGCGTGCGCCCCGCGCAGTTGACCACGACTGTCGTGCGTGGCGAGGGGACATTCTCGAAGAACCTGTAGACCAATTCAGCGCCCGGACAATTGATGGCGCCCGGGATGCTCATGACCTGGTATTCGGAGAACGGCCTGGAATCCAACACCACGATTCTCTCGCCGGCGTGCAGCAAGCGTTCAAGTTCTTCGGGCGAGACATGGGGCGTGTCAGCCTCGCTCTCGACGAATTCACCAAACGCCTTACTGGGAACGTTGAGTCCAGAGAAAAGCTGGCCGCCTATTGCGGTCCACCCGTCGTTCTCGCCGTCGAGAAGGCACACGTCGGTATACCCATATCGTGTGAGCACATTCCCGGCATCGTCCGCATATGGACCCGTTGCGGCAATCGTGATCGGAGCATCGAGGCGGGGTACGAGCTGTTCGATTTTCAACTCAAGAATGGAACGAGGAATGTTGCATGCAAAGAACAGGTGACCTTTCGCAAAATCGCCCTCCCGCCGAACGTCGAGGATGGCGTGCTCCTCATTTCCACGGAGTTTTGCGCGCAACATCGCCGGCGAAATGAGACGCATTTCTGCAAGCCTTCCAGAGTCACGCACGGACTCTATCCTCGCTTCATTCGGCAGTCGGCCAGCGCATCGAAGTTGGGCGTCAGACCGCAGCCGGGTTGCGATGACACGCGTACGATGTTGTTTTCTGGTTTTGGTGGATCGATGAAGATCCGCTCACCGACCTCCTGCATGCCGAGGTGGAACTCCACGCGCCAGCCGTTCATAAGACCGGCCATCGTGTGGAGATTGTAGAGCGGCCAGCCGCCACCATTCGCGATCTGGATATTGAAGGCCTGCGCCATGTGCGCGACCTTCTGGGTTTCCGTATAGCCGCCGTTATAGCAGACGTTCGGCTGCAGAATGTCGACCGCCTGATGGTCGATAAGCTCGCGGAAGCGCCAGCGATGTCCCTCCATCTGCCCTGCGGAGATCGGAATACGCGTATGCCGGCGTAGGTCGGCCATCGCCCGTACATCGTTCGCAAATACCGGCTCCTCGAACCAAGTGAGGTTGCAATCCTCGATCGCCCGGCAGAGCAGCTTTGCATCGACCGGGGAAAATTTATAGTTGGCATCCAGCATCAGTTCGACGTCCGGTCCGATGGCCTCGCGGACCGCCCGTATCCGCTTCGCATCCTCGGCCCAGCCCTTCTCGTGGACGCCCACCACCATCTTCAAGCGCGTCACGCCCTCTCTAACCTGGATCAGAGCGGCCTCGACCAGTTGCTCGCGATCGTAAACCGGAAAGCCGAATGTCACGTAGGTCGGCGCCCAATCGCGCGCACCGCCCAGAAGCTGCGCCACCGTCCGGCCCGAAGCTTTGCCTTTGATATCCCAACAGGCGATGTCCAACGCCGACAGCGCAAAGGACACGACGCCGGTGAAGGTGCGCATGTTCAGGGCCCACCATACTTTCTCGTGGATCGCCTCGGTGTCCCGCGGATCCATGCCTTTCACGGTGTCGAGGAAGTCGTATTCGAGTGCCGCAACCACCGACCAGGGCAGGAACTGGCCGCCCGTTAATCCGTAACCGGTAATTCTCTCGTCCGTCTTGACTTCACAGAACACGATTCGCCTGGTGACGACGTTCTTGGTGAAGAGCGGAAGCGGAACCTCGATGTGATGGGCCGTGGCCTTGATGTCGACGATCTTCATGTTTCCTCCCTCGGCCTTAATTCGACGATGCAGTACTGTCCGGATCGCCGATATGAGCGAAATTGCTCGGCGCGAGAATGCTTACCCGACGAGCTTCACAGCTCGCTTTGCAATTGACCATGCAGTTCGGGGGCAACACGACAGACTTGTCGATATGGCATGCTAAGGGATACATCAACGAACGTTCTTATTCAATCTGCTCGCCCATTTGAGGAGTTTGATGAACCTACCCGACGATTATGTATCCGAAGGCACAGCCGAGCTCGCAGCCTACATCGCAAATGCGCTCGGGGCTCCGACGCCCGATGATGTGCTCGAGAAGGCACGCCACCACCTGCTCGATGCTATCGCTGCGATGGTCTCCGGATCCCAGCTGAGAGCGGGCCTGCTTGCGACCGCCTATGTCCGCGCAATGACAGGGACGCCAGTCTGCACCGTCGTGGGCGCGGATTTCCTGACAACTCCGGTCGACGCGGCGCTCGCCAACGGGATGATGGCGCATGCGGATGAGACGGACAATTCCCACCTCGGCGGACGCTTCCATCCGGGTTGCGGCATCGTGCCGGCAGCGCTCGCCGCAGCCGAGATCGCCCATCAGAACGGTAGAAATCTCCTCAACGCAGTGGCGCTCGGATACGATATCGGCACGCGCTTTAATCTTTCGCTTGGGCCGCGCAAGCTCTACGCCGGCGGCCACAGCACGCACAGCGTCGGTCCGCTGTTCGGCGGCGCGGCGGCGGCAGGAGCTCTCATGGGTTTCGCGCCGGAGCAGATCCGGCACCAGCTCTCCTACACGGCCCAGCAGGCGTCTGGAATCCAATGCTGGTCCCGCGACGATCAACATGTCGAGAAGGCATTCGATTTCGGCGGCATGACGGCACGCAACGCTCTGGCGGCTGCGACGATGGTAGCGGCCGGGTTTACGGGCGTTGCAGACTCGTTTGCCGGAGACAACAACTTCTTCACGGCCTTCTCGCAGGATCCCCGGCCGGAGGAACTCTGGAAGGAGTTGGGCACCCGTTTCGAAATCCGCGGCGCGACGATCAAGAAATGGTGCGTCGGCTCTCCGATCCAGGGAGCGATTGATGCCATCACGCTCTTCATGGAGCGTGACGGTTTGACGGCCGACGCGGTCGAAAGCCTTGTCATCGAGCTTCCCGATGACCGGTGCCGCTTGGTCGACAACCGCACGATGCCGAACATCAATGTTCAGCACCTCGTGGCGCTCACGTTGGTCGACGGGGGCATGAGCTTTGCAAGCTCCCATGACCACGGCCGCATGACCGACCCCAAAATCCTGGCGCTGCGAAACAAGATCACGCTTACTCCCAATCCGGAACTGACCACCGCCTTGCCGCCGCGCCAGGTCATCATCAGCGTCAGGACCACGACGGGGACGGAGCTCCATCACCGGACCCATGCCGTGAAGGGAACGCCGGACAACCCGATGACGCGCCAAGAGGTAACCGACAAGGCGATTGATCTCGTCGGGCCCGTCATCGGCTCGGAGCAGGGTCGCAAGCTCGTCGAAACCGTGATCGGCATCGAACGTGTTGAAGACCTGATAGCGACGCTGCGGCCTCTGCTCAAAGCCGATAGAGACGCCGCCTCGCACGAGGCGTCTGGCCGTAAGGCCGGAGCAACGGCGTGAGCGCGCGCCTGACGACCCGCAAGAAAAAATCAGAGTGTTGCCCGCCTCTCTGCGAGTGCGGCAATCGCGGGCGGCATGGCAATTCCTGACGGATCCGCGACCCTGTTGATGCTGTCATACACCTCGGGCGTCAACGGGATGCCGTTCTGAAGGTGCTTGCGCTGACGCCGTGCCTCAGGTTCTCCCGGATAGAGAACCTCCGTAAAGCCGACCGCGGGCTTCAAGGCCTTGAGGCGTGCTATCGCCGTTTCCATCCGTTCGTTAAATTCGGGCAGAGGCATGAAGGCCTCGACTTTCATGGCGAGGAAGAAGTGCCCGACGTCTTGAGGTGCATCGAAGTCGCGCGTCATGTCGCGAATCGTTCCCGCAAAGCCGGAACCGGACAGTACTCCCCCCAGAATATCGATCAGCATCGCGAGTGCGGATCCTTTGACCCCTGCAAACGGCAACATGACCCCCGCGAGCGCGGCCTCCGCATCTGTCGTGGGACGTCCGAGTTCGTCGAGTGACCATCCCTCGGGAATGGGCTTGCGGTGTCGGGCCGCAAGACGGATATGGCCTCGCGCGGCAATGCTGGACGCCATGTCCATGACCCAGGGGTCATGTGACCCGGCCGGGACCGCGACCGCGATCGGGTTGGTGCCAAAAAGCGGTTCGCGGCTGCCGAAGGGTGCAAGCGACTTCGAGGCGGGCGTGACGGTGATCCCGATGCAGTCATGCGCCACGGCTTGCAGGGCGTAGTAAGCCGCTGCGCCGAAATGATTGCTGCGGCATGCAGTAGCCGCACCGATCCCGAAGCTCTCCGCCCTGTCTATGGCCTCCGACATGGCGCGATTGGCGACCACGGCGCCCATTCCATTGCCGCCGTCAATGCTTGCCGCCCAGGGCATTCGCGAGGTTACGACGATCCGGGGCCGCGGTTCGACCAAGCGGTTCGGAAAACGTTCGACGTAGGAGGGTATTCTGGCCACTCCGTGCGTATCGATCCCCCGCAGATCGGCAGCTACGAGACTTTCGGCCACGACCTTGGCGTCAGACGGCGGCAATCCTTGGTGGACAAAGATAGACGTCGCGAGCCGGTTCAGATCATCGGCCCGGTAGTATTGCGGGGTATCGGGCATAGAAGGCTTTTTCCGACATGGCGGCGGGCATGCGACGGAGGAGGGCGAGCGAGACCGCTCGCCCCGATACTTTCGTCAGCGGACGACTTTGACGCCCGCACCCTTGAGAATGTCGCGTAGCTGGTCCTGATAGGACTTCAGGAATTTTCCGAGCTCGGCAGAACTCAGATACACGTTCTCGAGCTGCGTCGACTTGAGGTATTCCCGATAGGCGGGAGACTGAGAGGCGCGCTTGAACAGGTCGTCGTAATAGGCCACAGCCGCCGCCGGCATGTCAGGCGGTCCGACCACGCCACGCGACTGCGGGACGTTGGGAATGTTGAAACCGGCCTCCTTGATCGTGGGGACATCGGGAAACCCTTCAATCCTCTGGTCTGCGATCTGGGCAATAGCCCGCAACTTGCCGCTGCGGATCAGCTCGCCCGCTTCGCTCGGCTCGATCATCATCATATCGACATGACCGCCCAATACTGCCGCGATACGCTCGCCGCCCGAAGGAAACGAAATGAAGGACCAGTCTGCCTTGGTATTATTCATCAGCACGTACCGGACCACGGCGTCGCGAGACAGGGTCGAGCCGCCCGACTGCTTCAGCTTTCCAGGATTTGCCTTGGCGGCGTCTATGAAATCCTTCAGCGTCTTGAAGGGCGATTCAGCCCGCACGACGACGAGCCCCGGCTCCAGTACCATGCCGGACACGGGAGTAAGCTTGTCGATAGTAAGCGGAGCGGCTTCTTGCACGAGCCCGTCCGTGACCCACACACTCGAATAGATCGCAATCGTGTGGCTGTCGCCGGCCTTCTCACGCAAGTAACTCATGGCGCTGGTGCTGCCGCCGCCGGTCTTGTTGACGACGACAAAGTTCGCGGAAAGCAGGTTGTCCTTCTTCAAGGCAACCAGAACGGCACGAATGAATGCATCGTTGCCGCCCCCGGCGCCGGTATGAACGACGATATCCACCTGTTTAGTTGGCGTAAACTGCTGAGCGGCGGCTACGCTCGTAGCGGCCACAATGCCGAAGAGAGCTCCTAGTAAAGCCCGTTTCATATCCTTCCTCCCTATGGTCGGTGTTGTACGAGGGTTTTAATACCCCTTAGCCGAATCCTTTTTGCAGAAAACTCTACTGTGCGCGAGCGACGGCGCAGAAGAGGTGAGATTGAGACCAGAACTCGCAACAGGCACCTGCGGCAAATTCGCTGAACCGGCGGCTGATCTCGAGGCGGCGGGGAACGACTCCGTACTAGACCGGCGCGTGTTTGCAGTACTCATGGCCTGAGCGTTTCCACCTGCATGTTGCGACTTGATTGCCGACGTGTTGCCGCGTGCGCTTCAGGAAGCTTGAGTGGGGCAAGCCGCCTCGGTTGCTCTCGGCGGATCTGCCCATCTATGATGCACAGTAGCATACCGAGATATTCAGAGTTGGCAATCAGTGGCGGCAAGCGGCGCGGCTCCGAACACTAACAGCCAGGCAAGTTGAAGACCTTCCGACAGTACTTGGCGGAGGAAAATAAAGGGCAGGGTTCCTCGATGGTCAGCGTGGATTTTCGAACGAAAAGCAAATTGGCGCCTACCGGTCGCCTGCGCGTGGGCATCGCGGTTGGAGATGCAATTTCGGCGGTCTGGGCGAAGCGTGACCCGGCGACCGGTCAACCTCGCGGTCCAACTGTCGATTTGGCGCAGATATTTTCGGAGCGGACGGGTCTGCCGCTGGCTCTTGTGGAGTATGGCAGTTCGGGCAAAATCATCGAAGCGGCGGCGTCCGGGAATTGGGACGTTTCGTTCACACCGGTTGACGACGAAAGGAAGGCCATCGTCGACTTCGGACCGAACTTCGCGCTCGGCGAAAGCACCTACATGGTGCCAAAGGGTTCTGCGATTTTAAATCTTAGTGACGTGGACCGCCCCGGCGTTCGTGTTTTCGGAGTCGAAAACACGGCGACAATCAGAAGCTCACGTCGATCGCTCAAAAATACTAAGGCTGTTGGTCTCGCGGGTCTAAGCGAAGTGCTGGAGAAGTTCCGCGGTGGACAAGCCGACGCAGTAGCTCTGGGTAAGGAATCGCTTCTCAGCATCCTGCCCGAATTTCCTGGGGCCAGGATCCTAGATGGAAACTTTCTGGCCTCGGGAACTGCCGTGGCTGTCCCGCGCGGTAATGCCGTGGCGCTAAAAGTTTTCAGTGACCTTCTTGAAGAATTGAAGGCGAACGGAACGATCAGAAGAGTTTTCGACAAGCATGGCATGACCAGCTCTACGGTCGCTCCTCTTAATTCAAGATCCTGATTTGTGCCCACGAATTCGCCTAATGACATTGCATTGTGGAAGCAGACAGGATCGCGTCTAGCGGCCTGTGCACCGTCTATTTTGAGCATGGCAAGGGAGGGGCACGCATGAATATCCGCGATAGGATCGGGTTGGATGTCGGACGGCGGTCGAGCATCGAGGACGGGATCAAGGCCGCTATCGAACACGGCGTTCGCTACCTCGATCTCAAGATCGACGTCCCACCGAACTCCGTTGAGACGCTGACGGATCAACGGGTCGCCGCCATCAAGCAGGCGTGTGACGACAATGGCATCCACATTGGTATCCACACGCTCTCCGCCGTCAATGTGGCCGAGGTCGCGCCGCATGTGCGCGAGGGGGTCGACCGCTATCTGTTTGGCCATCTCGAGGCGTGCAAACGCCTTGGCGGCGAATGGATGGTGGTGCATGGCGGCTTTCATTTCACCAGCGATTTCGCTATGCGGCGTGATGCTGCGGTCGAGCGTTTGGTGAGACTCAGCGAACACGCCGAGCAACTTGGCATCGACCTGCTCTTTGAGAACATGAACAAGGAGCCGGCCGATGCCGAGGTGCGCTATCTCGGATATAATGTCGAGGAAACGCAGTATTTTCTGGATCGGCTCAAATCGCCACGGCTGCGCTGGGCCTTTACCGTCAACCATGCGCATCTCGTACCCGAAGGTGTCGAGGGGTTTCTGCAGGCCTTCGATCTTGGACGTTGCGACGAGGTCCGGCTTGCCGATTGCTGGCGCAATGGCAAAGAAATCCACCTCAAACCGGGGGAGGGCGACCTGGATTTTGCGGATATATTCCGCCGCATCGAAGGCGGAGGTTTCAAGGGCCACTACATGACCGCCTTCGGCTCGCTGCAGGACATGATCACGGGTCGCGAGCATCTCGCGAAACTCGCCGATCATGCGATCCGATGAATTCGCTGTTCTGCGAACAACTCGCTGCTCCTTTGGAATAATTCCCCGTTCATCGAGCCATTGCGTCTAAGGCAACATTGAGACGATGATGAAGTTCTTGTTCGACGGCCCTGACGACGCGGCGGTGACCATTCTCCTAGCCCACGGTGCCGGCGCTCCGATGGATTCCGTATCGCTGAACGCCAGCACGAAGGTGTTCGCAGCCGCTGGCCTGCGCGTCGTGCGCTTCGAATTTGACTATATGGCGTCCCGCCGGATCTCGCGGACGAAAAGGCCGCCTCCACGGGCGGAAACGCTCAAATCCGAGTACATCGCCGCGATCGACGAACTTGGTGCCACCAGTCCGCTCATCATTGGCGGGAAGTCGATGGGTGGGCGTGTCGCCAGCATGATCGCCGACCAACTCTACCCATCCGGCCGGATCTCCGGATTGCTGTGTCTTGGCTATCCCTTCCATCCGATAGGCAAACCGGATCAGCTGCGCACCGCGCATCTCGCCAACATGCAGGCGCCGACCCTCATCGTGCAGGGAACGCGCGATCCCTTTGGTGCGCGGCAGGAGGTCGCCGGCTACAAACTGTCAAGGTCGATCGAGATACTCTGGCTTGAAGACGGTGATCATGACCTGAAGCCCCGCAAAGCCATTTCCGGCTTCACCGCGACTGATCACCTCCTTGCCATGGCAGATCGCGTCGCGCTCTGGACCAACAGGGTGACAGGTCAAGGCAACAGATGAAATCGCGCTGGCGATAAAAGTCATTTTTCCTAGCCAGTTTATCTACTCGCAAAAGGATCGCAGCTGAACAGCTTCCGAGGGCTCGAAAACAAGCCATTTCAAGAGACAATAGATTTTGACTATCTCCGTCAAACAGGAATATCCCTGTAATAGTCCCTGGTTGCAGCGAGCTGGGGTCAGAGACTGTTAGCGCTGATTGGTGACCCAGCCAGCCAAGCGGCGCCCCGATGAAGCGCAGTTATGCGAGGTTTGTTGCCGTAAGATGTTGATTTTCCTCTTCGGGCAAACCTTCAAAGCCCGGCAGGTTTTTTAGTAGCTTGCGTGGTTGCAAATTCCGACGTGACAAGTCCTCCGGAGACACGCCTATGCATAATCTCGATGCCGCGGTCGGTTATTGGATCCATTTCGTTGGGGTCGGGATCGAAATTTTTGGCGTACTGGTCATCGTACTGGGTATTGCTTGGTCCACGCTTCTTTATGTTCGCCAACGAGCGGCAGAAGAGCACTACACAACCTACAAGATCCGCATCGGCCGGTCCCTGTTGCTCGGTCTGGAGGTGCTGGTGGCTGCCGACATTGTGAAGACGATCGCACTCGAGCTCACATTCACGAGTCTCGCCCTATTGGCCGGCCTGGTTTTGATACGGACTTTCCTGAGCTGGACCCTGATCCTTGAAATAGAAGGCCGCTGGCCGTGGCAGCGCCAGAGACACAGCCCATGACCGGTCCATCACGTTCTCCCGTCGTTCGGATCGAAGTTTACTGCGTTTGCGATGGGCGTAACCAAACGGCAACGCCGCCGGTAAGGCCTGCTAGAACCGCCCAATAGGCGTAACGGAAATCTGCGGCTACGCCGACCACAAAAAAAGTCATCATGTAACACATGGCCGATCCGCAGACGCCAAGCACAAAGGCACCGGCCGGCGTATGGCGGCGACGCCAGGCAAATAAGCACAGGGCTGTGTTGAGGAGCAGCCACGTGCCCGCGCGGAACAATGGCGTCGGCTTAAGCGCATCATGCAGGCGGCTGATCGCCATGAGCTGCGGATTATTTGTAAACGCGGATTTCGAGGTGTCGTCAACGTCGATCGTCCACATCGTGAGGTTTGCCCCGGTCAGGAACGTCCACATGAACGCGGCGCGATGCTGAAGGTAGGCGGAAGGATGGCTTATGATCGCCTCCTTCCAGGCATTCGTCATCACCGGTGATCCGAAGATTTTTCCGTCTTCGAGGCGAGGCATAACAAATTTGCACGGACCCACCGTCCAGTAAATGTTCCACTCGGTTGGCTGATAACAACGGTTCGTTATGAGCGCTGTTTCCTCAGCCGTCCACGAACCCGGGAACATGTTGCCTTTGGCGAACTGGGAGATGCCGCCAAGGTCGAAGACCATGATCGAGTGCAGCGGATACTGCCGCGTTGCGCCGATGGCGCCGTAATAGACGAGGTGCACGAGTCCGTAGAGCCCGAGCGCGAGGGGCACATAACAGATCGCCACTCGGCGCCAGGAAAAATACCTTGGCCACAGGATATAGCCTGCGAGGACCGGTGCCGCGGCGAGCGCGTTCGGCCGCAGCATGACGCCGAATGCGACCAGCGCGAGGCCAACCGCCTGAACAGGTGTGAGCGTCATACGGCTGCGATCGGCAAAGGCAAAAACCAGCGCTGCCGCCAGCAGCCATAAGACGGCAAACAGAACGTCGCGCCAGATGATGCCGACAAAGACGAAGGCAGGCGGAGACAGCGCCAGAAGCAGCACCAGAAGCGCCAGCTCCCGGGATCGCCGCGCCAGCGTTAGCGCCAGCAAACCAAATGCGAGCCAGTAAAGCGCCGCCGTCAGCAGGAACAAGCTTGCGGTTCCGGGCGCGATGGGGTCGATCAGCGACCACAGGACGAGCACTACCGGCGATTGCCAGTCACCCACAAACCCCTTGGTAATGTCCTGATAAAGGTAGCGCGCGTCGAAGGTCCAGACGCCGGGGTAGAATATATAAAGCGTCAAGGCGAAGCCGGCGGCCGTCGTCGCGGCGACCAGCATTGTTGTCCGGCCGCGATCAGCCGAGACACGCATAAATGTCTCCGGAATTGGCCTCGGGCGGCAATTCTGCGAGCCAGCGCAGGATCGCGCCGGCATCGATCCAGCTGGCATGCACCAAAGTCTGGCTTTCCCCCAATGCCGCATTAAATCGGGTGTAGCCCAGCGTGGCGCAGCGTTCGACACAGACGCGCGAGACATCGCGCTGTATCAGGGTGAACTCGAATGAAAGGGCATTGACCGGCTGTCCCAGACCGGCAAGGGCTTCGGCCTCGAACCCTTCGACGTCGATCTTGATGAAAACAGGCATGCCATGCCGCGCGATCAATGCGTCGATGGTCGTGAGCGGTACCCGCAGGCGCTTGGGCCAAGCCTGGCCTTGCCAGCCGGGCGCACCGGCCGCCGCGGCGATGAAATCTCCGGACGCCGTGGACACGGTCGGATTGTCGATATTGAGATTGAGCTCAACATGGCCCGATTGACGGCCGATTGCCGTTTCCTCGATCGTAACCTCCGGATCCCGCCCATAGATCAGACGTAGCGTCCTTGCCAACGCCGGCTGCGGTTCGACCGCTACGATACGTGCGTTCAGCCTCCGGAGGGCGGCGATGCGATCGCCTACATGCGCGCCGATGTCGAAAACAAGATCGCCTGCCTGCACGAATTGGCTATACAGCCGCTCCATAGCCAGACCATGCTGCCGGTTTCCATAGTAGATCCGCAGCGACCGGACAATTCCTTGTACCGTTCGGAGGCCATCGAACATGGGGCTAAGACTGAATCCGCGCGACCGACCGAGGACTTGCCTCGATCGCCGGCAAGTGCAATGGCAGCAACACCAGCGGCGGCTCGTTTTCCTCGGGGATGCGGGCAATTGCCATCCGCGCGAAAAAGGTCCCGATCAAGGGTGAGGCGGTTGCTACCGCAAACGGTACCGCCAGAATGAGCCCGGCTGTGCCTAACAGAGCGAATCCGAGATCGCCCGGCGACTTATTCGCGACGACGGCCAAAATAGTGAAGCCCACCAGCGTCTGCGGCCAGAACTTCTCAAAGGCGAGGCGCCAGGGCACCACATGGATTTCGCGCAACTGGCCGGTCCAGCTACTGCCGCGCCGAAACACAAACAGACGCGCAAGAAAGATCGTGTGGGCGAGTGCCAGGATCGGGGTGAGCAGTGTGATGAACAAGGTCTCGCCCAGAATGTTCAAGACGAATACCGAGGCGCCTCCATAGGAACGGCGCACCGAAACCCTCAGCATGACATCAATGATAGTCGCTATCTTCGGCGTAAGCGTCATCAGTATCATGATTGCGAACAACGCGGTGCCCGCGCCGACCCCGATCTGCATGTGCGGCATCGACGGCGTATCGGAAAGCGCGAGCAAGATGACGCCGAGGGCCGTCATCGCCATCCATGCTGGAGAGTTGAGATACATGAGAATCGCGAAGATCAATTGAAACCGGCTAACAGCTTTCAGGCCACGCAGCTTGAGCAGCCGCCAATACTGCATGTTGCCCTGGCACCAGCGCAGATCGCGGCGGATGAATTCCACCAGGGTTGGGGGATTTTCCTCCCAGCTCAACCCTTCTTGCGCCAGCACCCTGACTTCGTAACCGGCCCGGCGCATCAGCACAGCCTCGACCTGGTCGTGACTGAGAACCGGCCCGGCAAGCGGGCCATTTCCCGTCAATACCGGAAGGCGGCAATGGGCGATGAAAGGCGCAAGCCGCAGGATCGCATTGTGTCCCCAATAAGGTCCGCAATCACCCTGCCACCATGTGGCACCGAGCGTGTAGGAGCGCATGCCGAGACGCATGCCGAACTGAAACACGCGCGCAAGCGGACTTATCGAGGGCATTCCAACAATAAGGCTTTGCAGAATGCCGAGTGTCGGGTTTTCCTGCATGATCCGCAAAAGACGCAACACGGCCTGTGCCGGGATGAAGCTGTCCGCATCCAGCGTGAGCGCGAATGTATGATTGTGGCCCCATCGATCGCAAAATTCGCGTATATTGCCGGCTTTGAAGGCGGTATTCACCAGCCGGCTTCGATATGTGACCGGGATTGTGTCGCTCCACTTGGCGATAAACGGCTCGAAGCGAGATGTCTCCGCCGCGATGATGCTGGGATCGCTGCTGTCGCTGAGCAGGTAGACATGAAACAGGTGTGCGACCTGTGCCTCAACAAGATCCTGCAGTAATGGCTGGAGATTGCGGACTACCTGATCCGGACTCTCATTGCGGATGCACATCAGGATCGCGGTGGATGACGTTACGGGCTCGTCACCGCGGATGCGGGCCACCAGCGGGTTCACGGCTGCGGCTGGGTCGCGGCAGAGACGCATGATCAGGAAGCCGATTACGGCGTTCCAGAACCCGATGACAGACCATGGCAGAGTCACCGCGAAAAGAACTAGAAATGCGATGGCCCCAAAGCTGCGGGGCGGGACCGCCACGGACGCGAGCCACAGGATGGCGGCCATGGTGGTGGCAACCAGAGCGGCAAACAACGCACGGCGGCGGGTAAGTGCCGTCGTCTGTTCTTCTGCCGCGACTGGGAAAGTGGCAGAATGGTCGAGCATCTCCGCGGTCGTTCCTGCTTTTTTGTCCGGCTCGGGATATAGCATTGGAGCGATTGCACCGTACAACCGGGATCAGCGAAGTGCCAGATCGAACACGCGCCAAAGCGCTTTGGTATGTCGGCCCGGGACGAGCCGAAATCCGCGAGGAAGAGCTGGCACCACTTGGCCCGGGATATGTACGTGTGCGCGCTATGCACGGTGCGCTCAGCCGGGGTACTGAAGCGCTTGTTCTAGCCGGCCGCGTTCCCGAGAGCGAATTCGAACGCATGCGCGCGCCTTTCATGGGCGGCAGCTTTCCGTTCCCGGTCAAATACGGTTACGCCACGGTCGGCCAGGTGGAAGCTGGGCCACACGATCTGGCCCACCGCATCGTCTTTGCGATGCATCCGCATCAGAACTTGTTTGATGTGCCGGCCGGGACCGTCGTGCCGGTGCTCGAAGGCATACCGGCCGCTCGCGCGATCCTTGCGGCCAATATGGAGACGGCGGTCAACGCCGTTTGGGACGCGGCCCCGGCGCCGGGGGCTCACATTGCCATTGTCGGCGCGGGTGTCGTCGGAGTTCTGGTTGCCTTCGCCTTAAGGCGGATGGCTCCTGACACCGAGGTAACGCTGGTAGACGTCAACCCGTCCCGCGCCAAACTTGCCCAGGCATTCGGCGTGCATTTTGCCGCGCCGGACACCGCACCGTCTGATTGCGAACTCGTGGTGCATGCCAGTGCCACCGCGGCGGGGCTCGCCACAGCCCTCAACCTTGCGGCGGACGAGGCCACCGTCCTGGAACTGAGCTGGTACGGAGCGGGGACCGTGCCAGTGCCGCTCGGGGGAGCCTTCCATAGCCGGCGCTTGCGCCTGGTATCCAGCCAAGTCGGCAAGGTCGCGCCGTCGCACCGGGAAGAGTATACGCACCGTTCACGGCTTGAATTCGCACTGAAGCTTACCGGTGAGCCGGAACTTGAGGTTCTGATTGAGCCTGCGGTCGCGTTTCAAGAGCTGCCCGCCAGACTTCCAAGTATACTCGCACCCTTGAGCGGCATTCTGTGCCAACGTATTGACTATCCCTGAACGGAGAGATCGCACTTGTTCGCCGTCGAAGTTCGTGACCACATCATGATCGCCCATTCCTTCCGCGGCACCCTGTTTGGTCCCGGGCAAGCGCTGCATGGTGCAACATTCGTTGTCGACGCCCAGTTCAGGGCGGAGAGTCTCGATAGCAACGGTGTGGTGGTCGATATCGGCCGCGCACATGAGGCGCTGAAAGCGATTTTGGCCCCGTTGAACTACCGTAATCTCGACGATATTCCGGAATTCAAAGGTGCCAACACCACCACCGAGTTTATGGCCAAATATCTTTTCAACCGGCTGGCGCAAGCGGCGCGCGCCGGCGAGCTTGGCCGCGACGGGCGCGAACTGAATGCCATCCGCGTCACGATCTCGGAGTCACACGTTGCACGCGCCTGGTTCGAGGCGCGCATTGTGGTAGGAGCCGTCACCTTTGCGGTGCCGGGCGACCTTGCAACCCCAACAGGCGGTTATGCGTACGACCGCCGCATGATCGCTGAGCTTGAGCGACTGGGCTGGACGGTGGAGGTCATTGATCTCGGCGACGGCTTCCCGCGGCCCAGCAGTGCTGCCCGTGTATCGGCCCTCACGCGCCTTACGGCCGTGGCGCAGGGCCGACCAATCGTAATCGATGGGCTGGCCTTCGGCGTGCTGCCGGAGGCCGCGGCGCAACTTCGGTTGCACCATCCATTGATCGCGATCGTCCATCACCCGCTGGCGCGGGAGAGCGGTCTTGGCCCGGCCGAGGCTGCCGCCCTGCTTGCCAGCGAGCAGATGGCGCTCCGCGCCGCCGACTGCATCGTGACGACGAGTGCGGCCACCGCGCGCGGCCTTATCGCCGACTATTGCGTGCCGGCCGATCACATCGCTGTCGTGCCGCCGGGCACCGACCGCGCGGTGGCAGCGCGCCCGAGCACCGACGGTCCCGTCCGCCTGCTCGCTATCGGCGCAATCGTGCCGCGCAAAGGCTACGACGTACTGATCGCTGCCCTTGCGATGCTTGCCGATTTGCCATGGAGCCTCGTCATCGCAGGAGATCGCGGCCGCGATCCAGCCGCCGCTAGGCGGCTGGACGACGATATTCAGCGTTGTGGGCTGGAGGACCGCGTTTGCGTATTGGGCGCCGTTTCAGACGAGCGCATTGCCGAACTTTACGCCGCCGCGGACTTGTTCGTTCTGGCTTCGCGCTTCGAGGGCTACGGGATGGTCTACTCCGAGGCGATCATGCGAGGCTTGCCTGTGGTGGCAACAACCGCAGGC
Source organism: uncultured Alphaproteobacteria bacterium (assembly GCA_963802475.1). Taxonomy (GTDB): domain Bacteria; phylum Pseudomonadota; class Alphaproteobacteria; order Rhizobiales; family Xanthobacteraceae; genus CANKHA01. Next base: position 178,365 of record CAWDIZ010000022.1, read on the forward strand.
GCAATTTCTGAGACAGTTCCCATCGGCGCGGGGGTGCTGGTTGCGCCGGAAGACGCCGTTGGGCTGGCGCTTGCGCTGCGTCGGCTTATCGAATGTCGCGATGAACGGCAGCGGCTGGCTGCGGGCGCACGCGCAGCGGCGGAACGTCTTCCCACCTGGCAGGATTCGGCGAAGCTATTTTCACGCGCGCTTGAGGCGGTGGCATGAGCGGGTTTGGGGCGGAATGGCTCGCGCTGCGTGAACCCTACGATGCGCGGGCGCGCAATCCTACAATCCTCGATGCTGCTGTCGCTTCCCTTTCCGATCATGCATCGGTCAACATCGCCGACCTCGCTTGCGGCACCGGGTCAACACTTCGCGTGCTCTCACGACGCGTCACGGCTCGGCAGAATTGGCGGCTGGTGGACAACGACCTCGGCCTGCTCGCCCGCGCGGCGGAAAGCACGCTGGCGGGGGTGAACGCGGTCCCCGTGCCGTTGGACCTTTACCGCGATCTTGAGGCGGCGCTCGACGGCCCGTTAGACCTCGTCACGGTTTCGGCGTTGCTCGATCTTGTATCCGAAGATTGGCTGGAGCGTTTAGTCGTCGAAATAGCGGCGCGCCAAGTCCCGCTCTATGTTGCACTGACGTATGACGGCCGGATCGAATTTGATTCTTCCAGATCCCGGCGATACCGCCATCGTTGCGTCGGTCAACCGGCATCAGCAAAACGACAAAGGCTTCGGACCCGCTCTTGGGCCAGCCGCGGCGATGGCCGCCATCACGCGCCTGGAGGCTGTGGGTTATTTCGTCCATCACGGCCGCGCCGACTGGGTGCTCGGCCCGGACGACCGCGAGATGCAGAATGAAGTCCTTTCAGGCTGGGCAGCGGCTTCGCGGGAACTCGGAGAATTGCCGCTTGCGGAGGTCGTCGGCTGGCTGATGCGCCGCCGCGAAGCCGTCTCAGCCGGGCGTTCGTCAATCCGCGTCGGTCATGTCGATGTCTTCGCGCGGCCGACCGGAATCCGCTGAGCCGACAGATCACAGTCGAACAGGACATCGTCGTCGAGCTGATGAATTCGCATGGGCGCACGCAAAGCCTGATCGGCGCGTTCGACCGGCGGCAAGACGAAACCCGGACGGCCGCTGCCGAAGATGACCGGCGCGACCGTGACATGCAGGCGATCGAAGCAACCAGCGGTCAGAAAGCGTGAGACGGTGTCCGCCCCGCCTTCAATAAGGATACGGTGCAACCCGCGCTCGGCCAGTGCGGCAAGGATAGCAGTTGGAGCGATCAAGCCGTCGGTTACCGGCAGGGCCACGACCTCCACATCAGGCGGTGGGGTATATCGCGTTCCCTCAGCCGTTACCACAATGCGGCGGATGCCGTCGGCGGCAAAAACCTTGGCTCTTGACGCCAGCCGCCCGTTGGGGTCGAGCACTATGCGCACCGGATTTGGTCCGGTGACGTGCCGTACTGTCAACTGAGGGTCATCGGCCAAAGCAGTGCCGACCCCTATGACAACGGCATCGACCAGCGAGCGTAGCCTATGCAGATGGGCGACACCGGCCGGTCCATTAATGTATCTTGAGTGTCCGGAGTCGGTTGCGATGCGGCCGTCCAGTGATTGGCCGGTCTGGCCGATGACCATCAAACTATCGACGGTGCCGGCCCGAAGCGGCCCGAATATTTCGCTCCAGTGACCGGGGAGAGGCTGATCGGCGGCGCGAAAAGCCCTGGTAAATTCCGCCCATGGATCAGCTGCGCCGTCACCGCTTTTTGAAAGTTGTCCTTTGTTATTGCCGTCCAGCTGAGCCTTCGCCAGGGGCACACACGTAGTTTCCAACGGCACGCGATTTCCCCAGTAGGAACTGGCTGACCCCCTATGCTTGCACAAAAACAAATGTGACGGAATGGGCATTGCGTCCGTGGTGTTCTACATTAAGTCCAGGGGACTATTCCAAGCTCTCTTTAGGAAATTGGTTAATGACAGAAGTCGAGAAAAATGTCGTTTCCAACTTGTTCGGAACGAAAGGGCAGGTTGGCGTCAGTCGCGGAATCGCCGAATTTCATGCCGGAAGACCGGTCCTGGTTACCGGCGGCGGCGAAACTCTTCTCACGTTGCCCATCGAGGGATTGGACGCTCGACGGCTTGCTGAATTCACGTCGCTTTGCGCGTCGGCGTTGCCGCGGTTAGTCATCACGGCGCGCCGTGCGCTTGCGCTTGGTATTGCCGCGACCACGCCGATGGCCTTGCCCCTCGCTGCCGACTTCGATGTAGACGCTATTCTTACGCTGGTGGCCGATAGGATAACCGATCGATCGATCGATGCGAAGCCGGTCGGCCCGGCGGCCATTGCCGCTATTCAGCTCGTAAAGCTATCTCAAGGATTGCCTGCGGTACTGGTGGCAAATGTTGCTGTCGGCGCTGCCGTGGCCGCGATGGCCGATTTGGTCACTGTCGAGGCCGAGGCCGTCGCACGTTTCGGCGATGAACTCGTCCAATCCCTTATGATTGCCAACAAGGCCTCCGTGCCGCTCGGCTCGAGCCAGCGGGCGTGCTTCTATGTTTTTCGCGACGCCCTGGGCGGCAGCCAGGTCGCTGTGGTGGTCGGCGCACCTGACTTCGCGGAGGGCGTCCTGGTCCGCCTGCACTCGGCCTGCCTGACAGGTGACGTATTTGGCTCGCGGCGGTGCGACTGCGGTGATCAGCTCAAGCTCGCTCTGAAGCAGATCGAAGACTCGGGTGGAGGCGTCGTGCTTTATTTGGCGCAAGAGGGACGAGGACTTGGCCTTTCGAACAAGATGCGGACCTATCAGATGCAAGACGATGGGCTCGACACCATCGATGCCAATACGACCCTTGGCTTCGATAACGATGAGCGCGACTACGGCATGGCCGCCCGCATGCTGCAGCTGCTGGGTTGCAACCGCGTCGTGTTATTGACCAACAATCCCGTTAAGCTCGAAGGTCTTGCAAAGTCAGGAATTGAGGTATTGGGACGGATGGCGCTTGAGGCGCCGATCAATTCCGACAACTACCGCTATATGACAGCGAAGGCTACGCGGGCGGGACATCTGCTCCACCATCATGTGCCGCCGATCTCCGAACCGTGGGATGCGTGAATATAGAGAGAATCGTTCGCTGGGCTGACGCCGCTAGGCCTGATGTCGACCCAGTTTCCTTCCTCTGCAAGGGCGTTCCCCATATTCTGTCGTCCCGTCGCTTGAAGGTGCGGCCGCTATCGCCCCTGACTTCCTTACGTGGGGTCGGGCGGACATGTGATCGCGGTGGGAGTGCCCGGCGGCAGGGGGCGTGGGTCCACCTCCACGATGCCTTGGTTGATCCGCGAACGGTAGGTGGCGAGCTTTTCCGTGAAAGGGGCGGGTGCGCAGCCGTCCTCGAGCCGGTATTCATAACCGTGCCAGGGGCAAACAATACAGCCATCGACGATGCGGCCTTCGCCGAGCGGGCCGTTCTGATGAGCGCATAAATTGGTCACTGCACCGATTTGATTGCCGTCGCGGAAGACCGCGATACGCTCGCCGCCCGGCGCTGCGATAATGCGCGCACCCTTGTCCGGGATGGATCGCGGCGGTCCCACCGCAACCCAGCCTTCGTCACCGGGCGCGATGCCCTCGTCGGTCGTCCGCTCGCGCCAGCCGGCGATGACGTGGAGTGCTGCCACCGTCACGAAGCCGCCCACCAGCATGAGCGGGATGAGCGGGGTGCGCTCGTATTGCATGATGCCGAGCGCGACATGCATCACCACGAGCCCGTAGGCGACGTAAAGCGCCATGTGCAGCGCTTTCCAGATGGGCGGCGTTAGGAATGTCAGCCAGAAATCGTGGCTCGTAGCCGCCATCAGGAACAGAATCAGCAGCGCGCCGATGCCGAGCACCTTAAAAGGGAATCCGATGAATTTGCGGTAATCGCTCCACGTCGTTAGCTCAGTGGCCAAGTTCGGCAAATTGTTCTGCACCATGTACCAGTCCAACATGAACCAGACATGCAGCGCCGCGACCAGGAAGGTCAGCACCCCGAAATGGCGCCGGTTGTACAGTAGCGGGAGAAAGCGGGGATTGAGCCGCGCCAGCGGCCCGATCGACAGGATGACCGTCAGCATCAAAAAGGCACAAGTACCGAAAGCGCGTATCCAGATGTCGATTGCATCCGGCAAATTCTTTGGGGGGTGCAGCCCCCAATAGATTGCCGCAAAGCCAGCGATATAGAGCGCTACGGCGGCGAGCAAAATACCATCATAGACGAGCTTGTCTCGGTTCCATTGCACCGCCCGGAAGCCGACGCTCATCTGTATTCTCCTCTCGTGACGACGCTCAGGCGGGAGGTGGCATCCGCAGCAGCAGGGCTAGCACGAAACCCACCGTCACCGTCAGCGCCAGGATCGGCCAAAGGATTCGATGCATGAAGCGGTGCGATCGTGTCATCGGGCCCTGCGGGATTTCAGCCAGCGGAAAAGTACGTAAGGCCACAGCGCCGCGGCACCGGGCAGCAACAAAATCCGGGCACCGGTCGTTACTGTAGTGGAATGAGGCAGCACCTGCGTGACACCGAAGATCACGAAGGCGGCGGCGGTGATAACACCTGCCAAGACATAGAGAGCGAGGCCATAGAGCAGGATCATGACAACAGTAAATCTTCGCCTATCTAAAATGACTAGTCGGCCATCAAATTAGCTGAACTCGCGCGATAACTCCCAGATCTTTGAAAAAATCCCCAGGTTCTCCGCCGTTCGAGTGAGGGTCTTTTTACGAGCCACTCGGACAAACAGCAACTTTAGGTCTTCACGCTGAACGCCGTTTATCATCGTCAAATCGCAATGTGCGCCCGGCTTGGCCAAGACTGCAGCATTATGAGAGAAATCCCGAGCCGCTGTTGATCGCACTTGTTCTCAACCCGAGCGTAACATCAAACAAAGAAATCGCCTGTGTCGTGGTAGCCAGCCACCCAATTGGCGTGTCTCGCGACGAAGAAAAGAATTTTGTTTGTGGCACGCGGTAGCCGGCCACCCGTTTGGTGCTGCAAAGTAAGCAGTGATTAAAATCATATGTCGCTATGCTCAACTCGCTCCTGGGACGCTCCCCCTGCACCGGGGTTAAGAACCAGAAGCAAACTGGCGGGCCGTTTGGTTGGTAGCAAACTCCAGACGGCCCCTTTTTTGTCACGCATTCTGGCTTGCCAACGCCGCGCGCCACGCGGGCGATCTGGTTCCGCGTTCAGAGGCCCGTTGGATGCATTGATGGCGCCGTTACACGACGCAGCCCGCGGCGAAGCCTTATCTGGCTTCGCTCTGCTTCCTCGTAGGCCTGGTGCATGCGTTGAAGGTGTTGCCACTCGATCGAGCCGCCCATGAAGCCGAAATAAATTTCCCAGGCGCCCGCGGGCACCCGTTCTCCCGGCATCCCGGCCTCGCGCTCGTGCGCCCGGCGGACCAAATCCGGGTCAACACGAACATGCGGCTCTATCGGCTTGCCTTCACATGCGCTGCACATCGATCGGTCCTAGCCGGTATATTCCAGAATGTGCATGCCGGTGCCCCAGCGATCGACGAGGTAAATGCGACCGTGCTCGTCACAGCCGATATCATTCGACTGAATCTCCTCGACCCCGTCTTCCAGTGCCGGAAGGAAGTGACCCACTTCGCGTGGCTTTAGAGGGTCGCTGACGTTGACCGCGCGCAGGCCCGCGCTGAAGTAGGTAATGAAAACCAGGTCCTTCCAAGGACCCTCGGACGGCATGTATTCGAGCACGTTGTGCGCGCCGAACCGGCCCGGGCGGTCGAAGAACGGCTTCCGCTCGGGGAACCACGTGGCGACCGGCGTCGGATTGCTCTCTTCGCGGATATCCACGACCCACATGAACTGGCTGTCCCAGAACTTCTTGCTGCCATGCGCCTCGTCGGTGACGATCAGATAAGGACGATCGCCAAGCGGCCATGCAGTATGGGTTTTTCCGAAGAAGGGCGGCGTCCAGCAGACGTGACCGGCCAGCTTCATGTCCCGCAGGTCGGTGCAGTCGATGATCGCGACACCTCCGCCCAGGAAGGCGGCAAACATGCGGTTGCCGCGGATGTTGGGTGGCCCATGCACCGAGCAGACCTTGTCGCCCTTGGCGCGGTTGTCGCCCTTGGTGCCGGCCTTCTGCTGCGGCATGCCCCAGATGCTGATCAACTCCGGCTTCACCGGATCGCGCGTGTCCAAAGTCCAGATCACGCGTCCTTCCCAGCCATCCGCCTGACAGGGCATAAAAGCGAGCTGGCGCTTGTTGTCGACTCCGAAACGGTGCGGTCCAATGCCCGGCATGTCGTAGAAACCGACCTGGCGCGGCTCGGCGGGCTTGCTGATATCGAAGATGAAGAAACCGCAGCGCGCGCCTTTTCCTTCGTCGCCCTCAAGGGCTTCGGCGTTCACGTAGAGGAAATTGTCGCCGACGATCCGGAGCTTGTGCATGTGAAGCCCGGGCGGCGCGCGAAATTCCCATACCTTGCGCGGGTTGCGCGGGTCGCTCACGTCATGCGCGGTAAATCCCTCAGGACCGTTGTACCAGGAGCCGCCGACCGCCCCGATATAAGCGTGGTTATTCTTCACCTCGACGATGCTGCCGCCGCCCCACGCGGCCTCGCGGTCGTGACCGAGCAGGCGAAAATTCTCCGCGGAACCTTCCCGCTTTACCGCCTTAACCTTGTCTGGGTTCAGCATTGACCTTCTCCGGGCTCAACGTTGAATTCTCATTATATGCTCATCGTCACGCCGCCGTCGACATGCAGGGCAGTTCCCGTGATGAAGCTGGCGCGCTCGGACGCGAGAAACGCCACCGCGTCTCCCACTTCCCGCGGTTGGCCCATGCGTCCGAGCGGGATCTTGGAGACGCGCTCCTTTCGCACCACTTCTTCGCTCTGGCCGGTGATCTTCGCCCATTCGGTCATGGTTTCGGCCTGGCGATCGGTGTCGATGATATGGGGAATGACGGCATTCATGGTGATGCCGTCTTTTGCCAGGCTGCCGGCAAGGGCCTTGGTCAAATTCAGCACCGCCGCGTTGTTCAGGCCGACCGTGACAGTCGGCGCGTGGGGTTGGCGTGCGGCCACGCCAGAAATGTTCACAATTCGTCCCCATTTCTGCTTGCGCATATGCGGGACGGCGTGCCGAAGCGTGCGGGCGTAGCCGTTCAGCTTCTCCTCGAATATCCGCGTCCACTGTTCCTCTCCGAGGGAGAAAAATTCGGATGGAATGACGGAGGCCGCAGAGTTTACCAGGATGTCGAGGCGTCCAAATGCTTCCGTGGTCTTGTCGATGAGCGCTTTTACCTGCGCGTCTTGGGTCAAATCTGCCCTCACGCTCAAGACTTCTGCCGCTCCGCGCGAGCTCCTTGGCGGCGGCATCGAGCCTGGTTTGGTTCAAGCCCGTCAGCACGACAATTGCGCCTTCCGCGAGAAGGGATTCAGCGCATGCCCGCCCAATGCCGCGGCTGCTCCCCGTGACGATCGCGACACGGTCCGCAAGTCCAAGATCCATGCTGTCTCCGAAGTTTCAGGAAGGCACAGGCGAGCGGTACGTGCCTGTATTCGCATCATTCTGGCAGAGCATAAAACAATAACAACCGCCGCGGCGAAACAAGCAATAACGGAAACATCATGTTTCTCAATAGCGCATGGTCATTACGACGCGGCGTGCGCCTGGTTCGTTGACTTTTGCGAGACTATCGGAACTACTTGATGCCGGTGCCCGGACTAAGCATCGGGCCAGTCTAGACCGATCTTCGAGCACGGGCACGCGCAAGGGGGATACGGATGCTTGAGGCAATCGGTTCAGGGCTGTTGGCCCTGCTCACGCCTCAGGCGCTGCTCTTCATGCTGATCGGTATTTTGTACGGCCTCGTGATCGGCATACTGCCCGGCCTCGGGGGCGTCGTCGCCATGACGCTGCTCCTGCCTTTCACCTACGGTCACGAAGTCGCGGCCACGCTCGCTCTGCTGCTCGGCGCGCATATCGCCACGCTTTGGGGTGATTCCGTCACCAGCATCCTGTTCAATGTGCCCGGCTCTTCCAAAAGCCTCGCTCTGGTGTTCGACGGCTATCCGATGACCTTGCGAGGCGAAGGGGAGCGGGCGCTCGGTGCGTCTGCCATGGCCGTTCTCCTGGGCGAAATCATCGGCGCCGTGTTTCTGGCGGCCTGCATTCCGTTCGTGCGGCCGATCATCCTGGCCTTGGGACCGGCCGAATATCTGATGGTGTCGCTCTGGGGGATGACTCTCATCGCCACTTTCAGCGCAGGCTCGCTGTTCAAGGGTCTGATGGCGGCCGCGCTGGGCGTCCTGATCGCATTCATCGGAATGGATCCCGTTACCGCGACGCCGCGCTACACATTCGGTGTGTTGCATCTGTTGGACGGCATCTCTTTCCCGGTTGCGATGATCGGCCTGTTTGCCGTCTCCGAGATGATGAAGCTTCACCTGCGGGGAGATTCCATCGTCAGCCGGCAGGTAAGCACGGACAAGAGCTCGGTTTGGGATGGCGTGTGGGACACCCTTCGGCGCTGGCCGCTTGTGATGCGCTCCAGCGTCCTCGGACTTTGGATCGGGGTTTTGCCGGGAGTAGGCGGAAGCGCCGCCGGCATTGCCGCCTACGCGCAGGCCGTGCAAACTTCGAAACAGCCGGAAACCTTCGGCACAGGAAATGTCGACGGGGTCATCGCGCCGGATGCGACGCTCGGTGCGAACGAAGGCGGCGGCCTGCTGCCGACGCTCGCCTTCGGCATCCCCGGCGGGGACAGTATGGCGCTTTTGCTGATCGCCTTCATCAATATGGGCATCGCGCCAGGCCCGCAGATGCTGACCAACAATCTCGGTGTTGTCTTCAGCCTCGTCTGGATCATCGTTTTGGCAAGCGTCATTACCGCCATCATCGGCATAGCGATCTCGCCCTACCTCGCCCGGATGCCCACCATCAACGAGGACCTGATGGTGCCTTTGGTACTTTCGGTGTGCTTCTTTGGCGCCTATGCCACGCGGGGCGAAATGGCCGACGTGCTTGTCTGCGCCGCCTTTGGCGTACTCGGCTTTCTCATGGAGAAGTACCGCTACTCCAGGGCAAATCTCGTTATCGGCCTGGTCCTGGCCACCATGATCGAGCGCAGCCTGCATGTGTCGCTGATGATGTACGGAAACGACTTCATCTTCACCCGTCCGCTGACGCTCACGCTTTTCCTCCTGGTTGTGTTGACCGCCGCCTGGCCGTTTCTTCGCCGCCGCAAGCAGGCGAGGGCGCAGGCGGCGCTCGAGAGAGGCAGCCTGTGATGAGCCGGCGCACGCAGGAAAACATCGTCGGGGGCATCGTGCTCGCCGTATTCGTGGTGATGCTTTATCTCACCTTCGGCTACAGCTCGCGGGCGCGCCTGGTGCCACTGCCGGTCTGCATTTTCGGCATCGTTCTCGCTGTCGCTCAGCTGCTTTGGCAAAACCTGCGCTCTGCCGACGAGCTGCGGGTCAACTTTCTCGACGTCGTCGGCCGTGGCGCGATCAGAGACTCCGGCGATGGCACCGCCGGGTGGTTCGGAGTTAGCGCAGGCCCCAAGCACGGGAATCGGTGGAAAGCGCAAACCCGGTGGAGAGCTGTCGGCCTTCGGGCTTATCGCAGTCCTGCTTGCGCTGGTGTTCGTGGTCGGACCTCTTCCGTCCGTTTTCCTCTTCACGGCTGGTTATCTGATGCTGACCAGGCACTGCTCGCCCGCGCGTGCGGTCCTCTACGCTTTGATTTGCGCGGGAATTCTTACGGGCTGTTCGGTTTCGCGCTCGGAGTGCAACTCAACCGCGGCCTTTTGTCCGGCTTTATCTCCAACTTTGTGGACTTCTAACGAACCAAGAAGAAAGTATTCTCAACCATCTACGACCAGGGAGGAAAACGATGTCCATCAAACGCAGATCACTTCTCTTAGGGGCGGTTGCGGTTACCGCGAGTCTCTTCGTAGCTTCGTCGGTTCAGGCGCAGAGCTTCTACGAAGGCAAGACGGTGACAATGATCGTGCCGCATTCGGCATCGGGCGGCTTCGCGAAGTATGCCCAGTTGTTGGCGCCAGAAATCCAAAAGCAGCTCAAGGCACGCACCGTCAAGGTCGAACACCATTCAGGTGCCGGCGGGTTGGTCGGGCAGAACCTCGTCTGGCATGCGAAGCCGGACGGGTTGACGTTCGGCCTCACCAGCGGGCCGGGGCTTGTGCTCGCGCAACTCGGCGGTGCAGAAGGCGTGCAGTTCGATGCCGTCAAATTCACCTGGCTCGGCCGTGCAGCCCTCGATGACCGGGTGATCTTCGTCGGCGCGAAGTCGCCGATCAAATCGGTCGAGGATGTCGTAAAGCTCGGGCGTCCCTTCAAGGTGCCGAGCCAGGGCGTCGACGAAGACTTCTATGGTATGGCGATGCTCGCCGATATCCTCGGCTTTAAACCGCAATTCATTACGGGCTTCGAAGGTGGCGGAGACACAACTCTCACCGTGGTGAAGGGCGAGACCGACGGACGTCTCACGTCCTGGACATCCGCTGTGCCGATGCTGAAAACCGGCGACATCCGCCCGATCCTGTCGGTCGGGGAGGAGCGATACAAGGACCAGCCGACCGTGCCGAACGCGCTCGAGCTCGTCAAGGATCCAGCTAAACAGAAGACGATCCGGGCGCTGATCAACATTCAGCGCGTGCACCGAAGCCTGTTCGGGCCTCCGGGAATGCCGCCGGCAGTCGCCGACGAATTGCGTGCCGGCATCCTGGCGGCGCTGAACGATCCGCAGTTGCAGGAAAATGCCAAGAAGGCGAACCTGCCCATCGGTCCCATGGATGGCGCGACGCAGCAGAAAGTCGTTGCCGAGATCTATGAGGCCAGTGCCGACATCACCCGGATCGCGAAAGAGGCGACGGCGACGATCAAATAGCCGGGGCGCCGGTCAAAAAAAAGGGAAGCCGTGCGGCCGCTGCCGAAAGGTGGCGGCCGCATGATATCCTCGGCGTGGCGCATATCGCGCATGGGCGGGAGAAGTCGATGAGTAACGTGCTGAATGGCGGTCAGATCATCGTCGATTATCTGATCCGGGAGAAGGTGCCTTATGCCTTCGGACTGTGCGGCCATGGCAACATCGGCTTTATTGACGCGCTTTATGAGCGCGCGAGCGACATCCAAACGATCTCCGTGCATCATGAGGCGGTGGCCGGTTTCATGGCCGACGTCTTCTACCGGGTCTCCGGCCAGCCGACCGCGACCTTCACGTCCTGCGGGCCGGGTTCAGCGAACCTGCCGATCGCGCTCGGCAACGCTTTTCTCGAATTCGGTGCCGTTCATGGCCATCACCGGGAACGTGCCGACGAGCCAGTTCAACAAGGGGGCCTTTCAGGAACTCTATCGCCACCAGCAAGCCGATTATCCCTCGACCGTGCGCGCTTACTGCAAGCGCGTGTTCCAGCCCACCCGCGGCGAGATGGTGCCGACCGCAGTTCGGCAGGCCTGGAAGACCATGGTGACAGGCCGGCCCGGACCGGTGGTGCTCGACGTTCCGTTCGACATCTTCAAGGAGGCGGCGGCCGAGGAAAGCCCACGCCCGGAGGAGTGGACGTCCAACATCTCCTCGCGCTGCGGTGCCGACCCGGAAGGTATCGTGAAAGCCGCGGACATGCTGCTCGCGGCCGAGCGTCCGGTGATCCTGGTCGGCCAGGGCGTCAAATATGGCGGCGCGAGCGCCGATCTTCTGACACTGGCTGAACGCCTGCGCATTCCGGTCGCTCATTCCATGAGCGGCCAGGGGGCCATCGACACCCGGCATGAACTCTCGCTCGGGCTGGTGTCGCGCGCAGGCTCATACCAGGCCAATAGCGCCACCCGGCAGGCCGATGTACTGCTTGCGCTCGGCGTCCGCTTCGACGACCGCACGTCGAGTTCGTGGATTCCGGGTTACTCCTTCACCATCCCGCCGACGCGGCTGATTCATGTAGACATCGACCCAGAAGAGATCGGCCGCAACTATCCGGTCGCGCTTGGCCTGATGGCGGATGTGCGCACCTTCCTCCGTCAGTTGCTGGCCGAACTGGACCGACGCGGCGCCGAAATTCCATCCATGCGCGCGCCATGGCTGGCCGCTCTCGCGGGTTATCGGAAAGAATGGGAGCAACTCATTGCCCCCGGTTTCACCGATGATTCAAGTCCGATTCACCCGCAGCGCGCCGCGCATGAGATCGACCGGGCGCTGCCCGAGGATGCCATCCTGGTGAGCGACATCGGTGTGCATCACAACTGGCTCCTTCAATTTTGCAAACCGCGGCGCCCGGATTCGCTGATCGGCTCCATGGGCTTCGGCCCCATGGGCTTCGGCGTTGCCGGCGTGCTGGGCGCCAAGCTTGCAGCGCCCGATCGGCCCTGCGTCTCGGTCTGCGGCGACGGCGCCTTTTACATGTATCCGAACGTGCTCAGCACGGCCGTCGAGTACAAGATCCCCGTCGTATTTGTCGTCTGGAATAATTTTTCCTACGCCTCCATCCGCGGCCTCCAGCGCGGCTATCTCGGCGGCCGCGAACTGGCAACCGATTTTCGTGACCCGGATACCGGTGCGCCTTACAATCCCGACTTTGCCGCCATGGCGCGGTCGACGGGCGTCGAGGGCGTTTCGGTCAATCGCGCCGCCGATTTGGGCGATGCCGTTCGCGCCGGTATCGCCTCCGGACGGCCCTATCTGGTCGACGCAAATATTGGAGCGGATGCCAACCCGGGCGGCGCCGGCGTGTGGGAACTGCCAGGCCTCGGCGTGAGCAGCCCGATCATCGGCAAGCGATACGAGCCTGCGGGATAAGAAACGTTACGGAGAGACACATGCGCGCAGAAGAGGGCCATAATTTCCGCTTGCTCGGCCACGATCCGTCCGCGGCTTGGGGAGGCGGCAGTCTGGTCGAGGTCAGCAAGGGCTTCGCCTATGTCGGCGCGGTTGCGGGGAACCGCGAGAAGACACACGGCTTCACGGTTCACGACGTGCGCGATCCGACCAAGCCGAAGAAGGTCTGGGAGTTCAAGGCGCCGCCGAAAATCCAGATGCACAAATTGCGCGTTGTCGGCGAAGATTTCCTCTACGTGAATTCCGAGGCGCTCCCGGGTGAGGCCGGAAAGGGCGCGCGCGGCGGATTCTATATCTTCGATATCAGCAAGCCAGGCGAACCGCGGCAGGTCGGCTTTTTTGAGATGCCCGGCAGCGGTCCGCATCGTTTTGGCATCGATAACAAACTGAAGCTCGGCTTCTTCCCGAATGATGCGCCGGGATGGGAACGCCGCGTTATCTGGTCGATGGATATCTCCAATCCGGTTGCGCCGGAGGTGATCAGCATCTTCGGCTTGCCATGGCAGAAATCCGACGCCGCCGAGCTGGGAAACGATCCCACACCTGACGAGGATGCCAAGACCTTGCACGGCCCGCCGATCGTGCGCGGCAATCGGATGTATTGCGCCTTCTGGGGCGGCGGCGTGGCGGTGATCGACTGCACCGATCAGCGCGCCCTGAAGCTGCTGGGCCACGTCAGCTGGACACCGCCCTTTGTCGGCTCGACCCACACCGCTTGCCCCGTCGGCGACCGGCCCTATCTCATCGTTACCGACGAGGCGCGCGCGTCGAAAAAATACTGGGACAGCCAGTTCATGTGGATCGTGGACATCCGCGACGAAGCCAATCCGGTTCCGGTCTCCACCTGGTTTCCCGAGCGCGAAAAGTATTTCGATCGTGAGGGTCGTTTCGGCGCGCACAATATCGTTGAGCACATCGCGGCCGACGGACCGCTGAAGGACATCGTCTTCATTACCTATTTCAACGCCGGTCTACGGGCGGTCGATGTCAGCGACGTACTCCGCCCGCGCGAAGTCGGGTTTTACTTGCCGGCGCGCCCGGATGGCCTGCGGGAAATCCAGTCAAACGATGTCGGTACGGACAAGTATGGACGTTTGTATCTGATCGATCGATGGGACGGAGGCATGCACATTGTCGAATACACCGGCTGAACCTGTTGCCGGTCCGAGGGCGGCTAGGATTCGGTGCACCCGGCCTCTGTTTGGTGCAAGCCGCCTTTGATCATCGTTCGACCGCAAAACGCCGGGGGCGGGGGGCGGATCAGCGTCTACACACGCTCCTACGCTAGTTCGTCTTCTCGAATATTTCCCGCACGCGCTCAACGACAGGCTTGGGTGTCGCCAGGACCTGGGCGACGAGTTCGGACACCTGTTTGCCGTTGAGTGGATCAATATCGAGCTTGAGCTTTTCGGCTTCGGCAAGGAAAGCGGGGTCCTTCATCGTGTTGTCGAACGCCTTGCGCAAGGCCTCGACGCGATCCGCCGGTACGTTAGGCGGCACGAAGAAAGGCCGGCCGAAGTCGAGACGCGCAAGCACGAGGAGGAGGGCAGCCTTGTCCGTGTCGTTCTTGGCGAGATCAAGAACGCTGGGCACGCCGGGAAGCTCCGGATTCGGACGCAGCGCCCACTGGGCGATGATCTTGACCTTCTTGTCCTTGATCCAGTCGCCGTTGAGCGCCTTCAGCGTCGTCAAGGCCGATGCGCCATTGCCTTCAATCTCTCCGCGTTCCATCGCGAGGTGAATTTGCGGTGTTCCGCCGTAACCTTTGACGATCTTGAACTTCGTTCCAAAGATCGCATTCGCCATGATCGGAAAATCATATTGCGTTGTGCCCGGCGCTTGCGCTCCGACAACGATCTCACGGTTCTTGATGTCGTCAAGACTGTTGGCGGGCGCGGTATTCCAGAGATAAGTGACGTGCGTTTCCCGGTTTGTGCTGCCCAGCCAATTCAGCTTGTTGGGATCGAACTTCACGCCTTCCGGCGTAAGCAACGGTGCCGTAGGCATGCCGCCGAATGCCGCGCCGATCACCGTGCCATCGAAAGGACCCACAGCGTAAAGCTGGTTCGTCATCGTGATGCTGCCGGCACCCGGCTGGTTCTGCACGATGATCGTGGGCTTGCCGGGAATGTGTTCGCCGAGATGCCGGGCGAGCGTCCGGGCATTGATATCGTATCCAGACCCGACCGCGACCCCGACGATCATGCGGATGGTCTTGCCTTGATAGAATTGCGCGACCTGGTCCTGAGCCATTGCGGGCAGGGCGACGCCCGACACGAGTGCCACCACAGCAAAGACGGATGTCCTCATAGCGTCCTCCGACGTTTTAGCGATTCTGGTTCAGGTCATATTGGTCGTCAATCGATCCTCAGCTTTTCGGCTGTGCCAAATCGCCCTCCGCCAGATGCCTCACGGTCTCGCCCGTGGCGGCAAAGGTACGCGTAACCTCGCCGGCATCATACACAAAGAGCATCACCAGCGGTTCATCGCCGGTATTGTGGAAGCAATGCACGTCGCCGACGGGAATGTAGGCGACTTCCATGGGGCCGATGGGGCGGCGCTCGCCGCCGTATTCGACATCGGCGCGGCCCGAAAGGATGACGATCTGCTCATCGCAGTTGTGATAATGCAGCGCCACGCTGGCGCCGGCCGGTAGCGTCGTGGTACCCGTCGTCACGCTGGCCCCGCAGCGGCTCTCGTTGCAGAAGAGGCGGGTCTGGACACCGTTGCCGCGGTCGAAGACCTTGATGTCCGCCTCCCGGAAAACCCGTGCTGCCTTCTGGGTCATAGCTGTCTCCAGATCCTTCGTTATTTAGGCGATGCGTGCGGCGATCGGCGCAATGCCGAGTTCGCCCGCGACCTTGTTGAGTGCCTTCATCAGCGGGGCCGGCAACGGAATGCCTTCCTTCGAACGCGTTTTGTGCGCGGCCAGCGCCCTTTCGCCCGGAAGCCGGATGTTATCGAAGCCAGGGCGAAGCGGCGACGATTTCATCTCCGCACGCACCGCATCGACGCGGTTCTTGAAGAAGGTGACGTCGCAGAACGCCTTCACGTCAAGCGCAACGACGAACTGTCCGGTGTTGGTCACGCTTTTGTCGTCGGCATTGAAATCGATCACGTCGCGCCCGAACGCGGCCGTGTTCAACGTCCCGGCTAGAAGGCCGAAGATGAGCGCGAGGCCGTAGCCTTTGGGTCCGCCGATCGGCAGCAACGAGCCGTGGGCACCCTTGGCGGGATCGGTGACCGGCGCGCCGTCGGCGTCGATCATCCAGCCTTCGGGCATCGTCTCGCCGCGCTGTGCCGCCAGCTTGACCTTGCCATAGGCCACGTTCGTGGTCGCCATATCGAGCAGCACCGGCTGCGTCGCACCAGGAACCGCGACCGCAATCGGATTGGTGCTGAGCAGCAATTCGGTGCCGCCCCATGGCGCCATGTGATTGGCGTTGCCGACGGCGACATAGATGCCGATCATGTCCTTCTTGAGCGGCATCATGGCATAGACACCGGCGACACCGGCATGATTGCTGTGATGCGCGCCGACCCAGCCGATGCCGCTTTCCGACGCAATCTCGATGGCTAGATCAGCGGCGTGTTTCATGACGAGATGGCCCATGGCGTTATCGCCATCGAGCAGCGCCGTCGCGCCCTTGCGGCGGTCCACGCGGATCTTAGGATTCAGATTAAAGCCGCCGGCCTTCAAACGGTCGAGATAGCGCGGCAGCCGGAAGATGCCGTGGCCGTCGCCGCCGAGCAGGTCGGCGGCAATCATCAATTCACCGACGTTACGCGCATCGTCGCGGGGCAGGCCGCCTTTGGTCAGCGCGTCCGCGATGAAACCGACGAGCGTGTCGGCCGTCACCTTTAGCTCGTCTTTTTTCATCATTCCTACCATGCCGGAACGACACAGCCAGACGGGACACTGAGCGCGGTCATGACACGGCCGGCTCCGCAAGAACATCCGCCAAGAAACTGGCCTCAAGATGCGCCACGCTCAGCCCCTTCGTGATGAAGACGATCCGGCTTTCCCGCACGCCGCCCGGCCAGCGGTCAAGCGTCGCCGGGGCGCTCACCAGGCCGGCAACGGCATGCATGACGACCGGCTTGTCGCATTCGGCGAGCCAGAAAATGCCCTTCATGCGCAAAATATGCGGCGCGCGCAGCGAGTACACCATCGTCAACCAGTCGCGCAGGCGCGCCCAGGCCAGCGGACGATCGAGCCGCAACGACCAGCTTTCGACCCCGGAATGATGATGGTTTGCCGATGAGTCGTGGATTTTGCCATCGTGGGAATGCGCGTGACGAGCATGATACGGCTCGGCCGCGCGCGGCAGTGCATTCAGCGTGTCGTCTTCCGCAAATACGATGGCGGCATCGATGTTCCCATGCGAAACGGTGCGGATGTCGAGAGCGGGGCTGATGGAGCGCAGGTCGGCGAGAAGAACATCGACTTCGTTGCGGCCGGCGATGTCGGTCTTGGTGATGAGGCAAAGATCCGCCTGAGCAATCTGTGCGCCGACTTCGTGCGTGTCGCGCAGCTGCGCCGGGCCGAGCACGCCGTCTATGGTGACAACGACGCGTCGAAGACTGCAACGTCCGCGCAGGCTCATCGCCTCGGCAAGATCGCGCACGATGGGGCTGGGGTCGGCCAGCCCCGTGGTCTCGATCAGGATGCGGGAGAAAGAGGGAATCTCGCCGGTCGCCTGCTTCGCGAACAGGTCGCCGATGGTGTCGACCAGATCGCCGCGGATCGAACAGCACACGCAGCCATTGTCGAGCATCAGGATATTGTCAAACGACGACTCGACCAGCAGATGATCGAGCCCGATTTCGCCGAATTCATTGATGATCAAAGCGCTGTTTGCCATCCCCGGCTGGCTGATGAGGCTGCGCAGCAGCGTCGTCTTTCCGCTCCCGAGAAATCCGGTGACAAGGAAAACAGGAACGCCGGGAGCGTGGTTGTCGCCGTGAAATTGCATCCGCGTCATCTCGCGCCGCCTGCGGCGATCGGGGCTTAGCCTGCGCGCTATGTCGCGGCGTGCAGGACGTTCACAAAAATCCCCGGCGGGGTCAAGTTTTGTATATTT
The DNA here is from genome assembly GCA_963802475.1 of uncultured Alphaproteobacteria bacterium. Classification (GTDB taxonomy): domain Bacteria; phylum Pseudomonadota; class Alphaproteobacteria; order Rhizobiales; family Xanthobacteraceae; genus CANKHA01. The sequence continues at coordinate 196,311 of CAWDIZ010000022.1, forward strand.
TATGCGGTAATTTGACGTTTTTCACAAAGTCTGAGAAAAGCCGCGTTAATCGGTTGCGCGCCGGCCTTGATCTGGAGGCGCGAAGAACGCCAAAGGGGGAGCTGCGCCATGCAAGGTGCCGTCGCGAACAATATGAGGCTCTTGTCCCACGACACGCTGCGCGGTTTCGGTGGCGTCGGGGAGGGAATGAGCCTTCAGATCGCGAAAGATGGACGCCGAATTCTCTGGATCGCGCATGAAGGGGCGCCGAAGAATTTCACCGCCGTCGATGTCAGCGATCCCCGCGCGCCGCGAGTCATCTGCCAGACCGCGCTCCCGCATAACGACATGCGCTCGAATTCGCTCGAGGTTTCGGGCGACATTCTCGCCGTCGCCTATCAAGTGGCCAAGCCCGGCGGCAAGCCCGCGGGGGTCGAGCTCTTCGACGTCAGCAGCCCGGAAACGCCGACATCGATCTCATTTTTCGATGCGTCCGGTCCGCATTCGCGCGGCATGCATTGCCTGTGGTTCGTCGATGGCGAGTTTATCCATTGCTCGGGCGGCGCGGCGGATTTCGAGCCGACGCATATGAGGGACGACCAGTTCTACCGCATCATCGATGTGCGCAATCCGTCGCGTCCGGTCGAGGCCGGCCGCTGGTGGTATCCTGGCACACGCAAAGGCGATGCGGCAGTTCCCCCGAAGCGCGTGCGGCCGATGCCTATGGATCACTTTCGCCGTCCCGATGCCTTTCGGCTTCACAACGCGAATGTTTATCCCGAGCGTCCCGGCCGCGCCTATCTCGGCTACATCGACGGCGGCGCCTTGATCATGGACATCTCCGACAAATCGACACCAAAGATCGTCGGCACCTGGAATCCGCATCCGCCGTACCCGGGCTTTACGCATACTGTGATGCCGCTGCTCGAGCGCGGCCTGCTCGTCGTCACGGACGAATGCGTACAGGACAACGGCGAAGACTGGCCGAAGCTCACCTGGATGGTGGACGCGCGCAAGGAGGACAATCTGGTCCCGATCAGCACGTTTCCATTGCCGCCGGTGGAAGAATTCGGCCACAAGGGTGGACGCTTCGGATCGCACAATATTCATGAAAATCGTCCCGGACCTTCGTTCCGAAGCGAGGATTACGTCTTCGGCGTGTTTTTCAACGCCGGTGTGCGCGTCTTCGACATCAGAAATCCGTACCGGCCCGAGGAAGTCGCCTGCTTTATTCCGCCGATGCCGGAAAATTCGCGCGCCGCGACCGCGCAGATGAACGAAATTTATGTCGACGAACGCGGCGTCATCTATGCGGGCGATCGCTGGAGCGGCGGCCTTTACGTCTTCGAAGCGAACATCTGATCGTCCGGCGAGCGGACAAGCGGCGATGGAATGGTAACGTGACGATCCTTCGCTATGACATCGCCTTTGGCGTCGTTGAGAATCCCGCGCGCGTGCTGACGATGCGGCCCGCCGCATTGCCGCCGGGCGAGCCGGTGCTCACGCCCTCTCTCGCGTCCTTCGCGTCGGACAGTGCCGCGCTGCGCCTCAACAGCGCCGGCTGGATGAGTTTAGCGGCGGAGGTCATGGCAACATTGCGCACACACGTTGCGCTCAAGGGTTATTGCCGGTCCCGGATTCAAAAAAAGGCACCGATCTTCGATCGGCCGTTGCAGGATTTTCTCACCAGCTATCTTGATGTCGTGGAGGCCGAAGTCAGGGACCATGCCGACGACCTGCCAGGGGGCGCGTCATGGGACGCGGCGCTCTACGACACCGCCGACTGGTTCTTCTCGGCGTTTCTTCCCTTGCCGAATGCCCATCTGAGATTGACCGAGGAGGAGAGCAAGGAGAGGGAGGCGGCGCCCTTCTTACGCTTCGATGTCCTGTTCTGGACCGGCAAATCCCTCATCGCCGTTACGCTGGAGAGGCTGTCGATGCCAACCGCGCGGCAGCGCGACGAGCAGGCCCGCTTCGCCGCGATGCGGCCGGACATTACCTTCGTGAATATTCCCATGGAGCAAAATCGGATGCGGCTGCAATCTTATCTTCCCAGCGTTTGCGACAGCTTCTGGCATGGCCTGCGCTACCCGCTCGGACCCTATCGGCCGGAAGCATTCCGCTGGGAACCGTCTCCTGAACGAAAGCTCTAGCCACCCGCTCGCTGTCTTTCGAACAGTGACGCCACATTGCCCCCAAGGATGAGCCCGCGTTCGGATTCCGGGATCGCCAGCCTGCGTATTTGGCTGACACCATCGTAGTATCCCATGTCGAACGGATAGTCGCTGCCCAGGTACACCTGCGAGGCGCCCACCGATCCAACAAGAAACGCCAGCGAGGCATCCGAGTGCAGGATGGTGTCATAGCAGAGCTTTGCGAGAGAGGCTTGTGGATCGCCCTTCAGACGCACTTTCGGTTCAGGGCGCACGGACCATCCGTGAAGAAATCGACCGGCCTGATACGGAACAAATCCACCGCCATGCGCCAATAAAAATCTGATGCCAGGATGCCGTTCGACGACGCCGCCGAAAACGAGCGAGGCGGCCGCGATCGTGGTTTCCAGCGGATTGCCGATCAGGTTGGTCAGATAGTACGACTTCATGCGATCGCGGGCGGCAATCTTGTGGGGATGGACGAGTATGAAGGCGCCGAGTTCGCCCGCCGCCTGCCAAACCGGCTCCAGCGCGGGATCGTCGAGATTGCGGCCGTCGACATTCGATCCGACGTGCACGCCAATGAGTCCGAGTTCGATCACCGCCCGGCGAAGCTCTCGAACCGCAAGCTCCGGCGACTGCATAGGGAGCGTCGCCAGGCCGCGAAAGCGCTTCGGATATTGTGTAACCAAGCCTGCGATTGAATCGTTGAGGATTGCCGAAGTCGCAGCCGCCAGCGCGGCGTCCTCTTCATAAAGAAAGGTATGCGGCACATTGCAGATGAGATGCATGTCCACGCCGAACGCATCCATGTCCGCGAAGCGCTGTTCCAGATCCCAAGCCTTTCGGGGAAACGGATTTTGCACGATATCGGCGATTTCCAGAACCGCCGAATCCCGATCGATCGGCTTCAGCCGCAATCGCAGTGAGGGCGCCTCCTTTTGCATCGAAGCGATCATTGCTTCGGTGAAGACATGGGTATGGATGTCGATGACTGTCATGAGTGGTAGGCCCTGTCTGGCAGAGGCATGAGATGTGATGACGAACAAGGCTCGGATGCGCGCCTCAGACCGAATCGGCTTTGGGCGCGCGATTGAGATGCCGGCGCATGGCGCCGTATGCCGGCAGCGCAAGCGAGGCGACAACGAACAGCAGAATCACCGCAGAGAACGGGCGTTCCACGAAAATCATCGGACTTCCGAACGACAGCAGCAACGACTGCCGAAGCGAGGTTTCTAGCAGCGGCGCGAGCACAAGGGCAAGCACGAGCGGCGCGCGCGGAAAATCCAACTTGATCATGAACCAGCCGATAACCCCGAACGCCAGAGCGACGATGACGGTGTAGAAGCTGTTGGTGGCGGCATAGGCGCCCACCAGCGAAATCATCAGAATTCCCGGAGCAAGATAGACATAGGGAATGCGCAGGATCGAAGCGAAGGCCGGCGCCAGCGGCAGGTTGATGACGAGCAAGATTACGTTGCCGATAAACATGCTGGCGATCAGGCCCCAGACCAGCGCGGACTGCTGGGTCATCAGGTAGGGGCCGGGCTGGATTCCCTGCAGGATCAGGGCGGCGAGCAACACCGCCGTGCTTGCCGATCCCGGAATACCGAGCGAGAGCATCGGCACGAGTGCGCCGTGGGCCGCCGAGTTGTTGGCGGATTCGGCGGCGGCGACAGCGTCCAGCGCGCCATGGCCGAAGCGCTCAGGTTTGCGGCTGAACCGTTTCTCGAACACATAGGCCATCATCGCAGCGATTGTCGGCCCGGCGCCGGGCAGGATTCCGACGAAGAAGCCGACGAGCGAGCCACGAAGAATTGCCATCCTGCTCTCGGCCCATTCCTCCGCGGTCAGCCACATGTCGCGCAATCGCGTCCGGATCGGCTGCATGTCCTGGAGTTTTTCAAGCGACGACAGCACTTCGGCGATTCCGAAAATGCCGATGGCGACCGGCAGAAAGTCGATGCCATCGATCAATTCGGGAATGCCGAACGTCAGCCGGGACATTCCAATAATCGGATCCACGCCAACCAGCGCCACCATCAGACCCAGCACGGCGGCCATCAGGGCCTTGATTGCTGATGTGCCGCCGAGGCTGGCGCTCGCGGTGATGCCGAGCGCCGCCAGCAGAAAGTATTCGGGCGCACTGAACTTGAGCGCGAACTCGCTGAGCGGCGGGGCGATGAAAACCAGCGCTGTCACCGCGCAAATTCCTGCGAAAAAAGAGCCGATGGCGGCAACGCTGAGCGCGGCTCCCGCGCGGCCGCGGCGCGCAATCTGATACCCGTCAACCGCGGTCATGACGCTCGACGACTCGCCGGGGACATTTACCAGCACGGAGGTCAGCGTGCCGCCATACATTCCGCCATACATGATCCCCGCAAGCATCACGATCGCTGTGACCGGCGTCATCCCGAATGTCAGCGGCAGCAGCAACGCCATGCCGGCAGACGGCCCGATTCCCGGAAGCGCCCCGATGATCTGTCCGACCACGACGCCGATCAGGAGAAAAAGGAGATTGGCGGGCTCCAGTGCGGTCGCGAAGCCTTGTCCGAGAAGACCCAGGGAATCCATTGGCCGCCTTTAGATGCCGAAATATCCGGTCGGGAGATTGGTGTTGAGCCACCAGACAAAGACCCCGTAGATCAATCCCGTCGTCACGGCCGTCGTCACCAATGTGGGGACAAGTGGCCGCGCCAGCAGCCCGTAGAGAAAAAGCACCACGAACAGCGCGGCGCTCGGCACCATGCCGAGAAACGGCGAAACGATCAGAAAGACGACCAGGCCGACGAAGGTCGTCACAACCCGTTTCATCCCCAACGCATCCGGCCAGTCGTATTCTCCCGCCCACCCGGCGGACCGGGCGGCCCTCAGCTGGAGAATTGCCAGCAGCGCGCCGACGGCCGCAACCCAGACCGGCGCAAAGGCAGGCCCGGCTGTGGTGTCCCGCCAATAACCGAGGTGCCAGGTGCCGAGAACGATGACGGCCGACAGCACAAGCATGAGGAGCGGCGGAACGACTTCACTCACTCTCATCGCTGCCGGCCTTGTTTCCGCGAACCGACCCGTTACTTCTTGGCGAGACCGATATCCGTCATCAGCGTCCGGTACATGTCCTGCATCTTGGTGTTGTGCGCCTTGATGCCGTCCATCCCGATGAAGTCGCTGCGCTGGAATTTTGCCGCCAATCCGTCCTGCCAGGCCTTGGTGGCGACGACCTTGCGGAACTTGTCTTCCCACCATTTCGCGACTTCGGGGTCGGTCTTGGGAGGCAGGGCGACGCCCCATTCCTGACCGAACACGGCATTGTAGCCCTGCTCCTTGGCGGTCGGGACATCCTTGTAGCCCGCCTCGGTCCGGCGCTTCTCGGACAATATCGCCAGCGGCCGCGCCTTCCCGCTCTGGATCTGCTGCAAGCCCTCTTCCAGTGTGGCGAACGTGCCCTCGACATTGCCGCCGAGAAACGCCGCGAGCGCGGCCGAACCGCTGTCAAAGGGAACGTACGTAATCTTCACGCCGCCGGCTTTCTCGATCAGCGCGGCTGCGATGTTATCGGTGCCGCCGGCCTGCGCGCCCGCGATGCGCATCTTGCCGGGCGCAGCCTTGGCCGCTTCGACGAACTCCTTCATCGTCTTGGGGCCGTTGGGTTGGCCCAGGAAGACGAGCTCCGACTGGATGAATAACGCAATCGGCACGAGCTGATCGATCACCGATGGCGTGCCCTGCATGATCGGTGTCGTGAACACCGGCTGATTGATGCAGAACAGGACGTTTTCATCGCCCGGCTTGCCGAGGACGAAATTGTACCCCACGGCGCCGGAGCCGCCGGCCCGATTCTGAACGGCCGCAGGGACCGAGATGATCTTCTCATCGTTCATGATCTTGAGGACGTTGCGCATGATGACGTCCGGCGAGCCGCCCGCACCCGACGCGACCGTCACCTCCACCGGACCTTTCGGCGCCTTGCCTTGCGCCAGCGATGGACCAGAAGCCAATGCAAGGGCCAGGCATGCGATTGCGGAAGTTGTCACGGCGGCAAACAACGAGCCGAGGACCGAACGCGGAAAGATATCTGCGGTCTTCATTATATTCTCCTCCCTGTGCAAGTTTTTCTTGAGGGTAGAGGGGCGCTGAAGACGGAGTCAACGTATAGTTGCATCGCAAGCTCTCAATACTTCGGCGTTGGCCGCGTTTCAATGTCGCAGTGCTTGCTCTTAACTCAAGCGCGGCTGCTCGAAGTCATAGCGGCGGCTAACGGAAGGAAACTTCCGTACCTTCCACCGAGCATTCATTCAAACGGGGGCATCAGGGCGGTCATACAGAATGATGCAATTGTTGGCCGGATTGCGCGGCCACTCAAGGAAGATGAGCGGGAATTCGGGCTGCGCGTCATACCTGTTTTTCTTCAGCCGAGAGTTTTCTTCGCACACCCTTCCGCGAAAGTGAAAAGCTTAACCGCCGACCAGCTGATCGGTATTTTCAGCGGAGCCATCAAGAATTGGAGCGAGGTCGGCGGTCCCGATCTTCGCGTGCGCGTGGTTCGTCGTGAAGAAGCTGACAGCTCGCTTGCCGTATTTCGCAATACATTACCGGGCTGGAAAGAGCTTCAGTTCGATAAGCATCGGTCGAAACTGGCTGTTACGACGCAGGATGCATTTGAGACAGTCAAACAGCATGAAGGCGCCATCGGATTTGGACCTTATAACAGTAAATTGGATGAGCGCCTCACGGTCCTGAGTGTGAATGGAATATCCCCATTGGATCCGAGTTATCCCAGCGTCATTGCGCTTTCGTTGATTTATCGGGACGCGACCGTCACCGAAGCAGCGCGCGCCTTCATCGATTTTGTCTTCACGGAGAAGGCGCAAAACGTCGTGCGTGAATTCGGCGGGATCCCGGTGCGAGGCAAGCAGAAGTTGATGTAAGACCGCCGCGACGGCACCAGGTAAAAGCCCGCCGCGGGGCGCGGCGGGCTCGGGATGACCGGCGGACTCGGAGAACAACCTGCCGGTCAGCCCCAACGCAATCATCCACTAGGCCGGGAGCAGAACGCTATCGATGACGTGGATCACCCCGTTGGATTGGAACACGTTCTGAATCGTGATGGTTGAGCGAGTGCCCTTGCTGTCCCACACGATGACCTTGTCGCCTTCGGTCGATACGGTGAGTTCTTCGCCCTGAACGGTCTTCAGCTTGTGCTTGCCGCCATTCTTCTTGGCCGCTTCCATCAGGTCCTTCGCACTAAGACGACCGGCAACGACGTGATAGGTCAGCACGGAAGAAAGCTTCGACTTGTTTTCCGGCTTGAGCAGGGTGTCCACCGTGCCGGCTGGCAGCTTCTCAAATGCCTTGTTTGTAGGGGCGAAAACCGTAAACGGGCCGGCTCCTTGCAATGTCTCCACCAGGCCGGCTGCCTTCACAGCCGCCACCAGGGTCGTGTGGTCCTTGGACTTGGCGGCGTTCTCGACAATGTTCTTGGAGCCGTACATGGGCGCGCCGCCCACGGTAACAGGCTTATCGCTCATCATGGTTTCGTTCTTCATCTGAGCGAAGCCGGGAGTGGCTGCGAAGCCGACGGCTAGCGTAGCTGCGGTGACGGCAAAAAGCGTCGTAATGCGCGAGGCTGTCATTTGCTTTTCCTGTGACTCGGGTTGATCCCTGACGGGACTGCGAGCGGAGTTACGGAGCTGCGGCGGAAAAAGACGCAGGCCAGAGACTCACAAATTTGTGAGCTTTCCGCTGGCAATGATCGGCCCGGTGGGAAGGCCGGTCGGGGAGCCGCCAGGCGGCTCAAGCGTGATGGCAAGTGCCGCATCCACGCGCAGATGCCCGGTCAGGCTTGGCGGGACGTTCACCCGCACTGGGCGACCCGCTTCTATCACGCCGAGCGAACGCGGCCGATCTCCAGGCACAATCACCCACAGCTCGAGCGCGCGTTGGTCCGCGGTAGTCAACGAGGCAGGAACAACCGTGATGCTGTTACGGTCCGGATCGATGGCTGCGACAAAGCCCGCCTGGCCGCTGGCATCAAGCGTCGCTACCAGAGGTCCGCGCGGGGTTGAAACAAGCGCAAAATAAGTGACGACCAGGGAGGCTGCCGCTAAACCCGCGGAAGCGATGGCGGACCAGCGCCAGAACAAAAGGCTGTTCCAAAGACCGCGCGTACGCTGCGTCGGGGCCAGTTGTGCGTTGATGCGATCCCAGACTTGCGCCGGAGGAGCAATCGGCGGCACTTCAGTGGCCAAGCTGCCTAGTCGCTCCTCCCAAAATGCCACCTCGGCCGCGAACGCGGGGTCCGCTCCCAACCGTCGCTCGGCATCGCGCCGTTGCGCGGCATCCAGCACGCCCAGCACGTATTCGGCAGCCAGCAGTCGGTCGGCTTCGCCGGTTATGGTGCGATCGTCGCTCATTGCTCCAGACAGGCCCTCAAGCTCATCAACCCCCGACGGATTATGCTCTTCATGGTGCTCAATGGCATCGCGGCACGGCTGGCCAACTCCTCATAAGTAATGCCATCCAGGAAAGCAGAGCGGATGGCAATCGATTGCCTTTCCTCCAGCTGCTCAAGGCATGCCTTCAGCTGCCGCAGCTGATCCGCGTTTTCCATCAATGCCACGGCGTCGGGCGCCGGGTCCGGGACTTCGCCAGCTGCCTCCAACGGGGCCTGACCTCGCGCTCCGCCGGATGAGCGCAAGCGGTCAATACAGCGGTTTCGAGCCACCGCCACCAGCCAGGTAATAGGGCTCGCCCGGCGTGCGTCGAAGGTGGCGGCACGCCGCCACACCGTAAGGTAAACGTCCTGCAGCACGTCTTCGGCCTCGCGCCTGTCGCCTAAGATACGAAGGCAGATGCCAAAAAGCTTCGCCGAGGTGTCCTGGTAGACCAACCGGAGGGCTGCGCGATCGCCGGCCGCCACGCGCGAAAGCGCGGCGGCGAGCTGGCGGCGCGAAGCATCGGCATCCATCAGGTTTGATCCCAATCTCGTTCAGGTAGCCTAAACGGCCTCATCGCGCCGCAGCGGCTATCTGTACCTGAAAATCTTGCAACCCGCGCAGTAACAGCGTGGAGCCGATCGGATCAACTCGATCGCATCGGTCGGGCGACCTGCTGACGACGTCCACGGCGACGGTCGCCCGGCCGTTGTCCAAGTTTGCGGCATTTGCCTGCTTTTTTTGCGCTGCACAATTTTTCGACTCATCACTGCTGCTGGAAGCAGCGACGGTTGATCGTAACGTGCGAAGCTGACAACGGCATGCGTTTAAGCTGATGATAATCCAACATTTTTAGGCCCGTATCAGCTTGGCACGAAGCTTGAATTGCAGGTGCCGAGACCGGAGCTCTTTTCTCTAAAGGAAACCGAAATGCCCAATAAGTCCGACAAACCGCCACTGTCACCCGCATGCGGCGTCAGCCGGCGTCAAATCCTTAAAGCCGGTGCGGGTGCGGCGGCTGTCTTGGCTGCGGTGAAGAGCGGCTTTCCTTTCGGTGCCCACCTCGCGCATGCCGCCGGTCCGGAAGTGAAGAAGGCGACGCTCGGCTTCATCGCCTTGACCGACGCCGCGCCGTTATTCGTCGCTAAGGAGAAAAGCCTCTTTGCTAAATACGGCATGCCGGATGTCGAGGTCGCCAAGCAGGCATCCTGGGGCACGACGCGCGACAATCTCGTGCTCGGCGGCGAAGCAAACGGTATCGACGGCGCGCATATCCTGACGCCAATGCCGTACCTGATCTCGTCCGGAAAGGTGACGCAGAACAATCAGCCGACACCGATGTACATCCTGGCGCGGCTCAATCTCGACAGCCAATGCATCTCGGTCGCCAAGGAATATGCCGATCTCAAGGTCGGCGTCGACGCCACGCCATTCAAGGCGGCGCTCGAGAAGAAAAAGGCCTCCGGCAAGGCGGTGAAGGCCGCCATGACCTTCCCCGGCGGCACCCACGATCTCTGGATCCGTTATTGGCTCGCCGCCGGCGGCATCGATCCGGACAAGGACATCGAAACCATCACTGTGCCGCCTCCGCAAATGGTGGCGAACATGAAGGTCGGCACGATGGACTGCTTCTGCGTCTGCGAGCCGTGGAACCTGCAGCTCATTCACCAGAACATCGGCTACACAGCCATCAATACCGGCGAGCTCTGGAACAAGCATCCGGAAAAGTCCTTCGCCATGCGCGCCGCCTGGGTCGACAAATATCCCAACGCCGCGAAAGCGCTGCTGATGGCGGTGCAGGAAGCGCAGATCTGGTGCGAGAAGATGGAAAACCGCGAAGAGCTCGCAGCGATTTGCGCCAAGCGGCAATGGATCAATTGCCCGGTGGAGGACATCACCGACCGCCTGAAGGGCAAGTTCGATTACGGCACCGGCCGCGTGGTCGAGAACAGCCCGCACATCATGAAGTACTGGAGCGACTTCGCCTCCTATCCGTTCCAGAGCCACGAGCTCTGGTTCATCACCGAGGACATGCGTTGGGGCAAATACGAAGCCGGTGTCGATGCCAAGGCGCTGATCAAGAAAGTCAATCGCGAGGATTTATGGCGCGACGCGGCCAAGGAGCTGGGCGTCACCCCTGCGGAAATTCCGACCTCGACCTCGCGCGGCAAGGAGACATTCTTCGACGGCAAGGTGTTCGATCCCGAAAATCCGGCCGCGTACCTTAAGAGCCTGTCGATCAAGCGGCTTGAGGCATGAGCGCTTTCCCGGCCGGAACGAAAATCATGCAGGCGCCGTCGGTGAAGACCGAAGCCGCGATTGCCCTGCCGAAGGCGGCGGCGAGCGTGTTGCCGCTCGGCTTGTCGCGGCGCAAACAGTTTTCCTCCCTGCTTGCGGCACGCGCTCGTTCGGTCGCCGCGTCGGTCATTCCGCCGCTTGTGGTGATTGGGTTGGCGCTCATCATTTGGGAGATTCTTTGCCACCGCGCCGGCGCGGCGCTGCCGCCCCCTTCGCGCGTGCTGAAGGAAACCTGGGAACTGATCGTCGACCCGTTTTTCGACCGCGGCGGCATCGACCGCGGCCTGTTCTGGCATCTCTCGGCCAGCCTGCAACGCGTGGCCCTCGGCTATGCGCTGGCGTCGGTTGCCGGCATCGCGCTCGGAACCCTGGTTGGGCAATCCGTCTGGGCGATGCGCGGGCTCGACCCGGTTTTCCAGGTGCTGCGCACCGTGCCGCCGCTCGCCTGGCTGCCGCTTTCGCTTGCGGCGTTCCGCGACGGGCAGCCCTCGGCCATCTTCGTCATCTTCATCACCGCGATCTGGCCGATCATTATCAATACCGCGGTCGGCATCCGCAACATTCCGCAGGATTACCGCAACGTCGCGGCGGTGCTGCGGCTCAATCATCTGGAGTTCTTCTGGAAGATCATGATCCCGGCGGCGGCGCCTTACATCTTCACCGGCCTTCGCATCGGCATCGGGCTTTCCTGGCTGGCCATCGTCGCTGCGGAAATGCTGATCGGCGGCGTCGGAATCGGCTTCTTCATCTGGGATGCGTGGAATTCCTCGCATATCAGCGAAATCATCCTGGCGCTGCTCTACGTCGGCCTCACCGGTTTCGTGCTGGACCGCATCGTCGCCGGTGTCGCCCGCATCGTTACGCGCGGAACCACGGCCAACTGAGGGAATAACCATGGCGCCCTATCTGAAGATCGACCATGTCGACAAGAGCTTTACCCGCGGCGCCTTGACCACCGACGTGCTCCGCGATGTCAGTCTCGATGTCGCGCAGGGAGAGTTTGTCTCGATCATCGGCCATTCCGGCTGCGGCAAGACCACCTTGCTGAATATCGTGGCGGGCCTCGTGCCGATCACGCAAGGCGCGGTGCTCTTGGAAAACCGCGAAGTCAACGAGCCGGGCCCAGACCGCGCCGTTGTGTTTCAAAATCACTCGCTTTTGCCCTGGCTCACGGTCTACGACAACGTCCGCTTGGCGGTCGATAAGGTCTTTGCCGGCAGCCGTTCGCGCGCCGACCGCCATCAATGGACCATTCATAATCTTGAACTCGTGCAAATGGCGCATGCCAAGGACAAGCGCCCGGCCGAGATCTCCGGCGGCATGAAGCAGCGCGTGGGCCTCGCGCGCGCGCTGGCAATGGAACCGAAGGTGCTGCTGCTCGACGAGCCGTTCGGCGCGCTCGACGCGCTTACCCGCGCGCATCTGCAGGATTCGGTGATGGCGATCCACCAGAAGCTAGGCAATACCGTGCTGATGATCACCCACGACGTCGATGAGGCCACGCTGCTGTCCGACCGCATCGTGATGATGACCAACGGGCCGTCCGCGCGGATCGGTGAAGTGCTGGAAGTAGCGCTGGCGCGCCCCCGCCGCCGGTTCGAGCTGGCGGCCAATCAGATCTATCTGAAATGCCGCCAGCGCGTGCTCGAATTCCTTTACGAGCGACACAGTTTCGTCGAAGCAGCCTGAGGCGCGGATGGCAGGCGACTTCACATCCGAGCAGAAACGTTACCTCGAAGGCTTCACCTCGGGCTTGCAGATCGCTCGCACGGCGCGCGGCCGCCGCAAGGGGGGCGTCGGCGCTTCCGAGCCGGCTGGTCCCGACGCCGAGCATATGCGCGCACAGGACGCTGTGCTGCGGTCCGGCGGAAAGCTTTCCGACCAGGAGAAGTTCAAGCGCGAAGAACACCCGTTCGACGTCTATGGACGGCTGAAAGAGCAGGCAGCCAACAACGAATATCCCAAGGCCCCCGATAACTTCCGTTGGCGCTATTACGGTCTTTTCTATGTGGCGCCTGCGCAAAATTCCTATATGTGCCGGCTCCGAGTGCCGAACGGCATCCTGAAACATTGGCAACTCGCCGGTTTGGCCGATCTCGCGGAGCGTTACGGCGGCGGCTATTCGCATGTGACGACACGCGCGAACCTGCAGATCCGCGAGATCGAAGCGAGCAACGCGGTTGCCATGGTCGAGGAGATCATGGACCTCGGGCTGTCGTCGCGGGGCGCCGGCGCCGACAATATCCGCAATGTCACGGGCAGTCCGACCGCAGGCATCGATCCGCAGGAACTGATCGACACCCGGCCTTACGCGCGCGAATGGCACTTCCACATCCTCAACGAGCGGGCGCTGTATGGCTTGCCGCGCAAGTTCAACGTGGCTTTCGACGGCGCGGGCGCGATCCCGGTGCTGGAGGATACCAACGACATCGGCTTCCAGGCAGTGGAGGTGAGGGGTGGTTTTGGAATCGAGCAGGGCGTCTGGTTCCGGTTGATGCTGGGCGGCATCACCGGTCATAAGGATTTCGCGCGCGACACCGGTATCGTGGTGAAGCCTGCGGATGCCACCAAGGTCGCCGACGCGCTGGTGCGCGTCTACATCGCCGAAGGCGACCGCACCAACCGTAATAAGGCACGGCTGAAATACGTCATCGACCGGCTGGGTATCGAGAAGGTTCTCGCCCTGACCGAAGAGAAACTCGGGCGCAAGCTTGACCGCGTGCCGTCGGAAGCATTGGCACCACGTCCGGCCTTCGACCGTTCTGCGCATATCGGCGTGCATGCGCAGAAGCAGGATGGATTGCACTGGCTTGGCGTAGTGCTGCCTGTCGGCAAATTGACGGTTGCGCAGATGCACGGCTTGGCCGAGATCGCGCGCATTTTGGGCGACGGCGACATTCGTCTGACGGTGTGGCAGAACCTGTTACTCTCCGGTGTTCCAGCGGCCAGCGTGAAAGTCGCGGTGGGCGCAATCGAATCCCTTGGCTTGTCTACCAGGGCCACCTCGATCCGCGCAGGTTTGGTCGCTTGCACCGGCAATGTCGGCTGCCGCTTCTCCGCCTCAGACACCAAGAAGCATGCAGAGGATATCGCACGCTGGTGCGAAGAACATGTCGAACTCGACGGCCCGGTCAACATCCATTTGACCGGCTGTCATCACTCGTGTGCGCAGCATTACATCGGCGACATCGGATTGATCGCTTGCAAAGTGCCGACGTCGGACGACGGCGACACCGTGGAGGGCTATCACATCCATGTCGGGGGTGGCTTTGGACCCGATGCTGCGCTCGGTCGCGAGATCTATCGTGACGTGAAGGCGGACGATGCGCCCCGGGTCGTCGAGACCATATTGAACAGCTATCTCGCTCACCGGGCTTCGCCGGAGGAAACGTTCCTTACCTTCACCCGCCGTCACGACATCCCGGCGTTGCAGGCGATGATGAAGCGGGAGGCGATGGTATGAGCGCCGCGCCCCGCCAACCGGTGGCTGATTTTCTACCGGACAATGCGCCCTTCACGCCGGACCAGCGCGCCTGGCTGAATGGTTTGTTCGCGGGGCTCACTGCGCTTGACGACGGCAGCATCAAGGCGCTGTCGCCGGATGAATTCCGCCGGGCTGATGGCATTGCCTGGCTCGATCGAGAATGATGACGAAGCACCCTGGCACGACCAGACGCTGAGTCTCGCAGATCGAATGAAGCTGGCCGAAGGCAAGCCGCTGCCGAACCGTATGATGGCGGCGATGGCGCAGCAGGACTGCGGCCAATGCGGCTATGACTGCAAAAATTACTCGGCCGCGATTTTCCAAGGCAAGGAAGTTCGTCTCAATCTCTGCGTTCCGGGCGGCAAGGAAACCGCCCGCATGCTGACGACGCTCTATCAGGAACTTGACGGCGCGCCTGCTGGCTTGACGGCAGTGCCAGCCGCCGCCGCGACAACTGTGCCGGAAGCGCCGCCTGGCTTTTCGCGGGATAATCCCGCGGAGGGCGTATTTCTCTCACGCCGACGCCTGAACAAGCCCGGTTCGGAAAAAGAAACATGGCATGTCGAGATCGGATTGCCGGAGACCGGAATCGACTATCAGGTGGGCGATTCCTTCGGCATCCAGCCGACCAACGATCCGGCTCTGGTCGACATGGTGCTGGCCGCGCTCGGCGCGCCGGGCGATTTTCCGATCGGCGGCCGTTCGCTGCGTGACGTGCTGATGGATGGTGTCTCGCTTGGCGCCGCGCCGGACATGCTGTTTCAGCTTTTCTCCTACATTACCGGCGGCGAGCGCCGGCAGAAGGCGAAAGCGCTGGCGGCGGGCGACGATCCGGACGGCGACGCCGCGACGCTCGACGTTCTGGCGGCGATCCAAAAATTCTCCGGCATCCGTCCCGATCCGGAGGCCTTGGTCGAGGCGCTCGATCCGCTGCAGCCGCGGCTTTACTCCATCGCGTCCTCGCCGAAAGCCGATCCGAAACGTGTCGCCTTGTGCATCGACACCGTCCGCTATGCGATCGAGGGCCGGACGCGGCTGGGCGTGGCCTCCACTTTTGTCGCCGACCGCATCAAGCCCGGCGACCGCGTCAAGATCTATGTGCAGAAGGCCAAGCATTTCGGCCTGCCGGCCGACCCCTCCATCCCGATTATCATGATCGGACCGGGCACGGGTATCGCGCCGTTCCGTGCTTTTCTGCAGGAGCGGATGGCGTCCAAGGCACCCGGACGCAACTGGCTGTTGTTCGGTCACCAGCGCAGCGATTACGACTTTTTCTATGAGCAGGAGCTGACCGCCATGAAGGCGGCGCGCGTGCTCACGCGGCTGACTTTGGCCTGGTCCCGCGACTCCGACCAGAAAATCTATGTGCAAGACCGCATGCGCGAAGTCGGCCGGGACCTTTGGGCCTGGCTGGCCGAAGGCGCCTATGTTTATGTCTGCGGGGACGCCAAGCGCATGGCCAGGGATGTCGAGCGTGCGCTGATCGACGTGGTGGCGAATTTCGGCGTGCGCTCGGCCAATGAGGCGGTCGCCTTTGTCGCCGAGTTGAAAAAGAGCGGGCGCTACCAGCAGGATGTGTATTGAGGTGCGTGGATGAACGCGCCATTCCATCCACTGCCGGGGGTGCGCACCACTTGTCCGTATTGCGGCGTCGGATGCGGCATCCTCGCGCGACCCGACGGGCGCGGCGAGGCGGAAATTGCCGGCGATTCCACCCACCCGGCGAATTTTGGGAAGCTTTGCTCCAAAGGGGCAGCGCTGGGCGAAACGCTCGCGCTCGGCGGGCGGCTATTGCATCCGATGCAGCGTCAGCCCGACGGTATGCTGGCACGCATCGGCTGGGAGCCGGCGTTTGATGCGGTTGCAGACGGGTTTCGGCGCATCATCGAGCGCGACGGGCAGGGCGCGGTCGCTTTCTATCTTTCTGGCCAGCTACTGACCGAGGATTATTATGTCGCCAACAAACTGATGAAGGGATTTCTCGGCTCGGCCAATGTCGACACGAATTCGCGGCTGTGCATGGCGTCATCGGTCGCGGGCCATCGCCGTGCCTTTGGCGCCGATACCGTGCCCGGAATCTATGCCGATCTCGATGAAGCCAACCTGATCGTGCTGGTCGGCTCCAACGCCGCCTGGTGCCATCCTGTGCTGTTTCAACGCATGATGCGCAACAAAATCGAGCGCGGCGCGCGTATCGTCGTCGTCGATCCGCGGCGCACCGCCACGGCGGATGAGGCGGATCTGTTTATGCCTATCGAGCCCGGCACCGACGCGGCGTTGTTCTGCGGTCTCCTGGTGTGGCTCGCCGACACCAACGTTCTCGACGACGCCTATATCAACGCGCATACCACCGGCTTTGCGGAAACCCTTGCGCGGGCGCGTGCGATCGCGCCCGACGCCAGCGCGACCGCAAGATCGACCGGCTTGTCCGAAGCCGATGTCCGGAAATTTTTCGAGATGTTCAGCTCCACCGCGCGGGTGGTCAGCTGTTTTTCGCAGGGCGTCAATCAATCGGCGCAAGGCACCGACAAGGTAAACGCCATCATCAATTGCCATCTCGCGACAGGGCGCATCGGTATGCCTGGCATGGGCCCGTTTTCGCTTACCGGCCAACCGAATGCCATGGGCGGGCGCGAGGTGGGCGGCCTCGCCAATCAGCTGGCGGCGCATATGGGCTTCGAACCGGACGACATCGACCGCGTGCGCCGTTTTTGGCGCGCACCGGGCATCGCGGAGCAGGAAGGTCTGAAGGCCGTGCAGATGTTCGAGGCGATCGAGCGTGGTCAAATCAAGGCGCTGTGGGTGATGGCGACCAATCCGGCCGTGTCGCTGCCGCGCGCGGGCGCCATGCGTGCGGCGCTGCGGAAGCTGGAGTTGTTCGTTGTTTCGGAGAATGTGCTGTCTAATGACACTGTAAACGCGGGCGCGCAGATCCTGCTGCCAGCGGCGGCGTGGGGCGAAAAAGACGGCACAGTCACCAATTCCGAGCGCCGCATCTCACGCCAACGCGCGTTCCTGCCGCTGCCGGGCGAAGCGCAGCCAGACTGGTGGATCGTCTCGCAGGTGGCGCGGCGCATGGGGTTCGAGCAGGCCTTCGCCTATCGATCGGCTGCCGATGTCTTTCGCGAACACGCCGCTTTGTCGGCTTTCGAGAATAGCGGCACGCGTGACTTCGACCTCGGCGGCCTCGTGGATCTGTCGAATGAAGAATTCGACGCGCTCGAGCCGGTGCAATGGCCGGTGCGGCAAGGCGAGGCGCTCGGCGAGCGGCGCTTCTTCGCTCAAGGCGAATTCTTCACGCCTGATGGCAAGGCGTGTTTCGTGCCGCCCGCGCCACCGGTGCTGCGGGAAAGGACTTCGGCAGCCTACCCATTCCGCCTCAACACCGGCCGCATCCGCGATCAGTGGCACAGCATGACGCGTACCGGTTTGAGTCCGCGGTTGGCATCGCATCTGCCCGAGCCTTTCGTGGAAATCCATCCAGCCGACGCAGCGGCGGCGCACCTCGCCGATGGCGACTTCGCGAAAATTTCCACTGTCCACGGCGCCTGCCTGTTGAAGGTCAGGGTGCGCGACAGCCAGCGGCCCGGTTCGCTGTTCATACCGATCCATTGGAGCGGCGAAACCGCCTCTGGCGCCTGTGTCGGCGATCTGATCGCGCCGCATACCGATCCTTACTCCGGGCAGCCGGAAGCCACGGCGACGCCAGCAGCGATCGCCCCCGTCACCTTTGCGGCTCACGGGCGCGCCCGTGCGCGCCAGCCGATATCGTTTCCGAAGCCAACGTGGTGGATAAAGGTCGCGGTCGCCGGCGGGACGGAATACCGGTTGGCAACGAATGACGGCCCGATGATGTGGCACGATCTGGCGCACCGCGTGCTGGCTGGCGACGGCTCGCTCGTGGAGGAACTGGAAGGTGAGAGTTATCGGGCAGCGGCTTTCACCGACGGCGAGCTCGACGCTTATATTTATATTGTCCCGGCCGGTACGCCGCTCAACTGGAATCCGCAAACGCTTGCTCCTGTGGAGCAAACCACGGGGACGATCGTTGCTTTGCGCCAGATCGATTTCAGCGCAATCGACGCTGAGTTCGGTCGTCTGCGCCTGTTTTCAGGTCAAGGGCTCAGCAATCCGCGACGCGGTTAGCTCAGGTGCCGCCAGGACGGTCGGTGACATTGGACGAACCCTGGGCGCCGGCAGCAACTGCGGCTCTTGTCTGCCCGAGCTACGGGCACTCATCCGGTCATGACCCGGTTTGGGTAGGTCGTCGTCGAGAGAAGCGTATTCAGCTACCAGCCGGCCTCTCACTCGCGCAAAGGGTACCGTTCTTTATGCCCGAGCAAAACGTTACCAATTCTGCCTGGCGTACCAGTCGTCAACGTCGCGCCGAACCTGGTCCTTGGCATAACCGTAACGTTCCTGAATTTTTCCCTCCAGTTGATCGCGCTGGCCATTAATCACATCAAGGTCGTCGTCCGTCAGCTTGCCCCACTGTTCCTTGATTTTGCCTTTCGCCTGTTTCCAATTTCCTTCAACACGATCCCAATCCATAACCTTCTCCTGTTGTCGAGGTGATACGTCCGTAACCGGCTAACTGGTACGAAGGTTCCGCTACAGGCACATGCCTTAATTGGACTCGAATGGATCCGGTTGGCAGGCCGCGCCCGGAATCACAGGTCATCGAACGCGGTCTTACGAACCTTGCCTGTGCACTCAACACCCTGGGCAATGGGCTGCACCCTGGGCAATGGGCTGCACATCCGACGAATTGCCTGTTCGCCTGGAACCTCGCCAGTATGACGCAGTTGCGCTTCCGCAGCTTCCTGGAAGGAACGGTAACCGCATAATGAATTGGACGTCGGCTATCGGTCTTTTCGCCGCCCTCTGCACAACGGCTTCCTATTTTCCGCAATTGGAAAAGTGTTGGGAAACTCGCTCGGCGGGTGACCTGTCCCTAAAAATGTTCGCTGTCCTTGCGACCGGAGTGGCGCTGTGGCGTCTACGGGGTCCTAAAACAAGACACGATTATCATCGTGGCCAACGCAGTCAGCTTCCTTTGCCTTTCGGGCATTTTATATTTCAAATTGCGGCAGGCCTGAATTGGCGGGGCCGATCGCAGATGTGAAAGCCGTGACGGCCAAACAGGTTGGGGGGCTGCGCCTCAATGTTAAAGCAGCCCGCAAAGCTTTGTTCCGCGTTTCGTCGACATATCGTTTCGTTCGTCGAAATTTTTCTTGTCCGACGCGCGTCTCAAACACCAGACCGGTTGCTGCGACGCGAGGCGTTCGCACTGAACGTGCAAGTAAGGAACAAATTCTTTCTCACGCTGTTGGCTTGCCATGGAGGAGATCATGAGCAATCAGGAATTTGGACGAGAGAGCTCACCAACCTGGGCAAGCGAAGGGACACCGCGACCGGGCGAAAAAAATCACACTATCCGCGACGCTGCCAATCAGGCCTTCTCCCGAGCGTCCGAGATGGCGCAAGATGCAACCGAAAAGGCTAAGCACGCCGCAAGCGCGACTGCGTCGACCGTCACCCAGAACGTCAAGGACCTGCTCGATCGCCAGATCGGCAGCGGCGCTGACTTGGCCGGGCATTTCGCCCATTCGGTCAGGCTGGCGGCGGATGATCTCGCCAAGGAATCACCCATGGCCGCGGGTTTTGTCCGCAGCTTCGCAAACACTATGGATGGCTACGCGGAAGGACTGCAGGAGCAGACCTTCGATCAGTTGGCCCGCACTGCTTCGGATTTCACCAGGCGCGAACCAGCCCTGGTCTTCGGACTTGCTGCTGTCGCGGGCTTTTTCGTCTTCCGCACAATAAGAAGCGCCCAGCCGACGGTATCCCCGCCCATACAACCTGGGCAGCAGAGCTTATAGCGGCACAACTGTCATGACTGACAACCTTAAAAATTCGGCCCTGCCACGCGCCTTGTCTGACGTCGTCGCGGACTTGGCCGACCTCTTTCAAAAGGAAATCCGGCTCGCACGCGCCGAACTCTCCGAAAAGTTATCGCTGAAAATCCAAGCCGGTGTGTGGATGGCGGCGGTTGCGGCCCTCGGTGTCGTCACGCTGCTTGTGCTCGTTCAGGCCGCTATCTTCGGAATCGCGTCGGCATTCGGCATCGCGCTGCACTGGTCGTGCCTGGCTGTAGCTGGACTGTTAGCGGTAATGGCCGCTGCCGCTTATTCCAAGGGACGCGCGGATGCGAAGGAAGAGCTTTCCCCGACCCGCACCATCTATCAAGTCAAACAAGACATCGCTACAGCCAAGGAGCAACTCAAATGACTTACCAATCAGCGCCCGGGAGCGGCATGAGCGAATGGCTGCTCGGGACTGTAAGGCAGAATCCCGAAGGCCTGCTCTTGTTGGCCGCGGGCGCCGTGCTGTTGATGCGGAAAACCTCGTCGTCACCGTCAAATCGGGCCGCAACAACGCATTTCCAACAGAGCAGCAGTCCGACAGAGTTTTCCACCGAAGCGGATGATTCCCGCGGCGGCGGTTTTGCTCGGCAGGTAAAGGACACCGCAAGCTCTTTCGCCTCCTCGGCGTCCGAATATGCCGGCGAAGCGCGACGCACCGTCGGGGCGAAGTCGCAACGGATCGCCACCAGCGCGCAATCGACCCTGAAAAATTCGATGAACCGCGTTTTGCAGGAGCAACCGTTGCTGGTGGCGGCTGCCGGGCTAGCCGCCGGCGCTGCCGTTGCCGCCGCCTTCCCCGCAACGGAAATGGAAAAGCAGACCTTGGGTCCTCTCGGCGACCAGCTTTCGGGCGCGGCAGCCCGCGCCGGTGAGCAGTTGCAAGAAGCAACGGTCAAAGCAGGCGAAAAGCTGAAAAGCTCGGTTGAAGAGCGCGGCCTGAACGCGACCGGACTCAAAGAGGTCGTGGCCGACGCTGCCAGCACTTTCAGCGACACCCTGAGCGGCAAAAAAGCCCAAGGATCCGAAAGCGGGTCGCCTCCGCTCAATCAGTCTGGATTCAATCAGAAATCGCTGAAGCAAAGGATCGGCGCGATGTCCGACAAAACCCTTCGCCAGTTTGAGGGCGACGTAGAAATGGCGCGAATGAGACTGACGGACAGTTTGGCCACGTTACGTTCGCCCGAAACAATCTCCGCCTTTACTGAAGATCTGAAAAAGGAAGCGCTTAATACCAAAGACGCGCTCGTCGATCAGGTTAAAACTGCCGCCCAATCGAAGGTCACAGGGCTTTTAGAGGGTCTGAAGGCGAAGGCTGCCGCCAATCCCGCAGCAGCATTGGCTGTTGGGGCCGGACTTGCCTGGCATTTCATCCGCAATCCGCCCATCGCCTCAGCCCTTGTAGGACTTGGAATTCTCAGCTTGTGGCGAACGGACGCTTCTTATCCGCCTGGGAGCTATCGACCTGATTATCTCGCGGTGGGCAAACAGCGCCTGAAGGAACAGGCAAGTGATGCTCTTTTAAAAGTGAAGGATATCGCGATCGAAGGTCAGGACGCTATGTCGGCAAAGACGGCGGATTTGGCCGACGCGGCGAAGGATAGGGCGCAGCGATGGACCGCGGACATCCGCGAAGCCGTCGAAGAGGCGGGGGCTTCGCTTAAAGCAGATGCTCCCTCAATTGCCCCATCAGCAGCTGAGGACAGTGGAACCTTTACCAAGGTGACAGAAAGGGCAGGCGAAGTGTTCGACAGTGCCGCGGCCGCCACGCGAAGCGCCCTGCACAATCCAGAGTCCCGCGACAAGGTGCTCCTCGGCGTGGCAGGCTTGGCAGTCGCGGCGGCGCTTGGCATCGCATGCCAAAAGAGGCTTGCGGACGTTCAGGGGCAATTCGCGGACTGACGGCGCTACCGTTGCTTTGCCCTCCATGAATTTGCCAATGGCTGAGCGAGCGCGGTAGCCGCCTGGTGCGGGCGACACCTCAGTTCGCGTGAGTGAACACCCTGCGTGACTCCACGAGGCTAAGCCAGGTTTTCTCCGGGCGATCGGATTTCGAAGTTCGAAAACAAGGCCGTTCTGATTTGATCGACTGTAAACGACCTCGGTAGAATAGCTGAGCAAGGCACCAGCAAGGCCCTCATTCCGTCCGTCAGCCGCTGACCGGTTGTGTAGACAACTTTCAGATTCTTCCGAACGTCGGCCGCGCGACGAGCCAACGCCAGGCCCGCATTTATGTCGCCATTCAACGCGATGTCCACGAGTACAAGGTCAACCTCCACCCCGCCTTCCAATAAGGCTAAGGCCTGTTCGGCAGTGGTAGCGGTCAAAGTGTGATGTCCCTCATCTGCCAAAAAGGATTCGGCGGCCAAACGCAGATGCTCGTCGTCTTCAACAATCAGAATAGATGCCATGTGAACCCCTTGACCTCCGTTCGAGATCGAATCGACTGCCCATTGGCCCCGCCGACTCAGTTGACGGCGCTTTATCGTAAGGGTTACCCGGTTGGGCCCGCTACTGCGCTAATCCCCCATACACATATTCTTCACGACCGACGGTATGGCGCAGCACCGCCAGCCAAGTTGGGAGTGAGTGCCGCTGAGGACAAGTCGAAAGCGTTCGCCGGAAGGAAATGATACCGCGGCTCCTGATGAGCGGCTTAGAAAGAGAACCACGTGAGTATTGGACTGATTTCGCTTTTTGATGATGTGGCCGCCATCGCGAAGGGGGCTGCAGCCTCTCTTGACGACGTGGCTAGCCAGGCGGCCAAAGCGGGCATGAAAGCAGCAGGTGTCGTAATCGACGACGCCGCAGTCACTCCGCGCTACGTGGTCGGTTTCTCGGCCCAACGCGAACTCCCGATCGTGGCTAAGATCGCCGCGGGATCGCTCCGCAACAAGCTACTGATCCTGCTGCCGGCGGCCTTGCTGCTCAGCTATTTCATCCCGTCCGCAGTCACTCCGCTTCTTATGTTGGGCGGAGCCTATCTCTGCTACGAGGGCGTCGAAAAAATCTATGAGATCGTCGCCCCGCACCAGGCGCGCTCACATGAAGCTCGGCTGGAAGCGGTGGCGCTGAACGCTCGGACGGTCGAGGAAAAAAAGATCGCAAGCGCTATCAAGACCGATTTCATCCTTTCAGCCGAAATAATGGCGATCACCTTAGCGGCTATTCCGGAGAGTGGCATTTTGAACCAGGCAGTGGTGCTGGCAATCGTCGGAATCGGCATCACCGTAGCGGTGTATGGCGTGGTCGCGCTGACTGTGAAGGCCGATGATGCCGGAGTGGCGTTAGCACAAAACCAGAAGGCCTCGGTGATAGGCCGTGTTAGCCGCGGCTTGGGACGCGCGCTCGTTACCAGTATGCCAGTCTTCCTGATGTTTCTGAGCGCAGCCGGCACGGCAGCGATGATGTGGGTTGGTGGCGGCATCGTTGTGCATGGTTTGGAGGAGCACGGCCTGCCGTCGATCGGCCGGCTTATCCATGCCGCCGCGGAGGTCGCAGCTCACGCGTTTCCGCGGGTCGCCGGAGCTGTCGAATGGATCGTTACCGCCGCCGGGTCGGGAATTGTCGGACTGCTGATCGGTGTTGCCCTCATTCCCGTGATTGAGTTCGTTTTTGCGCCCGCATGGCGGCTCTTGAAGCGCTTCATCAGGCGCGAGCAAACAGAACTCAATGCTTAAATCCCAGTGGCGCGACCGGGATTAACGGGTTCGAAAGACGCGCCCAAGTATCAATCAAAGCGGCAGCTGATCTTGCTTTCGCTGCTCTGAAGCGTGGTATGCTCTCATGTCCGTATGGAGCGGGAGGGCAGTTATGATGCGGAGCTTGCGAGTTATTTTGTTCGGCGTCGCCCCGTTCTTTATTACGACGCCTGCCGTCGCGCAATCGGTTGCCGACTTCTATAAAGGCAAGCAACTGACATTGATCGTCGGCGCATCTACCGGCGGCGGCTATGACGCTCAAGGGCGTTTGGTGGCCCGCCATATCGGCAAACATATCCCCGGAAACCCCAACGTCATCGTCCAGAACATGCCGGGGGCCGGCAGCCTGCAAGCGACCAATCATCTCTACAATATCGCGCCCAAGGACGGCACCGTCTTTGGGCTTATCCAACGCGACATGTTGGTTGCGAAGGTGATGAATGCGCCGGGTATCCGCTTCGAAATAGAAAAATTCAATTGGATCGGCAACATCGCATCGGAGATCGGCATCGTCGTCGCCTGGCACACGTCGCCAATAAAGACGACGCTGGATCTATTCAAGACCGAGATGATCGTCGGTGGAACAGGCCCGACGATTGATACCGAAACGTCACCGCGGTTGATGAACTCGCTGATCGACACAAAATTCCGGGTCGTGTCCGGTTATCAAGGAACCACCGAAGTGCTGCTGGCGATGGAGCGCGGCGAGGTGATGGGCCTTGGAGACTGGTCATTGTCGAACATACGCTCGCGCAATCCTGAGATGCTGCGGGAAGGCAAGATCCGGCTGCTCATGCAGACAGCACTGAAAAAGGCGCCCGATCTGCCGGATGTGCCGCTGGTGCTTGAGTTCGCCAAGAACTCGGAGGATCGGCAGGTGATGGAGGCATTCCTTGCGCAGAAGTCCGTCGCGCGGCCAGTTCTTGCGCCGCCCGGGGTTCCCGCCGACCGGATCCAGGCGCTGCGCGCAGCCTTCATGGCGACCGCTGCCGATCCGGAGTTCATCAAGGATGCAGAGAAGTCGCGGCTCGAAGTCAGCCCCACGTCCGGGGAGGAAGTCGAACGGGTGATTGCCGACATCACGCGCGTGCCTCCGAACCTCGCGGAAAGGCTCAAGGCGGCCATCTCCGTACCCACGCCTTAAAAGTCGCGGCAGCGTCGCCGCGCGCGTTGGGCCGGGCAGGGCTTGGCTGTGCGTCCTGCGTGGCAATTTACAACAGGACTCCGGAGACTCACATGAAACCAGGCCGCACCGGGCCTTTTGAATACAGCCCAATAATTGGACGCCCCAAGCTTGAATGGCCGAACGGCAAGCGTCTGGCGTTCTGGGTCATACCTAACATCGAGACCTTTGCGCTTGATGAGAGAATGCCGGAAGGCGGGACAAATATCCCGAACGTATTTTCTTGGGCAAAACGCGAATATGGCAACCGCATTGGCGTCTTTCGCATCATGGAGGTTATGGCGAGATACAACATCCGGGCCACTGTTGCGCTTAACAGCGAGGTTTGCGATGCGGCCCCGGCAATTATCGAGGAAGGGCTGAAACTCGGCTGGGAATTTATGGGTCACGGTGAAAGCAATACGCGCCGTCTGAGCGATACCACGTCCATTGACGAGGAGCGGGCGCTAATCCGCCGCACCCTTTCACGCATCGAAACGGCGACGGGTAGGCGGCCGAGAGGCTGGCTCGGTCCTGGCTTGCAGGAAACCTGGAACACCTTGGACCTGCTTGCCGAAGCGGGGCTGGACTATGTTTGCGACTGGACGATCGATGATCAGCCCTTCGTCATGGAAACGGCGCCGCGCCGGATGGTGTCGGTCCCCTATGGCCACGATATGGGCGACAAGACGGCTGCTCAATTGTTCTATACGCCGGAAGACTTCACCCGGATGATGATCGATACCTTCAACGTGCTTTATCGCGAGAGCGCGGACAGCGGCCGGGTCATGCCGCTGTCGCTGCATCCTTACATCACCGGTGTGCCGCACCGTATCGATTCGCTCGATCGGGGTCTCGAATATATCTGCCGGCATGACGACGTCTGGTTTGCGACCGGCAGCGAGATCGTCACACACTTCCTGAACTCTCGCGGCTAATCGCGCGCCATTGCCAGTTGGAGTACCCAGTGCACAAACCAATCAACCATCCGTCGGTATCAGTCAGCTCGACCTATAGCGCCGCCGTCGAGGTCGCCACGCCCACGCGCTGGCTGCTCATCTCGGGGCAGGTCGGACGCGATGCCGACCGAAACATTCCCGACGGTATCGAGGCGCAGGCCGAAATCGCATGGCGCAATCTCGTCACGATCCTGGCTGAGGGTGATATGACCGTGGACGACATTGCCGAGACGACCCTCTATCTCGTGAGGCGCGAGGACAACGCCGGGTACGACCGCGTGCGAGCAAAATGGATGGGCGACCGACGTCCGGCGTCGACTAAGATCTACGTCGCCGGTCTCGCTGATCCCCGGATGCTGTGCGAGATACAAGCGGTCGCCGTAAAATAACGATTTGCCTCGGCTTGCCACCCCGGAAAGTCCGTTCAAGCTGGGCAAAGCGAATGTGTGGAGGCTCACATCATCAGCGAGAGGTCGCAACCACACGCCACTCAATCGTTTCGCCGCCACGATAGACCAGCGCGCGTTCGTCGGGCCCGTCGACTTTTACCTCTTCCGGCGCCGTCCAGGGCGAGCGCTCCAGAGTTATCGTCTCTTCATTCGGCGGCAGATGGTAATGCTTGGGTCCATTGAGCGAGGCAAAGGCTTCGAGATTTTGCAGCGCTCCCTCCTGATCGAATATCTTCGCATAGGTCTCGATCGCAACCGGTGAATTGAACAATCCGGGAATGCCATTCACTGCCAGCTTTTTTGCCGCCGGATGGGGCGCGGAATCCGTGCCAAGAAAAAAGCAGGCCTCGCCTGATGTTGCCGCCTTACGCAAGGCTTGCCGGTCTTCCTCCGTTTTGATTACAGGCATGCAGTACATGTAAGGCTTGAGGCCCGCGCCGAGCCAATCGGTCCGATTAAGCTCCATATGATAGGGCGTGATCGTGCCTCCGACCTGGGGCGAAGCGCTGCGCACAAAATCGACGCCGTCCTTCGATGACAGGTGTTCCAGAATGATGCGCAAACCAGGAAATTCCCTGGTCCAATTCTGCAGCCGCCTTTCGATGAACACGGCCTCTCGGTCGAAAACGTCAACGTCGGGATCCACCTCCTCGCCATGGATTAGAAACGGCATGTCGATCTTCTGCATGCGTTCCAGCACGCGGCGGATCTTGGCAAAATCGGTCACCCCGGCGGCCGAATTCGTCGTCGCGTGTGCCGGGTACAGCTTCACGCCCGTGAAGACGCCGTCCTTGAAGCCATGTTCCACGTCGTCGGGATCGGTATCGTCGGTAAGATAACAAGTCATTAGCGGCTTGAAGGTCGAACCTTCGGGTAATGCGGCGAAAACACGCTTGCGATACGCGATAGCGTCTTGCGTAGTCCGCACGGGCGGAACCAGGTTCGGCATCAGGATCGCGCGACCGAAGTGCTTGGCGGTATAAGGCAACACGGCCTTCAGCATGGCTCCGTCGCGCACATGCAGATGCCAATCGTCCGGCTTGCGGATGGTTGTTCTGTTGGTCATCGCGCCGTCCGACCCAGGCCAGCCACCACTCGGCGGCTCAATCGCTTACCCAATTGGAGCCGCGGCGGAGGCATAAGTCTCCGCCGGCTGTTCGTCGATCATAGCGCCGGTGAGGTCGGCGACGCGTGCGAAGCCGCGCCTGCTACACCATTCCTCCAGCCCATCGATTATGGCGATCATACCTGACGGATTGCGGAAGGTGAGATAACCGATCATTACGGCACTGGCGCCGGCCAGCATGTATTCCACGACGTCTTCCACCTTGACGATGCCCCCACATCCGATGATGGGGATTTTCACCGCCTTCGAGCACTGATGAACCATGCGTAGCAGGATGGGCTTGATGCCCGGCCCGGATATTCCACCAAACTTATTGCCGATCGCGGGCCGGAAGGTGTCGGTATTGATCTTCAAGCCGAGTATGGTGTTCGCGATGGTCAGCGCGTCGGCGCCGCCCTTTTCGGCAGCCTTGGCGATGGATTCGATGTCACCGGCATTGGGTGAAAGCTTGGCCCATAATGGTTTGTCGGTCGCGCGGCGAACGCGGCCTACGACCGCGTAGGTATGGTCTTCATGCAGCGCGAAGTTACCGCCATTCGGATCGCGCGTAGGGCAGGAAATATTCATTTCTATGATGTCAACCTCAGGCAGATTGACATCCCGCGCCATCGCCTCGAAATCCTCCGCGGTCTGCGCGGTAATATTGGCGACGAACGGAGGCGTGAACCGCTTGTAGTCAGGAATTTGGTGCTGAAGAAAGTATTCGACGCCTTTGCCGGGCAGGCCGATGGAGTTGATCATGCCACATTCAAGCTCAGCCACGCGCGGTGTAGGGTTCCCGATGCGGAATTCCCGCGAAACAGTCTTGGAGACAAGTGCGCCCAGGCGATTGATGTCCATCACTTGAGCGAGCTCTGTCGAAAATGAACCGGAGGCCGGCATTACCGGATTCTTGAGCGTTACGCTGCCGATCTGGACGGACATGTCTACCATCCGACCGCCTCCTGTAAGTCGAATACTGGCCCATCAATGCACACGCGGCGAAGTTCCTTGATTCCATTGACCTCGAAGGTCTTTACGCAAACGTAGCAGGGGCCGAGGCCGCAGGCCATGATCTGCTCCATCGCGACCTGACCCGGAATTCCGTGTTTCTTGCCCAATCGCTTCATCAGCTGCACGAGCCGATTGGAACCGCAGGTGAAGAAGGCGTCCGCCTTACCTTCCGCGACCAGCCGTTCCAGGATTTGTTCTACATTTTCCACGGCGCTGGTGCCGTCGCTGTCGAGAACTTGAATCGCCCGGCCGACATTCTCGAACAGCTCTGACGTCATTACGAATTCAGCACTGCGTGCGCTCAGGATCGCGGTTACCCCGATAGCCTGTTCGCCGGCGAGCTGGGAAATCGGCGCCAGGGTTGCAAGGCCGACACCACGGCCGAGCACGACGATGTTCTTCCAAGCCGGGTCGAGCGTAAATCCCACACCCAAGGGCCCAACCATGTTGAGCTCGTCGCCTTTTTTCAAAGTGGCGAGTCCGCGCGTTCCTCTCCCGACGCATTTGTACAGAAATTCGACCCGGCGATTCGCTCGATCGACCCGGTAAATGCTTTGCGGCCTGCGAAGCCACAAATCACCGGCGTCCGGCGAGGGGCAAAGCAAGTTAAAGAACTGTCCGGCCTTGACGGCTACAGCCTTGGCCGAGGCCTCGACCACCAGATGCTTGTATTCCGAATTGACCCATTCATGGGAGACCACAGGGCAAAGCGCCTCTTCGGCCGGAATGCGGTCGTCGGTTGCAGCGGGCTGGGTCTTTCCGACTACAAAAGGGGCGCAGCTAAAAGCTTGCGTGTCCATGGATGGCGCTTCCTCTCACCCAGGCATCTAGCCGCATACCGTACCAAAATCAATAATTTTTCCAATTTTTGAACAGAGGGGTTCAGGCCTTGCTCTTCTGAGCCAGCAGTTGGCGCATGAATTGAACCGCCGCCGGGCCCTTTAAAGCTCGATGCCACAAGTCCTTAGCCATTTTTTCGTGCAGGGCAAGCGCTTCCGGGGCCGAGGTTATCATCGCAACGCCCACCCGGATATTGGGCTGCTCGCCCAGACGGAAGGGGCTCAGGGCCAGGATGCGACGATCCGGCTGACGGAAAATCTGGAAGCTTGCGTGCGGCAGGGTGTCCGGAACGATGCCGATCTGCACTCCGATCGGCTCATCGGCCATCAGCGACGTGAAATGTTCGACCTCGGTCTGCGCCAGTTCCCGCCGCCGTTGCCGTGTTTCATCTGGAAGGTCCAGGCGGCCTACCAAGCCGTTTTTCAGAAAATGACCCATCTCTGAAGCCGCTATCAGGTTTACGATTCCAGGCTGGCGCTTGCGGTAGGCGGCTTTGCGTTGCCGCAGGACAGTCATGACGTCCTCGACCTGCTTTAGCGCTCGCTTGCGGTCCTGCACCTTGTCGGGAATGCTCTCGCGCAGGATTTCTTCGAGCGTTTGATCGAACGTGTCGGATGCCAGTAGGTAGGAGATCGGGCCGGCCAACACGATGATATGTTCAGATGCTTCCTCGATCTGGCGCATCCTCTCGAAATAGCTCACCGCCGATCCGATATATTCGACGCCGACTCCAAGGAGCGTTGGAACGGATACATCCAGCAGTTCGGCGAGCTTCTCCAAGGTTTCGATTTTCGCCAGTTCGCCTTTTTCAAACCGGTAGAGCGCTGTCCGGGAGATTCCCAGGCGGCTCGCAATCTCATCCGCGCTCAGCCTCGAACCGAGGCGGAACGCTTTAAGGCGATTGCCGATGTCGTCAAATCGAATGCTCATCGCCCCTGTTCGCCAAAATCTGCGCGGCGATTTCCGCCGGCCTGATGGGTGTCCGGGTTATATGGACGCCAAAGCCGGAAAGCGCGTTCTCGATTGCCGAGACGATTGCGGCCGCCGTAGGCAAAGTGCCCGCTTCGCCGACGCCCTTTACCCCGAGTTCGTTCGACGGCGTCGGCGATTCCTGATGCAGAAGGATAACGGGTGCCATCTCTGTGGCGGTGACCAGCAGATAATCGGCAAGCGTCGTGGTCACAGGCTGGCCCTCCTCGTCGAATGCCATCCATTCGAACAAGGCATTGCCGACGCCGTGTGCGACACCGCCGAGGATCTGTCCTTCGACGATCTTGGGGTGAATGACTTTTCCGCAGTCATGCGCGAAGACGATATTGTGGATAGAAACCGCGCCGGTTTCGATGTCGACCTCAACCTCGACGACGGCGGTTCCGTTGGAATATGCCATGTCGTCAATCACCACATGCTCAGTCGCTTCCATCCCGGGCGTTACGCCGCCCGGCAAATAGAAGCCCGGACTTCCTGCCGTCGCGCGTGCGATCTCGGCAAGGCTGACCCTCTGACCGAGCCCACCCTTCCGACACACATATGCGCCTTCGATATCCAGATCTCCGGCAGAAAGCTGCAACAGGGAGCCCGCTACTTTTAGTGCTTTCTCGCGCACCTTCACCGCCGCGCGATGAGCGGAGCAACCTGCGAGCACCGTTTGTCGGCTGTTAAACGCCCCAAATCCAAGTGGCGTTGCTGCGCTGTCGCCGGTGCTGATTGTCAGGTTGGCCATGTCGCCGCCAAGCTGCTCAGCCACGATCTGCGCCAGCATTGTTTTCGTGCTTTGTCCCAGGGCGACAGCGCCGGAATAGACATGCACCTTGCCCGAAGGCGCGATACGTACGGTGACCGGCTCAAACGGCCCGCGGCCTGTGCCTTCGACAAAATTCGCCATGCCGATGCCGAGATATTTTCCCTGCGCCCGCGCGGTCTTTTGGCGAGACGAAAATTCATCCCAGCCGGCGCGCTGCAATGCCAGTTGCTGGCATGCCGGATAATCGCCACTGTCGAGCGCTACCTGCATGCCGCCGCGGGTTTTGAGCGGTGTTGCATAGGGCATCTTGGCTACGGGAATTAGATTGCGCCGCCGCACCTCGGCACGGTCGAGCCCGAGTTCACGCGCGACGCGGTCCAACAAGCGCTCCATCGCGAAGACGCCCTGCGGCTGGCCGGCGCCACGCACCGGCGTGACCGGCACTTTATTGGTGGCGGCGAGCTTCACATCGAGTTGATAAGCCGGCACCTGGTAGCACAGGGTCATCGCGGCGGCGGAGCCGTAAGGAACGTTGACGCCGCGCGCGGTATAAGCGCCGTGATCGTGGATCAGCGAGCCGCGCACGCCCAGGATATGAGCTTTCGCATCCACCGCGATTTCAACATCCCAGTATTGGTCGCGCTCCTGTGTTGTGGCGACAAAGTGCTCGTATCGATCCTCGACCCATTTCACAGGACGCTTAAGCAGCAGCGCGGCGAGAGCGACGGAGACGTCTTCCGGATAGAAGACGAGCTTGGGTCCGAAGCCGCCGCCGACATCCGGCGCGACCACGCGCACCCGGTTTTCGTCGCGGCCGAACAGATCGGAGAGAATGCGGGCGGCGGCGTGAGGCGTCTGTGTCGAACTCCAGACCGTCAGCCGGTCCTCCACCGCATCGTGATAGGCAACCACGCCACGGCATTCGATCGAATGACTGCCTCCGCGATGTTGCCAAAGCGACTCGCGAAAGACATGTGCGGCGCTGGCAACGGCTGCGTCGACATCGCCAAATCCCATGGTGAACTCGGCCACGACGTTATGCGGCGAGTGGCTATGTGCGAGCGGTGCATTGGCAGTGAGCGCTTGCTTGCAATCTACCGCCGCGGGCAACGGTTCGTAGTCCACGTCCAGAAGAGCAACCGCATCTTCTGCGATATATCGGTTGTCGGCGACGACGATCGCCACCGGTTCACCCACATGCACCACTTCGTCGGTGGCCAGCACCGGCCGATCCAGTACCTGCTTGTAGCTGGGTGTTGGCAGCGCGACAGCAAGGCGCTCAGTCGTCAAATAAGGTTTGAGATCATCCAAGGCGAAGACCGCATGCACGCCCGGCAGCGCCAGAGCAGCCGTCTTATCGAGCCCGCGGATCATGGCATGCGGATGGGGGCTGCGAGCGAACGCCGCTTCCAGCAAGCCCGGCAAGTGAATGTCATCGACAAAACGGCCCCGTCCCACCAGCAGGTCGGGATCCTCCAGGCGAGGCACGCTTTGGCCGAAAGTTCCTCCGCTCACCTTGGACGCTCCTTGCGGCTGCGCAGCCGTTGGGCGGCGTCCAATGTGGCGGCCACGATTCCCTGGTAGCCGGTGCAGCGGCAGAGATTACCGGAGATCGCGTCTCTCGCTTCTTCTTCGGTCGGGGAGGGGTTGTTTTGCAGAAATTCAAGCAAAGTGGTCAAAAAGCCGGGCGTGCAAAAGCCGCATTGCAGGCCGTGGTGATCTCGGAAAGCAGCCTGAAGTGGATGCAGGTTCTCACTGTCCGCCGCGATGCCTTCGATGGTCATCACCTCGTGCTTGTCGGCCTGGACCGCAAACATCAAGCACGCCCGCGCAGCATGGCCGTCGAACAAAACCGTGCAGGCGCCGCAAACTCCATGCTCGCAGCCAACATGCGTTCCGGTCAGACCGAGTTGGTGACGTAAAAAATCCACCAACGTCACGCGGACGGGAACCGTAGCTTCATGGCGCCGGCCATTGACGGTCACTACAATGGTGCGGCTCTCGCTCATGCTGTCGCCTTGGCGCGCTGGGAGGACATGCTCGAGCCTTTACATGCCGACGAAAGCATGCATGATTTCAAAAAAAATAATTGTCCCAAATTTGAGACAGGCTAACGCCGGTCTTCTCCGGGGTCAATGTCAGCGCCTTAAATGCCCGTCGTTTGAGTGCGCGCTATCTCAGCTCGTGTGGATCGATGAAACCTGCGCCTTTTCATTATCACGCTCCGCAAACTATCGACGAGGCGGTCACGATTCTTTCGCAAGTTGCCGCGGATGACGGTCGCATTTTGGCCGGCGGTCAAAGCTTGGTTCCAACCATGGCGTTTCGTTTGGCGCGGCCTGCTCACCTGGTGGACATCAATGGCATCAAGGCGCTCGCGGAGCTTAAGGCAGGCGCGGAAAGCCTGTCGATCGGGGCATGCGTTCGACACTCAGCCTTCCACCGCCCGGTCGTGGATGGTCCGCTGGGAAATCTGCTGTCGGCCGTCGTTCGACATATCGGGCATTATCCTATCCGGACGCGGGGCACCTTCTGCGGCAGCCTTGCTCATGCCGATCCTGCGTCGGAATGGTGTCTCGTCGCCACCGCGCTTGGCGGCGAAATGGTCGCAAAAAGTGCCCGAAGCACGCGCACCATCGCGGCGGAGAACTTCTTCGCCGGAATGATGAGCACCGCCTTGGAAGACGACGAGCTTCTGGCCGAAACACAGCTACCCGCCTTGCCGGCCGATGCCCGTTTTGGCTTTTGCGAATTTAGTCGCCGCGCCGGCGATTTCGCCCTCGCCATGACGCTCGTCACCTACCGCCTGCAGGAGGGCCTCATGCGTGAGGCGCGGGTCGGTATCGGCGGTGTCGAGGCAAGGCCGCGCCGCGTCAGCGACGCGGAGGCAGTCCTCGAAGGCAAGCCACCCGCAGCCGAGACCTTTCGCGCTGCCGCGGAGGCCGCCGCGGACGTCGTGAAACCAATTGAAGATCTGATCACGAGCGCCGCATACCGCCGCGATCTCGTCCGCGCTCTTACGCGCCGTGCGTTGGAGCAAGCAGCAGCCTGATTGGTTGATATTCAGGGAGATTTGAAGTGGCAAAACAGGACCTGCGTACGTGGATCGCCGAGGTCGAAGCCGCCGGCCAGCTGCAGAAAATCTCCGGCGCCGAACGCGAAGAGGAAATCGGCGGCATCGTCGATGTGTATCAGCGCAAGATCGGTAATAAGGCGGTGCTGTTCGACGACATTCCCGGTTATCCGCGCGGCTATCGCGTCCTCGCCAACATTCTCACGTCGGTTCCAAGGATCAATTTGACGCTGGGCCTGCCCGCCGCGGCCAAAGAGCTCGACCTGGTCAATTTTTGGCGGCGGTACATGAAGGAGGCCAAATCCATCCCGCCGATCACTGTTGCCAAGGGCTTGGTGCAGGAGAATGTCAGCGGCGGCAACGAGCTTGATCTGGAAAAAATTCCCGCGCCCAAATGGCATGAGCATGATGGTGGGCATTACATCGGCACCGGCTGCATGGTCATCATGAAAGACCGTAATTCCGGCTGGATCAACTACGGTGCCTATCGCGTGCAGGTGCATGATCGCAACGTAGCTTCCGTCATGTGCTCGAAGGGAAAACATGGCAACCTCATCATGCGGGGATATCATGAACACGGAGAGCCGTGTCCAATCGCGGTAGTGGTGGGAATGCACCCGGCGTTGTTCATGGTTGCGGGGTTAGAAATCCCATACGGCAAGAACGAATACGACGCTGCCGGCGGCCTGCTTGGCGAACCGGTCGAAGTAATTATGGGGCCGCGCACCGGTTTGCCTATCCCGGCGAATGCAGAGATTGCTTTCGAAGGTTTTGTCCATCCCAACGATCTGATCGACGAAGGACCGCTTGGCGAGTGGACCGGTTATTACGCGGGCGGCAAAAAGAAGGAGCCGGCAATCCGGGTCGAAACGTTACTTCATCGAAATGATCCCGTCCTGCTCGGCGCAATTCCGGGCATCCCGCCGGACGACAATTCCTTTTAC
Source organism: uncultured Alphaproteobacteria bacterium (assembly GCA_963802475.1). Taxonomy (GTDB): domain Bacteria; phylum Pseudomonadota; class Alphaproteobacteria; order Rhizobiales; family Xanthobacteraceae; genus CANKHA01. The sequence goes on from CAWDIZ010000022.1 coordinate 231,571, forward strand.
CGCGGTACCTATCGGTCAGGGGCTGTATGGAATCAGCTTGAAGCCGCCGGCGTTCCCGAAGTGAAGGGCGTGTGGGCTCACGCGGCCGGCGGTAGCCGACTTTGGCTTACCGTTTCGATTAAGCAAATGTACGGCGGACACTCCAAACAGGCTGGCCTGATCGCCTCGCAATGTCATGCCGGCGCTTACGCGAACCGTTTTGTCGTCGTGGTTGATGACGACATCGATCCTGCCGACATGGACAAGGTCATCTGGGCGATGTGTACACGCTGCGATCCACGCGAAGGCATGGAGGTTCTGCGCGGTTGCTGGAGCACGGTGCTCGACCCGATGGTCTACAGCACAGAGGATCCCCGCAACGCGCGTGTCGTGATCGATGCCTGCAAGCCATGGGCAAGGCGCGATACGTTCCCGATAGTCGTGCGCTCGAGCAAGGAAGTGGACGATCGCGTCCACAAGAAATGGAAGCACGTTCTACCGCCCGGGGCCTGATCGCGGCCTCATAATTAATGTTCAGTCCATCATGATTTTGTCGGCCCTCGATGAACGAAAAAATCGATATAAAACTCACGATCAACGGGCGTGATCATTTCCTTCGCGTGGAGCCGCGCTGCACTCTGGTCGATGCCATCCGCGACGAATGCGGCCAGACCGGAACGCATATTGGCTGCGAGCACGGCGTCTGCGGCACCTGCACTGTGGTCATCGACGGCGAGGCGGTCCGTTCCTGTCTGATGTTTGCCATCCAGGCGCAGGGGAAACAGATAGGCACGGTTGAAGGCCTGGCCTCCGGAAATAAGCTGCATCCGCTGCAGCAGGCTTTCATCGATCATCATGGGCTGCAATGCGGGTTCTGCACGCCGGGATTTCTGATGCTCGCGTCGAACGCGCTTGAGCGGAATCCACACCTTGAAGGCGAGGAACTGCTCGATCTGCTTTCATCGAATTTGTGCCGTTGCACGGGCTACGAGAACATCATCAGGGCCGTGCGCGCCGCTGCCGCGGAAATGCGTAAGGCAGAGGCGGCGGAATGAGCCAGGACGGCGGCACCAAAGCCTATCCCACGCCGCCGCGCGCGAGCGAATGCAGAGTTCTGGGTCATTCGGTCCCGCGACTGGAAGATCTACCGCTCGTCACGGGGCAGGGACGCTATGCGGGCGACATCAATTTCCCGAACCAGCTGCATATGCGCATCGTCCGCTCTGCCCATGCGCATGCAACACTTATCTCGATCGACACCTCCGCCGCGCGGGCGCTGCCCGGCGTAACCGCAGTTTGGACCTGGGAAGACATCCCAGATCTACCGCCGATTGATTTTCGCGCAGACCGGGCCTCCGAGATGCTCAAGCCGTACCGTCAGCCTGCGCTGGCCCGCGGTCGAGTCCGCTATATCGGGGATCCTGTTGCGGCGGTCTTTGCCGAGAATGCCTACGTGGCCGAGGACGCGGCCGAACTCGTCACGATGGAGGTGGAGGAACTACCGGTTCTGCTATCGGCGAGCGATCAGCCCGGCGAATTCAACTCCGGCCGGAGTACCGAGGCAGGAATCTTCCACCACAGCTACGGGAATATCGAAGACGCCTTCAAGAAGGCGCATGCCATAGTCGAACTGGACCTTACGATAGGCCGGCATTCCGGCGTTCCGATGGAAACGCGGGGAGCGCTCGGCCGCTACGATGCCGCGCGCGACATATTGGAGCTTCACGGCGCCGCCAAAATTCCACATCGGAATAAAGAAACCCTGTGCCGGATGTTAAAGCGCAGCCCGTCGGCGCTGCACGTGCATGAAAGCCATGTAGGGGGCGGCTTCGGCATTCGTGGGGAAATCTATCCCGAGGATGTCTTGGTGCTGGTCGCGGCGCTGCGGCTCGGCCGTCCGGTGAAATGGATCGAGGACCGGCGCGAACATCTGATGTGCGCTAATCAGGGACGTCAGCAGCGCCATCTCGCACGCATCGCGTTCAATTCAGAGGGACGCATCCTGGGAATTGAGGACGAAATCTTTCATGACCAAGGCGGATATGTCCGCACCCACGGCGCCAATGTCCCTAACCGCACCATGTGCATGCTGACCGGCGCGTACCGGGTGCCAGCCTACCGCGCCGTCGCGCATTTCCGTCTCACCAATAAGACACCCGCGGCGACCTATCGTGCGCCGGGCCGCTTTGAAAGCACTTTCGTGCGCAGCCGCCTGATGGATGCAGTGGCCAACAAACTTGGGCTCGACCCCGTTGAGGTGAGAAAGCGAAATCTCATCACCGCATCAGAGATGCCCTATACCATCGCCTTCGATGAGCCGCATGTCGAAAATCTTGAGCTGGATTCCGGTGATTTTCCGCGTCTTCTCGACAAAGCGCTGGCTGCTTTCCGTTGGGATGAACTGCAGCAGGATCTGAAACGCCGCCGCGCCGCGGGCGAGGCGGTCGGCGCCGGTGTAGCCGTTTTTGTGGAGGAAAGCGGCCGCGGACCGTCGGACGGCGCCAAGATCTCTGTCGACACCAGCGGAGCGGTGGAATTGATCACGGGCGGGGCATCGCTCGGGCAGGGATTTGAAACTGCTATGGCGCAGATTTGCGCCGAAGCGCTTGGCGTCGATTACAAACAGGTGAAGGTGATCCACGGCCACACCGATCTCATCGATCATGGTATCGGCGCGCAAGCCACACGCGCCACGGGCTTGACTGGCGGAGCCGTGCACGTCACCGCTCTGATGGTGCGCGCCAAGGCGCTCGAATTCGCTTCCGAGTTGCTACAGACACCGGTCGCGGAGCTCGACATTACTGATGGCACCGTGGCGCGGCGCGACGGCAAGACAGGCCCTTCGATTACTCTGGCTGAAATAGCCAAGCGTATTGCGCCTGGATCCAAGCTGCTGCGGGGGCGGACGCCACAGTTAGCCGCTCATGGTTGGTTCAATACCAACCACACGGTCTTTCCCTATGGCGTGCATCTCGCGGTTGTGCGGGTCGATCGCGAGACGGGCCATGTCGCCGTGGAGCGCTTCCTGATTGGCTATGACGTAGGACGCGCGGTCAATCCGATGATGATCGAAGGCCAACTGGTCGGCGGTTGCGTGCAGGGGCTGGGCGGCGCGCTCTACGAGGAATTCGTTTATGACGAAAAGGGTGAGCCTCTTTCATCGACTATGGCCGATTACCTGATGCCCACGGCGCGGGAGACACCTGATTTCGAGGTGCTGCTTACCGAGGATGCACCATCGCCACTGCATCCTTTGGGATTGAAAGGAGCAGGTGAAGGCGGAATCAATGGCGCTGGCGGCGTCATTGCCAGTGCGATCGACGACGCCCTTGGGATGCCAGGAGCGGTAACTCAGTTGCCGGTGACACCACAGCGATTGCGGAAGCTGTTACGGGAAAAATCGCTTTGAACGACATCAAAACCGGAACTCTTCGCCCCGCTTACGTCCTTGGAAGGTACTGATGAAAAGTTCGTCGAAAGGAATCTTCCGCGCGATTAATCCTTGCTCGTGGCAATAGCTGGTGATCGCGTCCATTGTTTTTCGGTTCTGGTCGGTTGCACCGTATTCCCAAGGGTCCTTGCCCAGGATTTGCTCTTGCTCTTCCCAAGCTTCCCGATACCACGCGAGCGGCACCATCCGCGGATTCTCCATCCGCTTCATCGCGATGGCTTTTGCTTCGTTGAAGGCGTGGAAGATATTGATCGGGGCCCAGGGATACTGTTCCACGACCTCCTGCTTGATCCCCAAGACATGCATGATCGGAAACATGCCGGTCTTCTTATAGAAAGAAATTTCCTCGTCTTTGAAATTGGGGAAGAGCCGTCCCACTCGCGGGTCACCTTTGACAATGGGCTTGATCAGATCAGGATGGATCACGGCATCCAGTTCACCTGCCGCCAGCATTTCTTCCACGGCTTGATTATCGGGCAATCGCGTGAGCCTCAGGCCCGGTGGCTTCGCGAACTCCACGGTCTCGTCGAGTTCCGAGAACCACTCAATGGATTGGTGGGGAACGCCATATTCGTGTTCCAGGATGCCCCGCATCCAGACGATGGCGGTCGCCTGATACTGTTTGACACCAATTCTACGACCAATGAGGTCGGTAGGCTTTTTGATTCCCTTTGTGGTGTTGATGAAGATGAAGCCATGGCGGAACCGACGGTGGAGGAACACCGGGAGGGCCGGACCGGGATCGCCTTGAGAACGGGCAGTGAGGTATGAAGCGCAGGATACTTCTCCGATGTCGAATTCCTGGCCCCGCAAATAACGCCAATGCCGCGTCGTAGAATCCATGGCCGTTAGCACTGTAAGATCGATCCCGTCGGGACGGACGGTGCCCTCCTTCAATGCCCGAATGATCTCATAGTCACCGCATGCGAGAGTTAGGGGAATCCTCTTCGACACGCTTTCGTTTCCTTTGCAATAAAACAGTATTGACAGGGCAGTTGCCGTCAGCCGGAGCGAACGCGGTCAAAAAACCGCGTCCACACATGGTGTGACGTGGAATGCAAGCGCAAGCTGGAGAGCTAATTCGCAGGAGCGATTGCGGCGCGCACCTCGGCGACAATCTCCTTTGGAGTTCGATAGACATCTGCGATCAGCTTTTCGAGCTCCTCCCCGCTGACCGGACTAACGTCCATCTTCCGCTTTTTTGCTTCAGCAACGAATTCCGGATCCTTTAACGTATCCTCCATAGCCTTCCGGAGGGCTTGCTTGCGGTCCTCTGGAATGCCCGGCGGACCGGCAAAAGGTCGACCCATCACCTGGCGGCTGAGGACGAGCTTCAAAACTTGCCGTTGTTTCTCCGTGGTTGCCAAGTCGATGACGAGTGGTACATCAGGCAGAGCCGGGTTTTTTACCAAGCCGAGTTGGACTGGAAAGCGAACCTTCTTCTCTTTGATCCAATCCGGCTTGGTCGAATTCAAGCTGCTCCACGACCAACTGGCGCGACCATCGACTTCACCTCGCTCTAGCGCAAGAGTCACTTCGGTTGTGCCCGGATAGCCGCTGATCAGCTTCAACTTCAGGCCGAACAGGTTTTTCAGCAAGAGTGCATAAATATCGGGGTCGGAGCCGGATCCTTCGCCGCCGACCGTGAACTCCTTGGTGAGCATGTCATCCCACGTCTTCACCGGCGACGTATGCCAGAGTGCGAACACATTATGCTCGTTCGTCGTGCTTATCAGCCAGGTGAACTTGGTCGCGTCGAATTGGGTTGCGCTGTTGCCGATCAGCGGCTCCATCGCCATGCCGCGACCAAATGTTCCGATCGTGGTGCCGTCCCGGGGCGCGACATTATAGATGTAGTTGGTGGCCTTCAGGCTTCCCGCGCCATCCATGTTCTGGACGACCACGTTGGGATTTCCGGGAATGTATTTCGTCAGGTAAGGCGCCATTGTTCGGGCATAAATATCGTATCCCCCGCCGGCGCTATAACCGACAACCAGAGTAACGGTTTTGCCTCGATAGAAATCCGCAACGGAGTCGGCCTGTGCTCCATTGGTGAGCGGGGCGGCGAACGTAAGACTGATTAAGGTTGCGGCGGCCCAATGGCGCATGGTTTCCCTCCCAATCCTCCGACCTCATAACACGTCATCGCCTTCGACGCTGGGCAGGATCGTCATCATCTTCATTCAGAAATCAGCCGCAGACAAGAGGACTTATGCCTGCTGCCAAGCACAAGGGCGGCTTAAAGAGCGAAGAACTCTGTCGGCAGCGGTGGCGGCGGAGGAAATGTCGATAGCAACCGCCGAAATCAGCCAGCGGCTCGACCAGGCTTACGCCTGTTAAAGGCGGAGCCAGTTGAGGTCTTGCTGCTCTTCCAACGTCTGAATGCGCTCGAATAGCTCGTCTGTTTTCGACGCGGGCAATCGCGCATCAGGATCGCATATTTTTCGTAGGTCTCGTCACGGTTCGCACGCCGCCACGGGATGCCCGGCTCTGGAAGAGTTAGTTTAAGCCTTTCGCCGTTCTTCAGCGTCACCGTCATTCGGCACGTTCTTTTATCGGCGATGTCCCCGACTTCATAACACACGCGGTGTAGGACGGCTCGGATGGCAGCGTCGGTCAACGCGCTTTCGTCGAGCGAGCGTGGATCGCGCACATCGCGGACGCAGGCTAGGGCAATGCAGAACGGAACGCTGTACTGCGCCTGCATAAGGTCAGTCGGCGACAGGTTGTCGTGATGCTCGACCGCCTCGCGGGCGGCGGCGATATGGATGGATTCGATCTCGTCATGAGCGAAGGGATGGTTTTTGCGGATTTCAAGCAGCGTCTGAAGCGGGATCTGAGAAGATCCGTGGGTACCGAAACGCTTCATCGCGATCTCGCGCATGAGGAAGGTGCGGCCGTCGAGGCCACGCGTCAATTCTCCCGCGTCGTAGTGATCGCAGAACACCCTCAGGAACCCGGCCTTGCCTTCGAGGATATCGTGCGGTCCGTCAAAGCCTTCCGCAGCGAGACCTGCGGCGAGCACGCCACCTTCTGCCGCGCGGCCGAAGTGCAGGCGCTTCACCATTGACCCGGTGTCGGAAACGGAGAATTGCCGCAGCCCGCACGCGACCGAGCCGGCAATGCCAATGGCATTGAGCAGGTGCGCGGTGTCGAGACCCAACAGCAATGAGGAGGCAATCGCGGCGCCGAAAGGCCCGGTTGTTCCCGGTGCGTGAAATCCCCGGTGCTCGTTGGAACGTCCCGTGGCGCGGCCGATCCGGAGCATCGCTTCGCTGCCTGCGATGAATGCGGTGATGAGCTTCTTGCCGCTCAGCCTTTTGTCCTGCGCGACGGGCAAGGCGGCGGTGAAGACGGTACCGAAGGGATGGGCGCCGACGCCTACCCGAGTGCCTGCGTCAAGTTCAAACGAATGGGCGAGGGCGCCGTTCACAAGCGCCGCGAAAGGCGGCGGAAGCATCGGCGCGCCCGGTCCAAGCACGACGCTCTTGCCGGCGCCGCACTGCTGCGCATAACGGACGATCGCCTGGCTCCAGGGGAAGCGATACCCGAAAACGCATGCCGCGATACCGTCGGCGATCGTGTTCTTAGCTGCATGGATAACGTCAGCGGGAATATCTTCGTAGCGCAAAGCGGCTGCGTATTCTGCCAGCTGTGCGGTTTCACGCCTCACGGCTTTAGCCCCACAGCGGACGGTGCAGCTTTCCGCGTCGTCATCGGACAACATTAAAGTACATTCTAACCCTTTCAAAACCACGAAATGCTTGCCTCTGTGACCGGTTCATCGTTTGTCACCGATCGTGATGACGCCAATTCCTTTGTCGTTCCGAACCTCGACGCCATAGATGCGCGACAAATCCGCCACGCGGTCGATCACGCGGTTGGCGATTTCGCCGGTGGCCAGCATCGGGCGGCCGCGCTGGCCGAGCGAGGCGCCGAAACCCTGCTCGATCGGGTGAATGCGGATTTCGGCTCCTTTGCCGCCGCGGAATTCGCAGGTCACCACGATATTTTCCCAGAAGCCCATATGCGCGATGTGGCCCTTGCTGCCGCCGCCGGTGCGGGCGTCGAGGAAATCGGTCGGCGTGGCGTCGTGGCCGAGCCCGAAGCGTGCATAGGCCTCCGCCGGGAAGCTGCGCACGCTTTCGTTCTGGAAGATGAAATTGCCGACCGAATAGAGGATCGGCTTGCCCTTGTAGATCTCGATGCCGAGCGGGGTGTGCGAGCCGTGTCCGACAAAAATATCGGCGCCGGCATCGATGGCGGCGCGGGCGAAGTCCGGCACGAAATCCGCCGGCTCCTTCAGGTCGATCTTGGTTGCGGCGGAGGCGACGCTTTTGTGCGCGAAAGCGTGGCTGTGGAAGCTGACCAGCACCCAATCGGCCTGCCGCCGCGCCTCCCGGACCCAGCGCAGATTGTCCTCGATGTCGGCATTGTCCGCGCTGCTGGCGGCGCCGAATTTGCTGCCTTTCACGATCCGCTCACCGAACAGCTGCATCTCGCCCTGAGCGTCGGGCGGCGCCTCCTTGTCGTTGAAGAAATGCGTGCGGTTGCGCTTGCGGGTCTGGTTGAAGCCGAGAGCCCTCGGACATTTCTGTCCAGCGCCTGGAAGGTCGCATCGTCGACCGTATAGGTGGTCTCGAGCCGAGCGGATTGATGCCGGGCCGCCCGCGCATGTCGGGCCGCTGCGGGCTTGCGGCATTCCACGGCCGGTAGGTCGCCGTGGTCGCGATCAGCGCCACGCGGCCGGCGCGGGTGTCGAGATAGCCCGGCCGCCGCGCTTCCGCGAGATTCTGCCCGCTGCCGGCGAACATGATGCCGGCCTCGGTCAGATGCCGGATGGTCGCCATCAGCCCGCCTTCGCCATAGTCATAAGCGTGGTTGTTGGCGTTCGCCACCATGGTGACGCCGAGCCAGGAAAGGTCGGAGAGAAGTTCAGGCGGCGTCGTCATATAGGTGCCGCGCGTCACGCCGGGCGTGCCTTCGTCCGGCCGCCGCACCACCGATTCCAGATTGACGAAGCCGGCGTCGCATCCGCGAAACAGATCGCGCAAGGCTAGGAAGGCAGGTTCGTCGAACACCGACAGCCGGCGCGTCAGCATGCAGTCGCCCGCGAGCGCGACGCGAAAATTTTCCTTGGCAGCATCGTAGGCCATCGGCAGCGACTCCTCAGAAACGCGAAACATTTTCAAGCTTCGCGTGATCGATCCCGGCGCCGAAGCCGGGCGCGTCGGTCGGCGTCAGCGTGCCGTCACTTGAAAGGAGGTCACCGGCAAAGGCGTCGTCGGTCGAGCTTGTCGAAGAAATGCGTCTCGGCCGGGTAGGGCGCGAGCCAGGGCAAGCGCCGCGCGGAAATGCATGCGCGCCATGCGACCGATCCGGCTCTCGGAGTCGGTGCCGATCACCACCGGCAGGCCGGCGGCCTCCGCCAGCGCCGCGATCTTCAGCGATTGCGTGAAGCCGGTGCGGCGCAGCTTGATGCTGACCGCGCCGACCGCACCGAGCCGGATGTGGAGCTGCACGTCCTCCAGCGATTGCAGGCATTGGTCGCCCAGCAGCGGCACCGGCAGATGCGCGGCGAAAGCCGCCTGCCGAAGCGGATCGGCAAATTTGCACGGCTCCTCGATGAAGGCCGCATTGTATTCGGCGACCCGCGCCAGGATGGTGCGCGCCTCGCCTTCGGTATAGCTGCCGTTGCCGTCGACATAGAGGAAGGCATCGTCGCCGAGCGCCTTGCGCACGTCCTCGACCAGTCGCACGTCCTCCATGCTGCGCTTCCAGGTCTTCAGCTTCATCGAGTTGTAGCCGCGCTCTTCGTGCTTGCGCTCGCGTCCGCAACCATCGCCTCGCGCGTCGTCTTGCCATGCACCAGCCAGGTCAGCGGCACCGGCTTCGGCTCGGTCGCGCCGAGCAGCCGCCAGACCGGCTGGCCGAGAATTTTGCCCTTCAGGTCCCATAGCGCGACGTCGATCAAGCGCCTTGGCGCTAGCGGCAGAATTTGACCTTGTCCAGGCCGCGAGGGCGGCGAGATGGGCGAGCGGATCGAGCCCGATCAGCCGCGGCTTGAACAAGGTCTCGATCGTATAGGCGAGCATGGTGGCGTCTTCGCCGCTCTGCTCGGGCCGGCAGACCGCCTCCGCGATACCCTCCTGGCCGTTGTCGGCGACGATGCGCAGGATGGCGTATTCCCCGCGGTCCTCGCGTCACCGAGCGGAAATTGACCGTGCCGAGGTAAGGCAGCCGCAATTTGTGGACGATGACGTCCTTGATCTTCAGGTCGCTCGATACGGTGTCGGGCAGGCTCCTGCCGTGCGGGCGATGGCCGGGCCATGGGCGATTCCTTTCATTCTTCTTTCTCGCGTGTCAGACGGTCGAGCAACAGCAGCATCATGACAAGGCGAGCTGAATAAGCGAGGTCGCCGCCAGCGTGCCCATGTCGGCGGTCTCATAATAATGCAAGCAGGGTTACCGTCAGCGTCTCGATGTCGTCGCGATAGAGCAGCAGCGGGATAGTGAGGTCGCGCGCCGCGATCGCGAAAACGATCACGAAAGCGGCGAAGGCGCCCCGGCGCAGCAGCGGCGCCAGGATATGCCGGACCGTGCGCAGCCAGGAGCCGCCATGCACGCGCGAGGATTCCTCAAGCTCCGGGCTGATCTGGTGCACCGCCGACTGCATGGTCGCGGCCCCGAGCGGCAGGCCTTTGACGATGAATCCGATGATGATGACGAGCGCGGTGCCGTAGAGGTTGAACGGCTGCGGCGGCAGCGCCCAGGCCCAGAGCAACGCGAGGCCCATCACCACGCCGGGCAGGGTCCAGGGCGCCCAGGCCATCAGCTCGAGCACATAGCCGAGCCAGTGCCGCGTGCGCACGCGGATATATCCGACGAGGCCGCCGATCACGACCACGGCGGAGGCGGCGATGGTGGCGTAGATGATCGTGTTCTTCAGCCCGTTCATCGCGCGGGCGTTGTTGAGCACGTTCGTCCAGTTCTTCAGCGTCACATATTGCCAGCCATAGAGGCCGAAGATCTCGAAGAAGGAGTTGAATACGATCTGGCCGATCGGGATCACCACCGCCAAGCAGGAAATAGATCGACGAACAGCGCGAAGATGCCCCAGCGCAGCGCATTGGGGAGCCGGAGCTTGGTCGGCCGGTAGCCTTTGCCGGTCACGACCGTGTAGCGGCGGCCGCCGAGCTTTCGCCACTGCACCACAAGCAGCGCGAAGGTCACGACGATCAGGATGACCGAGAGCGCCGTCGCCGCGCCATACTCCGGCGGATGGCGATAGGACAGCATGCGGTAGATCTCGTTGGCGAAGACATAGACGCCGCCGGGATTACCGAACAGCAGCGGGTTCTCGAACGACTCCAGCCCCTGGATGAAAACGAGCAGCGAAATGCTGAGGATCGCCGGCGCCAGCATTGGGAAGGTGATCGTGGTCATCACCTTGAGCTTGCCGGCGCCGAGCGTGGTCGCGGCCTCTTCGTAGGACGCATCCATCTGCTTGAAGAAACCGACCAGCATCAGGAACATGAAGGAGATGGTGTTGAGCGAGGCATGGAAGATGAGGCCGCCCCAGCCGTAAAGATTGATCACCGGTCCCTGGATGCCGAACAGCTGCTGCGCCACCTGGTTGATCACACCGTTTTGCGGGTTGCCCAGCATCAGCCACCCGAAAGCGGTCAGCAGATCGGGGATGAAGAACGGGATCGGGATCATCCATGCCATCAGGCCGGCATAAGGCACGTTGGTGCGCGCCGCCGCCCAGGCGAAAAGCAGCGCGAAGAACAGGCCGATGGCGAGCCGTGCGGTGGAATAGACCACGCTGTTGAACAGGATCGGCAGCAGGTCCCAGGAGCCGAGCCAGACCTTGTAATTGGCGAGCGTGAAGGCGCCGAGCCGCCCCGGCTGCCCGGTGAAGAAGCTCGACGTCAGCAATACGGCGAACGGATAGAGCACCAATATCGCGAGGAGGAGCGCAAGCAGCGCATAGAACGCCACCGGCGGAATACCGAGCCGCGCGACCAAAGGTGTCCGGAGCACGCCGATGCCGGCAGCCTGCCCGCGCGCTGGCGCTGCGCCGCCGGCCAGGACGCTCATTGCGGCCCCGGCCGGTAGAGCACCATATCGTCCGGCGCGATCGACAGCACCACCTCGGAGCCCGCGCCGACCGTCACGTCGGTCGAGGATTTCGACCTTGAGCGACGTTGCCTCGTTGATCGCCACCAGATATTCGGCACGGTTGCCGACATAGGCGCGCCCCAGCACGCGGCCTGGCAACTGCACGGCCTGCGCGGATTTCGCCGCGGCTCTGGCATCGCTGGTGATCGTGATCTTCTCCGGGCGCACGAACAGGCTGGCGGCCGGCGCGGCCTTGCCGTTCGCCGTCCTTGCGCGCGGGCTCGATGCGGATCGATCGCGCAGGCAGGTGAAGTTCGATCATCCCGCCGGCGGACGGCAACGCCAGCTTCGCTCCGGAGGGCTGCCAGTCCACGCCGCCGGCGACGTCGATCATGTTGCCCTTGCCGATGAACTGGGCGACGAAGCGGGTGGTTGGATGCTCGTAAACTTCCGTGGGCGTGCCGATCTGCTCGATCTCGCCGTGATTCATCACCACCAGATGGTCCGACAAAGTGAGCGCTTCTTCCTGGTCGTGCGTCACATAGACCGCGGTGAGGCCGATGCGCTGCTGCATGATGCGCAGCTCGAAGCGCATCTGCTCGCGCAATTTGGCGTCGAGATTGGAGAGCGGCTCGTCTAGCAACAGCAAAGCGGGCTCGAACACCAGCGCCCGCGCCAGCGCGACGCGCTGCTGCTGGCCGCCCGAAAGCTGCGTCGACGGCTTGTTGCCAAGCCCGCCGAGCCCGACGAGGTCGAGCACCTTTTCGACCAGCTCGCGCTGCTTCGTCCGTTCCACATGCCGCATGCGCAGCGGATAGGCGATGTTCTCGGCGACCGTCATGTGCGGCCAGATCGCGTAGGACTGGAACACCATGCCGAGGCCGCGCATTTCGGCCGGGACGTCGATCCCGCGTGCGCGATCATAAACCGTGCGATCACCGATGCGGATGCTGCCACCGCTCGGCTCCTCCAGCCCGGCGATCATCCGCAAGGTCGTGGTCTTGCCGCAGCCGGAAGGGCCCAGCAACGTCAGGAGCTCGCCTTCCGCTGCCCTAAGCGTCGCGCAATTGACGGCCATCAGCGGCCCGAAATTCTTGGAGAGGTTGTCGAGGGCGATGTCTGGCACGGTATTTTCCTGAACGTCAGCGGATGCCGTACACCTTCTCCATCTCCTTGAAGAAGAAGTTCGGCTGGTCGAGCTGCTCGTCGGGGATGCGCGGCATCAGTTGCACTCCGGCGAGGCTCATCTCCGGGATCGGCGCCTTGATGTCGGGGTGCGGTATCGGCCGGCCCTGCTCGCTCCAGAGCTGCATCTGCTCCACCTCGTAGAGCCAGGTGATGAATACCTTTGCGGCATTTGGGTTCGGTGCGCCGTTGATCAGCGCGATCGAGGAGGGCGTCCAGGCCAGTCCTTCCTTCGGCACCACCCAGGCAAGCGGCGCGCCCTTCGGCAGGTTGTCGAAGAAGTCGCCGCGCCCGGAAAAGCCGATGGCGAACTGGCCGCGGATGACGGCATCGCGGATCACGTTCGAGCCGCCCGAAAGGATAAACGGCTCGACGGTCGATTTCAGCTTCACGATGTAGTCGGCGCCGAGTCCCGGCGTGTTCTGGATGCCCAGCATGTGCCAGGCGCCACCGCCGGATGAACGTGGGTCGCGGATTGCCACCTTGCCTTTGAACTTCGGATTGATGACGTCCCAGTAGGACTTGATCTCCTTGGGGTCGACCAGGTTGGGGTTGACCACCAACCCCTGTGCGCTGACGTGCGTCGGCCACCAGTAACCTGCCGGCTCGACAACGAAGGCTTCCCGGCTGATGCGGTCAAGCTCCGGTGCCGGCGGCTTCCATTTTGCAAGTGCATTGAGCCGGTGCAACTCCAGCATGTATTGGTCATTACCCTCGAAGATGTCGATGACCACCTTGCCCACCGAGATTTCGGTGCGGATGCGGTCGACCAGCTTGCGCAGCTCGGAGGTCAGCGGCTTGATCTTGATGCCGAAGCGCTTCTCGAAATTCGCCTGGCCGCCTTTCTGCAGAAAATCGCGCGTCGTGGTGCCGGAATAGAGATTGACCGTGCCCTCGTTCAGGGCAGCACTCATCACAGCCGGGCCGAGCGCCTTGGCGACAGGATCGTTTTCGAGATTTGCGGGCAGCTTGTCCTGTGCGGCCGCCGGAAGCGTGGCGAACCAGCCTGTAACCAAAACAAGGCCAAGAATCTCCCACGCGCCAGACAAGACTCTGAGCATAAAATCCTCCCGCCGTCGCTTTGCGGCATTCCGGTGAGGATCGTTCTTCGTCGGCGCGCCCTCACTCAAGGATGAATTAAAACAGAAATGAAATGGCGCCGCTAGTCTCGGGTCTGCTCAGCTGCAGGACCTCGCAAATCTGGCCAAGTTGATTGACAATTCGCGATTGCCACAAATACCTTTCATATAATAGGCCAACAAGAAGGCTGTGGCGGCAGAAGCCGTTCATGTCAGCATGAGGAGGAAATCGATGCTGAGAATTATGTCGCTAACGCTTGCAGCGCTCGCGTCCTGCCTGTCGCTCTCACCGGGTTTTACCCAGGAGGACTTTTACCGCGGCAAAAGCATCAAGCTCATTGTCGGAGCGTCCCCGACGGGCGGATACAATCTGAACGCGCGGACGCTTGCGCGGCATATGCCGAAGCATATACCGGGAAACCCCAACATTATTGTTGTGAACATGCCGGCGGGAAACGGTATCGCGGCGACAAATCATTTGTACAACATCGCCGACAAGGACGGAACGGCGTTCGGTTTGTTCAATCGCTATACCGTTCTGCTTCCAATACTCGGCACCGAACAGGCGAAGTACAAATCCGAGGAGTTCAATTGGCTCGGCACCACCGCAAGCTATACGGATAACGCTTATCTTTTTGTCGTTCGAGCCAAGCTTCCTCAAACCGATGTCGAGGCAATGCGAAAAGCCAATCCGCCTCTGAATGTCGGAAATATCGGCGCTGCGCCAATCGAGGTCATCAACGAGGCGCTCGGCCTGAATTTGAAGATCATACATGGATACACCGGAGACAATCTCGACATTGCGTTTGAAAATGGCGAAGTAGACGGACACACGATTGGCTACCAGACCCTGCTTGCTCGAAAGCCGTATTGGCTTGAGAAGAACATCGCACGCCCGATGATTCAGTTCGGACGCACAGGCCGGCATCCCGCCTTGGCGGACGTGCCGACGGCCCGAGAACTCGCAAAAACTCCGGAACAGCTTGCGATGATCGAATTCGTGGAGGCCCCTCTCATGATAGGCTATCCTTTCGCGCTGCCGCCGGGCGTGCCTGCGGATCGTGTTGCTATCATGCAAAAGGCCTTCCAAGACACGATGAACGATCCAGAGTTCCAGGCGGAAATGATCAAACAGAAACTCGAGTTCACGCCGAAAGACGGAAAGACCATCGCAGAATTAGTCGCCCAACTGGCGAAGACGCCGGAACCTGTCATCAAGCGTTATAAGGCTCTCGTCGCCGACAGGTCCCCAGGCTGAGGGCTGCAGTACATCCGACGCGGCCGCGTCCTGGGGGAGATTATTTGGGACCCTTGAATGCGCTCGGGACGCAGGAGGAGTGAATAATGCATGACACCACCAGCCAGGACCACTGGCACGAGCCAAGGGGCAATCAGAAGGCGGGCCTTGGAACTTTCAAACGCGTCACCACGCCTTACGACAAATTCATGGAGGAGCAGGAGATACCGATCGTCCGCGCGGTCGGTGTGAGTAAAGTGCAGGACCTCCCGCTGAAGCCGTGGAAGCGGATGGGCGGAAAAGGATCATTCATCCAGCTCTGGGGCACCGAAGGTCTCTGGGGCTCTTATGTCGTGGAGGTGCCCGGTACCGGTGCGCTGAATGTCGAGAAGCATGTGTATGAAGAACAGTACCTGGTGGTCGAAGGGCGGGGCACCACCGAAGTCTGGCAAGAAGACGGAAAGAAGCATGTGTTCGAATGGCAAAAGGGATCGCTCTTTGCGATTCCGTTGAACACTTATCATCGCATCGTGAATGCCTCTTCTTCACCAGCACTTCTGCTCGGCGGTACAACGGCGCCGCCGGCGATGAATCTCTATGACAATAACGATTTCGTTTTCAACAACAGCTACGTTTTCTCGGAACGGTTTGACGGAAGCCAGGACTACTTCAAGCCCAAGGACGACCTTGCGCCAGATCCGGTGCGCGGCCTGGCAATGCGTCGCACCAACATCGTCCCTGATATCGTCAAATGCGAACTTCCGCTCGATAACCGGCGCTCACCGGGATATCGCCGCATCGAACCGCATATGGCGGGCAACCGCTTCTATATGTGGATCGGGCAGCACGAGACCGGACGTTATTCGAAGGCGCATCGGCATGGCTCCGCCGCCGTGCTCATTTGCGTGAAGGGCAAGGGCTATACCTATACCTGGCCTTCGGAGATCGGCACGACGCCGTGGCGGGACGGGAAGGCGGACCAAGTCTTCCGCGTCGACTACGAGCCGGTCGGCATGGTCAGCGCCGCGCCCATGAGCGGGGACTGGTTTCACCAGCATTTCGGAACGAGCAAGGAATCCCTGAGATTGACGGCCTGGTTTGGCGCGAACAACTCACGTTCGCGCAAGCCCGGCCGCCCCGGCGAGAAACAGAAGGATCTCGGCGCAATCGATATCAGGGACGGGGGCTCCGCTATCCCCTATGATGAAGAGGATCCGTACATCCGACGCGAATATGAGGCGACGCTTGCCAAGGAGGGCGCCGTTTCACGGATGGAGGCCTGGCTTTACGAGAGACCGAAGCCCGGAGAAGACCGGCCGATGATGGATTTTGTCGGCCTTTAAGGTAGCTATGTCGGCGAAGCGGCCACGGCCAAGGTCGACACCTGCGGTGGTCTCGGGTAAATCACAATAAACAATAAACGCATAGAGAGGACGCGCAATGCCGGACGCTGTTGGATCCCTCAATAACCTCGAGACCGTGAAAATTGAACGCGAGGAGGGCGTTACCTTTCTTGTCTTGAACCGCCCGGAGCAGCGCAACGCGATGAGTCCGCAGCTGCATCGCGAAATGTATCTGGCGCTCGAAGAGCTGGCAGAAGATGACGAGACAAAGGTGATTGTGATCACCGGGGCTGGCAAGGCGTTCTGCGCCGGCCAGGATTTGAAGCTTTATTTCCGCGCCAATGAGGATAATCCAAAGGCGCGCGCCCGCGCGCGGCGCGAGTCTCACGGTTGGCGCTGGGAAAAACTGTCGAAATATCCGAAGCCGACCATCGCGATGGTGAACGGATTTTGCTTCGGCGGCGCCTTTACCGCGGTCTGCGCCTGCGATTTCGTGATCGCGGCCGACGAGGCGACATTCGGCCTCTCGGAAGTGAACTGGGGCATTATTCCCGGCGGCGTCGTTGCCTGGAACGTGGTGCGCGTGATGGGTTATCGCGACGCCATGTGGTACGCAACCACGGGAGAGACCTTTAACGGCAAGCAAGCCGTCGAATTGAAATTCGCCAACAAGTCGGTGCCGCTGGAAAAACTGCGGCATGAAACGATGGAGTTGGCGCGCTCGTTGATGAAGAAGAGCCCACACGCGCTGCGCTATACCAAGGAAGCGATCCGCGCGGTGCGTGACATGAGCGTTGACCAGGCCGCCGATTATCTGGAGGCGAAGAGCGACGCGCTCAAATTCCGCGATCCGGAAAAGGGCCGTGACAAGGCGATGAAGCAGTTCATCGACGAGAAGAGCTTCAAGCCGGGCTTCGGCGACTTCGCGCGGCGCTGACGCGGATGGCGGCACCCGCGGCCAGAGCGATGCCGGCGGACCGGACAGCGCAGGTTCGCGCGCTGCTCAATCCGCGCAACGTCGTCATTCTCGGAGCGACGGACAAACCGGGAAACTGGCCGCAGCGGGTGTGGCGCAACCTCGATCGCTATGGGTTCAAGGGTCCGGTATTCCCGATGAACCCGAGCCGCGACACAGTTTGGGACACGCGCTGCTATCGCAGCTTCGGCGAACTGCCTGAAGCTCCGGATCACGTCATTATCCTGATTCCAGCGCGCTTCGTTGCCGATTCCATACGCGAGGCTGCGCGCGCCGGCGCGCGCAGCGCTACTGTGATGACCTCGGGCTTTGGCGAGGTGACGGACGAGGGGGCCGCCGAACTCACGGCGGAACTCCAGCGCGCGCTCGATGAAACGGGGCTAGCGATATCCGGCCCCAACTGCCTCGGCAATTTCAACGCGGCGAACAGCATGGTGACTATGCCCGATGACCGGGCGCACCGGCTGGAGCCTGGACCGGTGGCAATCGTGGGCCAGTCCGGCGGGTTGCTGATGGCGGTCAAGCGTACGCTCGAGGAACGGGGCCTCTTTACCGGGGCGCTCGTGACCAGCGGCAACGAAATGAATCTCACCACGGCCGATTACATCCACTATTTCGCGGAAGATCCGGCGACCAAGGTGATCGTTTCCTATCTGGAATCGGTGCACGACCCGGAAAACTTTCTGTCGGCCTGCCGCGCGGCCAAGGCTGCCGGAAAGCCGGTATTGGTGGTCAAGCTGGGTGCCTCCGACGCCGGCCGCGCCGCGGCCATGGCTCATACGGGGGCGCTGGCCGGCTCAATGCAGGCTTTCGACACAGTGGCGGGCGAAGCCGGAGCGATCCGGTTGCGCAATCTCGATGACGTGGTCGAGGCTGTGGAATTTTTCGTTCATGCGCGGCCGCCGCGCGGCCAGAAGCTCGGCGCCATTACTTTTTCGGGCGGCATGCGCGGGTTGCTGCTCGATCTGGCTAACTCGCACGGCCTCGAATTTGCCGAGCTCGGCGCGGCCACGCGCGCCAAGCTCGAGGAAGGCCTCGCGGTCGGCACCATCGTTGGCAATCCGCTCGACGCCGGCTTCACCGCGGTAACCGGTGGCGACGCCTATCTGCGTTCCGTCAAGGCGATGCTGGACGATCCGGCAATCGACATCCTACTCCTGCAGGAAGAGCTTCCGCGCGCACCGGCGTCGAAAATCAAGGACAGCTATCTTCGCGGCGTCAACGCGCTAGCAGCGGCTTCTGACAAGCCGGTCGTCTACGTGACGATGATCAGCCACGGCCTTACCGACTACAGCCGGGAATTGCGAGGGGAACTCGCGAACGTCGCTTTTATGCAGGAGATGGATAAATCGCTGCGGACCTTGCGGGCGATTACCTCCAACCTGATGATCCCGAGAACGGCACCGGCTCCGCGACCCTCTCCGTCGCAGGCTACTCGCGAGCTGCTGGATGATCTTCTCAAGCGCGGTGCGGCGCAAAGCCTGAACGAAGTCGATTCTAAACGCCTGCTTGCGGCCTATGGGATCGTGAGTGTGCGCGAGCAAATTGCCACTGACGCGGAGCACGCCGCGCGCATCGCGGAGGCCATCGGCTTTCCCGTGGTGGCCAAAGCAGTGAGCGCAGCTTTACCGCATAAGTCTGATGTCGGTGGCGTTATCCTCGGTCTGAATTCGGCCGATGCGGTACGCCACGCCTTCCGGGACATCGAACAGGCTGTGGCGGGCCATTCTGGAAAGCCAAAGCTCGACGGCGTGCTGATTGCCGAGCAGGCCACCGGCGGCCTGGAACTCGTCCTCGGCACAGCGCGCGATCCGGAAATGGGGCCCGTTATTCTGTTCGGCTTAGGGGGCACAGACCTCGAGCTGCTGAAGGATGTTGCGCTGACGGCGCCGCCGCTCGATGCGTCCCGTGCGCTGGCGCTTATCGAACGCACCCGGGCAGGGATACTGGTGAAGGGGTATCGGGGACGTCCGCCGCTCGACTGCGAGGCGCTCGCCGCGGCCTTGGTGGGGCTGTCCAACCTTGTTCTGGACGCAGGCAATCGCATCGCATCCATCGACGTGAACCCGTTCCTGTTGCGGCAGAAGGGGGGTGTCGCGCTGGATGCCTTGGTTGTGCTGAACGACCAGGACAAATGAATTTTTGCTCGGCCTTCGTCAGACCCGCTTTACGAAATCGGAATAGTCGAGCTTCGGCCGGGGATAGGTGATGGCGCTCTGCGTCATGCCAAAGGCAACACACATTTCGGCGAAGCGGATGCCGATCGCCTTGGTGTTGAGGACCTGCACGCCGGTGGCTTTGGCCAGATCATCGGGATCGACGACGTAAGGAATGAGCGCGCCTCCGAGGGGCAGGATAATCTCTGCCCCGGTATCGTCGATTAGCGAGCGGATGAGGCGTTCGGTGATGCCGAAAATCTCCTCCTTGCGTTCTTTTATGTTCTTACCATAAACGCCGATCGGCTTGATATCGGAGACGAAGCGATCGAGGCCATAGGTGCGCAGGATCCGCCAAGTGTAAGGAACGTGCGGGGCCAGCGGCACGGTAATGCCGACCTTGTCCGCGAGCGTCAGCGCGGCATGCATTGAGGTTCGCAACAGGCCGATAACCGGAATATCCACGGCTAGCCGGCCGCCATCGACCCCGGGGTCGAAGGTGTTGCTGGAGATCACCGCGTTGTAGCCATTCTGCGAGGCCCAGAAAATTTTTCGAATGATGCTCGGTGCCTCCATCATGTGATGCAGGCCATTTAGCGCGCTTTGCTTGCCGATCGTGTCAAACAGCTGGGATCCCTCATAGTCGTCCGGAAAGCCGATTTCCACTTTGGTGCCGAGCGAGGCGTAGCCGTTGAGCTGGGCCTCGATGCTGGCCACGTCATAGGCCTGGTTCTTCGGCGCCTGGTTCAGGAACAGGATGCGCATGGCTTTCATTTCGTCATCTCACGCATTTTGTCGACGATGTCGACAGGCGTGCTCATCAGGTCGATGATCAGCTTTTCGAGCTCCTCGCCCGACACAAAAGTCATTTCCATGCCCTGCTTCTGCGCCTCCTCGAGCAACCCGGGGTCCTTGAGCGTATCGGCCAAGGCCTTGCGCAATGCGTCCACGCGCTCCTTCGGCACGCCGGGCGGCGCGACGATCGGACGGCCGAATTCAACGCTGGACGTATAGAGGGCGAGGATCTTGCGGTGTTCCTCCGATTTGACGAATTCGAACACGGACGGCGCATGCAGATTAGGCACGGGCTGACGTTCGGTGTTGAACAGCACTTTCAGCTTGCCGGATTCGAACCAGTCAGGACGGCTGCCACGAAGCGAGCTGAGCGACTGACAGATGCCCTGCACCTCGCCGCGTTCAATGGCCAGCAGGATCGCCTGGGAGTTGCCATAGCCCTCAACCAACTTGAACTTCATTCCAAGCAGGCGTGATAGCAGCGTAGGCGTGTTGCTGACCGCGGTGCCGGCGCCAGCGCCGCCCACCAGCAATTCGTGCTGAAACAGATCCTGCACTTCTTGCACCGGCGCGCCTTCGATCGCGACGCAGACGCGGTTGGTCAGTTCCGGGCTGCCCAGCCAGTTGAACTTGAGCGGGTCGAAGCGCACGCCCTCTTTCTTGACCAGCGCATCATTCGGCAAATTGCGGCCGATCATGCCGATCACCGTGCCGTCCTGCGCCGCCGCGTTGAACAGGTGGTTGGTCGCGATGATCTGGCCGCCGCCCGGCATGTTCTGCGGGACGAGGGCGGGATTGCCGGGAATGTATTTGCCGAGGTATCGGGCGATCAGCCGGGACCATTGGTCATAATCGCCGCCGGTGGCGGATGAAATGATAAATCGGATCTGCTTTCCGCGGTAGAACTCTTCGACTGGGTCTGCGGCTGCAGGCGAGCAAAACGCCGCCAGCATCGAAGCCGCAGCGACAGCGGTCTTGAGCGTTATTCTCAAGTGCATCCTCCCTCGTTTTGTATTGTTAGCCGGATATTAACTGGAACGGGAAGGGGTGCAAGCTTAGCAGCCTAGGCCGCTGTTGCGAGTGCGTTCAGCAGCGGCGCGAGTGAAGGACTTCTCGTCCAGCGCCATGGCAGCGTCGATGATCCGGTCGCGCGCCGCTCGCGGCACACGGCTTTCCGTAAGCCCGTGGAATTTGGCTGACCACTGGTTGCGGCGCCAGCGCGCCGCGTGAGAAGCCGGGCGGATAGAGGACTTCGGCACGATAGCTGCGCCCATCATTTGCCATAGCCTCAAGTAGGCACGGGTAGGATCCGGGGGATCGTCGCGCCAGCTCGGCGTCGGTTGTCATTTGTATGCGGCTCATCACGGCGCGCACTTCCGCGTTGTTCCATCGCTCATCCTTGAATTGGGCGAGGCCGAACGTGCCATCCACCAAGGCCGCCGCGATTAGGAAAGGAAAGCTGTGATCCGCCGTCTCGTGCGACTTCGGATCGGCGCGGTCGCGATCTTCCTGATGCGCGCGCACGGTCGGGGTATCGGCCATGACGACCCGGATGCTTGTTGAGCGCGCTGGCGTTGCCGCCGATCAGCTTGTGCAGCTCGAGCGCGGCGCTGACGGCAGCTTGCGCGGTGGCCACGCAAGGATAGGTCTTGACGTTAGACCTCATCACATAGCTGTCCGCCTGCAGCGGCAACGTCAATACCGCAGCGTCAAGCTTGGGAAACACTGCCTGCATCCCACGCGGGTGATCGAAGACCGCCTGCGGGCCAGTCACGCCGTGGCGGGCAAGGAGCGCTGCCTGCACACCATTCTGCGCGACCAAAGCATTGGCGAGCGACTTCGCCGCCGACATCTCGCCCCATCGCACCGCCGCGGAAGTCGCCGTACGCGCAACGCTGAGTGCGACCGCATGCGCCAGCGTGCTGCGATCAAGCTGCATCAGCCATCCCGCCATCACCGGAGTGACGATGCCGGAGATCGATGAGCCGTCCCACGGCGAACGTCGTTCCAGGAAGCCTTTGCAGCGGCCGTAGAGTTCGTAACCGATAACCATGGCCGCAAGCACATCCCGGCCGCTTCGGTTATCGAATTCTCCGGCCGCCAAAGCGACCGGGATATTGTCGCTCGGATGCCCGCCGATCGATCCGTCGGGCTCGATCACATAGTCATTGAAGTCGAGCACACGGATCAGCATGCCGTTGGCCAGCACCGCATTGGGGAAGCTGGTTTTGGCGGCGCCACCGATCACGGTGCATTGCGGGGCTCCGCCGGTATTTGCCATGGCCTCGAGCACATTGCGGGCGGCAGGTTGCTCCGAAGCGGCGAGACCACAGCCTATGGTGTCGAGCAGCAACAGTTTCGCCTGGTCGATTGCAGGGCGCGGAATGTCCGAGGCATCAATGGATAGCGCCCAATCAGCAAGGCGCTCCGCCGTGCTCGGCTTTGGCGTCGAGGTCATCGGGCTCGATGTCATAGGCCCGGTCAATTCTGCAGGGCGGCAGCGCTGCGGCCGGCCAGATAGCTGAACACGACATTGCGCGTCTGGCCGGTGCAGGAGGGATAATTGTGGAAGAACAGGCCGACTACGTCCCCGGAAGCGAAGAGCCCGTGAATCGGCCGGTGCCCCGTGCTGATCACCTGAGCCTTGGTATCCACCTGCAAGCCTCCGAAAGTGAAGGTAACACCGGCCGTGATCGGATAAGCGCGGAAGGGTGCGCGTCGGATCGGCTCGGCCCAATTCGACTTCGGCGGCGAGATTCCTGTGGTGCATTTGCCATCGAGCACGCGCGGATCGAGCGGCACATCGGTCCGGCATGCCGCATTGAATTCTTCCACGGTATGCACCAGCACTGCGGGTTCGATGCCGATTTTCTGCGCGAGCTCGGCGATGGTTGGTGCCTCAAAGACCGTGGCGGTGTAGTTCGGGCCACGCCGGAATAACTCGACGCCGGTCTGATCGTAGATCTGGAAAGCAGCCGCGCCGGGCTGTGCGAGAACCGCGCGTCCGGTCTTTGCATATGTGTAGGAATGCTTGGCTTCGCCTTCGTCGTAAAAGCGCTGTCCGAGCGTGTTGACGGTGATGCCGTAAGTGTAATCGTAGCGGTTCATTGAATTTCCCTTCCCGCCTTCCAGGAGGGGGGTTTCCACGGCCGGAGCGGCGCTGTCGATCGGCGTCATATGCGCGCCCTGCCAATGGCCCGCGGCTTTGGCTCCGATCGCAAGCATGGCCTGCAGTACCTCGCCGGTATTGTGTTTGCTGCCACGGACGCGCAGAAGGTCGGAGTTAGGGCCGAGGTAACGCGCCCGCATCTCGGCATTGGCCTGGAAGCCTCCGCTGCAGCAGATGATTGCACGGCCGCCAAGATCGTATTCTTCCGAGGGGCCGGAGACGCGCACGCCTTCAACTTGCCGCTCGTTGCCGTGTACCGCGCGCACTTTGGAGTCGTAACGGATTTCGATGCCGTGTTTCAGCGCGATCTCCCGCAGCGCGAGCAGAAGCCCAAGCCCGCCGCCGATCGGGTGGATGTTGATGCCCGGTTCGAAATAGAGCTTGTCCCCGACCTTGATGGTTTTATCCATCTCCCATTTGATGCCGATGTCCTTCATCCAATGAACCGCGGCATTGGATTGTCCGACAAAGGCGTCGGCGAGAACGGGATCGATCCGGTTTTGCGTCACGCGATTCAAATCCGCCAGGAAGTTCTCGCGCGTATAGGGCGGGACGTGCATCCGCTGATAGGTTTCCTCGTCGAGATCGGGCACGAATTCCCGAACTTCCTCGGCGCCCGCATGCACGAAACGGAAACCGGTATGGGAGAAACGGGCATTGCCGCCGAATTCGGCTTCCGGGGCTTTCTCAAGCATGACCACGCGTTCGGCGCCCGCCGTCTTTGCTGAAATGGCAGCCTCAAAGGCCGCGCTTCCGCCACCGATCACGATAACATCGTAAATCTCACTTGGACGCATACCGCTCCAGTCCTCAACGAACGAGTTGCCGATTCTCGCATTTAAATACGCATAAAGTGGCAGCGCAATCATGCCCTCCCACAGAGGGAATTCAAACACCGTATATCCGGTATCTTATCTCTCCGCTTCTGTAGTACCGGAGCCGTCCGGCTTAAGCTGATACACAGGCCGCGGATGATTTCTAATCGTGCCATATTTCGTTATGAATGCATCAACCTGAGAATGCCGAGACAAGCAAGGAGACCGAATTGGATTTCCATCTGCCGGAAGAGTTGCGCATGTTGAAGGAAACCGTTCGTCGCTTTGTCGATTCGGAACTGATTCCGGTCGAACGGGAAACCTGCGTGGGAGATGAGCTGAAGCCGGAATGGCGCGCAAAATTTACCAAGCGGGCCGAAGATCTTGGAATCCGTGGTCTGGAGGTCCCTAAGGAATATGGCGGGTTGGGTTTGGGTGTTTTGGCGCGCGTGGTGGTGTGGGAAGAATTGGGTCGCACAATCGCGCTTCCGTCGCGAGGGGAAACCATCACGGGCCCCAATGTGCGCGCCATCCTTTATCAATTACAGGGTGAGCTGAAGGAAAAGTATCTGCTGCCGGTGCTTCGAGGAGAGAAGCGCGCCTGTTTCGCGCAGACGGAGCCGGACGCGGGATCGGATCCCGGGTCAATGCGCACGACGGCGGTGCGCGACGGGGAGTTTTACGTGATCAATGGGGTGAAACGCTTCATCAGTCACGCCGATAAAGCGGACTTCGCTCAAGTCATGGCGGCAACCGACCGCACAAAAGGCTCGCGCGGCGGCATTTCGTGCTTTCTGGTGGATATGGATACGCCGGGGGTCAAAATCTCTACCCGATACGAAACGATGATGGGCGATCGGCCCTGCGAAATTGTCTTCGACAACGTTCGGGTTCCGGTAACAAACAGGGTTGGCGCGGAAGGCGAGGGATTTAGGCTCGGTCAGCAATGGATAGGTATTGGGCGCGTGAAACACGGTGCGCGCGCGCTTGGTGTCGCCGAACGCTGCCTTGAAATGGCTACAAGCTACGCCAAACAGCGCGTTACTTTCGGTAAACCGCTGGCTGATCGTCAGGCGATTCAGTTCATGCTGGTCGATTCTTATGTGGAACTGAATGCGGCGCGGCTCATGGTCTATCAGGCTGCGAGCAAGATGGATGCGGGCGAGGAGGCTCGGGTGGAGGGGTATGTCTGTAAATCCTATGCTGACGAGATGGCCTTCCGGGTGGCCGATCGTTGCATGCAGATTCACGGCGGCATCGCGCTGACCACGGATCTGCCGATTGAGAAATTCTGGCGCCAGCAACGCAGTTATCGCATTACCGAAGGCGCCACCGAGGTGATGAAGATGGTTATCGCCCGGCACGTGCTCAGGACGTATTCTTGACCTATTTGGTAGCTTTCGAAGCTCGCCACACCGCCCGAATGTCTACCGCGACCGCTCCCTTGCCTTTGCGGCGCACGATCAGTGGGTTGATTTCGACGTCCAAGAGCTTTTCGCGGTGATCGAGGAAAAAACGCGACATTCCGGTTGCCGCCCTGACCAAAGCGGCTTCATCGGCGGCCGGTTGTCCGCGAAAGCCTGCAAGCAACGCTTTCAGCTTCAGCCCGCCAATCATTGCGTGCACGTCCCCGGCAGCCACCGGAAGCATCCGAAGCGCGATATCGCGGGCAAGCTCCACTTGAACTCCGCCGGAGCCCACCAGCAGGAGAGGCCCGTACATTGGATCGGTGCGCGTGCCCAGTATGGTTTCGACACCATCCACCATCTCCTGAACCAAATAACCGCTAATGCGGGCGACCTTCTGGTAGCGTCTAGCTGCCCCGGAAAGCGCACGCACCGCAGAGGACACCTCGGCCGCAGTCTTCAGATTGAGAATGACACCGCCAGCCTCGGTCTTATGACCGATGTCCTCGGATATGATTTTGACGGCGACGGGATAACCAATCCGTCGCGCGACCCGGGCCGCTTCCGTCGCGTTTTTCGCGACCCCTGATCTTGGCAGCGTGATGCCATAAGCGCCCAGCGTTTTTTCCAGCGTCTGGGGCGTCAGATCGGATTTCCTTGGCCCAGGGATTGGCTTGATTTTGCGGCCCGCGCGCTCGCCATAAAAGGCGAGCGCGTTCAAGGCGCGCAATGTGGGCTCCAGGCCCTGCAAGAACGGGATGCCAATGCTCTCCTGAGCATTTAGGCCTTCCTGCGTCACTTGATAATACATTCGGCCGAAGCCCACGAAGGGCTTGTCGGTGGCGTTCAGCAGGCGCCGGATCGGGGTTACATCGTCCCACTTTGCCTTGCGGCCGGGCAATTGGCTGGCCCAAGCGACCATGTCGACATTCGGGTCATTGAGCACGGCCTCGCACATCTTGGCGGCATTCTGCATCCCGGTCGGGATTCCAGCATCCAGCGGATTGCTCGGCAGAATACCGTCCTGCATCATCGGTTTAAGCCTCGTCACCGTGCGCTTGGTGAAAGGCGGAAACACTGACCTCTCGTTTTCCGCATAGTCCCACAAGAGGTCGACGGTGCCGCCGGATGTGGTGACAAAACCGATCCGGTTTCCTTTGGGCAGCCTGCCAGCCTGGAACGTCAACACCGTTTCCACCATGTCGTCGAGGCTGCGGCAGGAGACGATTCCGTAGCGCTCGCACATGGCTTGATAAGCGGCAAAATCACCGGCAATGGCGCCGGTATGCGACAGCGCCGCTTCGCGAGATTGAGCGGTCCTTCCGCTCTTGATGGCCACGATCGGTTTGCGAGCCGCAAGCGCCCTGGCTGCAGCGGTCATGAAGGCCTCGGGTCTGCGGATTCCCTCAAGAAACAGAACAATGATCTTGGTGTTTTCGTCTTCCACGAAGAAGTTGAGATAATCGGCGAGATCGAGATCGATTTCATTGCCGGTTGAAACCGCGTAGGAGAACTTCACGCCCCGGTCGCCCGCGGATTGCACCCAAAACTGCAGCGTGCCCCCCGATTGAAAGGCGACAGCAACGGAGCCCGCCTGCAGCTTGGCGATGCTGGTGTTGGGATAGAGAAAAAGCTTCTCCCGCCACGAATGGGCGCCCATGCAGTTAGGCCCGGCAACCACGAAATCATTCGCAGCGCATATGGCTTTCAATCTGCGGCCGCGTTCGAGAGATTCTGGATCAATACCGTCGCCGACTCCGGCTGCGTAAACGGTGGCAGACTTCAGGCTGTGTTGAACCCCATCTTCGAGAACGGAAATAACATGAGGTGCCGGTACGATCACGGCCGCATGTTCGACAGGCGAGGGCAGTGCTGCGAAGTCCGGATAGCAGGGAATTCCCCAAACCGCGCGATATTTTGGATTGATTGGATAAATTTCTCCCGCGTAACCTCCATCGCGGAGGCTCGCGTGAATGTCACTCGGCCACTTGGCTCGTTCCGACGCGCCAACGAGAGCGACCGAGCGCGCACGCAGCGTCCTTTCTGCGGATTTGAACACTCGCAGGATCTACCTAGTTTGCTGGTGACGCAGCAAAAAGTTTACTGGCCTGTTATTTCCTTGGCGGCGGCCACGATATCCGGAGGCGTCTGATAGAGCTTCCTGATCACAGCCTCAACCTCTCCGTCCGTCATGGGCAAAACCGTCATCCGTTGTTTCTCGGCATCTGCGAGAAACTCTGGGTCTTTCATGGTGGCATTAAACGCGGCTTGCAGGGCGGCGAGTCGGTCAGCCGGGACGCCCCTGGGCGCGATGAAAGGCCTGCCGATCAACGCACCCGCTGTGAGCAGATTGAACGTCTCTTTCTTTTTTTTGTCGCTCAAGAGATCGCTGGCATAAGCCATTGTCGCGGGCATAGCGGGAAGGCGCGTGCGGGAAAAGCGAACGAGCAGGGTAATCTTGTTATCCTTTATCCAGTCCTCCGGCACGCTGGACCAGGAACCACAATCGCCGTCGAGTTCGCCGCGTTCAATGGCGAGGCGCTTGTCTGCGCTTCCAGGATAGCCCTGCACCTGATGGATTTTGGCGCCCAGCAATACGCTAAGGATGCGGTTGTCGATGTAGGCCGAGGTGCCGGCCCCGGTATTGCCGAAGCGCAGGTTCTCCTTGCCGAGGAAATCCTGCCAGTTTTTCACGCCACTCGCATTCCAGGTGTAGCAGACGCGGAAGTCCTCGCTGACACTGCCGATCCAGGCGTAGTTGAGAAATTTCACCGGCGCCTTGTCGGGCGTCGTAATCGACTGGGTGATGAGGCCGGGATTGAAGGTGGTCATGACGGTGCCGTCGGCCGGCGCGCCTGCATCGAGATATTGCACGGACTTTAGGCTCGCCGAGCCCGGCATATTCTGGACAATGACCGTCGGATTTCCAGGTATGTGGCGACCAACATGGCGAGCCAGCAGTCTCGCGTATAAATCGTAGCCGCCACCGGGCGAAAAGCCGACGACGATCCGCACGGTCTTTCCGGTGTAAAAGCTTGCCGCATCCTGGGCATAAGCGGAGCCGCAGAGAAGGACGAGCGCGCAAGCCACCAGAGACGGCAGGAGGGAAATGAGGCGCCTTGGCAGGCCATAGAACGATAGCGTCACTGGAAATTTCATGATACAGCCTTCCTGTATGCACAGCTTTTTTGACGAGGCTTACGGAAAGAAATACCTGAAGATGACGCCGCGTTCTACGGGATCGATCCGCTGCTCGCCCTCAACTCCCGCGACGGTTCGACGCCTGCCACTAGCACAAGCCTAGCCCGCGCGCGTATTGTTCAGGCGGAACACGGAAGCTGGAAGAATTGGCGCATGCACAGATTTTCAATGTCGCCGGATGTCGTTGACCGGGTCAAAGCGCGGTCCGGCAAAGCCCATCCTTTCGATAATTTGGACCCGCACCGTACCGCCTTGCTGGTTATCGATCTGCAAAATTACTTTCTCAAGCCCGGGGCGCAAGGGGAGACCCCGTCAGCGCGCGCGATCGTCCCGACAGTCAACGAGCTTGCGGCAGGCCTACGCAGCCGCGGCGGACATGTCGTCTGGATCCGGAACGGTACGGCCGGCACGCGCCAAAGCTGGTCGGTATTTCACGAGTGCCTTATGACGCCGGAGCGCCAGCAGCGGCGCTACAAGGAAATGGAAGCGGATGGCGACGGCTTCGAGTTTTGGCGTGCTCTCGAAATCCAGCCGGGCGACGGCAAGATCGAGAAAAAAAGATTTAGTGCTTTCATCCAGGGCTCCTCGCCGATCCTCGATTATTTGCATGGCCGCAACATCAATATCGTGCTGATCGCCGGAACGGCAACCAATGTCTGCTGCGAAAGCACCGCGCGCGACGCCATGATGCTTAATTTTAAGACCATCATGGTCTCCGATGCGCTTGCCGCTCGCTCGGATGAACTACATGCGGCGTCCCTAACCGCGTTTTATTCAAATTTCGGGGATGTGCAGAACTCGGCAGAAGTTTTGAAATCGCTGGATCGCGGCGCGCTGACGAGGAAGGCTGGATAACCGCCTAACGTCACCGCCGTTTCGGCGATTTCTCGTGACGATGGTCGAAATTCCCGGTAGCAAGCGCGTATAAATCGCGGCCTTCAAGAAAATTCATGACCTTTCTGATCGATCAAGGCTCCGCGCGGCCCGCCATTGTCCGGATTCCCGCGCTCATCAAACGCAACATGGCGCTGTTCGCGCTCTCGCAGTCGTTTACCGGCGCGGGGATGCAGTTCGCCTATGGACTCGGTCCGCTGATGGTCATCGGCCTTACCGGCTCCGCGAGCCTCGCAGGGCTTTCGGTCAGCCTCATAGGCTTCAGCCGGTTTCTCGTTTCCTATCCAATCGGGAAGATCACCGACACTTACGGTCGAAAACCGGGCATCCTTTTGGGCCTTGTGCTGGCGCTGATGGGTTCGGTTCTCCTCGGCCTTTCATTGACGTTCCGAAGTCCAGTGCTGTTTATCCTCGGCATGCTCGTTTTTGCGATGGGGATGTATGGGGCGCAGCAGCTTCGCGTCGCCGCGACTGATATGTTTCTGCCGCATATGCGCGCGCAGGCCCTCGGCTATATCGCTACCGGCTCGCTGGTTGGATTGGTCATCAGCCCTCTCGTGGTCTACGGCGCCGAACACTTCGCGCACCGCGTCGGCATGGATCCATTGAGCCTGCCGTGGTTTTTCCTGCCGTTGCTGATTTTGGTGGGCATGGCGCTGGTCGGCTTCATCCATCCCGACCCGAAGGAGATCGGGAAAAATCTTTCTCACTATTATGAGGGCTATGTGCCGCCGCCGCGGCCGCCTGCCGAAGACACATCAACTTTTCGGGCCAGCACGCTTTTGCGCCAACGCCCGATACGGCTCGCGATCGTCGCGAACTGTGCGGCGCAGGGCAATATGTCAATCGTCATGGTGCTGACTTCATTGGTGCTTGATCACCACGGGCATGGCATCGGGGCGATTGCCGCCTCGCATACCTTTCATACTGCCGGAATGTTCGCTTTCACGATTCCGTTGGGCAAGCTCGCGGACCGGATCGGCTATGGCAAGGTGATGTACCCGGGTGTGGCGGTCGCGCTCATTGGCGCCGTTCTGGTCACCTTCACCGACTTTTATCTATCGATCACGCTTGGGACCTTTCTCGTAGGGCTTGGCTGGGCGGCCGCCAATGTGGCGGCAACCGCGCTGATCGCCAATCGGACCGAGACAGTGCACAGGGGCCGTGCGATTGGCATCAATGACAGCTTCGCAGGCGGCATGAGCGTTGCGGCGGCGCTCGCGACCGGACCGCTGATCGAATGGCAGGGCCTGCCTGCAGCGGGGATTGCCGCAGTCGTCATCGCGGCAGTGCCTTTGGCGATGGTCTTGTGGCCCAAAAAAGAAGCGCCTGGTTGAAGCTTCCGTGCACAGCATAACCGGGTTCGTCCACCGCCCTGGATTAGGGCGCTTCGCCCGCATCCCGTCAGTGTTCTTCCTGGAACGCCTTTTCGCGCGTCCTCCGCAAGGCGGGCGTGATCACCATCACGACCAGACCGGCCGCGATGATCAGCATCGCGGCGCTTACCGGGCGGGATACCAGGACCAGAGGATCGCCGCGCGAGATCAGCAGGGCTCTACGGAGAAACTCTTCCATCATTGGCCCGAGCACAAAAGCCAGCAGGAGAGGCGCCGGTTCGGCATCAAGCTTGCGAAAGACGTATCCCAGCAGGCCGAAAAGCGCGAGCAGGTAGACGTCGAAATTCGTGTTGTTGAGGCTGAATACCCCAATGGCACAGAATAAGATGATGGTCGGATATAACAGGTGATACGGGAATCGGATCATTATCACCCATATTCTGATCAAGGGCAGGTTCAGGATCAGCAACATAAGATTGCCGATCCACATCGATACGATCAGTCCCCAAAACAGTGCTGGCTGTTCACCCATGACGGAAGGACCGGGCTGAATACCCTGGATGATCATCGCGCCAACCATCAAAGCCATCGTCGGATTGGATGGTATTCCGAGCGTCAGCATCGGAATGAAGGACGTCTGCGCGCCGGCATTGTTGGCAGCCTCAGGCGCGGCCACACCCTCAACCGCGCCGCGTCCGAATTCGCCCGGGTTTTTCGACAATCTCTTCTCCAGCGTGTAGGCGCCGAAGGCCGCAAGTAGCGCACCACCTCCCGGCAACACGCCGAGCAGGGAGCCGAGCGCGGTTCCCCGCAGGATCGGTCCGATGATGCGCTTGCAGTCCTCCCGGGTCGGCATCACGCGCTCGATGGCACCGACACTAACCCGCCGCTCCGAGCCATGCTCCAGGTTCGCGATGACCTCGCCCACGCCAAACAATCCCATCGCGAGGGCGACAAAGCCGATGCCGTCAACAAGCGCCGAGATCCCGAAGGTGTATCGGACAGCGCCGGAATTCACGTCCGTGCCGCTGATTCCAAGCAACAGCCCGATCAGGATCATCCCGAAGGCGTGCAGGAGTGACCCGTGAGCAAGCACGATCGCCGCTACAAGTCCAAGCACCATGAGCGAGAAATACTCAGCCGGGCCGAAGGTCAACGCCACCTCGGCGAGCGGCGGTGCGAACAGTGCGATGATTAAGGTTGCCACTGTTCCGGCGAAAAAAGATCCGATGGCCGCGGTGGCGAGCGCGCGTCCGGCCTTGCCCTGCCGAGCCATCTGGTACCCATCGAGCGCTGTCACGACGCTCGAAGCTTCGCCTGGCATATTCACTAGAATGGCCGTCGTCGACCCGCCGTATTGCGCGCCATAGTAAATGCCAGCCAACATGATCAATGATGCGACCGGTGGAAGCCCGAAGGTAAGGGGAAGGAGCATGGCGATCGTGGTAACCGGGCCGAGGCCGGGGAGCACGCCGACCGCGGTTCCAAGACAGACACCGATAAAGCAGTACAGCAGGTTTTCCAGACCGGTTGCCGTCTGAAGGCCGAGCGCCAAATTGGCGAAGACCTCCATGACCTATTCTCCGATCCCGCTGAACCAGGGACCGATCACCGGCATCGGAATTCCCATGCCGATGACGAATACAATCACGCAGAATGCGATGAGCGCCGCCATGCCAAGTACGGGCAGCCATCCGAAGCGAAACCGCTCGCTTGCTGCGGCACATCCGAGCACAAGAACAACGGCAGCAAGCAGAAGGCCGGCACGATTGATAAGTATCCCGAATGCGACGATGGAGCCGAGCACGAGCAGCATGGGCTTCCATGCGAAGCGATCGACAAACTCGCCCGGGCGAAAGAACGAGCGCACCACAATAGTGACGCCCACTGCCGTCAGCAGTAAAGCAACTGCCGTGGGAAAGTAGCCTGGACCCATCCGCGCTGCCGAGCCGAGCGCGTAGTTGCGTGCGATCACGAGAGCGGAGAGGCCGATAACGATGTAGAGGACGCCCGTCCAGAAGTCCTTGCGCGTCCCGACCGCAATCCGCATTTCTGGCGCTCCCTACATCGCGCGTCCACGTTCAAGCTCGTACGCCCGCCGCTCGCAGGTGGAGCGCCCTAAGAAGAGAGCGGCGCAACGCGCTTCAGCTTGCAGGGCAGCTTATTCCGGCTTCAGACCAGCCGCCTTCACTGCTTTCTCGACGCGCTCATTCTCCGCCTTGATCGCGCGCCCATACTCTTGCGGTCCGTTCCAGGCCGCTTCGATGCCTGAGGCCGTGAAGCGTTGCAGCACATCGGGTTGCTTGAGGACAGCGTTCATCTCAGAGGCAATCTTCTCGATTGCTGCCGTGGGCGTACCGTTTCGGGCGAGCACGCCGACGATCACCGCGAAATCGAATCCTGGAATGACATCGGCAATGGGCGGGATGTCTGGCGCCTGCGGCGAGCGCTGGCTGGCATTCGTGGCGATCAATTTGACCCGGTTGTCCTTTAGAAACTGCGCAAGAGAGGGATAGGCGGAAATGAGAACCTCGACTTGTCCGCCGATCAGCGCGGGAACCGATTGGCCCGTACCTTTGTAAGGGATATGGGCCAGGTCGAGTCCGAGAGCGGCTTTCATGGCCTCCATCGTGAGATGGTGCGAACTGCCAATACCAGAAGATCCGTAGTTCAGTTTTCCGGGATTGGCCTTCGCATGGGCGATGAATTCATTCAGCGTGGATACCGGAACCGTCGGATGGACCGCCAGGAACAAGGGCGCGCTTGCAACCATGGCGACAGGTTGAAAGTCCTTGTCTCTGTCGTATGTGAGATCCCGATAGAGCAGGGGGTTGATGGAAAACATCGATCCATCCGTTACGATGAAGGTGTAGCCGTCGGCCGGGGAGTTCGTGATGACCCCCGCCGCCACATTGCCGTTAGAGCCCGGCCGGTTCTCCACCACGACAGTCTGGCCGATCCGCTCCTGAAGGGCTTGGCCGACGACGCGCGCAACTGTGTCCGGCAGCCCTCCCGGCGAATAGGGCACAATGAAGCGAATCGGTTTGTTCGGGTATGGCGCCTGCGCCTGAGCCGACCAAGCATAGAGCGCCGTTGCGCCGACGGCGAAGGCGGTCAGGATCCTCCGGCGAGAGACCATGTTCATCTGTGTTTCCTCCCCTCCACGAATGAGATTCGGGGAGTGCACGTTTTTTCATCGGACTGCGCAGGACCTCTTGCAGTCGGCTTTGTTCCGGCTTGGATCCGCAGCCGCAGTGGCGGCTTCTTGGTCCGCTTGTAAAACTTAGGTTGCTTATTAATCGGGGTCAACGAGGATTGGTGCCCGCTTAACGGCGATAGCCTGCACGCCTGTTCAAGAAATATCGAGATCGGACTCCCCCTTCTCGTCAACGACGACGGGCTCCAGATTGCGTTGAACCGCGGAAAGGAATCCCAGAAATAATGCCACCTCCCGCTCGGAAAACCCCGCAGTCGCCGTGTTTACGACCTCTTTTGCGAGCGGGAGCAGCTTACTCTTCAGGCGTCGTCCCTTGGCAGTGAGAAATACGTTCTGCTTTCGGCGATCGGCGCCATTTCTCACACGTCTGACCAGTCCGTTTGCTTCCATCGCGACGATAGCCGTCATAGTCGTCGGTTCACGCGTGCCAATTCTGCGCGACAGCTCGCGTTGCGTGAGGCCGTCCTCGTGCCAGAGCGCGCGAAGAAAATACCATGTCCCCAATGTAACGCCGTGCGGCTTGATCTTAATCTGCAGGTACCGTTGCAAAGCGCGGTAAGTCATTCGGACCTGATAACCGACACTGCGCTCGAGCGGCAAAGCATCATCGTCTTTGATCGCTGTCCGAGAAGGCGAACTCGGGAATGCCATACGCGTCTACTCCGCCGCTGCCGCGACCTGATGCTTGAGAATGATCGTCCGGCCTTCCTGTGCCGAGCGAAGGATAGTGAGGCAGACCTCTAGCGTCGCGCGCGCCCATTCACCGCTGTGCAGCGGCGACTTTCCGCTCGTCGCGGCATCGTAGAGTTCATCGATGACCTCCGAGCGCGGTATTTGCGGCGCCGGCAGCGGCTCGAGCCGCTGGGTTTCGTCCGTATAGATCATAACGCCGGAGGGCAGCGGACGCAGGTCGGCTTTCTCGCAGCTGGCGACCACGAAGCCGAAATGCTGATGCTGCAGGCCGGATACCGGGGCGGGGGGTTTGTAGTCCGCTCCGCCGTAATTGCGGGCGCTTTTCAGCGCCGCCTCAACCTCCAAATTTGCAGCCGAACGAAGCGCCCTGCGCGCCCCGCCATAACGGCCTGGCTCTTTTTGCTGCCCCATTTCGTCAATTCCACCCATCAATTCATCGCTATCGAAATGGCCGTATCCGCTGTAGGTGACCGAGGCGAAAGCTCCGGTTTCGAAGCTTAGCAGAGCGGAATAAGCGCCCTCGGTCCGCCGCGCCGGATCCCATGAGCCGGTCGCCGCGCTCACGCTCTTGACCCGGCCGCCGCCGATCAACCGCACGATATCGATCTGGTGCGCGGCCTGACTGAAGACGACCCCGCCGCCCTGCGCCGTGACAAGCTCCTCCGGCCGCCGGGGACGGTAGAGAAAATCGGTAT
Source organism: uncultured Alphaproteobacteria bacterium (assembly GCA_963802475.1). Lineage (GTDB taxonomy): Bacteria > Pseudomonadota > Alphaproteobacteria > Rhizobiales > Xanthobacteraceae > CANKHA01. The sequence continues at coordinate 267,323 of CAWDIZ010000022.1, forward strand.
AGTTCAGCGCGCTGATCATTTGTACAGCGCCGAACTCGCCGCCTCGGATCAGCTCACGCAGGCGCAATATCGGTCGGTTGAAGCTATGGCTATGTCCGACAATCAAATGCGTGCCGGCTTTCCGAGCGGCATCGATCATGCTGTCGCATTGCGCTATCGTGATCGCCATCGGCTTCTCGACCAGCACATGCTTGCCAGCCTCAGCGGCTGTCTGCACATGCTCCGCATGCATTTGGTGCGGAGAGGAGACGTAGATTGCCTCGACTTCCGGGTCGGCGCAAAGCTGTTCCACCGTTTCATAAGCCGGACCGAACTCGGACGTGAACAGCGCCCGTGCCTCCGGACGCGGATCGGCTGCCCCGCACAGCTTCACGCGCCGATCGGCGGTAAAGGTCGGCAGCATGAGCGTGAAGGCGCGGCCCAGGCCGATCACGCCCAGTTTCAGGACGCGTTTGTGCCTGCTTTCATCGGTCAATGGTGAGCTCTTCGGATTTTGCCCGGGACACGCAGATCATGATGTGATCGTTGCGCTCACTATTCATGAGCACGAGATCGCGGTGATCCGCTTCGCCCGCGAGAAGCCTGGTCTTGCACGTGCCGCAGGTGCCGCTTTCGCAGGAACTCGGCGCCTCATGGCCCGCTGCCCTGATCGTTTCCAGGATCGTTTTCTCGGCAGGCACTTCGACGACCGCGCCGGAACGCGCGAGCTTGACTCGAAAGGGTAAATCATTGGGCTTGTGGGCTTCCGCGTCGCTGAAGGCCTCGAAATGGATCTGCGAAGCGTTCCAGTGGCCGGTCATATCGCGCACTGAATCCATGAGTCCACGTGGTCCGCAGCAATAAACATGGCCGCGGGGATTCTCCAGCACGGGCCACAGATCGAGTGCTTTACCGAGATCGCCATCGTCATGATGCATAACCACCTGGCCGCGAAAATCCGGCGCGGAGAGATGCCGATAGAATGCGGTCGTCTCTTTGGAGCGCGTGCAATAATACAGCTTGAACTTCGGACCGGCGCTACTCTTGAGGTGGCGCATCATCGAAAGGATAGGGGTAATGCCAATGCCGCCGGCAATGAACGTATAGCCCGCGGTGCTCGGCACCAGGGGGAAATCGTTGCGCGGATGCGTCGCCAGGATCTTCGTCGCCTTCTTTGACCTCGTCCGCCATGCTGGCCGAGCCGCCGCGCCCGCCCGGCTCGCGCAATACCGCAATTTCGTACCGGTGCCGTTCGGCCGGGTCGTTGCAGAGCGAATATTTCCGGATCATGCCGTTTGGGGCACGCACCGAAATATGCGCGCCTGCTGAGAATTCCGGCAACTCCACACCTGACGCGGTCGTAAGCTCGAACAGACGGATGTCCGGCGTTTCTACCGACACCTTTGAGACCCGCAAGGGCAGCGAAGGAATTTCCGGTTCGGCCATTATTCTTGCGCTTTCTACACGGGATTGACAGCAACCAGCTGTTCTAGGGTAAACTTAGGCTCCTAAGTATTTCAAGGGTCCTGAACCGCTGCCACGATTGATGGGAAGCGTGCCATGCTGACAGCCGAGGAAAACAACCTTCTGTGCCGTGTCGAGGGCGACGCGCCCATGGGCCAGCTTATGCGGCGGCACTGGATCCCGGCCTGTTTGTCGGAAGAGGTGGCCGAGCCGGACGGAACACCGGTTCGTGCCAGACTCCTGGGCGAGGACCTTGTCGTATTCCGCGACAGCGATGGCCGGCTCGGGGTGCTGGATGAATATTGCCCGCATCGCCGTGTTTCGCTTGCCTTCGGCCGTAATGAGGATTGCGGGCTGCGTTGCCTCTATCACGGCTGGAAGATGGACGTGGAAGGCAACGTCCTGGAAATGCCGTCGGAGCCTGCCGCAAGCGGCTTTGCCGAGAAGGTGAAGCACAAGGCCTATCCCGTGCGTGAATGGGGCGGCTTCGTCTGGACTTATATGGGACCGGCTGACACGATGTCGGACTTCGAGCCGCCGGCATTCGCGCCGACCGAGCAGACCCGCGTCAGCGTGGTCAAGATCCACGTGCCCTGCAACTGGGCGCAAATCCTGGAAGGCCAGATCGACTCTGCCCACTCCTCCACTTTGCACGCATCGGACATGCGTCCGGCCAAGGTGGAAAAGGCCAAGGCCATGGACACCCATTGGGTGCGGCCCTCGACCGACAAATCCCCACGCATGGAAGTGGAGCGGACCAGCTTCGGCTTCCACTATGCCGCAATCCGGCGACCGATCACCAATGCGCAGACGCACGACTATGTCCGCAAAACCGTCTACATCGCGCCGTTTACGGCGTTAATCCCGCCGAACGAGAGCTACAACGTTGCGACGCTGCTGGGGCCTACCGACGACACGCATACCGCCTTTTATTTCATTGCCTGGAGCGAAGGGCACGGCATCGATCAGGAAGCCTGGCGCAAGTTTAATGTGGCGCGCCCGGGCATCGACTTGGATGCCAACTTCAGCAACTTGCGCACGCGTGAAAATAACTACCTGCAGGACCGCAACGCGATGAAGCTCGGCAACTCCACGGGCATTAGCGGCATCCCCAATCAGGATATCGCCATGTGGGTTACCATGGGGCCGATCGCCGACCGCTCGCGCGAGCGTGTCGGCGCCAGCGATCTTGCAATCGTCGAATTCCGGCGCCTCATGGTAGAAGCCGCGCGTCAGGTCGAGGCCGGTGGACCGGCATTGGGTACCACAGAGCCCCATATACCGCAGGTCACGATCAGCTCTTATGAGGGCGTCGTGCCAAAGGGGACCGATTGGCGCGCACTGAGGCCCGGCGGGGACGTTCCGGCAAAAGAGCGCGTCGCCTGAGGCGCGCGAATGGATTTTTGAACAATCGCCATAAAAATATCCGTGAGGAATGACATGAGTGAAGCGACACAGCCACGCTACGGCGTCGACCCTTATCTGGATTGGGTGAAGCGGGAAGGTCTTCCAATCGCCGAGGACTATGCTCTCGACCTTTTCCAGGTCGAGACCGAGGATTGGCCACGCTATGAAGTCAAAGGCGCGGCGGCACACCTGAAAGGCCGCGGCGACTTCTGCAACATGTTCGTGCTTGAGCTCGCTCCGGGGAAATCGACGATACCGCAACGGCATCTCTATGAGGATGTGTACTACGTGCTGGAAGGGCACGGCAGCACCCAGATCGAATTCGATGACGGCCAGAAGCGTGGCTTCGAGTGGGGTCCTAAGAGCCTATTTTCAATCCCGCTTAACGCAAAACATCGGCATTTCAATGGCAGCGGCACAGAGCGCGCCTTGCTGGCGACGACGACCAATCTGCCGATGATCATGAATGTCTTCCACAACGAGCGGTTCGTCTTCGATACTCCGTTCGACTTTATCGATCGCGCGGGCAAGAGCGAATATTTTGCCGGCGAGGGCGATCTCATCACGGTGCGGCCCGGCAACCACATGTGGGAAACGAATTTCGTCACCGATCTCGCGGCGATCGAGCTCAAAAGCTGGGGCGACCGCGGTGCCGGCGGCACCAACATCATGTTCGTGCTCGCCGACGGCATCATGCATGCCCACATTTCCGAAATGCCGGTCGGGACCTACAAGAAGGGCCATCGCCACGGCCCGAGCTTCCACGTCATGTGCGTCACCGGTCATGGCTATTCGCTGCTATGGTTCGAGGGGCAGAAGGATTTCCTCCGCGTCGACTGGAAACACGGGACGGTATTTCCGCCCGCCGACCAACAATTCCATCAGCACTTCAACACCAGCAATCATCCGGCACGCTATCTGGCGACTGCCGTTGGCGGCCTGCGTTATCCGCTGATGGTGACGCAACGGCATGCGCTGCTCGGCAGGGAGGGCCAAAAACAGGGCGTGTCGCTCAGCCTGAAGGAAGGCGGCGGGCAAATCGAATACGAGGATCAGGATCCGCGCATCCATCGCATCTGGCTCGAGGAAATGAAAAAGAACAGCGTAACACCGCGGATGGAACATCTTATTCCATCCGTTTCGCCTCAAGCGGTGAGCGTATAGTGGGGATTACGAGTTTTGCCCTTGCTACCACCACAAGGGTTCGATCGGCATCGGTATCCGCATTGACTTGATGAATAGGCCCCAGGTCACCAGCAGCGATGCGCTGGCGATGACCGCCGATAGCCGCCAGGACGTGCCGTTGGCGAGCAGATAAGCTAGGAGATAAAGCGCCGAGCCGAAAACAAAACCAAAAGCGATGACGAAAGGCACCAGCGCGAAGGCCCATGCGACAGCCGTCCAGGACAACGGCTCAAGCGGTATGTCGTTGGCCTGCGGCTTCGGCTCGTGCCCGGTCAAGCTCATGGCGATATCGATCAGGCACATCAGACAGACGAAGACGCCTGCGCCGAGCGGGAAGCCGATTACGGTCAAAGAATAGCGATAGACGAAGAGGCCTGACGCCAAGAGCGCCGCGACGACGGCGAAGATCAGGCAGGGAAAGATGATCTGCCCCCGGCTCATCATGCCGGCCTCCACAATCGAGTGATGCGGCGGCGATTGGGCCACAGCAGCCCAAGCGCCACGAGCGCTACGATTGTCAGTGCGATCGGCCGCATGAAGAAGAACGGACCATGCGCCTTCAGCGATACCAGGAAATAGCGCTCGATCAGTTCGCCCAGCACGAAGCCGAGGAGGAGCGCGGCACGACTGTAATAAAACCGCTCCATGGCGATGCCCAGCAGGCCAAAGATAAAGACCCAGAGCACGTCATAGCTATTATTCTGCGCGGAATAGGTGCCAATGACGACCAGCACCAGCAGGATCGGGGCCAGGACACGTCCGGGAATCCGCGTAACCTGCATCAGGGGCTTCGACAGCATGAACATGCTGGCGCTCGCCACCACGTTGCCGAAAGCGCAGATGATCGCGAGGGCAAAGGCGATGTCGAGATGCTTGGTGAGGAATTCCGGGCCCGGCTGAAGGCCGAGGATGACAAAGCCGCCGAGCAGGAGCGCCATCGACGAGCTACCGGGAATTCCCAGCGCCAGCGTCGGCACCAGCGCTCCGCCCTCTTCGGCATTCTTCGCGGCCTCCGGCGCAATCACGCCTTCAATGCGGCCGCGGCCGAAGGTTTCGGGGTTGCCGGCAGTCTGTCGCGCCATGGCGTAAGCGACAAAGGTGGCGGTGACGCCGCCGATGCCAGGCATCACGCCGATCACCGCGCCCAACGCTGATGAACGCAGCGACGTGCCCCAGTATTTCAGCACGGCTAGCGCGCCTTGAAAGCCCTGGCGATAGGAGATCGGCTCGATGCTATCCCCGCGCGCGATCTGCTTGCCGCTGGTCATCAAGGCCAGCACCTCGGGAATAGCAAATAGGCCGAGCGCAAGCGGGATCAGCCGCACGCCATCCAACATATATTCAAAATGGAACCAGAAGCGCGGTATGCCTTCGGTCGGGTCATAACCGAACAGCGACAGGAAAACGCCGAGACCGCCCGCGATTAGTCCACGTACCGCCGCACCTGAGCTCAACACGCCAATGAAGGCGATGCCGGCAATGCAGAGAAAGAAATTCTCCGGCGAGGCGAAGGCAAGCACCACCGGCTGCATTACCGGCAGCAGCAGGATCAAAATCAGGCAGCCGAACATGCCGCCGAGCGCGGACGCCATCAGCGCTGCACCGATGGCGTAGCCCGCGCGTCCCTGCTTGGCGAGCGGATGGCCGTCCAGCACTGTGGCGGCATTCGGCACTTCGCCCGGGATGCCGAGCACGATGGCCGTCATCGATCCGCCTTGCGAAACCGCCGTGTAGGAGCCGAGCAGGAAAGCCAGTCCCACCAGCGGCTCCATGCCAAAGGTGAAGGGGATCAGGAAGGCGAGGGCGCTGATGCCGCTGATGCCGGGGAGGAGACCCACAATGAGCCCGATCGGCAATGCGAACAGCATCGCCGCCAGGACGTTAGGGTGAAAGACCTGCCCACCGGCCGAGAGGAAAGCATCAAGCATGTCTTCCTCGGGCGGCGCGAGATCCTAGGAATATTTCTTCTGCAGCACTTCGTTGATGTCCTTGACCTGTTCCGGCGACAAAGACTCCAGGATATCTTTGATGGTCTTGTTGAGCGTCTCCGGCGCTTCGTAGCTCAGGGGCCGCTGGCTCTTGTTGGCCTCGGCCAGCACAGCCGGATCGGTCAAAATTTCTTTCCAGACCTGCTGCAAATATTTCAGCCGGTCCGGCGCCATGCCGGGCGGCGCTACCATCACGCGGCCGTAGTCTTTGATCGACAGTCGGAAGTCCATGTACCACTTGCGATCGGGTGCAAGCTGGAATTGCTCGTAGACGGTTGCAACGTCCGGCTTGAATGGCGAGCGCGCGTTGCCAATGGCGGCGATCACCTTGGTCTTGCCGCCTTGGGCATATTCGTTGCCGGAGCCGTCGGAAATGGCAAGCGCGTCGACTTCGCCATTCATCACCGCGAGGCCGGCTTCCTTGCTGCCCTTGTAGCCAACGATGATCTGGCAATCCAATTTCAGTGCTTCGCAGAGAACGGCGGCATAGTCGCTGAGATTGTCGATGCGACCGACCGCGGAGAATTTTATCTTCTTGCCGGCGGCCTGAATTTCCTTGAGCGTGTCGGGCAAATCCGGGCGCACCAGGACGAGATGCTGCTCATGCGCCACGCGTGCGAGCGTGTTGACCTTGGTCATGTCGTAGGCGACGCCGTCCTGCTTAACCAGTTGCGCCATGATGGCGCCCTCGCCATTGAGCATCATCATGCTGGTGCCATCAGGCTTGGCTCGTACAAGCTGGTTGAGCGCTGTAAGGCCGCCGCCGCCCGGACGGTTTTCTACCACCACGGTGGCGCCGGTCTTTTTCTCAAAGTGTGGAGCGAGCATGCGCGCGTAGGCGTCATAGCCTCCGCCGGGAGAGAAGCCGACATAAATCCGGACGGTCTCTCCCTTTAGCGGCATGCTGGCATCCTGCGCGCCAGCGGGCGCGAAAGAGGCAAACACCCCGCAGCTAAGCGCGAGAGCGAGTAGCGCACGACGGCCGGCGCAAGCAGAACGCATGATTTTCCTCCCAGGACGATGTTTTCTTGGGGTCTTGATTGCCCCGGCGGCGCATTCGATCAGCAGCACCAGAGATTTAATACCATAAGCCATTTTACCGCCAGCCTCGACGCGACACATGCAGCCCGGCGAAAAGACGCAGGCCCTGTCGGCCAACCGAATGGCATCGGTGGATTTGGCTGCCTTTATGCCGGTAGAATTGCGCTTGTTCTGGCGTGGTGTCGACGCTCAACAATGGTTGGGCAGGGAGGAAAAAATGATTGCTCTGTCAGCGCGCCTGCAAGCCTGTGCGTTGGCGCTCGCACTTGCTGGTTCCGGGTTTTCCGCTGCCTCCGCGGAGACAGTCGCCGATTTCTATAGAGGCAAAACCGTAAACGTGCTGATCGGCGTTGGGGCGGGCGGAGAATACGACCTGCAGGCGCGTCTCGTCGCGCGCTTTCTCGGCAGGCATATTCCAGGCAACCCGGTCGTGGTGGCGCAAAATATGACGGGCGCCGGCGGCCTCAAGATGGCCAATTATCTTTACGACGTGGCGCCGAAAGACGGCACCCATATCGGAATGATCGCCAACAGCTTTCCGGCACTTCAGGTTGTCGGCCTTGAGGGATTGCAGTTCGACGCCGGCAAATTCGGATGGCTCGGCACCATTGCCGCTACGGTGGAAACAATGGCGATCTGGCACACTGCCGGCGTCAACTCGATCGAGGATGCCCGAACGCGTGAGATCGTCGCCGGGGCATCCGGCAAGGGCGCCATCACCTATACCCTGCCGGCTGTCATGAATGAGGTGCTGGGCACTAAATTCAAGATCGTCACCGGTTACACAGGCGGCAACCAGATCAATCTGGCAATGGAGCGCGGCGAAGTGCAAGCCCGCAACAATACCTGGTCGAGCTGGAAGGCCACCAAGCCGGATTGGCTCCGGGACAAGAAGCTGTCGATCATCGCCCAGGCCGGGCCGCGCGCTCCCGACCTCGATGCGCCTTCGCTCGAGGACTTGGCGAAAAGCAGCGAGGATCGCCAGCTCGTCGAATTGATCGTCTCGGGAACGCAGTTGGGCCGGCCGCTGGCGACAACGCCGGGCGTGCCCGAGGAGCGGCTCAAATCACTGCGCGAGGCCTTTGCCGCCACCATGAAGGATCCTGAATTTCTCGAGGAAGCGAAGAAGCTGAATTTCGAGGTCAAGCCGGTGCTCGGCGAAGCGATGCAGAAGATCGTTGCCAAGGTACTGAGCACCCCGAAAGGCGTCGCCGATCGCGCGCGTCCCATTTTGCAGGAGTGAAACAGGATTTCATTTATCGAGATGCATCTTGGCAATATTGACCGTCAGGCGCTTGGCGGCGTTAACTGCCGCGTCCGGAAGCTTCCGACAGGCGGCGGTGTGAAAGTTCTTGATATTAAGGTTGCGTACGGATGGGCTTGGGGCTGGATGCCTGGTGATGTGCCGACGACCGAACCAAAGCCGAAATTGGGCGTAGTTGCGCCGGCCACCAGGTCGGGGCCTCGATGACAGCCATCCCGACGGCCAGCAGTATTCGGGGACCGCAAGACAGCTCACGGTTCGTGACGTGGTTCCGGGACCATTGGATCAGCATGGCCGCGGCGGCGGTCCTGGTCTGGATCGTGGTCATCCCGCTGGTCTACCTCATCATCTTCAGCTTTCGGGGTGGCACGGCGGCGGCCCCTGGCGACTGGACGCTGGCCAATTATGCGTACGTCTACACCAGTCAGCTGACATACGAGGCGCTTGGCAACACGCTGATCTATACCACCGCGGTGGCCACGATCAGCATGGCGATCGCCGGAGGACTGGCGTGGCTCGTCGAACGCACGGACATGCCGTACCGCGGCGCTGCCTGGGTGATGATCCTGCTGCCGATCGCGATGCCCGGCATGCTCTCCTCCATGGCCTGGATCCTGCTCCTTGGGCCCCGCACCGGACTGCTCAACGTCATGTTGCGTGAGATTCTTGCGCCATTCGGCTACGATGCTCCCTCCGGTCCGATCAACGTCTACAGTCTGGAAGGAATGATATTTGTCGAAAGCGTACGGGGCAGCACGACACTGTTCCTGATGCTGGTCGCGGGCTTCCGTCTGATGGATCCCTCGCTCGAAGAAGCCGCCTCGATGTCCGGCGCGCGGACCAGCTACACGCTTCGCAAGGTCACCCTGCCGCTCATGCTCCCCTTGCTGCTGGCGACGTGGATGTACTCATTCATCGGAACGCTCGACGACTTCGAAACGCCGCTTCTTATCGGCCTTCCTGCACAAATCTATCTGCTTCCGACCGTCATCTACTTCACCGCCTATCTGAGCTCGGCTTGGGGCCTCGCGGCGGCTTATGCGACGATATTCCTGATTATCTCGGTGTTCATGGTCCTCATCTATCACCGGGTCGTACTGCGCCGCACCAGCCAGTTTGCGACGGTCACAGGGAAGGCCTTCAGGCCGCGGCAGATCGAGCTGCGCAGAATGCGCTGGCCCGCACTGGCGCTCGTGATCGTCTACTTCTTCCTGGCGGTGCTGCTGCCCCTGCTGATCCTACTGATGGCTTCGCTGCTGCCTTTCTACCGGGTGCCGTCGATGGAGATGTTCAGCGATCTGACCCTCGCCAATTATGCGCAGCTGTTCTCCAACACGCGCGTACTGCGGGCCGCGGGCAATTCGCTCTGGGTGTCGTTCTGGGTTGCGACCACAACCATGGTCCTGGCCTTCCTGCTCGCCTGGGTGATTGTCCGCCAGCGTGTGCCTGGCCGGATTATACTGGACTCGATCGCGTTCATCCCGCACGCCATTCCGGCAGTGGTCGTGGCCGTCGCCATGATCATGTTTTACCTGTCGCCGGCGATGCACTGGACAGGCCTTTATGGCGGTTTCGTCGTGCTCTCGCTGGCGCTGGTGACGCGGTTCATCGCTTTCGCGAGCCGAACCTCGAACGCGGCAATGACTCAGATCGACGCTGCGCTGGAGGAAGCCGCTTATGTCAGCGGCGCGAGGAAAGCACGCGTGCTCGCGCGCATCCTGTTTCCATTGCTTTTGCCGACATTCGTCGCCGGATGGATATTCGTGGCGGCGAATGCCTTTCGCAACCTGAATGTCTCGCTGCTCTTGTCGACGCCCCAAAACGAGTTGATCTCCGTCACGCTCTACGACTATTGGGAGCGTCAGGCGGACTTCTCGATGGCAGCGACACTGGGGGTGGTACTTGTTGTCGCGCTGGCCTTGCTAACTATTCTAGCCAGACAGATGATCGCGCGGGGCTACTCTGGCACTGATTAGCCCGCCCGCAATAAAGCGTAACGATAGCTCAGGGAGGTTGATATGAATGCGTTGAAAAGCCTGCTCGTCGCAGCATGTAGCACGGTGCTGTTGGTGCCCGCGGCAAGCTACGGCGCGGAAAAGAATGCGGCCGGGTTCCTCAGCTACGCCAGCCACAACGAACTCGTAAAGGCGGCCAAGGCGGAAACCGGAACCCTCCAGTTGACGATCGCCCTGACGCAGCCCGGCATCGACGAACTCGTCAAACTTTTCACCGCGACCTACGGTATCAAGGCCGTGGGGCAGGATGTCGGCCAGTCCGACTCCCGGATACTCCTGGAGATCAAGGCCGGAACCAACAAAAGCGACATCTTGCATATGGAGGAGGAGCTGGGCCTCGATAATTATTACCCGCATTTGTACAAGATGAACCTCCTCGGCATGGCCGAGAAAAGTGTTATCAACTTGCCGGTCAAGATGATCAATCCGAAACAGCCAAACGCGGTCGCTCTCGGCAGCGCGCTGGCCGGCGTGTCGTACAACTCCAAGCTTCTACCGCCCGGTTTCGTTATCAAATCCTACGAGGACTTGCTCGATCCCAAACTGAAGAACGGCCAGATCTGGGTCGACGTCTCGCAGGCATCGGGTCTCGCCGCGCTGTTCGTCGTGTGGGGCAAGGATAAGGTCATCGACTACACGACCAAGCTCGCCGAGCAGAAGCCGGTGTGGACGACCGGCGCGACGCGGTCGATCACGGCCATGGCGGCGGGCGAATACGCTGCTGGCTCGCTCAACCACTACCATTCGGTCATCCGGGTCCGCGACCAGCGCAAGGCGCCACATATCAATGCGGTGCTGCTCGAGCCGGTGCCGGTCCGGCTCAACAACATCTGGGGGATCAACGCAAAGTCGACCATGCCGGCAAGTGCGGCCTTGTTCATCGAATTTGCCGCGAGCGCAAAGGCCCAGGAGGTCTTCGACCGTGAAGGCCCGATCAAGGCGTCGGTGTTCGTGCCGGGCTCGCTGCCGAACAAGCTGGTTGAAGGCAAGAAGATTGCCTTCGTCGGCTGGGACGACGTCGATGAGATCGAGCCGATGCAGAAGCGGATCTTCGAGTTCGTGGAAGTTCCCGGTCGCGAAAAAATGACCGGTCTTGGGCCAAAGGCGCAACATGCCTCCGGGAGGTTGAAATGAATGCGTTGAAAAGCCTGCTCGTTGCAGCTTGTGGCGCGGTGCTGCTGGCACCCGCAGCAAGCCATGCCGTGGAGAAGAACGCGGCCGGCTTCGTCAGCTACGTCAGCCACGACGAGCTCGTAAAAGCCGCCAAGGCGGAATCCGGAACGCTCCAGGTGACCTTCGCCCAGTCGCAGGCCGGCGTCGACGAGATCGTCAAGCTCTTCACCGCGACCTACGGCATCAAGGCTGTGGGGCAGGAGGTGGGTAAATCCGACTCCAGGATGCTTCTCGAGGTCAAGGCCGGAACCCACAAGAGCGATGTTATGTCCATGGAGGAGGAGCTGGGCCTCGCCAACTACTATCCGCACTTGTACAAAATGGACTTCCTCGGCATGGCCGAAAAAAAGGTCATCGACATGCCCGTCAAGATGGTCAATCCGAGGCAACCGAACGCGGTCGCTATCGGCAGCATGCTGTCCGCTGTGTCGTACAACGCCAAAGTCCTGCCGCCGGATCTCGTGCCGAAGTCCTATGAGGATCTGCTCAATCCCAAGCTGAAGAACGGCCAGATCTGGGTCGACGTCTCGCAGGCAGCGGGCCTCGCCGCGCTCTTCGTCGTCTGGGGCAAGGACAAACTCATCGACTACACGATCAAGCTTGGCGAGCAGAAGCCGGTGTGGACGACCGGCAACACGCGGTCGCTCACCGCCATGGCGGCGGGTGAATACGCCATCGGCTCGGTCAATCACTACCACACGATCATCAGGATGCGGGAGCAGCGGAAGGCGCCGCATGTGCAGGCGTTATTGCTTGAGCCCGTGCCGGTTCGGCTCAACAACGTCCTGGCGGTCAACGGCGCGACGAAGATGCCTGCAAGCGCGACGTTGTTTATCGAGTTCCTCGCGAGCGACAAGGTTCAGCAGATGTTCGACATCGAAGGCCCGATCAAGGCCTCGGTTTTCAAGCCCGGCTCTCTGTCCAACAAGCTGGTCGAGGGCAAGCAGATTGCCTTCGTCGGCTGGGACGATATCGATCAGATCGAACCGATGCAGAAGCGCATCTTCAAGTCGTGGAAATTCCCGGTCGCCACGAAATGAGCCATCTCCCGCTAAAGGATCGGGACGGATCGGCACAGCCGGCCCGTCCCGGACAACTGACGGTCAGGAACCTCGAAAAGTCCTTCGTATCGCGTCAAGAAGCAGTCCATGTGATCAAGGACGTCTCATTCTCGATCGAACCCGGACAGTTCTTTACTCTGCTCGGCCCGTCGGGCTGCGGAAAGACCACGACCATGCGGTGCATCGCAGGTCTGGAAAAAGCCGATCGGGGCTACATCGCCGTGGGGGGCCGGGTGCTCGCCAATTCCGAAACGCGCCGGTTCATAGCGGCGTCGGAACGCGATTTCGGCATGGTGTTCCAGAGCTACGCGATCTGGCCGCACATGACCGTGGCGCAGAACGTGGCCTTCCCGCTCCACGCCAATCAACGTCGCCACAAGCTTTCACGCAAGGAGATCGGCGTCCGGGTCGAGGAAGCGCTCGCCATGGTCCGGCTGGACCAGTATGGCGGCCGCATCGCGACGAAGCTGTCTGGCGGTCAGCAGCAGCGGCTGGCGCTCGCGCGCGCACTGATCACGCGCCCCGAAGTGCTGTTGCTCGATGAGCCCTTGTCCAACCTTGATGCGGGCCTGCGCGACCATATGCGGAGCGAGCTGCGCGCGATGCAGCTGCGGACCGGCGTGACGACGCTCTATGTGACGCACGACCAGGCTGAGGCATTCAGCATGTCGGATGTCATCGCCGTGATGGATTCAGGTATCCTGGTTCAGCAGGGCGCCCCGCGCGAAATCTACTCGCGCCCCGCCACCACCTTCGTTGCTACCTTCGTCGGGCGGACAAACCTGCTTCCGATCAAACAGCCTCCCGCGCAGGCCCCTGTCGGGGACGGTCGCGCTCGAGACCAGCATCGGACCCGTGCTCGTGAATGCCGAAAGCAACCGGCAGATCGCAACGGGCAACTCCATCGTCATCCGGCCCGAGGATTTGCAGATCACGGTCGAGGCGCCGCCTGCCGGACGCGGCAACGTGTTTCAGGGGCGCGTGCGTCGGCCGGTGTTCCTCGGCGAGAATGTCGAGCTGGAAATCGAGGTCCGCGGTGAAGTCCTGATGAGCCGGCAGCACCCGCGCTTCGTGTTCGCTGCGGGGGACGAAGTCCATGTCGAATTGCCGGTAGACCGCTGCGTCGTCGTGTCGGGCGCCGCGGCAGGGGTCGGATCGCACATTCGCGCGCCGGGCGAGCACACCGGGCCGGACAAGAACGCAGCCGTATAAATTCTGCAGAGGGGAGATACAGAAGTGAAATTTGCGACGTTGAGCAGCGGGCAGGTAGTTGCCGGGACAAAGGACGGCTATCGCATCGTCAATAACCGGAAGTCGATGATCGACGTGATCGAGAACCCGTCCGGGCTGACATTCTCCGGCGATCCGATGGAATTGCCCGAGAAGCTGTCGCCACCCGTCCCGAAGCCATCGAAAATCTGGGCCGCGGCCGGCAACTTTTATCGCGGCGTCAATGTGAAGGATCCGGATGGCAAGAGCAGCCGGGGCGCGGCGACGACCTTGACCAAGGAAGAGCTCCTCCACTCGATCTTCCTGAAGCCGCCGTCCGCCATCATCGGACCCGGCGACAGCGTCGTTATCCCCCCGGGCGCCGAACGGGGCGTGTTTCCGGAGGTCGAGCTTTGCATCGTCATCGGCAAGCGCAGCCGCAATCTCACGGTCGAGCAGGCGCCGGTCGGCTATTTTTGGCTACTCCATCCTGCTCGATATCACCGCGCGCAATTACGGCCCCGAGAAATCGGGCAGGACGATGCGCTGCGTCCGCAAGGGCTACGAAACCTTCGCGCCGTTCGGGCCGGGCATCACCACGCGTGATGAAATCCCCGATTGGTCGAAGACGAAAATGAACCTGTGGGTGAACGGCGAGCTGCGCCAGAGCGCGACCAACGAAACCATGATCAATGGCGTGTATGATCTGGTGAGCTTCCTGTCGCGCGTCGGCACGCTGGAGCCCGGCGATCTGATCTCATGCGGAACGCCCGACTCGCCCGAGCATCAGCAAAGGATGATGGCCGGCGACACCATGATCGCCGAGATCGAAGGCATCGGCAAAATGAAGCTCGGCATCCGCAACGCCTGACAAGCTGAGCGGCGCCCTTTTGGGACGCGGGCGGTCGCGCGTTACAAGCGCGCGCTGCTCCCTTTTGTGGCCCCTACTAGGTCAAGCTGTCTCTTCACCTGATCAGGCGAGCGAAGATGCCGTCCCATTGCTTTAGACCCAGGCCTTTACAATTCTGCTGTGCAAAGTTGAGGTTTACCGCTCCATTGGTGACAAAACTATTCGCCACGAACTTGGTGCATTTTGAGTTGGAGCTTCCTGAATTCCCATGAGTGACAAGATTGGAGTTTCCGAGATAAACGAGTCCATCCGCATTGAAATCGGCACCCGGGCCCCACGTATTATCCACATCCTTGGTCAATTTTGGATCCAAATAGAGCGACACAGCCTTCCAAGGGTTACCTGCGCCGGTGGGAGGCGCTAATGTCAGGGTAGATGCCTTGCCTGCCCCGGTCGGGAACTCGACCTTCGCCGGCCAGTTATTGTTGCCGGTCAAGACTATTGCTGTCCGCGCGGTATTGATGGACGACTTGTCGTCGACGATAAGGCTGCCGTTCTCAATCACGGTCTGTGGCCGGCGCGCTGCCCGTGAGATGGCCGGATCCCGACACTGTTAGGTCGCCGCAGATGTGATACTCGGTATAGCCGGCTTTAATGACCGTCGTTATGCCCGGCGGGATGGCGCCGCCCGCTGTCCATTTGACGTTAAGTCTTGCCGGACTACATACGGCCGTGATGTTTGTTGCCAAATCTACGTACATATCCGGTACGATTGGTGCATTGGATTTCGGCCCGCTGCAGCCCCAAACGGTGCCTGACGCATAGGATTTTATCGCGTTGCCGTTATGGCCATTGCAGTTCATGCTCGTGTTCGATCTGATCGAACAGCCAGTCAGATTGACGACCGGCGCGCCGTTGAGTGTAAGCGAAGTATGTGACTTCGACTGTCCCTTATCGAGCGTTAGAATGCAGGAATTATCCCCTTCACCCGCCGTTGCTTGCCCCTGAACAGACACAGCCACCGACTTGATTCCAATGATGCCGAGCAAGGAGGTCGGTACTGATGCCGACGCAGTGCCGGCATAGACCAAAGTGGCGTCGTCCTTGGTAAACTGGGGCGGTTGGACGGAAAACGTTCTCGACGAAAGATTGCTGTTGAAAACGTCCGTCGCGAGAGTGATCCAGGTTGAGCCACCGTCTTTGGCCCCCGCGAGGAGCGCGCTATCGAGCGCCGCTTGCACAGAATCCTTGGTGGCGTTTGCGCGTGAATAGTCAATCGCTGCACCCAGTCCCGTTATGAGCGGGACAAGGGCGATCGCAAAAATCACTGCGATATTGCCACGCTCCGATGCGCACAGCCTTCGTAGCCTGTTGAGCAATTTCCGCAGGAGCAATTTCGTTGTCATGTCCGCCATTGCTGTCTCCAGCCGCTTCCGTGACAAACCAAGTTGACGCCGGATCGATAAATAACGCTTAAAGATTGGAGATTATTGAAGCGTGAAATAAAACAATGATGTTTGATTTAAATTGAACATAAACCGGGGCTATTGCTTGCGGCGTTCCGGGTCCGCTTTGCCTTGTTGCTGCGCCCCTGGTTCGAGCGGCCACTCCAGCGACGTGGGCGGCGTTAACGTTGAGACCCTTCGTAACCACGGGGGGTGAGGCGGCTCAGGTAGATTCTGTTTCCTCGCATTGGCCGAGGCAGTGTTCCCGCCGGTCCAGAACTCCCGGTAAAGGTTAGCGAAATCGCCCCGGCCGCCCGTTCGTTTGCCGGATCTACCCGGCAAACGTAGAGCTCAGTCCATAAGTCGGCAACCCGGATAGCCTAATCCTTTGCTATCGCCTTGATCTCAGTCCCGACGTCCAACGGAGTAGAAATGCTGCCGCGACTGTTATTGGTTGTGGGATTGAGCGTTGGTGTAATGCTCCCTTTGATCTGGGCAGCGTTTTCGCCTGTCCATGATTTGCGCGAAGTCTCGGAACTGGCCGTTGATCCGGTTTACGCCGGGTCAGCCGGAGCCGACCGGCGGGAGGACCCGATCCCGGAAGTCGCCGAGCGTACAAATTCGACCGCGCGGTCGATCGACACCACGATAGGAACGGCACCTCATGGCGAAGGAGAGGTCCCTGCAGCTCGCTCCGATGGCCCGCCTCCTGCGGGACTTCCGAAGCCTCCTCTGACCAAGCCAGACCTTCCGCGGGCCCATGACAAAGAATCGGTAACGGAGCCGCGGGTATCTGAAGAAGCAAAGCGTCTGGCCGTAGAAACAAAGCCCCTGCCTGTAGAAGCAAAGCCCCCGGCCGTCGAAGTGAAGCCTCTGCCTGGAGAGGCAAAGACTCTACCTGAAGAAGCGAAGCGGCTGGCGGTAGAAGCAAAGCGTCCGGCCGTCGAAACGAAGCCCCTGGCTGAAGAAGCAAGGCCTCTGCCCGAAGAAGCGAAGCGGCTGGCCGTAGAAGCAAAGCCCCTGCCTGTAGAAGCAAGGCCACCGCCAGTGGAAGCAAAGCCTTCGCCTGTAGAAAACACCACTCCGACCGCAAATGTTGAAAAGGTTCCAGAGGTGAAGGAACTGCAATCTGCGTCGGGTGACAGTCGCAGTAGCAGAGCCCGCGCACGCGCGAATGGCACGGGGCCGCGTCTACATATGGATCGCAAGAAGCAGACGGCTCGTCCTGGTTGGATCGATGTTATGCGTGACGCGGGCTGGCTGGAGCCAAGCCGGCGGCGTTAATAAGTCAACAAACACACACCGAAGTCTCAGGCTGATATTTCACTTGCTCCAAGGAGGGGCACGGCGGCTGAAATCGCGAATAATTTCGCGGGCAGCGTTGAACCCGGGCGCTCCGGTAACGCCTCCACCCGGATGAGCTCCCGAACCGCAGTGATATAAGCCGGGAATAGGTCCCCGGTAATCCGCATAGCCCAGAAGCGGTCGGGCTGAAAATAGCTGATCAAGGCCCAAGGCCCCGTGGAAAATGTCACCGCCGGTCAACCCGAACGTCTCTTCCAAATCGACGGGACTGAATATCTGGCGTGCGATTACGCTTGACGAAAAGCCGGGTGCATACCGCTCCACTGTCGCAATCATTAAATCCGCGACTTCTTCGCGGCACTCGCTCCAGGATCGTCCATGCGGAAGGTCGTATGCGGTGTGCTGGCAGAACAGACTCGCAACGTGGCCTTCCGACGTGACCAGGCTGCCATCGATGGTGGATGGGATGATCATTTCGATAATCGGCTCGCGGCTCCACCCGTGCAACCTTGCCTCGCAATAAGCACGGTCCATGTAGCCGAGGCTTGGCGCGAGGATAATTCCAGCGGTGTGATGATCATTCGCCGTGCGTCCGGGCAAAGCCGAGAAGCTCGGGAGCTCCGAGAGTGCGACGTTCATTCGAAACGTTGCGGAATGGCAGCGGTAGGCGTTGATCCTCGATGAAAAATTGGCCTTCAACGTTCCTGCGGGAACGAGCTTGGTATAGAGCAGCTTGGGGGTGACGTTCGAAGAAACCGATGCGGCGCGCAAGGTGGTCCCGTCCTCGAGAACCACACCCGCGACACGATCCCGTTCGACCATCACTTCGCTCACGGGCGAGCCAATACTGATCTCCGCGCCCGCTGCCGTAGCTGCCTTTGCCATGGCTTGCGTGATCGCCCCCATTCCGCCGATTGCATGGCCCCAAATCCCCCGGCGGCCGTTCACGCCTCCAATCGTGTGATGCAACAGCACGTAGGCTGATCCGGATGTGTAGGGGCTGGCGTAATTGCCGACCACGGCGTCAAAACCGAATAAGGCTTTGACGAAATCGGACTCGAACCAGCGGTCCAGGTAATCCCCGGCGGACTTGGTCATTAATTCATGCAAGGCGACCAGACCCTCTCCATCAAAGGAGCGCAGTTCATTGCTCATGCGGAGTAATTTGAACAGTTCGGGAAGGCGGGCTCTGTTTTCAAATTTCGTCACGTTCGGCGGCGTTCGCAGAAGAAGCGATCGTACAAAATCTCCTACTCGCGCGACCTGGGCTTCATATGCCGGATATTTTTCCGCATCGGCCGGCGAGATTCGGGCAATTCCCTCCCGGATCTGTCCCGCTCGGGTGAGAAGATAGCTGCCGTCAGTGCTGGGCAAAAAATTCAGTACCCGACGTTCAATGATACGCAGCCCGTATTCATGCAACCTGAGATCGCGGATAACCTCGGGGCAAAGCAGCCCAACGGTATAAGCGGCCACTGAATTCCGAAATCCCGGATAAAACTCCTCGGTGACGGCGGCCCCTCCGACCACCTTGCGACGCTCCAGCACGCGGACCTTGAGGCCCGCGCGCGCTAGATAAGCGGCGCAGGTCAGGCCATTGTGACCGGCTCCGATTACGATGACGTCACAACCACTCATCTGTTACTCCGGTCCTCCGCCCATGCTCTTCCCAGGATAACTTCTTAGCCCTCCGTATAGTTTACGATCTGAGCTTGCGTGGCGCACTGTGCGAGCCGCAGCGCCTAGCTGATAAGGTAGCTGGCCGCAAGGAAGCGTTGGGATGAAGGTACACAAAGTCCGGACTTACAAGTCAATCGAAGAGCTGCCGCGCGAAGAACAGCTTGCCTGGAAAATCGCGGCGGCGGCGTGCGATCCCGTTCCGATCGAATCCGACGTCGCGGAAATGATCGGCAATCGTATCATCGACAATGCAGCCGTAGCGGCCGCCTCGCTCGCTCGTTCCCCGGTAGCTGCGGCGCGCGCTCAAGCTTTCCCGCATGTTCTCAAGCCTGGGGCGACGGTATTCGGGTTGCCTCAGCAGCACCGGGTTTCTCCCGAATGGGCCGCCTGGGCAAATGGCGTAGCGGTTCGCGAACTTGATTTCCACGATACGTTTCTCGCGGCCGATTATTCGCACCCCGCCGATAATATTCCGCCGGTTCTGGCGACGGTGCAGCATTGCGGCCGTCCCGGAGCTGATCTGGTTCGCGGGCTCGCGGCCGCCTACGAAATTCAGGTCGATCTCGTCACGGGAATTTGCCTGCACGAACACAAGATCGACCACATTGCGCATCTCGGCCCATCTGCTGCGGCCGGTATTGGGGCAGCTCTCGGCCTTTCTGTTGAGATGACCTACCAAGCGGTGCAACAAGCGTTGCATGTCACGACGTCGACGCGTCAGTCGCGCAAAGGCGCTATTTCGAGCTGGAAGGCCTATGCTCCGGCCTTTGCGGGTAAAATGGCCATTGAGTCGATTGATCGCGCGATGCGAGGTGAGGATTCACCATCACCTATCTATGAGGGCGAGGATGGGTTTATCGCATGGATGCTTGAAGGGCCGAGCGCCGAATATGAGGTCCCGTTGCCCGAGCCGGGCGAGGCGAAGCGAGCAATTCTTCAAACCTACACCAAAGAGCATTCCGCCGAATATCAAAGCCAGGCGCTGATTGATCTCGCCCGCCGAATGGCGCCCTCCATCGGGGATATGAATCGGATACGCGATATCACGATCCTTACCAGCCATCACACCCACTTTGTCATCGGTACCGGCGCCAACGATCCACAAAAGATGGACCCGAATGCGAGCCGGGAAACGCTCGACCACTCGATCATGTATATCTTCGCGGTGGCGCTCCAAGACCGCGGCTGGCATCATGAGCGGTCATATGCGCAAGAGCGCGCAACGCGCCGCGACACGATCGCGCTATGGCACAAGATACGTACGGTGGAGGATCCGGAGTGGACGAGGCGGTATCACAGCCGGGATCCGAAGGAGATGGCTTTTGGCGGGCGGGTTGTCGTTACCTTTGATGACGGCAGCGTGCTGGAGGATGAGATCGCGTTCGCCGACGCGCATCCCCTCGGGGCCAGGCCGTTCAAACGCGAAAATTATGTCTCGAAGTTTCGCGAACTTGCCAACGGTATCGTCACCCGCGCAGAGCAAGACCGCTTCCTCGACCTTGTGATGAGATTACCTAAATTGACAGCCGAAGAGCTGTTTGGTCTTACTTTGACAGTAGATCCGACGAGTTTAGGGCAGGTCGCCTCACGCGGAATTTTCGATCAAGAAAAATAATGGCTGTCGCGGCGCGGGAGTGTCGGGGAGGGAGATAGGATGAACAAGGTCGTACAGCCCACTCAAAAAAAATCCGTCGCGCTATCCGGCATCGTGGCAGGCAACACGGCCCTGTCTACGGTTGGGCATACCGGAAACGACTTGCACTATCGCGGATACGATATCGTTGACCTCGCCA
This sequence comes from uncultured Alphaproteobacteria bacterium, assembly GCA_963802475.1. Classification (GTDB taxonomy): domain Bacteria; phylum Pseudomonadota; class Alphaproteobacteria; order Rhizobiales; family Xanthobacteraceae; genus CANKHA01. Next base: position 288,182 of record CAWDIZ010000022.1, read on the forward strand.
AACAATGCGAGTTTGAGGAAGTTGCACACCTGCTTGTTCACGGCACCTTGCCGACACAAGCGCAGCTCACCGTCTACAAAGCCAGGCTCAAGGCGCTTCGCGCCCTACCGGCGGTGTTACAGCGGTCGCTTGAGCTCATTCCGGCATCAGCGCATCCTATGGATGTCATGCGGACGGGAGTTTCGATTTTGGGATGCGTGTCTCCAGAGGCTTCCGATCAGAACCAAGCCGGGGCTCGGGACATTGCCGACCGGCTTATGGCCTCACTCGGCTCCATGCTGCTCTATTGGTATCATTATGCGCATCACGGACGGGTCATCGAGGTCGAAACAGACGACGATACCATCGGCGCGCACTTCCTCCATCTTCTTCACGGCGAGCCGCCGCGCGAGAGTTCGGTGCGCGCTATGCATACCTCGCTTATCCTGTATGCCGAGCACGAATTCAACGCCTCCACCTTTACGGCAAGATCGATCGCCGGCACGGGCGCCGACATCTATTCCGCGATTACAGGAGCTATCGGTGCTTTGCGCGGGCCGAAGCATGGCGGCGCCAATGAGATCGCTTTTGAAGTCCTAAGCCGCTACGTCAATATCGACGAGGCGGAAGCCGACATCCGTCGTCGGCTGGCCGCGAAGGAATTGGTGATCGGATTCGGCCACCCCGTCTATACCGTCGCCGACCCTCGCAACAGGATAATCAAGGAGGTCGCGCACCGGCTTTCGCAAGAGGCGAATACCGAGCTGTTGTTCCGGGTCGCTGATCGAATCGAAAGCGTGATGGCCGATGCCAAAAACATGTTTGCTAACCTGGATTGGTTCAGCGCGGTGTCGTACCATTTAATGGGTGTGCCGACCTCAATGTTTACGCCTTTGTTTGTCATTGCCCGAACCTCGGGCTGGTCTGCGCACGTGATTGAACAGCGAATTGACAACAAGATCATTCGGCCGGCGGCGAACTATACCGGCCCCGATAACCGAGCTTTCGTGCCGCTTAAGGACCGATAAGAGCCGATGAGCACCCAAATCAACTCAATGGCGCGCCGATGAGTTACCTGTCTGCCTCCGAACTGCCTTTCGTACCGGCGGGTGAACGCTTTCGAGCGCTGATCAACCGGCCTGGTATTGTGGAGATACCAGGCAGCCACAACGGGATGGCCGCCCTGCAGGCGAAGGCGGCAGGATTCGAAGCGCTTTACCTTTCGGGTGCGGCGATCAGCGCCAGCATGGGTTTGCCGGACCTCGGCGTCATCACAGTCGAGGATGTGTGCTTTTTCATTCGTCAAGTCAGCCGCGCGAGCACCCTGCCTGTTCTCGTGGACGGGGATACGGGCTATGGCGAGGTCCTCAACGTCATGCACATGGTGAGGGCTTTCGAAGATAATGGCGCGGCCGCGGTGCACATCGAAGACCAGCTTCTTCCGAAGAAATGCGGCCATCTGAATGATAAGATGCTTGCCGATGCGCGCGATATGGCCGCCAAGATCGCAGCCGCGGTGCGCGCGCGGCGGCACCTTTACATCATCGCACGCACCGATGCCGTAGCTTCCGAGGGAATGGATGGCGCCGTCGCCCGGGCAAATGCCTACCTGCAAGCGGGTGCCGACGCGATCTTTCCGGAAGCCTTGACCAATGCCGACATGTTCCGCGAGTTTGCACGGCGGCTGCCAAACGTCCCGCTGCTTGCGAACATGACGGAATTTGGCCGCACACCATTTTTCACGTCGGCAGAATTCGAGCAGATGGGGTACAAAATGGTTATTTGGCCCGTGAGCTCGCTCCGCGTTGCCAATAAAGCCCAGACACGATTGTTTGCCGCCATTCGGCGGGATGGCGGAACACAAAAAATGCTGGGCGAGATGCAAACCCGCGCCGAACTTTACAGCACGATCGGATACCAGGACTACGAAGCGCTCGATGCTTCGATCGTCGCGTCTGTCGTCCCGGAAACGAAAACCTGAATAGTCGTCGTCGCTGGGTCCGTTTCTCGCGCCTTGCGTGAAACAGCATCCATTGCGGGGCCGGGGTGCTCGCGATAGAGTTTTGTTCTGCCCTCGCGCTGCTCTAAAGCGGCGCCTCGCCGCTCGAAGTCAATTTTGAAGCAAGCGGACTAGTCATATGGACGCCCGCACCAGCCGCTACCACGAGGTCTATGCACGCGCCTGCCGCGATCCAGAAGGGTTTTGGGGCGAAGCCGCGGCTCAGATCGATTGGTATGAGCCGGCGAAGAAGATCTTTGACCCGTCGGTGGGCGTTTACGGCCGCTGGTTCGTAGGCGCCTCTTGCAACACCTGTTTCAATGCACTCGACCGTCACGTATTGCGGGGACGGGGGAAGCAGCCGGCGCTGATTTACGATTCGCCGATGTCAGCCGCCAGGACTACCTTCACCTACGAGCAGCTGCTCGCGGAGGTGAAGACGCTCGCCGCAATCCTGCAGGACTTTGGTGTCAGCAAGGGCGACCGCGTTGTCCTCTATATGCCAGCGGTGCCGGAGGCGGTCTTCGGCATGCTGGCCTGCGCACGCATCGGGGCCATCCACTCGGTCGTATTCGGAGGCTTCGCAGCCAAGGAGCTCGCGACCCGCATAGACGACGCCAGGCCCAAGCTCATCCTGTCGGCAAGCTGCGGACTCGAGCCTGGCCGTATCGTGAAATACAAGCCGCTGCTCGACGAGGCGATTACGCTCGCCCGATCGAAGCCGCAGGCCTGCCTCATTTTGCAACGGCCGCAGGAGCGAGCGTCGCTTAGTGAGGGGCGCGACCACGATTGGGCCGAACTCCGTGCTGCCGCCTTAGCCGCGAAAAAATCGGCCGACTGCGTACCAGTAGCCGCCACCGACCCGCTCTACATTCTCTACACGTCGGGCACCACGGGCGTTCCCAAGGGCGTAGTGAGAGACAATGGCGGCCATTTGGTCGCGCTCAAATGGTCGATGCAACATTTTTACGGCGTCGAGCCTGGCGAAGTCTGGTGGTCGGGCTCCGATGTCGGCTGGGTCGTTGGCCATAGCTATATCGTCTACGCCCCGCTGTTCCACGGCTGCACGTCCATTTTGTACGAGGGCAAGCCGGTCGGCACTCCAGACGCTGGCGCGTTTTGGCGCGTGATCGCCGAGCATGGCTGCGTTGCCTTATTCACAGCCCCGACCGCATTTCGGGCCATCAAGAAAGAGGACCCGAAAGGCTTGCTGATCGGCAAATACGACTTGTCGAAGTTCCGCGCCTTGTTTCTCGCTGGAGAGCGTGCCGACCCTGACACGCTGAAATGGGCGGAACGCATGTTGAAGGTTCCGGTAATCGATCACTGGTGGCAAACCGAAACCGGCTGGTGCATTGCCGGCAATCCGATCGGGCTGGGTCAGCTGCCGGTGAAATATGGCTCTGCCTGCGTGCCCATGCCGGGCTATTCGATCGATGTTGTTGATGAGCAATGCAAGAAAATGCCAGCCCACAAGATAGGGTCGATCGTGGTCAAGCTGCCGCTTCCGCCAGGATGCTTTCCAACGCTTTGGCAGCAGGACGAGCGCTTCAGGGACAGTTACCTCGGTGAGTTCCCCGGCTACTACAAGACTGCTGACGCCGGCTATCTGGACGAAGACGGCTACGTCTATGTGATGAGCCGCACCGACGACATAATCAACGTTGCCGGCCATCGGCTCTCCACCGGGGGCATGGAGGAGGTGTTGGCATCGCACCAGGACGTGGCGGAGTGCGCGGTGCTTGGCATCAAGGACGAGATCAAGGGTGAGGTACCGTGCGGCTTCGTCGTGCTCAAGGCCGGCGTTGACCGGCCGCCGTCCGAGATTGAAAAGGAAGTCGTGGCGCTGGTGCGTGAGAAGGTTGGCACAGTCGCGGCGTTCAAACTGGCGGTCACAGTGGCGCGGCTGCCAAAGACGCGCTCTGGAAAAATCCTCCGCGGCACGATCAAGAAAATCGCCGACAATGAGCCCTGGATTATGCCACCGACCATCGATGATCCGGCAATTTTAGATGAGATAAAGGATGCGCTGAAGGCAAAAGGGTTGAGGGTATAGCAATGTACCGCAGGAGCAGTGTTGAAAGCGATTTCTGATCGCGATCAAACCGGTGAAGGTGCTGTCGCGCCCTTCCACGCAGACTATGCACCGCCTGACGAGGAGCTTGCAGCGAAATTCGCCGCAGGAACGCCGCGTGCCGCGGCCGCGGAAGAGCGCATTGACGCGCGGGCGACCCGGCTGATCGAAGCGGTCCGGGCGCGCTCCGGCGGTCTCGGGGGTATTGATGACCTCCTCCACGTCTATTCGCTCTCGACAAAAGAGTGCCTGGCGTTAATGGCGCTGGCCGAAGCGCTTTTGCGCATTCCTGACACCGTCACTGCCGATCGCCTTATCGAAGACAAGCTCGCAGCAGGGGATTGGCTGCACCACGAGCGAAAATCGACGGCACTGCTGGCTTCTGCCTCGGCGTGGAGCCTGGGGCTTACAGCGCGTATCATTCAGCCGGGCGAAACGCCGGACAACATCATTGGCAGCTTGGTGAAACGCCTTGGCGCGCCGGCCGTACGCGCAGCAATTCGGCAGGCAGTGCGATTGCTCGCCTCGCATTTCGTGCTGGCACAGACGATCGACGAGGGGATTGAGCGTGCGCGCTCGTCCCAGGCATTACTTTATTCTTTTGACATGCTAGGCGAAGGAGCGCGCACCTCCGCGAACGCTGAGCGCTACTTCGATTCCTATGTCGCCGCTATTGGCGCGATCGGCAGGAGCGCGGGAACTCGCCCGCTGCCGGCGCGGCCCGGCATTTCGGTGAAGCTTTCGGCGTTGCATCCCCGTTACGAGGCGATTTCGCGCGAGCGCGTGCTTAGGGAATTGGTGCCCGGGGTCCTTGAACTCGCGCGCAACGCCAAGGAGTTTGATCTAAATTTCACGGTCGATGCCGAGGAGGCGGATCGCCTGGAATTGTCGCTCGACGTAATCGCGGCGGTCCTGTCGGATGCGTCGCTTGCTGGCTGGGACGGATTTGGTCTTGCAGTACAGGCGTATCAAAAGCGCGCGCCGCAGGTGATCGACTGGATCGTGGAAGCAGCCAGTTCGCTGAAACGGCGCCTGATGGTCCGGCTGGTCAAGGGCGCATATTGGGATACCGAGATCAAGCGGGCGCAGGAGCGCGGGCTTGCCGACTATCCGGTATTTACCCGCAAGGCGATGACGGATCTTTGCTATCTCGCCTGCACACGCAAACTCCTCGCGTCGCGATCATGGATCTACCCGCAGTTCGGCACACACAACGCACTGACCGTAGCAAGTATCGTCGAGGATGGCGGCGGCATAGCCGGATACGAGTTTCAGCGTCTGCACGGAATGGGCGAGGTGCTGTATGAGACGCTGCGCGAGGAGTTTCCCGACCTCGCTTGCCGCGTCTACGCGCCGGTCGGCGGGCACCGTGAATTGCTTCCCTATCTGGTGCGGCGGCTGCTCGAAAACAGCGCAAATTCGTCTTTTGTCTCTAACGTGCTCGATCCCGCGGTGCCGGTCGCTTCCTTGCTCCGACGCCCGCAAAGCGTAGTCCTTGCTCCGACGAATGCGCGCCATCCCAGCATTCCATTGCCTCGCGATCTCTACCGGCCGGGCCGCCGCAACTCCGAAGGTTTTGAGTTCGGGCACCGTGCGAGTGTCGAAGTGCTCCTCGCAGAGATTAAACGATCCGCCGGGATCGAGACCGAAGCGGGCCCGCTGATCGATGGCGCGGCGGTGGCGGGCCGCCAACGATCCGTTCACTCGCCTATTGACGGTGCGATCGTCGGAAGCGTCGCCGAAGCCGACGAGGCAAGCGTACGCCTGGCTGTGGCGGCGGCGAGCGCCGGGTTTCCAAGCTGGAACGCCACTTCGATCGAAACCCGCGCGGCGGCACTCGATAGCGCGGCCGATCTTCTCGAACTCAATCGCGCAGGCCTGATTGCGTTATTGCAGACTGAGGGTGGCAAAACGCTTGACGATTGCATTTCGGAGGTGCGCGAAGCGGCCGACTTCTGCCGATACTATGCCATGCAGGCGCGGCTTTCTCTGGTTCCCGAATCGATGCCTGGTCCGACCGGCGAGAGCAACGAACTGCGTTATCGCGGACGCGGTGTTTTTGTCTGCATCAGTCCTTGGAACTTTCCGCTGGCGATTTTCACCGGCCAGATCGCGGCTGCCCTCGTAGCCGGCAACGCGGTTGTTGCGAAACCTGCGGAGCAAACGCCCTTGATTGCCGCTGAGGTCATACGTTTGCTGCACGCCGGCGGAATTCCGGGGAGCGCGCTGCATCTGGTGCCCGGTGACGGTGCGATCGGGGCCATACTGGTGAGCGACCCGCGTGTCGGCGGTGTCGTGTTTACCGGCTCGACCGAGGTCGCCCGCAGCATCAACCATACGTTAAGCGCAAAGACCGGACCGATCGTGCCGTTGATTGCCGAGACCGGCGGAATCAACGCCATGGTCGTCGATGCCACCGCTCTGCCGGAACAGGTGACCGACGACGTGATCGCCTCAGCCTTCCGTTCGGCTGGCCAGCGCTGCTCGGCGTTACGGCTCCTGTGTCTTCAAGAGGAGGTGGCCGAACGCATGCTCGACATGATTATCGGCGGGGTGCGGGAACTGAAGCTTGGCGATCCGCGCGACGTGTCAGTTCATATCGGACCCGTCATCGATGGGGAGGCGAAGGGCAATCTGGACAAATGGGTAGCGACGATGCAAGAGCGCGGCGCACTACGCTTTCGTTTGAACACTAGCGGGACTTTACCGAACTCTGGCAACTACGTGCCGCCAACAATCATTGAATTCCCGAACGCGCGCGAGCTTACACAAGAAATATTCGGCCCCGTGCTGCACGTGGTTCGCTGGCGCGCCGACAAGCTCAGCGAGTTGCTCGATGATGTTGCAGAAAATGGCTATGCGCTGACTCTTGGAATTCAATCGCGTGTTGACGCGACCGTCGGACAAATCACGTCCCGGCTGTGCCATGGCAACGTTTATGTCAACCGCAACATGATTGGCGCCGTTGTCGGGACGCAGCCCTTTGGAGGGAGCGGTCTTTCCGGGACTGGACCAAAGGCCGGCGGCCCGAACTATCTACGCCGTTTCACCATCGAGCAGGCTGTAACGGTCAATACCGCCGCAGCGGGCGGCAACGCCGCGCTGCTAACCGAAGCAGAATAGCCGATGGCGATCCATTGTCTGGGAGCGCACGATCACGCTTGGAATAAAAGGTCGCGTGCGATTTCATCTAGATACTCGACCGCCGCCAAGGCCGAGCGCAAACGATCGCGCTCTTGCCGCGATAGGCGTTTCACTTCAACCGCATTGCTGGGAGATCGGCCAGATTCAATATCGACAAGTTGCTGCCTGAGGATCAGATCAAGGAAGACTCCATGCGCTTCGACCAGAGCGTCGAGATCTTCTGTCGATCGCTGCATCAGGATCTTGACGCTTTCCAGCCGGACCGGGGTCGAGCGTTGAACAACATGATGACAAATGGCTAGCGACCGGGCAGCGGTCACAAGTCCGAACAGGCCGGCCTTCTTTAAATCGATGCGGCCCTGAACGGTGCGGAAACCGCCGAACCAGGTGCGTCCTGGCTCGACAGTACCCGCTACCTCGATCAGAAGTTTTGCAAACCCGACATTGCCTTGGGCGGCGTCGAATGCGTCCCGCCAAAGTGCTTCGGCAAGAGCAACCAGCCCATGCACGCCATGCAGATCGAAGAAAATATCGACTGATAACAGGTCTTGCGGATCCGACCGCTCTATCCAGTCATTGACACGCTTGCGCCAGATGCTAGCCGATCCACGCCACGGCGCATTCTTCGCCATGACGCCCCCTTGGCAATACGGCACACCCACGGTGTGCAGGATGTCCGCCGTATGCTCCGCCATCGTTTGAAACCAACGATCCGCATCAGCATTTGCCCCGTCCTCAAAGATCAATGCATTATCCTGATCCATGGCCAAAAGGCTTTCGCCGCGCCCTGCCGATCCGAGAACGACGAAGGCGTAGGGGCAGGGCGGATCGCCATGACCGGTCTCTTTCATCCAAATTTCAGACAGTATCGCAGCACGACGGGTTAGCTGTTCAAGTTGCTGAGAAATAACGGAGGCAACCTCTTTGGCCGTCAATCCTTCACGCAGTAGGTCGGCACATATTGGAGCGAGCTTTGCCCAAGCGCGCGCAAGCTCGGCGGTTTCTTTTGCCTCATCGATTTCGTCGCCAAGCTCTACCGCCGCCTCGGCGCGCAATCGCAAAAGATCGCGTGCGGACAATGCTCCGACAACCTGGCCCAGATCATCCGTGACCCCCAGATGTCGAAAGCCCTGGCAATTCATTCGGCCTATCGCAAGGTAAGCCAATGCGTCCGCAGAAACCGAAGAGAGCGGCCGGCTCATGGCCTTTCCGACTGGGAGTGCCAATGCTGCCGGCCCATGCGTACCTATAGCCCGCAGGATATCGCGTTCGGTAATAATCCCGCTGTGCTCCGGACGACGCTCTGCAATGTCTCCTTTCTCCAGGAAAATGAAGAGCGAGGAAATCTTCTCACGCGTCATCATCTCGAGCGCGGTTCCGATTGGTGCATCGGCCGCAATCGATTGGGCGGGTGTCATGAGGGTGCCAACGCGCCGACGGTAAAGGTAGGTGTCGAATCTTTCCGCCGTCCTTTCGGGCAAGAGTTTCGTGTTTGTTGAGGTCGGCCGAGCCCAACCGGAAGGATATTGCTGTCCGGGTAACTCCAATAAGGAGTCACAGGCGCGCGTGGCTTCAGCCAATGTTCTTATGCCACGCTCGCGCAGTTTCGGAATCAGGGCGCAAAAGATTTTCGCGGTAGCCGAGGCGTCGCCGAGCGCTGAGTGGCGGCCTGTTATGTCGATGCCGAGCCACACGGCCAGTTGTTCCAAGGAGTAGCCCGCCAATTCAGGCTCGGCAATTTGGGCCAGTAACCGCGTATCCAGGGCAGGCCGGGCGGACCAACGCATTCCAATGCGTTCCAGCTCGCGTCTGAGCAAGGCGATATCAAAACCGATCGTGTGTCCGATGAGAACGTCGTCCGCAAGATACTCGGAGAACTGCGGCCAGACCTCGGAAAATTCCGGTGCACCTGCCAGTCCGGCGTCATCGATGCCGTGGATGCGGACTGCGTCGGCGGGTATCGGTATGCCCGGCCTCACAAGTTGCCGAAACGGCGCATCGGGCTTGATCCGTTCACCTGCGAGCCTTACCGCTCCGATCTCAACAATGCGGGCCTTGCGTGGATCGAGGCCTGTCGCCTCCGTGTCGATCGCAACAGCATCGAGCGCAATCAGGGGTACAGCGTTTTTCCCGACAGACATTGGTCTACTCCGGCAAGAGCCCGGCGCAGGCGGCCTGGGTTTGGCGACCCATCGCTGCGCCGGCAAGCATCATTCGTTCGTCCGCCTTACCGGTTCTCTCCGACCGATTTGCGTTGGGCAGCGCCCGGCTTTAGGGAAGGTGGTTCTCCCGAATTCGGTTATTCGCGATAGGCTAAAGTCACACGCAAACTTAGGTGCTGCTTCTGCCTATCCCGTAATAAGTAAAGCCCGCTTGCTTAACCTGCGCGGCATTATAGGCATTGCGCAGGTCCACGATGATCGGCCGGGCCATTGCGCTCTTGAGGCGCCCGAGATCAAGGGCGCGGAACTGCTCCCATTCGGTAACAATGACCAGCGCGTCGCCGCCTTTCGCGCAGTCATAGGCGTTTTCGCAATAGGTGACGTTCTCGAGCATCGTCTGTGCTTGTTGCATGCCAGCCGGATCGAAGGCGCGAACTTTGGCTCCCATGTCCTGCAATGCCGTAATCAGAGGGATGGAGGGCGCCTCCCGCATGTCGTCGGTATTGGGCTTGAATGTCAGTCCCAGTATCGAGATTGTGCGGTCGCGCAGTTCGCCATCCAACGCATTGGCAACCTTGCGCGCCATCGCACGTTTGCGCTGATCGTTAACCGCGATAACCGTTTCGATAACGCGAAGCGGCACGGCATTATCCTGCGAGGTCTTGACCAGGGCGACGAGGTCTTTTGGGAAGCAGGAGCCTCCGAAACCAGGGCCTGGGTGCAGAAACTTCGAGCCGATGCGGTTATCAAGCCCGATGCCGCGGGCAATTTCCTGGACGTCTGCCCCGACCTTTTCCGCCAAATCTGCGATTTCGTTGATGAAGGTGATCTTCGTTGCGAGGAACGAGTTGGCCGCGTATTTGATAAGTTCCGCGGTACGCCGGCCGGTATACATGATCGGCGCGGCATTGAGATAAAGCGGCCGGTAAAGTTCGCCCATGATCTCTTTTGCCCGGCCATCGGTTGTACCGACGACGATGCGGTCGGGATGCTTGAAGTCGCGAATGGCCGCGCCTTCGCGCAGGAATTCGGGATTAGACACCACGACGAATTCGGCGTCCGGCCGTTCACTGCGGATAACCCGTTCCACCTCGTCGCCGGTGCCCACCGGAACCGTCGATTTCGTCACCACCACGGTGAAGCCGGACAGAGCCTGCGCGATCTGTCGCGCGGCCGCGTACACATAGGACAGATCAGCATGCCCATCACCGCGGCGCGACGGTGTGCCGACGGAAATGAAGACGGCCTGGGCGCTGCTGACCGCCGCACCAAGATCGGTGGTAAAAGAGAGCCGGCCCTGCTCGACATTGGTGGCGATCAGCTCAGTGAGGCCGGGCTCAAAGATCGGCGTCTCGCCGCGTTTGAGCGCCGCGATTTTGCTTTCGTCACTGTCAACGCATGCCACATGATGGCCGAAGTCGGCGAAGCACGCCCCTGAGACCAAACCCACATAACCACTGCCTATCATCGCAACGCGCATCAGCTTTTCCGTTGTTTGCTACTCTTCGGCGGGCCAACACATGCGGAGGAGATTTTGAGAAGGAAGGTGCTCCGGCGTTATATATGGCAGCCTTTTATTGTCCATCCGATAATTTGGCACGTGTGAGCACCATTTTTGCAGTTCAATGCGAGAGCGGTAACACTCAAATCGACAACTTCGACTTCAATTTCTGCCGGGGCAAGTCACTTATCTTTTTGTAGACATCGATTTCGATTTTTGCGATCCTTGCAACTTAAGAAAGTACTAGGGAAGAAACAACAACTTGCGGGCATAGGACGTTCGTTCGAACAAGTTCTGGCCATAAGTGCTGCAGTCCACTTTTCCAGAATAAAAGTCGGTGGGACAGCTATGAAACAGGCAGAAAATGAGATGCTTACCCGGGTGGGGCGTGGCACGCCGGCCGGGGAGTTGCTGCGGCGGTACTGGCACCCGGTGTCAGCCGTCTGCGAGCTTACTGAAGAAAAACCCATCAAGCGGGTGACCGTTCTTGGCGAGAAGCTGGTGGTCTTTCGGCTGCCGCTCGCTCCGGGTGAGACGCAAATGCGCCACGGTCTCGTCCGCGAGCAGTGCCAGCACCGAAATGCGTCGCTTTTCTATGGCAGCCTCGATTGCGAAGGCATCCGCTGTCCCTATCACGGCTGGAAATACGATCTGAAAGGCAATTGCCTCGAAACTCCGCCTGAGCCGCCGGATTGGGCTTACAAAAATGAAATCAAGCAACCGGCTTACCCGGTGAAATCACTCGGCGGATTGCTATTCGCCTATCTGGGGCCGGCTCCCGCTCCGGAATTGCCGCGCTGGGACTGCCTCGCGCGCGAGGATGGCAAGCGGTGGGTCACTGTTGAATCCATGCTCGACTGCAATTGGCTGCAGCCGATGGAAAACTCGGTCGATCCTTCGCATGTGTATTGGCTGCACGGAGATAGCGCCTATCTCGGCCGCAGCAATCGCCAATACCATGAAAAGCACGAGTTCATCCCGTTCGAGTGGGGAATCATGAAGAGGCGCATCAAGCCGCCCCTTACGCCGTCGGAGCCGACGCTGGTCGACGAGCATCCGTTGGTCTTCCCCAACATGCTGCGTCTCGTCACGCTCGCGGATCGCGGCAAAAAGAACGGCCGCTTTCGACATGCCCTTCAGTTCCGCCTGCCGGTGGACGACACCCATACGCAGGTCTATCGAGTCAATTTCATTCCTTCGGCCACTGACCGTTCGCCAATCGATCAGGACGTGCCTTACGAATATCGTCCGTTGAAAGACGACGAGGGCAATTACTACATGGATATCGTGTCCGCCCAGGATGCGATGGCATGGGAAAGTCAGGGCGCGATCGTCGACCGGACAGAGGAGCATCTCGGCCACGGCGACCGTGGCATCGTCATGTTCCGGCGCATGCTGAGGGAGCAGATCGAGATCGTGCAGAAGGGCGGCGATCCTTTCGGAGTCATTCGCGACCCGGCGAAGAACACGATCATTCATATCGACGTGTATAACGACACGATCGGTCTGCCGCAGGGCGCTGTCCGGGGCGATAAGGTTCGGGCAGAAGCCTCCTGAAGGATGGTCGACACGCCGCGTTTAACTTCGACCGGTGCATAAAAAGGCAATCACAATCGGGACGAAGGCTGAAACAGAAACCTTCAAGAAAACCGGCGGAATAGCCGAAATACTTCCGCATGACGCGCTTGCGCTAGCGCGCTAGATCGCCGAGGGAGAGGGCAGTGAGCAGAGCGTTTCTTGCCGGGATTGCAATCTTGCTATCCTCTCACGCCGCGTCGGCGCAGGCCGGCGAGCCGAAGACTTGGGACGAGACGCTCGCTGCGGCGAAGAAAGAGGGCAAGGTCGTCGTCGTCGGTCCGCCTGACACGCAGGTGCGGCAGGAACTGCCCGCCGCTTTCGAGAAACGATACGGCATCAAGCTCGAATACATCAGCGGTCGCGGCAGCAACTCCGCGAGCAAACTGCGCAACGAGCGCAGTGCCGGGATTTACTCGGCGGATGCGATGCTGGCCGGCAGTCAGACCATGTTCACGGTGGTGCATCGCGAGAAGATGCTGGCGCCGCTCAAGCCCGAGTTGATCCTGCCAGAAGTGATCGACGGAAAATACTGGAAGCGCGGGAGCCTATGGTTCATGGATCCCGACCAGCAATATGTGCTGCGGCTTTTCAATACCGTGCGCGAAGGATTCACCATCAACACCGATGTGGTGAAGCCGGGCGAGCTTCGCAAATTCAGCGATCTGCTCGATCCGAAGTGGAAAGGCAAAATAGCGTTCCTCGATCCCGCGCGCTCAGGGACGGCCAGCAACCAGGCCGCAATGCTCTACAAGCAATTCGGCGAAGATTACATCACGCAAGCTGCTCATCGAGCAGAAGCCGATGTTCACCCGCGAGCGGCGGCAGCTCACCGACTGGGTTATCCGCGGCAACTATCCCATCACCTTCGGGGCCGAGGATGGCGAGATCGACCGCCTGCGTGAGGAGAAGATGCCGGTGATGACCGTCTACGGTCTGGAAGACCTGCCGGGTTCTGTCTCCGGCGGCAACATGCTTGGACTGATGGACAAGGCGCCGCATCCGAATGCCGCGCGCGTCTTCGTCAACTGGATGGCGTCGAAGGAAGGCGTTGAGATCTACGGCCGCGCGCTTAACATGGTGCCGGCGCGCACCGACATAGATCTGAAAGACTTTCCACCCGAGACGATTCCAAAACCGGGCGCGACCTATTTCGACATGTATGACTACAAGTTCACCGTCACCGAGAAAGAAGAAGTACAGGCTGCGCATCAAGGAAATGCTCGGCCGCTGGGAGGGAGCCAGGAACAGCATGGATCAGAAAGAATACGAAGCCGATGTGCGGCCGCTTTACGCCGCCAAGCCGCTCTACGAGCAATGGGTCGCGGCGCAGAATATTCCTGTCATCAAAGAGTTCTACATCGCGGATCTGCGCACGGTGGAGCTTCAGCCCTGGGCGCTGAAAGGGGGCAATGGCGCGATCCTCAATCTCATCGGTACAGGCGACGTTAACGACGGCTATCTTTCGGAGGTTCCCCCCGGCCAAAGCCTCAAGCCGCTGCGTTGCATGTATGAGGAGTTGATCTATGTCGTCGAAGGCAACGGCTCGACCTCGGTCTGGAATGACGAGAACAAGAAGATCACCTTTGAATGGGGGCCGGGCAGTCTGTTCTCGCCTCCGCTCAACACATGGCGCCAGCATTTCAATGGCAGCGGCGATAAACCGGCGCGCTTTCTCGGCGTGACCTCAGCGCCGCCGCTGATGAATTTGTTCCGCAATCTCGACTTCATGTTCAACAATCCGTTCCCCTTCAATGATCGCTTTGATCCGGATGCCGACTGCTTCTCCGGCAAGGGCAAGCAATGGATGGCGAAGAACCGGCCGGTGTGGGAGAGCAACTTCATTCCCGACGTGCGCGGTCTGGAAGTTTTCGCCTGGAAAGAACGCGGCGGCGGCGGCGGTAACATCATGATCGAGCTGTCCGAGAACAGCATGAGCGCGCATATCTCGGAGTTTCCCGTCGGCACCTATAAAAAGGCGCACCGGCACGGCGCCGGAGCTCATGTCGTCATCATCGGAGGCGAAGGTTATTCGCTGATGTGGCCGGAATGCGAGGAGCCTAAGCGGTTTGATTGGCATGACGGCAGCGTCGTTGTGCCGCCGGAAGATTGGTTCCACCAGCATTTCAACACCGGTGCCAAGCCGGCGCGTTACCTTGCGCTCAAGGCGCGGGGCCGCAAGCATACGCGCCCTTGGGGCTCGAAGGTTTACGCCGTCGACCAAAGCGCCGCAGGCGGCGGCGACCAGATCGAATACGAGGATGAAGATCCGAAAATCCGGCGGATGTTCGAGGAGGAACTTGCCAAGAATGGCGTCAAGAGCCGCATGCCTCCTTTGGCCGCGAAAGCCAGCGCGTAAAAAGCGTACCGGCACAGAGGAGACGTCATGAAAGACTGTTCGCCCTTTTGTTTCTCGTCGCGCTGGCGCCGGATATCGGCTCAGCTCAACCTGCCGACTGGCAGAAGACCTGGAACGAAACGCTGGCCGCCGCGAAAAAAGAAGGCAAGGTCGTGGTGGCCGGCCCACCCGACGCGCAGGTGCGGCAAGCGCTGCCGGCGGCCTTTGAGGCGCGCTACGGCATTCGCATGGAATATCTCAGTGCCCGCGGCACCGATCAGGCCAACAAGTTGCGGCGCGAAAAGGAGGCCGGCATTTTCTCGGTGGACGCAGTGATCGCCGGCATTAAATTTTCCCTCCACCCCCCCCCCCCGGTTTCGGTCCTGAGGACGGTGAGGTCGAGCGGTTGCGGCAAGAAGGCATGCCGGTGAAGACGATCTACGGCCTGGAGGATATGCCGGGCACGGTCTCCGGCGGGAACGTGCTGAGCTTGGTTGCGGGTGCGCCGCATCCAAATGCGGCCCGCGTCTTCGTAAACTGGATGGCTTCCAAGGAAGCGGGGAAATCTACGGCAAGGCGCTGCAGATGGTGCCGGCCCGCAGCGACATCGAGGCACAGAAAATCCTGCCGGCGGATATCATCCCAAAGCCGGACGTCAAATATTTCGACACCTACGACTGGAATTTCACTGTCACGACCAAAGGGGAGGTAAGGCGCCGAATGAAGGATCTGCCAAAGGCACAATGACCGCGGATGATTATGGCATAGGAGCTGAGAAGGCATGCTTAAAGGTCGAGAAATTGAACCGGTCGCGCTTACGACTCCTTACCAAAAATGGGCCGAGGCGCAGGGCGTCCCCATTATCCGCGATTTTTACATCGAGGATCTGAGAACGGTTCCGCTCCAGCCGTGGGAATGGCGAGGTGGAAACGGCGCGATCATCAACCTGATCGGCACCGGCGAAATCAATGAAGCTTATCTGTCGGAGATACCACCCGGCGGGACGCTGAAACCACTGCGTATGATGTATGAAGAGACCGTCTTCGTCGTTGAAGGCAACGGTTCGACCTCCATCTGGAATGACGAGCACAAGAAGGTCACCTTCGAATGGGGACCGGGAGCTATTTTTGCGCCGCCGCTCAACACTTGGCGTCAGCATTTCAATGCCAGCGGCGCGAAGCCGGCGCGATTGCTCGCAGTCACTTCGGCGCCGCCGGTGATGAGCATGTTCCGGGACATGAATTTCATCTTCAACAATTACTACACATTCAACGACCGCTTCGACGCGGAGGCTGAAAGCTTTTCCGGGCGCAGGCGTGGCTTATGAACGGAGGGGACGGCAGGTCTGGGACACCAACATCGTTTCCGACGTGCGCAAGCTCGAATTGTTTGCCTCGAAGGAAACGTGGGGCAGGCGGCAGCAACATCCAGATCGAGCTGGGGGAGAATGCCATGGCGGTGCACATCTCGGAATTTCCGGTCGGCACCTACAAAAAGGCACATCGCCACGGTCCAGGCGCGCATGTCGTTATCATCGGGGGTGAAGGCTATTCCCTGATGTGGCCGGAGGACGAGGAACCCAAGCGCTTCGATTGGCACGACGGCACCATCATCGTTCCGCCGGAGCGCTGGTTTCACCAGCATTTCAACACGGGTGCAAAACCGGCCCGTTATCTCGCCATCCGCTCGGGTGGATCGAAATTCGGCCGGCCCTGGGGCAAAGACACCAACATGAATCAGGAAAAAAGCATCAAGGACGGCGGCGACCAGATCGAATACGAGGATGAGGATCCCAAGATCCGGCAGATATTCGAGGAAGCGCTAAAGAAGAGTGGCGCAGAATCACGCATGGACGCGGTGGTCGCGAAAGAAAGGGCGAAGGCAGAAGCTGTCGAGTAAGGGCGAGCCCTGCAACCGGTGTCTGCCTATGACCTTCGTTCTCAGCGCTCGATGACGAGCACAATTTTTTCCTTATTCAAACCCGAGCCGACTGAAATGACATTGATCCTGTCTAACAAGGATGTCGAAGAATTGCTGACGATGCGCGAATGCATTGACGCGCTGGAAGCCGCTTATGTGGAATTGTCGGCCGGACGCGGTCTCGCGCGCACGCGGTCGGACTGCCTGACGGCCACGACCCGACCGGATGCACATTATAGCCTCAAATCAATGGATGGCGTGATTCCAAAGTTCGGCATTAGCGCTGTCCGCATCAACTCCGACATCATCACCATGCCGAAAATCGGCAACAGCGTTCGCCGCGTGAAAGTACCGGCGGCACCGAACGGCCGTTACGTCGGACTAGTCCTGCTTTTTTCCACCGAAAACGGCGAACCCCTGGCCATCATGCCGGACGGCGTGATGCAGCGAATACGCGTTGGGGCCACCAGCGGATTGGGAGTCAAATACCTGGCCCGCCGCGACGCCAAAAGCGTCGGTCTGCTTGGTTCAGGCTGGCAGGCCGGCACGCAGCTTATGGCAGCCTGCGCGGTGCGCGATATCCAGTCGATCCGCTGCTTCAGCCCCCGCCGCGAGCGGCGTGAGGCTTTTTGCAAAGAGATGAGCGCGGTGCTGAACATCGAAGTGATCCCGGTCGATCAACCCGAGACCGCGTCGCAGGAGCCGACATCGTCATGTGCGCCACCAACAGCGAGGATGCAGTCTTTTTCGAAAGCTGGATCACGCCGGGAATCCATTTAAGCTCGATCAAGAAACCCGAGATCGACCCGCCTGCGATAAAGCGGGCGGATCGCGTCATCATTCATGCCCGTGACAACCGGCCGATCGTCGAACTGAGCACGGATCTGCCGGGGGCCGTCATGCATGCCGAAGGCAAGCGATGGCCGGAGCGCGGACGAAATTGATTTCAAATTTCCCACACTGCTCGACCTGATTGCGGGCAAAATAAAGGGGACGGGAGAGGGAGCAGGACGTCACCTGTTTTCTCAACTATCTTGGCCTTGGCTATCAGTTCGCCGCCGCCGGCTCGGTTGTCTATCGCAAAGCCAGGGAGCGTGGCATGGGCCACGAGCTCCCGACCGACTGGTTCACTGAAGACGTACATCCGTAAATGGGCCGCGCAGTCCAAGGTTCGAAGCGGACAAGTTGTCTGGCGCGCTTAAGCCGGGTAGTTTTGCTGCTTCGTGGCAGTGTGGCGCAAGCTGCCGCTTGAGGGAGCTAACAGACCGGCCACGTAGTGCAGTCCAGGGAAAAAGAATGGATCAGGAGAAATTCGAAGCAGACGTCAGGCCTCTCTACAGCAACAAGCCGCTCTACGAGCAGTGGGTCGAAGCGCAGAATATTCCGGTCATCCGCGACTTCTATATCGAGGATTTGCGCGACGTGAAGCTCGCGCCTTGGGCCGCGAAGGGAGGCAATGGCGCCATCCTCAATCTGGTCGGCTGTGGCGATGTCAACGACGGTTATCTCGTCGAGATTCCGGCAGGGCAAAATCTCAAGCCACAACGCCTGATGTTTGAGGAAGTCATCTTCGTCCTCGAAGGTCAGGGCTCTACGTCGGTATGGAACGATGAAAACAAGAAAGTGACCTTCGAGTGGGGGCCGGGAAGCCTGTTCTCGCCGCCGCTCAATACCTGGCGGCAGCATTTCAACGGCAGCGGCGAAAGGCCGGCCCGACTCCTGGGCGTCACATCGGCGCCGCCGATCATGAATACGTTTCGCGATCTCGATTTTGTCTTCAACAATCCATTTTCATTCAAAAGCCGATTTGATCCCGGATGCCGATAGTTTCTCCGGCAAGGGCAAGCAATGGATGGCGAAGAACCGGCCGGTCTGGGAGAGCAACTTCATTCCGGACGTGCGCAAGCTGGAAGTATTCGCTTGGAAAGAACGCGGCGCCGGCGGCGGCAATATCATGATCGAACTTTCCGAGAATTGCATGAGCGCGCATATCTCGGAATTTCCGGTCGGCACTTACAAAAAAGCTCACCGGCACGGGGCAGGGGCGTTTGTCGTCATCATCGGCGGCGAAGGCTATTCACTGATGTGGCCGGAGGGCGAAGAACCGAAGCGATATGACTGGCACGACGGAAGCGTGGTGGTGCCGCCGGAACAATGGTTCCACCAGCACTTCAATACCGGTGCGACGCCTGCGCGCTACCTCGCGATCAAGCCCGGCGGGCGCAAACATGTGCGTCCCTTTGGTTTGAAGCATTTCGGGGTGGATCAGAGCACCGAGCAGGGCGGAAGCCAGATCGAGTACGAGCACGAAGATCCGGCCATTCGCCGGATGTTCGAGGAGGCGCTCGCAAAGAACGGCGTTGCCTGCCGCATGCCGCCGATAAAGAATCGAAGAAATAAAATGCCGCTTCACATAATCGGTTGGGAGCAATGGAATGGAAACTGTGAGTGCAACTGCGCTGGCCGGTGGGCCTCGGCGAATGGGCAAGACCGGCTTCGTCGTCAGCCGGCTCGGTTACGGCGGCATGGAACTGGCCGGCGCGCCGTTAGCGCGGGATCTGAGTGAGCAGCAGGCGGTCAAATTCATCAACCGAGTAATCGATGCCGGCATCAATTATATCGACACCTCGATCGATTACGGCCTGAGCGAACGGCTCATCGGCAAAGTAATGGAGCACCGGCGGGCCGACGTTATTCTCGCCACCAAGTGCGGCTGCCAGGTCGGTGTTGAGGGCGTGGAAAGGCATCACGGCGAGTCCCACACCTTCACCGGCGAAAACGTCATGGCCGGGATCGAGCAAAGCCTGCGCCGGCTGCGCACCGACCATCTCGACGTGGTGCAGGTCCACGGCAGGCCGACGCGCAAGCAATTGGAAGACGGCGGCGTGATCGAAGCCATGCTCGAGGCGAAAAAGCAGGGCAAGGTGCGTCAGCTTGGGATCTCGTCACGGCTGCCGACATTGGCGGACTACATCGACGTGGATTATTTCTCCGTCGTCCAGGTGCCGTATTCCGCCCTGCAACGGAACAACGAGGATGCGATTGCCGCGCTGCGGCGTTCCGGAAAAGCCGTCGTTTGCCGCGGCGTTACCGGCCGCGGCGCGCCGGCCAAGAATTGGTCTACCCGGCCGATCGGAACGGCGGATGGAGAGGCGCGTGACATCTGGGAAAAGGCGAAGCTCGATGAGTTGCTGGATGGAATGTCGCGGATCGAATTCATGATCCGCTTCGTGCTTTCCAATGAGAACGTCGACGTTGCGCTTGTCGCTACGACCGACGAAGCCCATCTCATCGCCGATGTCGATTACGCCGCAAAAGGACCGCTTGATCCGGAACGGCTGGAGGAAGCCAAGCGGCGCCTTACGGCCGCCGGCTGCATGCCCGGAGAGGGAAAATACCGGGGTGGTGGCCCGACCCCGGTCCTTTAAAAGTCGGCGGCAGACAGTCGGCGCTACTGGAGTTTTCGAGTGGAATCCGACAAAGCGTCCGAACGCAAAAGATACCGATCTCCCTGCTGACCGGCTTTCTCGGCAGCGGCAAGACCACGGTGTTGAACCATCTGCTGCGGCAGCCGGCCATGGCCAATGTCATGGTGATCATCAACGAATTCGGGGAAATCGGCCTCGACCACGAACTGGTCGAAAGCGCGACCGATGATCTCGTTCTGCTCCAGAGCGGGTGCCTATGCTGCACCATCCGCGGCGATCTGATCGAAACGTTACAGACCTTATTTTCCAAACGCTCGCGCTCGGAAATTCCGGCATTCGATCGGGTTGTCATTGAAACGACAGGGCTCGCCGATCCTGCGCCCATCCTACAGGCCATCATGGGCGACGGGCTGGTGATGCGCCGTTTTCAACTCGACGGGGTCATTGCCACTGCCGACGCCGTGGCCGGAGGTGCGACGCTCGACCGCCATATCGAGGCCGTCAGGCAGGCGGCGGTTGCCGACCGCATCTTGCTCACCAAGACGGATCTCGCGTCGGAGGATGAAAGCCGTGCCATGGAGCAGCGCCTGCGCGCGCTCAATCCGGCGGCGCCGATCCAGCGCATCAGCGGCGGCAAGGTCGATCCGGGTCGGCTATTCGACGTCGGCCTCTATAATCCTGGCCACCAAGAGCATCGACGTGCAGCGCTGGCTGCAGGAAGAAAAATATGCGCAGGCGCAGCACGATCACGCTCATCATGGGCACACGCATCACGGGGAGCGTGCCGGCAATGACGTCAACCGTCACGACGATCACATCAGGGCAGTGAGCCTGATCGTGGACGAGCCGGTCCCCGGCGAAGCGCTTGATCGATGGCTGAAATCGCTGCTTCAATTTAACGGGCCCGATCTTCTGCGCTTCAAGGGAATCATCAACGTCGCCGGCATGCAGGGGCCGATCGTCGTGCACGGCGTGCAGCATGTCATCTATCCGCCGATCGCGCTCAAAAGCTGGCCCAGTGACGACCGCCGCACGCGGATGGTGTTCATCACTTATGACATCGATGAAACGATGCTGCGCGATTCACTGAACAAGTTAACCGAAGAGGCTAACGCTGAGCGCTTCGGTGAGGCTTCAGCATGCGCGGCAATCAATTCTGCGATTTCATCGCCGTTTGCAGAAGATCGATGAAGGCGAGCGTCTTTGCGGGCAGATATTTGGTCTTCGAGTAATAGGCCCGCATGCGTTCCTGCGAATGCGTAATATCCTCGAAGATCGGCTTGAGTTTTCCCTTCGCAAGCTCGGTCGCGCACCGTATAGCGAGGCACCTTGATGATCCCGACGCCATCAAGCGCAGCCTGAGTCAAAATCGCGGAGCTGTTTGAGGAGAACGAACCCCTCACCTCAACCGTGATTTCTCGTGAGCCCTTCTTGAACAGCCATTTCCTCGGCGAAAAAGACGAATCTGCCAAACAATTATGCCCGCGCAGGTCCTGCGGCTCGCCAGGCTTGCCATGGCGGCGGAAATAACTCGATGACGCACAGACGACGTGCCGGATCGGTCCGATATCCCGCTCCACCAGGCCGGGCGCCGTCGGCTTGGTGTTCGCTACAATCACGTCGCATCCGTCTTCGATCGGATCGCGAGACAGCGATTCCGTAATGAGGTCGACACGAATCTGAGGATAGCGGCGGATGAAATCCGGCATCAACGGCGCGAGTATCCAGCGGGCGTAACTCGTGGTGGCATGGATGCGAAGCGATCCATAAGGACCAGTCTGAACGTTGCGGGTCTCGGTAACAAACTCGTCGAGGTTTTCCAGCAACTGCAAGCAGTTTCCGAAGAGGTGTTTGCCGGCTTCGGTCAGAGTCACACCGTGCGGCGAACGGTTCAGCAAAGAAAATCCGAGCGTGTCTTCAAGTTCGCTCATGTGTTTGCTGACGACGGAGGGGGTGGTCCGCAAATCGCGCGCGGCCTGAGTGAAGCTGCGCCGTTCCGCCACGCGTACAAATGTATTGAGCTTGTTCAAATCTCTGAGCGTGGGCAGCGAAGACATGCGTTTTATCGGAACTCCAAAATCGACCAACCGCCTTCGACGGAATAATTAGCACAGATAGGCTCAAGCAGCGAAACACACCAAAGGGTTAGCAGCAACGGTGCAGAAGCGGGAAAGCCGACCGACTTGGCGTTAGCCCTGCCGCGACAATCCATCGCGCGCACAGAAACACCATTGTTCCAAGAACATGGATACCCCCGTCGGCTGCCAGGGGCTACGATTTGGCCGTTCGGGAAGAATGGTTAGGGAATGGCATATGGCGGGTAAGGTTTTGGTGATTAAGGGCGGTAAGCTGATCGATGGCACCGGCAGGCAACCCGTCGAAAATTCGGTCATCCTGATCGAGGGGGACAGGTTCAAGGCGGTGGGCGCGGCGGGGGCCGTCCCGATCCCGGCTGACGCCGATGTGATCGATGCCGCCGGGCTGACCGTTATGCCTGGCTTCATGGACGGCCATGGCCATTTGGAGGACTTCCACGGCGAGCTCTATCTCCATCTCGGCATCACCAGCGTCTTCTCCATCAACACCTTCCAGGACGGGCCCTGGAATCTGGCGCAGAAGCGGGGAACCGAGCTCGGCAAGATTCGCGGGCCGCGCATTTTCGTGGCGGGCCGGGCGATCGGCGGCGAGCGCGCAATTCCCGAGGGGGCGTCCGACAGCCGGACCAGCCGCGGCAATATCACCGTCAGGACCGCCGAGGAGGCGCGTCAGGCGGTGCGTAAAAAGAAGGAACTGGGCTGCGACCAGATCAAGCTCAACGAGTTTCTGGAATTCGACCTGGTGAAAGTCGTCGCCGACGAGGCGCACAGTCTCGGCATGGGGGTCACGACCCACAGCGTCGACGCCATCCAGTCCTCGGATGCCGGCGTCGATGCCATCGAGCACATCTGGTCGATTGGGAACACCACCATTCTTTATCCGCCGGCGCGGATGAAATTGCACAACGACCGTCTGCAAGGCCTGATCGATCAGGAAACGGTTTGCGGCTATTACCAGACCGAGAATTACCAACCCATCATCGATGTGATGGTGCAAAACCAGACCGCCTGGACGCCGACGCTGGCCAAGATCGTTCGGCCTTTGTCGTCCTACGCCGAGCGCTTCCGTCGAGAAGGAAAAAGAGATCCTCGACAATCCGAAGAACGGTTTGCCCGCGTCGGTGCGTGCGATCACGGACAATGCCTACAACAAGCTGTTCAAGCGCTACTCGCCGGAAGAGCTCGACCTGGCCAAGCTCGGGTTGGAGAAGTCATATGAGTTCACGCGCCGCTTCGTCGAGGCCGGCGGGAGGCTCAAGGAAGGTTCCGATCCGCCGCGCGGCATGGCCGCGCTTCTGATGCATCAGGCCATGGCAATGGATGTCGAGGCCGGGGTGCCGAATATGACGTCGATCGTGTCCGCCACACTCAACGTCGCCAAAGCCTTCCGCAAGGACAAGGACTACGGCAGCGTCGAGGTCGGCAAGGTCGCGGACCTTTCCATCGTCGCGGGCGATCCGTTGCAGGACATCTGGGCGACCACCAACGTCAAGCTGGTGGTTAAGGACGGCAAAGTGATCGACCCCGCCTTCACCGGCTGCAAGAATCCGATCCCTTCCTTCTACGCCTATCAAACGCATCCGGCGGATCTTGAGATCTCACCCTTCTCGACGTTGCAAAGCACACCGACGACCATCCGCGTGAAAGGCGAGGGGATGTGGCCGTTTCATCGCGTCATGCTGAAACGGGAATTCGGCAGCCTGTTCAATTTCAATTCGATCGAACTGCCGACCAAATACATCTCAAAAACCGAACTCGAAGCGACGATACCACCGGAGCATATCACGGAGGCCGGCACCTATACCGTTACGGTGAAGGCTGATGGTGAAATTCTGCCGGAGTCCAATCGAGCTCATCTAATCGTGGGTTTCAGTCAATAGGAAGTCGTGCGGCGACTCAAAGAAGATCCCAAAGAAGGATCAATAAGCATCCGAACTCTGGCGCAAAACGGCAGGAGGATTGCATGTCTGGGAGGAAGCTAACGTGGAATATTCTGGCGGGCGCGGTGAGCCTTTCGTTCTGGCTGCCCTCTGCCGCTACTGGCACAATCTGAGGCGGATTTCTTCAAGGGGAAAACAGTTAACTACATCATCGCCACCGCGCCGGGCGGTGGTTATGACTATTATGGCCGCCTGGTTGCGGAATACATGCAGAAGCATCTTCCCGGCTCGACCTTCGTGGTCAGGAACATGCCGGGTGCCGGTCACATCATCGGCGCCAATTACCTTTACGCCAGCAAGCCGGACGGCTTGACCATCGGTACCTTCAATACCGGGCTGATCTACAACCAGCTGGTCGGGCTCGACAGCTTGAAGGCCGATCTGACCAAGATGTCCTGGATCGGAAAGGCTTCGACCGACCCACGCGCTGTGATGGTCAGCGCGAGCTTCGCCGATCAAGACCTTCGCCGATCTGCAAGCCTCCCAAGCAGATCATCTTCTCGACGTCTGGCGTCGGCAGCGGCGGTTATGCTGAGACGAAAGTTCTCAGCGAGATGCTAAATCTGCCGATCAAGCTCGTTACCGGCTACAACGGCAGCGACGACCAGCTAGCCATGCGGCGTGGCGAAGTCACCGGGAACATCAACACTCGGTCTTCCAGCGAGCCATTCGTCAAGAACGGCTATGGCCGCTTCATCGCCCAGATCGGCGGAAGGGAGAAGGACGTTCCGCAGCTTTCGAGCTTTGTGAAAGGTGACGACGCCAAGGCCGTGGTCGCACTTATCGCATCGCAGGGGGAAATCGCCCGCCTGACAGCGGCACCTCCCGGGATTCCGCCGGCGCGGTTGGAGGTCCTGCGCGCGGCCTACAAGGCAGCCATGGAGGACAAGGAACTACAGGAGAAGGCGGCGAAGGGCGGGCGTCCGGTAGAACCGCTGTATGGCCCCGACGTAGAGAAGATGGTGAAAGCGGCGCTCGTCCAATCTCCGAAAACCGTCGCCACTCTGAAGGAGGCCCTCACGGAGGTCGAGGATCCCGGAGTGCTCAAGACGGTTGGTCCCCTGATGAAAATTGAGGAGGGGAAAAAGATCACCTTCAACGGTGCGGACGGCAAGCCCTTGAGCATGGAAGTCAGCGGCTCCCGCACCAAGGTCACCATTGGCGGTCAGGAAGCGCAGCGCAATCAACTCAAAGTCGGGCAGGATTGCGAGATCACTTACGTAGCGGGCGCTCCGGAGCCCAAAACGGTCGCCTGCCAATAAACGGCCGCACGTGAAACCGACAGCCGCCGGAGTTCATCCGGCGGCTTTTGTTACGCCTGTCGCACACGGCGAGCACTCGCCGTGTGAGGGAAAAATCCTGTAATGTTGCCTCGCGCGCAAACGAGGGAGGCGGCATTGATACCAGTGAGACGGCTCGGGCATATCACTTTCGAAACTCCCGACATTGAAAAGCAGATCGATCACTACACCAAGATTGTCGGTCTCACCGTCACTGCGCAGGAAAAAGACCGCGCCGTTCTGGCCACTCATCTCGGAGAGGAGGCTTTGATATTGGAGCGCGGGCCGCGCGAGCGGACCACGGCTGTCTCGTTTCAGGTGGATGCGGACTTTGACATGGGACGCGGCCGCAAGGAATTGCAGGACCGCGGCGTCCGGAGCGAGGCCCGAACCAACATCAGCGGTGGAATTGAAAGCGCCACGGTCTTCAATGATCCGAACGGAACACGCATCGAGCTATTCTCAGAAAGCAAGCTGCTGTCCCCCTCCGACAGAATCGCGGTGGCCCCGATCAAAATCGGCCACGTCGCTTTCGTGGTGCACGATGCCAAGCAGATGGTCGATTTCTACACCACGGTGTTAGGATTTCCGGGTCTCCGACTGGGCTGGCGATTTCTTCGCCTTTCTGCGCTGCGGGCCCGATCATCACACCGTGAATTTCCTCACAGGGGACGAGCAGCGTATGCATCACTTCGCCTTCGAGTTGAAGGACTGGGCGCATGTCCAAAGCGCCTGCGATCATCTCGGTCAGAAGGATGTGCGGATCATCTGGGGGCCGGGCCGCCACGGCATCGGACACAATATCTTCGTCTATCATTTTGATCCGGACCGCAGGGTCGTGGAATTTTATACCGAACTCGACCAGATGAAGAACGAAGCGCTCGGTTATTTCGAGCCGCGTCCGTGGCATAAGGATCGGCCGCAGCGGCCGAAAATCTGGACCGATTTCGAAGCCGCACGGCTCACCTGGGGTCCGCCGCCGACGCCGGAATATCCCGCCAGGAAGAAGATTTCATAAGCGTTCTTCGAAGTCATTTCGGTCGCGGATCGCGCGACAGTTCTACCTTCTTTCGCTGCGCCGGGGGTGTGTGACCGCTTGCACCAGCGCGCGCGCGGCATTGCACGTCTGTTCCTGCACAGCCGTATCTACCCTTCTTTTGCCGGTGTCCCGCCATCAGAAACGTCTAAGTATTCGAAAACAAAGGTGGAACCGAAACGAAAGCGGGCACGTTTAATACTGCTATTGATGCGCTGTGAGGTAGCGGCAGATGTCCCAGGCCGGCGAAATCCAGCCGAGTCGACAGCTTTCGGCGCGGAGGCAGAGGCAAACGAACGCCGCTATTTGTTCCGGCGCTTTTGGTCCAGCGGATTGTAGCTTTTGGAGTACGCGGCGCGCCTGGGTACTTACCATCGGGCTTGCCGCGAGTCATTATCGTCAATATCGGTGTGCAGTACGGACTGAACGTCTGGAACCGGAACTTTTTCGACGCGCTGGAAAATCGCGATACCGCCGCCGCCATTAATCAAGGCCTGCTGTTTCCCCTCTTGGCTGCGGGCTAGCGTTCTTCTCGGTGTATTCGCGGTCTATCTGCGGATGGCGACGCAGCGCTCCTGGCGTTTGTGGCTTACCAATACGGTGGTGGACTACTGGCTGGCCAATGGCCGCTATTTCCAGCTCAACCTAATCCGTGGTGATCACGGCAATCCGGAATATCGCATCGCCGAGGATTTGCGTGTCGGAACCGATGCGCCGGTCGATTTCGCTGCCGGCTTGCTCCAGGCTGTGCTTTCCGCGCTGACATTTATTGTCGTGCTGTGGACCATCGGCGGCGCGCTCACCATTCCGCTTGGCGGCAGGGAAATCACGATACCCGGATTTCTGGTTATCGGCGCCGTCGTCTATGCGGTGATTGCGAGCGGCTCGATGGTGATCATCGGCCGCCGCTTCGTGTCGGCCGCCGAAGCCAAGAACCAGTCGGAAGCGGAATACCGCTACGTGTTGACGCGGTTGCGTGAGAACGGCGAAAGCATCGCACTGCTCGGCGGCGAGGATGAAGAGCGCGCCGGCCTGGACAAGGCGCTCAGGTAAAGTGCTGCGCGCTTGGCGCGATCTTGCCGTTCAGCACATGCGCACCACCGTCGTCTCCCAGGGCAGCGGGCAGCTCGCGCCGGTGATTCCGGTGTTGCTATGCGCGCCGAAATTCCTTGCCGGCAGCATGTCGTTGGGCGAAGTCATGCAGGCCGCCTCGGCTTTCGTAATTGTGCAGACTGCTTTCAGCTGGCTGGTGGACAATTATCCGCGCTTTGCGGACTGGACCGCCTCGGCCCGGCGCGTGGGCTCGCTGCTGGTTTCACTCGACTCGCTCGAACGGGCGGAAGAATCCGGCGTCGGATACATCCAGCGCTCTGACAAGGGCAAGGCCGCGCTTCGGTTGCGCAATGTCTCTGTGACACTCGATGACGGCACCCAGGTGATCAAGGAAACCGACGTCAGCATCGAGCAGGGCGAAAAGGTGCTGGTGGTCGGCGAATCGGGAACCGGCAAGAGCTCGCTGGTGCGCGCGCTCGCTGGGCTGTGGCCCTGGGGCGGCGGCGAAATCCAATTTCACAAGGGCTCAAAGCTATTCCTGCTCCCGCAGCGCCCCTATCTGCCGGTCGGTACGCTGCGGCGCGCGGTGAGTTACCCGTCGCCGGAAGACGAGTTCGACGACGACAAGGTTGCGAAGGTGATGGAGCAGGTGGGTTTGAAGGACTTTGTAGGTCGGCTGGATGATGACGAGCCGTGGGAGCAGATCCTGTCAGGCGGTGAAAAGCAGCGGTTGGCTTTCGCGCGGCTGATCCTGCAGGAGCCGGACATCGTTGTTCTTGACGAGGCGACTTCCGCGCTTGATCCTCCAGCCAGGATCAGCTTATGGAGCTTGCTGCGCAAGCATCTGGAAAAGGCGACCGTGCTCAGCGTCGGTCACCGGCCGGAGCTCGAGGCGTTCCATGAACGCAAGCTGGTCATGGAGGCGCAAAAGGATGGCGCCCGGCTGGTGCGCGACATTAATATCATGTCGCCCAGCGTCGCCGGCGGTCGCGCTGGAAATGGCGCATGCGCCGTAGAAAGAAACTGGATCAAAGCGGAGGCGGCTAGATGAAACTGGTCCGCATCTATCTTCGGGTACTGGGGGCGCTGCATCGCGAGGCGCGGCTTGCCTGGATCCTGGCGATCGCCAATCTCGCTTTGGCGGCGGCACAGTTTGCCGAGCCGGTGCTGTTCGGGCGCGTGATCGATACGCTGACTGGCGCGTCGGGAAGCGACGCCGAGGTCTGGCCACGGCTCATAATCGCTGTTAAGCCTGTGGGTCGCGTTTGGGCTTTTCACCATCATCTGCGGCACGCTGGTGGCACTCTATGCCGACCGGCTGGCGCACCAGCAACGCCACTGCATGCTCAGCGATTATTTCGAGCATGTGCTGCAGTTGCCGCTCGCCTTTCATGGCGCGCGGCATTCCGGCCGGCTGATGAAGATCATGCTGCAAGGTACGGATTCCCTTTGGGGTCTTTGGGTCGGGTTTTTCCGGGACCATCTGGCGGGTTTTGTCTCATTCTTCGTGCTGCTGCCGTTGTCCGATCTTCATGAACTGGCGGCTCGCGCTATTGCTCATCGCGCTCTGCGCGATATTTGCCGTGCTGACGGTTTTCGTAATGCGGAAAACCGAGGAGTTGCAGGGGCGGGTGGAGACGCATTATTCGGAACTGGCGGAGCGCGCGTCCGATACGCTCGGAAATGTAGCACTGGTGCATAGCTTTGGCCGCGTCGAAGCGGAGGTACGCGGCCTCAAGCACATCATCGACAAGTTGCTGGCGGCGCAAATCCCGGTGCTGTCGTGGTGGGCGGTCATTTCAGTGCTCACGCGCGCTTCCACCACCATTACGATTTTGGCGATCATCATCGTCGGGGCGCTGCTGCATTTCCGCGGTCTGGCAACGGTCGGTGAGATCGTCACATTCATGGCCTTTGCCACGATGCTGATCCAGCGGCTGCAGGACGCGGTGTCGTTCACCAATCGTATCTTCACCGAGGTGCCTCGGCTGCAAGAATTCTTCGAGGTGATGGATACGATTCCGGCCATGCGCGACAAGCCGAACGCGGTCGATCCCGGGCGGGTGCGCGGCTTGGTCGAGTTCAGGAAGGTGAGCTTCTCCTACGACGGACGCCGGCCTGCGGTAATCGATCTGGATTTTACCGCCAAGCCGGGACAGACGGTCGCCATGGTGGGTTCCACCGGTGCCGGAAAATCGACCGCACTCGCGCTGTTGCACCGGGCTTTTGATCCGCAGTCCGGACGTATCCTGATCGACGGCATCGACACGCGGGAGATGAAAGTAGCGGCGCTGCGCCGGAATATCGGCGTGGTGTTCCAGGAAGGCCTTTTGTTCAATCGCTCGATCGCGGACAACCTGCGTATCGGCAAGTCCGATGCGAGCGATGCGGAGCTGCGCGACGTCGCGACGCGGGCGCAGGCGATCGGCTTCATCGAGGCCGCCCCCGACGGCTTCGAGGCGCGGGTAGGCGAGCGCGGGCGCATGCTGTCGGGCGGCGAGCGTCAGCGGCTTTCGATCGCGCGTGCTCTGCTGAAAGAACCCGCCTATTCTCATCCTTGATGAGGCGACCAGTGCGCTGGATGCCAAAACCGAAAGCCAGCTGCTGGCCGCACTGGAAGAGGTGATGAAAGGCCGAACGACCTTCGTGATTGCCCACCGTCTCGCCACCATCCGCAAGGCAGACATGGATCCTGATGTTCGCAGAGGGAAGAATCGTGGAGGCGGGCACTTTCGATGAACTGGTCGCCAAGAACGGGCAGTTTGCCGAACTGGCGCGCGCCCAATATCTGGCGCCGGAGACGGCAGCTGCCGAATAGCGCGGGAAAGTTCCAACCTTCGGCTCCGCCGATCTTTCCTCATCACCGGGCTGCCTATTCGCTAGGCAACTGCCGAGTAGCATAGCGAGAAATGGCCTTGCCCTTTGGCCCCCGAATTGGCGTAAGCTTTGCGGCGCGGCATTCCGGTTTGGTCGTCGGGGTTGGGCCTTGCGGGTTGCGTTTGACGAAATGACAGCTGCTGATGGCACCGTACGCGGGCCCTATGCGCAGCTTTC
Organism: uncultured Alphaproteobacteria bacterium; assembly: GCA_963802475.1. Lineage (GTDB taxonomy): Bacteria > Pseudomonadota > Alphaproteobacteria > Rhizobiales > Xanthobacteraceae > CANKHA01. Next base: position 318,761 of record CAWDIZ010000022.1, read on the forward strand.
CGGCTGGCTTTCCGAAGTGCTGCCCGACGTTCTCGACAATCGGCGGCGCGAGGCAGAGCTTCTTTTCCGCCGGATAGGCATCACCTTTGCGGTCTATGGCGCGGCCGAAGCTCAGGAGCGGCTGATCCCGTTTGACGTGCTGCCGCGCATCCTGTCCGCCGGCGAATGGGACCTGCTGCGGCGCGGTCTCGAGCAGCGCGTTAAGGCGCTTAACCTCTATATCAAGGATATTTATCGATCCCGCGAGGTGCTCCGCGCGGGCGTTGTCCCGCCGGAGTTGGTCTACCAGAATCCCGTTTTTCGGCCCGAGATGAGCGGGCAGAAAGTGCCGCACGATATTTATGTTCATGTGGCGGGCATCGACATCGTGCGCGTGGATGCCGAGAATTTTTACGTATTGGAAGATAACGCGCGCACGCCCTCTGGCGTCTCCTATATGCTTGAGAACCGCGAAATCATGATGCGGCTCTTTCCGGATTTATTTTCTCGTCATCGCGTTGCGCCGGTCGACAATTATCCGGATGAATTGCTGGCCACGTTGAAGTCGGTAGCTCCGGAGCGCGCCCCCGGCGAGCCGACGGTCGCGCTGCTGACACCTGGCATCTACAACTCAGCTTATTTCGAGCACTCGTTCCTGGCGGACAAGCTCGGGATCGAGCTGGTCGAAGGGCGCGATCTACAGGTCAAATCCAACGCCGTATATATGCGGACGACCGAAGGTCCCAAACGGGTGGATGTTATCTATCGCCGCATCGACGACGATTTCCTCGACCCGCTCGCGTTTCGGCCCGACTCCACTTTGGGTGTGCCCGGCCTGATGTCCGCCTATCAGGCGGGCAATCTCACGCTTGCCAATGCTGTGGGTACCGGCGTCGCCGACGACAAGGCGGTCTACAGCTATATGCCCGAGATCATAAAATTCTTCCTGGGCGAGGAGCCGATCCTGAAGACGGTGCCTACTTGGCGCTGCCGCGATCAGGAACATCTTTCTTATGTGCTCGACAACATCGAGCAATTGGTGGTGAAGGAAGTGCACGGCTCCGGTGGTTACGGCATGCTGGTCGGACCGGCCGCCAACAAGGCCACGATCGCGTCTTTCCGCTCCAAGTTGAAGGCATTGCCCAACAATTTCATCGCCCAGCCGACACTGGCGCTCTCCACCTGTCCGACCTTCGTGGGTTCCGGAATCGCGCCACGGCATGTCGATCTGCGGCCCTTTGTACTTACCGGGCGGGACCGCATCCGCATCGTGCCCGGCGGGCTGACGCGGGTGGCGCTGAAGCAAGGCTCTCTGATCGTCAATTCGAGCCAGGGCGGTGGGACCAAGGACACCTGGGTGCTGGATCACTGAAATGCTGTCGCGTACCGCCGACGACCTCTACTGGCTTGCCCGCTACGTCGAACGTGCGGAGTATCTTGCACGCATCCTGGAAGCCGCGCATCGAGTCACCGCTCTGCCGCTTGCCTATGCCGGTGCCAGCAATGAATGGGAATCGGCGGTGGCTACGGCAGGCTGTGTGGATGCTTTCGCCGCGCTCTACCCCGAGGCCAACGAGGAGAATGTCACGCATTTCCTGGCGTTCTCGACCGAGAACCCATCGTCCATTTGCAGTTGCTTTGAAGCCGCCCGCGCCAATGCCAGATCGGTGCGCACGGCACTCACAGTCGAGATGTGGGATGCAATCAACGGCACTTGGCTCGAGCTTCAGCGCTACGCCAATGGACCCACCTCGCGCGACCAGCTCTCGCGTTTCCTCCGCTGGGTACAGGAGTCCTCACTGCGCTTCGATGGCTCGGCCTACCGCACAATGCTGCTCAATGACGCTTTCTGGTTCACCCGGCTTGGCATCTATCTTGAACGCGCGGATAACACCGCGCGGATTTTGGACGTGAAATATCACGTTCTGTTGCCGGCAGAGGAGCAGGTCGGCGGGCCATTGGATTATTTTCAGTGGGCGGCGATCCTTCGGTCGGTATCTGCGCTCACCTCGTATCATTGGGTCTACCGTGAGAGCCTGCAACCATGGCTGATTGCCGATCTTCTGATATTGAAGGAGGAGATGCCGCGTTCGCTCGCCAGCTGTTATGAAAACATTGTCGGCCATCTCGATAAAATCGCGCAGGCCTATGGCCGCCAGGGGCCGGCACAGAAGCAGGCCCGCGCGCTGCGCACCAGGTTGAAAAACCTCGGCATCGAAGACATTTTCCAGAGTGGATTACACGAATTCATCCAGGGCTTTATCGCCGAGAATAACCGCATAAACAGCGCCATCCAGCAGCAGTATCTGGCGTGATCTGCGCACAAAACCTCACTCTATAGTAAGCTTTCAACCATGCGGATCGCGATTTCTCACGATACCATCTATCGCTACGCGACACCTGCTCGGAGGGTCATCCAGACGCTTCGACTGACACCGCGCAATCACGAGGGGCAATATGTCGTCGCCTGGAGTGTCGCCCTATCCGCCGATTGCAAGCTCAACCAGCATCAGGACGCTTTCGGCAATATCACGCATAGTTTCACCGCCGATGGCCCGCTCGACGAACTCACCGTGCACGTCGAAGGTCAGGTCGAAACTGAGAATACCCAAGGTCTTGTGAGGGGCGCGATCGAGCGGTTTCCGCCCGATCTGTTTTTGCGCGAAACCTCTCTCACCGAAGCCGACGAGGCTATAGCCGCCACGGCCAGGCGAATCCAGGCCGATGCGGACCCGGAAACATTGTCAGTATTGCATGCGCTGGTGTCGTGGCTGCACGATAAGATGACGTTCGATTCGGACCCGACCCATGTCGCGACCACGGCGTCCGAGGCCTTCGGGCTCAAGCGCGGGGTCTGCCAGGACTTTACTCATATTTTTATCGCCGCCGCGCGTCACCTTGCCATTCCTGCTCGCTATGTGAGCGGCTATTTCTGCCGGGCGGACGGTGTTACGGAGCAGGATGCAGGCCATGCCTGGGCAGAGGCGCTGGTGCCCGATCTCGGCTGGGTGGCTTTTGATCCCACCAATGGCATCAGCGCCACCGATCGGCACTTGCGGGTTGCGATGGGCCTCGATTACCTGAGCGCGGCACCGGTGCGTGGGGCGCAGACTGGCGGCAGCGGAGAGACGCTTTCTGTGCGCGTTCTGGTGGACCAGGCAATGAGGCAAATGCAAAGTTGAAGTATTGTCGTCATTCAAAGAATCATAGCCTGTAAAGTGGCCAATCGGATGTTGCCATGACTTATTGTTGCGGAATCCTGGTGCGCGAAGGTCTCGTTATGATCGCCGATACCCGCACCAATGCCGGGCTCGACAACGTATCGACGTTTCGCAAGCTGCACGTGTTCCGGGCGCCGGGCGAGCGCATCATGGCGATCGCGTCATCCGGCAATCTTTCAGTTAGCCAATCGGTTGTGAGTCTGTTGAGGGAGGGTATCGAAAACAAAACGACCGGCGAGCGCGAGACGCTGATGAATGCGCCGACCATGTTCCAGGCGGCGCAGCGGATTGGGCGCATCGTCCGCGACCTGCATGATCATGAAGGGCTCGCGCTGGAATCCGCCGAGGTGAGATTTGATGTATCGTTTCTGTTCGGCGGCCAGATTAAGGGCGAGAAGCTCCGCCTTTTCATGATCTATTCCGCAGGCAACTTCATCGAATGCACGACCGATACGCCTTATCTTCAAATTGGAGAGCATAAATACGGTAAGCCGGTGTTGGATCGCGCCGTTACTTACGAGACTGAACTTTACGACGCGCTTAAGCTCGCGCTCATCTCAATGGATTCGACCATGCGATCGAACCTGGGCGTTGGCATGCCGATCGATATTCTGGTGGCGAGGCCCGACGTCTGCGACGCCGAGGTGTCTTATCGGATCGAACCCGGGGAACCTTACTTCCATGGCTTGCGCGAGCATTGGTCGGAGGCGCTACGGGAGGCCCACATGGCGATCCCGCGGCCGCCCTATGCCCCACCACCGTCGAAATAATGCGGCTCGCTGATTGATTATCTCCGGCTGTCGGCTGCCGTACGCAGGCCTCCTGTCAAGGCGAATGTGATAACTCTCGGTCCACGATTCGTGACCGTCTGGATTGGCGCGCTGTGACGCGGGTCCAAATTGAAAAGGTTGCGTCAAACCGGTTGTCTAGGGACCGCTTGCCGCATTATGTTTTGTGAGCCGCGCGTCGATCGCGGCGACGCAGCGTGCCGCGTAAGCAAAAACGGCCCTGGGAGGGACACGGTGACCAGCAAACTGACTTCAGCTCTGCGCGCGGGCGTTTTCGGCCTTCTGAGCCTTGTTTTCGGGCTTTCATCGGCTGCGGCGCAAGCGCCGTCCTGGATCATTCCGGAGCTTCTGGAGGCGGCCAAGGCAGAGGGCACGCTGACGATTTATTCCTCAATGAACGAGCAGGAGGGTCTTCCGCTCTGGAAGAAGTTCGAGGAAGCTACCGGCATCAAGACCGAATACGTCCGCGCCAACGACAATGCGTTGATGGCGCGCACCGCCATCGAGCGGCGCGCCCAGCAGCGCACCTGGGACGTGGTGGTGAGCACCGTCGTCAGCCGCCTGCCGCAGGAATTTCTCCTGCCGATCGAGCCGCCGCAGGCCAAGCAGATCAAGCAGCAGGCGCTCGATCCGAACAAGCGCTGGTACGGCGTCTATGCCAATTACAACGCGCCCGCCTACAACACCAAGATGGTGAAACCGGAAGAGCTGCCGAAGAGTTACGAGGAATTCGCCGGCAAGAAGGAATGGGCTGGCAAGATCGCGATCGACGTCACCGACGCACATTGGCTGAACGCCATGTATATCCATTATGGCGAGGAGAAGGCCCGCAAGATCGTCAGCGACATCGTGGCCGCGCTCAAGCCGGTGACGGTCGACGGTCATCTCGCGCTCGCGCGCTCGGTCGGCGCCGGCGAATACATGGTGGCGCTCAATAATTACGCCTCGTTGACGTCGAACGTGAAGCTGGCGGGCGGCGACACCGACTACTGGGTATTGGAACCCGTAGCTCTGTTCTACGGCCAGGTCGGGGTGAATACGCTCGCCCCGCATCCCAATGCCGCCAAGCTCGCCGCCAACTACCTGCTCAGCAAGGAAGCGCAGGAAATGCTGCCGAAAGCCGGACGCCTGCCGGTGCGGGCGGATGTGACGCCAAATCCGCCGGATTCCTTCACGCGCTTGGAATCAAAGAAAGTCATTCTGATTCAATTCTCGGGCGAAGAAGAAAAGAAATGGCTGAAGCTCTTTCAGGACCTGTTCAGGCCGAGATAGGGTGTTGAAACGGCACTCAATTTTTTCCAACCGGACTGTGCCGGGGAGCAATAGCAGGTGAGTTTTGCTAGTCCCAGCATTTCCCCGCCGGCGGGCTCGCCGTTCGGCTGGCTGACAAGGCTTCGCCTTTCGCACCTGTTGCTCGTGGTCTGTGTCACGGTCGTTGGCTGGCTGGTCTTTGTGCCCCTGTCGGCGCTGCTCTTAACGGCGTTTACCGAAGACAACATCTACGGCTTCGGCGCTCCGACATTCGATAATTTCCTTGAGGCCTATTCGAGCTGGCACATCCTGCGGCTGTTCGGAAACTCGCTGCTCTTTGGCTGCGGTACGGCTATTACCGCTTTGGTCATGGGCGGGCTTGTTGCCTGGGTAGTGGAACGCACTGACGCGCCCGGAGGTGAGCTCTTCCACAGTCTCGCGCTACTGTCTTTCGCTGTGCCCGGTTTGCTCACCGCCATGGCCTGGATTTTCGTCCTCAGTCCGAACATCGGCTGGTTGAATACCGGTCTAAAAAATTCTTTCGGCTTTTCGTCCTCCCCGATCAACATCTACACCATGGCTGGAATGATCTGGGCGCTGTCCAGCCATTATTTTCCGCTTGCCTATCTCGCGCTTGGGCCGGCTTTCCGCGTGCTGGACGTGCGCATGGAAGAGGCGGGCCTGGTATCCGGCAGCAGCTATTGGCAGATCCTGCGGCGCATCACTTTTCCGCTGCTGCGCCCGGCGATCCTGTCCGCGCTGCTCTTGCTTTTCATTCTCGGCATCTCATCCTTCGAGGTGCCGCGGCTGATAGGGCGACCCGGCCGCATCGACGTCTTCACCACGGAAATCCAGGCCGCCACCAGTGGCGCGCCGCCGTCTTTCGGCATCGCGAGCGCGCTCAGCATCACGCTTCTATTGGTCTGCCTGGCTGCGATCCTTTTCTACCGGCGCGCCACGCGTGACGCCGAGGCTTTCGCCACCATTACCGGTAAGGGCTATACGCCCACGCGTATCAGGCTTGGCCCATGGCGCTGGCCGGTCGCACTTGCCACTGGGCTGCTGTTCCTGGCGGCGCTTGGGCTGCCGCTGCTGACGCTTGTCTGGCAGTCGTTCTTTCGCAATCTTGCTCCGTCGTTGTTTGCCTCGGATCTGCCCTTCACCCTGGATAATTACAAATTCATCCTGGGCTACCCGATCTTCATATCTGCCGTGAAAACCAGCGTTACCCTGGCGGCAATGTCGGCCACGGTCGTCGTGGGACTCACGTTCGTCATGGCCTGGATCGCGCAACGCTCGGCGACGGGGTATGGGTGGCTGCTCGACGCTCTGGCCTTCATTCCCATCGCGATCCCCAGCGTGATCATCGGCGCCAGCGTACTTTTCGCTTATCTCGTCGTGCCGATCCCGATCTACAATACGATTTGGATATTGTTGGTAGCTTACGTTACGAGCTATCTGCCTTATGGGATGCGGTTTGCTTCCGGCGGCATCGCACAAATCCATAAGGAACTGGAAGAGGTCGCCGAAGTCGCCGGCGCGCAATTGCACCAGATATTCTTCCGCATCCTGATGCCGTTGCTGGCGCCTTTTCTACTGGCGGGATGGATTTATGTCTTCGTGCTGGCTGTGCGCGAGCTGGGCGCGTCCATTTTCTTGGTTGGCCCTGGCACTCACGTGCTGGGCACCATCAGCCTGACCATGTGGGAAGAGGGCGGCAGCTATGGCGCAGTGAGCGCGCTCGGTGTCATTCAGATTATTCCGCTGATATTCATTGTCGCCGGGCTGCGCTGGATGGAAACCCGGTTGCAACGCCGGGCAGAGGCGAGCGCGTCGATCGCACGACCGTGATGAGGACCGATGTTCGTCATTGAGGATCTGCACAAGACCTTTCAGGTGGGAGGCCAGCCCGGGGTCAAAGCCATCGACGGCGTCAGCTTGAACGTCGAAACCGGGAAGTTGCTTACCCTGCTGGGGCCATCCGGCTGCGGCAAGACCACGACCCTGCGGTGCTTGGCGGGCCTCGAGCGCCCCGACCGCGGACGCATCGTTATCAACGGCAGGGTCGTTTTCGACTCCGAGCAGGGCATCTTTGTGCCGCCGAGCGAGCGCGCGCTTGGAATGGTGTTTCAGTCTTATGCGATCTGGCCGCATTTGACGGTCTTCGAGAATGTGGCCTTTCCCCTGCGTGTGGCCCGCGACCGCAAATATTCCGCCGCAGAGATCAAACAGGAAGTCGCCCGTGTTCTGGAGATGGTGCAACTGGGCGGATACGAAAACCGCGCCTCCACCCGGCTTTCAGGCGGTCAGCAGCAACGCCTGGCCTTCGCACGCGGCCTAGTCCGCAATCCGAACCTGCTGCTGCTCGACGAACCGTTGTCCAACCTCGACGCTAAATTGCGGGAGCAGATGCGGGTCGAATTAAAGCGGCTGCAGCGCACGCTGGGCGTGACAACGGTCTACGTCACCCACGACCAATCGGAGGCGCTGGCCTTGTCCGACGTGATCGCTGTTTTCAGCGCTGGCCGGATCATTCAGCGTGGCAGCCCGCAGGAAATCTATCGCCGGCCGAGGAGCCAGTTCGTTGCGGATTTCGTCGGCTCGGCCAATTTCTTTCACGGCACCATTGCTAATCGGAGCGATGACACTACCACCGTGGACACGCCGCACGGAATGATCCGTTGCAGGTTCGTGGAGCCCGTGCAGGCCGGGCAGGCCGTCATGGTCACGGCAAGACCTGAGGACCTGACCATTTCGGAAAAGCACCCCGGCGACGGGCTGAATGTCTTCGCGGGTAAGATTGCGCATCGCGTCTTCCTTGGAGAAGTCACTGACTATTTTGTAGACCTGGGTGAGGGTCGGGAAATTCGGGTGCGCGCGGCGCCGGACATCGAACTCGGCATAGGGCGCGCCGTGCACGTGGGGATCCGCCCGCGAGCAATGCGTGGGATTGGCGTCCTGATGGAATTCAGCCAACGGCTGAATAGCAGGCTTGTGATATCGGCGGCCGGGTAGCCTCTTGATTTGTGCGACAAAGCGCGTGAGTAATTCGCGGCTATTTCTCCGGGGAATTAAATATGCAGCCCATGAAATACAGGCAGCTTGGCAAGAACGGCCCGCGCGTTTCCGCTCTCGGTCTTGGCTGTTCCGGGATGAGCGGCGAATACGGCGTGCCGGACGATGCCGAATCCATCGCCACCATGCACCGCGCGATAGAGCTCGGCGTCAACCTGTTCGACACGTCGGATGCCTATTCGGCCGGAAAGAACGAGGAGCTGATAGCCAAGGCAATCAAGGGCAAGCGTGACAAGGTCTTGATTGCCACCAAATTCGGCAATGTTCGCGGCCCGGACGGCCAGCGCGGCGGCACCAACAGCAGCCCGGAATATGTGCCGGTTGCCTGCGAGGCGAGCCTGAAGCGGCTCGGCATCGACGTCATCGACGTCTATTTCCAGCACCGCGTTGATCCCAAGGTCCCGATCGAAGATACAGTCGGTGCCATGGCCAAACTCGTCGAGCAGGGCAAGGTGCGTTATCTCGGCCTGTGCGAAGCGGGACCGGACACCATCCGCCGTGCCCACAAGGTGCATCCGATCGCCGCGTTGGAGACCGAATATTCGCTATGGTCGCGCGACGTGGAAGCGCAGACTCCGTGCCGACCATCCGCGAGCTTGGCATTGCGCTTGTCGCCTATGCCCACTCGGACGCGGCTTCCTGAGCGGCGCCTTCCGCAAGCGCGACGACCTCATTCCTGCCGACCGCCGGCATGCCCATCCGCGTTTTCAGGAGGGCAATTTCGAGCAGAATCTGAATCTGCTACGCCCGATCGATGCGATCTCCCGGCAGAAGGGATGCACCATGGCGCAGGTCGCTCTCGCCTGGGTATTGGGGCGTGGCGACGACATCGTCCCGATACCTGGGACTAAAAAACGAAAATACTTGGAGGAAAATGTGGGTGCGATTGGGGTTAGTCTCACCGAGTCCGAGATGGAAGCACTGAAAATGGCTTTGCCACTCGGTGCGGCGGCCGGCTTCAGATATCCGGAATTTCAGCTCAAAGGCCTTGGAATCTAAGGAATTCGCGGGCCGCGGATGCGACCTTTAGGGGAGTTTCGCGGCTTACCGTGGCATGACAAAATCGGCTTGAGCTGCGGCCTGCAAGAACGGCTGCCCAGAAAACATCAGGGAGAGAAAACGATGATGAACAAACTGCCTATTCTGACGCGCCGGTCGTTTTGCGGTGGCGTCGCCGCGGCTACCGGCCTGCCGCTTGTCTCGACACGGGGCGCCTGGGCGCAGGCGGCATATCCGTCGCGCGCTTTCCGGGTGATGGTTCCGACGGGGCAGGGCGGCGGGGCAGAGCGCCTGGCGCGTTCCTTCGACGGGGCGTGGTCGAAGCTGCTAAACAACCAGCCGTTCGAATACGAATTCCAGGCCGGCGCTGCTGGCCAGGTCGGCTACACCCTGTTCGTGCAGAAGCGCGAGCACGACGGCTACAACCTGCTGTTCGGCAACATGGGTCCGGAAATGATCATGTATGCGACGCAGAAGCCGGACTACAAATTCCCGCAGGACTTCATCTATTTCTGCCGCACCGACATCGACGACTCCTGCGTCTTCGTGCGCAAGGATTCACCCTATAAGAGCATCAAGGACGTGGTCGAGGCGGGGAAGAAGAAGCCGCTCAATGTCGCGCTCAGCCGCATTCCGCATCCCGCCACCATCGGCATGCTGGCGTTGGGCGAGGCCACTGGCGCGAAGTTCAACTTCATTCCTTACGGCGGCGGCAACCCGACCTATACCGCGCTGTTGAGCGGCGAGGCCGATGTCGGCGCGCTGCCGATCACCGGCGTCCTGTCGTTGAAGGACAAGTTCAGGGTTCTCACCGTATTCAACGACAAGAACATCTTCGCCGCCGAGACCGAGGACGCACCGCCGGTCAACAAGGCATTCGGCACCAGCATTCCTGAGCTGTCGTCGTCGCGGTCATGGGCCGTGCATACCAAATGGGCGGACTCCAATCCCAAGGAATATGGCTTGCTGGAAAGAACGGCGAAGGAAGTCACCAAGTCTCCGGCGTTCAAGGAAGCCTTCATCAAGACGGGTGCGCCGCCTGAAGCCATTGTTTATGGCGACCGCAAGGTTTGCACTGACTACGCGTTGAACATGGTGAAGCTCGCGCAGAAATACGAAAAGCAGCTGAGCGCCAAGGGCTAGAGAAAAAGCGCCGCGCGAGGAGGACGTATATGAGTAATGCGGATCCGGAAGCCGGGCGCGGACCGGTTCCCGCGCTCGGCGCATATTTCATTATTCCGCTGCTCGCCTGCGCGCTGACGGTCTATTACTTTCGTTTCGGCGGCCGGCCTGATCTGGGAAGCCAAGGTCGACCGGCACCTTCATCGGCGCCATTCTGCTCACGCTCTGCTCTGCGCAAATCGTCCGGCTCGGGCTGAAGTATCGCGCGGCCAGGAAGCACGCTCGGCTTCGGCGATTTGTTTGAAGACACTTTGTTACAACCGGCAACGGCTCGCGCTGCTTGCCCTGACCGCAGTCTTCATTGTTTCGTTGCCCTGGACCGGCACGACCGTCGGGCTGTTCATCCTAATCGTGGCCAGCACTCGGCTCATGGGCGTGCGCGACTGGCGCGTGCTTGTTGCCGTGGCGCTGATGACCGCGGCGACGGTGCATTTCCTTCTGATCTATCTCTTCGGCAGCCAGCTTCCGCAGGGCGTGTTCAAGAGCGTGTTCGCAGCGATCGGTATCTGAATCATGGAAGTCTCCGGCGACGCTCCTGCTCGACACTTTCCTCCGCTCGCTCGCGCTGTGGTGGGTGATCATTCCCGGGATGCTGCTTGGCATCGTCGTCGGTATTCTTCCCGGCTTCAGCGCGCAGAACACGCTGATCATCCTGTTGCCGCTGACGCTCTATCTGCCGGTTGAAACCGGCATGGCCTTCATGATCTCGCTCTATTGCACGACGCAGCTTGGCGGCGGCATTCCGGCGATATTGTTCAACATGCCGGGGGAGGGCGGGGCGGTCGCCACCACGCTCGACGGCTATCCGATGACCAAGAAGGGCCAGGCGCAGCAGGCGCTGGTGCTCTGCTTTGCCGCTTCCGCCTTCGGCGGCTGGTCACCACCATCGCCACCATGGCGCTGCTGCCGGTGCTCGCCAAGATCGGGCTGTATTTCCGCAGCGTCGAGATGGTGGTCGTGATCGTGTTCGGACTGACGCTGATCGCCGCGATCGCGGCCAAGGATCTGCTTAACGGCCTGATCGCCGGCTTTGCCGGCCTGATGATCGGCACCATCGGGGTCGATCCGGTATTCGGCACGCCGCGCGCGACCTTCGGCCTGCTCGAGCTTTACGACGGCGTGCCGCTCGATTCCGACGCTGATCGGCCTGTTCGCCATCTCCGAAGCCTTGGTGATGCTGGAGGAAGAGACCATCGTCCGCAAGGGCGACCTCGAGAAAGCGAAGAACGCCAAGTGGGCCGACACGCTCGAAGGTCTTCGCATGAATGCCAAATATTGGTGGCAGACGATCTGGACCTCGATGATCGGGCTGATCATCGGCATTCTGCCAGGCGCCGGATCCACCGTCGCGGCGTTCCTCGCCTATCATTACTCCAAGTTGATGTCGAAGACGCCGGAGCTCTACGGCACCGGCCATCCGCCCGGCGTGATCGCGCCGGAATCGGCCAATAACGGCGTCACCTCGGGCACTCTGGTGCCGGTCTTCGCGCTCGGCATTCCGGGCGGCACCACCGGCGCGATCATGACGATCGTGCTGACTTATCACGGCATCGTTCTCGGCCCGCGCGCTGTTCATCGAGACACGCGGACCTCGTCTATGCCGTCTATATGCAGATGATGGTCTGCTACCTGCTGATGGCGCTGATGATCCTGCCGCTGGCGCGCTACATGAGCCGGGTGGTGCTGATACCGACGCGCTTCCTGGTTCCGCTGATCCTGTCGCTGGTGACCATCGCCGCTTTCTCCGAACGGAGCTACGTCTTCGACATGGGGCTTGGCGCTGTTCTTCGGCGTCATCGGCTATATCGCGCGCAAGAACGCGTTACGAAGTCACCGCCATGCTGATCGGCGTGCTGATGGGTCCGCTGTTCGAGACAATATTTCCTGCGCGCGATGCGCGTCGGCCAGGGCGATCTCATGATCCTGTTTTCCTCGCCGCTGGCCAATGTGCTGTGGGTGATGGTGGTTGCCGCGCTGGTGCTGCCCTACTGGCGCAGCCGCAAGCAGGAGGGCGTGCTGGCGCAGAGCGCGCGAGGCGGGCATGAATCATGATTGTTTCCGCTAGCAGAAACGGGTCTGGCAAGGAGCGTGAGGTAATGAGTGAGATGGAGTTGACGAAGCGGGCTGCGGCGGGTGGCGCGGCTGGATCTTGATCGGTGGCGGACAGGTCGTGGTCGACGGCAATTACGCCTTTGTCGGCCACATGAAGCCGCCGCACGGCACCAGCATCATCGACGTCTCGGATCCGAAGAACCCGAAGCTTCTCACCACCATCATGCTGCCCGACAACAATTCCCATACCCACAAGGTGCGGGTGGCCGGCGACATCATGATCGTCAATGTCGAGATGAACGACCGGCATTTCCTGCGCAAAGGCGAGAAGATTCCAGCTGCGCGCGCGCAGCTGGAAGAGAAGCTCAAGCGTCCGCCGAACGAATGCTGAAATTGCCGCCGAGCTGCACGTCAAGGAAAGCGATATCCCGCGGCTGACCGATTATCTGGAGAACGGCTACAAGGACGGCGGCTTCCGCATCTACGATATCTCGGATCGCGAGCAATCCGAAGCTGCTGGTGCATCACCGCACCCACGGCTTCGGCACGCACCGCTTCGACATGGATGAGCGCTACGCCTATATCTCGACCGAGATGCCGGGCTATGTCGGCAACATCCTGATGGTCTACGACATCAAGGATCCCGACGAAGCCGGAGGAAGTGTCGCGCTGGTGGATGCCGGGCCAGCATGTCGCGGCCGGCGAAAAGCCGACCTGGCGCGGCTATTCCCACCGCCTGCATCACGCCATGCGCTTCGGCAACGAGTTCTGGGCTTCGGTCTGGTTCGCCGGCATTCGGCGTGCTCGATTGCTCGGACATCACCAAGCTGAAGGTGATCGGCCAGCACAATTACCATCCCGCCATTCCCGGAGCCGACGCATACGGTCGTGCCGCTGCCGAACAAGTTCAACGGCCGCCGCTATGCCGCCGCGGTGGACGAAGAGCACGACCATATTCCCGGCCAGCCGCATGCCGGCCTGTGGTTCTTCGACGTGGAGGATATTGCGAATATCAAGCCGGTGGCGATGTTCCACCTGCAGGAATCAGCCTCTCCCTTCAGCCGCGCTACCTCCCGCTTCGGCGCGCATCAGTTCCAGGAGCGGATCGCCGGCGATACCATGTTCTGCACCTGGTTCTCCGGCGGACTGCGCATGATCGACATCAGCGACCCCAGCGAGCCGACGGAAACCGGCTGGTACATCCCGGAGCCCGCCTCGGGATTGAAGGGGCCTGCAACCAACGACGTTTTCGTCGACAAGCGCGATCTGATCTACACCATCGACCGCGACAAAGGCTTCGACATCATCGAACGGCATGGAACGGAGCGGAGCCGGTTGCTTCACGACACAAATCGACCACTGAGCGGCCGACCTTCGTCACTCATCTGGAATGCGCCTATACCGGCGAGCGGCTGCCCGCCGATACGGTGCAGAACCTGTCGACGTGCTGGCAAGCCTTTGCTGGTGCGCTATGACCTTGACGGCGTGAAGAAGGCGCTGAGCAAGGTGGCGCTGGCGCAGCGCCCGCCGGATCTCTGGCGTTACCGCGAACTGCTGCCGGTGCGCCGCGCGGCCGACATCGTCAGCCTCGGCGAAGCGATGACGCCGCATCATCGCCTTGCCCAAGCTGGCCGCCCGCCTCGGCGCGAGCGAGCTCCTCGTCAAGGATGAAGGCCGCCTGCCCACCGGTTCGTTCAAGGCGCGCGGGCTTGGTGATGGCCGTATCGATGGCGAAGGCGCTCGGCATCAAGCATATGGCGATGCCGACCAACGGCAATGCCGGCGCCGCGCTTGCCGCCTATGCCACCCGCGCCGGCATCAAGAGCACGGTCTTCTGTCCCGAGGATACTCCGGAAGTAAATGTCAGCGAGATCGAGCTGCAGGGCGCGACGGTGTATCGCGTCAATGGTCTGATCGACGACTGCGGCAAGATCGTTGGCGAAGGGAAAGCCAAAGTCGGATGGTTCGACGTCTCCACGCTCAAGGAGCCGTATCGGATCGAGGGCAAGAAGACGATGGGCCTGGAACTGGCCGAACAACTCGGCTGGGACGTCCCGGATGTGATCTTCTATCCGACCGGCGGCGGCACCGGCCTGATCGGCATGTGGAAGGCCTTTGCCGAACTGGAGGCGATCGGTTTTCTCGGCAAGAAGCGTCCGCGCATGGTCGCGGTGCAGGCGGCAGGCTGCGCGCCCATGGTGCGCGCCTACGAGGAAGGCAAGGAACACGCGCCGCGCTGGGAAGACGCCCACACGATCGCCTCCGGCATCCGCGTGCCGCAGGCGATCGGGGATTTCCTGATCCTGCGCGCGGTGCGCGAAAGCGGCGGCTTTGCGATCGCGGTAAGCGACGAAGCCATCAGCGAGGCGCTCTCGGAAGTGGCGCGGAGCGAAGGCCTGCTGCTGTGCCCGGAAGGCGCCGCCACCTATGCGGCCTACAAGCAAAGCCTGGCCGACGGCCGCATAAAGCCGGATGAGCGGGCGGTGCTGTTCAATTGCGCTACTGGATTGAAATATCCGCTGCCGCCCGTCACCCGCACGCTCGACCGCCACAAGCCGATCGATTTTGCCGCGCTGTGAGCGGGCAGCTTCCGAGAGCGAAAATCGGGCATCTGCATCTTTTTTGGGCAAAGATACCGCTGACTAAACTTAAGTCAGATCTTAATATTACCCTCTTTTTTCAGTCACTTACCTTGTTTTTGCGCTTGGCACGTCCCTTGCGAAGTCGTTAACGCGCCTAGGCGGGGAGCTTACGCGCGCGCGTCAACCAGAGGGATTCAGATGCTCAAGTACATCCACGAGGCCGCCCAGCGGCCGGTAGCCCACCGATGGCTCTCCGCCATCGCGGGTCTGACTTTCGCCGCCGCAGCTGCCGTCCCAGCCTCGGCGCAGGACACGATCAAGGTCGGCATCCTGCATTCGCTATCCGGCACCATGGCCATCAGCGAGACCACGCTGAAGGACGTGATGCTGATGCTGATCGACGAACAGAACAAGAAGGGAGGTGTTCTCGGAAAGAAGCTCGAAGCGGTCGTGGTCGACCCGGCTTCGAATTGGCCGCTTTTCGCAGAGAAAGCTCGCGAGCTGATCACCAAGGATAAGGTTTCCGCAGTGTTCGGCTGCTGGACTTCCGTGTCACGCAAGTCGGTGCTGCCAGTGTTCAAGGAGCTGAACAGCATCCTGTTCTACCCGGTGCAGTATGAAGGCGAAGAGAGCGAGCGTAACGTGTTCTACACCGGCGCGGCGCCCAATCAGCAGGCGATCCCGGCCGTCGACTACCTGATGAAAGAAGAGAAGGTGCAGCGCTGGGTTCTTGCGGGCACCGACTACGTTTACCCGCGGACCACCAACAAGATCCTCGAAGCCTATCTGAAGGCCAAGGGCGTGAAGCCTGAAGATATCATGATCAACTATACGCCATTCGGACACTCCGACTGGCAGACCATCGTGGCCGACATCAAAAAGTTCGGCTCCGCAGGCAAAAAGACTGCCGTGGTTTCTACCATCAACGGCGACGCCAACATTCCCTTCTACAAGGAACTCGGCAATGCGGGCGTGAAAGCGACCGACACCCCTGTCGTTGCCTTCTCGGTCGGTGAAGAAGAACTGGCGGGCATCGACACCAAACCGCTGCTCGGTCACCTCGCAGCCTGGAACTATTTCGAATCGATCAAGACTCCGGAGAACGACGAGTTCACCAAGAAGTGGAAGGCCTATACCAAAAATCCGAAGCGGGTCAGCAACGACCCGATGGAAGCCCATGTCGTCGGTTTCGCCATGTGGGTGAAGGCGGTCGAAAAGGCCGGTACCGTGGATCCGGACAAGGTGATCGACGCGCTGCCGGGCACAAAGGCGCCGAACCTGACGGGCGGCATGTCGGAAATGCTTCCGAACCACCACATCACCAAGCCGGTCTTTATCGGCGAGGTACGGGCTGATGGTCAGTTCGACGTGGTGTGGAAGACGCCCGGCCTCGTGTCCGGCGACGCCTGGTCGAAAGAGCTTGAGGGCTCCAGGGACCTGGTCGGCGACTGGGTGAAGCTGAAGTGCGGCAACTACAACACCAAGACCGGCAAGTGCGGAGGTCAAGGGTCGTAACGGCCACGCTAAGCCAACAAACATCGGAGGCGGCAGCCTGCCGCCTCCGTCTTCTCGCCGGGAAACGAGAATGTTCAGGAACAGCCATCGGGTGACGGGTATTCTATTTGCCCTTTGCCTGCTCATGGGCTCGGCTGCGACGGCAAAGGCAGCGAGCTTCGCTGACGCCGTCGCCCTCTTAGCAGCCGACTCCTTTTCAGATACCGAGGCCGGCATCACGGCGGTCGCCGCCAGCGGCCACGCCATGGCGCCGAAGGTCATCGGTGCGCTGCAGCAGAGCCAGCTCCTCTTCGATGCCAATTCGCGCCGGGTCGTCATCAAGGATGGCTCGAACGTGATCGACGCTACGACTGGCGAGCGCCTGGACGAGGCCGCCACGGGTTTTGCGCCGGTGCGCCTGAACAACCGCCTGCGCCGTTCGGTGGAGGCAGCGCTCGGTGGTCTGACGCTGCTGTCGCCGGATCGCGGCACCCGGCTGGGGGCGGCGCAGTCCGTTTTCAGATCGCGTGACGCCGCAACCCTTCCGACGCTCGATGCTGCGATCGCCAAGGAGCAGGATTCCGAAGTGAACCGTGCCTTGACGGCCGCGCGCGCCGCCGTCGTGCTGTACAAACCCGACGCCGCCGAGGCCGACAAACTGGAAGCGGTGTCCACTATCCGCCTGCGTAACGATCAAGAGGCGGTGGCACTGCTTTCGGGACTACCTTCGGATACGCCGCCTGCGGTTTCACGCGCCGCGCAGGCGGCCATCACGACGATTCAGAACAACCTTGCGGCTTGGGCCGGGGTGCAGAATGCCTGGTATGGCCTTTCCCTCGGCTCGGTTCTGCTCCTCGCGGCCATCGGACTTGCCATCACCTTCGGGGTGATGGGCGTCATTAACATGGCGCATGGCGAGATGGTGATGCTGGGCGCCTATACCACCTTCGTGGTGCAGGAAGTGATCCGTACCCGTTATCCGCACCTGTTCGACCTTTCGCTGGTATTCGCCTTGCCGCTGGCTTTCATGGTTGCCGGCGGGATCGGCATCCTGATCGAGCGCTCGGTCATCCGTTTCCTGTATGGCCGTCCGCTGGAGACGTTGCTTGCCACCTGGGGCATTTCGCTGATCCTACAGCAGGCGGTGCGCACGATTTTCGGGCCGACCAATCGCGAGGTGGGTGCCCCGTCTTGGATGACCGGCGCCTTTGAGGTCGGTCAAATTACCATCACGTATAACCGGCTTTGGATCATCTGCTTCGCGCTGGTTACATTTGCTGCGCTTCTGGCGATGCTGCGGTTCACGCGGCTGGGCCTGGAAATGCGCGCGGTCACGCAGAACCGCACCATGGCGGCGTCGATGGGTATCCGCACTGCGCGCATCGACGCGCTGACCTTTGGGCTGGGTTCTGGCATCGCGGGCATCGCCGGCGTAGCCCTTTCTCAGATCGACAACGTCAGTCCAAATCTCGGTCAGGGCTATATCATCGATAGCTTCATGGTCGTGGTCTTCGGCGGCGTCGGCAATCTGTGGGGCACCCTTGTCGGCGCTTTCACCCTTGGAATCGCCAATAAATTTCTCGAGCCCTATGCCGGGGCCGTGCTGGGCAAGATCGCGATCCTCGTTCTAATTATCCTGTTCATCCAGAAACGGCCACGCGGACTGTTCGCGCTGCGGGGAAGGGCGGTGGAGGCATGATGCACGCTTTCGCCGATCGTACGCTCGGCCGTGTGGGGACTGTTTTTCTGGCCAGCATCCTCGTGGTAGCTGTCGCTGTGCCGGTATCCAATCTCCTGTTTCCGCCCGGCTCGCCTCTGCATATGCCGAGCTATCTCGTCGCGCTGCTCGGGAAATATATCTGTTACGCGCTGCTCGCGCTGTCGATCGACCTGATCTGGGGCTATTGCGGAATCTGTCGCTCGGTCACGGCGCGTTCTTCGCGCTCGGCGGGTACGCCATGGGCATGTATCTGATGCGCCAGATCGGCACGCGCGGCGTCTATGCCAATCCGGAGCTCCCGGATTTCATGGTGTTCCTGAACTGGTCGGAATTGCCCGTCTTTTGGTACGGCTTTCAACACTTCGCCTATGCCGCCTTCATGATCGTCGCGGTGCCGGGGCTGCTGGCCTTTCTGTTCGGCTGGTTCGCTTTCCGCAGCCGTGTCACCGGCGTTTATCTCTCGATCATCACCCAGGCTATGACCTTTGCCCTGATGCTCGGATTCTTCCGCAACAATTTCGGCTTCGGCGGCAACAATGGTCTTACCGATTTCAAGGAGATTCTCGGCTTCAATGTGCAGGCGGCAGGAACCCGGGCGGCGCTCTTCGCCGCCTCCTGCTTGGCGCTGGCAGTCGGATTCGTGATTTGCCGCGCCATCATCACCTCGAAATTCGGCAAGGTGCTGATCGCCATCCGCGACGCCGAATCGCGCACCCGGTTCCTCGGCTACCGTGTGGAATCCTACAAGCTGTTCGTCTTCACCGTGTCTGCCTGCATGGCAGGAGTGGCGGGCGCGCTCTATGTGCCACAGGTCGGCATAATCAATCCGAGCGAATTCGCGCCGGCAAATTCCATCGAGGCGGTGATCTGGGTAGCGGTTGGCGGACGCGGCACGCTGATCGGGCCGATCATCGGCGCCTTGGTGGTGAATTACGCCAAGACCACCTTCACCTCCGGGATGCTGGCGCCTTATTGGCTGTTTCTGCTGGGTGGGCTTTTCGTCGCCGTAACTCTGCTGCTGCCCCGCGGCATTGTCGGCACCATTCAGCACTTCTGGTCGCAACGCCGGCAGGCGCGAGACGGCGAAGGCGCGGTTCCGGAACCGTCGCCGGCACCGGCGGAATAAAACGATGACGCACGCACACACCACGACCGCGATGCTTTATCTTGACGGAGTCAGCGTCTCCTTCGACGGCTTCCGGGCGCTCAACCAGCTTTCGCTCGCTATCGAGCCGGGAGAGATGCGCGCCATCATCGGCCCGAACGGCGCCGGCAAGACCACGATGATGGATGTTGTCACCGGCAAGACGCGTCCCGATGGTGGTGATGTTTTTTTCGACGGGGGCGACTTCGACCTCACGAGACTGGACGAGGCTGAGATCGCCGAGCTTGGCATCGGCCGTAAATTCCAGAAGCCCACCATATTCGAGATGCATACGGTGGAGGATAATTTGCTGCTCGCGCTGCGCGGCGACCGCCGCGTGCGTTCCAGCCTGTTTTGGCGCGATACGCGTGCGCAGGCGCAGCGCATCGACGAAATACTCGAGGTGATCCGCCTGCGGTCGATGCGCGACCGCTGGGCAGGGGGTCTGTCGCACGGCCAAAAGCAATGGCTGGAGATCGGCATGCTGCTGGCTCAGGAGCCGAAGCTGTTGCTGGTCGACGAGCCGGTGGCTGGAATGACCGATGCGGAAACGCGCCAAACCGCGGAACTGCTGAAGGAGATCAATCGCGACCGCACGGTGGTCGTCGTCGAGCACGACATGACATTCGTGCGTGATCTGGGGGTGAAGGTCACCGTGCTGCACGAGGGCAGCGTCATCGCCGAGGGCAGCATCGATGATGTCTCCGCCAATGAGCGGGTAATCGAGGTTTATCTGGGAAGGTGAGCATGCTCGAGGTCGACGCCATTGACCTGCATTACGGCGCCGCGCGGGCCCTGCGCGGAGTTTCGCTCAGGGCAGAGGCGGGCAAGGTGACTTGCGTGCTCGGCCGGAACGGCGTGGGCAAGACCAGTCTGTTGCGCGCATTGGTAGGCCAGCATCCCATTAGTAAGGGAAGCGTCCGCTTTGCCGGCGCCGATATCACCTTGTTGCGGCCGGTAGAGCGCGCGCGCCGCGGCATCGCCTATGTGCCGCAGGGACGTGAAATCTTTCCGCTTCTCAGCGTCGCCGAGAATCTCGAAACTGGCTTTGCCCCGCTCAAGCGCGAGCAGCGCAGAATTCCGGAGGATGTGTTTTCGCTGTTTCCGGTATTGCGCGAGATGTTGGGTCGCCGGGGAGGCGATCTTTCGGGAGGCCAGCAGCAGCAGCTGGCCATCGGCCGTGCTCTCGTTATGCGGCCGCAGCTGCTGTTGCTGGACGAACCGACGGAAGGTATTCAGCCGTCGATCATCAAGGACATCGGCCGCGCCATCTCTTATCTGCGTGGGCTGGGCCAGATCGCGATTGTCCTGGTCGAACAATATCTGGACTTCGCGCAGGAACTCGGCGACCATTTCGCCGTAATGGACCGCGGCGCGATTGTCTATTCGGCCAGCCGCTCTGAACTTGATGAAGCGGCGCTGAAGCGCGCATTGGCGATCTAGGGGCGGATGTGAATAAGGCGGCGGTGTTGCATCAGTCGGATATCTTCGCAGCCAACCGCGCCCGCGGCGTCATTGCTGTTGGGGCCGAGGTGGTAGCCGGAGTGACCAGGCGCACAGTAGTCCGCGAGGAAGGATCGCTGCGCGTGCGTTTTCCCAGGCCTTTGGCCCCGGCCTTGCAGGCAGTTATCGTCAACACCGCGGGCGGCATCGCAGGCGGCGACCGTTACGATATTGCATGCGATGCGGGCGCCGGTGCCGACCTGACCGTCAGCACGGCGGCGGCTGAGAAGATCTATCGATCCATCGGGCCGGATGCTGAAGTTTCAATCCAATTAAGTGTCGAAGCGGGCGGCGCCCTGGCCTGGCTGCCTCAGGAGACGATTTTCTTCGACGATGCACGACTCTCCCGCCGGATCGAAGTGACGCTGGCGGAGGACGCTTCTGTTCTGATCGCGGAAGGCATCGTTTTCGGCCGCTCGGCCATGGACGAAGCGGTGCACACTGGCAGTTTTGTCGATCGCTGGCGGGTAAAGCGCGGGGGAACGACCGTTTTCGCGGAAACGGTCCGGCTGGATGGAAAAATTGCTGCACGTCTTGCCGAGCCGGCCGTTGCCGGCGGCAACATCGCACTTGCTACCGTGCTGATTGCGCCGGGGGGCGACACGCAGGTTGAGGCGATCCGCGCCAGGGGCGACGACTTCCGCGGCGAGGTCGGGGCTTCGGCCTGGAATGGCTTTGTGTTGGCACGGCTTTGTGCGCCTGATGGTGCCATGCTCCGACATGATCTCGTGACTGTCCTGAGTGCGCTCGGCCGCACGACGCTGCCGCGCCTATGGGCGGTGTGAGGCGGCCATGAATTTGAGCCCGCGTGAGAAAGACAAATTACTGGTGGCTATGGCAGCGATGGTGGCGCGCCGGCGGCTGGACCGCGGTGTGAAGCTTAACCACCCCGAGGCGGTTGCTCTGATCAGCGATTTCGTCCTGGAAGGTGCGCGCGACGGGCGCAGCGTGGCCGATTTGATGCAGGCGGGCGCTGCTGTGCTCACGCGGGCGCAGGTGATGGAGGGAATTCCAGAGATGATCCACGACATCCAGATCGAGGCCACTTTCCCAGACGGGACCAAACTCGTCACCGTGCACAATCCGATCCGATGAGGAAGGCATGATCCCCGGCGAAACGTTCATCAAGGACGGCGAACTGACGCTCAACGCCGGGCGCAAGACGCTCACGCTCACCGTCGCGAATACCGGCGATCGGCCCATTCAGGTCGGATCGCACTATCATTTCTTCGAAACAAATCCGGCACTGCGCTTCGACCGCAAGAAGGCAAAGGGCATGCGGCTGAACATTTCGGCCGGCACGGCCGTGCGCTTTGAGCCCGGTCAAAGCCGTGAGGTCACGCTGGTGGCGTTAGCGGGCAGGCGCGAAGTCTATGGCTTCCGGCAGGGTGTGATGGGGAGGCTCGCAAAAACATGACGGGCGAGCTTGCGCCCGCCCGTCACGTTCTCGCTGCTGCTACCAGCAGCCGGGAACCACGATCAAATCAGCCATCTGATGTAACCGGTAGCG
This sequence comes from uncultured Alphaproteobacteria bacterium, assembly GCA_963802475.1. Lineage (GTDB taxonomy): Bacteria > Pseudomonadota > Alphaproteobacteria > Rhizobiales > Xanthobacteraceae > CANKHA01. Next base: position 341,261 of record CAWDIZ010000022.1, read on the forward strand.
GTCCGCATCGAGACCAATTTGCTCTTGGCGATACTCACATCCTGTCGAACATGAGCATCTGGAATGAAGAATAGCGCGGGCGTGCTGCAACACAACCGGAATGGCGATTTCCACAGGCGCCTGGGGATAATACTGGGCATAAAATAAGGCGGCAGGGTCCTATGTCTTTGAAAATAAACCGTTCTGCTTATGCCCACATGTTCGGCCCGACCACGGGCGACCGCGTGCGACTGGCCGATACCGAGATCATCATCGAGGTGGAGAAGGATTTCACCAGTTACGGCGAGGAAGTGAAGTTCGGCGGCGGCAAGGTGATCCGCGACGGCATGGGGCAGAGCCAGCTCACCAACAAGAAGGGCGCGGTCGATACCGTGATCACCAACGCGCTGATCCTTGATCACTGGGGAATTGTAAAGGCCGACGTTGGTCTGAAGGAAGGACGCATCTCCGCTATCGGCAAGGCCGGCAATCCGGATATCCAGCCCGGCGTCAACATCGCGATCGGCCCTGGAACCGAGGTGATCGCGGGCGAGGGCAAGATCCTCACCGCTGGCGGATTCGACACCCACATCCATTTCATCTGCCCGCAACAGGTGGATGACGCGCTGATGTCCGGCGTCACGTCGCTGCTCGGCGGCGGCACCGGCCCTGCGGCAGGCACCAGCGCCACCACCTGCACGCCAGGTCCCTGGCATATCGGCCGCATGATCCAGGCCGCCGACGCTTTCCCGGTCAATCTTGGTTTTGCCGGCAAGGGCAATGCCTCCTTGCCTGCCGCGCTGGAGGAGCAGATCAAGGCTGGCGCCTGCGCGCTCAAGCTGCACGAGGATTGGGGCACCACGCCGGCAGCGATCGATTGCAGCCTCTCGGTGGCGGACGACTATGACATCCAGGTGATGATCCACACCGACACGTTGAACGAGTTGGGCTTCGTCGAGGACACTATCAAGGCAATCAAGGGCCGCACGATCCATGCCTTTCACACCGAGGGCGCTGGCGGCGGACACGCGCCCGACATCATCAAAGTGGCGGGGCTGAAGAATGTCTTGCCGTCGTCTACCAATCCGACACGGCCTTTCACAAAGAACACCATCGACGAGCATCTCGACATGCTGATGGTATGTCACCATCTCGATCCGTCGATCGAAGAAGATCTGGCTTTCGCGGAAAGCCGGATTCGCAAGGAAACCATCGCGGCGGAGGATATCCTGCACGACATCGGCGCTCTTTCGATGATGTCGTCGGACAGCCAGGCGATGGGCCGCGTCGGCGAGGTCATCATCCGCACCTGGCAGACTGCGGACAAGATGAAGCGCCAGCGCGGCCGCCTGAAAGAGGAAAAGGGCAATAACGACAATGCGCGCGCCAAGCGCTACATTGCCAAATACACGATCAATCCCGCTATTGCACACGGCGTGTCGAAGCACATCGGCTCGGTGGAAAAGGGCAAGCTGGCCGATCTCGTTCTCTGGTCGCCGGCCTTCTTCGGGGTGAAGCCTGATATGATCATCAAAGGCGGCACCATCGTGGCTGCCTTGATGGGAGACCCGAACGCCTCGATCCCAACCCCGCAGCCGGTGCATTACCGGCCGATGTTCGGCGCTTTCGGCAAGGCCTTGACGGCAAGCTCGGTTGTCTTCGTCTCTAAGGGGGCGCTGAAACGTGGGCTGCGCGACACCCTGGGCATCGAGAAGGAGCTGGTCGCGGTGGAAAAGACCCGCAGCATTTCGAAGAAGAGCATGGTGCATAATAGTGCCACGCCGAACATCGAGGTCGACGCGGAGACCTATGAAGTGCGCGCCGACGGCGAGCTTCTGACCTGCGCTCCGGCCGAAGTGCTGCCGATGGCGCAACGCTATTTCCTGTTCTGAGCATGCAGCGCGCCTTCACAGTCAAGCCCGCCCACACCTGGGATCCCGCGCTGGCGGCGGATCGCGTCGTGCTCGACGCCGGCGAGCGGCACCGGCGCCGCTTGGTGCTGACAGGTGAGGGCGGCACCACCTTTCTGCTCGACCTTCCGCGCCCCGTGATGCTGAAGGACGGCGACGGCCTGGTGCTGGAGGATTCGCGCGTTGTGCGGGTGGTCGGGCGGCCGGAATCGCTGGTGGCGATCACCGCGGCGTCGCCTGCGGACCTCGCGCGGCTGGCCTGGCATATCGGCAACCGGCATATCGACATGCAGGTGATGGGCGGCGAGCTCCGCATCCGCCGCGATCACGTGCTGGAGGACATGCTGCGCGGTTTTGGCGCACGGCTCGCGCCGATCGAGGCGGCGTTCTATCCCGAAGGCGGCGCCTATGACGAGCGGGAGGAGAGTGATGCTCACAGGCACGCCTAAACCGCCCGCGGAATCGCTCGACCCGTCGCAGCTCTATCGGCTGATGGCCTGGCTCTCGCCGTCTTTTCCGGTCGGCGCCTTCTCCTATTCCAGCGGTCTGGAATGGGCTGTGGAGGCAGGCGATCTCAGGGACGCCGCAGGCTTGCAGCGCTGGCTCAGTACGGTCATCGCCCATGGCAACGGGTTTTGCGACGGCGTTTTCTTCGTTCAGTGCTACCGCGCCGTGGCGGCCGAAGACGAGGCAATCCTTCACAGCGTCGCGGAACTGGCTGCGGCCTTCACGCCTTCGAAGGAGCGTCAGCTGGAAACCACGGCGCAGGGCCAGGCCTTCCTGCACACGGCCCGGGCAACTTGGTCGTGCGATGCGCTGGTCCGGTTCGGCGCTACTTGGAAAGGACCGGTGGCCTATCCGGTCGCTGTGGCCGTGGCTGCTGCCGGACACGGCATTCCCCTGGCGCCGGCGCTCCACGCCTATATGCATGCCGTTGCTGCCAATCTGGTCTCCGCAGGTGTGCGGCTCATTCCGCTCGGTCAGACCGATGGTCAGCGGCTGCTCGCCGCTCTGCAGGACGTGATCGGAAAAACCTGTAATCGTGCACTGGCGGCGGAGTTGGATGACCTCGGGAGCGCGGCGTTTCGTGCCGATCTCGCCAGCATGCGCCACGAAGCCCAATACACCCGGTTATTCAGAAGCTAGTGATCCGATGAAGCAAATGAATGGTCCATTGCGTGTGGGAGTTGGCGGTCCGGTCGGATCCGGGAAAACCTCTTTGATGGATGCTTTATGCAAGCGCTTGCGGGAGCAATACGATATCGCCGCCATTACCAACGACATCTACACCAAATGGGATGCTGAATATCTCGCCCGCTCGGGTGCGCTGTCGCCGGAGCGCATCGCGGGCGTAGAAACCGGCGGCTGCCCCCACACGGCCATCCGGGAGGACGCCTCGATTAATCTGGCGGCGGTAGCCGATATGATGAAAAGATTTCCAAAGCTCGACCTGATTCTGATCGAATCTGGCGGCGACAACCTGGCGGCGACCTTCTCACCTGAACTGGCTGACCTTACCGTCTATGTTATAGATGTAGCGGGCGGCGAGAAGATTCCAACCAAGGGTGGTCCGGGCATCACCCGCTCCGACCTGCTGGTGATAAACAAGATAGATCTGGCGCCTCATGTGGGGGCTTCGCTGGAAGTAATGGAACGGGAAGCCAGACGCATGCGGGGAATGCGCCCCTTCGTGTTCAGCAATCTACGCATGGGCGAAGGCCTCGACCGGATCGTCGGCTTCATCGAAGAGCGCGGCGGGCTCGGGAAAGTTTCTCAGGGCCGTCGAGTATTCTGAGGATGAGCGGATTAGGCATACCGCTCCGCATCGAACCTGACAGCGGCATTTCCCTGATCGACGGTGCCTTCCGCGCTGTATCCCTTCCGTTATGGCTGCGGATATGTCCAACCGAAGAAATTGCACGGCATTCTTGGATAAAACTGCGGTATTCATCGAGCTTCTTCGACGAGCCTTTGCGCCCGCTCATCCGATTTACGACGGCCAGCGGCGCAGTGCTCACACAAGCGATGAATGGGCCTATTTTGGGAAGAGCCGAGTGGATCGGCCGCGTGCCTGAGAACGTTGTGTCCGTTTCGATCAGCCCAGGTCGGCAGCTTGGGCCGTTCTCGTTTCGAATTGACGATGTCAAGCGTGTATCATGCCGTGAGCTGTTACAAACGGGATTCCTGTCGGACCCGCCATGGGCCTTCTGGGCGGTTCAGTCGCGGCTACTCAATGCGCGCGAAGAGGCGTGGCAAGCTCTGAAATACGCGCGCGGCGGCACAAGCTTTCAACTATATCAGCACTGGCGCAACCGTCTGGCGCGACCCTTGGATTTGCATGGGTTCGATATCCCGCGCGCGGATTGGACGAACAGCCCTGCAATACACCTTTTGGTATCTCTCGACGGCGCCACGCCGGAAGATCTGTTTGCCACGATCACATCACTGCAGGCGCAGGTATACAAACGTTGGTTTCTCCACGCAGCTGATGCGGAACGTGCGTCCGCAGAGGCGCTATCTGTCTATGAAAAACATGCGGATGAAGATCATCGGCTTTGCAGAATAGTTCATGCCGATGGAGCGTCTCGTTTGTTGCACGTTGGCGACGACGATTGGATTTCCGTCATCAGTAGCGGCGATGTTCTTGAAGATTATGCCTTGGCAGCCGTAACAGAGCATATTGCGGAAAAGCCGCAGCTCACGCTGGTCTATTCTGACGAGGATATGATCACGTCGGCCGGCATTTTTCATTCGCCGCTTTTCAAACCCGATTGGAGCCCGATCTTTTATGAAACTGTGCCTTGTATTGGCCGTCTGACCGCCGTCCGGCATCGCGATCTTCTATCTCACGGAAGTGCGGCGTTGGGCCTATTGTCTGGTGAGAAGGAAGTACTTGGCCAAGTTCTCTCGAGAACTAAGAAGCAGGCGATTGGTCACATCCGGCGCGTACTTTATCATCGCCGGCGTTCAAAACAGTCAGCAATTAATCCTCCCAGACTGCGTCAAATAGACTCCGAAACTGAGTGGCCTGAGGTCACGGTCGTAATTCCAACGCGCGACCAAGCTAAGTTGCTATCGCGATGTCTGCACAGCCTCATGCAGACAACGGATTACCCTTGCTTCAAAGTGGTTCTCGTTGACAACGGCAGTACGCAAGGGGCAGCGCGCCAACTGCTGGCCGGACTCGAAGGTCGCTCCGATTTTAAGGTGATCGCGCGCCCAGGTCCTTTCAATTACTCGCGGCTTTGTAATGACGGGGCGGTGCAGACCAAATCGCCAATGCTCCTATTTCTCAACAACGACATCGAGTGTTTTGATCCTGGGTGGCTTAAAGCAATGGTGCGCTGGGCAACCCGGCCGGAGATTGGCGCTGTCGGCGCAAAGTTGCTGTTTGCCAATCGCAGAATTCAGCATGCGGGAGTTGTATTGGGCATGGGTGGTCTTGCTGGCCACATCTACCATAGATGCTCGCCCCAGGCCCCCGGATACCTGAATCAGCTCCAGGCGGTGCGGGAGGTTTCCGCGGTCACCGCTGCTTGCATTGCTGTAGCCCGCGATAAGTTTGATGCAATTGGAGGCTTTGACGCCGAAAACTTGCCAGTAGAGCTCAATGACATCGATCTCTGCCTTCGCCTTGCGGAAAGCGGATTGAAGAATCTCTGGACGCCAGAAGCCAGTTTGATCCACGTGCAATCGGCGAGCCGAGGGGCCGGCGTCGAGGCGTCACAACGTTACAGCGACCAGCGGCGATACTTTGCCCGACGGTGGTCCGAAGTAATTCGGGACGACCCATATTTTCATCCGGGTTTATCGCTTTTCTCACGGATACCCGCCCTGGGGTAAATTCCGCTGGGTCGTGGTCGTCATCAGCTGCTTCAGGGGCTTTATTTTTACGACGTCGCCCCAGCATCTGGTCTATGTGGATCGGCGGCGATTGATGAGGAATGACCTGACAGATGACCATTTATCGGCCATGACTGCCTAGGCCGGAATGGCTGCGCGGCCCAGGAAAAATCGAACTTTTCGTCTGTGATCAGATTGGATCGTGGTAGCTCCTCAAGCAGGCCTTCGTTGGCGATCTCGATGTCATACCCGGCCTGAAGCAAAGAAGCATTGAGATCAGTGCCGAAATAATTTCCGGCATTCAGATAGCGGACGAACTTCACGCCGCCTCGGAGGCTTCCACAGCTGATGTCCAAAAGTTTATGCTCTGGCTTAAGTCCTCTCGATAACATGAAGTCCAATTGCAGTTGCCCGATCTCGTCCCATTTGTCGCCGACCTGGGGCGCGATGCCTTCCAGCCTTTACGGCCGCTTCGACTGCTGAAGTATTGTGTAAATGGCTGGTAGTCTTTGTGGTATCCATGGACTCTCGGCCAGGCTCACCCGCCTTGCCTTGGTTCCACCAACTCAGCGCCGCCCCCAAGCTTGTACGAAGTGAGGTTCCCATCACCCTACCTTGTGCCGCGATCGAGCGATTTGTTCAAACGCAGGGCGACCACTGAAAGGAATGTGAGTTTATCGTCGTGCGTCGGGACGCCGTAGATTTTCGGCGATCGCAGTTTCCGATACCAGTTCCGCGTCATCGGGCATGGCCTGGTAAGCCACAGCTTCAATGCGCAACTGTGCTGGTACCTGCAATGGACCGAAAGCCAGCGCCGTGGCCATTCCGCTGGTTTCAACATACAAGTAATTCAGCCCGCGCTGCACGGTCGGCCGGGCACAATGCGCCGGAAACAGCGCGCCGATGAAATCGAAGTATATACGGAGCGGGCAACTCGATAGGTCGACGCCGCGCGAAACGTCTAGCTCCACGCGAAGCCAAAATGCTGGCGGAAGCTGTTCATTGCCGGGACGGGTAAAAATCAACTTCTTTTGCTGGGTATCAAAATCAATCCAGCCATAGCGACCGACTAATTCCGGAGTTCGCAGCGAAAGCTCGAGGGGGCGCCGTTCCGGCATTTCCCTCGTAGCCGTAACAGCAAAAAAGTGTTCCGGGAGGTTGAGGTAACCCTTGCCGTCTCCTGTAATCATTCCGACCGCGCGGGCAAGGCTCTGGTCGCTCAGGTCAAGTCCCAGAAAAGCGGCTAGCGCGCGCGCGGTTTCCTCTTTGCCGGCATCGCTACCTACCGCTCGTTCGTAGTTCAGCATCAGCACGGGGCGGTTCGTCTGCCGACAATGGGCCATGATGAGGTTGTAATATTCAAAGGCGCGGTCCATGACATCGATGGAGTTTCCAGCGCCGCGTTGCTGCCAGCTATCTGCAATCGCTAGCAAGTTACGAAACACGATTATATAATAGGGATTGCGCAGGTTCTTCTCGAAGAAGGTCAGCCGATGAACGAGCTTGGGAACCTTGAATCCCCAAACATCGCTTCGCTTATTCCGGGCGGCAATGCGGTTTGAAAGTTTTTCGACATCGTCGATCAGAAATTGAGGATCCTCGTGATTAAGTCCCGCACGGTCCCCCATATTGACCCCAAGCGCGCGCAAGACGCCGGCAGCCATCGAGGTGCCGCCGCGTTCCACCCCGAGCACCATTACCGTTTTTTGATTTTCGCTTTTGTGCGGCGGGTTAAGCACGAGGCAACAGCGCTTCTCCTGTGTTGCCAGAAGAGGCTTGTTTCTCAGCGGTTGCACGACAGACTCGAGCGGCGAATTCATACAAATACTCTTTGTTGGGAATTGCCTCAGTATCGACCGATAATATAGTTTTGCCAAGAAATCAAACCCGGACGTGGCCTTGCGGGTGTCCGTTTTGAACTGTTGCAACGGCGGCGGCGCCTCTAGGTTGTCTCCCGCTTTACCCGCGGCGCCTCTAGGTTGTCTCCCGCTTTACCCTCAGTGGCTGTTTGGCACCTTGCCTTGACCGCAATCGCGAGCCATTCCAGAATTGCATGATGATCGAACTGTTTGCGCCGGCTCCACGCCTTTCACCAGCGCCGCGGCATGCGTAAGGACGGATATTGAATGGCTGCGCCTGAAAAACGGTTCGGAGCGATTCCGTGGATCACGCGAGGTAGTGGCCATCCTCGGCATGCATCGTAGCGGGACATCCCTCGCGGCGATCGTTGCCCGCGAACTTAGTGTCGCTATGGGCCAGGATCTGATGCCGGCCAATGATTTTAACCAGGATGGTACGCCGAAGACGTTTATATAGTCCGACAACACTGATACCTCGAAATGCAAAGCCGGTTAAATGAAAGCAGGGTAGGGTTAAATCCAGATCGCCGAAGGGCACGTCTTTCCGCTTCGAGTCAAATCAATGCGCGTGAAAGCATCCGTCATTATACCGACCAAAAATCCGGGCTTGATGTTTCGGCATGTTTTAAATTCCGTCATCCATCAGCGGACAGAGTGGCCCTTTGAAATAATAGTTGTCGACAGTGGTTCGACCGACGGGACAGTCGATTTTGTGCGTAAGCATTCGTCTGTCATTTTAATTGATATTCCGCCGGAGACATTCGGGCACGGCCGAACGCGCAATCTAGCCATTGCAGCCGCGCGAGGCGCGTTTTGCGCGCTGCTTACTCACGACGCTCTTCCGGCTTCGCAAAATTGGCTGGCAAATCTCGTCTTGTCCGTTGAGCAGGATGATCAGATCGCGGGCGCTTTCGGTCCGCACCTCGCGTATCCGGAACATGGTATCTTCATCAAGCGAGATTTGGAGCGGCACTTTCAGCACTTTGGTCAGTTGCCCTCGATCGTATCCCGGGAAACGGATTCTGTCCGTTACGTAAATGATGAGGGCTGGCGCCAAACGCTGCATTATTACTCAGATAACAATTCGTGTTTGCGCCGGAGCGTGTGGCAAGAAGTTCCCTATCCGGACGTCGATTTCGCCGAAGACCAGATCTGGGCCGCAAAGATCATTGAGGTGGGATGGAAGAAAGCTTACGCGCCAGACGCGGCGGTTTTCCATTCGCATGAATACAGGCCATTCGAACGGCTGCAACGTGCCTTTGATGAGGCGCTGGCCTTTCGGCAGTTATTTGGATACCGGCTTGGGGGAGGGCTGGTAAAGACCGTCGGATCGGCAGCTGCTTTGAGCTTTTCGGACTGGCGTTGGGGCCGATCCCACAATGTGCCTTTTCGGGAGATTTTGCGGCGAATCTTGGACGATATTGCATTGACGACGGGGCACTCTCTAGGGGCCCGAGGAGCTCGTTTACCGGAGCGCATCAGGACGATGTTGTCTCGTGACAAAAAGCTGTTTTATACCTCTCGCTCCGCATGAGAACCCATGCTGTGGCCTTTTCTCACCACCTGTGGTTCGATCGCCGTAGACTGGGTACCCTTCTTTGACATTACAAGTAGCTAAAGGATATGCACAAGTAGCTAAAGGATATGCGCAGGGGGAGGGTTGGCTGCCGTTCCGAGCAGTCCAAGCCTGGGAACTCTCATTTCCGTGCGCGTTGGCGGGTAGATGAAGTTGATGAACGGCAACCCATATCTTTGCTCTTTTCATATTCCGAAGACCGGCGGAACAACCTTTGCGAGTCATGCGCGCCAGTCGCTCGGCGCCGATGAATTCGTGCTGCACGGGCCATTCGCCAGAGTGGACCGGTTTTTCAACAACCAGCCCCAAATGGAGGAGTTGTCCGACAGCCAAAAGCGGCACATCAGAATTGTCCATGGCCACGGGGCGGGCCTAGCTTTGGCGGAAGCCATGAGGGGCCGGGCTCCGGAATTCATGGTGATCATGCGAGAACCGTTCGCGCGCTTCGTTTCCGGCTTTCACCACTACAACAATGAAAGGAGCAGCAGCGGACGTGAGCTGATCTCAGAAGAAAGGTATTTTGAGAAGCGCAGCCAAAATTTCTTCGCCAGGCTTCTAAGAAAATATTTCCGTCAACTGGCGCCTCCGAACGGTGACCTCACCATCGAAGGCCTGATGCCGGTTTTGCAAAGCTTCAAATATATTCTCGTTACTGAATATCTGGACCAGCAGCTGCCGCAAATCTTTAGCCACTACGGCCTGAAATCGACGGGCATCCGGGCGCAACGAGTTAACACGTCGAAGTCCGATCTCGGCGTCGATCCGGAGGCTTTTGACCGCTTGAATGCAGTCGACCGGCTGATCTACTCGACTTTGGTCAACGCCGGCGGAAGCGGTGCAACCCTGGAGAATCCGTTTGGGTATAGTCCCGACAGAGTGCAAGCCTATCTGGAGTCGGCCTGGTCGGCCTACACCTGCGAAGCGCAGCTCGTAGCGGCTTACGACGGCTTGGTCGATGCGTGTAAAAAAACTCTGAAGCTTCAGGCTGCGTTTTTCAAACTGAATTCGGGGGCTACGAGCCATGTATCGGACAGGCAGCTCCTTCTGGAACGGGTTACGGCTGCCTTATCGGGCTGGTTGCAGGACCTGGACAAAAAGGACCTGTCGGTGGCGAATTTTTGGTCGGGGACGGTGCTCGTGAAAGAAGGTGACCGAGGCGCAGCTGAGGAGCACTTCCGTGAAGCAATCCGTCTCAACCCGCGCAATGATAGCGCCCTGGCTCATCTTGCAAAGCTTCTCCATAAAAAAGGCAACAAGACCGAGGCTGCAATGCTTCTTGGGCGGGCGTCGGAACTACGCCCGGAACGCCCGATGATTCAGGCGCTTCGAAAGGTGTTTAGGATGTAATGTGGGCAGAGTTGTTAGCTCGGAATATCCGCAGATGGACTGGCAAAGCGGAGAGCGATGGGCTCAGAATATTCTCTTTCAGGGGAATCGAATTTCCTCGGCATTCCGCGTGCAGGGCGCTTCCCTCAGCTTGATTGGAAATGACATCACTTTTCCAAGACGGAGGAAACTTGACCTCAGCAATTCTGGACCTGTTTATATCAAGAACCTGACGTCAGGCGGCAAGACGGTCTCTGATTTTTCGGATTGGCTTATGCTCGGGCCGAATATGACGAAGGCCGACATTCACATCCAATAATAAGTGTGTCAGGGGGAGCACTCGGACTAGAGGAAAATCGGCCGCGTGTGACGTATGCAACAAGGCATCACGCGGCTGTCCGACCGATTATCTAACCAGGAGACGCTCGATGGACGCGGAGAAAAAAACGCCAGTAAAGAAAAAGGTAACTCTGGGAGAGTTACTACGGGATGCCAAATCGCAGAATAGGGAAGCGTTTCATGACGTTCGCGAGGAGCATGCGCTCTCGATAATACGCTCGATATTTGAGACCTTGCGTAACAAAATCAGCGCTTTGGACGAGGGAAGAATCATCATTCCGGATTTTGGAGCCTTTGTAGCCAGGTCGGGTCCGGTCGGAAGCGAGCCAAACAAGTTGGCGCGGCGGATTCGATTTCGGATCAGCGAGAGCGAGGACAAGGGAAAACCGTAGGATGGGTAGAAGCGGAAAACACCTGATTTGAAGAGAAGGCCTCCCCGGCGCGTGGCCAGTTCAAGGTGCCGACTGGAGCGCGGCAATGCTATCAACGGCGGCAGAAGATCATCGGCACAAGGCTGGTTTCGGCGCAATGCTGTGTGGTATATATAGATGCGCCTGCGCAAGTACCTCGTTCCTTAAGCGGTATTCAGTGGGGAAAGAAGTCTATGTTGGATTTTCCGAGCGTATCCGCATTGTCCCGCAGTGAAGGGAACGCTAATCCGTCGCTCCCGGCCGATAATCCGGCGACCAGCCGCCATTATGAAGGTTATTCGCTTGGTCCGCTGACTGACACTGTGTTTTTAACAGCCAGCCGGCGATGCACGATAACCATCAATCCCAAATCTGCCTGTTCAACGCTGAAGCTCCACGTCTGGCGCCAAGACTATGAAATGGGCGCTACGCCTTGGGAACCCCCAGTTGGCCATGGTGGCATTCATCGGAAGGAGCAGACGCCTCTGTACAAAGCGTCGGTCCGGCAGATGGACGCTGCGCTGTTCGAGAAACCGATTTTTTCCATAGTCCGCAACCCTTATACGCGACTTCTATCTGCTTATTTGGACAAGATATCGATCAAGCTAAAACGACCCAAACGCCAGCTTTTGGTGCAGATGGGCCGGGTAGAGGACGCCCCGGTTAGCTTCGGGGAATTTGTCGAATTCGCCTGTGGCCAGAATTCGCGCCAGATGAATCCTCACTACGCGCCTCAATCGTTTCTCATGCAGGTTCATTATCATCCGTTTAGCTACATTGGCTGCGTCGAAGCGATGGAGGAGAGCCTCTCCGCGATCATGGCTATGGCATATGATGTCAAGCTGAAGACCCAAGAGGACTACCGGCCCCATCGCACAGATGCCTCTTCGCTAATAGAGAAATACTTTACCCCCGAGATAGCAGCCAAGATCTTCGATCGTTTTCGTGTTGACTTCGACGTTTTTGGATATGATGCCGACCTCAACAACGCTTATCTGCCGCCGCAAAATCTCAAAAGCGCCGCTCAAATTGGAAGCCGTCTGGCTGAGTCGGTTTTTCGGCCCGCTTTACGCGCCGAAGTGGCGTTGGAAGCTGGCGCCTATGCGACTGCTTTGGATTACCTCTGTGCGGTGACGCACGATGAGCCAGAGTTGGACGCACTGAGGGCGCGCCTTCTTATGAAGGTGGATCGGAATGAGGAGGCGCTCTCCCAAATACAGCGCGCGGTGGAACGCGTCGATGATATTGGCCGTTATTGGATGCTGTTGTCGGAATGTTTGCTGGCGTTGGGCCGCAGCAAGGAAGCGTCTGAGGCCGCCGATCAGGCGGTCGCTGTAGCACCTTACCCCGGTATGATGCGGTCGGCCGTTCGGGTTTGGAGGGCCAATGACCGGGCTATCGCTGTCGCCTCCTATGCTGGAGCGATACGAGCCGCGACGCGGATGTGGGATCGGAAGGAAACCGTCCTGCCCGAGGCGAGGCCATCCGTCAAGCGGATCTGGAAATCTGAGAAGGTGGCCGCCTACAAAGAGCGAATTGCATCGGCCGAAGCCTTGGAGAAGTCCAGGCATGTAACCTTGTTTGCGAAGTTCAAAGACTCCTTGCGTACCTTGCTACGCGCTGGTCTGGGCGGCAAAGCAGCCGAAACAGGTAACCGCCAAAATCCACTTCAATCGAAGAAACGCAAACAACGCGGTGCAGCGGCGGCTGAACTGCTCGAGCGGAAGCGGCAACGACAGCTGAAAAGAAAGAAACGAATGGCTGCGGGCGCAGAAGCCTCCGAATAGAGGTCTCAAGAAGACTCGAACAGCCAAGCACAAGGAATAGAAATCTTAAACGGGTGAAATGGGCTGAATTCCGATCGTCCCAGCCCTCGCGTGATCTGACATCTTCACCCGTGTTAGCAGGCGAAAAAATCGCCGCGCTCAACAAAGCCCCCAGGAAATGAACTGAAGAGATGGTTGACAGGCTTATCCTCCATATCGGCGCTACCAAGACCGGAACGTCTGCCATCCAGTCAGCTCTTGCTCGCAATCGCGCGACCTTGCTTGCGAACGGCATTTTATATCCGGTGAACAAAGAGGTGGATGATAAAGCGAAGGCCGGACGTGTGACGGGAGGCAACGGCGCACTCTTTCGCTCGCTCTACAACAAATACCCGGAACTCGCCTCAGAGAGCGCTTAGGAAGTTCGAAGCCGATCTGCGACATTTGGCGTCCGACGACAAAGCAAACGCGTTGCTGTTCTCGCATGAACGGGGTGGTGGTGTAGAGCCGGAATTGCTGTCTGAGCTTAAAGCTATATTTTCGCGCTACTTTGATCGTGTGCAAGTCATCTATTATGTTCGGCATCTCACCGACCATGCGATATCTCAATACGGCGAATATGTGAAACGCCGAGGAATGAAAGCTGCATTTAATGCTTTTGCACCGAAGTACCGTGCTCGTTTCAAGCGCACGATCGAAACATACGAGTCAGTTTTTGGCAGAGATGATATTGAATACGTTCTTTACGATGATGTGAGAAGGAAGCTTTTCCGCGATTTTCTTCAACGAGTGGGTTTGCCTTCCAGCATCGATTATCAAGAACCTGAACGGGTGAATCGGTCCTTGACCGCGGACGAAATCGAGGTGCTGCGGCATGTGAACCACATGGGCTTAGCCCGTACTTTGGTGGCGCGGATTGTCGAGAATTTTACATTCGAGAACAAGAATCCGAAACAACGTCCCATGCCAATTTCGCGCGCGGACATTGAAACTATCGAGGCTTCCAACCGCGACGTACTCGAATGCGTGAATGTCCGGCTGAGCGGTGGCGCCGTGCTTCGGGCTGCATCGGATGGAATTATGCGAGATGCCTCCGATATGGAGCAAAGCGCGACTCCCGGGCTCGATCCTCAGATCATGGCCGGCCTTCTGGCGTCGGGTTTGCGCGTCACAGAAAGGCGCAATGGCAAGCTCGATCCCCATATTGTGGGCGCAGTGCGGCAAGCAGAGGCGGGCCTGCGCGATGTTGAACAGCGGCAGGACACAACGAATCCAAAGCTCATGCTAAGTCTGCTGGAGGCTGGCCTCCGCGCAATTAACAGCCGCCATGCTGAGCCCACAAAACCCGTGCGAGAGGGAAAGATGCGAAAGCGCGACATCTTAAAAGCCGCGGAAAGCGGCGAAACTGATCCAAAAGCGGCCGATCTCCTTGCGCAGAAGCGGCAAAGAAGGATCGAACGGAAGAAACAAAAGGCGTCGGGGAAAGAAGTTTCTGAGTTGCCAGAACAGAAGCGGCAAAGAAGGATCGAGCGAAAGAAGCAAAAGGCGTCAGGGGCAGGAGTGTCTGAGTTGCCAAAGCAGAGGCGGCAAAGAAGGATCGAACGAAAGAAACAAAAGGCGTCGGGGGTAGAAGCGTCTGAGTCGCTGGAACGAAGAAAGCGCGAGGCCGCGGGCCCGGACGCATCCGAATTGCGCGAACGGAGACGTCAAAGAAGGCTTGCACGGAAGCAGCCAGCAGGTGCAGAGCAAAAATCAGGAACGGGTGAATGAAATCGAATTCCGACCGTTCCAATGGCGGCAGGGAGTGGAGGCAGCGTAAGCGCTTCCCTCGTTGAAGTGCGGAACGATTTTCCCACTCGGGCACGCGTATCTTCGGCCATGTGCGCACTCTTTACTTTGATAAGCTCCGACTGTTCTCCCTCATAATGCGTAATACCCCTCCTTTAATGGCCGACGCATCACCGCTGGACGAACATTTATTGAAATCTATTTGACGCATTGTTCTATAGCGATCATTGCGAAAGTTCCGGTACCGGCATAACTGTGTCGCCGGGCTTTCGCCACCACCGCCTGCCACGCGGTAACTATGCTTAAGCGTCTTTGTCAGAACCTACGCGGCTTATGGCAAACTGATGCCATGCCCGCGCAGTTCAAACTACAGACCTCAATCGAACCAGGATGAGGTGCTGCAGATCGGAGGCGGGTTTGCCAGCCGGCTATTGTGAGTTGAAGCAGTGTCAGTCCGGTGTTAGGAAGAATACGGATCGCGGTTGGTGTTGTTACAGAAACTAGGTCCGGGCAAATAAGAATGGCAATTGTGTTGGAGCCTGCGACTTGATCTGGCCAAATTTGGATTGGCTCTGGCGACACATTCAACCGCCACCTCTAAAACGGGCTGATCCTGTCGGACATTGGCATTGGGTCCGCGCAGAACCCTTTGGACAAAGCTCTCAGGCGGGTGCGGCGGGCACAATCAACTGGTTCGTTCCGCCAGTTGGCCGGGGATCGGGCGGACACCTCAACATATTTCGCTTTATACGAAATCTGGAGCGAGAAGGATTTGAATGCCGAATTATTGTTTGCAACGATAGCAATCCCACGCACTCGGAAAAGCTTGAGAGGAATATTGCCTCATGGTTCGTCCCAGTAAAGGCGAAGGTGTTCTTTCACCCGCAAACGGAGGTGCCGCCCTCGTTTATTACGGTTGCTACTGGCTGGCAGACAGCTTATCCGGTCAAGGCTTTCCAGGCGACGCGTCACCGCTGCTATTTTGTGCAAGATTACGAGCCCTGGTTTTACAGCGTTGGAAGCGAATCGATCTTCGCTGAAGAGACCTATCGCTTTGGGTTTCTTGGAATCACCGCGGGAGAGTGGCTTGCGGAAAAACTTCATCGCGATTTTGCGATGCGTACACATGCTGTGGGATTTTCCTACGATCGCGAAATTTATCGGCAGCTGCCAAAGCGGGACAAAATTCGACGAGTATTCTTCTATGCACGGCCACCCACGCCACGGCGTGGCTACGAACTCGGCATCATGGTGCTTGCCACGCTGGCCAAGCGTCACCCCGAAATTGGCATATGTCTGGCCGGCTGGAACTTAAGCCGGTACTTAATTCCTTTCCCAGCAAGGTCTGTCGGCATGTTATCGCTAGAGGAATTGCCGGATCTCTATAGCCAGTGCGATGCGGCGCTCGTCTTATCTTTGAGTAACGTCTCACTTCTTCCACTTGAGTTGATGGCGTGTGGTTGCCTTGTCGTCAGCAATCGGGGGCCGAACGTGGAATGGCTTCTGAATGACGAGGTTGCGCTATTAGCCGAACCACGAATCGAGACGTTGGTGGAGGCGTTGGAAAGGGCGGTGTATGATGTGCCGCTGCACGATCGGCTCGTGGGCAATGCTCTAGCAAAAGTGGCGGGCACAAGTTGGGAAAGGGAAGCCGCTAAAATGGCGGAGATTTTTAGATCCTTAGCGGCGTGAAAGCAGGTTCAATGTCACCTTCGCCCGCAGCCCTTGCCGGCCGACGTTGCGTCGTCTTGGGTGCAGCGGGTTTCATTGGTAAGAACCTGTGTGAAGCCTTACAGACTGTCGGAGCTCGGGTAATCGGGCTCAGTCGTAGATTGGATAAACCCGCTGATTCGGTTGAATGGCACTGTGTCGACCTTGAGGCCAGCGATGTTTTGGAAAGGATCTTGCAACGAGACGACATCCTGTTTCAGCTCGCGAGCAGCACGATTCCTGGTTCCCATGTCACGCCCGAAGTGGACGCGACCGCTAATGTGATCCCGGCCTTGCGGTTGTTCGACGCCTGTGTGCGTAAGAAGGTTGCTAAAATCATATTCTTATCTTCTGGGGGTACAGTGTACGGTCCTGGCGTACAATTGCCAACGCCGGAAGATGCGCCGACGAATCCAATATCGTGGTACGGCGTTCAAAAACTTACGATTGAAAAGTTTTTGGGCGTCTATCAGCGGCTTCATGCGTTGAACTTTGTCGTCCTGCGAGTTGCCAACCCGTTTGGCCCTCACCAAGTGAAGACGGAACAGGGTCTCATAGCGTCGGCAATTCGCCACGCCCATGCTGAAACGCCAATAGATGTTTTCGGCGATGGGTCGGTAATCCGCGATTACATCTATGTGGCAGACGTCGTCGAGGCCGTTCTGCGTGCCGCCGCCGTCACGGCTGAATCACCTGCACCGCGCGTTTATAACGTGGGCACGGGAATAGGTCGCAGTGTATTAGATGTCATAGAAGCGGTGCAGGCACTGCACGGTCGGCCTTTACGGATAAATCGTCTGCCCGGCCGGGCGGTAGACGTGCCGGTGAGCATTCTGGATATTACGCGCGCTGGAAAGTACCTGTCCTGGCGCCCTCAGACGGACTGGGAGGAAGCGATCCAACTAAGTTATGCGTGGGCCCAAAAACGCAACTGATGCCGGAACCGAGTAGCAAAATTGCTGCTAGAGCCGTTCGACCACCGAACGTCCGATAAGCAAGCCAATAAGCCAGAATATCAGGGCCAGCGCGGCCACGGTAGCGATTGCAAGAGCGCGCCTCGGATAGAGCGAGCTTTCAGGCAGGCTCGGCCGGACATAAGGCGTGATGTAGAGATGCTGCGCCGCTGCGCTCGCCCGCGCGGTATCGAGCGCGGCCATCGTGCTGGTCACCATATTCTGCGCAAACTGCCGCTCCAGGTCGAGCTGTTCGTATTCCGCGATTATGGCGGAAAGCGCCTCGCCGCTCTTGTTGCGGCCCACGGATCCTTCGACGATCGCGAGTTGATCCCTCGTTGAGTTGATCTGGTTCTGCAGCGTAATGATAGCCGGTGCATTCGGCTGCAGGTTCTGCAAGCGTAGCGTCTGTAGTTGAGTTTGCAGTTGCGCCAGGGTCGCGCGCAGGCTTTGCACCAGAGCCGAGTTGCTGGCCACGACGCTGCTGGCGGGATCGATCACGCCGACACGGTTCCTATACTCGGTCAACTTGGCGCGGATCGATTTCAGACGTTCCTCCGCCCGTTCCACCTCCTTTTGTGTGAAGCGCACCGCGTCGTTCTGCGTTCGATTGGCGATCTTATTGACCAATTCTTCGGATAACGTCACCAGCGAGTTGGCGACCAAAAGCGCATCTTCCGGCGTGAAGGCCCGTACCTTGGCGATCGCTATGCCGGTCACCTGGTCATACTGCGAAGTGACCATGCTGTGCCAAAAGCTGACGAACTTCTCCATCGGCTGGCTTGGATCAAAGCGTGCCCACCAATCCGCCTCCCGGCGCGAATAGAGCTGCATGACATTGATGCGGCTTTGCAGTTCCTCCGCGGCCTGCCGGCTCGTCAGGTAATCGGTGACCAGGTAATTGTCATAACTGAGCGATCCGCCGCTGCCGCCGATCATCGTCAAAAAACTGCTCGCCGCCGCGCCACTGGTCTGCGAGGTGGCGTCCTTCACGGCAAAACGAAATTCAGCGACGTATTGGTCCGAGGCGAAAAACGCGTAGTAAACCGCGGCAACCAGGACCGGCAGCACCACGCTTGCTACAAACCAGATCCGCTCGCCGTATTTCTTCGTGACCTCGATGGCCCCGCGGTGCCCCAGGATTTGGCCCTCGAGCGCTTCGCTCGGTCTGGGGACCTGACGCAAGGGGATGACTGTCAGGCGCTGCTCGATACGGCCACTTGAATTCGCAACGAGAGACGGGCCGGCAGGCCGCGCGGCAGGCAATTGGTCCAGCAAATTTTTCGGGAGTCGGGACTTCGCCGGAATCCGCCTCGCGCCGGGCGCGGCGTTCGCGCCGGCGGGCGTCCCGATCTGAACTTTCACCCGATGGCTTTTCCCCCAAAGGTCCTGGAACGGTATTGCCCGGCTCGGGTTTAGGCTCGTTGCTCAAAGGCTTATCCTGGTTAAGTCCAATCGATCGTTGCGAATTGTACTCGATCTGTACCCGTGTGAAAACCCTCAACCGGGTCAGCGCCTGCCCGACCGAGAAATGCCGGATAAGTCACGGTTTATAAATCCTTACGGACCGGCGATCAGGCAGAGGGCGCTTTGGGCTGTTGACCTCCGAACCGCAACTTCGGGGCAGCGGTCAGCGCGATATCGTCCTCTCGATATCGGCAGCAATCCCGGAGAACCC
Source organism: uncultured Alphaproteobacteria bacterium (assembly GCA_963802475.1). Lineage (GTDB taxonomy): Bacteria > Pseudomonadota > Alphaproteobacteria > Rhizobiales > Xanthobacteraceae > CANKHA01. The sequence goes on from CAWDIZ010000022.1 coordinate 360,398, forward strand.
GCGGACGATCGCCAAGGACTTCATCAACTGCGTGGCTTCCGCGTTCGTAATCAAGACAACGTCCTTATCGCGCATCTGAATTGCTTGCGCATAGAAATAGCCGTTAGCTCCCTCCAACCCGAGTTGGTAGAGGATCGGCACGAATTCAGAGGCGGTCGGCCAATGATCGATATTCTGGGAGGCCAGGATACTCTTCGCGACTGGCAAAGGCTCATAGCGGAACAGATAGATGCCGGAGGGGTCACCAATGGTATCGATCGGGCCGCCGGCGCGTGCGATGGCCTCGGCAAGCGTCACGCGTTCCGTGTCGAATGGATATTGAGCCACTTTTTGCGTGGCGCCGAGAACCGCGAAGCTGCGGGGGTTGCGCGTCAAAAAGATCTGGTCGTTGGGGCGAACCACAACGTTATCGCTGGCGTTACTGACGACCGATTGCAGTATTGCCTTACCGGTTAGGCCTCCGCGAACGATCTCAACGTAGGTTTCATAGGGCGGATATTTTGAGCCTCCGGCCGCGGCGATTACGTCCAGAAGCTTTTCTCCCCGCAAGCTTAGAGGTACCGGTTTCGGCGCGTTGACGTCCCCGCCGACGGTGGCGGTATTGGTGGCGTTATTGACCAGGCTGACGACGATCTGGGGTTCGACCGCCTTTCCGCGCAATTCCTGCTCAAGCTGCTTACCCACTTGGCCGGGGGTACGTCCGGCGACCTTCACGCGCCCGACAAAGGGAACGCCGATCGTTCCGTCGGCTTCCACGACCTGTGCGGGAATGGTGCTGTTTCCAGCGTTGATGGAATTTGGCTGCCCCAGGCTGGAGCCGAAGGTTCCCCCTCCGGAGACAGGAGGCGGGAACAGTGTCGATCCACCGGTTTCGTAAACGGTTATGCTGACGACATCGCCTGCATGCAGTGCGTTGGACGCGGCGTAGCGGCGGCCGCGGAAACTCGGACCGAAATTGGTGGTCCGCACACCCTGAAGAATGGACACCACCCGCGAATCCACCCTGACGAGGTGGTAAGGGAAGTCGGCTTGGCTAATTGAGCTTTCAAGCTGTACTGAGGTGGGCGCGGCGGCCGGCAAAGCACATGCCGCCAGCATGGAACCCATCGCGAGGACCAGCCCGGTGGACAGCCAAGACTGTTTTCTTACCTGCTGCCTTAGACCAAATGGCAAAATCTCAACTCCCCAAGTCGCTGCGAAAGACCAAGCGGTACAATTGCATGCCGACTTTGCCAATAGATTAAGGCGCCGTCCCGACGTCGCCAGAACCCGCTTTTTACGAGAGGATTCGACCCCTCGCAATCTGTGAAAGGGCCTCTCAGCCGAATGCGTCGGACTGAGCCTTCCCAGCCACAGTAGGGTTCCTTCCCTAACCCACCGATACCATAGCCCACCTCGGGTCAGGCGCAACCGCCCGGCGGATTATTCCAGGATTTTCTTACGAGTTGCGGGGCAATAAGCGCATCCAATTCGGGTTCGAGCAAGGTATCCCAGGGAGGCGGGATGATTCCGAAACTATCCCGCAAACGTGTCAGATCCAGCCGGGAATTCAGCGGCCGGACTGACTTTGGTGGGGTAATCCTTTGTCGCAATCGGGACGATGCGTTCCACCGCCAAAGCGACGTCGAGCCGCCGCAGTCCATCGACAATGGCGGAAGCAAACCCGTGCCAACTGGTATGCCCATCGGCTGCGACATGTAACGTGTTGCCGGCCGCAGCGAAGGCCGCATCCAAGTCGCCAAGATTTTTCCGGACAATCTGCACGCGAGGATGTCGCCTACAAGCGCCGCCGAAGTAGGCGCGCCTATCTGGTCGGCAACAATCGTCAATTCGACTCTTTCGCGCGCCAACCGGGCGATCGTACGCAGAAAATTCGTTGCCACGTGCCGCATAGATCCAGGATGTCCGAACGATGAGATGCGGGCCGGCCAGCGGCGCGGATGTTCTCTTCGCCAGCCAACTTGCTGGCGCCATAGACACTGAGCGGCGCTGCAGGATCGTCCTCGCGCCAGGGCCGCTCGCCCGATCCATCGAACACATAGTCGGTGGAAAAATGCACCAATGGCACGCCACGCGCTGCCGCCCATCTGGCGATACGCCCGGGCTCTCGGCATTGACTGTGAAAGCGAGCTCGCGCTCATCCTCTGCACGATCGACGGCGGTATAGGCTGCAGGGTTGATGATAACATCGGGAGCTAGAGCATCAAGACGTCTGGCGAGCGTCATCGGCTGCGATAGATCAAGCAGCCTCCGGGCGGCCGCGAATCACATGTGCCCAATTCGGTAAAACGGCGAGCTGCCTCGCCTCCGATTTGGCCGGAAATGCCGGTGACCAAAAAGCGCATGGTCAGGCGCCGAAGCGAGGGAAGGTTTGGGATGTCGGCAAGCAAAGGCGCGGAAGCATCGCGGGGGCCAAGCACTGGATCGGAAATACGCCAGTCGATGCCGAGCGCCGGGTCGTTCCAGCGGACGACGATTTCGTCCTGCGGGCTGTAGTATTCGTCGCATTTGTAGAGAAAATCCGCCGTTTCGGATAACACCAGAAAGCCATGGGCGCAGCCCCGCGGGAGAAATAACTGAGTTCCGTTCTCCTCGGAAATCTCAACCGCCACATGCCGGCCGAAGGTCGGGACTGCCCACTCGCACATCGACGGCGACATCAAGGACATGTCCGCTGATCACGCTCACCAGTTTGCCCTGGGCTTTGGGTTTTGCAGATGCAAGCCGCGCAGGACGCCCCGCCTTGATCGTGACCAATTGTCCTGCACAAACGGGTAAGGCATGCCTGCGGCGACGTAACGCTCGGCCTGAAATGTTTCTGAGAAAAATCCCCGGGCATCAACTATGCGCCGCGGTGCGATGATCAAAACGCCAGGAATTTCTGTTTTTGTTACTTGCATCGAGGATATACAGGGAATTGATGTCTTGTTATTCAGTCAGATGACTGCCAGTGTATTATGTGGGTTCAAACAAGGCAAGGCGAGTTCCTTTGCGTAGGGCAGGTAAGTAAATGAAAGGGATTATTTTGGCCGGGGGGAGGCGGAACAAGGCTTTATCCCGCGACCGCCGTCATTTCAAAGCAGCTGCTGCCGGTGTTCGACAAGCCGATGATCTACTATTCGCTGTCCACTTTGATGCTGGCCGGCATCCGGCAGATATTGATTATCTCGACCCCGCAGGACCTGCCGCTGTTCGAGCGACTGCTGGGTGACGGCTCGCAATTCGGCTTGCAATTTTCCTATGCCGCGCAGGACGAGCCGCGGGGTTTGGCCGATGCCTTCATCGTGGGACGGAATTTCGTAGGCAGGGACAATGTCGCGCTCATTCTTGGCGACAATATTTTTTACGGGCATGGCCTTCCGCCTGTTCTCGCCCGGGCGAGGCGAGTCAACAGCCGGCGCGACCGTCTTTGCCTATCGGGTGCAAGATCCGGAACGCTATGGCGTGGTGGAGATCGATCGACGCGGCCGCGCCCATTCGATTGAAGAAAACCGCAAGCAACCGAAATCGAACTATGCCGTTACCGGGCTCTACTTCTATGACAATAAGGTTTTGGATATCGCGGCTTCGATCTCGCCCGAGCCAGCGCGGCGAGCTGGAGATCACCGACGTAAACAGGGTCTATATGGAAGCTGGCGAACTGTCGGTGGAAGTGTTGGGACGCGGGTTCGCATGGCTCGATACCGGCACGCATATGTCGTTGATCGAAGCCAGCACCTTTGTGCAGATTCTCGAGCAGCGCCAGGGATTGCGAATTGCGTGTCCGGAGGAGATCGCATTTCGATCTGGGATACATTTCCGAGGCTGATTTCCTTCAGCTTGCGCAGCGTCGTTAAAAAGCAGCTATGGGCAATATCTTCTCTCCGTCCACGCGTCCATGGAGGATGCGGCGCGAATTAACAGCAGGTCATAGATGCTTCCATCCAATAGCCTTTGCGGACCAGACGGTTGTGGTAACAGGTGGCGCCGGGTTCATCGGCTCTGCGGTCATCCGCTATCTGCTCGAGGAAACCCAAGCGCAGGTTATCAATGTTGACAAGCTGACATACGCAGCAAATCTCGCATCGATACCGCAATCGCGCGGCAACGCGCCGATACAAGCTTGGAGAAGGTCAGACATCTGCGATGGGCAGGCGCTGCGTCGGATTTTCGAGCAATACCAGCCGGCCGCGTCATGAATCTTGCCGCTGAAAGCCATGTCGACCGCTCCATCGACGGGCCTTCCGCCTTCGTGCAAACCAATCTGGTGGGGACGTTCACCCTTCTGCATGAGGCGCTTCGTTATTGGCAAAACCTCGGCGGTAACCGCCGCGACCAATTCAGGGTGCTGCACGTTTCAACCGATGAGGTATTCGGCTCGCTTCCGGAGAGCGGGCTATTTTCCGAAGAATCGCCCTATGCGCCCAACTCGCCCTATTCGGCGACCAAGGCGGGATCCGATCATCTCGTGCGTGCCTGGCATGAAACTTACGGGCTCCCCACGCTGATCACCAACTGCTCAAACAATTATGGACCGTACCATTTTCCGGAAAAGCTGATCCCGCATATGATCCTCAAAGCGTTGGCTGATGAGCGCATTCCGGTTTACGGCGATGGGCATGAATGTTCGCGATTGGCTCTATGTCGAGGATCACGCGCGCGCTCTGGCGCTCGTGCTGAGCGCGCGGGAACGTCGGCGAGACCTACAATATCGGCGCTCGCAGCGAGCGGACCAATCGTGCGGTCGTGGAGACGATTTGCGATCTGCTTGACGAGCAAAGTCCGTCAAAGATCGGATCGCGCCGTCGTCCTCATCAGCTTCGTGCCAGACCGTCCTGGCCATGACAGGCGTTATGCCATTGATCCTTCCAAGATCGAGAATGCGCTAGGGATGGCGTCCGCGCGAGTCGTTTGAATCGGGCTTGGCGCGGACCGTGCGGTGGTATCTGGAAAACAGGTCCTGGTGGGAAGACATTCTGCATCGCGGCTACCGGACCGAGCGTGCCGGCCTCGGCAGGGTTTGATGGCCGCGTGGCATTGGACGCTTGGTGCGGCTTCACAACGAATGACCCCCAATAGCTGATGGCCATAGCTCGCGCGCTTCGCCATTATTTCGGTATCCTAGGCGCGCTTTTGCGCCGTGAGGAGGAGAGCCGCCGCCAGGCTCCGATTCGAATTCTTTGATCAATTTGCTGGAGCCGGTTTTTCTGATCATGTTGCTCAGTTTTCTGTTCTACGTCCTGAACGGCGGCAAGTCTCGCCGCTCGGCGGCCTGCCGGTATTGTACTACGCGACTGGTTTTTTCCCGCTTTATTTCTTTATTTATATTTCACGACGCATGCGGGGCTCGATTGATGCCCCGAGCCGCCGGTTTCCAATCGAGCAGCGGCTCGACCATATCATTGTGCATATCATTTTGCGTATCATCGACTACGCCGATCCTCGGCATTCTGCTGTTCGGCGGTCATCTATTTGCTCTTTACCGAGCAGGCGATGCCGCAATGACATGACAAAGGTCGTTGGCGCCTGTTTTGCGATCGTCGGACTCGGCTTTTGGCTGGGGAATGTTAAATCTGGTGTTGAGTAGGCGGATCACGCGTATGGAGTTTTATATTCCCGAGCATATCTCGTATCCAAGTATTATTTTCTGGCGTTTTTTTCGTTCCGGATTTCCTTCCGCCTGCGACCCGGTACGTGCTGGGCTTCAATCCGCTGATGCATGCGGTGCAATTGTTTAGGCTGGGCTTTTATCCGCAGTATCCAGCGATCATCCTGGACGTGCGATATCTGACCTACTGCGCCATTTTCGCGGTGTTTCTGGGACTGGTGGTGGAACGTGTAACCCGGCGGTCCGAAGGCCGATGATTATTCTCGAAGGAGTGACGAAAGCCACTGGCGAAGGCGCCAAACAGAAGAGACATGCTCGACAGCTGTGCGAGCTGAGTCTTCCGTCAGACCGCCGCATCGCAGTTCTTCACGCCGGCCCGGGAAGACAAGAAAACGTTTATCGATCTGCTGGCCGGTCATCGAACTGCCGATTGCCGGGCGGATCGTTCGAAATGCGAGAGTGTCCTTTCCTGCCGGGCATCTGGGCGGATTCACGCGATGAATTATCGGTGCGGCTGAACGTGGACGCATGCCGCGCGGCTTTATGGCGCGGATGTTAATTCAGTCGTGGACTTTTGTCGCAAAGGCCACAAGGCTCGGGAAGCAGCTTACGATAAGCCTTACGGCGATTTGCCGAACGCTAAGAAGCGTGATTTCAGCCGACATACTCGCCTTCAGCATTCCGTTCGACGTGTATCTGCTGAGCGATGAAGTGGTCCGGGGCGCGGAGAAACGGTTACAAAACGAAATACGCGGCTCTCTTCGAAGCGCGTGCCAAGACCTCCGGCATGATCATCGCAGCTGAGGATCTGGCCTTTGCACGGGAATTTTGCGAGATGGGGTTTGTCCTGAGCGATGGTCGGGCCCATCTGTTCAAAAGCCTGGAGCAGGCCATCGCGTTCTATGAAAACGCCGTGGCTGGTCCAGCCAGAGAGAGGAGAAAAAAAGAAAGGCGAAAAAAAAGGGAGTGGCTCTGGCCGGCCCTGTCGAAGAAAAGGTGGAAGGCGGCAGAAAAACAAAAAAAGAATCCGGCATCTTAGTGGCGCAACCGACCAGAAGAGGGAAAAACGAAAGGCACGAGAACTAGAAAAGCCCACCGAAGGAAAAAAAGAGCTGAGAAGGCAAAAAAGGGAAAGAAGAGCCAACAAGACCCCAGGCGATTGAACCTCACCAACAAACTATTTCTGAGCGAGCATTACCAGCCGCACAATCATGTTGGCGGCTAGCCACGGATCGTCAACTTTAAACGCTCGTGAGCGATCTTGCCGTTGCTCGCAAGTGATCTGTATCCCGTCCGCGTGCGGCTGCAACGCGGTAATCTTCGTCATCGGTATGCGCCGTGCGACCGTCGCCGAAGACGAAATAAAGATTGCGGTTGGTAACCACCAGATCGCCCGTCGCTTCATTCTATCAGATCATCCATCGGAAGGGGGTCGTTGCTGAAGGCGCGCAATCCGCAATAGAGATCCTTCTCTGTCGCTGGAAAGAGGATTCCAGCGCGTCGCAGGCGCGGGCTCAGGTAGAAGGCGGCGCCGAAAGCCGATGGCGCGGTTGAAAATCCAGATAACGCGCTCGTGGTCGCGCATTTCGATCGGCATCGGACCGACAACAGTGACGCGGTCGGGGAGCTCGCCTGCGCTCAATTCCCGCAGCATGCTGATCTTGATCAGCTTTTCATTCAGGCCCGTGACATCCGTGATACCGGGACCCAGGGCCTCTTTGATTTCGGTGATGCGGGCTTCCTCCGCCGGCGTCAGCAGGCGCTCTTCCAAAACGGAATCGATCATGTCGCCAATTCCCCGCACGCACAACGACCCAAGATCCCGCGGCTTGATGAATGAGGCGCCTGCCGCATCCTTAAGCAGTGCGCCAAACCGTTCCGCTGGCAGCGAACTGTGCAACGCCTTGGCGAAGAGCTCCGGGATCGTGCCGAGCGCGCGCGTATGCCGTTCCTGGCATTCCTCATGCCGCCTGCGCAAAAATCCTGCTGGCTGGTTGCAATAGATACAGCGCGTCATATCCAACCGTTTCCGTTCCAACCATTCAGGTGCGCCGGCTGCCAGTCGCATGAATAAGTGAAATTTTCGCGCCAGCCGAGGCAGCTTTATGACCATGCTTGCCACCTGGAAATACCCTCCGGTCGTGGCTGCCGCCCGCTAGGCCAAAACAGGCCGGTGGGCGGACAGCGAAAACGCCGGGTGAAAGTAAGGGTCGTCGCGAATCGCCTCAACCCAGCGGTTGACGAAGTAAGTTCGTTCCTGGCGATACTGGTCAAAGGGATTTCTTTCAATTCCGCGACTGGCTGACTGCATGTGAATGAGGACGGCATCGGCGGCCCATACATTCGTCCAAGCCTCGTTCGGCCACGCGCAGGCAGAGATCAATGTCGTTGAGATCGACCGGCAGATTCTCCGCATCGAATCCGCCGACGGCCTCGAACTTGCTGCGTTCGATGGCAATGCACGCACCGGTGACCGCTGCCATTTCGCGCGTGGTCGCCGCCTGCCTTAGATAGCTATTCACGTGGCTTCGCCGTCGCCTGTAGATGTGTCCGCTGATGCCTCCCATGCCCAATACAATCCCCGCATGCTGGATCTTGCGGTTCGGAAACAAAAGCTTTGCGCCGACCACGCCGGCCTGCGGTTTCATGGCCAGACGCACGAGCGTTTTGAGCCAGCCGGCGTCAATCATTCGGATGTCATTGTTGAGAAAAACCAGCATTGGCGAATTGGTGGCGCGTGCGCCATCGTTGCTGAGTTTGGCGTAATTAAATGGTTCCGGACGATCCAAAACATGGTAGCGCGGATCGGCGCGCAGCTTATCCAGCAACGCGCGTGCTCGGGCTTGGTCGCTGCCGTTGTCCACGACGACCACATTGAATGACGGATAATCTGTCTTTTCCTTGAGGCCCCGGGTGCAAGTTGCCAAGAAGATGCGCGCGGTTCCGCGTCGGAATAACGATGGAAACCTCGGGCCAATTCGGCTCAGGCTCCCTGCTGTCATGCACTGCCGGCGCCGAAGGCGATATCTCTGCTTTTCTGCGGCTACACATGATGCGGCGAATGTGGCCGACAGTGGCTGGTTCTGCCGCGGTGAGAAGCCGCCGCAACGTTGCCTGCTCATCGGATAGCAGATCGGCAGGGTTCAGACCCGCGGCGACAAGATCGCCATGTCGCAAAAACGTAAGCCGACCCACGTAGGGTATTGCGCCATAGAATAGCGGACTCCAGTCCGGTTTCAAAATTGGAGCTTTGGGCGTGTCGTCTGGTCCAAGGGCATCTTCGTCGGAATAAAGCACAGTGAGATCGGAACGTTCCAGCAACGTCTCCGCAACTGTGGCAAGAGCATAAGGCGGCAAGATGTCGCCTGGCTCGATGACGGCGATCCGATCGTCGTCAGCGAAATTCTGCTGCGCGAAGTCAGTGGGAACAAAGGCTGACAGGCGCGAATCCTTTTCCATTTCGTCGTGGAAACGCGTCAAAACCCGAGGCTCGTCATTTTCGCCCACCAGCGCGTGCAGCGACCAGCGCTCATGCACCTGCCCGCGCAGTGAACGCAGCGTTGCCGTTAATCCGCCCATCCGTCCTTCCAGCGACATAAGAAGGTGCAGACGCGGTGCTGCGCTCCAGTCTCTGTGCGGCCGATCGAAACCTTCCGCATCAAAAGGCCGCGTCCATGCGCGCGACCCAGTTGCTGTATTGATTAAGGGGAGTTCCACCGAGCGCATATTTTACCGATTGCCAAGCCTCCTGGCGGGAATCGACCATGCGCGAGCGGATCGCCCAGAATGCCCAAAGCGGATCGCGGAAAAATCCGCCTTGCAAAAGTCTCGGGCGTGACAGGACGTGGATGCGGTCGATGCGAAAGGAAAATGGCCCGAGACGCCGGCTTGGGCTGATAGATATCGATACCGTGTTCGTCGGGAACGCGTCCGATCCATTCAGCACTTCCGAGGATCGCGCCATTCATGGGCTGAACGAAAGAATTGCCGGATCGCATATCGAAGCGGATCAGCGGACGGACCGGTTCGTCAAAAAAGCCGGCAGGAATAGCGAATTCTGATCCACCTGCATTTGCATATACGCTTCGCCGGTTCCAGCCTTAGCCAGAATGGCAGCGAGACGGCATGGGTGGCGCCGTCCTTCATTCCACGCCGCTTTCAGGCTCCAGTCGCCAGGATTTTTCCCGACCCGGACGACAGTTCAATCTCGATTTTGCTTGCCGGTATCCTCACGCGACTGCCTCGGATCTTCCCTCATCACGCGCGGGGCGGATCTTCAACAGCCAGGCGGCGTAGATCGGAGAGCATACTCAGGACGAAGGTCGCCAAGGCGACAGAACTCCAGGTCAGCGACAGCCAGTTGGGATAAGTCATCTCCAAACCTAGCAAGCTAATCGGCTGCGGCGGGAAGAAATACATCGCGGCATTGAGAATAATGAACATCGCGCGCATTTCCGTCGGACCAACGCCGCCGTAGCTGAGCTGGAAAACCCCGGAGACGTTCGCGCGCAATAGGCTCAGAACGGACATCATCAAGAAAACGGACAGCGCCAGGAAGCTTAGCTCTCCATAGATGAATCCGGACAGTGCGATCCCGGCAGCCAAGCATAAGCTGCGTGATCAGGTCGATCGCGTTATCGAGGAAATATCCATATCTCGGTCGTTCGATCTGGCGGTAACGCGCCAGCGTTCCGTCGAGCGAGTCGCCGAACCAGTTCACGACGAACCCGAGCGATGCCACCCAAAGCCACGTCGCATCCCAGCCGGCGAGCACATAGGCGCCAAAAGGTCATCAGCGCGCCTGCGAAACCAATCGCAGTTAGAAAATCGGGGGTAACCCATGACGGCATGCGCGCGGCTAGCGCAGCGAGCGCCGGACGCTCCAGGGGCTCGAGCCATCCGTTGTTGGTTCGTTTTGGCGTGGCGGCCGGCATGTGGGTCCTCCTGCTTAGAGCCATACGGCGTCCAAGCTCTCAGCTAGTTTGCGGAAAAGGCTCAAGGATTCCATGCAACCATAACGGGAAGCTGCAAGAAAGCCGTAATGCTTGCGCGGTTCACCTTTGCTGTGGAATACACTGATACCGTGGGGATTCAGTAGTTTAGCGGGGTCCGTCAGATTGTCCCGCTATGTGGATGATCATCTTGCAGCCGCATTCTTCCATTTAACTTTATCCGTTGCATCTTGGCTAACAAATCCCTTTGTGGGCAATATAGGTTGTGGAGCCGGCCCGGGACCGGATCCGCGTGTGGGGCGGGGGTACAACGTGAATTCTATTCACTACTTGCGCGACGAAATCGCCGTCGTGGGTTGGGCCTGTCGGTTACCTGGGGCCAAGTCAGTAACAGAACTCTGGTCACTTCTTCTGGAAGGGCGTTGCGCGGTAACCCAAGTCCCGCCTGACCGTTTCTCCCTGGATCGTTTCGGTCATCCGCGCCGTCAGGAGCGCGGCAAGAGCTACACCTGGGCTGCCGGCGTCCTGGATGATCTCTGGGGATTCGACCCCGGTGTCTTCGGTGTCTCGCCGCGCGAAGCTGAGCAGATGGATCCGCAGCAGCGCATCTTGCTTCAGCTGACATGGGAAGCGCTGGAAGACGCAGGCATTCCCCCATCCACCATCGCGGGAACCAATGTCGGCGTTTTTGTCGGCGCCTCGCAAGCCGACTACGGACACAAATTCTTCGGCGATCACGCGGTTGCTGATTCGCATTTCGCCACCGGCACCGCGCTTGCCGTCGTCGCCAACCGCATTTCTTACATCTACGATCTGCGCGGACCGAGCCTCACGGTGGACACCGCCTGCTCGTCATCCCTTGTCGCTTTGCATCAGGCCGTCGAAGCGCTGCGATCAGGCCGCATAGAAACCGCCATCGTCGGCGGCATCAACGTGATCGCCAGCCCGGCATCATTCATCGCGTTCTCGCAGGCCTCGATGCTTTCGCCGACAGGTCTGTGCCAAGCGTTCTCCGCAAGCGCCGATGGCTTCGTCCGCGCAGAAGGCGGTGCCGTTTTCGTGCTGCGCAAAGCGGCTCATGCGCATGGCAGCCGCAATCCGGTGCGCGGCCTGATTCTCGCCACCGACGTCAACTCCGACGGGCGCACCAACGGAATTTCGCTGCCCTCCGCCGAAGCGCAGGAAGTATTGCTTCAGCGCATCTATTCGCGCGCCGCAATCGACCCCAATCGGCTCGCGTTCGTGGAGGCGCACGGAACCGGCACGCCCGCGGGCGATCCGCTTGAAGCGGCCGCGCTGGGCCGCAGTCTCGGCCATGAACGGTCCGATCCTCTGCCGATTGGTTCTGATCAAGACCAATATCGGGCACCTCGAGCCGGCCTCCGGTCTTGCTGGCGTGCTGAAGGCGCTGCTCTCGCTCAATCACGGGATCCTGCCGCCGTCGCTGCATTTCAACGAACCCAATCCCAACATCGATTTCGACCGACTCAATCTGTCGGTTTGTCATCAATCCCTGCTGCTGCCTGATTCTCCGCTGCGCTGCGCCGGCGTCAATTCATTCGGCTTCGGCGGGACCAATGCGCATGCGATCGTTGCGGCTGGCCGGAAAAATCCGCTGCCGGTGGCCGGCCATGCGCCCAGTTCGAGCCTGTTCGCGCTCTCCGCCGAGAGCAAGTCGGCGCTGGTGGCGTTAGCGCAGAAATATGCCGAGCGCGTCACGCATCTGTCGAATGAGGATACCGCGACGCTCGCGAGCGCAATCGTGCATCGCCGCGATCATCTGTCGGACCGCATCGTCATTTCGAACTGCAACAGCCAGGATGTGATCGAAGGGCTAAACGCCTACGCTCGCCGGCAACGACAATCGCCCATCTCACCGCCGGTACGGCGGTTGGGCACGACATGCCGGTCGCCTTCGTCTATTCCGGCAACGGCAGCCAATGGGTCGGCATGGGCCACTCCGCCTACCGGCACAGCGCGCCATTTCGCGCACATTTCGGCGTCGTCGACAGCCTGTTCCAGCAGATCGCCGGATGGTCGCTGCAAGAAGCGCTCTTCAGCGAGACTTTGCAGGACCGCCTGCCGCTGACCAGCGTGGCGCAGCCACTGCTCTTCGCCATCCAAAGCTCCATCACCGCGGCGCTGCGCGCGCGCGGCATCCGCCCTGCGGCGGTGCTGGGGCACAGCGTAGGCGAAGTTGCGGCCGCCGAAGCGGCCGGCATCCTCGACCTGCGCACGGCGGTCGAGGTGATCCATTTCCGCAGCAAGCATCAGGAAGTGATCCGCGGCCTTGGCCGCATGATGGCTGTGCTGGCGCCGCAGGAGAAAATCGAGGAGCTGGTTGCTACGGTCGGGCGCATCGAGCTCGCCGCGTACAACAGTCCGCGCTCGGCGACGATCGCCGGACCGGCCGATGCTCTACACGAATTCAAGGCTCTGGCCGAAAGCCGAAATGTTGCGGTCGTTGATCTCGATCTGGAATATCCCTTCCACTCGAGCCTGATGGCTCCGGTCGAAACACGTCTACGCGTGGACCTGAAGGAAATCACACCGCGCGACGGCGATGTTCCTTTCGTTTCCACCGTAACGGGCGCGTGCCTGCCGGGATCGCGACTCGGCGGCGGCTATTGGTGGCGCAACGTACGCGAGCCGGTGCAGTTCGTAGACGCGGTGCGCGCGGCGGCCAAGCTCGGCGCGCGCTACTTCCTCGAAATCGGCCCGCGCGGCACCTTGGTGAAGCATGTCTCCGATTGCCTGCAAGGCGAAGCAACCGGCTTTGCCACGATGGCGGTGCTGGACCGTAACGACGAGGCGGTCGATCCGTTCGACAAGGCGCTCGCCAAGGCGATGGTTAGCGGCGCTCGCATTGATCTCGGAACCGTTTTCGGACAGGACCCGGGGCCGGCAATCTCAGCTCCCGCATTATCCATGGCAGCAAACCGAATTTCGTTACGCGCCAACATCGGAAGCCGTTGGCATCGAGACCGACTGGCACCTCTTCGCCGGCGGGCGCCACACCAGCGATGGGCTGGAATGGCATGCCCCGATCGATACCGTTCGCTATCCCGATCTGGTCGACCATAAGGTCGGCGAACAGGTCATCTTCCCCGGTGCGGGCTTCCTGGAGATCGCGTTCACCGTCGCGCGCCAATATCTGAAGACCGAAAATGTCGTCATCTCCAGCTTCGAAATACTCAAGCCGCTTGATCTGACCAATGGCGAGACGCGTGAGGTCATGACCCGCGTTTCGCCCGGTTCAAACACGATCGAGATTTTCAGCCGCCCGCGGCTATCGCACGTCGCCTGGCTGCTGCATTGCCGCGGCAAGATCGTTCATGGCAATGCGGCGCAGGAGATCATGAGCCCGGTCGCGCCCGCCAGCGGACAGACAATCTCCCACGAGGAAATTTATCGCATCGCCGACGGCAGCGGCTTGCATTACGGTCCGACTTTCCAGCTGGTCGAGCATGTCGTCATGCATGACGACAAGCATATGACCGTTCAACTGTCGGTCCCAGCGACGCAGGAGACGTCTTTCGCGCTCGATCCGATGCGGCTGGACTGCTCGACCCACGGCTTGTTCACGGTATTCCCGGAATTGCGCGTCGAAGAGCGCGGCGTGACCTATATCCCGGTGCGCCTCGACGAGGCAGCCTTGTACAGGCCCGGCGCGTTGCCGGAAAAGGCCTATATCGAAATCACCGTGAAGTCTGAACGCTCGATTCTGGCCAATTATTATCTCTTCGGGCCGGACAACGAGATCATCGCCGTTCTGCGCGGCGTTCGTTGCCAGGCAGTTCCGGTCAGGCGCGCGGCCGCGCTGGAATCAATTGCACTCATGGAGCTTCCGCAGCTGTTCGACGGCACGATCTGCGGAAAAACCGGCGTCGCCGCCACCGCGCGCGACGTGCTTGCCAAGGCGCAGGCGATGGAAGCCATTCCGGAAGAACTGGCCGCCAACGAGAGCACCATGCTGGTGGAGGGTTGGGCCACGGCGGCCGCTTACGAAATCGCCTCGGGTTTGGCCGAAGGCCTCGTTGTCGATGTCGACCTGCTCGTGGCCAGCGGGCGCGTGCCGGAAGAGATGCGCCCGTGGCTGACCAAGCTGATGCTCAATCTGGAAGCCGCCGAACTTGCCAACCAGGAAGAGGGGGCCTGGGTTCTGATAAGGGATCCTTCGCTGCCGAGTTCGGCCTCGGTGATCAAGGCGCTATCCTCGGAATATCCGGAACGTGCCGCCGAAGTGCTGCTGGCCGGCGCGGTGACGAGTTTCGCCGAGCATATCGGGGAAAACCGCGCCATTCGCCTGCAGCCGGACTCCATTATTCCGAAAGCCGCGTTGGAATTCTATGACACCACCAATGTGGCGCTGACGGAAGCTGAGCGGCGTCTTCTGGCAGCTCCTGCGCGACATCACGGGTCTTTGGCCCGCCGACCGGGCCATCCGCGTCCTGCAAATCGGCTACGGGCCGCTGACGCATGCTCTGACAGAGCAGGCGGAATTCCGCAACCTCCAGCTCACACTGCTGGAGCCGGAGCGGCGCCGCTTCGAGCGCGCCGAGCTGCGACTTCCGCGGAACGACGATGTGACGCTGTTGAATGCCGAGCAAAAGGACAAGCTCGCGACCTACGATCTGGTCGTTTCCGTCGAGGGACTTCATCGTCTGCCGTCCGGCCTTGGGCTTGCCGAGCTGAAAGGCATGCTGGCCGCCGGCGGCCTCGTGATAGGCGTCGAATCGCGGCCTTCGCTATTCAAGGACCTGGTATTCGGGCTTGATCCCAAATGGTTCCTAACCGGTAACTCGGACTATCCGATCGAATCTTTGCACACACCGGATCAATGGACGCTCGCCTTCGAGCAGGCGGGCTTCGACTATTCGGAGGCGCGGGCGATCCAGTATGGATCGGATTCAGCTTCGCTGATCGTCGGCGAGGTGCGTCGCCGTGCCGGCAACGGCCATGATGCGGACGCGGCGAAGCGGGTGCAGTCGGTACTCGTGGTCGCGCCTTCGGCCGATTCCTTGCTGTCCGAGAAGATCGGCGCGGCGTTGCAGCATCACGCGGCCCTGTCGACGATTGTTGGCCTCGCGGATTTCCCCGCCGTGGCGCCGAAAATTGTTGTGCTCATGCCGCCGCAGGCAGGTGAGCATCAGGATCCCGCCGCGGCGCTCACCCGCCGCTGCATGGAGATCAAAACCTGCGCCGAAAAGATCGGCGCAGGCGCAGACCACTTTGTGGCTGGTGTTCTCCGGCGCCCTTGGCGGCAACACGTCGGAAGTACGTCCGGTGGAAACCGGCGCATGGGCCTTCTCACGCGTGCTGGCGAACGAGTTCCAGAAACTGGATGTGCGGCGCATCGACATCGCCCCCGGCGTTGCGCCTGATATGGCCGCCGAGCAGATCCGCAACATCATCCTGTCTGGCACGGCGGAAACTGAAATCCGCATCGACGGCTCGGTTATCCGCGTGGTGCGCGTCACGCCTCTGCAGCGGCTTCGCCACCACGCTGGATCAGCCGCGGCGCCAGCTGCGCGGCTGCAACGGCAGTCAACCGGCGGCCATCGCGTGGCTTGGAAACCGCTCGAACGCACGCGTCCTGGTTCCGGCGAAGTTGAGGTCGTGGTTGAGGCAACTGGCCTCAATTTCCGCGACTTGATGTGGAGCCTGGGCATGCTTCCGGACGACATGCTGGAAGACGGCTTCAGCGGTCCTACTCTCGGTCTCGAATGCGCCGGTCGCGTTTCCCAGGTTGGGCCGTCGGTCAAGGACCTTGAGGTCGGTGACCGCGTTGTGACTTTCGCGGCATCCGCCTTCTCCACTCACGTCATCGTGCCAGCGACGCAAGCTGCCAAGCTTCCGGCCGAGATGCCGTTTGAAAGCGCCGCGACCATTCCGGTCGCTTTCCTCACCGCCTACTACTCGCTCGTGTCGCTCGCACAGCTAAGGCGAGGCGAATGGGTGCTGATCCACGGCGGCGCCGGCGCCGTCGGCATGGCCGCAATTCAGATCGCGTTGGCGCGCGGTGCGAAGGTGATTGCGACTGCCGGCTCGCGTGCGAAGCGGGGCCTGGTCCGATCGCTCGGCGTACGCCACGTGCTCGATTCCCGTTCGACAGCCTTTGTCGAGGATATCCGGGCGATCACGGGCGCGGGCGTCGATATCGTGCTCAACAGCCTGGCCGGGGAGGCGATGGAGCGCTCGATTGCTTGCCTGCGTCCATTCGGTCGCTTCGTCGAACTCGGCAAGCGCGATTATGTGACCAATACTCATATCGGCCTGCGGCCTTTCCGGAAGAATCTGAGCTATTTCGGGGTCGACGTCGATCAGCTGATGATCGGGCGCAAGGCGCTGGCTGAGCGCGTTTACAAGGAGATGATGCGTCATTTCAACGAGGGCACTTATACGCCGCTGCCTTACAGCGTATTCGAGGCGGGCGCCGTGTCAGAGGCTTTCCAGTTGATGCAGTATTCCCATCACATTGGAAAGATCGTGGTGCGGCCACCGCGTGCCGGCGTGGTGCGGGCGGCGAACAAGCCGCTCTCGATCAGCGCACAGGGCACCCACGTGATCACCGGCGCCTTCGGCGGCTTCGGCCTCGAGACGGCCAAATGGCTGGTCGACCGCGGCGCGCGTCACCTGGTGATGATCGGCCGTAAAGGTGCAGCCGATGCGGGTGCCAAGGAGGTGCTGCAGCGGTTTGCAAAGCGGGGCGTGAAAGTGCTCGCTGAGCCCTGCGACGTCACTGATTTGCGCGCTGTAGAGCGGCTATTCGAAAAAATCCATGCAACCATGCCGCCGGTCGTGGGCGTCATGCATGCGGCGATGGTGCTCGATGACGTCGTGATCACCGGTCTGGACGAAGAGCGTTTCGCTCGCGTGTTTGCTCCGAAAGTCACGGGCGCGGAAAACCTCGATCTCGTCACCCGAGGCCTGCAGCTCGATTATTTCGTGCTGTTCTCCTCGGTTACCACGCTGATGGGCAACCCAGGGCAAGGCAATTACGTCGCCGCCAACGCCTATATGGAAGGCTTGGCCCGCCGCCGCCGCCGCGAAGGATTGCCGGCTCTCGCCATCGGCTGGGGTCCAATTACCGACGTGGGCGTCTTGGCACGGAATGAACGCCTGCAGAGCAACCTGCAGAAGCTGACCGGTGTTTCCGGGCTGAAGGCGCGTGAAGCGCTCGATCTGATGGGCCAGGCGTTGCGGCAACCCTCCGATATTGCCGATCTCGCGGTGATGACCATCTCGCCGAACGAAGGCTCCTTCAATGTCGATCGCCTCGCGATCCTGAAGTCACCCACCTACGCCGCCATGGTCCGGTCGGATCGCGATCACGGCAAGAGCGAAGCGGGCAGGATCGATCTGCGCGCGTTGGCCAAGACGGAAAATATCGACTCGCTGCGGCGTAAGGTTTCCGACGTTATCGTCACGCAGCTCGCGCGCGTTCTGCACTCGCGCGAGGAGGATATCAGCCGCGTGCGCACGCTGGGCGAGATCGGCCTGGATTCGCTGATGGCTATCGAATTGGTGATGAATCTCGAGGAATGCTTCGGCTTCCACTTCTCGCTCGCCGGCTCCGCGGGCCAGCTCACGATTCCAGGCGTGGTCGACGAGATTCTGGGTCAACTCGATGTCGCCCATGGCGCGGACGAGGTTGCGCTCACGACACTTGCCGAGCAGCATATGCCTAAGGTCGAGCCCGGCCAAATCAAGGCATTCAAGGGCATGATGACCGACGAGGCACAAATGGCGAAAAGGTTGCTCTCTTGAGCAAGAATTCACCTCTCGCCGAGGAAGCGCGCGAACGGCTGCTCTCTCGCGTCGATACCATGCGCAAGTCGAGCCCGTTGCAATCGCCCAAACCGGCGGCGGTTGCGGTGGACAGGCGCTTTACCGATTTCTCCACGCTGCCCGGCTATGACGAGTTGCGCCTGCAGCGCTCGATCGGCGACAAGTTCGGTTTGGAAAATCCTTACTTCCGCATGCACGACGCCCGCGCCGGCGCGGTGACAGAGATCGGCGGAAAGCCTTTCACCAATTTCTCCTGCTACGATTATCTCGGCTTGAACGGTCATCCCGAGGTCGTCGAGGCCGCTAAGGCGGCGATGGACCGTTACGGCATATCCTGCTCCGCCAGCCGCATCGTGGCAGGCGAACGCATTGCGCATCGCGCATTGGAGCACGCGCTGGCCGAACACTATTCCGTCGACGACGCCGTCGTCTTCGTTAGCGGCTACGGCACCAACGTCAGTGTCATTGCCAGCCTTGCCGGCGCCAAGGATTTGGTCGTCAGCGATGCCGTAGTCCATAACAGCGCGGTCGTCGGCAGCGTGCTTTCCGGCGCGTCCCGCCGCAGCTTCGCCCATAACGATCTCGACAATCTCGAGCAGATTCTGGCCGCCAACCGCAGCAAATTCGAACGCGCCTTGATCGTAGTCGAGGGGCTCTACAGCATGGACGGGGACTATCCCGACCTGCCTCGGCTGATCGATATCAAGACGCGCTATCACGCCTGGCTGATGGTTGACGAAGCCCACGCGCTCGGCGTTCTCGGCAAGCGCGGCTACGGCATTGCCGAGCATTTCGGCGTTGATCCGCGGCAAGTCGACGTCTGGATGGGCACGATGTCAAAGACGCTCGCGGGCTGCGGCGGCTATATCGCGGGCTCGGCCGCCCTTATCGACTACCTGAAATGTCTCTCCAACGGCTTCGTCTACAGCGTCGGGATTCCGCCGCTGCTTGCCGCCAGCGTCGCCAAATCGCTGGAGATCATGCACCGCGAGCCGGAACGCGTGGCCGCATTGCAGCGAAACGGCGCATATTTTTACAAAGTGGCCAAAGAGAGGGGTCTCGACACCGGCAACGGCTGCGGCACGGCCGTCTCGCCGATCGTGGTCGGCGATTCCGTTTCGGCCGTTATTCTGTCGCAGCAGCTATTCCGGCGCGGCATCAATGTGCAGCCGGTGCTCTATCCCGCCGTGCCGGCAAAGTCCTCGCGTCTGCGGTTCTTCCTCACCGCCATGCACACCGAAGAGCAGATCGAAGCTGCGATCGAAGCTACGGCCGACGAACTCGCCAAGATCCCCGAGAGCATGCGGTCCCTCAAATTTCCCGGCTATGCCTGACGGACGGCGTCGCCGCCGCAAGGCATCCATGCCGCAACGCATCATCATCACCGGAGCATCGAGCGGCATCGGCATGGCGCTCGCGCAGCGCTATGCGCGCGAAGGAGCCAGCCTTGGATTGCTCGGCAGGCACAAGGAACGGCTTGAAAGCGTCGCCAAGGAATGCCGCGCACTCGGCGGGGAGGTTGCTACTGCCGCCATCGACATCCGCCACCGCGTCGAACTGATGCAGTGGATCAAGGATTTCGACCGCGTGGTACCGGTCGATCTCGTCATTGCCAATGCCGGGGTGATGGAGGGCACCCCTCCGGGCGGGCAGATCGAACCGCCTGATGCCGCTTATGCGCTCATGGAAACCAACGTGCTGGGCCTGCTCAATACCGTGCAGCCGCTGCTGCCGGCGATGATGGCGCGCGGCGGCGGCCAGATCGCCTTGATCAGTTCGATCGCGGGCTTTGTCCCGCTCGCGGATTCACCGAGTTACAGCGCAAGCAAGGCTGCCATCCTCAGTTATGGCTTGTCGTTGCGCGACCTGCTGCTGCCGCATGGTGTAGGCGTTTGCGTGATATGCCCGGGTTATATTGCTACCCCGATGATGCAGCGGGAGTCGGGTCCCAAGCCTTTCGTCATGACGGCGGAAAAAGCCGCCGAACGGATTGCTCGCGGTATCGAGCGCAACAAGCCGATGGTCATCATTCCGCGGTTCTTTGGCACGGTCACCCGCATCAGCGGCTTGCTGCCGGAACGCGTGCGGCGCTGGAGCTCGAAGTCATTCCGCTTCACCGTCGGCGATCCGGAATAGTCCGCATCTCATGTCGCTGGTGCTTCGAATTCGAAATCCAGCGCGTAGAACCACTGGTCAAGATGCGCCTTGATGATCGGCTCGATGGTGCGCTCGATCGCGGCCACGTTCGCGGCCAGATCGGCATCGCGATCTTCGCTGCGGACCGTCTGGATGGGCGGCTTCACCACCAATTTAAAGCGCGCGGCGTCGCCGACGCGCAGAACGTAAACCGGAAGGATATTCGCATCGGTCATGCGGGCAAGCCGCGCGATGTGCGTAATATTGCCTTCGAGCACGCGGGGGCGGCCAAACGCGGGGGCAGAGACGCGGCCTTCGAAAATCTCGTCAACATGAACGACGAAGCATAGTTTCTTTTCCGCCAGAATACGCAACGCCCGGCGCGCCGCGGTCCTGCTCGGGGCGAGAAGATCAGCCCCATAACGGCGGCGCACCTTGTCGGCGATGCGGCGGTCGAATCGGTTCTCCTGCAGCTCAAAAAACCCTGCCCCCGGAAAACCCAGCGCGGTGCCGGTGACGCCGATGATCTCCCAGTTTCCCAAGTGCAGCGCGGCGATGAGGATCGGCCGGCCGGCCGCGCGCTCGGCCTCCAGATATTCTATGCCTTCGGTCTCAACGCGGCCTTCTGCGAAAAGTCGGCCCAAAACGGAATATTCGGCCATGGTGCGGCCGGCGTTGCGCCAGATGCGTGTGACCGCAGCGTCCACGTCGCTCGGCAGCTTCGGGCCGCAAGGTCTTCCAGAGGTGGCGGGCGCGCGCGTCGCTGGCCGGGAAGCGGTTCGGGGATAGTTTCGACGCCAGCGCGCCGAAGTCGGAGCACCAGTCGGTCGGCAGGAACCGCATACCAGAATGCAAGGCGCTGTTCAGCAGGCCGATGGCGCTGTCGTGCAGCCAATAGCGCCGGGCGATGCGGCGCTGCCTGCGGTTTCCGAACAGCCAGCGGATCGGAGGATTTTGAGCGTCAAGCATGAGTAACGGGACAGACCGGAGCCTCGCGCGGGAAATCCGGCCCGGGCTTGCGCTGTATTCCGCGTTCGCGCGGATGCACGGTCATCGGCAACCCGCCCTCAGGGCGCAAGGTCAGCCGGCAGACTGGCCGGACCTCATGCCCCGGCTGCAGCCGCAATTTGAATTTCTGCGCCAGCGTGGCAATGCAAAGAATGGCTTCCGTTTGGCCGAAGGTGGCGCCGGCGCAGATGCGCGGGCCGATGCTGAACGGCACATAGGCGAATTTGGAGATCTTCGCAGCATTTTCCGGCAGAAATCTTTCCGGAATGAAGTGGTCCGGCAGGTCCCATAACTTTCGGTGCCGATGCAGCAGCCAAGGCACAACGAAGAGCAGCGACCTTTTGGGGATGCGCACCCCCTGAAATTCTTCCTCCTTGATCGCTTCGCGCGGCAGGATCGGGACCGGCGGATAGAGCCGCAGCGCTTCGTCCAGAATGGCGCGCGTATAAACCAGGCGCGGCACGTCCTCCAGTGCGGGGGTCCTGTCCCCGAGCACGCTGTCGAGCTCTTCATGCAGCTTGGCTTCTACCCCCGGCGCCTGCGACAGCAGATACCAGGTCCAGGCCAGTGTATTGGCCGTGGTCTCGTGGCCCGCCATGAACAAGACCGCGATCTCGTTGCGCAAAGCTTCGCTGTCGAGCGGGGCGCCATTCTCGTCACGCGCTTCGAACAGGTGATTGATCACCGAAGGCTCGCCATCGCCGGCCCGCGCACGGGCGCTTGCCACCACTTCATCAAGCACGGCATGGATCTGCTCGACGTTGTGGCGCACGCGCCGGCCATGCCAGCGCGGGAACCAGTCCGGCAGCCCAAGAAAGGAGATCAGATCGATCTGATCGATGGCGCGCTGGTAGTTGCTGAAGCCGCGCACGATTTGTCCGGCGTAGCCCTCGCCGAGCTTGCGGCCGAACAAGGTGCGGCAGATGATTTCCGCCGTCAGCTTCGCGGATTCCGCCAGCACGTCGATGCTCGCGCCTTGCGTTGCGCCCCAGCGCTCGCGCGTTTCGGTGGCCGCTTCCACCATCACCGGTGCGAATTCCGGAACGCGCGAGATATGGACAATGGGCGCCACGATCCGCCGGCGGGTTTTCCAGGTCTGGCCGTCGCTGACGAACAGGCCGTCGCCCAGGAGCGGAGCGAGGGCGTAGCGCATTTGCGGGCTTTTGCGCTGAAAGCTGGCATTCTTCTGGCTGAACGCGAACTGGACGGATTCCGGGCTGTTGCAGAGAAAAGTCTGCCGCAGGAACATCCGCGAATGGGAGAACTCAAGCTCGAAGGCCTCGTCCTCCCACATTTCGAGGAAATCGCGCCGCGCGATCAAGAGTCGCTTCAAGGTGGACGGCGGCGAGGGCAATCGCGGCGGAAACGGCGGAACAAAGGCGCCGCTGCCGGGACCGGTATCCGTCGAGAAGAGACTCATAAAGAAAGCGCCCCTGGTAGGGTCCGCCGCGCGACGCAGCTTTAAGTCCAATCTAGCGTCATTTCGTCATCGGTGCAGCGTCAAGATGGCTCACTGGCTGACGCGGCTGAACAACGAATTGTCCAGCTAAATCAGCCTGTTAGGATGTCTTGGCGGCGCAGGATTCGAACCCGATCTGTAATGCGTTTTGGTCGAGATTGCGGCCGATGAAGACCAGCCGGCTGTAGCGCGTCTCATCCGCCTTCCAGGGCCGCTGCAGATCGCCTTCCAGCAGCATATGAACGGCTTGGAAGACCAGCCGCCGGCTTTCCCCCTTCACGTCGATGATGCCCTTGGCGCGCAGGATGTCCTGACCCTGCGACTGCACGACATAGGCGAGCCAGTCGCTCATCTTGCCGCCATCCATCGGAGTTATGGGAGGTGAGCGAGACGCTGTGAATGCCGGCATCGTGCTCATGGTCATGGGCGTGATGGTCGTGGTGATCATGCTCGCAATGCTCGTCATGCACATGCCCGGCTTCGCCATGTGCGGGTTCGAGGAAGTCGGGCTCGAGCGAAACGATGCGGTCGATGTCGAAGCCACCGCGTCCGAGCACCTTGTCGAGCGCCACATTGGAGCGTTGTGCGTGATGGATTGGCGCCAGCGGGTTGAGTTTCCGCAGCCGGCCTTCCATCTCGCGCAATTCCCTGTCGGTGACCAGTTCGGTCTTGTTGAGCACGATCTGGTCGGCGAAGGCGATCTGCTCGGCGGCTTCCCGGCTGTCGGCCAGCCGCGGCAGGATATGCTTGGCGTCAACCACCGTCGTGACGGAATCGAGAGCGGTGCGCTCCTGCAGAAAGGGATCGACAAAGAAGGTCTGCGCGACCGGTCCTGGGTCGGCAAGCCCGGTAGTCTCCACCACAATCGCGTCGAAGTTTCCGCGCTTGGCCAGCAAGCCATGCATCGTTTTGATCAGGTCTCCGCGCACCGTGCAGCAGATACAGCCGTTATTCATCTCGAACAGTTCTTCTTCGGTGTTGAGAATGAGATCGTTGTCGATCCCGACCTCGCCGAATTCGTTGACGATAACCGCATAGCGGCGGCCATGGTCTTCCGACAGGATGCGGTTGAGCAGGGTGGTCTTGCCGGCGCCGAGATATCCGGTGAGCACGGTTACGGGGATGCGTTCGGTCATCGTGTCTTTCGGGTGGTACCAGGTGATCGGCCGGGCAGGACGCCCGGCCGATCGCGAGGCTTAGGCGTCGAGCCAGGGCATCAGCGAGGCATGGATGACGTCCGGCACACCCTTGCCGCCCACCGAGCGGATGGCGAGATCGACATCCTTCAACGGGAAGCGATGGGTGGTGACCTTCTCCAACGGGAAGCGGTGCGAAGCAAGCTGCGCCAGCGCCAGTTCGCAGGCCTCATAGCTGTGGCCACGGGCGCTATGCATGGTGATGAACTTCACCGTGAACTTCTCCAGCGGGAAATTCGGGAACTGCGCCAGCTCTCCCTGCACGACAATAGTGCCGCCCTTGCGCTTGAGCGCCTCGATGCCGAGCAGGATGGGAATGGTGCCCGCGCCGGCGGTGCAGTCGAGCGACACATCGACGCCCTTGCCGCCGGTGATCTCCATGATCCGTTGCAGCGGATCTTCCTTTTGCACGTCGATCACATAGTCGGCGCCGAGTTCCTTGGCGACCTTCATGCGCGCGCCGTCCTTGGAGGTGCCGGTGACGATGATGAGTGAGGCGCCGGCCTGTTTGCAGATCACGGTCTGCGACAAACCCTGCTGGCCGGGTCCCTGAATGAGTACGGTGGAATCGTATTTGACGCCGCCGTCGAACAGCGACCATTCGACGCCGTTAGCCATCGGCGTGACCAATCCCGCCAGTTCCGGCGTGACGTTCTTCGGGACATGATGCACGACCGCGTTCCACGGCAAATAAACGTATTGCGCGAAACCGCCCCAGAGGTGAGGAGGTTTCTTGGCTGACGTATAGCCGTAGCGAATGGCGTCGGGATTGGTGCGCCAGTTGGTGTTTTCGCAATGGCGGTATTGGCCCTTATGGCACCACTCGCACTTGCCGCACATGACATAGTGCTCGACAAAGACGAGGTCGCCTTCCTTGAAGCCCTTGCGGCGGGTGAATTCGCGACCGGCCTTGGCGATGACGCCGATATTCTCGTGGCCCATGATCACCGGATCGTCGGTCGGCGGATGCGCGTAGAGTTTGACGTCGGTACCGCAGATGCCGGCGACTTCCATCTTCATCAGCGCGGCGTCCTCTGGAATATCCGGCATGGGAAATTCCTCGATTTCGGTCTTGCTCGCGCCGGTCCGCACCGCCGCCAATACTTTCTCTGCCACCTGATAACCTCCGTTAGGACCGCTGGAATTGGCGCGCACTCTAGGGCCCGTCCAAAGACGGTCAAGCGCCAATTTTCATGGGATCTACCCGATTCCGCCTATATATAAGCATCGTTCGCATCAGGGCAGGGCGGAGGCAGAGAGACCGGATGGAAGCTTCGACCTCGCTGAAACTGGGCACGCTGAAGAAGACCGCGCAGCACCTGGAGGCTGCCGACCGGGTGAAGGAATGGACGCGGGAACGCTTCAGCCTGCCGGAAGACGCCGCGATCCTGGTCACCGAACTCACCTGTACCATCCAAGGCTGTCCGCCGCTGGAAACCGTGGTGGCCTTCTGGTCCGACCACAAGACGCGGCACGATTTCAAGATATTCAAGCCGATCGAAGAGATCGTCCCAGACGATTTGCCCCCCGCCTGGCTGAAGAACTCCCTCATTTCCGAGGACGACGGGATTACCTGCGATTGCTGCTAGCTAGTTGTCATCCCGGCCACGCGCAGCGGGAGCCGGGACCCCATCGAGAAATGCCTGGGTCCCGGATCGGCTCATTTCACTTCACTCGCCGACCGGGATGACGAACGGGAAGCCCGTCTCGACGCCCGCCGACATTCCGGCTTATAACCAAGCCGCATTTTGCCATTCCGCCTTTATTCTCGGAGCGCAGCCCACCCATGGCCGGACCCAAGCTGAAAACCGTCACCCGCACCCAAGGCAACAACAAGGCTTTCAAGGAAGGCGCGGTTAAGCCGAAGACCTTCGAGCCGGAATTCGAGGAGGTGAATCCCCTGATCGCCGCCTTCCGCCGCATGGTGCGCGGCAGCGAGTTCGACGTCTGCGAGCTGGCGATCACGACCTATATCTGCGCGAAAGAGCACGGCAAGAAGATTACCGCCGTGCCGGTCTTCCTGGTGCGCGGGTTCCACCACGGCGCCATCCTGGTCAACACCAAGGCAGGCATCCGCACGCCCAAGGATCTGGAGGGCAAGAAGGTCGGTGTCGCGCGCGGCTTCACCGTCACCACCGGCGTCTGGGTCCGCAGCGTGCTGCATGACGAATATGGCGTCGATCTCAGCAAGGTCACCTGGGTTCTTTCGAGTGACGAGCATGTGGCGGAGTGGCAGCGGCCGGCCAATGTCGTTCCGGTCCCCGAAGGCAAGAAGATCGAAGACATGCTGATCTCCGGCGAGATCGTCGCCGCCATCGGCGTGGATGTCGATCATCCGGACATCAAGCCGCTTATCCCGAATGGCGAGCATGAGGGGCTGAAAGCCTTCACCAACCGCGGGCATTTCCCGATCAACCACACGGTGGTGATCAAGGACGAATTGCTGGAGAAATATCCCGATCTCGCCGCCGACGTGTTCAACGCCTTTGCGGAATCGAAGCGGCAGTATGTCGAGAAGCTGAAGGCCGGCCAGATCGAGAAGATGACCGACGCCGACAAGACCGCCAAGGCGGTGATGGACGCGTCGGGCGGCGCCGATCCGCTGCCTTACGGCATCGAACCCAATCGCAAGGTGTTGGAGGATCTGATCCAGACCGCACTCTCCCAGCGCATCATCACCAAGCCGGTCGCGATCGAGGATTTGTTCGCGCCGTCGACCCGCAACCTCAAAGGCTAGGCGCATTCAAGTCAGAGTAAGTCTCACATGATCATCGATATTCACGGCCATTACACCACCGAGCCGCAGGCGCTGTTCGCCTTCCGCGACAAGCAGCTTGCGGGCTGGCCGATTCCGCGCGCAAGCCGACGACGACCGACCTCGGCGTCAGCGACGAGCAGCTGATCCAGAGCGTCCAGCCGCAGGTCAAATTCCAGACCGAGCGCGGCAGCGATCTCACCATCTTCTCGCCGCGCGCCGGCGGCATGGCCCATCACGTCGGCACCGAGGAGATCAGCAAGGTCTGGAGCCGCGTCTCCAACGACCTGATCCACCGCATCTGCACGCTGCTGCCGGATAATTTCGTGCCGGTCGGGCAATTGCCGCAGTTTCCCGGCGTTTCGCCGAAAAACTGCATTCCCGAGCTGGAGCGGCTGGTCAACGAACTCGGCTTCGTCGGCGTCAACCTCAATCCCGATCCGTCCGGCGGTTACTGGACCGATCCGCCGATGATCGACAAATACTGGTATCCGCTCTACGAGAAGCTGGTTGAGCTCGACCTGCCGGCGATGATCCACGTGTCGTCGTCCTGCAATCCGAACTTCCATCACACCGGCGCGCATTACATCAACGGCGACACCACGGTGTTCATGCAGTTGATACAGGGCAATCTGTTTAAGGATTTTCCGACTTTGCGCTTTGTGATTCCGCATGGCGGCGGCGCCGTGCCGTTCCACTGGGGCCGCTATCGCGGCATCGCCCAAGACATGAAGCGGCCCGTCCTCACCGAGTATCTGCTGAAGAACGTCTTCTTCGACACCTGCGTGTATCACCTGCCGGGCATCGAGCTGCTCACCAAGGTGGTCCCGATCGACAATATTCTGTTTGCCTCCGAGATGGTCGGCGCGGTGCGCGGTATCGATCCGAATACCGGCCATCACTACGACGACACCAAGAAATACGTCGATCAGGTGAAGAACCTGAGCGAGACTGACCGCTACAAGATCTTCGAAGGCAACGCCCGCCGCGTCTATCCGCGTCTCGACAAGCTGCTCGAGAAGCGCGGCAAAGCCGGCAAGAAGGTTTGATCGTTTCGTTTCAAGGAGACTGAATTGGCTACTCTTCCCCGCCTCAATGGCTTCATCCGCGCCTTCGAATCCGGCCAGTGCGCTTTTTCAACCTTCGCGGCCTGCAGCCCCGATATGGCGATCGACCTGCAATCCTCGAAATACGACGGCGTTATCTTCGAAGGCGAGCACCGACCCTGGGACATTCAGGCACTGCGCGACGCGCTGCAATATCTGCTCAACCGCGGACAGATCGCGGCAGCCGGCAACGTTGCGCCGCAGATCACGCCGACCGCGCGCATTCCCGCCAATGGAGTGGAGAAGAACCAGTTCCTGGCCAAGCAGGCGCTCGACATCGGCTGCTACGGCGTGGTCTGGCCTCATATCTCAACGGTGGAGGAGGCCTATAACGCCGTCTCCGCTTGTCGCTATCCGCGGCTGAAGGACAAGCCGCTGTACGAGCCGGCCGGTATCCGCGGCGACGGGCCGATGATCGCCGCGCGCTATTGGGGCGTCACCCAGCAGGAATATTACGAGCGCGCCGACGTCTGGCCGCTCAATCCCAAGGGCGAAATCCTGGTGGTGATCCAAATCGAGGATTCCGTCGGGCTGAAGAACCTGCCCGACATGCTGAAAAACGTGCCGGGCATCGGGGTCGTGATGATCGGGGAGGGGGACTTTTCGCAGGAGATGGGCATCCCGCGCCAGACCGAACACAAGATCATGATGGATATCAAGGCCGAACTGCTGTCGATCTGCAAGCAGCACAATGTCATCGCCGCGCATCCGCATGTGGAGGCGTTCAACGCCGAGCAGGTAATCACCGAAGGCTGGCGCTATCTGTGCTGCGGCGCGCCACGCAGCTACGCCACGCTGGAAAAGGCCCGTGGCATCGCCGGAAGAAGCTAATCCGTCCTCGGGATGAGGTTTTGGGGCGATTGTCCGGATTCGCTTGCTCCCACCTTTCGGGTTTTCTAAATTAGGTCCGAAACCTCGTTCCGCATGACGGAACGGCGCCAGCATTCACGGGAAATTTCGGTGCTAAAAAAAGAACAGAACGATTTGGTATGCGCGACCGGCCCGGGCACGCCCATGGGCACGCTGTTCCGCAGCTACTGGCTGCCGGTGCTGATGGCGGACGAACTGCCTGAAAACGAATGCCCGCCCGCGCGCGTGAAGATCCTGTCCGAGCGGCTGCTCGCCTTCCGCGACACCGAAGGAAAATACGGCCTGATCGACGAATTCTGCGCCCATCGCGGCGTCTCGCTGTGGTTCGGCCGTAACGAAGAGAACGGTTTGCGCTGCCCCTATCACGGCTGGAAATACGATGTGACGGGCCAGTGCATCGACGTGCCCTCGGAAGCGCCGGAGAGCGGCTTCTGTCAGAAGATCAAGCTGAAATCCTATCCGCTGGTGAAACGCGGGCCGGTGCTCTGGGCCTATATGGGGCCGCCGGAAAAAAAGCCGCCGCTGCCGGAGTGGGAATTCGCCATGGTGGCTCCGGAGCAGAGCTTCATCTCCAAGCGCTGGCAGGAATGCAATTGGCTGCAGGCGATGGAAGGCGGCATCGATTCCAGCCACGTTTCCTTCCTGCATCGTGGCGACTTGGGACACGACCCGCTGTTCAAAGGCGCCAAGGGCAACGAATACAATTTGAAGGATATGCGCCCGGTGTTCGAGGTGGTCGAGAGCGAGGGCGGCCTTTATATCGGCGCGCGCCGCAATGCAGAGAACGGCAACTACTACTGGCGCATCACGCCCTGGGTCATGCCGTGCTTCACCATGATCCCGCCGCGCGGCGATCATCCTATTCACGGCCATTTCTGGGTCCCGATCGACGACGAGAATTGCTGGGCCTGGAACTACGACTTCCATCCAACCCGCAAGCTCTCGGAGCGCGAAGTCAACGACATGAAGGAAGGCTTGGGCATTCACTGCAAATACGTGCCCAGCAGCTTCCGGCCGGCGGCCAACAAGGACAACGACTATCTGATGGACCGTGAGGCGCAGAAATCCGGCCGCTACTACAGCGGCATCGCCGGCTTCGCGATCCAGGATTCGTCCTTGCAGGAAAGCATGGGCCCGGTCTGCGACCGCACCAAAGAGAACCTCGTCTCCACCGACAACGGCATCATCATGGCGCGGCATCGGCTGATGCGCGCGGCCAAGGCGCTGGTGGAGAAGGGCGCCACCCCGCCCGGCATCGATCCCGAACACCAGAAGGTGCGCTCGGCTTCGATCGTGCTTGGACCGGACCAGGCATTTCAGGGACGCGGCGAAAGAAGCGCTCACGTCGCGGCTCGGCAAGGCGCACGAGACGGTTTAGCTTGTTGTCATTCCGGGGCCGAGCGAAGCGAGGAGCCCGGAATCCATAACCCCGGTCTCTGACTATGGATTCCGAACTCGCCACTGTGTGGCGCCCGGAATGACGAGAACAACATGTCCGACTTCGTTCCCACCCACCGGCTGACCGAAGAAGCCAGCCTGAAGATGATTACGGCCGGCGTGGCCAAGGCCAATGAGCTTGGCTGCAAGGTCGCCATTGCGGTGGTCGACGCCAGCTGCCGCATGATCGGCTTTCTCTTGATGGATGGCGCCAAGCATTTCGCCATCATCACCACGCAGCGCAAGGCTATCACCTCCGCCTCGCAGAAGCAGCCCACCGGCTACGCGCCGGAGGAGAACGCGCTCAGCATGGCGGTGCGGATGGGCGATTTCACCAATATCCCCGGCGGCTTTCCTATCGTCGTGGACGGCCAGGTGATCGGCGCGGTGGCGGCCGGCGGCGCGAAGATCGAGGAAGACGTGCTGGTTGCCAAGGCCGCGCTCGCGGCGCTTGAAACGGCAAGTAAATCCTGACCAATGCCCTGGTCTGTCCCAAGCTTCACCAGGACGTGAATTGGTGCAGCGAGCCCCTGATGGGATAGGATAGCGACTGCGGCTCTGACTGGGAGGGCTCCATGTCATCGCGCGTCGATCGCGTCATTCTAGGCTTGGCGACCTAGGCTTGGCGACGCTCTGCTCCGCGCTGGGCGTCATCGCGGCTCCGGCCGCTTCCGAAACCACCGGTAAAGCTGCGGGCAATATGGGCGTCAAGCGAAAGAGCACGACCAATATCAACCAGGCGCTCATCGCCATCCCGGGCCCCTTTTATTACGTGGAAATACAGAACACATCGGACTTGCTCGA
The DNA here is from genome assembly GCA_963802475.1 of uncultured Alphaproteobacteria bacterium. Classification (GTDB taxonomy): domain Bacteria; phylum Pseudomonadota; class Alphaproteobacteria; order Rhizobiales; family Xanthobacteraceae; genus CANKHA01. The sequence continues at coordinate 391,499 of CAWDIZ010000022.1, forward strand.
AGTGCTCGGCGTCGAAATCGACGTGCAGCCGGCGTGCTGACGCGCTGCGGCAGCGGGGCGCGAAGATCGAGGAAGATGTGCTGGGTTGCCAAGGCCGCGCTCGCGGCGCTGAAGCTGCCTGGCTAGGGGCGGTTACGGCTGCGTCATTCCGTGACGGCTTGCAGGGCTTCGTTCGAAGAAAACATTCGACGCGCGTTGTGTCCCGTGTCCGGCACGCGAAGGAGCCGCCAGTTGAAAGGCAGGGAATGACTTTCCGCATAAGCCTTGGCACGGGCGAATGTGTTTAGGCCGCGCTCAAGCCGTGTCGCTCCTTGTTCCATCGCCCGCTTGTCTTGGCCCTTCGCTTGTCGCCGGTGTCGTTATCACCAAGCAAGATTGTCAGCGGAAGGGCGAGATAGCGTGCGATCTCCGCTTGTGTCTCCGATCGGCTGCCGATACCGCCGAACCCGTAAGGCGTGGCTACATCTGCGTTCGGCAAGACATAGGTGGAAGGATTGGCGATGACGATGCGCCTTGCCTTCGTCGGCGTATAGGCGGCGACGCGACCCAGAAACTGCGCTCCAGCCGAATGGCCCAGCAGAATATAAGGAAGAGGCCGCTTTTCCTCCGCTTGTCCCCAAGTCACAAGACCGTCCACCAATCGAACACTCCAGGCGTCGTGCGGTTCGAGGGCGCGTTGACGGGCGACGCCGCCACGTTGATAAAGCGCGGGCGGAAAGGCCTTTCTATCGAATTCCGGCGCCAACACCGCCATGCATGTCCGGTCGGCTAGCGGCCGTGCGAAATCCCGATATCTTTCGGCATTGCGGTCGGCGCCATGGAAGATGACCAACAGCGCCTTGATCGGGCAGTTGGGCCGATAGAGAAAAACAGGAAGTGTCGTCTCGGCAGGTTACCGTTTGCTGGCTCGCGCCCGGTGCAAATTCTGCGAAGCCGGCCCGCTTGCGGCAACCAACGCAAGGCAGCTCACCGCGATCCTGGTGAGTACCTTGCGTTTTGCCATCATGGGATTACTGGCCCACCTTGTCGAGGAACTCGATCACCCGCTTCGCCGTCACGTCCTCGGTCTGCTGCTCCACCGGCATGTCCCAGTATTCTGACTTCGGCAGGCATTCCTGCAGGTAGCGCGCCGCCGATGTGGCGTGGAAATTGTCGTTGCCTGGCACCACAAGAGCAGGGGTATTGAGCTGCATCAGGTCTTCCGGTTCCGCGCCCGGTGCGGTGTCGCGGTCGAACAAGGTGCGCACCATCGACTGGACTATGAGTTTGTATTTTTCGACGTCCTGCTTGACGTAAGCTGCGGCGAAATTCTTGTCGGTCTTGAGCACGGAAGCCCAGGGGCCGCCGCGCGGATCGGCATTGAAAGGCTTGCCGTCCTTGGCGACCAGATCGGCAACGGCCTGCAACCCGTTCTGCGCCACATAAGCCAAATGTTCGGCGAAGCGCTGATGGCTGGAGAGGCGATACTTTGCGCCGCCGACCGGCCAATAGAGCACGAGCGAGAGCGTCGTCTCGGGCTGCAGCACAGCGAAGGCGGCGGCGCAGGACACGCCCATGCAGCCGCCCATGATATGCGCCTGCTTAAATCCCAGGTGATCGAGCAGGCCCTTGCCCTGCGCGACATAGTCGGCCCAGGTGACGCGCTCCACGCGTCCGCCCGACTGGCCGCATTCGCGCCGGTCGAAGGTGATGCAGGTATATTGTTTCGGCAGGTGATCGAGGAATTTCACCTTGGCGTAGACGCCCTGAGTGCGCCAGGTCTCCATCGCCGCGTTGAAACCCGCAGGCGAATACATCAGCACCGGCGGTCCGTCGCCGAGCACTTCGTAGCGCGTGTTGATGTCGTCGATAACCGCTTTGGGCATGATTGCTGTTCTCTCAACCTATCAGTTGTCATGGCCGGGCTTGTCCCGGCCATCTCGATAAGGGACGCACGCTGCCTTTCTACGCGGGATGCCCGGGTCAAGCCCGGGCATGACAAAGTAAAGACATGTCGTGAGGAAGTTACCCCTTGATCTGCTTGCCGGTGCGGACTTCGTCAATCAGCGTCTTGAAGGCCTCCAGGCTCAGCTTTGCGCTGTTGACATAAGTCTCGGCCTTGGCGTCGAGCCATTTGGCCGAGGAGCCGTTCGCCGTCTGCGCCAGCCGCACACGGCCGTCGAGCCAGGGCCCGCCGCCGAAACCCCCGATCACCGGGATCTTCACCGCCTTCACCACCGCGGGGCCGACCACCGGGCCGGAATTGGTGAAGTCCAGCATCGCTGCGCCGGTTGATTCCAGGCGTTTGGCTTCCTCAACCAACTTATTGGTCATCTCGCCCGTCGCCTGCGCGCCGGCGGAATTCTGCGCGCTGTAGGGGATGCCGTATTTCAACGCGGTCTGCGGCGTCAGTCCGAACTGCGGCATCACAGGTATGCCGGCGCGCGTGAGCTCGCTTACGGCGTCCGGATATCCAGCGGCCGCGTCAAGCTTCAGCATATCGGCGCCGCCTTGCTTCACCAACCGCACGGCGGTTTTCATCAGGCTGTCGCGGCCTTCCTGCAGCGGGCCGAAAGGGATGTCGCAGATCAGGATCGCGCGCTTAATCGCGCGGCGCACTGCTTTGCAGAAGACCAGAATCTCGTCGACCGTGACCTCGAGCGGATTGTCATGGCCGAGGAGATTGACGCCGACCGCAGTCGCCGATGACGACGAAATCCGCACCCGCTCGTTCGGCAATCAGCGCGGTCTGGTAATCCCACAGCACGAAGCCGGCGCTTTTCTTGCCCTCCCGCTTCATCTGCTGGAGCGCGGGGATGGTAACGGGTTCGTCTGACGCCATGGATTTCTCTCTTGCGCGGGACAGATTCGCCGGCCGCTGGTATTGGTTAATGCTTTGTTCGCGCGCATAAGATAGCACGCCGCCTCGCGTTTCAAGCCGTTGGCACCGCCGGGAAAGGCGCGGCACGGGGGGAGACCCGCGCCTTTGCCTGCTTGCAAACCCCCAAAAATGGTAGTTTTTGGTGCTGATTCCTCAACTCAGCCATGCCCTTGTGCAGGAACGCCTGAGCCGTCGGTTCGTTAACGCAGAGGGCGCGCGGGTATGAAAGAGGGTGGCATGTTTGAGACTGTGAATGCCCGCCGTGCGAAAGAAGCTGGCACGTCCGATGCGGCGCAACTGCGCGATGCCGTTCTGGCGAAACTGACCTATTCGCTTGGCAAGGATGCGCCGCAGGCGGGGCCGCATGACTGGTTCATGGCGATCGCGCTTGCCGTTCGCGACCGGGTCATCGACCGCTGGATGGATTCCACGCGGCAGACCTCTACCGAGCAGAAGAAATGCGTCTACTATCTCTCCGTCGAGTTTCTGCTCGGGCGGCTTCTTTTCGACACGCTTGGAAATCTCGGCATCACCGAAGCCGCACGCGAGGCGTTGGCGGAACTCGGCGTGGATATCGAAGAGTTGCGCGCGATCGAGCCCGACCAGGCTCTCGGCAACGGCGGGCTCGGGCGGCTCGCGGCCTGTTTTATGGATAGTATGGCGAGTCTCGCGCTGCCTGCTTACGGCTATGGCATCCGCTACGACCACGGGTTGTTCAAGCAGCACATCAGCGACGGCTGGCAGCACGAAGTGCCGGAGGATTGGCTGGCTTTCCGCAATCCCTGGGAATTCGAGCGCCCGGAAGTGATTTACCAGATCGGCTTTGGCGGCGCGGTCGAATACATCGGCGGCGACGACGATACCGCGCGGGCGCTATGGTATCCGGCCGAGACCGTGCGCGCGGAGGCCTATGATACGCCGGTCACCGGCTGGCGCGGACGCCATGTCAACACGCTGCGGCTGTGGTCGGCGCGCGCCAACGATCCGATCCATCTCTACGCCTTCAACCAGGGCGACTTTCTTGGCGCCATGGCGGCGAAGGCCAAGGCGGAAGCGATCTCGAAAGTTCTTTATCCGAGCGACGCGACCCCCTCCGGCCAGGAGTTGCGGCTACGGCAGGAATATTTTTTCACCTCAGCCTCGCTGCAGGATCTGGTGCGGCGGCACCTAGCTCAGTTCGACAGCCTTTCGTCGCTGCCGAATCATGTTGCGATCCAGCTCAACGATACCCATCCGGCGATAGCGGTGGCCGAGTTGATGCGGCTTCTGATCGACGAGCACGAATTCTCCTGGAACGAAGCCTGGCGCATCACCACCAATACCCTGAATTACACCAACCACACCCTGCTTCCCGAGGCGCTGGAAAGCTGGCCGGTGGAGCTGATGACGCGCTTGCTGCCGCGGCTGATGCAGATCATCTATGTCATCAACTGGGGTCACCTGAAAGCCGCCGAACAGGCCGGCATATTCGATCCCGCCGCGCTCGCTGCCGTGTCGCTGATCCAGGAAAACGGCGACAAGCGCGTGCGCATGGGACATCTCGCGTTCATCGGATCGCACCGAATCAACGGCGTTTCCGCGCTGCATACCGACCTCATGCGCAAGACCGTGTTCCGCGATCTCGACGCATTGCGTCCCGGCCGCATCGTCAACAAGACCAACGGCATCAGCTTCCGCCGCTGGCTGCAACGCGCCAATCCGGGTCTGACCAAGCTTCTGGTCGACACCATCGGCGAGCGCATGCTGGACGATCCGGAGGCCATGCGGGCGCTGGAAAACAAGGCCGACGACCCGGCATTCCAGCACGCCTTCGCGGAGACCCGCCTGCACAATAAGGAGAATCTGGCGCGTTACATCCGGGACCAGGTACGCATGCGGATCAACCCAACGGCGATGTTTGATGTGCAGATCAAGCGCATTCACGAATACAAGCGCCAGTTGCTCAATATTCTGGAAACGGTCGCGCTCTATCAGGCCATCCGCAAACAGCCGAATGCTGCCTGGGTACCGCGGGTGAAGATCATCGCGGGCAAGGCGGCCGCAAGCTATGCCCGCGCCAAGCTGATCATCAAGCTCGCCCACGATGTGGCGCATGTGATCAATTCCGATCCGCTCGTGGGAGATAAGCTCAAGCTTATATTCTTGCCCAACTACAACGTGAGTCTGGCGGAGGCGATCATTCCCGCCGCCGATCTATCCGAGCAGATTTCGACCGCCGGCACGGAAGCGTCCGGCACGGGCAATATGAAACTCGGGCTCAACGGCGCGCTCACCATCGGCACCCTCGACGGCGCCAATATCGAGATTCTGGAGCAGGTTGGTCCCGAGAATATCTTTATCTTCGGGCTGACGGCGGACCAAGTGGCGGAAAAGCGCCGCACCGGGGTCACCGGCCAGGATGCGGCGGCCGCCTCGCCGATCCTGACGGCGGTGCTGGACAGCATCGGCGGCGGCGCGTTTTCGCCCGATGACAAGAGCCGCTTCCACTCCCTGGTGGATGCCGTGCTGGTGCCGGACTACTTTATGGTGGCGGCGGATTTCGAGGCCTATTGGCAGGCTCAACGCCAGACCGACTGGCTGTGGCGGGAACCGCCTGCCTGGTGGAGGGCCAGCATCCTGAATACGGCGCGCATGGGCTTTTTTTCGTCGGATCGCACCATACGTGAATATGCAAGCGAGATTTGGGGCATTGACGTCGCCTAACCGGACAGACCATGCAAACGCTCTTCATCGGCCAAAGCTATATCGACGTCACTTGCCTCACCGATCACATGCGGTGGGAGACGAAAAATACGTCGCGCAGGACTATGCCATCTCCTTTGGCGGCAACGCGGTAACCGCGGCTTTTTGCTGCGCCAAGCTCGGCATCAAGCCCGACCTGCTTTCCACCCTGGCGAATGACTGGCTCGGCCGGATGTTCTCCGACATGGCGGCGAAATACGACATCCGGCTGCATCCGCGCTATGTGAAGGAATCGTCGCTGTCTTTCATCATGCCGAACAACGGCAAGCGCGCGATCGTACGCTGCCGTGACGATCATTATCTGTCGTCCTTCCCCCGGCTCGATCTCGCAGGCCTGCGCGCGTTGCACCTCGACGGCCATCAACCGGATGCGGCGATGTATTACGCCAAGACCTGCCGCGAGGCCGGCGTCCTGACCTCGCTCGACGGCGGCGCGGTGCGCTCCAACACCGACGAGCTATTTGGAATTTCATCGACATCGCGATCGTGGCGGAGCGCTTCTGCGAGCAGCGGAAATGCACCCCGCCGCAGATCATCGATTATCTGAAGAGCCGCGGCTGCCGCGTCGGCGGCGTCACGCTCGGCGAGCACCGTCTGCTTTGGTACGACGAGAGCGGGAGTGTCCGCACGATGCCGGCGCTGCCGGTTCCGAAGGAAAAGGTGATCGACACCAGCGGCGCGGGCGACGTCTTCCACGGCGCCTATATCTTTCCTATCTCAGCGATCCGAAAAAGAAGTGGGAAGCGCATTTCGAATTCGCCCGGCGCGCCGCGGCCTTCAAGATCCAGCATCTCGGCAACGAGGCCGGCCTGCCGACGCTGGACGACATCCGCAAACTACCTTTCGCGCCTGAGGCGCCGAACCGTCCGCGCATCGTGTCGTCGCATTGAGCGAGCGTGGCTCGCCGTTATCCGCTCATTCCCGCGCAAGCGGGAATCCAGCGCCCGGATTGCTGGATCCCCGCCTTCGCGGGGATGAGCGGCGGATGCTAAAATGCCTGCGTTTCCGCGGCGGCCCAGTCGACGACGTCCTTCAACGCGCTGCCGCCCTGCCGGCCGGCGGCGCGCGCACGATTATAGACCTCGATCTGCCGGTCCGCGCTGGTACCGTTCTCGACGATGCGTTTCAGCCTTTCGATTTCGGCGCGGCATTGCAGCGCGTCGATGTCCTGGTCGATGAAATCCAGCACCTCGTTGAGCCAGTCGGTGGTGTTCATCGGCTGGCGGCGAAACGGATCAACAAAGGTCGCGGTCACGCCATAACGCTGGGCGTGCCACTTGTTCTCCTCCGTGATGGCGCGGCCGACCTGGTCGAAGCCGGCATTGAGCGCGCGGTCTCGGTCGAGCGCGCGCACGAGGCAGCGATAGAGCGCCGCAATCGCCAGGCCATCGTCAAGATTCGTGCAGCAGTCAGCGATTCGAAGCTCGATCGTGGGATAGCGCAATGAAGGGCGGATCGACCACCAGATATAACTGGCGTCGGGGATAATCCGCGCCCAGGTCAGTGCGGAGACGAATTCGTCATAATCCTGTTTGGTGCGGAAAAATTCCGGCAGCCCGCTGCGGGGCAGTTCGTCATAGGCCGCGTGGCGATAGCCGTGCAGCCCGGTCAGGTGCCCTTGCCAGAAAGGCGAGGACGTTGAGAGTGCCAGCAGCAGCGGCAGGTAAGACGTCAGCCGCATCATCAGATCGACGCGCGTGTCGGGCTCTGGCACCTCGACATGCACATGCATGCCGCACAGCATGTTGCGCAGCCCGATCATCTGCAGGTCGTCAAGAATGGCGTCATAGCGCTTGCTCGGCGTGACGTTCTGGTCGGGCCAATCCGCAAGCGGGAAGGTCCCCATCGCCGCGATGCCGAGCTTTCGCGCCGCCGCCTCTTCCGCCAGGACGCGGCGAAACCCTGACATATGCTCGCGTGCCTCCTGAATGCTGGTGCAAGGCGGGCTGACCGCTTCGATCTGCGACTGCAGCATTTCCGTCGTAATGCGGTCGCCGAGGCGTTTCTTTGCGGCGGCGATGAATTTCTTGCTGGCAGTCTTCACCGCGCGCCGCGTCTTCGCGTCGAAAACGAAATATTCCTCTTCGATCCCAAAAGAATACATTGGCGGATACAACGGCTGAGGTGGAAGCGGGTTCCGATCAAATAGAACCATGACGGCGTGGCGTTGTTACGCGAATCACATTGTACTAAATGTCGGGGCGTTTCGTTTGCGCCGGTCAGCGCATGGTCGGCATGATATAGTCTGCGCTGGCACGAATGCCGGTGGGCCAGCGCGAGGTGACGCTTTTAAGGCGGGTGTAAAACCGCACCCCTTCAGCGCCGTGGATATGGTGATCGCCAAACAGCGAGTGCTTCCAGCCGCCGAAGCTGTAGAAGGCCATCGGCACCGGGATGGCGACATTGACGCCCACCATGCCGGTCTTTACGCCGCTGACGAAAACGCGCGCGGCGTCGCCGTCGCGGGTGAAAACCGCTGAGCCGTTGCCGAATTCGTGGTCGTTGACAAGTTTGAGCGCATCATCGAAGCCGGGCGCGCGTACCACCGCCAGCACCGGTCCAAAGATTTCCTCCTTGTAGATTCGCATCTCGGGCCGCACTTTGTCGAACAGCGAGCCGCCGAGAAAGAAGCCGTCTTCATAGCCCTGCAGACGGAGGTTGCGGCCATCGACAGCCAGCTCGGCGCCTTCCTTGACGCCGAGATCGATATAGCCCTTCACCTTGTCGCGATGCGCGGCGCTGACCAGCGGGCCCATTTCGGATTCCCTGTCGGTGCCGGGGCCGATCTTCAGCGCGCGTACTTTTGGCGCGAGCTTCTTGATCAGCGGGTCGGCGACCGCCCCGACCGCGACGGCTACCGAGATTGCCATGCAGCGCTCGCCGGCCGAGCCATAGGCGGCGCCCATCAATGCGTCTGTCGCCTGATCGAGATCCGCATCGGGCAGAATCACCATATGGTTCTTGGCGCCCCCCAGCGCCTGGACGCGTTTTCCTGCCTGTGTGCCGGTGCGATAGACGTGTTCGGCCACGGGTGTCGAGCCGACGAAGCTGATGGCGGCGATGCCGGGATGAGCAAGCAGGGCGTCAACCGTTTCCTTCGCGCCGTTGACGATGTTGAACACCCCAGGCGGCGCACCGGCTTCCGTCAATAATTCCGCCAGCCGCATGGAGCAGCCCGGCACCTTCTCCGACGGTTTCAGGATGAAGGTGTTGCCGCAGGCGATGGCGACCGGGAACATCCACAGCGGCACCATGGCCGGGAAGTTGAACGGGGTGATGCCGGCGCAGACCCCGAGCGGCTGACGCAGTGAATAGGCGTCGATGCCGGTGCCGATATTCTCGCTGAATTCGCCTTTGAGCAGGTGCGGAATGCCGCAGGCGAATTCGACAACTTCCAGCCCGCGTTGCAGTGAGCCTCGGGCGTCTGACAAAACCTTGCCGTGCTCAGAGGTGATCAGACCCGCCAGTTCGTCGGCGTGTTTTTCGATCAGCTCCTTGAAGCGGAACATCACGGCGGCGCGGCGCGGGGCAGGGGTTACCGCCCAGGCCGGGAAGGCGCGGACCGCAGCGGCCACCGCCTTGTCCACGTCGGCGGCGGAGCCGAGGGCGACTTGCTTGGTGATTTTGCCGATGGACGGATCGGTGATCGGCGCGGAGGCGCCGCCGCCTGTTACGCGCGAGCCGTCGATGAAATGGCCAAGTGTTTCCATTCGCTCAGCTTATGCCTGTGCATGGGGGCAGGCTAGACCGCTAAAAGTAGGGGTGGGAGCAAGACAAGGCATTGATTTTACTAACCATTTTTCCTTTCTTGACAGCTCCTCCCGGGCGAGGAATCAATGAGAACAAAACAGGAACTAAAGTTATGCCTGCTGAGGAAGCAGCCACCTTGAGCCGTCTGCGCCGTGCGGTGGCGGAAATCGAAGGGAGCGACCTGTCCGCGCTGGAAACGGGCGAACGGGTGCTGCCGCTCGGCGCCGAAGCCATCGATGCGGCGCTGGGCGGCGGGCTCGCCTTCGGCAGCTTGCATGAACTCGCGCCTGCCGGGCCGTTGCATTTTGGCGCCGCCGCGGGCTTTGCGCTTACGCTCGCCGCAAGCGGGGACAAGCGCAGGCACAGCTTATGGATCCAGCCCGATTTCGCCGGGCAGGAGGCCGGCACACTCTATGGTCCCGGCCTGACAGCTCTCGGATTTCCCATGCAGCGGCTGCTGCTGTTGCGCGTCGCGCGCCCGGTCGATGTGCTCTGGGCGATGGAAGAAGCGCTCAAATCGCGCGTGCTTGCCAGCGTCATTGCCGAGTTGACGGACAAGGGCGCCGCCGCCGATCTTACCGCCACGCGGCGGCTCGTGCTGGCGGCGCGCGACGGCGGCGGGCTTGGTTTCCTGCTTCGCCATTGCATCTCGCCCGAGCCGAGCGCGGCGGCGACACGCTGGGATATCGCCGCGGCTCCGAGCAGAGCCGACGCCTTCGGCGGTTTGGGTCGCACCGCTTTCACCCTCTCGCTTGTGAAGAACCGCCGCGGCCCGCTCGGCCGCTGGACTATTGCCTGGGATCACCATGAACGTGCCTTCTCGCCGCTATCTCTCGGTTTGGCTGAAACGGCTTCCGACCGACCGGCTCGCGCGCCGCTCATCCGCGCCGGATGATGCACCGCTGGTTGTCGTCGCCCCGGTGAAATCCGCGCTGCGGATTACCGCGATGAACAACGCTGCCGCGCGGCTCGGGCTTATTCCGTCCATGGCGCTGGCCGATGCGCGCGCGATGTATCCGGCGCTGGCGGCGGCGGATGCCGATCCGCAAGCGGACGCAGCCTTGCTTGAAGCCGTGGCCGACTGGTGCGACCGCTACACGCCGCTTGGCGGGACTCGACGTCCCGGACGGCATCCTGCTCGACATCACCGGCTGCGCGCATCTGTTCGGCGGCGAAGCAGCGCTCTGCCGTGATCTGGTCGAGCGGCTGGCCTGGCAGGGCTTGCAGACCAGCGCGGCGGTGGCCGATACGGTCGGCTGCGCCTGGGCGATCGCGCGCTATGGCCGCGCACCGATCGTCGCCAAAGGCGCGGCGCGCGAAGTTTTGTCGCCGCTGCCGCTTGCAGCTTTGCGGATCGATACGGAAACCGTGGCCGCGCTGGCGCAGGCGGGTCTGAAACGCATTGCCGATGTGCTGGATCGCCCGCGCGCCCCGCTCGCCGCGCGCTATGGGCAGGATTTCATCCGCCGCATCGATCAGGCGCTCGGCCGCGAGGACGAGCCGATCAGACCGCGCTTGCCGCTGCCTGCGGCCATGGCGGAGCAGCGCTTTCCCGATCCCATCGGCCGGGAAGAGGACGTGCTCGGCACGATCGAACACTTGGCGCGCGAACTTGACCGCGTGCTGGAACGGCGCGGGGAGGGCGCGCGGCTGCTGCAGATCGCACTGTTCCGCGCCGACGGAAAGGTGCATCGGCTGGAGCTTGGCACCGCCGCGCCGCTGCGCGAGCCGGCGCGGGTGCGGCGATTATTCGCCGATCGTCTCGCTGTCCTGGGCGATGCCTGCGATCCCGGATTCGGCTTCGACATGCTGCGGCTGTCGGCGCTGGTGACCGAACGGCTCGATCCGCAGCAGACCGGCTTGAGCGGCGATAGCGACGATGCCACCGATCTCGCGCATCTGATCGATCGCCTCGGCGCGCGCTTCGGCCTGCGCCGGGTCAGCCGCCTGCAGCCGCGTGATACGCATATTCCGGAATTCGCCGTCGCCGCCGTTCCCGCGCATGCGGTGCGCGGAAAACCCTTACCCTCCCCCTTGCGGGGAGGGTCGGCTGCGAAGCAGCCGGGGTGGGGGGATTCTTCCGCCGCGTTTTCCCCCCACCCCCGACCCCTCCCCGCAAGGGGGAGGGGAGAAGAAATGTCTCTGCAGGAAAGCGAGCTCGACTCCCTCGCACCCGCGCGGCCCATCCGGCTGTTCCAGCGGCCGGAACCGATCGAGGCCATCGCCGAGGTGCCGGATGGCCCGCCGGTGCGCTTTCGCTGGCGGCGCGTGCTGCATGAGGTCGCGCATGTCGAAGGCCCGGAGCGGATCGCGATGGAATGGTGGCGCGACGCACAGGGCAATGCGCTTACCCGTGATTATTTCCGGGTCGAGAGCAAAGAAGGCGCGCGCGTCTGGCTCTACCGGGAAGGGCTGTTCGGTCGCGAGATAAAGGAACCGGAGAAACCGAACTGGTATCTGCACGGGTTGTTTGCGTGAGTGACAATGTCGTTGAGTTCCGTCCGGAAGAGAAGCGTCCGAAGCACCATCAGCCGGCGCCGCTGCCGGCTTACGCCGAACTGGCGGTGACCAGTAATTTTTCTTTTCTACGCGGAGCTTCCCACTCGGAGGAACTTGTCAAGGCCGCTAAAATCCTTGGCCTTGCCGGGATTGGAATTGCTGACCGCAATAGCGTGGCCGGTGTCGTGCGCGCTCATGTCGCCGCAAAGGACATCAATGAAAAATTCCCCGAACTGCCGGAGCTGAACATGGCTGTCGGCGCGCGCCTCGTGTTCTATGACGGTGCGACACCCGACATCCTGGCCTATCCGCGCGATCGCGCAGCCTGGGCGCGGTTGGCGCGGCTTCTGTCGCTCGGCAAGCGTCGGGCGGAGAAAGGCGATTGCATCCTCGGTCTGCCGGATCTTCTGGAATTTGTCGAAGGTCTCAATCTCATCGTCATGCCGCCGGCGCGCATTCATGCCGACAAGCTGCATGCACTTCTTCTGCGCTTGACGAAAGCAGCGTCAAAGAAAGCCGTCTGGCTGGCAGCGGGCATGCTTTATCGCGGTGATGACCTGCGCCGGCTCAAGCGCATCGCCGCCATCGCCGAACAAGCCTTTGTCCCGATGATCGCGGTCAATGACGTGCTGTATCACGCTCCCAGGCGTCGGGGATTGCAGGACGTGGTCACCTGCATCCGCGAACATGTCACGCTGGAAGCAGCCGGCCGGCGGCTTGAGGCCAATGCCGAGCGGCATCTCAAGTCGCCGCAGGAAATGGCGCGGTTGTTTCGTCTTTATCCAAATGCGGTGGCCGAGACGCTGCATTTCCTCGAAAGCTGCAAATTCTCGCTCGAGGAGTTGCGCGGCACTGAATATGCCGATGAAACCCGGCAGGGCTATGCCACGCCGCAGGACGCATTGGTTGCCTTCGCTGAGGAAGGGTTCAAGAAACGTTTTCCCAACGGAGCGAATCCAAAAATCCGGCATGCGCTGAATGAAGAGCTGCGGCTGATCGGCAAACTGAACTATGCGCCGTTCTTCCTGACGGTGGACGAGATCGTCAAATTCGCCCGTAGCCTTCCCAAGCCGATCCTTTGTCAGGGCCGCGGTTCGGCGGCCAATTCGATCATCTGCTACTGCCTCGGCATCACCGACGTCTCGCCCGAAAAGGTCGATCTGCTGTTCGAGCGCTTCGTGTCGGAGGAACGCAACGAGCCGCCCGACATCGACGTCGATTTCGAACATGAACGGCGCGAAGAAGTTATCCAGCATATCTACAGTAAATACGGCCGCGAGCGCGCCGGGCTTGCCGCCACCGTGATTTGCTATCGCGGGCGCAGCGCGGTGCGGGAAGTCGGAAAGGTCTTCGGTCTGTCAGCCGATACGATCTCTGCGCTTGCCGGTACCTTATGGGGATGGTCGAGCAGCGGCGTGTCGGACAGAGAAGTGCGCCGCGTCGGCCTGGATCCGTCCGATCCGCGATTGCAGCAGGTGATGCGGCTGACGGAAGAGCTGATCGACACCCCGCGCCATCTCTCCCAGCATGTCGGCGGCTTTGTCATCACCCGCAGCCGGCTTGACGAGGTCGTTCCGATCGAGAACGCAGCGATGGAAGAACGCACCGTGATCGAATGGGAGAAGGATGATCTCGACGCACTTGGGCTTCTGAAGGTCGATGTGCTGGCGCTTGGCATGTTGTCATGCCTACGGCGCAGCTTCGATTTTCTGCAATCCCATTATGGCGTGCCGCGCGATCTCACCATGCAGGATGAAGATGGCGCGACTTACCGGATGATCCAGCGCGCCGACACCATCGGCGTGTTCCAGATCGAGAGCCGGGCGCAGATGTCAATGCTGCCGCGGCTGAAGCCGGAGAAGTTCTACGATCTCGTCATTGAAGTGGCGATCGTGCGGCCGGGTCCGATCCAGGGCAACATGGTGCATCCCTATCTGCGGCGGCGTGAGCAATTGCGCGATAAGGGCATTCAGCCGGAATATCCCGGACCGTCGCCTGAGCACGGCGACAAGAACGAATTGAGAGGAGTGCTCGAAAAGACGCTGGGCGTGCCGCTGTTTCAGGAACACGCCATGCGCATCGCCATCGTTGCCGCGGGTTTCAAACCGGGTGAAGCCGATCGTTTGCGCCGCGCCATGGCGACCTTCAAGCGGATCGGCACGATCGGAACATTCCGCGAAAAATTCATCAACGGCATGATCGCGCGCGGCTACGATCCGGCATTTGCGATCAATTGCTGGAATCAGATCGAGGGCTTCGGCAGCTATGGCTTTCCCGAAAGTCACGCCGCGAGCTTTGCCAATCTCGTCTATGCCTCGGCCTGGATCAAATGCCATTACCCGGACGTGTTCGCGGCGGCGCTGCTGAACAGCCAGCCGATGGGCTTTTATGCGACGGCCCAACTGGTGCGCGACGCGCAGGAGCACGGCGTGGAAGTGCGGCCGGTGGATGTGAATTTATCGAATTGGGATTGCACGCTGGAGGAATGCTCTTCAGCGCGCGATCATTTCGAATACCCGTCACGCCTCAATGCGGGATGATATTCGCACCACCCGCGCCCTTCGCCTCGGGCTGCGCGAGATCACCGGCTTCTCCGAGGAATGGGCCAAAAAGATCGAAAGCGTGCGCGGTGCGGGCTTCGATTCCATCCGCGATCTCTGGCTGCGCACCGGCCTGCCGCCGAAAGCGCTGGAGAAACTCGCCCATGCCGATGCCTTCAACTCGCTGGGCTTGAACCGCCGCGATGCGCTCTGGGCGATCAAGGCGCTCCGCCGGGCGGGCGACAAGGATGATCTGCCATTGTTCGCGCGCGCTGCGATGCCGCAGCTTGAACCCGATGCCGATCTGCCGCCGATGCTGCCCGGCCAGCAGGTGGTCGAGGATTATCGCCATCTCTCGCTGTCGCTGAAGGCGCATCCGGTGTCATTCCTGCGAACAAATCTTAGTGCGCGCGGTATCCTGCGGCATGAGCTATTGCCCAACACGCCGTCGGGCAGGCGGGTCACCATCGCGGGCCTAGTGCTGGTGCGCCAGCGGCCGGGCACCGGCAACGCCATCTTCATGACGCTGGAGGACGAGACCGCGGTCGCCAATGCGATCCTGTGGCCGCGCACGTTCGAACAATATCGCCCGGTCATCATGGGCGCGCGGCTGATCAGCGTCACAGGCATGCTGCAGAACGAGAAGGGCGTGATCCACATCGTCGCGGAGCATTTCGAGGATCTGTCGTCGCTGCTGCGGACATTGTCCGACGATCGGCCGAGACTGCCGGCAATCCTGCCGGGACCGATCGAGGCGGTGATGCCGAAGGGCAGGAATTTTCATTGAAGCAGTTTCTTATCCCTCCCCCGAAAGGGGGAGGGTGGCGAGCGTAGCGAGCCGGGTGGGGTGATGCAGATAAAGGCCCCAGGCGCCGCTCACTTCGTTCGCGGCACCCTCCCCAAAAACGGGGAGGGATAAGCACCCTCCTAAACGAGATGGCCGGGACAACCCCGGCCATGACGAAGCATTTGTGCTGGTTTAGGCGGCTAATCCTTCGCCGACTTGCGTTCCTTTTTCGCGCGCTCGCCGGTGAGGAAATACTTGCCTTCCACCGCCCATTGCGCTTCCTCGCGGTCGCGCTCGGACCAGTCGCCAAGCTCATAGCCGAACCAGGGCTTGCGCGGGGTGAGGGGCGGATATTGCAGTTGCTCCCAGATTTCCCTGGCGCGGTCCATATATTGCTTGCGCGGCAGCGACACCGGCGGATAGGCGAAGGGCTGCATGGCATTGATCAGCAGCGCCGAGCCGAACACCTGCTGAACGTGGCTGTTGTCGACGCCGTCCTGGTTTGGCGGCGCGCCGGACGGATCGAGCCCCACCGCGCGGTTCGGCAGCATCACCGAATCGCGATGCGGCTGCATGCGATAGCTCAGCGCCCAGATGATCGATTCCGGATCGTGGATGTCGATGTCCTCGTCCACCGCGATGACGATCTTGCCGACCATGGTGTTGCGGCCGGCGACGGCATAGAGCGCCTGCCAGACCATGGAAAGATT
This sequence comes from uncultured Alphaproteobacteria bacterium, assembly GCA_963802475.1. Lineage (GTDB taxonomy): Bacteria > Pseudomonadota > Alphaproteobacteria > Rhizobiales > Xanthobacteraceae > CANKHA01. The sequence continues at coordinate 407,387 of CAWDIZ010000022.1, forward strand.
GCACTTCTTCATCTGGATCACGATGAAGGAATCGACCGCGATCTCGTGACAGGAAACATCGACCACGTCGGCGATGCCGCATTGGTTCTTCAGATAGAAGAGATAAGCATTATCCTGGCCGATCTTCTTCAGCATGCTGCTTTCGCTCGGCGGCATCTGGCTAATGATGGCGGTGAAGATCGGATTCTTGCGGTGCGTGATCGCGGTCACTTCGAACACCGCGTTATAGACGCGGCCGCCCATGTAGCCGGTGTATTCGCCGAAGGGGGCTTCCGGCTCTACATATTCGGTTGAGATATGGCCTTCGATCACCAGCTCGGCATGCGCGGGCACGGTGAGATCGATGGTCTTGCACTTCACCACTTCCAATGCCTCGCCGATCAGGCTGCCGGCGACCGCATATTCCTCCACACCGTATGGGATGCGCGAGCCGGAGAGATGGGTGAGCACCGGCGGCCCGCCGATCACCAGCGCGGCTTCCAGCGGCTTGCCCATCTTGCGGCACATATCCCAGTGCTTCCAGCCGTGATTGCGCGGCGAGATGAACATGCCCATGCGGTCGGCGGCTTTTACCTGACCGCGGTAATTCCCGACATTGATCCAGCCGCTCTCGGGATCCTTGGTCACCCAATTTGACGCGGTGGTGTAGGGGCCGACGTCGAAGCCCGGCGTGGAGATAGGTATCGGGAATTCCTCGATGCCGCCATGCTCGAGCAGGTTCTCGCCCATATGCACTTCTTCCTGCACCGAGCCGTGCTCGACCAGCTTGGGCGGCGTCGGCTTGGCCTGCGCCTTCTGCCAGCGGTCCTTGATCTCCGAGACCTTGCAGCCCAGGCCGAGCGAATAGATTTCCCTCGAACCGGCATAGATGCCGACCGCCACCCCGCCTTTCAGGCTCTCGCCGCGTGCATTGGTGACGTTCTCGAACAGGAATCCGGTGCGCTGCTCCTCCTTCAAGCCGCGGAACTGCCAGCGCACCAGCGGCATCAGCTCCGTGTCCTTGTTGATCGGAACAGTGACGCGCCGCAGCAGCTTCTGCTGGTCGAGCTTTTGCAGATGCGTGCGCAGATCCTGCAGGTTGGTCTTCACCTGGGTACGGTCATCCATCTCGTCCCTCGTAAACTGCGTCGCGCCTCATTTGCCCGCGGGCTTGCGGTCCTTCGCGGCGCGTTCGCCGGTCTTGTGGTATTCGCCCTTCACCGCCCATTCCGCTTCCTCACGGTCGCGGTCGGACCAGTCGCCCAATTCGTAGCCGTGCCACGGCACGCGCGGGGTGAGCTTGGGCAACTGGAGCTGCTCCCAGATTTCCCTGGCACGCTCCATATATTGCTTGGCCGGTAGCGACACCGGCGGATAGTTCCATTTGCGCGTGGCATCGATCAGCATCATCGAGCCGAAATTCGCCTGCTTGGTCATATCGCGCAATTCGGTCTGCGGCGGCAGGCCGGAAGGATCCAGCCCGATAGCGCGGTTGCCGAGAATTTTCGTGTCGCGGTCCGGCTGCGAGCGATAGCTCAACGCCCAGATCACCGACTCCATGTCGTCGATGTCGATGTCCTCGTCCACCGCGATGATGTATTTGCCGGAGGATGCGTTCCTCCCGGCGATGGCATAAAGCGTCTGCCACACCATCGACGGATTGCAGCGCTTGAGCTTCACCACCGCCCAGCTTTCGAGCGCGATCTCGTGGAAGGAGATGTCGACCACGTCGGGCAGGCCGCAGTGGTTCTTCAGGAAATACAGGTAGCTATTGTCCTGCCCCATCTTCTTCAGCATCGAGCTCTCGCTCGGCGGCATCTGGCTGAGGATCGCGGTGAAGATCGGATCTTTGCGGTGGGTGATGGCGGTGGTCTCGAACACCGCGTTATAGACACGCTCGCCCATATAGCCGGTGAATTCGCCGAATGGTGCTTCCGGTTCGAGATACTCCGTCGAGATCCGGCCCTCGATCACCAGCTCGGCATACGCCGGCACGTGCAGATCGACGGTCTTGCATTTGACCAGTTCGAGCGGCTCGCCGATCAGCGCGCCGGCCACGGCATATTCCTCCACCCCATAAGGCGTGCGTGAGCCGGAGAGATAGGTCAGCACCGGCGGGCCGCCGATCACCAGCGCGGCTTCGACGATATTTATCGCCGCGCTGGCGCATCATGGTCCCAATGCTTCCAGGCATGTTTGCGCGGGCCGATGAAGACGCCCATCTTGGTCGGGCCCTTCACCTGGCCGCGATAATTGCCGACATTCATCCAGTTGAGTTCGAGGTCCTTGGTCACCCAGTTGGAGGCGGTGGTGTAGGGTCCGACATCGAAGCCGGGCGTCGAATTCGGGATCGGGAATTCCTCCATGCCCGCCGTGCTCCAGCAGCGTGTCGCCCATATGCACTTCATCTTGCACAGTGCCGTAGTCGACCACTTTCGGCTTCAGCGGCGCCGCTTGCGCGGCCTGCCAGCGCTTGCGGATGTCCTCCACCTCGCAGCCCATGCCGATGGCGTAGATCTCCGGAGAGCCGGCATAGATGAGACTGCTACGCTGCCGCTTAGCTTCTGGCCTTTCGCATTGGTGACGTTCTCGAACAGGAATCCCTTGCGTTGATCCTGCTGCAGTCCGCGGAACTGCCAGCGCACCAGCGGCATCAGCTCCGTGTCCTTGTTGATTGGCACGCTGACGCGCGTGAGCTTGTCGTGCTTCTGCAGGTTGTCCAGATGCGTGCGCAGATCCTGCAGATTCGGCTTGGTATCGGTTTTTGCGTCCATCGGTCGGTGTCCCTGCTTATTCGGCGGCTTCGCGCAGCGGCGGCAATGTTTCCAGCTCTTTTTCGTAGACTTCCGCCATGCGCGATAAGACGCCGTTGGCCGCAATTTCCTTTTCAAACAGATCGCGCACCACCTGCGGCTCGTCGGCGTAATCGATTTGCGAGCCGCCGAGCCGGCGGCTGATCCAGGAATAGGGCACGCCCTGGGAGTTGCGGATCGAGATATTGCGGAAGGCGAGATAGCGCGCGGGCGTGGTGCCGGTGTTGAAGTGCTGGTGGTACATGCCGGCGGGCGGCACGATCAGCGTGCCGACTTCCCAGTCGTAGCGCTTGGGCTCCTCGCCCTCATGCCACATCAGGGAATAACCCATGGCCGCTGAGCACGATCACGAAAGCGCCGGAGCCGTGCGAATGCGCCCGCTTATAGGTGCCGATCGGGAATTGCGAAATGTGGCTTGGCAGCGCGCCGCGCGCCATGTTGAAACGGATATGACCGCCGCCGCCGCCGCGCGAGGCCGCCGTGATCAATGGAATATTGACCGCGTCGGCGACAAAGTTGGTCGTCAGCAGGAATCCCTTCTGTTCGCCCTTGGCGCTGAAATAGTCCGGCTCTCCGCTGAAGCGGCTTTTGAAGTCATGCCTGTTGTTGAACACGAAGTCTGGCTCGCCGAACAGGTTGAGCACCTGCGGGCAATAGGTCACCGCCACATAACGCGCCGGCTCCTGGCCCGAACCGTTGAAATGCTGATGCCAGCAATTCATCGGAATGGCGAAGATAGAATTTTCTTTCCACTCGAAGGTCTGGCGGTCGCCGGCATTGTTCCAGATCGTGGTTGAGCCGCGCCCGGACAGAATCAGGATCATTTCGTCGAAAATCTGCCGCCGCGGCTTCAATTCGCCGCCGGCCGGGATTTCGCAGACATAGGCGTCGTTGGTGGTGCGTGTGCTTTCGTGGTTGAGGAAGACGGCATTGCCGCCGCGCTCCGCCCAGGGCTTCAGCTCTATCGTCCGCAACTGGCGGACATACATCGCCGGCTTGATGTCGAGACCCTGGCTGCGAACCCAGCGCTCGTAAGGCGTATCTTTCTCTGTCGCGAATTTCTGCGCGAGTTCGTCAGAGACAACAGGACTGTTGGACATTCACGCTCCCTAAATGTCTTCGGTCGTGCCGCGTTATTCGGCCGCGGAGCGGGAGTAGATCGAACTCGTCGATATAGTTGTCCCATCTGCGACTGCACGCCGGTCTTGCGGATTTCCTCCAGCCAGATCGCGTGGATTCTCGGATCCTGATCGGCATATTCGACCTGCGCGCCGCCTTCCTTCAGGCTGACGTCGCTGCGGCGGCCTTCCGAGCCGATGCGGCGCTCCAGCACGATCGGGTAACGCTTGCTGCCGAAACCGAGCGCCAGGTAGCGCGCCGGCCTTTGGCTGGTGTCGAAATGCTGGTGGAACATCTCATCCGGCGGCGCGAACACCACGCCGTGCTTCCACTCCACGCGCTTGTAATCGCGCTCGCCGTGATACCAGAGCAGGCTATAGCCGCTGCCGTGGACGAACAGCACATGCAGGCCGGGGCCGTGGCGGTGGCCCTTCTTGTAGGTGCCGACCGGCATTTCGGAAACATGCGCGCCGATCGAGCTTTCGCTCAGGAGGAATTGGATGTTGGACGAGCCGGCGCCGCGCGCTTCCCAGGCCTTCAGTTCGAAAGCGCCGAGGTCGGGCACGAAATTGGTTTCCCACAGATGCCGGCCCGGACGGATCGAGGTCATCTCGCCTTCGCCGGCGTAATAACCCGCGGGCGAGTTGCGTTCGGGGAACGGATAGGGATTGTCGAAGAAGAACTTCTCGTTGTTGAGAATATTCATCATGATCCGCAGATCGTTGCCGGATGCGAGCCGTGCCGGCTTTTGACCCGAGGCGTTGAAGATGCGGTATTTGCAGTTCAGCGGCGGCGCGAACAGGCTGCGCGGACCCCACTCGAACGACTGCTTGGTGCCGTCAGGCAGTTCCACGACCATGCTGCCGCTGCCCTCAAGCACATAGAAGATTTCGTCGAACATGTGCTGCTGCGGCGCCGAACTGCCGCCGGGCGGCACTTCCAGCACGAAGATCGTCATCCAGTCGCCGCGGCCATAGAGATGCACGAAGGCGCCGCTGCATTTGTCGCCAAGCCGGGGCCACGGGCCGACGTCGCACACCGTCAGGTCGACGCCGAAATCCTCATGGATCGGAATGCCTTCCTTCGCGGTCCATTCGAGATAGGGGTCGAGCAGGAATTTCGGTTGCGCGTTCATGCCAGCTCTTTCTGGATGCGGGTCTCGTCAAAATACTTGCCCATCTTCGAGGGCACGCCGGTCTTGGCCAGTTCCTGCAGCCAGAGTCTTGTGGATGCGTGGATCCTGGTCCTCGTAGTTGATCTGGATGCCGCCTTCATTCACCGAAGCTTCCGGCTTGTTCTTGCGTTCCACCTTGCGCGCCAGCACCGGATAGCGATGGCTGCCGAGCGAAACGGCGAGATAGCGCGCCGGCTCCGGGCCGGTGTTGAAGTGCTGGTGGAACATGCCGTCGGGCGGGGCGAAGACGAAGCCGTGCTGCCATTCGTGGCGCTCGAACTCTTCGTCGCCTTCCTTCCACATCAGCGTGTAGCCGGAACCGTTGATGGCGAAGACATGCGCGCCGGGGCCGTGGCGATGACCCTTCTTATAGGTGCCGACCGGCATCTCCGAGATATGCGCATGCATGGGGCTGTCGGCGAGAATGACTTTGATGTTGCGGCTGCCGGCGCCGCGCGCTTCCCATTCTGGCAGTTCGAAGGAGCCGAGATCGGGAATGAAATTGGTCTCCCACATATGCTTGCCGGGGGCGAGCGGGAGGAAATCGCCTTCGCCATTGTAATAGGCCTCGCGGCCGACGCGATTGGGGAAGGGGGTCTTGTTGTCGAACAGGAAGGCTTCGTTGCGGTAGACGTTCATCAGGAACGCCAGGTTGCTGGCGACCGCGATGCGCGCGCCGTCGCGGCCCGAAGCGTTGAACAGCCGATAGGCTGCGTTCAGCGGGGGCGAGAACAGCGAGCGCGGGCCCCATTCGAAACTCGTGCTGCGGCCTTCGCCGATTTCGATGGTGGCGCTGCCACTGCCGGACAGGACGTAAAAGACCTCGTCATAGAGATGGCGCAGACCATCGGTGCGGGCGCCAGGCGGAATATCGATCACCTGCAGTGAGATGAAATCGCCGCGGCCGCGCAGATGCACGAAAGCCGCCTTGCAACCGCCGCCGAGCCGCTGCCAGGGCGCGGTCTCGATGCTGTTGAGGTCGATCGCGACGCCCTCGATGACCGGGATACCCTGCTGCTTGCTCCAGTCCAGGTAGCTATCGATCAGATAGCGCAGCGCGGCGTTGTCGATTGCCATTCTCTCCGGTCCTTATCCTTATACCCAGCAGCGGCGCAGGATAATGCCGCGTTTTAGCAGGCCAAAGCAGAATTTGAAATCCATTTCGATTTTGGTCCAGAATAGGGACTGTCCGCCCGGTATGCCGGCCGCTAATATGCTTCGGGTTGGCGGCAAAGGCGAGGCGGCGGGAAGGCACCGAAAAACGGAGGAAAAATGCGCAAGGCTGCTGTCGGGCGGTCTTGGGATCTGCGCGGTCCTGCTGGCGGCGGGACAAGCGGGCCATGCGCAGTCGCCGGAGGAATTCTATCGGGGCAAAACCGTTAAAGTTCATTGTCGGGTCGAATACCGGCGGCAGCTACGACACCTATAGCCGTTTGCTCGCCCAATTCATGGGCCGCCACATCCCGGGAAATCCGACGCTCGTTGTGGAGAATATGCCCGGCGCATCGGGTGTGAAGTCCGCGCAATATCATCGGAGAGATCGCGCCGAAGGACGGCTCCGTCTTCGGCATGTTCAACCAGAGCATGCCGCAACGTCAGATGTTCGAACCCGACCAGGTTCAATTCGATCTTTCCAAGTTCAGCTGGATCGGCGCGATGAACACTTCCACCACCGTGTTCATCACCTGGCACGCGAGCGGCGTGAAGACGCTGGAGGACGCGAAGAAAAAAGAAGTCGTGATGGGCGCGTTGAGCGCGACCGGCGGCAACTCGGTCTATCCGCTGCTGATCAATGCCTTCCTCGGCACCAAGTTCAAGGTCGTGCTTGGCTATCAGGGCGGAAACACCATCCAGCTGGCGATGGAGCGCGGTGAGGTCGACGGCCGCGCCGCGGTGGTCTGGTCCGGGCTGAAGGCTGGCTGGCCGCACTGGATCGCCGAGAAGAAAATCAGCGTCCTGCTGCAGACCGGACTGACGAAGGAGAAGGATCTGCCGGACGTGCCGCTCTTGCTGGATCTCGCCAAAAATCCGGAGGAGAAGGCGATCTTCCGCTTTGTTTCGAGCGACAGCGCGATCGGCTTTCCCGTCACCGCGCCTCCGGGCATTCCCGCCGACCGGCTGGCGGCCCTGCGCAAGGCTTTCTCCGATACCATGAACGATCCGGAATTCATTGAGGATCGCGGCGGAGCGCAAGCTCGAGATCGAGCCTTCCAGCGGCGAAGAGGTGAAAAAGGTGGTCGAAGACCTCATCAGCACGCCGAAGGACGTGATCGCCAAGATCAAGAAAGGGCTGGCCGAGGCCGAAGCGCAAGCCGCGGAATCAAGCAAGGCCAAGAAGTAAGCGTTAGTCCTCGCGGTCGCCGTTGGAGAAACCAAGACGGCGCGACAAGTCGGTGGCGGCACGTTTCAGCGCCGCGGCCGGCTGGCCAGAGTAGCCGGTATCGAATCCGATGGCTGACACCACGCCGAGGCAGAGCGCCAGCCGGCCGTTGGCGGCGAAAACCGGCGCCGCCAGCGCCGCGATATTGGGAGTCTCCTCGCCGAGACCACGGCCGATGCCGTGTCTGCGTACTTCCGCCTGCATCGCCTCGATATTTTTGGCCGGGGCCCGTCCCTTGGCGGACAAGGCGAGCTCGCGTTCTATAAACGGCTGCGTGTCTGCTTCCGGCAGATAGGTAAGAAAGACCCGGCCCGACGCGCTGCTGAGCAACGAAAGATTGCGGCCTTCGCGCACGCGCACGGCGGACACCAGCCCGGCCTGCTCGCAGCGGATGACGGTCGGCCCGTTGGTTCCCCAAACCACGATAAGCGCCGCAAGTCCGGTTTCGTCCGCCAGCGGCGCCAGTGCCTCGCTGGCGAAACGCACGGCATCCACCTTGCCAAGCGCGGCGACGCCGAGTTCAACGATCTCGGAACCCAGGTCGTAATGTCCGGAGATCGCGCTGTGCTCAACCAGGCGGGTATTTGCCAGTCCGAGCAGATAGCGATGCGCACGCGGCGCCGACATGCCGGCTGCGGACGCGATTTCGCTCAGCGTCGCCGGCCTTCCCAGCGAAGCGATCACGCGCAGAAGCGAGACGGCGACGACGATAGAACGGTTGCCGTGGCGCGGCAGACCTTTTCGCTTTCGTCTTGGCTTTTGGTTTTTTTGGAAGGGGCGGGCCCGGCCATCACTGTGCGGCTTGCCTGAAAACGCGATAAATTCGCGATCACTTTGCCCCAGCAGACCGCGGGCTGCAACAGCCAAAGCTCTGGACTTTAGCTGTAAAAACTGCGATTATTGAAATTCGTAATTAATGTCGAATTTTGACAGGGCCCGGTCGGGCTAGCCATAACCCGCGGTACACGGGCGAAACAAGGCGAGATGGCAGAATACATCGTTGGCAAGATTGATGAGATCCCGGAAGGCAAGGCGATTGCGGTGGAAGCGGGCCAGCGCACCATCGCGGTTTTCCGCGTTGCGGGCAAACTTTATGCTGTGGCGAATCGTTGTCCTCACAAGGGCGCCTCGCTATGCGACGGCGAGGTGGTCGTGGAAGATGGTATTGTCCGCTGTCCCTGGCATCACTGGAACTGGCAGCTGGGGGACGGCAAGCTCGAAGCCGATCCGCGCCAGACGCTGCGCACCTATCCGATCGTCCTTGATGGCGAGGATGTGGTGGTAACCGTTTGAATGGCGACAGTTCGCCGATACGAGAGATCAACATGAACATCGTCACCAATCCGAACCGCCAGCCGGCCAAGCGCGTCAAACCGAATCCGATCGATCCGCGCGCACACAATTACAAGGTCGTGGACACGGATTTCCACTTCATTCCGGACTGGCAGGTTCTGCGCAAGTTCATGAAGGAGCCGTTCAGCGACCGAGCTGACAAAATATCCGCCGGTCGGCGGCGACTACTCGCCGCAATATGCCATCGGCATCGAAGGCACCGGGCAGGAGACCATGGGTCGCGCCGGCACTGCGGCGGAAGTGCTGAAGGTGCTTGCAGGAGATCGGCGTCGAGACGGTGATCCTGAGCCCGGGCTTCCAGCGGCCGCAGAGCATCTTCCATCCTGCGATGCTGGCGGCCGTGGCTTCCGCCTATAACGATTATCTCGCCGCCGAGGTGTTGCCGGTCACGCCGCGCATCAAGGCTGAGATCATGATCAGCCACCGCGACCCGGCCGCAGGCGCCGCCGAGATCGCGCGCATGGCCAAGCATCAGGGCTTCGTTTCGGTCTACACGGAATTCGGCGGCAACTACGAGCCGATCGGCACTGCCAAGCACGATCCGATTTATCAGGCCGCGGTCGACAACGACCTCGCCGTCACCTCTCACGTCGGCACCTTCTATCAGCAGATGACGCCGCTGCATCAGGGCACGCGCACCTGGTCCGAGCTGGTCGGAATATCCGCCGTCTCGATCTCGATGGCCTATGTCGGCAGCATGATTTTCCAGGGCCTGTTCGACAAATTTCCTTCGCTGCGCGTCGTCATCAAGGAAGGCGGCTTCTGGTGGCTGCCGGAATTCATGGCGCGTTCGGACGACTACTATTTGAGCCATCCGGGCGACATCAAGCTCACCGAGCGCAAGCTGGAAGCCGGCGAGCAGTTCCTCAACAAGCTGCCGAGCGAATATTTCGACAGCAATATTCGCTTCTCCAGCCAGCCGGTATGCTTCCCTCGCGATCCCAGGCATTTTAAGATGCTGATGGAATTGTGCCGGGGCGAGGACATGCTGCTCTATTCCTCGGACTGGCCGCACGCCACATTCGATCCGATCAATTGGGCTTTCGATCCCGCCATCTCGGAAGAGGGGCGCAAAAAAATCCTCGAGGACAACGCGAGGAACTGGTTCAGACGGCCGGTCTGAAATTCGGCCAGAGGGGAAACGAGGGTGGGATGGGTAAGCTGATCGAGGTCGCCCTCGTCGGCCGTCGCCGCAGCGACGCTGGCGTTAGGGCTTCTCGCTGCGTGGCCGAATGCCGCGCGCGCGCAGAGCATCATCGAGGAATGGGATTCCATCAAGGCGCCGCCGCCTCCTGTCGCCAAGATCAAGCCTGTCCAGATCGACGCCAAGAAGACTGCGGTGTTTAGTCTCGACTGGAACCGCAAGACCTGCACCGCTGACGGGCGCGTGCGCTGTTTCAAGACCCTGCCGAAGATCGAAAAGCTGCTGGCTGACGCGCGCAGCCACAACGTGCTGGTCCTGCATGCGCTGTCCAGCAGCATGCAGCCGGAGGACATTGTGGCCAGTGTCGGGCCGAGAGGGAACGAAAGGGTCGTGCGCGGCCGCGGTGACAAGTTCTCCGACAATGACGTGGAGAAGATGCTGAAGGACAGGGGCATCGACACCGTCATTATTGTCGGCACGTCGGCCAACAGCGCGGTGCTCTACACGACGTTCGGCGCCGTGCAGCGCGGCTTCAAGCCGATCGTTCCGATCGACGGCTTGCCTTCCGAAACGGCGTTTCAGGAGCAGTTCACGATCTGGCAAATCGCCAACGGATCGCAACTGAACGAGAAAGCCGTTCTGACTCGCCTGGATTCGATTACGTTCTGACGCTGACGGCCATGCATCACGACGATAGTCGGCTGCGAGGCTAAAGCCGCATGCGCCAAACATGTGCGGACGCCGCCAAGCAGAACTCTGGCGGCCGTGGGGAATAGGAAATGCTCGAGTTTCTGAACGTCTTTCATCCCGCCGACATCGGCAAAGGCTTTGTCGGCGTCACCGCGCCGTTTCCCCTGCTGCTGATGTTCCTCGGTGTGATCGTGGCGAGCTTCTTTGCCGCCGCTCCCGGCATCGGCGGTCTGCTGCTGCTGTCGTTGCTGATGCCCTATGCGATGACGCTGGATCCCTTCGCCTTCATCGCCCTGATCTTTGGCGCCGCCACCGTCGGCAATACCGCAAATACCTTCACCTCGGTGCTGATCGGCGTGCCCGGCGGTTCGGGTTCGCAGGCGACAATTCTCGACGGCTATCCGCTGGCGAAGATGGGCCAGGCCAACCGTGCGCTCGGTGCGGCCTTCTTCGGCTCGCTGGTCGGCGCCTTTATCGGGGCGCTCGCCTTCATCATCTCGCTGCCCTTCTTCAAGCCGCTGGTGCTCAGCCTCGGCTCGCCGGAATTCCTGATGATGTGTCTGCTCGGTCTGTCGGCGGTCGCCATCCTCGGGGGAAAGCAGCCGGTGCGCGGCTTGATCAGCGCCACTGTCGGCATGGCCATCGCGCTCGTCGGCACTGATGCGCGTACCGGCATCGAGCGTTTCACTTTCGGCATCAGTTATCTCTGGGACGGCGTCTCGCTCATCATCATCGCCATGGGCATGTTCGCGGTGCCGGAGATGGTCGACATCTTCCGCCGCAAAACCAGCATTGCCGAAATGGAGCCGCTGAAAGGCGGGCAGCTGGAAGGCGTCAAAGACGTCTTCCGCCATTGGTGGCTGGTGGTGCGCTCCAGCATCGTCGGCGTCTGGGTCGGCGTGCTGCCCGGTCTCGGTTCATCGGTGGCCGACTGGTTTGCCTATGCCCATGCCATGCAGACCGAAAAGAACACCGAGAATTTCGGCAAGGGCGACATTCGCGGCGTGATCGCGCCCGGAGAGCGCGAACAACGCCAAGGAAGGCGGCGACCTCATTCCCACGCTGCTGTTCGGCATTCCCGGCGGCTCGTCGATGGCGATTATTCTGATCGGCATGACCGCGGTCGGCATCCAGCCGGGCACCGCGATCCTGACGCATCAGGCGCCGTACATGTACGGCACGATCTGGACGCTGGTGATCGCCAACACGCATGGCGACGCTGCTGTCGATGCTCTTCGTCAAGCAGTTCTGTCAAGGCCTGCATGGTGCCTTACTACTACATGATCCCATCGGTCTTCCTGTTCTGCATTGTCGGCGCCTACGGCAATGAACTGGACATGTATGACCTCATCGCGCTGCTCTTCTTCTCCGCGCTCGGGATCATCATGCGGCGCTATGGCTGGCCGCGTCCGCCACTGCTTGTTGCCGTGGTGCTCGGCGCCCAGGTGCAGCAATATCTGTGGCTGTCCGTCGACCGCTACGGCCTGGAATGGATGCTGTTCCCGAGCGTCATCTTCCTTTTCCTGCTGATAGTGGCGACCGTCGCCTATCCCTTCATCCGCAACTGGCTGCAAAGCCGCAAGATGATGGACATGGATGTCCTGCATGAGCTGACGCGCTCACAGGAGAAGGGTAGCCTCGTGATGTGCCTCTTCCTCGTCGCGTTGTTCGTCGGGATGATCATCATGGGGCAACGCTGGCCGCTGCGCGCGTCGTTGCCGGTCTATTTCATCGCGGCGTTGGGACTGTTTTTGACCGCGATCCAGATCCTGCGCGACATTTTGGCCATGCGACAAATGCGACTGGCTGGCCTGGCGCCCAGCCCGTTCACGCGCGAGGAGAACCTGCTCGAGTTCAATGCCTGGCTGTGGCTCGCGGGCCTGGCGCTAAGCTGCTACGTCATCGGCTTCCACATCACATTCCTGATCTATCCGCTGCTGTTCGGTTATCTCTACGGCGCCAGCTCCCGGAATTCGCTTTATATTTCGATCTCCGGCGTCCTCCTTGTCTTCATCATTTTCGACTATTTCGTCGGAACGGTATGGCCGAACCCGATAGATGACTTCATCGGCGATGCATGCTGGTCGCCGGCTCGAAAGCCTCCGCCGACCTGTTCCGACGTTGACCCGCAGCCGAGCATGGGTGCATAAATCGAAACGCATTCAGGTTTTTGCAAAAATCGGCCATATGCTATGATGTGGGCAGTGGCGCGTACCCCACCCGAGCTGCCGGCCGGGTGATAGCCGGCATTGCGGGCCAGGCGCGCGTCGAGGGTGCAGCGTCGACGACACAACGATGAGATCTAGGGAGAAAGCTATGTCGCTAGGACTGCAGCAAAGCTTGAAGGCAGCGGACTTTTGCACTTCTCTGCGGAAGCGCCTTGCTGGCCAGCACCGTTCACGCCGGCGCGGAGGTTAGCTTCAAGGGCAAGACCATCGACGTCATCATGGGTTCGGCGGCCGGCGGCGGCACTGACGGCACGACCCGTCTCGTTGGTCAATTCCTGGAGAAATATCTGCCCGGTAATCCGTCGATGCGCTACCGCAACATCCCGGGCGGCCATGGCACTAAGGGCCTCAACTTCTTCAACAAGGCGAAGCCTGATGGGCTGACATGGGCGGGCGGCTCGAGCTCGCACACCGACCCGAACTCCCTGCAGAAGGACGTCGTCGAGTATAACCCCACGAAATTTCATTTCTTCGGCGGTGTTTCGCGCGGTGGCTCGATAGTGACTATCCGCAAGGAGAAGCTGCCGAACCTTACCGACAAATCCAAGCCGCCGGTTATTGTCGGCGTAATAGATGGCAATCGCAGCTGGGAGCAGATGATCAATTTCGGCGCGGAATGGTTGAACTGGAATGTTCGCTTCGTCGTCGGCTATCCAGGAACGAGCTTCATGGTGCTGGCGATCCGCCGCGGCGAAACCGACATGATGGGCACGTCCAATTGGCAGCTGCTGAAGGAGATGTATGACACCGGCGGCTTCGTGGGTGTCGCGCAGCTCGGCGGCGGCAACGCGGACGACGAGCAGATCGAGAAGCGCGCGGAGTTCCAGAGCGTCCCGACCTTCAACACGCTCGTCGAAGGCAAAGTTTCTGGTCTCGATAAGCGTGTGTTCGACTTCTGGACCGCGCTTAACGATATCGACAAATGGTATTCACTGCCGCCCAACACTCCGCCGGAAATCGTCAAGGCCTATCGCGACGCTTGGGCGAAGATTGTGAAGGATCCGGAATTCATCCGGCTCGGCAAGCTGCAGTTCAGCGCCGACTTCACGCCGGTGCCGGGCGAGAAACAGCAGCAGATGGTGAACATCACGGCCTATCCTGATCCGGAAATCACACAGTACATGGAGAAGCTGAAGGCCAAATATGGCCTGCCGGCCCAGCCGCTGAGTGACGAGGAAATCGCGGAAATGGCGAAAGCCAAGGGCTTGGACAAAGCCGATGTGCCGTCGGTGAAAGCCAAGCTCACGGCAGTCAGCGCGGGGGGCCGTGACATCGAGTTCACCGCCGGCGGCGCCAGCAAGAAGCTGGACGTGAGCAGCAGCCGCACCAGTGTCAGCATCGCCGGCAAGAAAACGACGCGCGATCAGCTCAAGGCCGGCATGGAATGCGAAATCCAGGCGATGGGCGAGGCCAAGGAGGCGAACGGCGTCGCCTGCAACTGAGCGGCTTCAGGGTCGCTGGGGGAGGCTGGCGCCCTGAAAACGGGCGCCAGTTTTTAAGGGACAACAACTAATCGCGGGGCAAGGCCCCTGAATTTAATCGAGGAGGAGTTGAAGAATGGACCATATTCAGTTTCCCTATCGCTCATCGAGCCATTTGGCTCTCATGCATGTGATCAATGAAACGGGCGCTTGGGAACGGAATGGTCTCAAGGTCGACTTCGACAAGATCATCAGCCGCGGCGATGCCCACGACCTCGTCCCCAAGGGCGAAGTCGAGTTCGTGTCCGGCAACCACGTCTCCACCTATGCCGCGCGCGCGAAGGGCGACACCTGGCAATATCTCGGCCAGACGGTAAGCAAGAATAAGCTCTTCCTGATCACCCGGCAGGACTCCGGCATCAACAAGCTGGAAGACGTGCGCAAGCGCAAATTCGGCAACCGCGGCCGTCATCCCGGCCTCAACACCTGGCTCTATCTCAAGCAGGCCGGCCTCGATCCGGATAAGGACGAGGTCGAACTGGTGACGGAGAAGCGCGAGGAAGATGAGGCCGGCGCCAAGAAGGTGAAGGGCAAGAGCCTCCTCAGCATGGTCGCGGACAGAGACGTCGACGCCGCCTTCGTCAACCAGCCGCGCACCGAGCAGGCGCGCCGCATGGGCCTGAAGGTGATCGACATCCCGGTCCAGGACATGATCTTCTTCATGACCATTTCGTCATCGGCAAAGATGGTGACCGAACGTCCGGACGTCGTGAAACGCGTGCTCAAGTCGGTGCTGGAAGGCATCGCCTACTTCAAGCAGAACCGCGACGAGACGATCAAGATCCTGATGAACAAGCACAAGAAGGAAGGCGATCTCGATCTCGACATGGCGACCAAGGTCTATGACGACCTTTCCTCGCGCCTGGAGCCCAAGCTCTATCCAAGCCTGGCGGCGGTGTACAACGTCTATCAGGAAGCCCTGAAGCAGGACGAGAAGAACGGCGACGCCGCGAAAATCCATCCGCTGGCGTTGTGGAACGTGAATTTCCTGCGCGAGATCGATGACAGCGGGTTCATCAATAATCTCTACAAGAAGAATCCGCAGATGCTGAACGGCTACGGAGGGTAGCGGGACCGGCATAAGCGGCCCGTCCAAGAGGCCGCAAACGGCCAGATAGGTTGGAGGGCCTGCGATGCTGACATCGACCGTCATCCGCGAGGCCGCCGCTGCGGCGGCCTTTGCGGGTCTTTTGTTGTCGTATCCCGCGGCGGCACAGGAAGTTTCCTTCGCCGGCAAGAAGATCGACATGTATATCGGCTCGTCGCCGGGCGGCGGCACCGACCTGTCGTCGCGGCTGATTGGCGATTACGTCGCCAAATATCTTCCCGGCAAGCCGACCATCGTCTATCGCAACATCCCCGGCGGGCAGGGCGTCAAGGCGCTGAACTATTTCGCCAAGGACGTGAAGCCGGACGGCACGGGCTTTGCCGGCGGCAGCCAGGGGCATTTCGATCCCGCCGGCGGGCGGCAGTCGGCGATCGAATACGATCCGCTCACGTTCAAATATATCGGCGGCGTCAATCGCGGTGGCACCGTCTTCGTCTTCCGCAAGGAGGCGATCGAGCGGCTGAGCAACCCCGCGGCAAAACCGGTGGTGGTTCCGGCGGTGGCCGGGCGCGAGCACCGGGCCCGCAGATGGCGCTCTGGGGCAAGGAATATCTCGGCTGGAACGTCAAATTCGTGATCGGCTATAGCGGCACGCCGGCCATGATCCTGGCGGCGATGAATGGCGAGGCC
The DNA here is from genome assembly GCA_963802475.1 of uncultured Alphaproteobacteria bacterium. GTDB lineage: Bacteria > Pseudomonadota > Alphaproteobacteria > Rhizobiales > Xanthobacteraceae > CANKHA01. The sequence goes on from CAWDIZ010000022.1 coordinate 423,486, forward strand.
GATTGCATGGCCTCGTCGAGCACCGCTCAGCTCAAGCCGCTGCTGGATAATCCCGCCTTCGCGGCCTTCACCCAGCTTGGCGACCTGAACGAGAACGGCAAGTTCGTGCCGCGCACGGCGTTCCCCAATGTCAAAGTCTTTGCCGACATGATCATGCCGAAGCTGTCACAGCACGATGCGGAGATTTTGCTGGCGTGGCTGCAGACGCAGTACATCGACAAGTGGTTTGCGTTGCCGCCGGGCACCCCGGAGCCTATCGTGAATGCTTACAAGAAGGCCTTCGATCAGGCGGTGAAGGATCCGGAATTCATCAAGGCGGCGGCGCTGCAGTTCGGCGAGGATTTCGGCACCACCAATGCTCAGAACATGACCGCGCTGGTGAACGGCATGGTCAAGAATGCGCAGCGCGTTGACAAACACATGAAGGCGATGCGCGTCAAACACGGCTTGCCGGAAGACTAGAATTTCATCGTCGGAGGAAAGAAATGGGAATTGAGATCATCAACCCGAAAGAAGTCGCCTTCACCAACAAGAAGCGCACGGTGTTGATGAGTACGCGCAAACTGCATAGCTGGCTGATTTATTATGAGCCGGGGCGGCAGAGACGAGATGCATTGCCACAACGGCGATCAGACCTTTCACATGATCGCGGGCGAATGCACGATGTCGTTTCCCGACGGCGGCAAAGTGGTGATGACGCCCGGCATGTCGGCGCTGATCACCGGCGGCTCATTTTATCAGCTCGACAATACCGGCGACGGTCCCATGGTGATGATGGGCACGCGCTCCGGCCACAAGGATGCCAACCAGCACATCCTTTACTCCACCCGGGAAAACAAGCGCGCCAAGAAGAACGCGGAGTACGCTGCCTCCCACGGCCAGCCAATGGAATAATTGGGGCGAAGCGGCCGGCTACGGAAGTCGATACAGCGGCGCGCCGCCTATGCGACTAATAATGGACTTTTGGCGCTTGGGGCAATCCGATAACATTCGCCCGGGGAACGCTCCTAACCTATTGAAAGGGTTGAGTATGCGGAGACAATTGGTTGCCGTGGCGGCGCTTTCGGCGCTTGCCGCAGGCCCCGCCGCCGGCCAGGGCAAACCGGTCAAGATTGGCTTCATCAGCACTTTCAGCGGCCCGACCGCCGTGATCGGCAATGACATGCGCAACTCTTTTGAGCTCGCGCTCGACCATCTCGGCCGCAAGATCGGCGGGCAGCCGGTGCGAGGTGATCTATGAGGACGATCAGCAGAAGCCGGAAGTCGGCGTGCAGAAGACGCAGAAGCTGATCGAGTCCGACAAGGTCGATTTCCTCGTCGGCTATATCTGGTCGAACGTGCTTCTGGCTTCGCTGAGGCCCGCGGTCGACTCCAAGACCTTCCTGATCACCGCCAATGCCGGCCCGCATCAGATCGCCGGTGAGCTATGCTCGCCCTATGTGTTCTCGACCTCCTGGCAGAATGACCAGACCCCGCAGGCGATGGGCCACTATATGAACCAGAAAGGCGTGAAATCGGTCTTCCTGATCGGCCCGAACTACGCCGCCGGCAAGGACATGCTGGGAGGCGTGGCTTCCACCTTCAAGGGCCAGGTGATCGGCCAGGAGTTGACCAAGTGGCCCGACCAGCTCGACTTCTCCGCCGAACTGTCGAAGGCGCGCGCCGCCAAGCCCGACGCCATCTTCGTGTTTTATCCCGGCGCGGCCGGCGTGCAATTCCTCACCCAGTATGCGCAATCCGGCCTCAAGGGTCAGATCCCGCTCTACACCGCCTTCACCATCGACGAACTGTCGCTGCCGCGGCAGGGCGAGCTCGCGCTCGGGGTGCCGGGCGCGCAGCAATGGGTGAACGATTTGCCCAACGAGGCCAACAAGAAGTTTGTCGAAGATTACCGCAAGAAACATCCTGGCCTGTCGCCAAGCTTCTACGGTGCGCAGAGTTACGATGCCGCCAATCTCATCAACAGCGCCGTGGCGGCCGTGCAGGGCGATACCAGCAAGAAGGATGAGATGCGCAAGGAGATGGAGAAAGCGAACTTCAAGTCCGTACGCGGCAATTTCAAATACGGCAAGAATCACATTCCGATCCAGAATTTCTATCTGCAGGACGTGGTGAAGAATGCCGAAGGCAAGCTGGTGCTCAAGACCGTGGCCACGATTGTTGAGAACAACCAGGATCGGTTCGTCAACGAATGCAACATGCAATAAGGGACGGGCGGTCGCAGGGACGCAGGGCGGTTCATTGGCCTTGCGTCCTGTTTAATTGGATTTGATTGTTCATCAATCGGCGATCGCCATGTTGTATTTCCTCGAGCAGTGCCTCAACGGCGTGCAGCTCGGCATGCTGCTGTTTTTGGTCGCTGCCGGCCTGACGCTGATTTTCGGCATCATGGATCTCGTCAACCTGGCGCACGGCTCGTTCTATATGCTCGGTGCCTATTTTGCCGCGACTTTTGCGGCCTTGACCGACAGCTTCGTGCTCGCCGCCATTCTGGCGCTGTTTGCAACGCTGCTCGTGGGAATGGCGGTGGAGGTGATCGCGCATGCGCCGGCTTTACGGGCGCGACCACCTCGACCACGTACTCGGAACGTTCGGGCTGCTCCTGTTCTTCAACGAGCTGGTCAGGCTGATCTGGGGCCCGGCCGGCATGACGCTCAGCTTGCCGCCCGCGTTGCTGACTGCCGTGGAGATTCTTCCCGGCGTCTATTATCCGCTTTACCGGACCGTCATCATCAGCGTGGCGTTGGCCGTCGCCATCTTTCTCTATGTGCTCATCATGCGCACGCGGATCGGCATGCTGATCCGTGCCGGTGCATCCAACCGTGAGATGGTCGAGTGCGCTCGGCATCAACATCAAGCTGCTCTATACCTTCGTGTTCGGCCTCGGCGCCGCGCTTGCGGGCCTTGCCGGCCTGATGCAGGCGCCGATCCTCACCGTGCAGATCGGCATGGGCGAGAACATCCTCATTCTCGCTTTTGTCGTCATCATCATCGGTGGCATCGGATCGATACGCGGCGCATTCGTCGCCTCAATTTTTGCGGGGCTGGTCGATACCATCGGCCGGGCCTTCCTGCCGGATCTGCTCAGGCTGTTTCTCAGTTCCGCCGCGGCTTCGACCGCCGCCCCGCGCTGTCGTCGATGCTGATCTATATACTGATGGCGGCGGTATTGGTGCTGCGGCCCGGAGGACTGTTTCCCGCGGCCGGCCGATGAAGGAATACTTCACGGCCCGCAAATCTTCATCGCGGCGCTCATCGCCTTTCTGCTGGCTTTGCCGCTTTACACCGGACGCTCAGCGGCAACAGCTTCCTGCTGACCCTCTTCACCCGCATCCTGATCCTTGCGCTGGCGGCGACCAGCCTGAATCTGATCATGGGATACGGCGGCATGGTGAGCTTCGGCCACGCCGCCTATCTCGGCATCGGCGGCTATGTGGTCGGCATCCTGGCCTATGAGGGGATTTCCTCCGGCTTCGTGCAATGGCCGCTGGCGATCCTGATCTCCGCGCTGTTCGCGCTCGGCATCGGCGCCTTGTCGCTGCGCACGCGCGGCGTCTATTTCATCATGATCACGCTCGCTTTCGCGCAGATGGTCTATTACGTCGCGGTCGCTCTCAGCCGATACGGCGCCGACGACGGCCTGACCATCTCCCGGCGCAGCCAGTTTGCGGGACTTGCTCGAGCTCTCCAACCGCACGGTGTTCTACTATGTCTGCCTCGCGCTGCTGCTCGGCGCGATTTATCTGATCTGGCGGCTGGTCAATTCCCGTTTCGGCATGGTGATCCAGCGGCGCGCGCTCAAACGAGCGCCGTATGCGCTCTATCGGCTTCCCCACCTATCGCTATCGGCTCGTTTGTTTCGTTATCGCCGGGGCGCTTGTGCGGGCTGGCCGGGGCGCTGCTCGCGAATTTCACCAATTTCATCAGTCCCGCGATGATGCATTGGACGCGCTCGGGCGACCTCATCGTGATGGTCGTGCTCGGCGGCATGGGCTCGGTCTTCGGCCCGACCATCGGCGCCGTTGCGCTGCTGGTGCTGGAGGAGACGCTGCCGCTTTCTGATCGGGCGTCTCGGTTTTCCGCTGTTCGGCGATGCGGCCATGCGCGCGGCGGAATATTGGCAGATCGTGCTCGGGCCGATGCTGCTGGCGATCGTGCTGTTCGCCCGCGGCGGTATTTACGGCGCGCTGACGAGGGCTGACCGTGGCTGAACCGCTGCTGCAGATCGAGGGCCTGAACAAGCGCTTCGGCGGCGTGATCGCCTCCGATAATGTGACGCTCGATATTCCGGAGGGTGAGCTGCACGCGGTGATCGGGCCGAACGGCGCGGGCAAGACCACCCTGATCGGCCAGCTGGCGGGGGAACTCGCGCCCGATGCCGGAAGGATCGTCTTCGCCGGCACACGACATCACCGCGCTGCCGGTCTGGCGGCGCAGCCTGCTGGGGCTGGCGCGTTCGTTCCAGATCACTTCGCTGTTTCCGGATTTCACCGCGCTCGACAATGTCGCACTCGCCGTACAAGCCCATGCCGGTCATTCCTTTCGCTTCTGGAAGGCCGCGCGGCGGGAGCGCGAGCTGCGGGAAGCGGCGCGGGCGGCGCTCGAGCGCGTTGGTATGCTCGACCGCGCCGGCATCGCCGGGTCTCACGACTCAGCCACGGCGAGCACCGGCAGATCGAGATTGCGATGGCGCTCGCCACCACACCGCGCCTGCTTCTGCTTGACGAGCCGATGGCGGGGCTTGGCCCGAACGAATCCGCCCGCATGCTGGCGCTGCTGCGCGAGCTGAAGCGTGAATACACCATCGTGTTGATCGAGCATGATATGGAAGCGGTCTTCGCGCTCGCCGACCGGATCAGCGTGCAGGTCTATGGCCGCGTCATCGCCACCGGCGCGCCGGAAGCGATCCGGGAGAATGCGCAGGTGCGCCAGGCCTATCTGGGCGAGAACGACGCCGCGGGGCTCGGCCATGTCTGACGCGCTGCTGGAACTCAGCGAAGTGGAAACGCGCTATGGCCTGAGCCAGGTCCTGTTCGGCGTTTCGCTCGCCGTCGGGCGGGGCGAAGTCATCACGCTGATGGGCCGCAATGGCATGGGAAAGACCACGACCGTCCGCTCGATCATGGGGCTGACCCGCGCGGAAGCGGGCTCGGTGCGCTTCGACGGCCGAGGAAATTCGCGCGCTGGCTGCATTCCGGATCGCGCAGCTCGGCATCGGTCTCGTGCCGGAAGGCCGGCAGATCTTCCCCAATCTCACGGTGCGGGAAAATCTGGTGGCGGCCGCGGCGGAACGATCGCAGAGCGCAAAGCCATGGACCCTGCCCCGCGTTTACCAGCTCTTTCCGCAACTGGAAGCCTTGCACGACCGGATGGGCATCCAGCTCTCCGGCGGCGAGCAGCAGATGCTGGCGGTCGGACGCGCGCTGATGACCAATCCGCGCCTGCTCATTCTCGACGAAGCCACCGAAGGCCTTGCGCCGCTCATCCGGATGGAAATCTGGCGCTGCCTTGCAAAGCTCAAGGCGGAAGGGCTTTCCATCCTGATCATCGACAAGAATGTCGAAGCGCTCATCCGCCTTGCCGACCGGCACTATCTGATCGAGCGGGGACGCATCGTCTGGAGCGGCGGGTCGCAAGCGCTGGCCGCTGCACCGGATATTCAGCACCGCTATTTCGGGAATCTGAGTATCCAGCAGATGAGCCTTGCGGCCGCCGCGCTCGATCGAATGCCGCGCCTCGCCTTGCGCGATCAAGTTCTTCGCCAGTTCCAGGCAGCGCTGCGTTAGCATGGCGGCACCTTCCGCCAGCTCTTTGGAATCGCGCACGACCTTCGACGTTTCGCTCCATGTCCTCGGCCGACCAGCCGCGTGAATGGGCGATGTAGGGAAATTGCGGAAAGATGAAGCCAAGCTCGGCAAAGAAGCCGAGCATCTGTCCCGCCACGGCTTGGATATTGTCCTGGCCACCGACGATGATGAAGCCCGCCACCTTGTTGCGGATGAGCACGTTATTGCGGATGGTGATGGCGTTCTGCACGCAATTCAGCCGCTCCGCCATTTTGAAATAGAGCGAAGAAGCCGCGCCCCAGCGGATCGGCGAGGCCACGATGATGGCATCGGCCCAATGCACCAGGGCTTCGTAGACCTGGTCCATCTCGTCTTTCGGGTCCATCTGCGTAATCGAGCAGGGCCAGGTGCAGGCTTGAGCGGCTTTGGAGTAATAGCCTTCGCAAGCCCGGAATTTCAGGTCATTGAGCTTGATCATGCGCGTTTCGGATCCAAGCCGCTTGGCCTCCTTCAGGGCATGCATCAGCAGGTGGTCGGAGCCGGAAAAACGCGGATTGGCGCCGTCCATCGCGGTGGTGGAAATGCCGGCGAGGCGCGGCGGGCCGGGCTGGCGCTCGACTTTGCGTTCCAAGGGATGCGGCGCATGCGGCTTGGCGTGGCGCTTGGTAGGATGGGCGAGATCGACCAGCACGCGGCCGTTTTCGGTCTTCACCGGAAAGGAGGGAACACGGTCTTCCTCGAAGCCGGGCTCGCCAAGGCCGGTGCAGCGGTGGAATTTCCATCCGTGCCAGGGGCAGGTGATATAGCCGCTGTCGTCGAGATGGCCGTCGCCGAGCGGGCCGCCCGCGTGATTGCATATGTTGGAGACGACGCCGAACTCTCCATCCCTGAAAGAGACGGCGAGCGCGACATTCTTGACCTGAAGCCGTTGCAGCGGCCGAGCGGAAAGAGTCTCTGCGGCGCCTATATCTACCCAGGTTTCTTCACTCGGCCATGATCGCCCCCGCGTCAGCACACTTCGCCGTATTATAGTTCAGTTGGCGGCGCGTGCCTCGCCGCCGCTTAAAAGTTTTACGATCTCGTCGGCAGCGGAATGCAGGAAGGCCTCGGTCCCGGCCTGCCGCTCCTTCAGCGTCAAGATACTGCCCGCAGGCGCCACCGCCGCCAGGAAATCCTGCATGTGCCAATGTCCCGGTGCGTGCAGGGAGGGCAGCAGCGATATTTCGGGGCGCGGATAGAGGCTGATGTAGAAATAGGGCTCCTCATAATAAGTGGTCGCCCGGCGAGAAGCCGGCACCCATGGTCGGTGCCACATAAGGAGCGCCATCGCCGATCACCGTCAGGCAATCGAGGTCGAAATGATGCGGCCAGCACCGCACTTCCGGCGCCGGCAGGCCGCGCGCCACCAGCCGTTGTCTCACCGTCCCGAGTGCGTTGAGGCCGTTGGCATACCAGGCGGCGAGCTCGCGCAGCGGCTCGGCGAGGGTTGCCGTGTCATAGCGTCCGTCCTGTGCGAGCGGATGAGCCGGAAGTGCGTAGGGCAGGGGGTTATCGAGCGCGCTGTCCGCAAGATCGAACGTTGTCATTTGCTCGCCGAGCCAAGCGCGCGCCTCCGCCTCTGATCGTCCGTGCAGCGGGAAGGATCGGGCGGTCCGCCCGTTTTCCAGCAGCGCCAGCGCCAGGTCCGGTATCCGGATCCCGAGCCTTGTGCCGCGCTTGCAGCGGATGCGTGGTGAATCCCTCGAAGCCGTCGTCCCAGCCGAGATTAGTGTGGCCATCGTCCGGTTGCGGCGGGACGTAAGCGCGCGCGGCGCGGGCCAGCCACTGTGCCCCGTAATGGGCCTGAATGCGCGCTTCGCGCAGCCGCGCGAAATCGACGCCTGCCAAGGTTTTCCACTGCGATCTGCTCATGGCTCCCGCCTCTGATCGGCGGCCGTCACGGCCGCCTTCTTCACTTCGGCGCCGGCGGTGGGAAGGTTACAAAGGGTCAGCGTCTCTAGAACCGGAAGGTCGCGCTGGTCGTGACCTGGTGATCGACGTAGGTATCGAAGGGAACGTTTGAACGATTGTCCTCATATCTGTAGTCGACGCGCAGGTCGGCGGTTTCCCACAGCAGCTTGGGAAAAATGACCGCCACGGCCGGGACGTAGGTCCAGTCCCGCCGCAACACTGCAAGCGCCGCTTTTCAAGATCGTAGCTTCGGAAAATTCGCGGTAGCTGGCCGGACGATCGATGCTCCCACGATCAGCCAGGACGCCAGCGGACGGAAATATTCGCCGCGCAGGCCCGTTTCCCAATAGCGGCCGGGTTGGGTCTCTTCCAGAGGAAGATTTAATGGCGTGCCCGCGATGTCGCTCCAGCGGAACCACGGCATCACTGCCGCAATGTCGTTTTTCTCCAGCACACCGATAAAGCCAAATCTCTCGGAGACGTCGACATAGACGCCATCGGACCCGCCATAGAATTCGTCGTAGCCGCGGAACCCTACGCGTAACCGGCCGGTCTGCACGCCGTTCCAGAAGCCGCTTTCCAGGGTAAAGGCGGCGACAGCCTCTTCGTAAAGTTTATGGTCGCCATAGAGCGCGGCGCCGCCACCGACGGCTGCATGCAGGGAAAATTGCGGTGTCACATCCCATATCGGGCCCGTCACCGCGCCGGCAGATGCGTAGTTAACCTTGTTGCCTTGGTCGCGATAAAATTCGCCGAAGGCGCTGCCGATGGTACGCCAACTCACCTCGCCGAACTTGCGCTCATCCCTCAACTCAGCGCGCACGAGCGCGAGCCAATCGGACTTGGCGTCACGTGCGTCGCGCGCCGGATTCGACTCCCAGCCGCCACCCAGTTCAAGGGTGAGGCGCGTGCCCTCAGGCTGCAGCTTGCGGACGATGCGCCGGAATCCCTCCTGCGCCTCCAAGTTCTGCGGGCTGTTGACCGTGACGCGCTCGTAGGCGGAGAGGGCTTTCTTGAGCTCACCTCTCTGCTCGGCAAGCCGGGCATAACGCAGGTTCAGTTCGATGTTCCCAGGATCCCTGAGGATCATCGCGTTGAGATCGGACAATTCGTCGGCGCGGCTCACGCCAGTCGACGCCAGCAACAGAAAACTCAAAGTATGACAGTGAAAGCTGTTCGCATATGTTCTTACCGGCGCGCCCAAAGCGCGAGCCGGCTGCCCCCCGAAATGCCGAGTCCTGAGCGACGCTAGCACTCCGCGGCTTCGGACGAAAGCCGGTAGACTTTGGATTTACGAATGGTGGAGACAATCTCGGACACACCCGAATCCTGACATCCAGGACCGACGATGGCCGTTCTTAGAAGCTGTTTGCTGCTTTTGCGCCTCCCGGACAGCAGCGGCGGCGAAAACCTTGCAATTACTTGGTTTTACCTGCTGCGGCTTTTGCCGGGCTTCCTGTTTGCTTACGGCCTGAATTGTTGTTAAAAGACTTTAAAGCGAGACGCCGCTGGCATCAGATTTCTTTGATTGCACAGCGTGCGCGCGTGGCCGATTTCGGCCGGGACAGGGGCTGATGCGTCATCGGGGTGCATGGCTTGGGACGGTCTCGTCCCTTGTGATTGCGGGATATCTCCTGCAGTCGCCTTCAGCTTATGCCTAACAAAATCGGTGTCGCTTCGGCGGTCGATCAACGCGTCGAAGGCGTGAACCGCGGCACCACCCGGGTTTTATCAGTCGGAAGCGACCTCTTTACCAACGAGCTCGTGCGCACCGGTGAGAACAGCAACGCGCAGTTGTTGTTCCGGGACCAGACCAGCCTCAGCGTCGGCCCGCGGTCCGAGGTAACGCTCGACAAATATGTATTCGATCCGTCAAAGGGCGCCGGCGAGGTCGTGTTGAACGCGACCAAGGGCGCGTTCCGTTTCATCTCGGGCGTTCAGCAGTCCAGCAGCTATCAGATCAAAACGCCTGCCGGCACGCTTGGCGTGCGCGGTTCGATTTTCGACATCCTGATCGAGAATGACACGCTGACTTTCATTCTCGTCGACGGAATTGGATTCGCGCGGCTGCCCGATGGGAGGACAATCGAAGTCAAGACAAAGGGGGACGGCTTTGTATTGAGCCGCGGGGGCCAGCCTCGGCTTCAAAAGTTTGACGTGAGCAAGCTCAAGCCGGGCAAGGGCGTCGGTACAGTTCCGCCTGAATAACGGAACGACACGGACGGGCAATCGGACAACGACGCGCAAGAATTTTGTCCAACTGTCGCCGCCGCCGCCGCCACCGCCTCCGCCTCCGCCACCGCCTCCGCCTCCGCCGCCGCCGCCGCCGCCGCCGCCGCCGCCGCCGCCGCCTCCGCCGCCGCCGCCGCCGCCGCCGCCGCCGCCGCCGCCGCCGCCGCCGCCGCCGCCGCCGCCGCCGCCGCCGCCGCCGCCGCCGCCGCCGCCGCCGCCGCCGCCGCCGCCGCCGCCGCCGCCGCCACCGCCGCCGCCGCCGCCGCCGCCGCCGCCGCCGCCACCGCCGCCGCCGACCGCCGCCGCCACCGCCGCCGCCGCCGCCGCCACCACCACCGCCGTGCGTTGATCATGGCCAAGGCAAGTGCCAGGGGAACCAAAACGGTCACCACGCGACGGCCAAAAAAGTCGCCACAAAAAAGACGAGTCAACCAAAGCCGCGATCATCGTGAAGCGCGAGGGCGGCGGGAAGACTAGCGAATCCACCCGCTCCGAGACCGGCAGGTCCGATCACCACGCGCGCATGGAGCGGCAGGAACGTCTTGATCGGCAGGAACGTCTTGATCGGATGGAACGGCTGGAAAAGATCGAGCGGTTGGAACGCCGCGAGCGGCTCGAAATGATCGAGCGGCTGGACCGGCCCGGCGGCAACAGCGGACGCAAGCGTCGTTAGACCTGCGTGAGGCCGGCCGCTGCGTCTGCCGTAAACTCTGACAATGAACGCTAGATTGGCTTAAACGGCCGCAGCCGCAGCCGCGTGCTATGATCCTCGATTCCGGCCGGCGTGCCGTCGGGTGAAAGCCCGCGATAATACAACTTCTGCCAGCGCTCGGCCTGCGCCGGCGAGCCGGGCTGTTGCAGCTCGGCATTGAATTTCAGTCGGCTCTCGTTCCATGCCTGGTATTGCCCTTGCAGCTCCGGCTCGGACGAAAGCAGTTTCATCTCCGGCTCGATCGAGGCGAGCAGCCCGCGCTGCACCGGAAAGATATGGCAGAACGGCTCGCCCTTCTCGAAATACACGTCGACTTCGGGTTGGGTGAAAATCCAGTTCATGGTGAAAGTATAAGGAGCCCAATCGGTTTCGATGATGCCGGAAAGCGCGGCGATCCCGTCCTTTGGACGGTTGATAGGTCCCTGCACCATCAAGTCCCAGCCCGGATCGGTGCGGAACAGGCACGGGATGTGGAAGGTCAACGTGCCGTGGCCGAAGTGGCTAATAGCGAACGGCTGCGCGTCGGGGTCGTCAAACCGGACATTGATGGCCGCAAGATCCTGATTTCCATTCCAGACGGCGCTGAAGCTCGAGGGACAGGCAATCTCCCAGCCATGCGCATTGGCGATGTTAAGCGGCAGGCAGCGATAGGCGAAGCGCTCGCCGGTATTGTCCATCCATTCGCGCTCGACCGGAGCAGGGCGGATGTCCATCTGATGGCCGTCGATCATATAGGCGATAAGCTTCATGGCGGGCCTCAACCTGGCCAGAGACGATTACGGCGCAGAAAATCCCGGACCAGCTTCTCGAACGTCGCCGGGTCTTCAAGAAAGCAGCAATGGCCCGTGCCGGTGATGATCTTGTGCTCGGAGTGTGCAATGAGCGAGGCGGTGCGCGTGCCGCCTTTCAGCGCATTGTCGAATTCCCCGTTCACGATCAGCGTCGGGCTCTTATAGGCGGGCAGGCGGCCGGTGAGATCCGAGACCGTCAGCGCGCCAAATACCTGTGCGAGCGATTCCGCATCGAGCGCTGCGCCGCGCTCAAGGAAACCTTCGATCAGATAACGCGCCGTCGGCGTATCCGCCCAGGCCTGCGTCACGCCATGCCGCAGATGCCCGAGGTGATATTCCTTCAGCGTGCCTTTGTCCTGATGCTTGCGATAAGCGGCAATGCGGTGATCGAATTGTACCTGCGGCCCGCTATTGCCGCCGACCAAAATCGCTGCCTTGAAAAGGTCGGGCCGGTCGCAGGCGAGCATCAAGGCGAGTTTTGCGCCGATGCTGCAGCCGAGCACGACCGCGTCCGTGCGCACGTCTTCGTCTTCCAGGATGCCGAGGATGTCATCGCCCATATCGCCGAGGGAAAACGGCGTGCGCGGCTTGGCCGAGGAGCCGAGGCCGCGCAGGTCCATGGCAATGGTGGTGAAGTGCGCCGAGAAGCGCTCCACCTGATAGAGCCAAAGGTGATGGTCGAAAGGCAGCGCATGGATCAGCACCAGGGGCGGTCCGGAGCCCACTTTCTCGTAATAGATGTCGAGGCCGTTGGCCCGGCTCACCGGCATTACGCAAGCTCCTTATCAGGTTGAAATCGCAGGGAATCCCCACCCAAACGCGGAGACCTTAAGCGATACCTGGGCGGTGCGCGAGGGCCGTCTTGCCGAGGTCGGCGCGCTATGCCATGCGAGGACCATCACAAGATCAAGGAGGACGGCAAGAGATGGCGAAGGTATCGCGGCTGGAGAAGAACCTGAGCGCAGCCCGCACCGGGCTGGTGATGTTCGATACCTTGAACGGCTACCTGCATCCCAGCGACCTCGCCAAGCAGCAATTCCTGGCCGAACGTAACATTCTTCCGAATATGCAACGCCTCGTTGCCGGAGCGCGCAAGGTAGGCATGACGACTTTCTATCCGAGCGGAGCGCATGCCGCGGACGGGTCGGATTCGGTGGCGCGGCTTACCGATACCGACATGGACCTGCGCCCCAAGGCGGCAGGCGACAAGCCGTTCTTTCCGCGCTTCCACAAGGCCTCGAAGGAGTCGGAAATCGCGCCGGAAATCGCGCCGGTTGAAGGCGACGTGGTGGTGCCGAAACATCGCTGGAATTCATTTTTCCAGACCGACCTCGACCTGCATTTCCGGGTGCGCGGCATCGAGACCATGATCATCGCCGGCGGCTCCACCGATGTCGGCATCGCCAGCACGGTCTATGCCGCGCGCGACATGGATTACGGGATCGTGGTCATCAGCGATTGCTGCTATTCGGCGCGCGGCAACAACAACCAGTTCTTCATGGAACGGGTATTTCCCCGCATGGGCCGGGTGATGACGGTGGACCAGGCCGTCGCCCTGATGACACCCTAGTGTCCAGAATCGGGAGTAAGCGAGCGAAAATGAGCGGCATGGATCGCCAGATCGAAACGCTGGAAATCGTCTGCCCCGGCGGCATGCCGGCTTTCCTCGCGCGGCCGGCCGCTGCCGGGCGCTATCCGGTCGTTGTTCTCATTCATGAGCGCTATGGGCTGGTGCCGCATACGCGCGATCTTGCGAAGAAATGTGCCAGCGATGGCTTCCTGGTCGTCGCGGCGAATTATTTCTACAAACATCCCGACCAGAAAGCGCTGAACGCGGGCGATGCCCGCTACGACATGACGGATGCGGAATCGGTCGACTACATCAATGCCGCGCTGGAGGCGGTTGCGAAGAATTCCGCCGCCGACATGAGCAAGGTCGCGGTCGCGGGCTACTGCCAGACCGGCCGGCACCCGCTGGTCTATGCGGCGCAGGCGAAGATCGCCGCGGCTGTGGTCTGGTATGGCGCGGCGTCCAAACGCGAATGGCCGGCGAGCAAGACCAACGGCCGGCCGCTCGAGGAGATCATTGCCGCGGTGGATTGCCCGGTGTTCGGTGCCTTCGGCTCCGCCGACCACATCATCTCCAACGACGACATCCAGCGCTTTCGCAATACGCTTGAGCAATACAACAAGAGCTACGACATCCACGTCTACAAGGATGCGCCGCACGGCTGGCTGAACGACACCATGCCCGGCCGCTACCGCGCCCCGCAGGCCGACGCCGGCTGGGCCGACCAGCAGATTTTCCTCAAGCGCGTTTTTTCCGGTGGGTATAAGGCGGACGAGGTGAGCTGGCGCTTCGACAGCGCCTTCGGCAGCGACTATGATTTTGCCAAGAACAAACGGCTGGAGTGATTGGCTTCGCTCTCGTTCCTCGCCGGTACGATCCCCCTAAGCTTTTGAGGTCTTTGATGTTACCGCAACGGTCGTCCAATCCAAGCAATGCAGAGGAAAGCAACGCGCGGCGCGCGAAGGCATTTGCTCTCATCAAGGCCAGGTCGTTCAGGCGTGGACAGTTCGTTTTGGCTTCGGGAAAAACGAGCGAATATTATCTCGATCTGAAGCCGACGATGTTCGACCCGGAAGGCGCCTACGCTCTTTCCGAGTTACTGCTGGATCAGCTGTCGGATGTGCCGGTGGATTATGTCGGCGGCCTGGCGCTCGGCGCCGTGCCGCTGATCAGCACTGTGACCATGCTGAGCCATCAGAGGAACAAGCCCATATCCGGTTTCTTCGTCCGCAAGGAAGTGAAGGATCACGGCACCAAAAAGCTGGTTGAAGGGCTTGGCGACAGCGACACCTTGCAGGGCAAGAAAGTCGTGATCATCGACGATGTCACGACCACGGGTGGCTCTTCGATGATCGCGGTCGACGCCGCGCAACAGTCGGGAGCCGAGGTCATTCTCGGTCTGTCCGTCGTTGATAGGGGCGAGGGCGCGGCCGAGTGCTACGGCAAGCGCAACATCCCGTTCAGGGCGGTTTTCTCGGCGCGGGATTTCTTGAATTCGTAGCGGCCGACAGCAAACGCTGCCACAACCGCTCCTCCCCGCGAAAGCGGGGATCCAGCAATGTTGCGCACAGACTGGATTCCCGCTGGCGCGGGAATGAGCGGGAGAGATGTCACTCCCGCTGCAAATCTGAGCTTTAAGCCTTCAGCGCTTCCTTCACCCGCTCGGGCGTGAAGGGCATGTGACGCAGCCGCTTGCCCGTCAGCTTGTAGAAGCCGTTGGCGACGGCGGCGGCGATGAAGGGATTGCCGATCTCGCCAAGCCCGCTCGGCGGCGCATCCCGGTCGATGAAAGTCACTTGCATCACCTCCGGCAGGTCGGACATGCGCATCAGGTTGTAGTCATGGAAGTTGCTCTGCTGCACGACGCCGTCCTTGATCGTGACGCGCTCATGCAGCACGCTGGAGAGCCCGTAGAGGATGCCGCTCTCGATATTGGCTTTGGCGGCGTCCGGCGTGACGATGATGCCGCCGTCGACCGCAAGCCAGACCTTGTGGACCCGGATCTTGCCGGAGTTTTGATCGAGCGAGATTTCCGCCACGCCCGCGCCTAGCGAGCCGGACCGTTCGCTGATCGAGATGCCGAGCGCGCGTCCCTCCGGGCGCTTGGCCTTCCAGTCGCACATCTTTGCCACGGTCTCGAAGCACTTGGTTGCGCGCGGGATCATCGCCATGCGCTGGATCCGGAACTCGATCGGATCCATGCCCTCTTGCGCCGCCATCTCATCGACAAAGCTCTCGATGGCGAAGACGTTGAAGACATGCGCGACGGCGCGCCAGTGCTTCAGACGAATGCCATGCGATACGCCGCGCTGCTCGATCTGCTGGTTGGCCACGGCGTAATACGGAATTTTCATCCCGCCGGTCACCAGCCCGCCGCCGTCGCCGACGACGCAATGCCGCCAGCCGATGACCTTGCCGCTGCCGTCCGTCGCGCCTTCCAGGCATTGGAAGGATTGCGGCCGGAAGGCCCCATGCGCTAGGTCCTCCTCCCGCGTCCAGATCAGCTTCACCGGCTGGCGCACCTCGCGCGCGACCAGCGCAGCTTCCCCGGTGTAATCCGAGAGCGAGCGCCGCCCGAAGCCGCCGCCCATGTAGCATTGATTGACCGTGACCTGCTCAAGCTTGAAGCCGAGTGCCTTGGCGACGTCGGCGCGACAGCGGTCGGGAGCCTGGGTGCCGTCCCAGATCTCTACATGGTCGCCGGCCTGGTTGAAGCGGGCCACGGCATTCAACGGCTCCATTTGCGCGTGGTAGCCATAGTCGCTGCGGTATTCCGCTTTGTAGAGCTTGGCGGCGGACGCGAAGCTGGCGCCGGCGTCGCCCTTGGTATCGACCGGCGTCCTCTTGGCGGCGGGATCCGCATGGACCTTGACATAGTCCTCCATCAGGGCGCGCTCGGAGTTATAGCCGGCGGCCTTGGATTGCTTCCACACGACCTTGAGCGCGTCGCGGGCAGCCGTCGCCTGCTCGAACTTTTCCGCGACCACTGCCACGCCGTTGGCGAGCTTCACGGTGGCGACCACTCCGGGCATCGCCTTGATCGCGGCATCGTTCCAGCTTTCCGGCTCGCCTTCATGCACCGGAGAATGCAGCGTTGTGGCATAGACCATGTCAGGCAGCCGCACGTCGATGGAATATTGCGCGCTGCCGTTGACCTTGGCCGGAATGTCGTAACGCGGAATCGATTTGCCGATTAAGCGGAACTGCTCTTTCGGCTTCAATTCGCTCTTGTCGACCGTTGGAAGCTGTTCGGGGACTTTCCCGAAGGCGGCGATTTCGCCATAGGTCAGCCGCTGGCCATTGGCCGGATTGACGACGGCGCTCGGCTCGGTTTTCAGCGAGGCGGGATCGACGCCCCATTTCTCCGCCGCATTGATCAGCAGCACCTTGCGCACCTGCGCGCCGACATTGCGCAGGTCGGCGAAATAGCCCCGCACCGCGCGGCTGCCGGTGATCGACATGCTGCGGCCGCCGCCGGCGCTGTAGCCATAGGTTTCCGCCTCCGCCGGCGCCCATTCGAGCGTCACCTTCGACCAGTCGGCATCCATTTCTTCGGCGATGATGAGCGGGAGCGAAGTCATCGAGCCTTGGCCCATCTCCGCTCCGGCGGTGAGAATGGTGATGGCGCCGCTCGGCGCGATGCGCACCCAGGGCGTGATCTTCCGTGCGTTGTCGGTTACGGCCACCGCGGAGGTCAGCCGCAGACCATTGGCGCTCATGGCTACGTAAAAGGAGAGGCCCCCAATGCCGGCTACGACCTGGCGGCGGGAAAGCCCGGGAGTCTTGATGTTGATGGTCATGGTCAGCCCTCCCGCGACGCGCGCTCAACGGCGGCGATGATGCGGTGATAGGTGCCGCAGCGGCAGATATTGCCGTCCATGTGCTGGACGATCTGATCGCGGCTAGGTTTCGGATTTTCCGCCAGCAGTTCGGCCGCCTTCATGATCTGGCCGGTCTGGCAATAGCCGCATTGTGCGACCTGTTCGGCGATCCAGGCCTTCTGCAGCGGATGCGAATTGTCGGGCGACAGGCCTTCGATGGTGACGACCTTGGCGCCTTCGACGCTGGCTGCCGGTATCTGGCAAGCGCGTTGCGCCTTGCCGTTGATGTGGACGGTGCAGGCGCCGCACAGGCCGGCCCCGCAGCCGTATTTGGTGCCGGTCAGCCCCAGATGATCGCGGATGACCCAGAGCAGCGGCGTCGCCTGATCGGCGGAAACGGAGACGCGCTTGTCGTTGAGGGTGAAGGAAACCAATGTAACCTCCCGTTGGCCGCTTTTTAGCCGTTGGCCGGCAGTACCCGGTGGAACGGGCGTGCCGCGCAGATTCGGCTTCTGCGATTGAGACTAATTAAATCATGGCATTTTTTCAGGCGAAAGAGAGGGAGGCCCGCGGCGCTTTGGCCGCAGGCATTCACATTCGCTTGAATAAAATCAGGATGGCGCGGGGCGTTTACGCGACGAAAAAGCGCGTCGCGCCGGCAAGGGCGATCGTGCCGGCGATCGCCAGCAGCAGCTTGGCCATCCAGGAATTATCCTCGTCCGGCTGCTCGGCAAAAACCGATTGTCCGACGCTTTCGGGGGGAACGGGCGGGGAAGGCGCCGCCAGATCGAGCTCATTGACCTCATTGAAGGCGACCACCTGGACGTTGCTGGGCGGCGTGCTGTCTGCCGCATCGATCTCATTCGCTTCGTCAAAGGGTGTGATCCCGACAGCGTCGGTTGCCACGGACTGATCGGGATTCGCCGCAATGGTTTCGGTCGGTACCGGTGCCGGCGCTGTTTCCGCAACCGCAGGCTCGGGAGCAACTTCCTTCGCAGCAGGCTTTCTCGCGGATTTCGACTTCTTCGATTTCCCGGACGTCGCGACCGGATTGGCGCTTGGCGACCGGCTTCCACGTCTTTATGAATTGGTCGAGCTTCATCGGGTCGGCCTGCGCGCCTATCGCGTCAGCCTGCGGGCTTACAACACAGCCTGCATCGCCGTGATCACATGGCCGCGCTGTCGCGGGCGAAAGCGCAAGAGCTAGCACGACGGCGACCGCCGCCGCTGCTGAAGCGGTCAAACGGATATACGGCATTTTTTTCTCCCTGCCTTCGACGGAACAGGAGCATTCCGACCGGCAGGCGTGACATGAATGGGGCGAGATTGGGGTTTTCCCGCCGCAATTCGCCCGGAAGGCGGGATCGCCTCAGTCGGCCGACACCCCGGACGCCCGGATCGGCTTTGCCCATTTCTCGATTTCGCTCTGCACGAATTTGCCGAGATACTCGGGCGTGGTGCGGTCCGGCGATACGAAGGCCGCGCCGAGCCCTTCCAGCTTCGCGCGCACGTTCGGGTCCTTCATGGCTTCCACCGTCGCTTGATTCAGTTTCTTCACCACCTCCGCCGGCGCGCCCTTCGGCAGGAAGAAGGCGTTCCAGGTATAGGCCTCCATGTCGGAGACGCCTTGCTCCGCCGCGGTCGGGACATTCGGCAGCGCGGGCGAGCGAGTTTTGGACAAAGTGGCGATCGCCTTCACCGTGCCGCCATCGACCTGCGGCTTGGCGGTGGTGATGATCTCGCAGAGGAAGTCGACGCGGCCGCCGATCAGGTCGGTCATCGCCGGCCCCGTGCCCGGGATAGGGCACATGGGTAATGTTGTTCGTGCCCAGCGCCTGATTGACGACGACGCAGCCGAGATGCGTCGCTGAGCCCGCGCCGGCAGAGCCGAATTGCATCTTGTCCTGGTTCTGCTTGGCGTAAGCGGCGAACTCCTTCAGGTCATTGGCCGGAAAATCTTTTCTGGCGATCAGCACGATCGGCACTTCGGCGATCAGCACCACCGGCGTGAAATCGTTCGCCGCGTGATAGAGCGGCTTCTTGTAGAGCGTCTGGTTCTGCGCATGGGTGCCGACGGTTCCAAGCCCCATTGTGTAGCCATCGGGCGCCGCCTTCGCGACGCGCGCGCCGCCGAGCATGCCGCCGGCGCCGCCGACGTTTTCGATCACCACGGTCTGGCCCAGAATCTCGCCCAGCTTCTGCCCCATGGCGCGGCCAAGCACGTCGGTCGGGCCGCCGGCGGCGAAGGGAATGACCAGGGTAATCGGACGATTGGGATAGTTCTGCGCCGTTGCCGCGGCCGTCCATCCAAGACAAGCCGCCAGCACCGCCGCGACAAAAGGTTTCCGCATGATCGGTTCCCTACATTCAACAGACTGTTTATTTCCCGGGCATTTTCCTAGCTTGCAGCGGGAACTTCCTCAAGCGCAAGCCGTGTTTTGCCGGCGGGCCTTGACCTTTTGGCCTACCCGTTATCCTAGTGCCCCGTTTTCGAAGTTCGTGATGCATCGCCGCGTTCCCTGACGCGACCTTCGAAGGAAAGGGGCACTGGCGACTTTATGATGCCAGTGACGCACTGGTCGCCCGACGAAAGAGGTGGGTATGAAAAAGGTTTTTCCCGACGCAGGTGCGGCTCTCGCCGGGCTGTTGAAAGACGGCATGCTGATCATGGCCGGCGGATTCGGCCTTTGCGGGATACCCGAAACTCTGATCCTCGCCATTCGCGATTCCGGGGTGAAGAACCTCACTTTCGTTTCCAATAATGCCGGCGTCGACGGCGCCGGTCTCGGCCTGCTGCTCGAGAGCCGGCAGATCAAGAAAATGATCTCGTCTTATGTCGGCGAGAACAAAACCTTCGCCCAGCAATATCTCGCCGGAGAGCTGGAAATCGAATTCAACCCGCAAGGCACCCTGGCCGAGCGCATTCGCGCTGGCGGCGCGGGCATTCCGGCGTTTTACACCAGGACTGGCGTCGGTACTCTGGTTGCCGAGAATAAGGAAGAGCGCGAATTCGATGGCGAGAAGTATGTCATGGAACGTGGACTGGTCGCCGACCTCGCAATCGTGCATGCCTGGAAGGGCGATTCCGAAGGCAACCTGGTTTATCGCAAGACCGCGCGCAACTTTAACCCGATCATGGCGACGGCCGGCCGCGTCACCGTTGCCGAGGTTGAGCATCTGGTGCAGCCGGGCGAGATCAATCCCGATCACATCATCACGCCGGGCATCTATGTGAAGCGCATGGTTCACGTGCCGGGCGCAAAAAAGCACATTGAGCAGCGCACCATCCGCAAGCGCGAAGCGGCGGCGGCGGGAGTGGAAATCTGATGCCTTGGACTCGCGAACAGATGGCGGAACGCGCGGCCAGCGCATGATCCCGAAAAGTGGGAACCGGTTTTCGGATCAGATCATGCGCAAGCAAATAATCGGAGCGAAACTGATGGCTTGGACCCGTGAGCAGATGGCGGAACGCGCGGCGAAGGAATTGCGCGACGGGTTTTACGTCAATCTCGGCATCGGCATTCCGACGCTGGTGTCGAATTACATTCCTGCGGGAATGAGTGTGCAGCTGCAGAGCGAGAACGGCATGCTCGGCTTTGGGCCGTTTCCGTATGAAGGCGAGGAAGATCCGGATCTGATCAATGCCGGCAAGCAGACGATCACCGAGCTGCCGACGACCAGCTATTTCTCCAGCGCGGATAGCTTCGGCATGATCCGCGGCGGGCACATCGACTTGTCCATCCTCGGCGCCATGCAAGTGGCGGAGAATGGCGACCTCGCCAACTGGATGATCCCGGGCAAGATGGTCAAGGGCATGGGCGGCGCCATGGACCTGGTGGCGGGGGTGAAGAAGGTGGTTGTGGTGATGGAGCATTCCGCCAAGGACGAGCCCAAGCTGCTCAAACGCTGCACCTTGCCGCTCACCGGCGCCGGTGTCGTGGACATGGTGATCACCGACCTCGGGGTTTTCGCCATCGACAAAAAACGCGACGGCGGAATGACTCTGGTGGAATTGGCGCCGGGCGTGAGCGCTGACGAGATAAAGGCCAAAACCCAGGCCAGTTATCGTCTCGCGCCTAATTTGGCGTCGTGACCACCAGAGAACAGCGGCGCTGACAGGGCGACGAATTTTGCGGTGAGATCATCTAGGGCTTTGCTTGTCGACCTAATCACGAGAATATGATCGCAGCGATTCGGCGGCTGCTCGTGATTCTATCCATGCAGGCTCGGTCCAGCGCCTTTCACCTCGATCAGACCGCCCAGCGCTGGCGTGATCTGGCCCATCGGCGTCGTTCCCATTTCGTCGATCTTTATCTGACCGGGCGCTGGAAACTTTACTACGGCGAGGCCGAGTTCATTGCCCGGCTGCGCGAGGTCTTCCATGCCGCGGATCAGTGGGAAAAGCTGGCCGCCGCGCGGCCGACCGAAACCTCCGGCTGACCCTTTCCTGCTGCAAGGCGGCGCCTTTTTCGATTTTGCTGCGATGTTGTGCTACCTGTCGGCACTCCGGCCGCCGCCGGGCAATCAGCTGCCAGGGGCAAAATAGCAACCATAACAGCGATTTTGGGGGAACCTCTCGGCTTTGCCTTAAGTTATCCAGCCGGCCAGTCGAACATTGGGGGGATAGGAGGGGGACATTTCTGTCGGAATGAAGAGGCCAGTTCTCGAACAAATAGGCGATGCAAAACGGCTCGCGCTCCTGGTCGAGGCGGTGACCGACTATGCGCTCTATTTGCTCGATCTTGACGGCAACGTCATCAGCTGGAATTCCGGCGCCCGGCGCATCAAGGGCTATACGGCCGACGAGATCATCGGCAAAAATTTTTCGATGTTCTTCACTCCCGAGGATCGCGCCGCCGGAAAGCCCGCGCGCGCCTTGCGGACCGCTCAAAGCGTCGGACGCTTCGAGGACGAAGGCTGGCGCATGCGCAAGGACGGGTCCCGTTTCTGGGCCTCGGCGGTACTCGATGCGGTGCGGGCTGAGGACGGCACTGTTATCGGCTTCGCCAAAATTACGCGCGATCTGACCGAGCGCCGCGCCGCGCAGGAAGCGCTCGAGCAAAGCGAGCGCCAGTTTCGCCTGCTGGTCAACGGCGTGATCGATCACGCGATCTTCATGCTCGATCCCGAAGGCCGCATCGCCAGCTGGAACAGCGGTGCCGAGAACCTGAAGGGTTATGCCGCCCGCGAAATCATCGGCCAGCACTTCTCGCGCTTTTATACCGAAGAGGATCGTGCGGCCGGCCTGCCGCAGAAATTTCTTTCCACCGCCAGGGACAAGGGGAAGGTTACTTCCGACGGCTGGCGTGTACGCAAGGATGGCAGCCGCTTCTGGGCCAGCGTCGTCATCGACGCCATCCATGACGAAAAGGGCGACCTCATCGGTTTCGCAAAAATCACGCGCGACCTGACCGAGCATCGCGAAGCCCAGCAAAAGCTTGACGAGGCACGCGAGCAGCTCTTCCAGGCACAAAAGATGGAAGCGATCGGTCAGCTCACCGGCGGCGTCGCGCACGACTTCAACAACCTTTTGACGGTGATCGTCAGCGGGGCCGATCTCGCGGAGCCATGCATCCAGGGCAACGAGAAACTGAAGCGTCTCATCGGCAATATGCGTCATGCCGCCCTGCGCGGGGAACGGTTGACCAAGCAATTGCTGGCCTTCTCACGCCGCCAGCCGCTGAAGCCTGAAACCGTCGATATCGCGCAACAGCTGAACAGCTTCATGGAGCTGCTGTCGCATTCCCTGCGTGCGGACGTTCGCATCGTCTCCGACATCCCCACGAATTTGCCCCCGGTGCAGATAGACGTCGGCCAGCTCGAGCTTGCACTGCTGAACATCGGTCTTAACGCGCGCGACGCCATGCCCGACGGCGGCACGCTGACCATTCGCGCGCGGAAACATGGCGGCGAGATCAGGGGAAAGGGAAGTTCCTACGTGGTTATCGACCTGATCGATACCGGTATCGGCATGTCGGAAGAGGTCCAGGCGCGGGCGTTCGACCCTTTCTTCACCACCAAGGATATCGGGCGTGGCAGCGGCCTGGGCCTGAGCCAGGCCTACGGCTTTGCCAAGCAGTCTGGCGGCACGCTTACGCTCGACAGCGCCCCCGGCAAGGGTACCAAGGTCAGCCTGCACCTGCCGGAGGCGTTGGACACCAACAACAGATTATCGCTTGGATCAACCGGCCGCCCGCCTGCGCGAGGCAGGCAGCGCAACCGTGCTGTTGGTGGAAGATGATGCAGGCGTCGCCGAGCTGGCGCTGGGGCTGCTGGAGGACGCGGGCTATAAGGTGAAGACCGCCGGCAACGCGGCTGAGGCGCTCAAGGTATTGCGCAAGGGCGAGCAGATCGACCTCGTCTTCTCCGACATCATGATGCCGGGCGGTATGAATGGCGCGGAGCTTGCCCGCGTCGTGCGCGGCGAATTTCCGTCCATCTTCATCCTGCTGGCGACCGGTTATGCGGAAGCCGCAGCCACTGCCGCAACTTACGACTTTCCGCTGATCCGCAAGCCATATGGCCGCGAAGTGCTGCTGGACAAGGTGGGCGAGATTCTCGGAGAGGTAGCTTAAGCGCTCAAGCTCATTCGGCACGCGCGGGCAAAATGGCGTCTATTCCGAGACGGCCGTAACCCGGAAGCTTCAGCGCCGGATGCCGAAGATCGAGGCCTGCGACAAGTCCGAGAAAGTTGATCTCGATCCCCTCGACCCAGCCGATCTTGAAGCCCAGCAGTCCCCAAAGATTGACCTCGAGGCCGGTGCCGCTGTCGGTCGTGCCGAAATAAGGACCGAGGCGGAAGTCGCGGCCAATAGCATTCGACGGCAATGCCGTCGCGAGCTCCGGCACCGCACGCATCACCGTCGCAGTGAAGGTGTTGCTGTTGGGACCCGGCCAAACGCGATAATCGCCGGCGTTGGCGAAGCGATACTCTTGCACCGCTGCTTCGATTTTCGGAATCAGCCGTTCGGCTTCCTTGCCCCGCACGTCCGCCACCACGACAGGCCGGGAACCGAACCAGCGTCCGTCCGGCGCCCAGCCATTGACGCGCACCGGATTGCCCCAGCCGACGACGTCGAACCGTGTCCAGCGGGATGCATTCTCCTTCTTGATGACGATCCAGCTATGCACAGCCAATACGCCCTTCCAGCCGCCGGTGCGGCCCGAGAGCACAAGCACGCGTGCCGAGGGATGCTCGCTCGCGGGCGGCAGGCTGCCGATGCTGGACCAGTCGGCATCGCGGAAACTGCGCGGATGGTCGCTGAAAGCGAAGACTGCGGCGCGCGCGGCTACCGGCAAAAGGAAAAGTGCGATGAGAAAAAGCACCAAGGGTTTTCGGGACACAGGTCGGGAAGGGGTCGTCGCAGACATAAGCTGATCAGATAGAGCGTTTCGGTCCGAACTGTGGCAAGGGCGTCGCCGGGAAGGTTACCGTTCTTTCATGTGGCTGCGCCTGCGCGTCTCGGCGGCGGCGGCGAGCAGGATGGCTTCCCCGCCGCGCAGCAGATCCCGCATGCGCCACCGCCGTGCCCCCCGGACGCCGCGCCGGACCGCCGCCTGCCGCAGCCTGGGCACATGGATGAAAGCCGCAAAGCTTGGCCCTGCCGGGTCGGCCGTAGCCTCGATCACGCGCCAGGAAAGGTAGTTGCAGAGATAGCGTCCAGCATCCCGTGACGTTACGGCCTCAATACGCGCATTGTGCGCGGCGAGCGCCAGGCGTGTCTCCGGCACCCCAAACAAGAGTGCAGGGGGCCCGCCTGGCACAATGCAGGTCGAGGACGCCTGTTGTCCGTCGGCATCGCAGAAACCGGAAAGAGCATTACGCGCCCGCGTCTCCACCCGCAGACATCGCGCCCGGTTTGAAAGCCCGAACATCAATACCGCGTCCGGCTTCAACTCGGCCAGCAGCCGCGGCAGGTCGCGATCTACTGCCCGATAGCTCGTCTCAAAAACATGCGCCTCAAGCCGCACGTCTGCGAAGGCGGGCCGCCGCAGACGGGCGAGCCGTCGCACCAGGAAGCCGGTAGGATTGAACGGCGCGCCCGGAAACGGTCCGAACCCGCTGAGCAGGATGGTCAGCGCCATCTAGGGCTCCAGCCGTTCAATGGCTGCGGTATCGGCATGTGCCAGAGCATCGCACACGCGGGTACCCCCGATCACTTTGTCCGGTGCGATCTCAGCCAGCGGCACCAGCACGAAGCCGCGCTCGAACAGGTGCGGATGAGGCAATGTCAGGTTCGGCTCATTGAGCGTGACATCGTCATAGGCAAGGATGTCGAGATCGGCGGTGCGCGGTCCCCAATGGCGGTCCTCCGCCCGAACGCGGCCGAGCGTGCGCTCAACCTGCTGTGCGCGCGCGAGCAGGTCCTGCGGCGTCAGGCGGGTTTCCACCGCGATGCAAAGATTGACGAAAGATGGCTGGTTTTCGTCGCCCCAAGGCGGCGTCCGATAGTCGTGCGAGCGGGCGAGCAGGCGTACGTCGCTGCCGTCGCAGAACAGATCGATCGCCTTTTGAAGCGTTGCGCGGGCGTCACCGATATTCCCGCCGAGCGCGATCAGCGCTTCAGCCACGACGTGTCCTTGTCAATGTGACGCCCACATCGGTGAAGACGGCGGCAACGGGGGCATGTGGCTTGCGCACCGTGATGCGCAGGGCGCGGATGCGCGGGAAATTCTGCATCACGGCGTCGGCCACCGCGCCGGCGGCGGCTTCCACCAGCCGGTAGCGCTTGCCGGTGAAAGTACGGCTCACCACACTCACCACCGCATCGTACGAAACCGTATCCGCGAGCTTGTCGGATTTCTCCGCGTTGGCGAGATCGATATCGAGCCCGATATCTATGATGAAGGACTGGCCGACCTTGCCCTCGTGCGGCATCACGCCGTGATAGGCGTGCAGCACCAGTCCGTTGACGAAAACGCTGTCGTTCACGGGGCGCTCCGGATGGCGGCCGCGACGCGCAGCGCCTGCACGGTTTCCGCCACGTCATGCACCCGCACGATCGCCGCGCCGTTTTCCACCGCCAGCAGATGCGCGGCGAGCGAGCCGCCGAGGCGCTGGTCGGGTTCCGACGGCGTCACAGAACTGATGAAGCGCTTGCGCGAAGCGCCGACCAGCAGCGGCAGGCCGAAGCCTTTGAAGCGCGCGAGCCGGGCAATGGCCGCCATGCTTTGCTCCGGGGTCTTGCCGAAGCCGATACCGGGATCGAGCACGATCTGCTCGCGCGCGATGCCGGCACGCTCGGCAATGGCGAGCGAGCGGCGGAAGAAGGCATCGATGTCGGTGAGGATGTCGATGGCGGGATCGGCCTTGTCACGGTTATGCATGACGACCACCGGCACTTGGCGTTTGGCAGCCAGCGTCGCGAGCCCGGGATCGTGTTGCAAGCCCCAGACGTCATTGATCATGGCGGCGCCCTGGTCGAGCGCCCAGGCCGCGACTTCCGCCTTGATGGTGTCGATCGATACCGGCACGCCCAAGGCGACGACTTTGCCAAAGATCGGCGCAAGCCGGGCCAGTTCGTCCTTGGCCGAAACCGGTGCCGCGCCGCCATAGGGCCGCGTCGATTCCGCCCCGACGTCGATCACGTCGGCGCCTTCGGCGATCATCCTTTCCGCCTGGGCGAGCGCCTTTGCAGAGTCAAGAAAGTGTCCGCCGTCGGAAAAGGAATCCGGCGTGACATTGAGCACGCCCATCACGACAGGCCGGTCTTGCGCCAGCAGCCGTGACAGGAAGGATGGTGCGACATCGTTCACGGCGCGTCTCGGCCTGATGCAGTCAGCGACTGTCATGGGTTGGCTTTGCGCGGTCCCCCGCGGAGTGTCAAGCGCGCGTCAATAGGTGATTTTCAGCGGGAGCTTCTTGGCGTGTTCGATCCAGCGGACCACCGCCTTTTCCGACGGCAGCAGGCGTACCAGCTTGCGCTTGGCATTGGCCGCCGCCATGGCCTTGGCCAGATTGGCCGGGTTGCGGTATTTCAGGTCCTTGACGGTGTCGACGCCGGCTGCATGCAGCAGTTCGGCATATTCCTCGCCGACGCCCTTGACCCGCATCTTGTCGGCCATGTTGGCCCAGCACAGGATTTTTTTCTCGTCAAACCCGGTCAATTCCGCCAGCAGCTTCCGGCCCCTCGGATTGCGCGCCGCCTCCAGCAGCCGTCCCGTGGTCCTGATGCCCACCGATTTCAGCTTCAAGGCCATGTCGGGTTCAATTTCATCGATATCGGTGATCGGGTAGGAGGCCATAAGACTTGACTCAATTCGCGTAGATGAGAGGCATTAGATGAACTGACCGAGACCGGGGATTGCGCCCACGATTTCGCCGACGGCATCTTCACCGGCCTTTTCGCGCACGTAAGCAATGGTCTCGCGCGTGACCGCTTGCACTTGATCCATGCTCAGACCTGCGGACATCATGCGCGTACCGGCGCCCATGATGCCGCTCATAAACATGCCGCCGTCGCCGGCGGCATCGGCCGATTGCAGATAGGTTTCAGAACCGGGAAGTTTGTCCAGAAGCGCCTGCACCTTGTCGGGCGGGCCTTCCGTTTTCAGGAAGTCGAGGATGATGCCAATTGATTGTTCGGCTGCAGCACGGGAGACGCCAACATTGGTGACCAAGCGTTCGACAAGCTCGTCCATTTCCCTCGCCCCCGTCCCACACTTCGGTAGGTTGCGATGATAGTGGACGCAAACCGCGCGAGAAGACAAGCGCGTCAATGCAGCGCGCAAAAAATAATTAATCACTGTTGCTCAACAAGAACAGCACGCTTTTGGGCCCGACGCGCTTGCAATCCGTGCTTTCCAGCCGCGTGGGCGATTGCTAATTTGCCGAAATAGAGAAAAAACTTGCAAGGAAGACTCCTTGCAGGGAAGACTCTTGCAGAGAAGACTTGGAGTAACCCGATGGCTTCGCTTGATGCGGTGCTCGACCGGATCGACCGCGATCTCGATCAAAGCGTAGAGCGTCTGTTCGAGTTCTTGCGCATCCCCTCGGTCTCCACCGACCCCGCCTTCAAGGACCATTGCCGTATCGCGGCAGAATACGTGGCGGAAAATCTTTCCAGCCTCGGTCTGCAGACCAGCATTCGGCCCACGGGCGGCCATCCCATCGTCCTGGGCAAGACGCCGCAGGGGCAGGGCAACGGAAACGGCCCGCGGGTGCTATTTTACGGCCATTACGACGTGCAGCCGGTCGACCCGCTCGAGCTGTGGGAGACGCCGCCATTTGAGCCGCGCATCGCCACGCTGCCGGACGGAAGGAAGATCATCGTTGCGCGCGGCGCCTGCGACGACAAAGGCCAGGCCATGACCTTCATCGAGGCCTGCCGCGCCTTCAGGGCGGTCACCGGCAAGCTCCCGCTGCGCATGACCGTGATGATCGAGGGCGAAGAGGAGTGCGGTTCGGCGCATCTGTTCGGCTTCGTCAAGGACAATGCCGCAGAGCTGAAGCAGGACGTCGCGCTGGTCTGCGATACCAGCATGTGGGACCCGCAAACCCCCATGGTGACGACCTCCCTGCGCGGCCTGGTTTATGAGGAGGTGAGACTTACCTGCGCCGATCGCGACCTGCATTCCGGTCTGTTCGGCGGCGCGGCGCAAAATCCGTTGCGCGTGCTGTCGAAAATTCTGGCGGCGCTGCATGACGACAATGGCAGGGTGACCCTGCCGGGTTTCTACGACGGGGTGAAGGAGCTGCCGGCCGACATCAGGGCCGATCTCAAGCGTCTCAATCTCACCGAGGAAGATTTCCTCGTGCCGGTCGGGCTGAAAGTGCCGGCGGGCGAGAAGGATCGCATGCTGATCGAGCAGATCGCTACGCGGCCGACCGCCGAGATCAACGGTATTGTCGGCGGCTATACCGGAGAGGGCGCCAAGACCGTGCTGCCCGCGCAGGCCATGGCGAAAGTCTCCTTCCGGCTCGTCGGCGCGCAAGACCCGCAGAAGGTGCGCGACACTTTCCGTGCCTTCGTGCGTGCGCGCCTGCCGGAGGATTGCACAGCCGAGTTCACCAATTTCGGCCTGGCGCCCCCCTTCGATCTCGACTTCAACAACCCGGCGCTGATCAAGACCCGCGCCGCGCTTGCCGCCGAGTGGGGCCGCAAGGCCGTCACCGTGGGCGAGGGCGGCTCCATCCCCATCGTCGCCGATTTCAAGCATCTGCTGGGCATGGATACGATCCTGGTCGGCTTCGCGCTCGACGACGACCGGGTGCATTCACCCAACGAGAAATTCGACCTCACCTCGTTCCACAAGGGCACGCGCAGCTGGGCGCGCATTCTCTCGGCGCTGGCGGAATAATTCATGCCGACATTGGTGACAGGCGCCGGGCTGGTCGGCACCGCCTTCGGCCGGGAGGCGCTGGCGCGCGGCGAGAGCGTGGTTTTTCTCGATCCCGAGCCGCGGGCGGATTTCCTGCGCAAGAAGCTCGGGGAGAAAGGCTATGCCCTGGCCCGCAAGGACGTGCGCGACCTGCCCGCGCTGATCGAGACCATCAAGACCCATAAGGTCGACACGGTGGTGCATACCGCCGGCCTGATCGGCTCGCGGGTGGAGCAGTCGCTCAGCATCGGCTTCGACATCAATCTTGGCGGCACGCGTAATGTCGCCGAAGCGGTGCGGCTCACCGGCGTGCGCCGGCTGGTGCATATCAGCACCTTCGGCGTCTATGACCGGCGCCGGAAGACCAGCGGTCCGATGACCGAGGATTTTGCGCGCGGCGGCGGCCGCGGCTACGGCAATTACAAAGTCGCCAAGGAATTGATTCTGGAGGCCTATGCGAACCTGCATCGCTTCGAGCTGATCGTGTTGCGGCCGGCCAATGTCTTCGGCTTCGGCCATTTCTGGTCCGGCTCGGGTGGCGGCAAGAAGATGCAGGACCTGCTGGAGGCCGGGCTTGATGGCAAATGTGCGCGCATCGAACAGTCCCAGACCATGGCCAATGAATACATCTACGCCAAGGATATGGGCCGTGCCGTGGATCTCGCCGCCACCGTGCCGATGCCGGGGCAGTCGATCTTCAACATCGGCAATGGCGTCGTCACGCCGTTCGACGAAGTGCTGGCCGCGGTGAAGGCGCTGTTCCCCTCGCTGCGTTACGAGATCGAGCCGGGCGAGCCGCCGAAGTCGAAGTCCGATCCGCTCGATATCTCCGCGGCCAGGCAGCATCTCGGCTGGGAGCCGCAATTTTCAGTCCGCTCGGCGTTCGAGGATTTTCTCGGCGAGCTGAAGGCAGCGCGCGGCTGACGGGGTGGCGTCATCTGTTCCGCACGCTGACGACGCTCAGAAATTCCGTTGTGGATAGAGATTGAGCAAGGTCGGATAAGACCGTCCCCGGATGTCGTAGATTCGGGCATAGAGCACGCCCTCGCGCCGGATATCTGCGATCACCGGCGCATCGAATTCCTTGCAATAGAACACGCCGAGCATCATCGCGAAGTCGGCGCCTTGCGGATCCCAGCTCGTGTCGAAATCCGGCCCAAGCTCAACCTGCGGCGAACGATGCGGGCCGCACACGGCAATTTTCCACGGCCGTCCGGCCGGCTTTTGCAGCTTGTCGGCGGCGATCTTCGCCGCCAGCGCCTGCGCGGCCTGTTTGAACGACAGCCCCCAATAATCGAGCATGTAGCGGCTCGCGCGCACCCGCAACGCCGCCGGCGAGCCGGTTGAAATAGGTGTATTGGTAGGGATGCAGCCGCGCCATTTCGATCACCGGCAGCGTCACGCCAAGGCCGAACAGGATGGCAGCCGCCGCCGCGCCGAAGCGGAATCGCAGGCGCAGACCATTCGAACAGCCAGGCGCCCGCGCATCCTCCGAGCACGGCCAGCGGCGGCAACACGAAAACGAAATGCCGGATACCGTTATACATGGCCGGGCGCAGCGCGACCGTGAGCGCGATGGGAAATGCCGCTGCCATCGCGACGCAAAGGAAAATCGCCCGCTGCCGCGCCGGCGGATCGCGCCGCGCCGTGGCGTAAAAAGCCCCCACCAGGCCGGACAAGCCCAGCACCAAAAAGATTTCTGGCATCTGCAGGGCAAACAGCGTGGGCGCATAGCTGCGCGGCATGTCGGGAACGAGGATCAGCTCGCCGGCGAACCGTTCGCGCCATGGATGCTCGAAGAAATGCGAGAAATAGGCGACCGCGCGCCAGGGATTGAGCGGCGCCTGCACCGACCAGGGCCAGACCAGCGCCATGACCGCATAGGCCAGCAGCAGGCCGGGGATCAGAAGGGCGGCGAAGCGGCCTGCGCGCGAAAAGCGCCTCGCGCATCCCTTTTGCATTCGCTTCGATGCCGAGGAGCAAAGCCAGGGCGGCCAGCATAGTCACGCCGGAAAGCGTGCCCAGCGTTCGCGAACCGACCGAAAGGCCAAGGCCTAATCCGAATAGCGCGATGCTCGCAACGCTCGGACGCGGATATTCCGAGAGCAGCCGCACCAGCGCGAGCAGCAGGATGATCATGGCGACGGCGAAGGGGGCGTCCTTCGCGTTCATCAGCATATGCCCGAAAAATAGCGGGCAGGCCGCGAGGAGGATGACGGCGAGAAGTCCCGCCAGCGGTCCGCCGAGGCGCCGGGCGAGGCGCCAGATCACCGCGAGCCCAAGCACGCCGATCAGCCCGCCGGCCAGCCGCCGTGCCTCGAACACGTCCAATGGGAGGAATTTCGCGAGCAGGGCGGCAGCCATGTCGAAGCCGCCGCCATACATGTGAAGATTGACGAAAGACAGTGCCCGCTGATCGGCGAAGCCGGAGGCATAGAAGGCCAGCAGCAGCTCGCCGTATTGCGCATGGGTGAAGTCGTCCCAGCCGAGGCCGTAGTCGCGGAAGGTCAGCGCCACCGCGGCCGTGACGAGCGAATAGGACCAGGCTGGCGCCACCGTCGCAGAGCGTGGCGAGCGTCCAGGCTTTGTGGGGGGCGGAAGTCACCAGCGGCAGGACCCGTTCAGCCACGATCCGCCGATTATGGCGCAATTCCGCAGCCGCCGTCCCCTATCTGGGAGCGGCGGCGACAAGCGCGTCTGCCGAGCCGTCAGGCCGCCTTCGAGACCTTGTTCATCGCCGCGTCGAACATTTCGCCGACGTGGTCCCAGTTCACCAGGTGGTCCATGAAGGCCTTCAGATAGTCAGGCCGGCGATTGCGGTAGTCGATGTAATAGGAATGCTCCCATACATCGCAGCCCAGAACCGGCGTGCTGCCGTGCACCAACGGGCTTTCGCCGTTCGGCGTCTTGGTGATGGCGAGCTTGCCGTCTTTCACCGTGACCCAGCACCATCCGGAGCCGAACTGGGTGACGCCGGCCTGAATGAAATCCTCTTTCATCTTGGCGAGGCCGCCGAGATCGGAATCGATCTTGGCCTTCAGCTTGCCGGGGATCTTGTCGCCACCGCCGCCAGGCTTCATCCATTTCCAGAAATGGATGTGGTTGTAGTGCTGACCGGCATTGTTGAACAGTCCGGCATTCTTGCCGAAAGAGCCCTTTACCACCTCCTCGAGCGGCTTGCCTTCCCACTCGCTGCCCTTGAGCAGATTGTTGCCGTTGGTGACATAGGCCTGGTGATGCTTGTCGTGATGATATTCCAGCGTTTCGCGCGACATGTAGGGGGCGAGCGCATCGTATGCATAGGGGAGCTCGGGCAACGAAAACGACATGGCACTCTCCTGATTTTCGCCGATACCGGTAAACTCTGAATGCGGCTCTACGGTTCCGGCGCGGATTCAATGGTTTTGAGCTATTTGCAGGCTTGCCGGGCCCGCGACTGTCTGTGCTATCGTCGCAGCGATTTTTCAAGGGGGGCATTACACATGACATCCATTCTTCAATCGCTTGAACGCACAATCCTTGCCGGTCTGGTGCTGCTGCTCGTCATCATCGTGGTCGTCGGAGCCGTGACCGGTCAGTTCGTCAGGCTGGATCATGCCTGGGCGACATTCGTGATGCGCTGGCTGCACGTCATCAGCGGCGTGATGTGGATCGGGCTGCTTTGGTATTTCAATTTCGTGCAGATCCCGACCGTGCCGAAGATCGAGCCGGCGGAGCACCGCGCCGCAATCACGAAATATATCGCGCCGAATGCGCTGTTCTGGTTTCGCTATGCAGCCCTTGCCACGGTCATCACCGGCGCGCTGGTTGCCTTGATGAGCGGCTATCTGGTGCAGGCGCTGACATTGCGTCCGGGCCATATCGCCATCGGTATCGGCATGTGGCTCGCGCTCATCATGGCGGTCAATGTCTGGTTCGTTATCTGGCCGAATCAACAAAAGGTGCTTGGCCTCGTACAGGCCACAGCGGAGGAGAAGGCCGCTGCCGGGCGCACTGCGATGCTGACATCGCGCATCAATACGCTGCTCTCGATCCCAATGCTGTTCTGCATGGTGGCGCAGCAGAACGCCGGCCTCTGATAGGTTCACCGGCCGCCGATGGTACGGGGCGTCCTCCTATGGAAGGCGCCCTAGTACCTTTTTACCGCCAGGCCGCTACACATTACCGTCGAACCGCTGTACAGAAGTCGAGCGTAAGTTTGCGGGCGGTCATCTGGCGGCCTAAAAGCTGGTTCCGAATTGCACACCGGATTCCGCAAGGGCGGCGCGCATGTATCTGATCTTGTTGATACTCGGCGTAATGGTGATGTTGGCCGGCGCGGGCATGCTCGCCTTCGGCATTCCCATCAACGAGTTCGGCCTCGGCAATACCCTGATTATCGCGGGCACGGCCGCCTTTGTTGGCGGCCTTATCCTGATTGGAGTGGCGGAAGCGTTGCGGCAGCTGCGCCGGATGGCCGAAAGCCTCATGGCGCGCCCGGTCGATCAGATGCCGCGCGCCAATGAATTGTTCGAGCCCGTACCACGCGGCGCGACGCCCGCCGCGCCGCGTATCCCGTTCCCGCCGAAACCTGAACCGCGCCGTCGTGCGCCTGAGCCGGCGATGCCGCCCGAGCCGCGGCTGGACATCGCGCCCTCGCTGGCCGCCATGGAAGATCAACTCGATAGGTCTCCGCTCGTTTCCGCCGGCAGGGCGCCGGAGCCCCGCGTGGTGCCGGAGCGCGACGAGGCGCCCTTATCGCCGCAGGCCGAGCCACGCTTTGCCGCCGAGCGCAAGGAAAAGGACGAACTGGCGGAAGGCTTGGTTGCCACCGCTTTCTCCCGTCTCGAAGTCGAACTGCTGAACGCGCCTCCTACCGGCGAAACCGTCGCGCCTGCTGCCGGCGGAACCGTCGCGCCTCCTGCCGGCGAAAGCGTCAAGCAAGACGACGGGTTCGAATCCTTGTGGCCGCCGCCCCAGCCGCGCAGGGATTCCAAGGAAGGACCGAGGCAGCAAGAACCAAGGCAGGAAGACCTGACGCAGGCAGAACTGCGACAGGAAGAATTGCGGCAGGAAGAACTCCAGCAGGAAGGACTGCGGCAGGAAGAATTGCGGCAGGAAGAACTGCTGCAGGAAGAACTGCGGCAGGAAGAACTGCGGCAGGAAGAATTGCCACGGGAAGAACTGCGACAGGAAGGACTGCGACAGGAAGGACTGCGGCAGGAAGGACTGCGGCAGGAAGGACTGCGGCAGGAAGAACCGAGACAGGAAGAATCGAGGCAGGAAGAACCGAGACAGGAAGAACCGAGACAGGAAGAACTGCGGCACGAAGAACTGCGGCACGAAGAACTGCGGCAGGAAGAATTGCGCCTGGAAGAATTGCCTCAGGAAGAACCGCCCGCTGAACCTTATGCGGTTTCCATCCTGAAGTCGGGGGTGGTCGACGGCATGGCCTATACGCTCTATTCCGACGGATCGATCGAAGCGGAAATGCCGCAGGGGACCATGCGGTTCGCCTCCATTACCGAATTGCGCGCCTATCTGGATAAAGCCTCTTCATAACTGCCGGAATACTGATTACGCCATGTAACCGCGCCAAGTTTCTCTTGCGCCGGCAGAAGAGCGTTAATAACTTCATGAAACTAAACTTTGACCCCTTGCGCCGACGTGCCGGATCGCGGCAACGATACGCAGGCTGATTTAGCGGCAGCCGAGGGCGCCGGAACAGGGTATGGCCGACAATCCGGGGAACAACAATTTCATCGAGCTCACGGCCAGCATCGTGTCCGCTTTCGTGAGCAACAATTCGGTTGCGGCCGGCGACATTCCTGCCCTGATCAATCAGGTCCATTCCGCGCTGCTGCGGGTTTCCTCGGGCTCGAAGGAACATTCGGCCGAACCGCTGAAACCGGCGGTATCGCTGAAGAAGTCGATCACGCCTGACTATCTCGTCTGTTTGGAAGACGGGAAGAAATTCAAATCGCTCAAGCGCCACCTGGGCACGCAGCACAATATGACTCCTGAGCAGTATCGCGAAAAATGGGGCCTGCCGCCGGACTGTCCGATGGTGGCGCCGAACTATGCTGCGGCGCGTTCCAAGCTCGCCAGGGACATGGGGCTTGGTCAGCAGCGCCGCCGGCGGAAATAATTTTCACATGGCAGAGCTGTCATCGTCTGCCAACGGGTCCGGCCTTTTGGCCGGCCCGATGACAGGCTCAGGCGGACGATCCCGTACGCGCGGCAATGCTTGGGCCTGCTTTGCCTCGCGGATGCCGCCTTTCGGTTCGGGTTACCCGAGCGTATGCTATCCCTTGCGCGTTCCCGGTCTTCGCGGGATGTCGGCTCGTCTCTCCAAGGGAGAAGCCCATGAAAACATGGCTCGGGTTGTCCGTTGTTCTGGCCGTTACGCAAGTTGCACAAGCCGCTGATATCGAGGCCGGAAAAGAGATGGCCGCCGCTGTTTGCGCGGCATGCCACGGCGCAAACGGCGTCAGCGTCAGCGAAACCACCATTCCCAATCTCGCCGCGCAGCGCGTGGGCTATCTCGAGGCGCAGCTGAAGGCATTCAAGGAAGGCACGCGCAAGGCACAGGCCGCGACGAGTCCGACCGCTATCATGAATGCGATTGCGGCCCAACTCAGTGCCGAGGATATCGCCAACGTCGCGGCGTATTTTGCCTCGCAGCCAGGTGCCGTGGCGGGCACCAAGTCCGCGTTGCTGCCGAACCTCGCAAAGACCGGAGTGACCTTCCCCGAAGGCTACAAGGACTCGTTTACGAAGTACCACACGATCAACTTCCCCGCGACCAAGCAGGTGCGCTCCTACTACGCCAACTCGGCCGCGCTGGCGGCGGCGAAGGCTGGCAAGCCGCTGCCCGACGGCTCGGTGCTGTTCGCCGAAGTGTATGCGGCGAAACTTGACGCCGACAAAAAACCGATCACCGGCAGCGACGGCTTCTACGAGGCGGATAAGCTCATCCTCTACACTGCGATGGCGCGCGAAGAGGGCTGGGGCAAGGACATCCCCGAGAAGCTGCGCAACGAAAATTGGAACTACGCGATTTTCACGACCGACAAGCAACAGCGGCCGGGTGTGAACCAGGCCGAATGCCTCGCCTGCCACAAACCCCTCGACAAGGTCAGCTACACCTTCACGCTGAAGGAGCTCGCCGGCGCAAAGTAACCCTCGCCGGCAGGCGATGCGGCGCCGCTTGCGGGGGGCGGAGCGGCATCAATCCGTGCTGCCGAACGATGGCGATGTATGGGTACGCGCCCTAGTCCACAGTCGCCAGCGCGGCATTGGCCTCGGCACGGATGCGCTCGACCATGGAGCGCAGCCCGTTTGAGCGTTGCGGCGTCAAGTTTTCGCGCAAGCCGAGCCGGTCAAACAGCCCCAGCGCATCGATAGAAAGAATCTCGCGCGCCGGCTTGCCGGAATAGAGCGCGAACAGGATGGCAATCAGCCCGCGCACGATATGCGCGTCGCTGTCGGCGAGGAAGGTCATCAGCGGCCCGTGTGCGCCGTCCGGCTGCATCCTGGTGGTCAGCCACACCTGGCTGGCGCAGCCCTGCACTTTGTTGCTTTCCGTGCGCGCCTCTTCCGGAAACGCCGGCAGGCCGCGCCCGAGCTCGATGACATAGCGGTAGCGGTCATCCCAGTCATCGAGGAGCGAAAAATTCTCTGTGATTTCGTCTATCGTCAGTGGCATGTGCGGGCTGCAAACAAATATTGGCTGCGCAACTATATAGGATGCGGGCGCTGCCAGCGCCGCAAAAAAGTGCCCGGCGGCCAATGAAACAAGCCTCGGGCAGCGGAATTTAGGGGGGAAAGATGCGGTTTAAGCGGAATGCTTGCCGCGCGGATCCGGACGCGGCAACGGGCCGCGCCAAGCCGGCGTGAGATCGGTCGGCAAGAGCGTGTCCTGCGACTGTCCGCCCGTTTCGCGCTTGCGCGTGCCGGCGGAAGCAACCGAGCCGGTCTCGGCCGGGGCCAGGGCATCGGTCAGGAAATCATACAGCATCTTTGCGCCGGCCTGCGCCTTGTAGCCGAAGGCCACCGCCGCCTGCGAGCCCACCGAGCAGGCTTCCGGCTGGCGGGCGCAGAATTGTCGCATATCGGAAACCGCCGCCGACGCCGCGGAAACCGCCTCCGCGGTTTCGACAGTCGGCACCGATTTCGGCTGCTTCGATCCGGTCGGCAGCAGAATAATGACGATGCTCAGCCAGAACGCCACGCGGATGAGAAAAAACATTGCCTTCCCTTTGGGTCGGTGGCCGTTTTTTCAGCCAATTTGAGTTGAACCTATCAGGAAGCCTTGAAGCGCCAGTTCCGCGGCAGACTTGGTTTTTGCGCATATTCAAGGCAAATAAGCCGCAGATTTGCGTAAAATTGAATGCATCTGACCGGAAGCCCTCCACTTCCGGGCAATTTCACGAATTGGGGACGCGGCCTTCCGTCCGGCAAGAGACCATTCACCATGCCGATGAAATAGCGCCGCTTTCGCACTGTTCCAACGAGATTGCAGGCTGAAGGCCGTGTTCCAGCCGCGCGCTTTTAGCTTTGATTTAAGTGCCCTCTGACACGATCCCGCGTGAAATCAGGGAAGCGCGTCTCTACCCACGGCGTGCTGGCAATCGTGAACGTCCTAGCGTCGGTATGCGACTACATCGATGACTTGGTGCATCCGACGGCGCGCCAGGACGCCTTGGCGGCAGCGCGGCACCGCGCCTTCATCGCCCCGCGCCTGCTTGGCAGCCTCGCGGCGCTGGCCGCGTTTCCGCTTTATCTCACCATGCGTGGAATCCCGAGCGCGATCGAAATCATGATCGTCGCTTGGCTGGTCGCGCCGATGCTGGTCGCCTATTTCCTTTCGCGCACCGGGCATTACGAAGGCGCGCATATGTTGTCCTCGCTCGCGCTCACCGGCCTGGTGACGGCCGTGGCCTTCAACAGCGGTGGGCTTGCTTCATTCGCGGCGGTCTGGCTGGTGATCGTGCCGCTGGAGGCCGCGCTGTCCGCCTCCCGTCGCGTGGTTGCCGCTGCCGCATTATTTACCCTCGGCGCCACTGCTTTATTGCTTGCCCTGGGCATGGCCAAACTGCTGCCCACCGCCAGCATAACGGATGGCCCGATGCTGGCCGCTTTGGGCATCGTATCCGCAGCTCTTTATGCCACCGGCGTCGCACTTGGCGGCGAAGCCTTCGCGCGCAGCCTCTGGCTCCGCTATACCGAAGACGACGGCTATCATTTGCTCGTCCGCCACATGACCGATGTCGTTACCAGGCACGGCCGTCACGGCGCGGTCTTGTCGGTCTCACCCGCAGCGGAGCCGCTGCTGGGCGTCAAAAGACGGGACCTTCTGGGCCATGGCCTGTTCGATCGGGTGCATGTGTCGGATCGTCCGGCCTACCTGACGGCGCTGGCGGAAGCTGCGGCCGGCGGTGCGGTCACCACAGTGGAGTTCCGGGTGCGGCGTGGCGCGCCTGAAAACGCCCGGGCCAATGAAATCCGGTTCATTTGGATCGAGATGCGCTGCCGCCCGATTGATGCGGTCTCCAACGAAACAGTTGACGGGCCGCGCGATGTTGTTGCGGTCCTGCGCGACGTCAGTGAGCGCAAGGCGCAGGAACAGGCCGTGGCGGAGGCAAGCGCGCAAGCCGAGCGCGCAAGCGCCGCAAAATCGCGCTTCGTCGCCACCATGAGCCATGAGTTGCGCACGCCGCTCAATGTCATCATCGGATTTTCGGAAATACTGGCGAACCCGGAGCCGGTGGTGCTGGATACCGCGCGCCGGGAAGAATATGCGCAACTGATCAACGAGTCCGGACGACACCTGCTTTCGATCGTCAACGGAATTTTGGATATGTCGAAGATCGAAGCCGGGATTTTCGAGATCACCCGCGAGCCCTTTGCGCCGGCATCGGTCGTCGCCAACTGCTGCGACTTGATGGCGCTGAAGGCGAGTGAGGCCGGCATTGCGCTGGAACGGCAGATCGAGGGGGACATGCCCGAAGTCCTCGCCGATAGCCGCGCGGTGCATCAGATTCTGCTGAACCTTCTCTCCAACGCCATCAAATTTACCGGGCGTGGCGGCCGCATCAGCGTCAAAGCGGAACGTGAAGGCGCCGTTCGTGGTGTTCGAAGTGGCCGATACCGGGGTGGGCATCGCGGCGGCGGATCTACCGCGCCTGGGCGAGCCCTTCTTTCAGGCGGCGGCTTGCTATGACCGGCGGCATGAAGGCACCGGGCTGGGCCTGTCCATCGTCAAAGGGCTGGTGAAATTGCATAACGGCGAGATCGATTTCCGTAGCCGCGTGGGTGAAGGCACCCGCGTGATCGTGCGCCTGCCGGTCAACGGCGAGCGCGTGCGGAAGGACGAGCCGCCGCGTACCCTTTCGCCGGCTCTCATGGCACCAATCGCAACTGATTACCGGGTGAAGAAAATTGCGTAGCACGACCTACCGCGCTTCCTCGCGCAGAGATTTTATCGACGACGATGCGGGCTGGCGCGGATTTCTCCGCAACTGGCTGCCGCGCCGGCCGACGGATGCCGTCTGCCTCGGCCTGGCGGTGGCGGGGACGGGATTTATTCTCGTCAATGCGCTCTTCCTGCAAAGCGGCAGGCATCCGGCGCCGATCTTTACTGAAGTGGCGCAACGCGCTGCGCCGACGACCGGCAGCATTCCGATCCCGCCGCCCAGGCCCCAGGTGAGCGCACGCCTGCCGGCCGCGCCACTGCCGGCGGCGACGCAGCAGGCTGTGCCCGGGAAAACCGCCGCCGCGCCACGCCAAGACAGCCGTCCCGATCCCATCGCCGAATTGCTTGAACCGTCCAACCGGACCATCGCCGTGCAGCGAGCGCTCACCGAATTCGGTTACGGCCAGATCAAGCCGACCGGCACCGTGGGCCCGGAGACGAGGGCGGCGATCGAGAAATTCGAGCGCGAGCGCAGGCTGCCGCTCACCGGCCAGATATCGGAGCGGCTGACGCGTGAGCTGTCCGTGATGAAGGGCGGTCCGCTCTAGGCGCATGATCCTCGCGCGCGGTTGCCTGCCGGACGCGATAGCGGCATACCTCGCCGATGCGCCTGAAATCCGGGATTTGGGTTGCCGCCTATGTCCGCCGCTGCCAGGCGGAGGGAGCTTTTGCGGCCGTGCGCCGGCGCGGCGCGGAGGAAGCCGGAGCGATCTTTATCAAGCTTAACCGCCTCGACGGCACCGCCGAGATTTACGGTCCGGCGCCGCAGACCGCGTTCGAGGATTCGCATCCGGCGGATCGCGCCTTCAGTCCCGGCCTGCCGGTTCATCCCGCGCCCGAAGCGGATGCAGAAGCCTATCTCACCCGCCAGATCCGCTTCGATCCGGATGTCTGGATCGTCGAAGTGGAGGATCGCAGCGGCCGGCATTTCCTCGAACACGTCGTCGGATAAATCCCGCTATTGACGCTTTCGCTTAAAGGAGCGTTAACCATCCCGGCTCCTTAATGAGTTGCGGCCCGCTGAATTGCCAGCGCCAGGGCTGCGGGGTTGGGGGGAGAAGCCATATGGGACTGGTCATCAGGTTCCCGGATGTTTGGCGTAGTCATCGGACCGCGGCATTGCCGGGTGAAACTGCGAGCGTGATCATTCTTCCGGTGGTGCGGATAGAGCGCGAAGTGGAGTCGGCCAGCGAGCCGCGCAGTTCGCGTCCATCCATACGCCGCCGCAAACGGCCGGCTTCCGGCGCCTGAACGGGGATTTCAAATACCGATGTCCCGCGATGGCGCGCCAATTCCGTTAGGCGCTAGGACTGCGACTGCGGGCGGCAGCGGCCGGTGGCCAGCGCGTCGCGCGCCATCGGCATCAGGCCGGGCTCCGGCGCCAAGGCCTTCATCACGATAATGCCGGTCACCGTCGGCAATTCCACGATCAGCCGGTCGGCCGCCGTCACGTCTTCCTCTTCCGGCATTTCGTTGTGCTGGTCCTCGGTCATCAGTTCGAGCTCGATCAGGCGCCGGCCGGCGGCGCGGTCGTTGATGGCGTAATAGGCGCGGCCGAAACGGGTATAGAAGGACACCGAGGTATAGGCCTGGCTGACATTGAGCGAGAGCTTCAGCGGGCCTTGCGAAAGATCGTAACGGCAGATCGCAGTCGCGAAGGCGGGATCCATATAGGGCAGGGGCATCTTGTCGGGAGCGGCCTCCGGCAGCGCGGTCACCGCATTGACCGCCGTGACCGGCACCAGCCGGGAATAGGCGTCCTGCGTCGCGGTGCGCGGCAGCCAGAGCACGGTGGCGAGATGCACGATGCCGCCGAGCAGCACGCCGCCTAACAACCAGAGCAGCCAGCGCGTCATGCGCATTCCCTCGTCGTGATCGCGGGCATCGGCGCTTCGCGCCCTGCGCGCGTCGCCACGCCTACCGGCGTGTCGTAGAGGCGCAGCACCAGGATGTAGTGCCCGACGCCGCCGGTCGGCAGCCAGTTACCGTAGCGTGCGCGCGGACCGACCCGGATGGTGAAGCTGCCGTCGTTGCTGCGGATGATTTCCTGGCTGGTGAAGCCGTAGCGGTTCACAGAATTGACGACCAGCTTTCCTTCCTGGTCGTAGAGCGTGAGCGTCCAGAAGCGGGCGGTCGGCGTGATGCCGGTGATATCGACTTCGCAGCGGCCGTCGAAGCTTTGTCCCTGGTCGTCGGCCTGGGCATAGAAGGCGACGCCGTCACCGACGCCGACCGGCAATTCGCCGGTGCGCGCGATCATCGCACGCGCATAAGGATCGATGCCGACCGTTCCGGTGCGCGGCCAGGCGGTCCAGGCGCCGATGGAGACCGCGCCGAAGGCTGAGCCGCGCGTCAGCGACAGCCAGGTGGCGCCGAGGCCGACGGCGGCGGCGACAGCGAAAGCAAACAGGGTTCCGAGGAAAAACCGCACCGTTCAAATCCAGATGAGGAACAAGGATGGAAGACGCAGAAGGGCGGGTCAATTGCCTCGCACGGCGGCGCCGGGCGCGCTCGGGGCTGCGGCAAACGAGCCGGTGGTTTGCGCGGCCGGGGCGCCCGGGCCGCCGATCGTGGAAACGCTGGTCGACGGCAGGGCGTTGCGGGCGTCGTCCATCAGGCGCTCGATCCGCACCAGGATGTCGGCCGCATTCTTGGTCAGCAGCGTCGGGCGCGCCGTGGCCGAGGCGGGCGCGGCGGCGACCATGGCCTGCGAGCGCGGCGGCGGCGGCGTGGGCGCAGCCCCGATCAGCGGCTTGAGTTCGATGCCCTGATGCGCATAGGCCATGATCTGGCCCCAGGTCTGCGCCGGCAGGGTGCCGCCGGTCATTTTCTTGGTGGAGCTGATAATCGTCGTTGCCCATCCAGATGCCGCCGACGTAATTGCCGGTATAGGCGACGAACCAGGCGTCGCGGAAAGCGTTGGTGGTTCCGGTCTTGCCCGCGACCTTGATGCCGTCGAGCAGCGCGCGCTTGCCGGTGCCTTCCTCCACCACCTTGTTCATCATGAAATTCATGTCGCGCGCGACCTGTTCGGGCATCACCTGCCGCGGCTTTGGCCCGTCGCGGTCGAAGCGCCAGATCACCTCGCCGCTGCCGTTGCGCACTTCCAGGACGGCATGCGGGGTGACCGCCTTGCCGAGATTGGGGAAGGTGGCATAGGCGCCGACATGGTCGAGGACGGTGACTTCGGCGGCGCCGATCGGCAGCGAGGTGGAATCGGGCAGCGGCGTGCGCAGGCCCATG
The DNA here is from genome assembly GCA_963802475.1 of uncultured Alphaproteobacteria bacterium. Lineage (GTDB taxonomy): Bacteria > Pseudomonadota > Alphaproteobacteria > Rhizobiales > Xanthobacteraceae > CANKHA01. The sequence goes on from CAWDIZ010000022.1 coordinate 466,368, forward strand.
GCCTTGGCGAGCCGCACGATCTTCTGCCGGCCGGACTTGGGGGAATTGTTGTCGCCGATGGCGATCGAGAGCTTCACCGCGATGGTATTGATCGAACGCGTGAGCGCGGAGGTCAGCGACATCGAGCCCGAGTAGCCGTTGCTGTAATTATGCGGGCACCAGTTGCCGATGCAGACCGGCGAATCCACCACCTTCGAGTTCGGGTTGAATTTTCCGCTCATCAGCGCGGCGGCATAGACATAGGGCTTGAACGAGGAGCCCGGCTGGCGCAGCGCGTCGGTGGTGCGGTTGAACTGGCTGACGCCGTAATCACGCCCGCCCACCATGGCGCGCACCGCGCCGTCGACTTCCATGACCACGGCGCCGGCCTGCGAGGCGCCGTATTCCTTGCCGTGCTGGCGCAGCGCATTCTCGACGGCGTTTTCCGCCTCGCGCTGCAGGTTGACGTCGAGCGCGGTGCGCACGATGAAGACGCGCTCGGTCATCGACTTCGGGAAAGTCTCGACCAGCTTGCGCATCTCGTCATAGGCCCAGTCGAGATAGTAATTCGGCGAGCGCTCGTCCCGGCGGTCGACGGCGCTGGCGGGCGTGCGGCGGGCGCCGAACACCTGGCCTTCGCTCATGAAGCCGGCTTCGACCAGGTTGTCGAGCACGATATTGGCGCGCGAGCGCGCGGCGGGCAGGTTGACATGCGGGGCAAAGCGCGTCGGCGCCTTGAACAGCCCGGCGAGCATGGCGGCTTCCGCCAGGTTCACGTCGCGCGCGGATTTGTTGAAATAATACTGCGCGGCCGCGTCGACCCCGAAGGCGCCGCCGCCCATATAGGCGCGGTCGAGATAGAGCTTGAGGATCTCGTTCTTGGTGAGCCGGGTCTCCAGCCAGACCGCGAGGAAGGCTTCCTTCACCTTGCGCTCGATCGTGCGCTCGTTGTTGAGGAACAGGTTCTTGGCGAGCTGCTGGTGAGACCGAGGAGCCGCCCTGCACCACGCCGCCGGCGCGCGCATTGATCAGGAGCGCACGCAAGGTGCCGGGGATGTCGATGCCGAAATGCTCGTAGAAGCGCCGGTCCTCGGTCGCCAACACCGCCTTGACCAGGTGGTCGGGGAACTGGTCGAGCGGGACGGAATCGTTGTGCTTGATGCCGCGCGCGCCGATCTCGTTGCCGTAGCGGTCGAGCACGGTCATCGCCAGCTCGGACTTCTTCAGCCAGTCGTCGTCGGAGGTTTCCTGGAAGGCGGGCAAAGCGAGCATGAGCATCAGCACGAGGCCGCCGGTGCCGAGGGTGGCGGCTTCCGAACTCAGCTCGACAAAGCCGCGCTTCCAGCCGGCGACATGGAAGCGGTCCATGAAGCTGGAGAAGCGCTCATAGGAATCGCGCAGAAACTTGCCGGTCTGGAACAGGAAGCTGTCGACGCGCGCATCGATGTCGAGCAGCCGGGTGTTGCCCGGCTTCCAGTCGTCGTTCTTGGGAAATTGGTCGGACAAGGGCGTCTCTTTGGGCGTCTCTTTGGCTGGCCGGGATCAGGGGCCATAAAGGCGGCGGTTTTAGGCCCCCGCCACGCTTTGTTCTAGCCGATCGGGGGCGGCTCGGCCAATGCGGCAAATGCTTAGGGTGAATATCGGTTCCGGGGGGGTTTGGGCGCGGTTAATCCGGCCCGGGCGCGGCGGCACGGCGGCCTTTTACCTCCCCCTTGCAAGGGGTAGGGAATCGGCTCCAAAGCGCGTAGATAGCGCTTATGACCACCGGTGACCCGCCCTTCTGGAAAACCAAGTCATTGGAACAGATGACGGATTCCGAATGGGAAAGCCTGTGCGACGGCTGCGGCCGCTGCTGCCTGTCGAAGCTGCAGGACGACGACACCGGGGAGATCCATTTCACCCATGTCGGCTGCCGCCTGCTGGACGGGAGGCCTGCCGCTGCCGCGACTATGCAAACCGCAGCGCCCAGGTGGAGGATTGCGTGCGGCTGACGCCGGGCAATGTGCGCGAGATCGGCTGGCTGCCGCCGACCTGCGGCTACAAGCTGATCGCGCAGGGGCGCGATCTCTACTGGTGGCATCCGCTTGTCTCGGGCGATCCGGAGAGCGTGCACGCAGCCGGCGTCTCGGTGCGCGGGCGCGTGCGCTTCTCCGAGGAGGAAATCCCCGACAACGAACTGGAGGATCACATCGTGAAGTGGCCGGGGCGGGTGCCGAAAGGGAGGAAAAAGACGCCTTAACAACAGCAATTCTCAGATGTTCAAAATTTGTCGCCTGACTGTGCGATCCGATCTGCAACACTCGTCGGAACGGACCGATGGAAAATTTTGATACCAATTGTCCCTCGGTATGAGGGAGGAAGGAAAAGGACTGACGACGCGCCCGCGTCGCTAAACACGGGCCGATGACGCTTGGCTTTCTTCCCTCTCCCCGCGTGCGGGGGAGAGGGAAGGCGAGCGGAGCGAGCCGGGTGAGGGGCGTTTCCGCGAGTCTGAGCTTTGGAAACTGCCCCTCGCCCCGACCCTCTCCCCGTAAGAACGGGGAGAGGGGGAAGAAAAGACGCTTGGCTGTTTGAAATTCTGAATTGGAAGCAATGCGAAAGTCCGCGACTCTTTTCACCTCTCCCGCTTGCGGGGGAGGTCGGCCAGCGAAGCTGGCCGGGAGGGGGATAGCAACAAGGCGCGGCGCAATTCCCGCGCCCCCTCCCTGACCCCCCCCAAGCGGGGGAGGGAACAGAAGCCGCTTGGCTGTTTGAAGCCCTAATCCCTGATCAACTCCTTCGCGCGTTCGACCACCGCGGGCGCCGAGGCGTAGATGCTCTCACCACCTCCTGCACCTTGGCGCCGTCGAGCGCGTTGACCGCGAGCTTGGCCTTTTCCGCCTCGGCCAGAAATTCCTTGTCCTGCATCGTGGCGATGAAGGCGTCGCGCAAGAGCTTCACCGCCTCCGGCGGCGTGCCGGGCGGGGCGATATAGGGCCGGCCGAACACCTGCTGGCTGAGCACGAGCTCGACCGGCTTCTCTGTCCTCTTCCTTCTTGATGAACTGCCAGATTTCCGGAACGCCGCGCTTGCTCAGCTCCGGATCAGGCTCGAGCGAGAATTGCGCCAGGATGTTCACTTTGTTGTCGCGGATCCAGTCCGGCTTCTGCGCTTTCAGGCTCGGCCAGTCCCAGCCGCACATGCCGTCGACCTCGCCGCGCTCGATCGCCAGCGCCATTTCGGCGGAGCCTTTGTAGCCGGAGACGAGATCGAATTGCGCGCCGGCGGCCTTGCGCACGAGGTTGACGTAATCGCGGCTGGAGCCGCCCGCCGCGCTCGCGCCCATCGCGCCTTTCTGCTGCTGCGCGTCCTCGAAGGTCTTGATCTTGGAGGTGATGAAGGAGGTGCAGACGCGGGTGACGCTGTCGGCGGTGGCGAGATAGACGAGCTTGGTCGGATCGTATTGCGGCTTCTCGCGGTCCTCCAAGAGCGGGCCGATCACCGCGCCCGGCATCAGCGCGCCGATGGCGGTGCCGTCCTTCGGCGCGGCGGTGGCGAGATAGGTCGCGGCCTTGCCGGAGCCGGCGCCCGGCATGTTCTTGACCACGACGATGGGATTGCCGGGCAGGTGGCGCGGCAGATGCTTGGCGATGGTGCGGGCATAGACGTCGAAGCCGCCGCCGACATCGGCGCCGACGGTGAATTCGATGGTCTTGCCGGCGAAATAATCCGCCGCGGAAGCGGGGAGGGATGTGGCGAGGAGGGCGAAGAGGAAAGTGAAGATGGATCGAAGCATCGCAGTCTCCAGTTCCCCCTCCCTAACCCTCCCCCGCTTGCGGGGGAGGGAGAGCGAGCGCAGCGAGCGGGTGGGGGCTACTCCTTGATCAGTTCCTTGGCGCGGGCGACCACGGCGGCGGGCGAGGCATAGACCTTCGCCACCACCTCCTGCACTTTCGCGCCGTCGAGCGGATTGACGTCGATCTTCGCCTTCTCGGCGTCCGCGAGGAAGTCCTTGTCCTTCAGCACCGCGGTAAAAGCCTCGCGCAGGATTTTCACCGCTTCCGCCGATGTGCCGGGGGGCGCGACGAAGGGCCGGCCGAAGACCTGCTGGCTCACCACCAACTCGACCGCTTTCTTGTCGTCCTCGCTCTTGATGGCTTTCCAGACCACCGGCACGCCGAGCTTGGTCAGCTCCGCCTCCGGCTCGAGCGAGATCTGCACCAGGATGTTGACCTTCTTGTCGCGCAGCCAGTCGGATTTCTGCGCTTTCAGGCTCGACCAGTCCCAGCCGCAAAGCCCGTCGACTTCGCCGCGCTCGACCGCCAGCCCAATCTCGGCGGTGCCCTTGTAGCCGGTGACCAATTCGAATTGCGCACCCGCCGCCTTGCGCAGCATGTTGACGTAATCGCGGGTGGAGCCGCCGGCCGCGCTCGCGCCCATCACGGTCTTCTGCTTCTGCGCGTCCTCGAAAGTCTTGCTCTTGGAAGCTGACGAAGGTGGCGCAGACCCGGGTGCCGGAATCGGCGGTGGCGAGATAGATCAGCTTGGTCGGGTCGTATTGCGGCTTCTCCTTATCCTCCAGCAGCGGGCCGATCACCCCGCCCGGCATCAGCGAGCCGATGGCGGTGCCGTCCTTCGGCGCGACCTGCGCGATATAGGTCGCGGCCTTGGCCGAGCCGGCGCCGGGCAGGTTCTTCACCACGATGGTCGGATTGCCGGGAATGTATTTCGGCAGATGCTTGGCGATGCTGCGGGAATAGATGTCGTAGCCCCCGCCCACGTCGGCGCCCACGGTCCATTCGATGGTCTTGCCGGCGAAATAATCGGCGGCGGAAGCCGGCAGGCTCGCGGTCGCAAAAGCCGCGGCAAGAAGAGCAAACGGCAGGGGTTTCGACATCAAATCCTCCAAAGGCGCTCAACATGCGGGGGTTGGGGCCGGATTGTGCCGAGACGCGCGGTTTTGGCAAGCCGGAACCGGGCAGGCGGGGCGCATCGCCGCAGTTTGCGCTGCAGCAGGGAGCGGCCGGCGAATGGCTGCCCTGCCGCAGGCTTGCTTGTGTTCGCCGCGGCATCGCGCGATGTAGGCGCGGCATGAATTCCGCCAAATCCGCCTCGCCCAAAAAGCGCAAGCGCGCCCCCTCCCACGCCCATAGCCATTGGGCTGGGCACAAGCCGCTGTCGCATGCGGAAATCCGGCGCATCGTTTTCGGCATCATGCTGGCGATGTTTTTGGGCGCGCTCGACCAGACCATCGTGGCCACCGCGATGCCGACCATCGGGCGCAATTTCGGCGCGCTCGAGCATCTGTCCTGGATCGTCACCGCCTATCTGCTCACCTCCACCGCGGCAACGCCGCTCTACGGCAAGCTTTCCGACATGTATGGCCGGCGGGCGATGATGCTGATCGCGATTGCGGTATTCATGGCGGGCTCGCTCGCCTGCGCGCTTGCGCCCAACATGCTGATGCTGATTTTGGGACGCGGCCTGCAGGGCCTCGGGGCGGGCGGGCTGCTGCCGCTGGCGCAGACCGTCGTCGGCGACATCGTGCTGCCGAAGGAGCGCGGGCGCTATCAGGCCTATCTCAGCTTCATGTGGATGACCGCGGCGATTTCCGGCCCGCTGCTGGGAGGCTTCCTGTCGCAATATTTCCACTGGTCGCTGATTTTCTGGATCAACATCCCGCTCGGCCTGCTCGCCTTCTGGATGAGCAACAGCGCACTCAAGAATCTGCCGAGCGTGACTCGTCCGCATAAGCTCGATGTCATCGGCAGCCTGCTGATGATGGCGGCCGCAGTGTCGCTTCTGCTGGCACTGACCTCGGGCGGCGTGCGCTTCCCCTGGAATTCGTCGCCGATCATCGGACTGTTGGCGGCGTCGGCGCTGCTATGGCTTCTGTTCGTCATACGGCTGCGCACGGCGCCGGAGCCGTTCCTGCCGCTGTCGATCTTGTCCAATCAGGTGGTGCGGATGGGAACGCTGCTGTCGGCGTTCAACATCAGCTGCCTGATCGGGCTGACCATCTTCGTGCCGCTCTACTTCGACCTGGTGATGGGATTGTCGTCGAGTCTTTCCGGCCTGGCGCTGATTCCGCTGATGGTCCTCTCGAATTTCGGTGCTTTGGTTGCGGGCCGCGGTTTGGGATATTTCCATCACTACAAGCGCGTGCCGCTGGTGGGGCTCAGCCTTTCGGTGCTCGCGCTGATCTCGCTTGCGATCAATCCGCAGCAATCGCTACCGTTGGTGTTGATTCACCTGGGCCTCGTCGGTGTGGGCATCGGCACGGTTTATCCGGTGGCCACCGTGGCGGTACAGAACGCGGTGCAGCGCCATCAGCTCGGCATCGCCACCGGCAGCATGAATTTCTTTCGCGCGTTGTTTTCCGCCATCATCGTCGCCGGCCTGGGCGCGATCATCCTTGGCGGCGTCAATTTGAAATCCGGCGGCGGCGCGCTGGTCGACCTGCTGCAAGGCGCAGGCGGCAGCGCCGAGGTTGCGCTGGTGTTTCGCTGGGTCTTTGCCGCCTCGGCGGCAACGCTGGGTGCCGCCTTGCTCTGCCTCATTATGATGGAAGAGCGTCCCTTGCCGGGCCGCGCCGATATTCCGGTCGCCGCCGCCGCCCCGCCGGCTGCCGCCGCGGAATAGGCTTCTCCGCTCCCCGAACTGTTATTTCCCGCCCGCTCGCAAGACCCGTATAGTGAGCTCAACGCGATACCAGCTGCGGGAGGAAACGATGGCTGACGCTGTACAAGAAAATCCGACGGAACTGCGCGGCGAGGCAAAAAAAGAAGCCTTCCATCAGGAAGCCGAGTCGAAGATCGAAAAATTCGCCTTCGTCCGGCCCGATGTCGTTATTCCGGCGAACGACAAGATGCACGTCAAGCTCGCCGGCACCGACAGTTGCCGTGCCTCGGTGCAGATCCTTAACAAAGGTGGCGACAACAACCTGCATTATCATCCCAACATGGACCTGATTTACATGGTGCTGCAGGGACAAATCGAATTCTACGGGCCGGGCGACAAATCCCTCGGCGTCTTCGGCAAATATCAAGGCCTCAAGCTGCCGGAGAATTCGCGTTACTGGTTCCGCAGCGTGGGTGACGAAGAAGCCCATCTGTTGCAGATCGCCGGCTACCCGAAGGGCAAGGCCGCGTCCAAGCGCATCCCGGTCGAGAAGGCCAAGCGCGGCAAGGGGCTCTGGCTCGGCCTGACCGAGGAAGAGCGGCGCATCCGCGATATGAATAACCAGCATGGCGACGCGCCGGTGCCGGGCAGCGAGCCAAAACTCAGCTGACGAGTGTGAAAATGAAACGCCGCCCGGCGAACCGGGCGGCGTCATCGTTTTGGAACGGCAGCAGTGTTACCGGATGACCTCGATCACCCGGCGCTGCACCGGATCCACGACGAACACGTCGTTATCCTGCCGGAAGTAGCGATAGGTCCGCACCACCGGCACCTCCGTTACGATCTCTGCCGGAAATTCCTCCAGCTCAATCGCGGTCGGCACATCCTCCTCGATCACGATGCGGGAGCTCGAGCCGGTGGTAGCCGTGCTGCGCAAGGTCGATGCACGGCTGCGAATGACCTCACGCTGCTGGTCGGTGAAGCGCGCCCTGCTTTCCGCCGGGGCCTGTGCGCGAGCCGTTCCGCCGGCCGGAAGAACCGCAACAATCGTCTTCCTTCTCGGCTCGACGATCACGATCTGCTCGTTGGTCGCGAAATAGCTGTAACCGCGGAACTGCGGAGCGATCTCCACGATGTCCACCGGCAGGGTATGCAACACGACAGTCCGCGGGACAACCACGCCCGTCGCGATCCTGAAGTTCACGTTCACAGGCCGGACATTGAGGCGGCTGAACGCCGTCGCGATCCGGGTGCGCTGCGTCTCGTTAATATTAACGTTGAGTGACGCCGACGCACGGTCCCGTGTCCGGGAGTTCTGCGCATCCTGTCGCCGATCCTGACGCTGCATGTCCTGCCGCGACTGTCTGCCGTCCGCCTGCCCGCTTTGTGCCGGTTGGTTGCGGTCAGTAGCTGAACGCTGCTGTTGCTGATCGGCAGGCGCCTGAGCCTTGGTCCTGTCCTGCTGTTGATGATCGGCAGGCGCCTGAGCCTTGGTCCCATCCTGCTGTTGCTGATCGGCAGGTCGCTGAGCTCTGTTCTTGTCCGCGGCCGGATCCCGCTGGTTTTGCGCCTGTCCGCGCTGCGTCTGGTCGGCGGCAGGGGATTGCGCCTGACCCGAAGAAGCGGGCGCCTGCGCGCTCGACGCGGGAGCGCGGGAAGAAGGCTGCTGTTGGTTCTGAGCCTGCCCGCTCTGGCTCTGGCCCGACGGTGCCTGTGCGCTGGGTGAGGAAGAGCCCGTCGCAGGCCGCTGCTGCGCCTGGTCGCTTTGATCCGGCTGCTGCTGATTTGATCGTTGACGATCCTGCGATTGAGCCGCCGGTGCCGAACTGCTGGGCGGGGCGGCCTTTTGCCTGTTCATTTGCTCCTGGTCGCTTGAGTATTGCGCGAAGGCAGGTGCCGCAAGGCACAGCCCCACTGCGCTTGTGATTAAGAGTAGTCGCTTCATGGTTCCGCTCCTATGGTGCAACCCCCTAATGGAAGGCAACGCCAAGTGAAGGCTGGCTGTTCCGGTCGCTGGGAGGAAAGCAACGCGGCAAGATGAACGGCTGGTCATCTGGCTCGCGGCCGGCATCGTGATGTATAGTTGCGCTAAGACGGAGAGTGGAACGCTGCGAGCGGGGATGATCATCGCGTTGCTGGTGCTGACGGTCATACTGGCCGGCTGCAGCAAATGCGCATCGCCTTTCGTAAGCCCTGGCGCCTGCCACAGCGACGCGCCCTCCACAGGCTAAGCCATCACTTCGCGATCCGCCCCGTTCGCGAGGGAATTATTTCAGATTGAACATGGTGCTCATCAGCTGCTGCTCCAGCTTCTTCCGATTTTCGTCGGGAGCGGTGCTGGGGGAGGCCATTTCCTGCAGCATCATGTGCGGCTCGAACATCTCGATGTAATGCGAGAGCGGCATATAGCCTGCTTCAACGAGAGCGCGGGCCGTCGTGCGATCCAGATGCGCCATGACTAGGCTCCTTACTTTCCCTCCGTGCAATTAACGCCCGGCGACCTGGACTGTTCCGGCTCCATCTCTCGCTCAGCGCGCATATGAAAGATCGTTCAGCCTTCTCCCGCACGTGAACGAGGAACCGGGTCTGTGCGGGGGCGTTGTTTCTTCAACACGGAACAAGGAGGACAACATGCCAATTCTGCTGTGGTTATTGGGCGTACCGCTTGCTCTTGTTATCGTCTTGATGCTGGTTGGCGTGGTCTGACGTCATCCGGGATCGGGAGCAAAAGGCCCGCGTCATGGCGGGCCTTTTTTGACGGTCATCGGCGGCGTGATGCGCGTTACGGCGTAAGCGGTGTGCCGAGCTTTCGTGCGGTATCGGCAATCCAGGCCAGGTGAAGCTCGAGCGGCGTCACTCCGGTGAGCCCTCCGCAGCCGTCGCTCAGCTTTGGGCCGGTGGTCCAGCTGATCACGCCATAAACCACGCGTTTGCCGTCGCGTTCTTCGTAGACGGGGCCGCCGGAGTCGCCGGTGCAGGCGCCGAGCCCGGGCGCTTCGCCCCTCGCGGCGGGGTCGACCAGCCGGAGCTGCAGGTTGCCGGGTTGGCCGGTGGCAACGAGATCGGCGCGGCGGAGCACGGCGGCGCTGCGGTTGTCGCGCGGGGCGGTGACGCCGTATCCGACGATGGCGAAATTCTCCCCGACTGCCACGCGCGGACGTGGCGCAGACAGCACGGCGGGAAGAAATCTTGCCGGCAGCGGCGCATCCAGTTTCAACAACGCAAGGTCGGCCGTGGCGCGGTTGTTGTCGAAAGCAGGCTTGCTGAATTGCGGATGCACAACCGTCTTTGCAAGGTCGTGAAAAATCGGCTTTCGCTCGGCGTCGAGCTCGTAGAGTTTGTAGGCGAGACCGGGCTCGATGCAGTGCGCAGCCGTGAGCACCAGTTCCTGTCTGAGCACGATGCCGGTACAGAGATTGCCGCGGCTGCTGAGAATCATCACCTCGCTGCGGTAAGCGCTCGCATCCACCGCGGGGGCGCCGCCGACCATCGCTGCGGCGGGCGGGACGAATGTTAATGAAACGGCGAGAGTGGCGAAGCGGCGAAGCATGGTGCCGATGAGCCGCACCGGGGGATGTTTGTCAATCACCACCGCTTCCTCATTCGGAGCCAAGGTGATGAAGAAGTGTTCAGGTACGATGTGTTTTGTTTGCTTGCGTGGCCGAAACAGCTTGGCTATCTGCTGACTTCCGTTCCGCGGAATGGCAGAGTAGGCATCGCGGCGATGGTGCCGCGGCAGACCGGAGCAGCCTTTGCGCCTTCTTGTTATCGAGGACGATCCCGACCTTAATCGTCAGCTCACCACCGCCTTGGCCGACGCCGGTTACGTGGTGGACCGGGCCTTCGATGGTGAGGAAGGGCATTATCTCGGCGATTCGGAACCCTATGACGCAGTGATCCTCGACATCGGCCTGCCGAAGATGGACGGGATTTCCGTGCTGGAGTCCTGGCGGCGGGCCGGCCGCTCGATGCCGGTGCTGATCCTCACCGCTCGCGACCGCTGGAGCGACAAAGTCCAGGGCTTCGACGCGGGCGCCGACGACTATGTTGCCAAACCTTTCCATCTCGAAGAGGTGTTGGCGCGTGTGCGCGCGCTGCTGCGGCGCTCTGCGGGCCACGCCAAAAGCGAATTTAACTGTGGTCCCGTGCGCCTTGATACCCGCACCGGCCGCGTGTCGGTCGATGGCAATCCCGTCAAGCTCACCTCGCATGAATACCGACTGTTGTCATATCTCATGCATCATGCCGGCCGCGTAGTCTCGCGCACCGAGCTGGTCGAGCATCTATACGACCAGGACTTCGACCGAGACTCCAATACCATCGAGGTTTTCGTCGGCCGTATCCGCAAGAAGCTCGGCGTCGACGTGATTCAGACCGTGCGCGGCCTTGGTTATCTCCTCCAGTCGCCGAACGATGCGCGTTGACGCGCATGCGCGCCAACTCTCTCGCGCTCCGGCTCTTCGTCACCGCGACGCTATGGACGGTGGTGATCCTGGTCGGCACTGCGATCCTGCTCTCCTCGCTTTACCAGCAGGCGGTGGAGCGCTCCTTCGATCACCGCCTCAGCGTTTATCTGCGTTCGCTGGTGGCAGACGTGGCCTCGCCCGACATTGCACCCGACAAATTTCCGCAATCGCTGGGTGAGCCGCTGTTCGAATTGCCGCTGTCCGGCTGGTACTGGCAGGTGATGCGGCTGGACGGAAAAAAGGATGTGCGCGCCTCGCGCTCGCTGGGGGATCGCACGCTCACGCAATTGCCCAAGCCGCAACGCGGAGAGGTCGAAACCGAGACGCGCGAGGGCTATGTGCAGGGCCCGGAGGATCAGAAGCTGCGTCTAATCGAGCGCACGGTGGATCTCGGCGCGGACGGACGCTTTCTCATTGCCGTGGCGGGCGACGCCGCGGAAATCGACGTGGAGACCGAAGCCTTTTACCAGGCGCTCGCCATCACTTTTGGCGCGCTTACCATCGTGCTGATCCTCACAACCATGTTCCAGGTACGGTTCGGTCTCGCGCCGCTGAAGCGCATTTCCGAAAGCCTGACAGCAATCCGCTCCGGCACCACGGAACGGCTGGAGGGCAATTTCCCTGACGAGATTGCGCCGCTTGCACGCGAGACCAACGCGCTCATCGATGCCAACAGGCAGATCGTGGAGCGAGCCCGCACGCATGTCGGCAATCTCGCGCATGCACTGAAGACGCCGCTTTCGGTCATGGTCAACGAAGCTGTCTCGCGCGGCGACGATTCCTTTGCCGTAAAGGTGCGCGAGCAGACCGACATCATGCGCGATCAGGTGGCGCGGCACCTGGAACGCGCGCGCCTCGCGGCCCGGCTCACCACCATCGCGACGCTCACGGACGTACCGGCGGTGGTGACCGCGCTCGCCCGCACCATGGAAAAAATCTACCGACATAAAGATATCGCCATCATGCTCGATGCGCCCGAACACACCCGATTTCTCGGGGAGCGCCAGGACCTGGAGGAAATGGTCGGCAATCTGCTGGACAATGCCTGCAAATGGGCAAAGGCGCGGGTGGCGGTGCAGGTGGTGCGCGAGAAATCCGCTCCGAGCGCGCAGATCATCCGCATCATCGTGGACGACGATGGGCGCGGCTTATCTCCGTCCGAGCGCGAGCAGGTGGCCCGGCGCGGCAATCGTCTGGACGAAACCAAGCCTGGTTCGGGGCTTGGCCTATCCATCGTGGTGGAACTGGCCAGCCTTTACGGCGGAAAGCTGACGCTGGACACGGCGCCTATCGGCGGATTGCGCGCCGAGCTGGTGCTGCCGGCGGGTTAAATCATTCGGTATCCGCCCGAACAGAGTTTTGCCCTAATCAAACTCTTTAGCTACGTGTTGCGGGCTCGTCGGTCCGCCGAAACCGGGGGATTTCAAATGTTTGCTGCCAGGATGATCTCCGTGAGCTTGCTTGGGCTGGCCGTGACCGCTTGCGCCGGCGATCCGGTAAGCGGCACCGGCCCCAAGGAAAACACCGGCACTCTGGTCGGCGCCCTGGCTGGCGGCCTGATCGGCTCGCAGATCGGCGGCGGCACGGGTGAACGGATCGCCGCCGGCGTCGCCGGAGCCACGATCGGCGGCATCGTGGGCAACCGTATCGGAATGGCCATGGACGACGAGGACAAGCGTCGCGCCTATGCGGCACAGATCCAGGCGCTGGAATCCGGCTCCTCCGGCGCGCCGGTGGCCTGGCGTAATCCGGCTTCAGGCCGCTACGGCTCGGTCGTGCCTGGGCCCGCCTATGACCAGGGCGTAATGAAGTGCCGGCAATATACCCACACGATTTATATCGACGGACAGCCGCAGGCGGCGCGGGGCGCGGCCTGCCGCAATCTCGACGGCTCCTGGACGCCAGTGGGTTAGCTTTGAAATCAAGCGCGATTGCGAATGCGCTTGTGCTGGCGAGCCGGCTCCCCATTGCAGCCGTGTTTGCGGCGTGATGTAACGCCGATGGCGCGCCGGTTTTTGACGCATCCGGCGTTACTCCCGCTTTGTCCCGATCCGCGTCGGAAGCTGGTCGTAAGGCGCAATGACGCTGTGGTTTGTGCTGGCGATGATGACGGGTGCCGCGGTCTTCGCGGTGCTGTGGCCGCTCGGCCGGCGCGTGCAAGACCTGTCCTCGGGGCATGACGTTCGCGTCTACCGCGATCAGCTCGACGAGATTTCGCGCGATCAGGCTGCCGGCCGGATCGGCGCGGCCGAGGCCGAAGCCGCCCGGATCGAAGTGTCGCGCCGGCTGCTTGCGGCCGCCGAGCGGGAATCGGCGGCGCCAGTAACATCGCCGTCGCGCAAGCGGGCGGTCGCAGTTACCGCGCTTGTGTTGCTGCCCCTTGTCAGCGGCGGGCTTTATCTGGCGCTTGGCTCGCCCTCGCTGCCGGGGCAACCGCTCTCGGGGCGCGCCAATCCGCAAGCCTCGCCGCCGATCGAGCAACTCGTGGCGCAGGTCGAAGCACATCTGGAACGCAATCCGAAGGACGGCCGCGGCTGGGAGGTAGTGGCGCCGGTTTATATGCAGTTGCGGCGCTACGAAGATGCCGCGCGCGCGCGGCGCAACGCTGTCACCTACAATGGCGCGACCGCCACGCGCGAAGCCGATCTCGGTGAGGCGCTGGTAGCGAGCGCCAAGGGGATTGTTACTGCTGAGGCCAAACGCGCCTTTGAGCGCGCCCTCGCTCTTGATGCCGGGGAAGCCAAGGCGCGCTATTTCCTCGGCCTGTCGGCAAAGCAGGACGGTCGCACCGCCGAGGCCGCCGCGATGTGGCGCGATCTGCTTGCTTCCGCTCCGTCCGGCGCCTCCTGGGCCGAATTCGTGCGCGATGAACTGGCGCAGATCGAACCGGGCGCGGGGCAGGTCGCTCCCGGGCCGGGCGCGGAGCAAATGGCCGCGGCGGCGACGATGGATCCCGAGCAGCGCCAGCAGATGATCATCGGGATGGTCGAAGGGCTGGCCGAACGGCTGAAAAAAGATGGCGGCGATTTCGAGGGATGGCTGCGACTTGTGCGCGCCTATACCGTGCTGGGCGAGCGCGATAAGGCGCGCCTCGCCGCTTCCGATGCCCGGCGCGCGGTGGAACGCGACGCCGACAAGCTGCGCCGCCTGGAGGAACTGGTGAAAGAATTGGGATTGGAAAGCTGACGATGGCGATGACCCGCCGGCAACGACGCATCAGTCTCATCGCCGTCAGCCTCGGCGTGCTCGCGCTCGCGCGTCGGGCTGGTGCTGAGCGCATTGAAGGATTCCATCGTCTTCTTCAATTCTCCCACCGACGTGATGCAGAAAAATGTGGCGGCGGGCACCCGCATCCGGCTTGGCGGCCTGGTCTCGCCCGGCAGCCTGGTGCGCAGCGATAACATGCAGGTCCGATTTTAAGTGACCGACGGCAATCATGCGGTCACTGTCGCCTATCAGGGGCTGCTGCCAGATCTGTTCCGTGAAGGGCAGGGCGTCGTAACCGAAGGCGCGCTCGACACCGCAGGCGATCTTCCGCGCCGATTCCGTGCTCGCCAAGCACGACGAAACCTATATGCCCAAGGAAGTGGCAGACAGCTTGAAGAAGCAGGGCCACTGGAAAGACGACTACGAAAAGGCGGGCAAGGCGGGGAAGCAGACGCCGTGATCCCGGAAATTGGCCATTACGCGCTGGTGCTGGCTTTTGCGCTGGCCTTGATTCAGTCCACCGTTCCGAGTCTTCGGCGCGCGCAGGAACGACGCGGCGCTGATGAGCGTCGCCGAGCCGACCGCGCTGGCGCAATTTGTCTTCGTGGCGCTGTCTTTCGCCGCGCTGGTCACCAGCTACGTCACCTCGGATTTCTCGGTCGCAACGACTTTCGAGAATTCCCATTCCGCCATGCCGCTGATCTACAAATTCACCAGCGCCTGGGGCAATCACGAAGGCTCCATGCTGCTGTGGGTGCTGATCCTGGCGGCCTTCGGTGCGCTGGTGGCGTTGTTCGGCAACAATCTGCCGGTGACGCTGAAAGCCAATGTGCTGGCCGTGCAGTCCTGGATTGCCGCGGCGTTCTTTCTTTTCATCCTGCTTACATCGAACCCGTTCGCGCGGCTGCCGGACGCGCCGCTGGAAGGCCGCGATCTCAATCCGCTGCTGCAGGATCTCGGCCTCGCGATCCATCCGCCGCTGCTCTATCTCGGCTATGTCGGCTTCTCGATCTCATTTTCTTTTGCCGTCGCCGCGCTGATCGAAGGGCGCATCGATGCCGCATGGGCGCGCTGGGTGCGGCCCTGGACGCTGCTCGCCTGGATGTTCCTGACCATCGGCATCGCGATGGGCTCCTACTGGGCCTATTACGAACTGGGCTGGGGCGGCTGGTGGTTCTGGGATCCGGTGGAGAACGCTTCCTTCATGCCCTGGCTTGCCGGCACCGCGCTGTTGCATTCCGCGCTGGTGATGGAAAAGCGCAATGCGCTGAAGGTCTGGACGCTGCTGCTCGCGATCCTGGCCTTTTCGCTGTCGCTGCTCGGCACCTTCCTGGTGCGTTCCGGGGTTCTGACTTCGGTGCATACTTTCGCCACCGATCCGCTGCGCGGCGTTTTCATCCTCGCCATTCTGGTCATCTTCATCGGCGGCGCTCTTCGCGCTCTTCGCCTGGCGCGCACCGCTGCTGAAGCAAGGCGGCCTGTTCGCGCCGGTGTCGCGCGAAGGCGCGCTGGTGCTCAACAATCTTTTTCTCACCACCGCCTGCGCGACGGTTTTCGTCGGCACGCTTTATCCGTTGGCGCTGGAGGCGCTGACCGGCGAAAAGATTTCCGTCGGCGCGCCGTTCTTCAACGCGACCTTCTGGCCGCTATTCGTGCCGCTCCTGATCGCCATGCCGTTCGGACCGCTGATGGCCTGGAAGCGTGGGGATCTGCTCGGCGTGACGCAGCGGCTGTTCGGCGCCTTCGCGCTGGCATTGGCCGGAATCGCAACGACATTCGTAATATCCGGCGGTGGACCGGTGCTGGCGCCGTTCGGCGTCGGGCTTTCGCTTATTTGTCATCGGCGGCGCCATCAGCGACCTGGTCGACCGCAGCGGATTGGGACGGCAGCCCTTGCCGGTGGCATTCAAGCGCGCCGGCGGTCTGCCGCGCTCCGCCTGGGGCGGAGCACTCGCGCATCTCGGCCTGGGCATCACCATTTTCGGAATTGTCTGCGAAAGCAATTGGGCAGCGGAGCGCATCGCCGCGGTGCGGCCGAATGAAAGTATTTCGCTGCGCGGCTATGAGCTTACGTTCGAGGGACTGATTGCGCGGCAGGGGCCGAATTACTCCGAACAGGTCGGCTCTTTCGTCGTGCGCAGCGGCGGCGAGGAACATCGGACGTCTGCAACCTTCCAAACGCAGCTTTGCCGCGCGCAGTAGCGGCTACCTCCGAAGCCGCGCTGCTGACGCGCGGTGCGAGCCAGCTTTATCTCTCGCTCGGCGATGCCGGCGCTGACGGATCGGTGACGGTGCGGGTTTATCACAAGCCGCTGGTGCTGCTGATCTGGCTTGGTGCGGTGGTGATGTTCTTTGGCGGCGCGCTGTCCTTGTCCGATCGCCGACTGCGTATTGGCGCGCCCAAGCCGGCGCAGCCGAAGGCGGCCGCCCTGCGGGTGGAGGCGGCAGAATAACATGAAGCGCCTGTGCGCCATCGTGCTGTGCCTGATCATGATCGCCACCGCGCCAGGCTTCGCGGTGCAGCCGGACGAGGTGCTGTCGGACCCCGCATTGGAAGCGCGGGCGCGAGCATTGTCGCAAGAATTGCGCTGCCTGGTCTGCCAGAACCAGTCGATCGACGATTTCGGATGCCTTGCTGGCGCGCGATCTGCGGCTTCTTCTGCGCGAGCGTCTGAAGAATGGCGACATGCGACAAGCAGGTGCTGGATTTTCTCGTGGCGCGCTACGGCGAATTCGTGCTGCTTCGCCCGCCGCTGGGCTGGCATACGATCCTGCTCTGGGTCGCACCGGGCCTGCTGCTGGCCGCCGGCGCCATCGTGCTCTTTGCCGCAGCCCGGCGACGATCGCAGGCCGATCCTAACCGAACCCCCGCTCACGCCGAAGGAAATCGCCCGGCTGAAGCGGCTGCAAGATCGATGAATTCATATAAGCATACTGATAAATCATCTTAATTATCTCTTGGCGCCACCTTAACAAGTTTTAATCCAGCCGACAGTGCGCCGTAAGGAGACAGTCCCCATCTTTCCTGTCACGGCGCGCTGCGCCTTGAGATTTTGAAGATGGAGAAAATACGATGATTGGCGGCGAAAATTCCGGCTCCTCAGTACCGAGCTCTCACCGCGCGCCGCGTCGCCCTGCTTGCGACCGTCGCAGGTCTGGGGCTTGGCGTCTTTTTCGTATCTCCCGGCCACATTCCCGCAGCCGACGCTGCCCGGTCTGACCGCTGCGCAGGCGCAGAACGTCACGCAGGAAGCGCAGACTGTCTCGCGCCCGGTTGGTTTTGCCGACGTGGTCGAGAAGGTGAAGCCTGCGGTTATTTCCGTGCGCGTGAAGGTGGAAAACAAAGCACAGATGAGCGGCCTTGACGGCGAGGGTCTGCCCCCGGGCCTGGAACGCTTCTTCCGGCAATTCGGCCAGCCTGACGGCGGCCAGAATGGGCAGCGCGGCCCGCGCGGCGGCAGCCCCCGTAATTCTCGACGGTCAGGGCTCCGGCTTCTTCATCTCCGCCGACGGCTATGCCGTGACCAACAATCACGTCGTGGAGAAGGCCAGCACCGTCCAGGTCAAGCTCGACGACGGCAAGACCTATGACGCGAAGGTCATCGGCACCGACCCGCGCAGCGATCTTGCGCTGATCAAGGTCGATGGCCGCAACGACTTTCCCTTATGCCAAGCTGTCGGACAAAGCTCCGCGCATCGGCGACTGGGTGCTCGCGGTCGGCAATCCCTTCGGTCTCGGTGGCACAGTGACCGCCGGCATCGTCTCGGCGCGCAGCCGTGACATCGGTGCCGGCCCTTATGACGACTTCATCCAGATCGACGCGCCGGTGAACAAGGGCAATTCCGGCGGTCCGACCTTCGACATCGACGGCAATGTGATTGGCGTGAATACCGCCATCTTCTCGCCGTCGGGCGGCTCGGTGGGCATCGCCTTCGCGATTCCTTCCGACACGGTGAGGACCGTCGTCTCGCAGCTGAAGGAGCATGGCGCCGTGACGCGCGGATGGATCGGCGTGCAGATTCAGCCGGTCACCAGCGAGATCGCCGAAAGCCTCGGCCTGAAGAAGGCTGAAGGCGCGCTGGTTGCGGAAGCGCAGTCCAACGGCCCGGCCGCCAAGGCCGGCATTCAGTCCGGCGCCGTCATCACTTCGGTGAACGGCAATCCGGTGACTGATGCGCGCGATCTCGCCAAGAAGATCGGTGCGATGGCACCTGGCAACACCGTCAAGGTCGGCGTGATCGAGAAGGGCGCAGAGAAAACCGTGACCTTGAAGCTCGGCGAACTGCCGCCGCAGCGCGAGGCCAAGGCTGATCCGCAGGAAGGCGAGCAGTCCGGCAGCGATGTCGGCAAGCTCGGACTGACACTGGCTCCCGCGAGCAGTGTCTCCGGCGCGGGCTCGCAGGGCGTGGTCATCACGGGAGTGGATCCCAATGGCGCGGCCGCGGATGCCGGGTTCAAGAACGGCGACGTGATCCTCGATGTCGCCGGCAAGGAGGTTTCCAGCCCGGCTGACGTGCGCAAAGTTCTCGCGGACGCACGCAGCGACGGCAAGAAGAACATTCTGATGCGGGTGAAATCCGGAGAGGGGACACGTTTCGTCGCCATTCCGCTCTCCCGCGGCTAACGAGATGGGAACTGCTGCCGGCAACCGTCGCCCCCGCCGGCGGCGGAACCCTCGGGGGCGGGCCTGAAGCCCGTCCCCACCTGCCCCCGGGCCGATCCGGCTTTAGCCCCCCGGCCGATCGGCTCAACGAGGGAGTGGTGGATTTCCACCACTCCCTTTTTTTATTTGCGGCGGCCGGCCGTCAAAAGCGGTACCCATTTTTGTTTATCGCGCGCTAGACTTAAGCTGGGTCGACGGACTGAACAAACATGCGGCTGCTCATTGTCGAGGATGATCGCGAAGCGGCGGATTATCTGATCAAGGCGTTTCGCGAGGTAGGACACGTCGCCGAACACGCGGCCGACGGCGAGGACGGCCTCGCCCTGGCGGAGGACGGTCGCTACGACGTGCTGGTGGTCGACCGCATGCTGCCCAAGCGCGACGGCCTTTCCTTGATCTCGACGCTGCGGGCGCGCGGAGTGGAGACACCCGCACTCATTCTCTCCGCGCTGGGCCAGGTCGATGACCGCATCAAGGGCTTGCGTGCCGGCGGCGACGATTATCTCCCCAAGCCCTATTCCTTTGCCGAATTGCTGGCGCGCGTCGAAGTGCTGGCGCGCCGGCGCGGCGGCAGGAGCGAGGAAACCGATCTATCGGATCGCCGATCTCGAATTGGACCGGATGTCACGCGAAGTGCGCCGTGGCAAAGAGAAGATATTGCTGCAGCCGCGCGAATTCCGGCTGCTGGAATACCTGATGAAACACGCCGGACAGGTCGTCACCCGCACGATGTTGCTGGAAAATGTGTGGGATTACCATTTCGACCCGCAGACCAACGTGATCGACGTGCATATCTCGCGGCTGCGCTCGAAGATCGACAAGGGATTTTCCCAGCCGCTGCTGCATACCGTGCGCGGCGCGGGATACATGATCCGTGACAGCGCTCGGTAAGCTTATCCGCACTACGAC
Organism: uncultured Alphaproteobacteria bacterium; assembly: GCA_963802475.1. Taxonomy (GTDB): domain Bacteria; phylum Pseudomonadota; class Alphaproteobacteria; order Rhizobiales; family Xanthobacteraceae; genus CANKHA01. The sequence goes on from CAWDIZ010000022.1 coordinate 486,193, forward strand.
CTTCAAGCTGACGATCGTCTATTTGACGGTCTTTTCGCTGTTTGCCGCTTTCCTGCTCGGCTATTTCGCCTGGAACACGCGGCGTCTTTTCACCGAGCAGATCAACGCCACGGTGGATGCCGAGGTTAACGGCCTCGCCGAGCAATACCGCAGCGGCGGCATCCGTCGCCTGGTGCAGGTGATCGAAAGCCGCTCTGCCCAGCCGGGATCGAGCCTTTATCTTGTGACGACCCCTGCGGGTGAGGGACTTGCCGGCAACGTCGGATATTTGCCCACCGGCACATTGGAAAAGCCCGGCTGGTCGGAGACCGAATACCGCCGGCATGACAATCCGGCCTCGTCGCATCAAGCGCTGGTGCGGGTGTTTCAGCTTCCCGGCGGCTTTCGCATGCTGGTCGGGCGCGATCTCGAGGATCGCGAGAAGGTGCACAACATCGTCATCTCCGCCGGCCGCTGGTCGGTGGCGCTGGTGGTGGTGCTGGGGTTGGCCGGAGGGTTCTTCGTGACGCGGCGCGTGCTGCGGCGCGTGGACGCCATGACCGCGACGACACGCACCATCGTGGAAGGCGACCTGAGCGGCCGGTTGTTCGTCGCTGGCACGGGCGACGAGCTCGATCGGCTGGCGGAAAACCTCAACGCTATGCTGGAGCGTATCGAAGGCTTGATGCGCGGCCTGCAGGAGGTTTCCGACAACATCGCGCATGATCTGAAAACGCCGCTCACCCGGATGCGTAACCGCGCCGAGGAGGCCTTGCGCGCGGCAAAGACCGAGGCCGACTATCGCGCGGCGCTCGAGCGCACGATCGAAGAATCCGACGCCTTGATGCGGACTTTCAACGCGCTTTTGATGATCGCGCGGGCGGAATCCGGCCATGCAAGAGACGACATGGCGGATTTTGACGCCGCGGAGGTCGCGCGCGGCATTGCCGAGCTCTATGAGCCGCTGGCGGAGGAGAAGGGCCTCGATCTGAAAGTCGAAGCGCCGGAACCGATCACCGTCCGCGGCAACCGAGAGCTGGTGAGCCAAGCGCTTTCCAACCTGGTCGATAATGCGGTCAAATATGCCGTGCGCGGACGGGACTGAAGGCACAATCGTCGTCGCCGCCAAGACCGAGGGCGGCCGCGTGCTGCTCACGGTATCCGACAACGGGCCGGGTGTTCCCGAAGTCGGACCGCCCGCGCGTGGTGGAACGCTTCGTGCGGCTGGAGCGCAGCCGCTCGCAGCCCGGGTCGGGACTGGGCCTGAGCCTTGCGGCCGCCGTGGCGCGGCTGCATGGAGGCGAACTCGTTCTGACCGACAACCATCCCGGGCTGAAGGCGGTCATTGCCTTGCCAAGGGGAGGGCCGGTACAGAGTTCGGGATGACCCCGAAGAAGTCACCCGGCAAGAAAATCTCCGAAGATCGGCCAAACATCCGCGCCATCACTGGCACAGCGGGTGGTCGCAGCTCCCAAAGTGACCTCGCCGGAGGCGGCACGCGCTCTTCTGGAGCGTGACCTTGGCGCCGCGGTTCGGCAACTCGAGCCGCTTTTCGCCACGCCATCCCCAGGTCAAGGCGCTTATCGAGGGGATTGCCGAAGGCTCTCCTTATCTCTGGGACCTGATCCGCGCGGATCCCGCGCGGCTCTCCGCGCTCCTTTACGCGGATCCGGAGCGATATTTTGCTTCGCTGCTCGCCCGCAGCTTTGCCGCGATCGACGCCGCGCAGGATGAAGCGGACGCCATGCGGGAGCTTCGCATCATGAAGGCCGAAGCGGCGCTTTTGATTGCGCTGGCCGACATCGGCGGAGCTTTGGACGCTGCAACAAGGTCACCCGTGCGCTGACTGAACTCGCCGACGCGGCAGTTCGGGGGGCGGTACGCTTTCTTCTGCGCGAAGCGGTCGGCGCGCGGCAAGCTCAAGCCGCGCAACCCGGCACAGCCGGAGCAGGGCTCGGGTTATGTCGTGGTAGCCATGGGCAAGATGGGCGCCTATCGAGCTGAATTATTCCAGCGACATCGATCTCATCGTCTTCTTCGACCCGGATGCGCCGTCAGCTAAATCGGGATACCGACGCCGGCCAGCTTTATGTGCGGGTCACCCGCGGGCTGGTGAAGCTTTTGCAGGAGCGCACGGCGGACGGTTACGTCTTTCGCGTCGATCTGCGGCTGCGGCCTGACCCGGCCTCCACGCAAGTGGCGGTCTCGGTGCGGTCAGCCCTGAACTACTACGAGAGCGTCGGCCGCAACTGGGAGCGCGCGGCGATGATCAAGGCGCGCGCCTGCGCCGGCGACGCACCGACCGGGGAAGTCGCTGCTCAACGAGCTCGTTCCTTTCATCTGGCGCAAATACCTCGACTTCGCGGCCATTACCGATGTGCAGGCGATGAAGCAGCAGATCCACGCCTATAAAGGTCACGGCGAGATCGCGATCGAAGGGCACAACCTGAAGCTTGGACGCGGCGGCATCCGCGAAATCGAATTCTTCGTGCAAACGCAGCAGTTGATCGCGGGCGGACGACATCCGCAATTACGCGGCCGCAGCACGCTGGCGATGCTGAACGTGCTCGCCGAGGGTGGCTGGATCAGCGCGGAAGCGCGCGACGATATGGCGGCGGCTTACGATTTCCTACGCAACGCCGAGCATCGCCTGCAAATGGTGGCGGACGAGCAGACGCAGACTCTGCCGGCGGATCGCGAGGGCACCGAGCGTTTCGCGCGATTTCTCGGTTTCGACAGCCGCGATGATTTCGCGGCCGTGCTCGGGGCCTGCATCTGCGCAACGTGCAGCGCCACTATGAGCAGCTTTTTGCGGCGGCGCCCTCCGCAGGCGGAGAGGAGCGCGGTTTTGCTTTTCCGAAGGACAAGGATGATGCAGCGACGCTCGACAATCTCTCGGCGATGGGTTTCCGCAATCCACTGCGGGTCTCGGAGGGCGTGCGGCACTGGCTTTCGGGCAAGCACCGCACGCTGAAAAGCGAGACGGCGCGGCAGCATTTGATCGGCGCTGTTGCCGTCGCTGCTGCGCTCCATCGCGAAGACGGAAAACCGCGAAACCGTGTTCGTTGCTTTCGACCATTTTCTTACCGAGCTGCATGCCGGCAGCCGGCTGTTCTCGCTGCTGCGGCAGAATCCCGACCTGGTGGGGTTCATGGTGCTGATTCTCGGCACGGCGCCGCGGCTCGCCGACATTCTTGCGCGCTATCCGCATGTGATCGATCCGCTGCTGGAGCCGGGATTTTTCGGTTCGCTGCCCGATGAGGCCAAGCTGCGCGCTGAATGGGAACGGGCGATCGGGCAAACCACCTCCTATGAAGATTTCCTCGACCGCATTCGTATGTTCGGCCAGGAGCAGATGTTCCTGATCGGCGCGCGCGTCCTGTCGGAGACGGTATCCGCCGGACAGGCCGGTGACGCTTTCGCCCACCTGGCGGATGTGATGATCCGCGCCCTCGACCGTGCGGTGCAGGAGAATTTTGCGCAGACGCATGGTTGCGTACCGGGGCAGCAAACCGCGCTGCTGGCTTTGGGCAAGCTTGGCGGCCGCGAAATGACTGCGAGCTCCGACCTCGATCTTATCATGGTCTATGACTTTGACGCCGATGCGCCGCTGTCCGACGGCGCGCGACCACTCTATGGCAGCCAATACTTCGCGCGGCTGACGCAGCGGCTTATCAGCGCGCTAACGGTGCAGACCAACTATGGCGTGCTTTATCCGGTGGACATGCGCTTGCGGCCATCAGGCCGCTCCGGACCGATTGGCGACGCAGCTCGCCGGATTCGAGAGCTACCAGGAAAAGCGAAGCCTGGACGTGGGAGCATTTGGCGTTGACGCGAGCGCGCATCGTTTCGGCGTCGTCGCCGCAATTCCGGAAGCCGCGTGGCGGAGGTCATCCGCATTGCGCTCAGCCGCAGGCGCGACAGCCGCGGCGATAGCCGGCGACGTGGTCGAGATGCGGCGCGCCATTGCTACCGAAAAAGGCGATGACGACCGCTGGGATTTGAAATTCGCTGCCGGCGGTCTCGTCGATATCGAATTCATCGCGCAATATCTGCAACTCGTGTCACGCCGCCGACCATCCGGAAATTTTGCACACCTCGACCGCGCGGGTTTTGGACAATGCATGGCGGTTGGGGCTTTTGCCGACGGCGGAAGCGGAGGTACTGCGCCCGGCGGTGCGGCTTTATCAGAACCTGACGCAGATCTTGCGGCTTTGCCTGCCAGGCGCCTTCGATCCGAAAACGGCAGAGCGCTGGCTTGCTGCGCCTCCTGGTGCGCGCGGGCGATGTTCCGGATTTCGCCACGCTGGATGCGCATGTGGCGGAGACCGAAGACAAGGTGCGGGAGAGCTTTGTCCGGATCCTGGGCGAAGCGCCCTAACGCACAAGTGACGTGAAATCCGCTTCGCCGGACCAGAATGCGCTGGTCAGAGCGCTTAACAAGCGTGTTGGCGCGACTGCTCCCAGCGCGCAAGCGGCTGCTCGGGCGAAACGCCGGTCTCGTCAGGACGGCAAGAGGAACGACGCGCGGCAGACGCACTACCACCAGCGTGCCTTTGCCAGGCGCTGAGCGGATGCGCATGGCGCCGCCATGCAGCTCGACCAGCGATTTGGCGATGGCCAGCCCAAGGCCCGGAGCCCTGGTGGCTCTTGGTAAGCTGGCTTTCGACCTGCTCGAACGGCCGTCCGAGTTTTTCAGCGCTTCCTTTTCGATCCCGATGCCGGTGTCCTGGATGGCGACGGTGATGGCGCCGCCCGAGAGCCGGCCGCGCAACCGTGACACGCCCGCCTTCCGGCGTGAATTTCACCGCATTGGAGAGAAGATTGAGCGCGATCTGCTTCAGCGCGCGGCGGTCGGCCTTGAAGAAAAGAGAAGGGGCGATGTCAGCGGAAAGCGCAAGCCGCTTCTCGTCGGCGCGGGAGGAAACCACGCGCATGGCTTCCGTCAGGATGCGGTCCAGCTCGATATCCTCGAAGTCGAGCTTCATGCGCCCGGCTTCGATCTTCGACATGTCGAGAATGTCGTTGATCACCTCCAGCAGGAACTGCCCGCTGTGGCGGATGTCGCGGCAATATTCGTGATATTTGTCGGCGCCGAGCGCGCCGAACATGCCGGATTCCATGATCTCGGAGAAGCCGATGATGGCGTTAAGCGGCGTGCGCAACTCGTGGCTCATATTGGCCAGGAATTTCGACTTGGCCTGATTGGCGTCCTCGGCCCGGGTTTTTTCCTCGGCGTATTTCTCCGCGAGATCGGCCAGCTGCTCGGTTTGATATTCCAGCGTCTGCTGCGATTGGCGCAGGTCGGATACCGTCGCCATCAGCCGCTTTTCGCTCTGCATCAGCTTTTCTTCGTGCAGCTTCAGCGCCGTGATGTCGGTGCCGACCGAGACATAGCCGCCGTCCTTGGTGCGGCGTTCGCTGATATGCAGCCAGCGGCCGTCTTCGAGCTGCGCTTCGAAGGTGCGCGCGCCGGGCAGCGCCGGTCCCTGATTGGTGAGACGGTTGCGCACGATCGGCTTGCTGCCCGCCGCGATCACAATCTCATAGGGCGTCCCGGCTTCCACCGATTCGTCGGGCAGATTGTGCAGCGCCTGGAAGTTGGAATTGCAGAGCACTAGGCGGTTATCGGCATCCCACACCACGAAAGCCTCCGGGATGGTCTCCACCGCGTCACGCAGCCGCAGGTCGGCGGCGACGGTGCGCTCCACCAGGTTCTTCTGCTCGGTGATGTCGACCGCGATGCCGATGAGATGATCGCCCGGCTCGCCGCGCTGGCGCACGAGCTCGCAGCGCGCGCGCAGCCAGATCCAATGACCGTCAGCGTGGCGCATGCGAAAGGCATGATCGACGGAATGCGCCTTGGCGTCGGCGAGCTGCGTGGCGAGATCGTAGAGCTTGATATCGTCGGGGTGCACCAGCGTGCTGACCTCGCCGAAGGTGAGAAGGTCATCTTTCGGCGTCAGCCCCAGGATGGCAAACATCGAATGCGACCAGAAGATGCGGCCGCGTGCCAAGTCCCAGTCCCACAGGCCGCAGCGGCCGCGGTTGAGCGCGGTGTCGATGCGGCTGCGCACCGCTTCATACATGGTGTCGGCTTCGCGCGCCCGCGTGGCCTGCCAATGAAAGGCGAAGCCGAGGATGAGCACGACGAAGCCGGTGGTGGCCGAAAGCGTGATCGTCAGCGCCGTGTCGGAACGCCATGCCGCCAGCGCATCGCTGCGCCTCTGCACGACGGCAAGCTGGCCATAGGGGGCCCGCAGCAGGCGCACGGTGGCGAGCGCGGCGACTGCCATCCGCGAGCGTGACCTCAATCACGCCGGCGCCTAAGGTCGTGGAGCGGCTGGCTCGGTCCAAGGATGTCGAGCAGCGCGCGGCCCCAGAAGGCCGCTTGCGGGCGGCGCGCCGGCGATGATCCGGCCTTCCTGATTGGTGACGAAGACGTGCCGGTTACCGGCCGTCGCCCAGGAGGGCAGGGCGCGCCGCAGCACGTCTTCGTTACGTTGATTGTCGGCCATCTTGTCGAGTGCGAGCCGGTCGGCGAGAATTTCCGCGAGCGCATCGACGTCGAGCGCGGCGGCGGCGAGCGCTTGGCGGCGGTGGTCCATCATCTGCACGGCCGCGCCAACGCAGATGGTGATCAGGAAGGCGATGATGAGAGCGGGAACGGCGCGGCGCAGAGCGGGCTCGGCGGTGAGGAGGCGGCGATAGGCCGGCTTGGCAAGTGATTGCGCAAGGCCCTTGATGGAATCGGAACGTGCAGACGCACTCGCCGCCTCGGCGCGCGCCATCTCGGCCTCCGTTTTGGATTGTTCGACCCTTACCCCGCGATCCAGGAAGGATGTTCCGCACCTCTCCGAATCACGTCGATAAGAATCGAATCGCCATGATTTGTCGAGAGTCCGCAAAATCAATATTGGCCAGACGCCGCAAAAATTTTTGCCACGGCATCGAAGGATTGCGTAAGATCGAAATACGAGTTCGATCAGGCGCTTGCCGCAATCTCATCGGTGTCGGCAAGCGCCCGCTGCACGATGTCGCTCACGTCGCGCGACAGGTCGGCAGCCGCCGCGACGCGCCGCAATGCCGCTTCCGCACGCGCGCGCCGTCCGGATTCCAAAGAGCGCCAGCTCTTGAACGCAGAAAGCAGGCGCGCGGCGACCTGCGGATTCTTCTCGTCGAGCGCGAGCACGTTGTCGGCGACGAATTCGTAGCCGCCGCCGTCGGCGCGGTTGAACTGCGTCGGGTTGCCCTGCGCGAAAGCGCCGACGAGCGACCGCACGCGGTTGGGATTGGAGAACGAAAAGGCGGGATGCATCGTGAGGCCGCGCACGCGATCGAGCGTGCCGGCCTCGGGAATCCCGGCCTGCAGAGAGAACCATTTGTCGAGGATGAGCGGATCGCCGGCATAGCGCTGGTAGAAATCCTCGATCGCATGAGTGCGCTGCGGCACGTCATGCAGCGACAGCGTCGCCAGCGCGGCAATGCGGTCGGTCATATTGCCGGCGGCGCGGTACTGCTGGGCCGCGCGCTCGATCCCTTCGGCATTGCCGTCGGCGGCGAGCAGGTCAAGACAGGCATTCTTCAGGAAACGCCGGCCGGCGCTGGCGGCGTCCGGGCTATAGCGGCCGTCGTCCTTCATGCGGGTCGTAGGTTTCATCCAGCGTGCCGGCAAGGCTTCGGCCGATGGCGGCGCGCAGGCCGGCGCGCGCCTCGAAGATGGCGTCGGGATTGATGTCGCTGCCGATCTCGCGCGCAATATCGGCTTCGCCAGGAAGCGACAGCGCCTGCGCGATAAAGGCGGGTTCCAGCCGCGCGTCGGTCAGGATCTCGGCCATCGCCGCGATCAGATCCTCGCGCGTGGCTTCCGCGCCGAGTCTGGCGCACGTCAGCGAGCAGGATCTCCATCGCCAGCATCTGCACCGACTGCCAGCGATTGAACGGATCGCTGTCATAGGCCGCGAGGAAGCTGAGATCGGCACGGCGAAATATTGGCGGTCAGCTTGATCGGCGCGGAGAAGCCGCGGTTGAGCGAGAGGACCGGCCGCTCGTCGATATCGGTGAAGACAAAGGTTTCCGCCGCCTTGGTCAGCGTGAGCACGCCGCGCTCGACGGTCTTTCCGTCCGCCAGCGTCAGCGGCAGGTCGCGGCCGTCCTTGCCGACAAGGCCGAGCGCCAAAGGCATCAGCATCGGTTGCTTCACCGGCTGATTGGGCGTCGGCGGCAGCGCCTGCGCGACATCGAGCCGGTAGGTTTTGCTGTTCTCGTCCCAAGCTGCCGTTCGCCACCACTTCCGGCGTGCCGGCTTGCGAATACCAGCGCATGAAGGCCGGCATATCGAGCTCGCTCACGTCGGCGAAGCAGCGAATGAATTGCTCGACCGTGGCGGCTTGCCCGTCGTGGCGCGAGAAATAAAGGTCCATGCCTTTGCGGAATTTTTCCGCGCCGATCAGCGTCTTTACCATCCGCACCACCTCGGCGCCTTTTTCGTAGACAGTGGCGGTGTAGAAGTTGTTGATCTCGCGATAAATCTCCGGCCGCACCGGATGCGCCAGCGGGCCGGCATCCTCGACGAACTGATGCCCGCGCAAGACCCGCACATCGCTGATACGCTTGACCGGGCGCGAGCGCTGGTCGGCGGTGAATTCCTGATCGCGGAAGACCGTCAGACCTTCCTTCAGGCAGAGCTGGAACCAGTCGCGGCAGGTGATGCGGTTGCCGGTCCAGTTGTGGAAATATTCATGCGCAATGATGGCTTCGATCGAGGCAGAAATCGCCGTCGGTCGCGGTATCGGCGGAGGCCAGCACGTATCTGTCGTTGAAGACATTGAGGCCCTTGTTCTCCATCGCCCCCATGTTGAAATCGGAGACCGCCACGATCATGAAAATATCCAGATCATATTCGCGGCCGAAAGCCTGCTCGTCCCATAGCATGGCGCGCTTGAGCGAATCCATGGCATAGCCGCAGCGGCTCTCCTTGCCGGGTTCGACATAGATTTTCAGCGCCACGTCGCGCCCGGATCGGGTGCGGAACGTGTCTTGAACACAGCCGAGCGTGCCGCCCACCAGGGCGAAGAGATAGGATGGCTTTGGGAACGGATCGTGCCATTGCGCGAAATGTCGCCCGTCCGGCAGGTCGCCCTGCGCGACAAGGTTGCCGTTGGCGAGCAGCACCGGCGCCTCGGCTTTGTCCGCCTCGATGCGGGTGGTGTAGACCGCCATCACGTCGGGACGGTCGGGAAAATAGGTGATGCGGCGGAAGCCCTCGGCCTCGCATTGCGTGCAGTAGGTGCCGCTCGAGCGGTAGAGACCCGAGAGCTGGGTGTTGGCGGACGGATCGACGAGCGTTTCGATCTCAAGGCGGAACGGTCCGCGGCGGCGCCTGCGAAATGGTCAGCCGGTCGGGCGTGGCGACATAGGCTTCCTTCGCCAGCGGGACGCCATCGATCGCCACCGAGAGCAAATTGAGCCCGTCGCCGTCCAGCACCACCGGGGCCGGCGCTCCGGCGCCGCTGTTCGGCCGCAAGGCCAGGCGCGCCCGCACGCGCGACGCGGTCGGATGCAGCGACACATCGAGATGCACGGTATCCACCAGCCAGTCGGGCGGGCGGTAGTCCTGCAGGCGGATCGGCGGGGCCTGTTCCGTGCGCATCATCATGCCTTCGGTTCCGCGTGACCGACCACGCGCTTTATCGCCGGCATCCGCTGCCGCAGCGCGCGTTCGACCGCGTCGACATTCTCGTGCACCGCCTGCACGGTGAGTTCGGCATCAGCATGGCAATGGAAGTTCACGATCTCTCCGCTAGTCGGTTTCGCGCACGCGCACCTCATGGATGTCGCGTATCGCGCCGTTTTCGGCGGCGATCTGCGCCAGCATGGTCTGCACCTCGTCGATCGCGGCTGGCGCTGGCGTCGCGACCAGCCAAACCATCCATCTCCATGGGCTCGATATGGGTTTCCACCTCGACGTCCGGCCCAAGCTCACGGCAGACCGCATCTTCAAGGCCGCTCGCGATCTCATGCGCATCGCCAAGCTTCAGCTGCCCTTCCACTTCGAGGTCGACGGCTACCGCAAGCCTGCCCGCGATGGAATGCACGGTGACGTGATGCACCGCCAGCGCCTGGTTGCGCGCGATCACCATGACGCGCTCGATGATCGTTTCGCTATCGAGCGCGCGCGGGTCGGCGGTCAGCACCACTTCGGCGGAAGGTAATGCCTCCTGCACCGAATGGATGATGTTGTCCTTCAGCTCGGTGACGCGGTCGAGCGGCAAGGTGCGGCTGACGGTGACCCCGAGATCGACGAAAAGCTTGTTTCCCACCGGACGCGCGCGCACGCGCTCGACGGAGACAACACCCGGGATGGCCGCGGCAGCCGCGCTGATCGCTTCGGCGGCGCCCGCAGGGGCGGTGTCGGTGAGGGTTTCGATATTGCGGCGGCCCAGCCGCCATCCGGCGAGGCAGCACGAAGACCGCGACCACGATCGCTGCCGCGGCATCCGCCCAGGGCAGGCCGAGCGCGACGCCGCCGAGGCCGGCGAGCACGGCCAGCGAGGAATACATGTCGGAGCTGAAATGCAGCGCATCGGCTTCCAGCGCTTCGCTGGAAGTTTCCTTGGCCACCTTGTAGAGCGCGCGGGCACGGAAGAAATCCACCACGACCGATGCGATGATCACGGTGAAGGCCGTCAGCGTCGCTTCGACGGCATGGCCTTCGCTGAGCGATAAGACGACGGACGGCCTCCCAGATCACCACGCCCGAGAGCACGAAGAGCAGCGCGGTCTCGGCCAGCGCAGAGACGCTCTCCACTTTGCCGTGGCCATAGTGATGCTCCGCATCGGCGGGCTTGCCGGAAATGCGCACCGCAAAATAGGTCATCACCGTGGCGACGAAGTCGATGAGCGAATGCCCAGCCTCCGACAGAATCGCGAGCGAGCCTGTCATCACGCCGACAATCGCCTTTGCCACGGTCAGAGCCGCCCGAGGCGGCCATGGAAGTGAGCGCGACGCGTTCCTTGATATCCTGCATGCGGTGACGGGTAGCGAGCGCGCCTTAAGGCGTCAATGTCGAACGAAGGCGAGAATGCGATGCATTCCAAAGTAGAGATGATCGATTCGTGCCGCCGGGCGTTACGGGCAATGTGCGCCGGTATCGATCCAGGCCTGGATAAGCTGGCCGAGCCGCGCCTGCGTGCCGGGGGCAGGCATGCGGCCTCGGCCGGGGTCCCAACCCCAGGCGACCAAGTCGTCCTTGGCGAAGTGCTCATGCAGCAGGGTCAGGTCGCGGCCGCCGTTACGCGCCCGATCTTTCATTTGCGCGCAAATTTCGCCGACCGATTTGCCTTCCCAGGCCATCTCAATCGGAGCCAGGCCCCAGCGTGCATGTCCCGGGATGCTTTGATAGCTCGCTCGTTCAGACAACGTGAAGTTACGTTCCGTGTGGCAGGCGGTGCACATATTACCGGCAACGCCGTGCCCTCCATCGCCCCGTGGAACGGGTGGCTGGTGAAGGTGCTGATCGTCGCCTTGCAGCGGACGGTTGCCCGCCGGGTGGCAATTCATGCAACGCGGATGTGTGATGACCTTGGCGCTTTCGGTGAACAACGCGCGCGACCGCGCCGCAGCGTCTGGGATACCCGCAAAATCCGACGGAGGACGCAACTCGTTCGATTGCTGAGCGAGAACCGCGCCGCCTGTGAAAGCGAGAGCGCAACCGGCTCCGGCAATCCACCCATGTCGTAGCGATTACGCGCATAGGGAGCTTCCTTTCCGGCCATCATGTCTGTGGTCTAACGCGCCAGGCCGGCGGATGGGTTCATGGGCGCCGGCAACGCAGTTACAGTGTGCAGCGCGACGCGGGGAGAAGAATGGCTGAACGCGCCCAATTAGCCGCGGTTGCAATCGGCTTCTGGCGCGAATACGGCTATCTTCGGTAAAATCCCTGCCTATATGGATATGATGAACAGAAAGCAGCCTAATCGCCGCGCGCCGCTTTTCCGTGGCGCCGATGATGGAATGGACGGACCGGCATTGCCGTTTCTTCCATCGCCTGCTGACGCGCCATGCGCTGCTTTATACCGAGATGCTGACGACCGGCGCGATCATCCATGGCGACCGCGCAGCGCCTGCTGGCATTCAACGACGCCGAGCATCCGGTCGCGATCCAACTCGGCGGCTCCGACCCGCGCGCGCTGGCGGAATGCGCGAAGATCGCCGAAGATTTCGGTTATCGACGAAGTGAATCTGAACGTGGGCTGTCCGTCCGACAGGGTGCAGGAAGGCCGCTTCGGCGCCTGCCTGATGGCGGAGCCGCAGCTTGTGGGCGATTGCGTCGCCGCGATGAAAGCCGCGGTGCGGATGCCGGTCACGGTGAAAAGCCGCATCGGCATCGACGAGCAGGATCCGGAAGCGGCGCTGGAGGAATTGACGCGCATGGTGAAAGCGGCGCGGGTTGACGCACTGATCGTGCATGCGCGCAAGGCCTGGCTCGCCGGATTGTCGCCGAAAGAAAATCGCGAAGTGCCGCCGCTCGATTACGAGCGCGTCTATCGCCTGAAAGCGGCGCATCCAGACCTTCCGATCGTGCTCAACGGCGGCATCGCCACCGTGGAGCAGGCTGTGGCGCATATCGGCCGCGTCGACGGCGTGATGATGGGCCGCGCCGCCTATCAGGAGCCGTGGCGGCTATTGTCGGTCGATCCCGCGGTGTTCGGTGAGGACGCGCCGTTTACCTCGCAGCGCGCAGCGGTCGAGGCCTTCATGCCTTATGTGGAGGCGGAACTAGCGCGCGGCACGCGGCTGCATTCCATCACGCGCCATATGCTTGGGCTGTTCCAAGGGCTGCCGGGGGCGCGCGCCTACCGCCGGCATCTCGCGACCGAAGCGGTGAAGCCCGGCGCCGGGGCTGACGTTTTGCGCGAAGCGCTGGACCTGGTGCGTCGAGCGCGCGCCGGCGGAGGTCGTAGCCGCCTAGTTTCAGGATAAGCGCGTAGCAGCAGCGTGTCGCCGCGCACTTCCCAGCTTTCCAGCCGGTTGAGGAAGCTCATGCCCAGGAGGTTGCTCCGGAGCTGGCCCGGTTGCGCGATCAGCGCCGGTACCGAGCGCTCGACGATATTGCCCACTTCGAGGCGGTCGAGCGTCACCGGCGCGACCCGGGTACGGCCATTGGCGGTTTCCACATTGGTGGAATATTCAGCACTTCGAGCGGCAGTCCCGCCGCCTTGGCGGCTTCCTGGGTCAGCACCACGGCGCTCGCGCCGCTGTCCAGCACCATCGAGACGCGCGCGCCATTGATCTGCGCTCGAACGGAAAAATCGCCGGCACGGCCGCGGGCGATCTCGCACGTTGCGGCCTTTTTGCGCGGCCCAGCCCGGCACCAACTCCGCCATCACGCGGTCGCCGATCGCGCGCAGCTCCGACGCGATAGGTATAGCCGACGAGCAGCACGAGGCCGATCGCCGTCCAGAACAGTGCCGCCTCCAGCGCCTTGGAAAGCCGTTCGCGAAACAGGACAAAGACCATCGCTCCGACAAAAACAGCCAGGACGACATTGACGGCCAGTGAGGAGAATTCGCGCGTGGTCAGCCGGTCGATCATCTCTGCGTCATGACCCAGGATTAGGGCCACGAGCGCAAGAAGGATGGCGAGGAGGACGGTCCAATGCAGGCGTTTGCGCATCGGCGTCCTAGACAGACTGCGGCGGTACCGCTTGCGAAGGCAGGGCTACGGCAAGCCGCCGAGGCAGATCGGCCATCAGACGGGTTCGATCATCGCTGCTCAGGCTGCTCCAGGCTGAGATTTCGCTCAGGCTACGGCCGCAGCCCAGGCAAAGGCCTTTCGCTGCATGAATAATGCAGACCTTGGTACAGGGGCTTTCGATGGCGGCCATGATCGTCTCCGGTGAATCGCCAGCAAAGATAAAGGCCGCCACCGGGAAGGCAATGCGGCGCATGATCCAAGGAAAGCCCGCATCGAACAGATAATTTGATTCAGCGACCGAGGCTGAAGAGTTTTCGCTTGCGCAAGCCGGTATTTTCCTGCGCCTCGGCCGTCGGCTGAGTCGGCGGCGCCTCCGCTACCGGCGCCAGCGCCGAGACCACGCGCTCCGGCGGGAAGGTGACGATCACCTCGGTGCCGATGCGAAGCTTGGACTTGAGCTGGAACGTGCCGCCGTGCAGATCAACCAGGCTTTTGGCGATCGGCAGCCCGAGCCCTGCGCCCTGTTCGGCGGATTTGATCGAGTTGGAGCCCTGGCCGAAAGACGCCAGCACGATCGGAATTTCCTCCTCGGGAATGCCCGGACCGGTGTCCTTCACGGTCATATATTGGCCGCCGGAAGCGGTCCAGCCGACCTTGAGCCAGATTTCGCCGCCCTGCGGCGTGAACTTGATCGCGTTGGAAAGAAGGTTGAGGCAGATCTGCCGGATCGCGCGCTCATCCGCCCAGAGCCGCGGGAGCTCCGGCTCGAACACTTCATGGATGGTGATGCCGCGGTTCTTCGCCCGCAACGTCAGCAGATGGTTGCAGTCTTCCACGACGAACAACAGCGACACCGGCTCTTCATTCAGCTCAAGGCGCCCTGCCTCGATGCGCGAGAGATCAAGGATTTCATTGATCAGATTGAGCAGGTGAACGCCAGAATTGTGAATGTCCTTGCAATATTCCTTGTAAGTGGGCACGGCATGCGGGCCAAAGATCTCATTGTTCATCACTTCCGAGAAGCCGAGGATCGCGTTGAGCGGCGTGCGTAGCTCGTGGCTCATTTGTGCGAGGAAACGCGATTTTGCGATATTGGCGGCCTCGGCACGGCTGCGCGCCTCATCGGAGATGGCCTTCGATTGTTCGAGCTCGCCGATTAACGCATCCTTCTCCGCACGCGCTTCCATGGTGGCCAAAGTCGTGGTGTACAGACGGTGCGCAAGCAGGAAGAAATAGGCCTGCGCGGTTACGGCCATGGCGGCGAGAACCGATTCACGCACGCTTCCGCCGAGCAGGAAGGTCAACGCGATCGCAAACGTCACCGGGGTGGTCGCCGCAAGCACCGCAATCGGCAGATTGGATGCCAGCATGCTGGCTACCGCCACCACCAGCAGCATCACGAACAGCATGAAGGTGCGCGAGGAATCATCGGTGCCGACATATTTCAGCAGCAGGAACATCCAGGCCAACCCGAAAAGCAGGTCGAGCGTGATGAAGCGGAGACGCCAGCGGCGGACGTCGACTTTCGCCGGCGCCTCCCGCAAAAACTGACTGCATTGATGGATGAAGACGGCATGGACGATGAGTATGGCGGCGGTCCAGACGCTGGCCGCCAGCGCGCCTGCCCACAGGGTTGAGAGGCATCCAATCGTGCCCAGGAGCAGCAGGATCACCAGCGACGCCGAAAGCCTGTTCTGCGCGTATTGGCGCAACAATTCGTAATCGAAAGCCGGCCGGGTTCCGGTCGTGGAGGTCAGGCGGTCGCGGGCTTCGCGCACCCGCTGAGCGGCCATGCGCCGACATTGCTTCGTGGACCCGTGCGGGACTGCGGTCAGGTCGCGCGCTTCGATCGACATCGGCTGAACGCTACTGGTGAAAAGGGACGGTCAAATCAGGGAGAAATTGGCCCAAATTCCTTAAGACCGCGCTTAAAGGAACGCCGCCAACCCAAGCGGATCTCCGCCAGGAAGGTGCCCGAAGCATGGTAGATAGAAAGTTAACAGGGCCGACTTCGCTGCCCTAAATTCGGTCCAACGGAGAAAGCATGAAGCTTTATGACGGGGGGCGCGCACCCAATCCCAGGCGGGTCCGGATCTTTCTGGCAGAAAAGGGCATTTCGCTGCCGCTTGAGCCGGTCGACCTCGGCAGCCTGCAGCACAAGTCGCCCAGCTATGCCGCCGTTAATCCATTGCAGCGGGTGCCCGCGCTGGAACTTGATGACGGCAGCGTCCTGACCGAATCCGTGGCCATCTGCCGCTACTTGGAGGAATTGCAGCCCGAGCCCTCGTTGTTCGGGCGAGAGGGGCTGGAAAAGGCGCGGGTCGAGATGTGGAACAGGCGGATCGAGTTGCACCTCTTCCAGCCGGTGTCGCATGTCTTCCGCCACACCCATCCGGCCATGAAGGAAATGGAAGCTCCGCAGGTCCCGGCCTGGGCGGAAGCTAACAAGCCCCGCGTCGCCGAATTTCTCAGCTATCTCGATCGCGAATTGAAGGAGCGGCGCTTCGTCGCGGGTGACAGCTTTAGCGTGGCCGACATCACCGGGTTGGTAGCGGTCGATTTGATGAAGCCGGCGAAACTCACGGTCCCGCAGGAACTGACCAATGTCTTGCGCTGGCATGCGGAGATCTCCGCGCGCCCCAGCGCGAAGGCATGACCACGAAGCTGTATCATATTCCGCCTTATCCTGAGGATCGTTCCAGCCGCGCAATCAGGCTCGACGTGTCCCAGCGTTTGCCGCCCATCTTCTGCACTTCCGAGTAGAACTGGTCGACCAGCGCCGTGACCGGCAGATGCGCGCCGTTACGCCTGGCTTCCGCCAGGCAGATGCCGAGATCCTTGCGCATCCAGTCCACCGCAAAACCAAAATCGAATTTTCCTTCGTTCATGGTCTTGTAACGGTTCTCCATCTGCCAGCTTTGCGCGGCACCCTTGGAGATGGTGGCGATCAGCTTCTCGACGTCAAGGCCTGCGCGCTTGGCAAAATGCAATCCTTCTGCGAGGCCTTCCACCAACCCGGCGATGCAAATCTGGTTCACCATTTTGGCGAGCTGGCCCGAGCCGACAGAGCCGAGCAGGTTGCAGGCCTTGGCAAAGGCGGCAATCACGGGCTCCGCCCGCTTGAAGGCGGCCTCTTCACCGCCGCACATCACCGTGAGCGCGCCGTTTTCCGCACCGGCTTGGCCGCCCGACACCGGCGCGTCGATGAAATCAAAGCCGTGGCTTTTGGCTTCGGCGAAAAGTTCGCGCGCGATCTCCGCCGAGGCGGTGGTGTGATCGACGAAGACCGTGCCTTTTTTCATTCCGGAGAAAGCACCATCCGTACCTAAGGCAACTTCCCGCAGGTCGGCGTCATTTCCCACGCAGGCCATGACAAAATCCTGGCCTTCCGCCGCCTCGCGCGGCGTTTCCGCACGCTTGCCGCCATGCTGCGCCACCCATTTGTCGGCCTTGGCCTTGGTGCGGTTATAAACCGTGACCTCATGCCCGCCTTTGGTCTTGAGATGGCCGGCCATCGGATAGCCCATGACCCCCAGGCCGAGAAAAGCAACCTTCGCCATCATTTCCTCCTGCAGCTATGCCATTGCTGTTTCATTGCGACGGGAGCGCTGATGCCGTCAACCCATCCGTTTGGACGCAATGACAGCCACCGACGCGCGTCGTATGGTGTGCAACCTAATGTCAAGGATGTGTGATGCCGCCGTCTAAAGAGCAGATTCTCGAAAGCCTGGAGCGGATTCCGGCCCCCAATGGACGGCCTTTGCCGCAGACCGGGACCCTGTCGGAAATCGTGGTCAGCGAGGGCAAAGTATTCTTTTCCATGACCGTCGATGCCGCAGCGGTGAAGGCCTGGGAGCCGGTGCGCAAACGCGCCGAAGAGGCGGTTCGGGCAGTGCCGCGGCGTGCAGTCGGTGCTGATCGCGCTGACGGCGGAGCGGGCAGGCGGCGGCGGCGCGACGAAAGCGGCGGGCCCCGGTGCGCGGCCAATCGGCCCGGCAGCGCCGCAAGCGGCGCAGGCGCCTGACGGGGTGAAGGCGATCATCGCCGTCGCCTCGGGCAAGGGTGGCGTCGGCAAATCGACCACCGCGGTCAATCTGGCGCTCGGCTTGCGCGACCTCGGGCTCAAAGTCGGCGTGCTCGATGCCGACATCTACGGCCCTTCGATTCCAAAGCTTCTCTCTATTCGCGAGCGTCCGCAGTCGCTTGGCGGCACCCGGCTCAAACCGATCTCGCGCTATGGCCTAACCGTCATGTCAATCGGCTTCCTGATCGAGGAGGAGACGCCGATGATCTGGCGCGGACCGATGGTGATGTCGGCATTGACGCAGATGCTGCGCGAGGTGGAGTGGGGCGAGCTCGACGTCATGGTGGTCGACATGCCGCCCGGCACCGGCGACGCGCAGCTCACGATGGCGCAACAGGTACCGCTCAAGGGCGCCGTGATCGTTTCCACGCCGCAGGACCTCGCGCTGATCGATGCCCGGCGCGGCGTCGCCATGTTCCGCCGCGTCAATGTGCCGATTCTCGGCATCGTGGAGAACATGAGTTACTTCGTCTGCCCGAGTTGCGGCGAGCGTTCGGATATTTTCAGCCATGGCGGCGCGCATCGGGAGGCCGAACGCATGAATGTGCCGTTCCTCGGCGAAGTGCCGTTGCACATGACAATCCGAGAGAAGTCGGATGCCGGCCTGCCGGTGGTCGCGACCGAGCCGGATAGCCCGCACGCCAAAATCTATCGCGACATCGCTGCAAAAATTCGCGACCAGCTGGGACAGTCGGGCGACAGCCGCGCGGCGCCGAAGATTGTGATCGAGGCATGAGAAATCACGCTGGCATCCGTCGGCTTGCGGCAGTGGCAACCCGGATTTAGCTTGGCGGCGGGTAATTCAGGGGAGAGAAGGTCAATGAAGCGTCGTCAATTTCTGCAAGTGGCAGGCGTGGGCATTGCCACGACAGCCATCGCCAAGCCGGCAATCGCTCAATCCGCGCCGGCGATCAAATGGCGGTTGACCTCGAGCTTTCCGAAATCGCTCGATGCGCTCTACGGTGCGGCGGAAACGCTGTCGAAATACGTCGCCGAAGCGAGCGACAACAAATTCCAAATCCAGACTTTCGCGGCCGGCGAGATCGTTCCCGCCTTAGCCGCGTTGGACGCGGTCAGCGACAACAAGATCGAGATGTGCCACACCGCCGGTTATTACTTCGTCGGCAAGGACCCGACTTTCTGCCTTTATACCGGCGTGCCTTTCGGGCTGAATGCGCGCCAGCAGAACGCCTGGTTCTATGACGGCGAGGGCATGAAGCTGCTCAACGAGTTCGGGCAGAAGTTCAACATCTACGGCCTGGTCGGGGGTAATACCGGCACGCAGATGGGCGGCTGGTTCCGCAAGGAGATCAAGGAGCCGTCCGACTTCCAGGGGCTGAAATTCCGCATCGGCGGCTGGGCCGGAAAGACCATCGAGAAACTCGGCGGCGTGCCGCAGCAGATCGCGGGCGGCGACATCTATCAGGCGCTCGAAAAAGGCACGATCGACGCGGCGGAATGGGTCGGCCCGCATGACGACGAAAAGCTCGGCCTCAACCGCGTGGCGAAATTTTACTACTATCCCGGCTGGTGGGAGGGCGCGTCGGCACTGCATTTCTTCATCAACACGACGAAATGGAATGCGCTGCCGAAGAGCTATCAGGCGATGCTGACGACGGCGGCAGGACTGGCCAATGTGGAGATGCTGGCGCGCTATGACGCCCGGAACCCGGTGGCTTTGCGTAAGCTGCTCAACAGCGGCGTGGAGCTGCGGCCGTTCACCGAAGCGACGATGGACGCGTGCTTGAAAGCCTCCAACGAGGTGAATGCGGAACCCGCCGCGGCCAATGCGGATTTCAAGAAAATCTATGAATCGATGATCAACTTCCGCAACGCCGAATACATCTGGTGGCAGGTCGGCGAATTTTCCTACGACAATTTCATGATCCGGTCGCGGCGGCGCGGCTGACGCGACACGCAAGACTTCGGAGTGCGCAGATGAAACGGCGGCAGTTCCTCACGGCGGCCGGCGCAGGGCTTGTCGCTACGACTATCGCCAGGCCCGCGATCGGCCAGTCCTCGCCCGCGTTGAAATGGCGGCTGACCTCGAGCTATCCGAAATCGCTCGATACGCTTTACGGCGGTGCGGAGGTTTTCGCCAAGGCTGTGGCGGAGGCCACCGACAACAAATTCCAGATCCAGGTTTTTGCCGGCGGCGAGATCGTGCCGGGGTTGCAGGCGCTCGACGCGGTGCAAAGCGGCAATGTCGAAATGTGCCACACCGCTTCCTATTACTATGTCGGGAAGGATCCGACTTTTGCCTTCGGTACTGCCGTGCCTTTCGGGCTGAACGCCCGCATGCAGAACGCCTGGATGTTCTTCGGCGGCGGCATGGACCTGATGAATGCGCTTTACAAGAAATACAACGTCTACGGCATTCCTTGCGGCAACACCGGCTGTCAGATGGGCGGCTGGTTCCGCAAGGAGATCAAGGAACCGGCCGACCTCAACGGCTTGAAAATGCGGATCGGCGGCTATGCCGGGCTGGTGATGGCGAAGCTGGGCGTGGTCGCGCAACAGGTAGCCGGCGGCGATCTTTATGCCGCGCTGGAGAAAGGCACGATCGACGCAGCGGAATGGGCCGGGCCCTATGATGACGAGCGACTGGGCTTGAGCAGGGTCGCGCCTTACTATTATTTCCCAGGCTGGTGGGAAGGCGGCGCGATGCTGCACAACTTCATCAACCTGCAAAGCTGGGAACAGCTGACGCCCACCTATAAATCGATCCTGCGCACGGCATCGGAAATGACCAATGGCTGGATGCTGGCGAAATACGATGCCGCCAATCCGCCGGCGCTGAAACGCCTGCTCGCCCAGGGCACGCAGATGCGGCCTTTCCCGCCCGCGGTGATGGATGCCTCGCTGAAGGCTGCGCTGGAAGTCTATGACGAAGTGTCGAAGACTAATCCCGCGTTCAAGGCGGCGTGGGAGTCGACGCTCGCCTTCCGCAACGATCAGTATCTGTGGTGGCAGGTCGCGGAATATTCCTACGACAATTACCTGATCCGCATCCGCCCGCGCGGCTAGCGCATGATCCCGAAAGTTAGGAACGGTTTTCGGGGCAGATCATGCGCTACTTTGCGAAACCGCGCTTAATCGCCGAAGAACAGGGGCGGCGGCGCGTCGGGAATCTGCAGCTCAAACTGCTTGTTGGGATCGACCCGGACAGGGTTGCTGATCCAGTAGGTGACCGACTCCGGCCAGAAGACCAGGATCAGCACCAGGATGAGCTGGAGGCAGACCCACGGCACCGCGCCCCAATAAATTTCCGAGCTTTTGATCGAGGGCGGCGCGATCCCGCGCAAATAGAACAGTGCATAGCCGAAGGGCGGATGCATGAAGCTTGTCTGCATATTGGCGCAGATCAGCACCCCGAACCACACCAGATCAATCCCGAGCTTGTCCGCCACCGGCGCCAGCAGCGGAATGATGATGAAGGCGATCTCGAAGAAGTCCAGGAAGAAAGCAATGAAGAAGATGAAGATGTTGACGAAGAACAGGAAGCCGATCTGCCCACCCGGCAGCGCGGTTAGCCAATTCTCGATCCACTCCTTTCCGCCGACGCCCTGAAACACCAGACTGAAAACGCGCGCGCCGATCAGGATGAAAACCACCATGGCCGTGATGCGCATGGTGGTGGCCATTGCCTGATAGAGCATGGGGTAATCGAAATTGCGGTTGAACAGGGCGAGCGCGATGGCGCCGACCGCGCCCATGGCGCCCGCTTCGGTCGGCGTGGCGAGCCCCAAGAAGATCGTGCCGAGCACGAGGAAGATCAGCCCGAGCGACGGCACGATGCCGCGCAGGCATTTCTCCGCCAGCGCCCAGCCTTGCAGGGTCCGCGCATCGGCTGGCAGGGCCGGCACCAGATGGGGCCGGAAGATGCTCAGCACGAAGACGAAGGCGCAGAACAGCGCGATCTGGATCAGGCTTGGGCCGATTGCGCCGGCATACATGTCGCCGACCGAGCGGCCGAGCTGGTCCGCCAGCACAATCAGCACAAGCGACGGCGGAATGAGTTGCGTGATGGTGCCGGAAGCGGCGATCACGCCCATGGTATGACGCACGGAATAGCCGTGCTTGAGCATCGGCTGCATCGCGATCACGCCCATTGCGATCACCGAGGCAGCCACCGTGCCGGTGATGGCTCCCAAAATCGCGCCGACGATGATCACCGCATAGGACAACCCGCCGCGCACGCGGCCGAAAAGCTGGCCGATGGATTCCAGAAGGTCCTCCGCCAGCCCGCTGCGTTCAAGGATTGCGCCCATGAAGGTGAAGAAGGGAATTGCCAGCAACAACTCGTTCGAGAGGACGCCGAACAGTTGGTACGTGAGGTTGCCAAGAAAATCGGGACGGATGAGTCCGAGCTCGATGCCGATGAAACCGAAGAAAAGACCGGTGGCGGCAAGCGAGAAAGCCGCCGGATAGCCGACCAACATGAACAGCACCATTCCCCCGAACATGAGGGGCGCCATGTTGTCGCGAACGAAGCTCATTGCAGCGGCTTTTCGTAAACGAAATCGTCGTCGATCACATGCAGCAGTGCGGCAACGCGTTTGATGATTTCGGAGATGCCTTGCAGAATCATCAGGCCGAACCCGACCGGCAGCAGCAATTTCACCGGCCAGCGCACGAGGCCTCCCGCATTGGGCGAGAACTCATGGATCTTCCAGGACTGAACAAACCACGGCCAGGTGAAATAGATCAGGATCGCGCAGATCGGGATGAGGAAGAGCAAGCCGCCGATAATGTCGATCCAAAGGCGGGTGCGCTCGCTGGCCGAACCGTAAATCAGGTCGACGCGCACATGCTCGTTCATTCGCAAGGTGTAGGGCGCCCCGAGCAGGACGATGGCGGCGAACATATACCACTGCGCTTCCAGCCAGCCGTTCGAACTCTCGCTGAAGAGATAGCGACTGGCGGCATTGCCCGCGGAAATGAGGCAGGCGATCAGTACCAGCCAGGTGGCGATGATGCCGAATTGGGTATTCACCCAATCGATGCCGCGGCTGAGCCTAAGAAGCCCCTTCAATCCATCCCCCCGATGGCCGCGCAGAAGCGCGCACGTCCTTCGCATCCTTATCGGATTCCGGCCATGCTTGAGCAAGGCCGGGTCCAACACACAGAGGAAATCAGCCGCCGGTCACGCTCATATGGCGGACAAGGGCAGGGCGCTTGTGGCGGCGGTCGATGACGAAGTCATGGCCCTTGGGCTTACGCAATATCGCATCGTCGATGGCGCGATAAAGAAGTTCATTGCCTTCGGAAGCGCGCAGCGGCGCGCGCAGGTCGGCGGCATCTTCCTGGCCGAGGCACATGTAGAGAGTGCCGGTGCAGGTGATGCGCACGCGGTTGCAGCTTTCGCAAAAATTATGCGTCATCGGCGTGATAAAGCCGAGCCGGCCGCCGGTTTCTTTCACCTGGGTGTACCGCGCCGGGCCGCCAGTGCGGTAGTCGATATCCTCGAGGGTGAAACGCTCCGCCAGCCGTGCGCGCACCATCGACAGCGGCAGATATTGCTCGAGCCGGCCTTCGCCGACGTCGCCGAGCGGCATCACCTCGATCAAAGTAATGTCCATGCCACGGCCATGCGCCCATTCCACCAGCGCGGGCATCTCGTCTTCGTTCACGCCTTTTAGCGCCACGGCGTTGATTTTCACCTGCAGGCCGGCGGCCTGCGCCGCGTCGATGCCGGCAATCACCTTGTCGAGTTCGCCCCAGCGGGTGATGGCGCGGAATTTGTCTGCGTCGAGCGTGTCGAGCGAAACGTTGATGCGCTTGATGCCATAGTCCTTCAGCTCGGCCGCGTATTTCGGCAGCTGCGAGCCGTTGGTTGTCAGGGTCAACTCGTCAAGCGTGCCTGCGTGCAGGTGGCGCGAGAGCGAGGAGAACAGCGTCATGATCCCGCGCCGGACGAGCGGCTCGCCGCCGGTGAGGCGCAGCTTGCGCACGCCTTTGACAATGAACGCCGTGCAGAGGCGATCCAGCTCTTCCAGGGAGAGGAGATCAGCCTTGGGCAGGAAAGACATGTTCTCCGACATGCAATAGACGCAGCGGAAATCGCAGCGGTCGGTCACAGACACGCGCAGATAGGAAATCGCCCTTCCGAAGGGGTCGATCATCGGCTGGGTCGCGGGATTTCCGCGATCCTCCAAGCCCACGAGATGCATGCCATCGGCCATGCGTTATGCCTTCGCCGCCTGTTTCGGAGAGCCTTTTATGTAGGCGAGTCTGGCGGATTACCGCCATATCGTCCAGTAGCTTATGCCGGCCACACTGGGCCGCCCTAAGCGGCCTGATTTCACCACATTTGGCGTTCTTGGAGCTTAGCGGGCCGCAGGCCAGGGATCCGTCCGCGGCGGAGGGGCGCCAGGCGTCGTTGCGGCAGGCGCGGGACGAGCCGCAGCAGGGCGCGGCGCGGCGGGTCTGGCGGCCACAGGATTCGGCGCCGCAGACGTGGTGGTCGCGGCTCTCCGGGCCGGCGTGCGCCTTGGGGGAGTTTTGGGCGCGGCGGTCAATTCCACCGCAACGGGATTGGGCTGAAGTGCGGTTTCGATCCCTTGCGGGTTGGTCAGTTGGACTGCAACGGTCTGCGGCTGATAGCCGGCAAGCGAGAAGGTGACCGAGAATTCCTTGTCTGCGGCCACACTAAGGGCGCAGGGGGTCTGGCAGGTCCCTCCCGTGGAGAGCTTTGCCTCGGCGCCGGCGGGCTCGGACTGGAACTGGATACTGACCGGCGCCGGCTCGAATTTCGGAAGCCAGTCACTTCCGGAAGCGCAGCCGGCAAGGGCAAGGCCAGAAGCCACGATCACCAAGACTCGGTTCATGTCGGTACCATCCATTGAGGGGCAGGCCGCAAAGGCTTTTCGAGCGGGCGACGAAAGGAGCGCCGCAGCCGTCCTCTAGTCCGGCCAGCAGAGCGGCCAGTTTCCCCAGCGTTGTGGCCAGTAGAACACAGCTTAAGACTTCCCAAATCCCAAATAGCCAATTGTAGTTAACGTCTCCAGAACTGGTTAGCTATCAGTTTCCATCCCGATATCCGGCTAAATCAAGGCCGGGCTTAGTTGTGGAAGCCAAACAGCCTATCCACAGCCGCAGGCAAGTTGCCGAAATCACCGATAACCACGTCCGGGTCGAGGGCCGAGACCGGCGTTTCCGTATAGCCAAAATCCACCGCTATCACCGGCACCTTGGCCGCGCGGGCGACCTCGATGTCGGTAATGCTGTCGCCAACCATCACCGCGCGGCCCGATTGCCCGCCGGCCTTGCGAATCGTCCGCAGCAAGATCTCCGGGTGGGGCTTTTGCACGCCAAAGGTGTCCTGCCCGCATATCGCGGCGAAATGCCGGGAGATGCCAAGCGCTTCCAACAATCGTACCGATAGCCATTCCAGCTTATTGGTGCATACCGCGAAGCGGCAGCCGCGAGCGGCGAGCTGCTCGATCGCGGCGATGGCGCCTGGAAAGGGCTGCGAACGGTCCGCCAGATGGTCGCTGTAGTGAGCGACGAAATCATTGTGGAGACGATCAACCTCGGCGGCGGTCCCGGGGCGGCCTTCCGCTTGCAAGCCGCGCTCGATCAGAGTTCTTGCCCCGCCGCCGATCATGCTGCGCGCCCTCTCAAACGGCACCGGCGCCAAGCCTTCGCGCGCGAGGATGATGTTGAGGGTGTCAACCAGATCGGGCGCGGTATCGACGAGCGTTCCGTCGAGATCGAAAACAACGGTCGGGGCGGAATTCGTCGTGGCCATGATAGCTGATCGCTAGCCGCTGCCTGGAGCTAAGGCAAGGATTTGCGCCTCGATTCGCCCACTAATCGGCGGATTCGGGCGCATCGCTTACCCCTTTTCGGCTATGACGCGGCCGCGAAGCCCGGTAGAACGAAATACCCGCACGAAGAGCCCTCCCGGACCGAGATGGATCTTGAAGCGCAGAAAAGAGAAGCCGCCGCGCGGGCGGTGCAGTTTGTAAAGCCGGGCATGCGGCTTGGGCTGGGCACCGGCTCGACCGTACAGCACTTTTTGCATTTACTGGCGGAACGCATGCGCGAAGGCTGCCAAGTGCTCGGCGTGCCTACTTCCGAGGCGACGCGCGGGCAGGCCGAGCAACTGGGCATTCCGCTCACCACGCTGGATGAAACGCCGCAACTTGATCTGACCATCGACGGTGCCGACGAGATCGGCCCCGGCCTTACTCTGATCAAAGGCGGCGGCGGCGCATTGCTGCGGGAAAAGGTTGTGGCTGCCGCCTCTTCGCGCATGCTCGTCATCGCCGATGAGAGCAAATGGGTGACAACGCTCGGGCGATTTCCTTTGCCAATCGAAGTGGTGCCTTTCGGACTTGCCGCGACGCGCGTGAAGATCGAGGCGGCCGCCGCCGCTGCAGGCGCTCCCGGCCCGGCGCTACTGCGGCGCAACAAGCAAGGCACGATCTTTTGTACCGACAGCGGCAATTGGATTCTCGATGCCGCGCTCCAGCGCATCCCCGATCCGCAGGCGCTGGCAGACCGACTTTCCACCATTCCAGGCGTTGTCGAGCACGGGCTGTTTATCGGGCTGGCGCAAGCCGCCGTCCTCGCCGGGCCCGGCGGCGTGCGCGTTATCGAGGCTTAGCGGCAACGATGGCCGAATACGACGTTGACCTCTTTATCATCGGTGCAGGCTCGGGCGGTGTGCGCGCAGCACGTATCGCCGGCGAACACGGCGCCCGGGTAATGATCGCGGAGGAAGATCGTGTCGGCGGCACATGTGTTATTCGCGGCTGCGTCCCCAAAAAACTGCTGGTCTATGCCGCGCGCTATGCCGACGATTTCGTCGACGCCGCCGGCTACGGCTGGACGGTGCCGGAGCCGACCTTCCATTGGCCGACGCTGATCGCCAACAAGGATGCGGAGATTGCGCGGCTGGAACGAGCCTATGTCTCCACGCTCGAGCGCGCGGGCGCCACGCTGGTGCGACAGCGCGCATTGCTGGAGGACGCTCATACGGTCCGGCTTGCCGACGGTGCAAAGGTCAGCGCCAAATATGTCCTGATAGCGACCGGCGGCGGCGCAACGCTGGGCGGCA
Source organism: uncultured Alphaproteobacteria bacterium (assembly GCA_963802475.1). Taxonomy (GTDB): domain Bacteria; phylum Pseudomonadota; class Alphaproteobacteria; order Rhizobiales; family Xanthobacteraceae; genus CANKHA01. The sequence goes on from CAWDIZ010000022.1 coordinate 513,022, forward strand.
GCATTCCCGGCCTTGAGCATGTGATCTCGTCCAAGGAGGCCTTCGATCTTTCTGAAATGCCGAGAAGCATCCTGATCCAGGGAGGTGGGTATGTCGCCATCGAATTCGCGGGAATTTTCGCGGGCCTTGGCTCGAAGGTGACGCTGGTCTACCGCGGCGTGAATATCTTGCGCGGCTTCGATGACGATGTGCGCGAGCATCTGCGCATGGAGTTGGAAAAGCGCGGCATCGACGTCGTCACCGGCAAGACGGTGGATGCCGTCGAGGCGGGCGTCGAAGGCTATTACTCCAAGCTGTCGGACGGCACGACGATCGAAACAGACCGCGTCATGTTCGCGGTCGGGCGGAAGCCTCATGTGAAAGACCTCGGCCTGGAAGCGGCTGGCGTGAAGCTAAAGGAAACCGGCGGCATTGCGGTAAACGAATTCTCGCAAACCTCCGTGCCGAACATCTATGCGGTCGGCGATGTCACCGACCGGATCAACCTGACGCCGGTCGCGGTACGCGAGGGACATTCCTTCGCCGACACCGTATTCGGCAATAAGCCGACGCCGATCGACCATGAAAACGTCCCGACCGCGGTTTTCTCCACGCCGGAAGTCGGCGTCATCGGTATGACCGAAGCCAAGGCGTGTGAACGGTTTGCCAAAATTGACATCTACAAGACCACGTTCCGGCCGATGCGGGCGACCATGGCTGCGCGCGATACCCGCACGTTCATGAAGCTCGTGGTCGACGGCGACACCGATCGGGTGGTCGGTGTGCATATCGTCGGGCCCGACGCGGCCGAGATCATCCAGGCGGTCGGCATTGCGGTGAAGATGAAGGCGACCAAGGCGGAATTTGATGCCGTGATGGCCTTGCATCCGACCGCGGCGGAGGAGCTGGTGACGATGCGGGACAAAGCGGCGACGTTCGAAAAACGCGCAAAATAGCCCTGAAGTCGGGCGCGGGAGGTCTGCTTAAGGCCTGATCCAGGGAACGAAGCTTCTGGCTTTTTTCCGCCCCCAGCGTATATAAGCTCGTATCCCCTTCGAAAGGCTGCCCTTTGGCGCCTGAGGTGCATGGAGTATCGGCTTATGGCCGAGCGTTGGACGCCGGATAGCTGGCGCAAGAAGCCTATCGTGCAGGTTCCGGATTACCCGGACGCGCGCGCCTTTGCTGACGTCGAAAATAATTTGCGCAACTTCCCGCCGCTGGTCTTCGTCAAGGAAGTCAGGGACCTGAAGGCGAAGCTCGCCGCCGTGGCGGAGGGCGAAGCCTTCCTGCTGCAGGGCGGTGACTGCGCCGAAAGCTTCAAGGAGCACAAGACCGACTATATCCGCGACTATTTCCAGCTCTTCCTGCAGATGGCGTTGATCCTGACGTTCACCGGCAACACCAATGTCGTGAAGGTCGGACGCGTCGCCGGACAGTTCGCCAAGCCGCGCACCTCGCCGACGGAAAAACGGGATGGCGCCGAGCTCGTGAGCTATCACGGCGACATCATCAACGGTCCGGATTTCACCCCGGAGTCGCGCACGCCGGATCCGCGCCGGCAGCTGCAGGCCTACCGGCAATCAGCGGCGACGTTGAATTTCCTGCGCGCGCTGCTCGGCGGCGGCTATGCCTCGCTCGACAACGCGCATCGCTGGGAACTGAAATTCATGGAAGGCACCCAGATCGAGAGCCGCTACAAGGCGCTGGCGGACGAGATCAGGCGCACGGTCGATGTCAACAAACTCCTCGGCATCACGGCGGAGAATACGCTCGCGTTGCGCACCACGAGCTTTTACACCAGCCATGAAGCCTTGCTGCTGGCTTACGAGGAAGCATTGACCCGCCGGGATGAAGCGATGGGATCCGGCGATCATGTGGCGACCTCCGCGCACTTCATCTGGATCGGCGACCGGACCCGCCAGGTCGACGGCGCGCATGTGGAATATTGCCGCGGCGTGGTCAATCCGCTCGGGCTCAAATGCGGCCCCTCGCTGGAACGCGACGATCTGCTGCGGCTGATCGATACTCTGAACCCGAAGAACGAGGCTGGACGGCTCACATTGATCTGCCGCTTCGGCGCCGGCAAAGTCGACACGCAGTTGCCGAAGCTCATCCGCGCCGTGAAGGAATCCGGCCGCAAGGTCGTCTGGTCGTGCGATCCGATGCATGGCAACACGATCACCGCCGGCACTGGCCACAAGACCCGACCGTTCGACAGCATCGTCAAAGAGGTGGATAGCTTCTTCACCATTCATCGCGCGGAAGGGACCATTCCGGGCGGCGTACATATCGAAATGACCGGCCAGAACGTCACGGAGTGCACCGGCGGCGCGGCGCGGATCACCGAAGCCGATCTCTCGCGCCAATACGACACCGGATGCGATCCGCGGCTGAACGCCACCCAGGCGCTGCACCTGGCTTTCTTGCTGGCTGAACTGCTCAAGAACGAGGGTACGGCGACCAGGCCGATGCCGGTGGCGGCGGGCCTCTGATCGCGCATGATCCCGAAAAGTGGGCATCGGTTTTCGGACGCAAAACCGGTACTCACTTTTGCTGATCGCGCTCTGGCATTGCCCGCAATGTGCGGGACGCGCTAGACCTGCGGCATGAGCGCGCCTCCTGCCAACCGCCTGGCGATCACCCTCGCACAGCTCAATCCGACCGTCGGTGACGTTTCCGGCAACGCCGAAAAGGCGCGCGCGGCGCGCAAGCGCGCCGCGGCAGACGGTGCCGATCTCGTCATTTTCCCCGAGCTATTCCTCGCCGGGTATTCACCGGAAGACCTCGTGCTGAAGCCGGCTTTCCAGGCGGCATGCCGGGCGGCGGTGGAAAGCCTGGCGCGTGAGACGGCAGATGGCGGCCCGGCACTGATACTCGGCACGCCCTGGGTCGATGACGGCAAGCTGCATAATGCGGTTGCGCTGCTCGATGGCGGCGCGATCGCGGCACTGCGCTTTAAGGTCGATTTGCCGAATTACGGTGTGTTCGACGAGAAGCGCGTCTTTATCCCGGGGCCGATGCCGGGTCCGGTCAATTTCCGCGGTGTGCGTCTCGGCATTCCCATCTGCGAAGACATCTGGCGTGAGGAAGTGGTCGAGTGCCTGGCGGAAACCGGTTCGGAGATCCTGCTGGTGCCGAACGGCTCGCCTTACTGGGGCGACAAAGACGATCTCCGGCTTAACATCGCCGTGGCGCGCGTTACAGAACACGGCCTACCGTTGATCTATCTGAATCAGGTTGGCGGTCAGGACGAACTGGTGTTCGACGGCGCCTCCTTCGGCTTGCATGCCGATCGTTCGATTGCATTCCAGCTCCCGGCTTTTCGTGAAGCCATCGTCACGGTTCACTGGGAGCGTGCAGGGGACACTTGGCGCTGCGTCGATGGGCCGGTGGAAAAGGTGGACGACCGCGACCAATCGGATTACGCCGCCTGCGTGCTGGGGCTACGCGATTACGTCAACAAGAACGGCTTCAAGGGCGTCGTGTTGGGCATGTCCGGTGGCGTTGATTCGGCGATTTGCGCAGCCATGGCAGTCGATGCGCTCGGTGCCGATCGCGTTCGCTGCGTAATGCTGCCTTATCGTTTCACCTCCAAGGAATCGCTGGACGATGCTGCGTCGGCTGCCAAAGCACTTGGGATCGCCTACGAGGTGGCGCCGATCGCGCCCGCCATCGAGGGTTTGGACGCGGCCTTGAAGCCGCTGTTTGCCGCTCTCCCGCTCGATGTCACCGAAGAGAATCTGCAGGCGCGGGCGCGCGGCGTCATCCTGATGGCGATTTCCAACAAATTTGGATTGATGGTCGTGACCACCGGCAACAAATCGGAAATGTCGGTCGGCTATGCCACGCTCTATGGCGACATGAACGGCGGCTTCAATCCGATCAAGGATCTTTACAAATCTCAGGTCTATCGACTTTCGCACCTGCGCAACCGCTGGAAGCCGGATGGCGCGCTGGGGCCGGGCGGCAGGGTGATTCCGGAAAATATCCTGACGCGTGCGCCCTCGGCAGAGTTGCGCGAGGATCAAAAGGATCAGGACACGCTGCCGCCCTATGACATCCTCGATGCGGTTCTCTATCGCCTGGTCGAACTGGACGAGCCGGTAGCCACCATCGCTGCCGCCGGCTTCGATCTTGAAATCGTGAAGAAGGTGGACCGCATGGTCAATCTTGCGGAATACAAGCGCCGTCAGGCGGCCCCGGGCGTGAAGGTGACGCTGAAGAATTTCGGCCGTGACCGCCGCTATCCGATTACCAATCGGTTCCGCGATTCAGGCGCGCGGCTGCCCGAGCCGGACACCACGCTGCTGAAGCCGGGCGTCACCGCAAAAGGCGAAGCATTTGATTTTTGAAGTGCAGCCGCAGAACTAGCGCGCCGGTACAAAGGTCGGCCCCACCGTCCGCACCTGGCGCTTTTCGCCCGACGCTGCAGTTGGCTCGTTCGACGTCGTGGTCGCTGCGGCGGGCGTTTGCACCGGCTTATTTGTGCGGGGGTCGATGCGTTTGCCCTGAGCGTCGACTTTCGGCTGCGACATTTGCTTGGCGCGTTCGTCGGTAACGACGATATCGCCTTGCTCGATGGTGTTGTCGTCGAGTTGCTTGAGTGCATCCGCCCAGGTCTGACCGGCGCGCTTGCAACTGCAGGCTTTGTTGACCTCCTTGCGGTAGGCAAAAGCGGTCGGCAGGTCGGAATAGGCACGACCGTGCAGCGATACCGCCTGTGAGATGTCCTCTCCGGGGTTGCGATAGGTGTACAACTGGACTTCCGCTGCCGGGCACATGCGCTGGCAGGCTTGGTCGTCCTCAGGAAAGCGGCTTGGCGACGCCGAATATGAAACCGGAAAGAAGTATCCGTCGCAGGTGCGAACACAGACCGTGCGGAACGTCGATGACTGATAGGGATATTGCTGCTCGGTTGGCGCCACGATCGAGTCCGGCCCGAACAGGCTGTCAAAAAAGCCGCGTTGCTGGGGTGCCGTTGCAACACGATACTGCGGCCCGCAGTCATTTTCGGCGAGTGCGATCAGCACCGAGCGGCGCTGGCCTTCACGGCCGGCCGTATTGCCTTGCAGCTGTTGCAGCGTGACGAGCATCTGATCCAGATTGGACCGCATCTGCTGGATTTGGTTATTGATCTGGCCGCATTGCGGCGGCTGGCCGCTGAACAGCGAGAAAAAGCCCGCACCCTGGCAACCCATCCGGCGGGATTGCGCCACCAGCTTGTCGAGCTCGGCTTGCTGCTTGCCGGCGGAGTCTTCATAGCGCCTGATCTGCTCGGCGCGGGCGGGATCTGCGGTGCCGCCATCGATCGCGGCAAGCTGCGTTTCCAGCCGCAGGCAGGCCGGGTTGCGTCCCGCCGCGCCCGGCGGAGTAGAGAAATTCTGCGCCGCCGCAGGCAGCCCCGAGGCTATGAGCAGCAGCGCCGCGTAGAGGCTGAAATTAAATTTTCGCATCGCGATGTTCATCAGCAATGATCGTCCGGCTTTCGGCTCGTTTGGGCGCAAGATATCGCGAAATCGCGAAGCTGAAAACACGCACCCGTCACCCCACAAGCGAGTTTACAGCGGATTCCCCACCCATGCGAGCGGCCTCGAGGGCTCATGGAGGCCCTATTCAGCGTCAGGCTGATTCTCCGGCCGCGCCTTGTCAAAGGCCGGCAGCTTAAGGCAGGCCTCGTTCACGGAGACGATCTTGGGAAAGGCATCGAGCGGCACCTTTAACAGGCGCGCATTGTTGACCTGCGGAACAAGGCAGATGTCACCCAATCCTGGTTGCGAGCCAAAAGCGTAAGGACCGGGCTGGATCATTTTCTCGATCGCCTCGAATCCGGAAATAACCCAATGGTGATACCAGGCATCGATGGCAGCCTGGTCCTGGCCCATTTGATTTTTCAAGTATTGCAGCGTGCCGAGGTTGTTCAGCGGATGAATATCGCACGCGATGACCTGCGACACCGCGCGCACGCGCGCGCGTTCGATCGGATCTACCGGAAGGAGAGGCGGCTGCGGATAAACTTCATTCAGATAGCCGATGATGGAGAGCGACTGAACAATCACTTCACCGCCCTGCAGCTTCAGGGAAGGCACCCGCATCTGCGGATTAATTGCCTGATATTCCGCGCTGCGGTGGCGACCGCCGTCTTTTCGCAGGTGCACGGGGATGATTTCATAGGCGACGGATTTGAGATTGAGCGCAATCCGCACGCGATAAGCCGCTGACGAGCGGAAATAGGAATAAAGTTTCACCGGATAACCCCCTGACACGGGCAATTACCCCGCGCCGCTGCGTCAAAATCATGGCGCAGTTTATACCAGGGGGATATGGTATTTAAGTACTGTGAGCCGGGTTACGCCGGCATCCGCAGAGTTGAAAGCATCTGGGTGCAGCACTCTGCGCAGTCCGCGCAAGCTTCGGCGCAGACCCGGCAATGCTTGTGCTTGTCCGCGTGGCGATTGCATTCGCTGGCGCAGGCGCGGCAAAAAGCGATACAGGTCGTCAGCTGCGCCTCCAGCGGCTGGCGGTTCCCCGCCTTATTGGCCCGCGCCATGACGCTGCCGGTGGCCGCGCAGACGGCCGCGCAATCCAGATTGAGGCGAATGCAGGCAATCAGGCTTTCGACATGTTTTTCCGAAAGGCAGGCGTCCGCGCAGGCGGTGCAGGTTTCAATGCAGAGGGAGCACGCGTCGATGCAAGCCGTGATCGCATCGGAGTGAGCCGGATGCTCGGGATGGGAGCGAAACATGGCGCGCACGACTGACATGGCGTGTCTCTTCTCTGTTGCCTTGGCCCTGTAAGCCGTTGGGGAACCATTATGACGGCGGTTGGTTCCGCGCTTTTCGGGTTCCATCGGGTTCCATCGGGTTCCATGAAGCTCACGATTCGCGCCGCCCGCAGTGCATGATTCGATGAAGCGGGAACCGCTGCGCCGGCAAATTATGCGTCGTTGCGTGAGTTAGCGCGGGCGCAGCGCGGCAGGAAAATGCAGCGGCGTTGTCAACTCAGCGGTAGGCAGATAACCGTTTGCGTGCGGGCGCGACGCCGTCAGCGCGTACACTCAATGGCGACGTAGTCGTCGCAGCTTCCCGGCAACTGCCCGACGCGCCGCGGGGGCCGCGCCGGTAATGTCGTCCTTGCTGACTTTACGATAGGAAACCGCTTGGCTGAATTCGCGTGAGCGGCAATAGGCAGTCGCGATCGCAGCACCGCAAGTCGCGCCGCTGGCAAGGCAGCGGTCGACGCCATAGCCGTTCGCATTGTTGGCGATGATGAACATGCGTCGCTCCGCGCTGGCGGAGGGCGTGATCCAAAGGGCCGTGGTGAAAGCCAGAAGCGCAAAAAGGCTCGCATGGGAACGCGCTCTGCAAACGGTCTGTTGCGATTGCGAAGAATGGAAGGAAAGCGTTGAGAGATCGTTAACTAAGTCGCCGGCGCCCGGAACGGCCTCGGTGACGGGCCAAAATCCTCAAAAAAAGACGGCTTTGGCGGGGCTTGACGCCAACCGCGGCTTGCCCATTCTCCCGGCGCATGAAGCGCGGTTGCCCCCAGATCGGCATTTGCCGGGAAATTATTAGCTAGCTCCCCGCTGGCTGAGGCCGCCTTTTCTCTCCGCTCCGAAGAAAATGGATGCCCCGGCCAGCAGGCCAGGCGGCGATTTTTGGCAATTTTTCGCAAAGGCTGCGCCAGGCGGACACGACAAGGACAGGATGGAACTCAAGCTCTACGATACGCTCACGCGCGAAAAGCGGGTTTTTCAGCCGATCGATCCCGCGCGCGTGCGCATGTATGTCTGCGGGCCGACGGTCTACGACTTCGCCCATATCGGCAATGCGCGGCCGGTCATCGTATTCGACATGCTCTATCGCCTGCTGCGGCATCTCTACGGGGCCGAGCATGTGACTTACGTGCGCAACATCACCGACGTGGACGACAAGATCAACGCGCGCGCCGCCGAGCGCGGGATTTCGATCCGCGAACTCACCGAGACCACCTACCAGAATTTCAAGGATGACGTAGCCGCGCTAGGCTGCCTGCCGCCGACGCTCGAGCCGCGCGCGACCGAGCATATCTGTGGAGATGAAGACGCTGATCGAGCGGCTCGTCGCCTCCGGTCACGCCTATGCCGCCGAGGAGCATGTGCTGTTCAGCGTGCCATCGATGCCGGACTACGGCGAACTCTCGAAGCGTCCGCTGAAAGACATGATTGCCGGCGCGCGCGTGGAGGTCGCGCCCTACAAGCGCGATCCGATGGATTTCGTGCTGTGGAAGCCATCGAAGGAAGGCGAGCCGGCCTGGCCGTCGCCGGCCGGCATCAAGACGCCGGGGCGTCCCGGCTGGCACATCGAATGCTCGGCGATGTCATGGAAGCATCTCGGCGAGACCTTCGACATCCACGGCGGCGGCATCGACCTCGTGTTTCCGCATCACGAGAACGAGATCGCGCAATCGCGCTGCGCCTTTCACACCGGGCGTGATGGCGAATTTTTGGATGCACAACGGCTTCCTGCAGGTGGAAGGCGAGAAGATGGCGAAGTCGGCGGGAAACTTCGTCACCATCCGCGAATTGCTCGCCGACTGGCCGGGGGATGTGATCCGCGTCGCGATGCTTGGCACGCATTATCGCCAGCCGATCAACTGGACGCTGAAAAATCTCGAAAGCGCGGATAAGGCGCTCGCGAGCTGGCTCGATGCTGCCGCGGATGAGGCAGAAGACCGGCCGGCGCCCTCGATTGTCGAGGCATTGCTGGACGACCTGAATACGCCGCAGGTGATCGCTGAAATGCATGCCTTGCGAAATCGTGCCGGCCATAAATCATTGGCGGGGACGCTGCGTTTTCTCGGCGTGCGCGGCGCGGCTTATGCCGCCTGGAAGGCGCAGCATGCGCGCAAGCTTGAAATTTCCGAAGCGGAGATCGAGCGGCTGGTTTCATCGCGTCTGGCCGCGCGCAAGGCCAAGAATTTCGCCGAATCCGATCGCATCCGCGACGAGCTGGCCGCCATGGGTGTTATGCTGAAGGATTCCAAGGACGGCACCACCTGGGAGATTGCCCGATGATGGCCATGGCACATCCGAAAGCCGGTCTGCGGCCCTATCTGCCGGCCGACGCGCGCGCTGCTCGCAGAAATCTTCCGCGCCAGCATCGAGGAATTGACCACCGAGGATTACAGCGAGGCGCAGCAGGAGGCCTGGGCGGCTGCTGCGGACGATGAGCAAGCCTTCGCCGAACGCCTCGGCAAGCAGCTGACGCTGGTCGGCACCCTGAACGGCTCGCCCGTCGGCTTTATCTCGCTCGAAGGGCGGGAGCAGATCGGCATGCTCTACGTGCATCCGGCCGCCGCCGGGCAGGGCGTCGGCACCATGCTTTACGACGCGGTGGAAAAGCTCGCCGCCGCGCGCGGCGCGTCCAAGCTGACAGTGGAAGCGAGCGACAGCGCCAGCGGCTTTCTTCCAGCACCGCGGCTTTGTCGCCCAGCAGCGCAATACCGTGCTGCGCGGCGACGAATGGCTCGCCAATACGACCATGGAAAAGAAGCTGGGCGGCAAGGGGAGCAACCCATGAAACAGCCGGAGACGCCGTTTCCGCGCCACTGGATCTATTACATCGCGCTCAAGATCGTGATCCTGGTGATCGCGCGGCCATCGCGCTTTATGTGTTCGGAGTTTTGTGAGGAACGATGCCGAAGGAACGGCTCTATCTGTTCGACACCACGCTGCGCGACGGCGCGCAGACCAACGGCGTCGACTTCACATTGGCCGACAAGATGGCGATCGCCGCCATGCTGGACGACCTCGGCATCGATTATATCGAGGGCGGCTATCCAGGCGCAAACCCGACCGACACGGAGTTTTTTTCCAAACGCCGCGTCTCTGCAAAGCACCTTTACCGCTTTCGGCATGACGCGGCGGCCCGGCCGATCCACCTCGAACGATCCCGGCCTTGCGGCGCTGCTGGAGGCCAAGGCCGATGCGATCTGCTTCGTGGCGAAATCCTGGGACTATCACGTGCGCGTGGCGCTGCAGACCACGGAGGAAGAGAATCTCGCCTCCATCCGCGACAGCGTGAAGGCCGCAAAGGCCAAAGGTCGGGAGGTGCTGCTCGACTGCGAGCATTTCTTCGATGGTTACAAGGCTAATCCGACATACGCGCTGGCCTGCGCCAAGGCCGCCTACGAGCAAGGCGCGCGCTGGGTGGTGCTATGCGACACCAACGGCGGCACGCTGCCGCATGAGGTTGAAACCATCGTCGGCGACGTTGTGAAGCACATCCCTGGCGATCATGTGGGCATCCACGCGCACAACGATACCGAGCAGGCGGTGGCGAATTCCTTTGCCGCGGTGCGCGCGGGCGCGCGCCAGATCCAGGGCACGCTCAATGGGTTGGGAGAGCGCTGCGGCAACGCCAATCTCGTTTCCATCATCCCGACGCTGAAGCTGAAGCCCGATTATGCCGAACAGTTCGAGATCGGCGGTATCCGAGCAGAAGCTCAAGAGCCTCACCCAGGTTTCGCATGCGCTCGATGAACTGCTCAACCGCGCGCCCCAATCGGCACGCGCCTTATGTCGGCGAAAGCGCCTTCGCCACCAAGGCGGGAATTCATGCTTCGGCGATCGTGAAGGAGCTGGAGGCTGATCTTGCCAGCGCCGAACATCATCGAGAATGGCAGCTCAGCGCGAGCCGACGCGGGCAAAGAGCTACGAGCATGTGGCGCCGGAAAGCGTCGGCAACCGGCGCAAGCTGCTGGTGTCGGATCAGGCCGGCCGCGCCAATGTGCTGGCGGAGCTGGAGCGCATCGGCATCAAGGTGGACAAGGACGATCCGCGGATCGGCCGGTTGCTTGAGGAAGTGAAGAGCCGCGAGGCCGCCGGCTACGCCTATGAATCCGCGGACGCCTCTTTCGACGTGCTGGCGCGGCGTATGATGGGGCAGGTGCCGGATTTCTTCACCGTCGAACGGTTCGACGTCAGTGTCGAACACCGCATCAATGCGAAAGGCGAACGCATCGCTGTATCGAGCGCCATCGTGAAGGTGAAGATCGGCGACGAGACGCTGATCTCGGCCGGGGAGGGCAATGGCCCCGTCAATGCGCTCGACGTCGCGCTGCGCAAGGATCTGGGAAAATACCAACGCTATATCGAAAATCTCGAGCTGACGGATTATCGCGTCCGTATCCTCAACTCCGGTACCGAAGCCGTGACGCGGGTTTTGATCGAGAGCAAGGATGAGAATGACGAAACCTGGACCACCGTCGGCGTCTCGCCCAACATCATCGACGCTTCGTTCCAGGCCTTGATGGATTCCATCATCTACAAGCTGATCAAGAGCGGGGCGACGGCTTAGAGGAAGGCCGCCATGCATAAGCGATGCGCGAACGGACGGGTGCGAAGCATGGAACCCTGTGCCTGCACGCGCCGGGCCATGCTGGCGATTGCGGCCGCGGCCTTGTTCGCGCCGCGCGCCAAAGCCGCGCCGCACGAGCATCAGGAATTCATCGAGGCGGCGTTCCGGATGAAAGATGAAGCCGTGCGTGCGGGCGACCAGGCTTTCGGCGCGGTCGTCGTCAAGGACCGCCGCATCATCGGCTTTGGGCCGAGCCGCGTGATTTTGCGCAAGGATTGGACGGCGCATGCCGAGCGCGAGGCGATGCGCGAGGCGCAGGCGCGGCTGGGCAGTCCGGATCTGAGCGGCTGTTTGCTCTATTCAACGTCACGGCCCTGCTCGAATTGCGAGGCGGCGGCGGCGCAGGCGCGGATCGCCCGCATGTTCTACGGCCGCGACGCGACGGACGCCGGCGTGCCGCGAGCGTAAATCACATCCGCTCCGGCTCGACCGTCTTCATTTTCTTTTCCTCGGGCGGAACCGGTGCAAGCGCCGCGCGCAGGCGCGGCAGGATTTCATCGACGGAATTCGCGACCAGAAGTTTCACCGGTCAAGCCGGGCCGGATGAATTCCAGCTTCTCCATGTGGTCGAGCAACACACAGAGCGGATCCCAGAAATGCTCGATGTTGGCGGCAAGAATCGGCTTCTTATGCCGGCCGAGCTGCGACCAGGTGAGCTGCTCGACTGTTTCTTCGAGCGTGCCGACGCCGCCCGGCAAGCGCGACGAAGGCATCGGAACGCTCGAACATGATCTGCTTGCGCTCGTGCATGTCCTTGGTGACGATGATATCCTGCGCCTGCTCCAGCATGCGCTCGCGCTCGATCAGAAATTCCGGGATCACGCCGGTGACTTTGCCGCCGTGCTTGAGCACCGATTTGGCGAGCTCACCCATCAGCCCGATGGAGCCGCCGCCATAGATCAGCCCGATGTCATTTTCGGCCAGGATTTTTCCGAATTTGCGCGCGGCTTTGACGAAGGCGGGGTTTTTGCCCGGGCCGGAGCCGCAATAGACGCAGATGGTTTGAAGTATGCTCATGATTCGGATGTGGCATTCCCTTCTAGGGAGCGTCAAGGCGGGCTGCGGTAACGCGAAGGCCGGGAGAGCGGTTCCGCGGCGCCATGGTGATGCCGCTTTGTCCGTGACCTTCCCCCGAAATCCCCTATATGAATGGTCAGCGGTCTGCCCCTTCCGGCGGGCTGGAAGGCATTAGGCAGGGCATGAGCGATATCCAGGTCCGATCCATCCGCTCGATGAAGCGCGACGTTTCCGGCGAAAGCACGAGCGGCACGCTGCTGCAGACGCATGCGCCGGCTCTGGCCCTATATCTGGCCGTCCGACCGCCCCGACCTGAAGGCGCGGGTCACGCATCGTGCATGGCGCTGTTGCTGATCGCCAAGCTCGCGACCATTGCCGTGCCTTTCACCTTCAAATGGGCGACCGATGCGCTGACGGGGCAGCCGCAGCGCGCCCGTTCGACCTGTCTGGCCCGGCTGGGTCATCCTCGCCGGGATCGTCTGGACCATCGCCTATGGCGGCATGCGCATCGTGATGGCGGTGACCACCCAGGCGCGCGACGGCATGTTCGCCAAGGTGGCGATGAACGCGGTGCGCAACCTCGCGCTGATGACCTTCAAGCATATGCACGAGCTGTCGCTGCGCTTCCATCTCGAGCGCAAGACCGGCGGGCTGACGCGCGTGCTGGAGCGCGGCCGCAACGGCATCGAGACCATCGTGCGTATGGTGATCTTGCAGGCGGCGCCGACCATCATCGAACTGCTGATGATCATCGGCGTCCTGCTCTACATGTTCGATTGGCGTTATGTGGCGGTGATCTTCCTCACCATCATCGCTTACACGTCCTATACCTATTACGCGACCGAGTGGCGCATCGGCATCCGCCGCAAGATGAACGAAAGCGACAGCGAGGCCAATACCAAGGCCATCGACTCGCTGCTGAACTACGAGACGGTGAAATATTTCAGCGCCGAGCAGCGCGAGGCGCAGGCGCTACGACAAATCGATGGAGCGCTACGAAGCAGCGAGCGTGAATTCCTACGTCTCGCTTGCCGTGCTCAATGCCGGCCAGGCGACGATCTTCGCCATGGGTCTGACCGCGGTGATGGTGCTTTGCGTCTTTCGGAATTCAGAACGGCACCAACACCATCGGCGATTTCGTCATGATCAATGCCATGATGATCCAGCTCTACCAGCCGCTGAATTTCATGGGCATGATCTATCGCGAGATCAAGCAGGGCATCATCGACATCGAGATCATGTTCTCGATCCTCGGGCGTGAAGCCGAGATCAAGGACCGGCCGGGTGCGCCGCCGCTGCAGGTGACGAATGGCGTGATCCGCTTCGAGAATGTCGTCTTTTCCTACGAGCCGGCACCGCCCGATCCTGAAGGGCCTGAGCTTCGAAGTGCCGGCAGGGCGCACGATCGCCATCGTCGGTCCGTCGGGCGCGGGCAAATCGACCATCTCGCGGCTGCTCTTCCGCTTCTACGAAGTAAGCGGCGGGCGCATCCTGATCGACGGCCAGGATATCCGCGAGGTGACGCAGGCTTCGCTGCGCGAGGCGATCGGCATGGTGCCGCAGGATACCGTGCTGTTCAACGACACCATCCGCTACAACATCCGCTACGGCCGCTGGGAAGCAAGCGATGCCGAGGTGGAGGAAGCCGCGCGCCTGGCGCAGATCGACGGCTTCATCCGCATGGCGCCGAAAGGCTACGAGACGGAAGTCGGCGAACGCGGGCTCAAACTATCCGGCGGCGAGAAGCAGCGCGTCGCCATCGCGCGCACCATCCTGAAAGGCCCGCCGATCCTGGTGCTCGACGAAGCGACCTCGGCGCTCGACAGCCATACCGAGAAGGACATCCAGGACGCGCTCGACCGCGTGTCGAAGAACCGCACGACGCTGGTGATCGCGCACCGGCTCTCCACCATCGTCGCTGCCGACGAGATCATCGTGCTGGACAAGGGAGTGATCGTCGAGCGCGGCACGGCATCACGAGCTGCTGGCGGCGAACGGCCTCTACGCCAGCATGTGGAACCGCCAGCGCGAGGCCGAGAAGGCGCGCGAGAAACTGGCGCAGGTGGAGGGCGAGGAGGGCGGCGAGAACCGCAACCCGCCGGAGGTCGAGCGCGATCACGCCGGACGCGATAAATTGCGCGCCGATGCGGCGGAGTAACAACAAAGGTATTTGAAATCCGATGTCGATTGCCGCCTCCATCCGTTCGCAACTCGTTCCCATTCATCCCGAAGGCTATCCCTTTATCGGGATTTTTGCCTTCGCCACGCTGATTCTGTTCTGGCTATGGGCGCCGCTCGGATGGATCGGGATCGCGCTCACCGTGTGGTGTGCGCTGTTCTTCCGTGATCCGCCGCGGGTGATACCCACGCAGGAGGGCTGCTGGTCGCTCCCGCGGACGGGCGCATCAGTATGGTGACGCAGGCGCCGCCGCCACCGGAGCTTGGCATGGGCGATGCGCCGCTGCCGCGCATCTCCATTTTCATGAGCGTGTTCGATTGCCACATCAACCGCAGCCCATTGGCGGGCCGCATCGAGCGCATCGCCTACCGCGCCGGCGTATTCCTCAATGCCGATCTGGACAAGGCGAGCGAGGATAATGAGCGCAACTCTTTTCTCATTGCCGCGCCCGGCCTGAGCATCGCGGTGGTGCAGATCGCGGGCCTGGTGGCGCGCCGGATCGTTTCCTTCACGTCGGAAGGACAAAGCATCCGAGCCGGCCAGCGCCTGGGCATGATCCGCTTCGGCTCACGCGTCGACGTATATTTGCCCGCCGGCGCAAGCTTTCTGGTTGCGCAGGGGCAACGGGCGGTTGCGGGCGAAACGGTGATCGCCGACCTGCGCGCGCCACAAGGCGAAAGGAACTTCCGGGTCGAATGATTGCTTAACTACATTACCGCACGCGGTGGCAACCCGCGTAAAAACGGATATATTGGATACATGGCATTCTCGCTTTCTGATCCAGAACGCCCCGAGAGCAAGCGCCGCCGCTTCCGGCCCGTGCCGGTCCGGATGCTGCTGCCCAATCTTGTTACCTTGCTGGCGCTTTGCGTCGGCCTGACCGGCATCAGGCTCGCCTTCGAAGGCAAGCTGGAACTCGCACTTTATGCGATTGTCTTCGCCGCGGCACTCGATGGCATCGACGGCCGTCTTGCCCGCCTGATCAAAGGCCAGTCCAAATTCGGCGCGGAACTGGACAGTCTTGCCGACTTCATGAATTTCGGCTGTGCGCCGGCGCTTTTCCTTTATCTTTGGGGCCTGAAAGATATCGGCAATGTCGGCTGGATCGGCGCGATGGTTTTTGCCATCTGCGCGGCGCTGCGGCTTGCGCGATTCAACGTGATGATCGACGACCCGAATAAGCCGGCATGGGCGGGCAATTATTTCACCGGCATGCCGGCGCCGGCGGGCGCGCTGGTCGTGCTGCTGCCGATCTACATCAGCCTGCTCGGCTTTTTCAAAGCGCCCGCGGTCCTGACATTGCTCTATACGCTGGCGATAGCCGGACTGATGGTTTCCCGCATTCCGGTGTTCTCGGGCAAACGCGTGGGCCAGCGCGTGCCGCCGGAGATGCTGCTGCCGGTTTTCGCGGCGATCGTTGTCTTCTTTGCGCTGCTGATCAGTTATCCGTGGGAAGTGCTTACTGTCGGCACGCTGGTCTATCTGGCATTGCTGCCGTTTGGATGGATGTCGTATCAGCGCAGGGCGGCGGAAGGTGTCTCCGTTTCCGCAGCCGCAAGCGCCGGCGGTTGAGCCGAACGCGCCTGCGGTTGACGCTCCGGAGCGTCCAGATGACGTTCGTCCCACCACGCATCATTGATTGACGAGAGCCGGGCGTCAGCGCTCGAGCCAGATAACTTCGCCATTGGGCAACGCGCCCTCGAAGCGCCCGGCTGCATTCTGCTTCATCGCGACCAGTAGTTTGCGCGTGTGATCCTGGATCACCAGCGTTCCCTGCTCGAAGACCCAACGCCGGCTGGTGAAGAAGTTTGCCGGGCATCCACCTTCGGGCGCAATGGTTCCTTCCGCTGGGGCAGGGGCTGCGAAGGTCATGCCGCAGGCGCGCCGCCGTTGGCGGCGGCGAGGCGCCAGCGGCCTGCCATATTCACAGGCGGGGTGGCAGATGTCGCAATTGCCGGCGCCGTGGAAGATCGTGAGTCACTCAATGGATTGCCGCTGCAGCCGTGCGGCCAAAAAGCCCAAACAGGATAGCCAGGCCGCGGACAAGGGGAAAAGGCTGGGTGTCATCATCTCTCCTGCATAACGCCGCAAAAGGCTGTCGCAAATAACCAAATTTGGCCTCGCTGTCAGGGGCTGGCGGTCGGGCTTTTTCGCGTTGGAATGGACAAAAATTCGGCAAAAGATCCCGGGAAAGTCCGGTGGTGCCCGCAAAAAGCCGGTGATATAAGGCCGGTCCCGTTCCGCTGCGGCGAGACCCATTCAATCCATGACGAAGAGCCCAAAGACGCTGCCGCATGAGGCCGCGACGGAGCCGGCCCATCATCCTGCCGGGCAAGTCGAACTTTTGGAAGCTTACGCTCGGCAGCATCGGGGTCGTCTATGGCGACATCGGCACGTCACCGCTTTACGCGTTCCGCGAGGCTGCGAAAGCCGCCGCTGCCGGCGGCGTTGTCGACCGGGAGATCGTGCTCGGTGTGCTCTCGCTCATTCTCTGGGCGCTGATTCTCGTCGTCACCCTCAAATACGTGCTGATACTCCTGCGGGCCGACAATAACGGCGAAGGAGGTACCCTCTCGCTGACGGCGCTCGCCTTTCGCGCATTGGGCCAGCGGACGCCGGTCGTGCTGATGCTCGGCATTGTGGGGGCAGCCATGTTCTACGGCTCCTCGCTGATCACGCCGGCGCTTTCGGTGCTCTCGGCAGTGGAAGGTTTGCGAGTTGTCACGCCGGCCTTCGAGCCCTTCGTGCTGCCGCTCACTTTTGTGATCCTGGCGGCCCTGTTCGCTGTGCAGTCATATGGCACCGGCAAGGTTTCCGCCTTGTTCGGGCCCATCACGGTGATTTGGTTTCTGGTGATGGCGGTGATCGGCGGCATGCATATCGCCGACGATCCGGGCGTTCTGTTAGCTATTAACCCGCTTTATGGCGTCGCCTTCCTCCTGGACCACGGGACGATCGGACTGGTGACGCTGGGCGCGGTGTTCCTCGCCGTTACCGGCAGCGAGGCGCTTTACGCGGATCTCGGTCATTTCGGCCGCAGGCCGATCCAGAGCGCTTGGTTCCTGCTCGTATTGCCGGCGCTGGTGATCAATTATTTCGGCCAGGGCGCGCTGGTATTGACGCGTCCCGAAACGATCGAGAATCCGTTTTTCCGTCTGGTGCCGGAAGCAATGCTGCTGCCGCTGATAGCGATGGCGACCGCAGCGACCATCATCGCCAGCCAGGCAGTGATCACCGGCGCTTATTCCATCACCCAGCAGGCGATCCAGCTTGGCCTTTTGCCGCGTTTTGAAATCCGCCACACTTCGGCGGCGCATTACGGCCAGATCTATATCCCGCGCGTAAACATGCTGCTGTTCGTGGGCGTGATGTTGCTGGTCGGCGTGTTCCGCACCTCGAGCGATCTTGCCGCGGCTTACGTTCTGGCCGTGGCCGCCACAGAATGGGTTGCCGGTCCGCTTGGACTGTTCGTGATTTGGAAGCTTTGGCGAAAGCCGCTTTGGCTCGCGGCGCTTTTAATGAGCCCCTTCATCGTCATCGACAGCGTGTTTCTCGTCGCCACCGCTTCAGAATTCCTCAACGGCGCGTGGGTGCCGGTCGCGTTTGGCGGATTAATCGTTCTCATCATGCTGACGTGGTTGCGCGGTACCAATTTTCTGCAGCAGAAGACCCGCCGCACCGAGATCCCACTGGAGACGCTCATTCGCAGCTTTGAAAAGAAGCCCCCACACACCGTTCCGGGGACTGCGGTCTTCCTCACCAGCGCGCCGTCTTTCGCGCCCACGGCGCTGCTGCACAACCTGAAACACAACAAGGTCCTGCACCAGAACAACGTGATCCTGACGATCGTCATCGCCGACACGCCGCGAATCCCGCTGCGCGATCGGGTGACGATCACGCCGGTTTCCTCCGCCTTCAGTCTGGTGGCGCTGCGTTTCGGCTATGTGGAGGAACCCAACGTACCGAAGGCGCTGGCCATCGCGCGCAAGCACGGATGGCAGTTCGACATCATGTCGACGTCCTTTTTCCTTTCCCGCCGAGCCCTCAAGCCGGCAGCCCATTCCGGCATGCCGCGTTGGCAGGACCGGCTGTTCATCTGGCTGGCGCGGTCGGCGAGCGACGCCACCGACTTCTTCCAGATTCCGACGGGCCGGGTGGTGGAAGTCGGCACGCAGGTGACGATCTGAGCTTGCGCCTGGGACGACGCGTCAATATCCGCCGAACAGCACGCCGGGATAGAGCGGATAACGAAACAGCACCACGAAGGTGAGCCAGATCGCCAGCGTGGTCCCCGCTGCCGTCAAAGCGCTGTCGCGCAGGCTGCGGCCGCCATGGATGAGCATGTATAAAAGGATGTAGATCGGGGTGGCGATCAGGAACCCGATCAGAAAAAGCGCCGCGAGATAGGCCGCTATCCAGGCAACCGCCAGCAGGATGCGGGTGAGGGGAGCGTCTTCGTCGCCCTCCATTTTCCATTCGACGATCTTTTCGGCGGTAACCAGGCGCCGGACCCAGCGTCCGAGCGGCGTTTCGAACTGCGAAACGGCGTCGATCATCGACAAGACTATCGTTGCCCAGGCGACCAGGACCGGCACTGCGCCCGCCTCGGGAGGATAGCGTTTCGCCCAAAGCAAATAGCCGACGCTCAGCGCGAGTACCACAATCGCGGCCCAGAATTCGCGCTGGCGGACGGCGAGGGTCATGCGGGCTTCGATAACCGGGCGCGACGGCGCAGCGATCTGCACTGCCGGCCACACCAGGCATCCGACGGTCAGCAGGAATAGCACGAACGAAGTCGTCCGCGTGAAAAAGACCGTCCAGTCGCCATCGGCCATGCGCAGCGACTGGTGATAGCTGCGCTCGGCAAGCTCTCCCAGAACAAGCGCGATCACCAGCGTAATGCGCGGGAAGCCAAACCGCATCATGACGTAGCCAAGAATGCCGAACAGCACCGCCATCACCACATCGCCAAAGCTGTTTTGCAAGGCATAGACCCCGACGAGCGAGACAGCGATGACCGCAGGCGCCACGATATGCACGTCCACAAGCGTAATCATCGCGAGCGGGCGCGTCATCAGTAACGTGATCACCGTCGCGATAATGCAGGAGGCCGAAAGCGCGATGATGAGGCTGAACACAACCCCTTCATTTTGGATCAGCAGCAACGGTCCCGGCTCGACCCCGATCAGCACCAGTACGCCGAGGAAGACCGCCATCTCCGCCGAGCCGGGGATGCCGAAAGCAAGCGTCGGGATCAGCGAGCCGCCATCCTTGGAATTGTTGGCGGCCTCCGGGCCGATCACGCCTTCGATATTGCCCTTGCCGAAGGTTTCCGGGCTTTTGGAAATCTGCATGGCCGCCGTATAGGACAGGAAAGCGGCAACGGTGCCGCCAAGCCCCGGTACTGCGCCGATCACGGTTCCAATCGCCGAGCCCTGCAATAAGGTTTTCCAGTATTTGAAGCAGGCCCATACGCCTTCCATCACGCCGGTCACGCGGGTGGCGGTGGCGTCCTTGGAGATGGTGCCGCCGGCGACGGAGAGCGCGATCATCTCGGTGATCGCGAACAGGCCGGTGAGCGCGGGAATCAGCGAAATCCCGTCCCACAGATATTCCGAACCGCCGGTGAAGCGGACCGTGCCGGTTACGCCGCTATAGCCGACGAACGAGAGCATCAATCCAATTCCACCGGCTATCAGCCCGCGCAGGAATTGTCCGCCCGTCGAGAGCGCAACGGCGGCGAGGCCCATCAGCGCAAGCATGAAGAATTCCGGCGGGCCAAACAGCAGGACGATCTCTTTCAGGACCGGAATGACCGCGACCAGCAGAATGATGCCGAAAAGTCCGCCCAGCGTGGAGGCGGCGGCGGCCGCGCCGATGGCGGCTCCGGCCTTGCCCTGCTGGGCCATCGGGTAACCGTCGAAACAGGTCGCCGCGTTGGGCGCTCCGCCGGGCGTGTTGATCAGGATCGAGGTGATGGAGCCGCCGGCCGACACCGCGCCCATGATGCCGCCCATCAGCATCATCGCGTTTCGCGGGTCCATGCCCAAGGTCAGCGGCATCAGCAGCGCGATGGCGGTCGTTCCGCCGATGCCGGGGACGACGCCGAAGATCAGGCCCACCACCACGCCGGCAAACAGGAAGAACGCGCCGGAAAGCGTGAACATCACCTGCAGGGCCGCCAACGTGCTCTCAAGCATGGACGCGTCAGCCTCGGGAGGCGGCCCTTCTTTAATCGCTTGTTCGGCGCGAGCTTACTTCTTGATCAGCGCCGACTTGTACTTTGCGTAAAGCGCCAGCGTCTGGTCCGCGCTGACCTTGGCTTTATCCGCAGGCTGGGGCGCAAAGCCTTCCTTGTCGGCATGCGCCTGCGCTTCAGGAGAGGCGATGGCCTTCATCAGGCTGTCGGAAAGGATCTTCACCGTCTCGGCCGGCATGCCGGGAGGGCCTACGACGAAGCGCTCAACGCCGAGACCCACAAGCTCCTTATAGCCGAGTTCGCCGATGCTTTTCACGCCCTCGACGCTGCTCTTCTCTTCGGTTGAGAAGAGGGCCCGCATGTCGCCGGACTGGATGAATTGCTTGAGTGTCGCTACCGGCGCCACGGCGGCCTCGCCGTCGCCGCGGATGACTGCAACGATGTAGTCATTGGTGCCCTTGTAGCCGACCAGGTGCTGCATCGAAAATTTCAGCACCTGCCCGAAAATCTCGGAAGCGGCATAGGCCGTCGAGCCAAAATCGGTGCTGGGGATTTTCAGCGGCCGGCCGAGCTTCTGCAGGTCTTCGATGGTGCGGATGTTGGATTTCGCCGGCACGGCCAGCATATATTCCTCGGTCGCAAGCCGCGCGATCCAGGTAAATTTGTCCACGTCATATTCCACCGGATCGCCGGTAATGGCTGGAATGGCCGCGCCGGGCATGTTCGCGATGGCAAGCGTGTGACCATCCGGCTTGGCCCGGAACACCGTCGCCAATCCTTTGGCTCCGCCCGCGCCCGGCACGTTCTTCGGCACCACCTCAACCTTGTTGGGCAGCGTCTTTTCCAGCGCGGGTGAAATGATGCGTACCGTGCGGTCGAACCCGCCGCCCGGACCAAAGGGAATGATGAAGTCGATATTTTTCTCGGGAAACCCGGCGGCAGCGGCCGGCATAGCCCAAGTTGTCGTGATCCCCACCGCCGCGACCAGCGCAAGTTTGAACATGAATTTCTCCCTGACACATGATAGTTTGTTGTTTGCCAGTAGCGTAGCCTGCGCAACGTATCGCGCAAGTATCATATAGTGGACATGCGACATTCCGCGCGACCCCTGGTGGCGATTTCAAAGCGGTCTCGAGGGCGGCTCGAATGAACAGCGCATTGAAGGGTCTGGACGCCATTGCGGAGAGGTCTTAATGGGCTTACTCGCGCGCTCACCTGAAGGAGGCCTGCCATGTCTGACACAACGCCGCCAAAGGTGCGCGATTTGACGGCTGAGGACGTCGCCCGCGGCACTCCGCGAGGGGCGGATGCTGCTGGTGGACGTGCGCGAACTGAACGAGACCATGGTGGAGAGCTATCCGGACGCGGTCGTGGTCCCGCTCTCGCAGCTTCGATCCCGTCAGCATTCCGGATCCGCAGGGAAAGGAAGTGGTTTTCGCCTGCCGCTCGGGCAGGCGGTCGGTAACCGCTTCGCTCGCGGCGCAGGAGAGAGGATACCGTTATGATGCCCATCTGGCCGGCGGCATCATTGCGTGGAAAGCGGCCGGCCTTCCCACCAAGACCTGACTCAGAGGAGACGATGCGTTGACATTCATCCGCACCGCCGCCATTTTCGCAGTAGCGCTGATTGCAGGCACATTTCCCGCTGACGCGCAGAGCAAGCGCGTCAATGTCTACAATTGGTCCGATTACGTCGCCCCGGATGTGCTCAAGGAATTCACCCGCGATACCGGCATCGAGGTGACCTACGACACATTCGACTCCAACGATACGCTGGAAACCAAGCTCCTGGCCGGCAAGTCCGGATATGACGTCGTCGTGCCGACCGCCAATTTCATGCAGCAGCAGATCAAGGCGGGAGTGTTCCAGAAGCTGGACAAGTCCAAGCTGCCCAATCTCGAGCATGCCTGGCCGGAAATGACCAAGCGGCTGCAGGTCTATGACCCGGGCAACCAGTATGGTGCAACTATATGTGGGGCACCGTCGGCATCGGCTACAACGTAAAGAAGGCGCAGCAGATGTTGGGCCCCGACGCCAAGTTCGACAGCTGGGACGTCGTTTTCAAGCCGGAGAATATCGCCAAATTCAAAGCCTGCGGCGTGCACATGCTGGATTCCGCCGACGACATCCTTCCGGCTGCGCTGAAATATCTCGGGCTCGATCCCAATTCCTCAAAGCCGGAAGACCTCGAAAAGGCTGCGGCGCTGGTGACGAAGATCCGTCCGAACGTGCGCAAGTTCCATTCCTCGGAATATCTCAATGCGCTCGCCTCGGGAGAAATTTGCCTCGTCGTCGGATTTTCCGGCGACATCAAGCAGGCGCAAAACCGTGCGGCGGAAGCCAAGCGCGGTGTCGAGGTCGGCTATTCCATTCCCAAAGAGGGCGCGCAGCTCTGGTTCGACAATCTCGCGATCCCGCGCGACGCACGGAATGTCGAGGAGGCGCACGCCTTCATCAACTACATGATGAAGCCGGAAGTGGCGGTCAAGAACAGCAACCTCATCCGCTATGCCAACGGCAATCTGACCAGCCAGAAATCCATCGACAAGGAAGTGCTGGAAGATCCGGGCGTCTATCCGCCGAAGGATGTCATGGAGCGGCTCTATACGATTACCGCGCCCATGACTCGAAGACCAAGCGGCTGATGAACCGCCTCTGGACCCGGGTGAAGACCGGGAAGTAAGCAGCGAGGCTTCACCGCCAACGGCGGTGGAGCCAAAGCCATTGCTCCGGGTGCTCCCTGACCCATCCTTCGATGACGGCGCTGATGACTTGCATGGTCGCCGCTATGTCGATTTCGCCCTGTGCGTCGCGTGGCTTTTCGATCGCCTCCGTCAGGTCGACGCGGAGGCGGTTTCCGGGCAGCCGCACCACGCGCGTGCCATGGATCGGGCAATCGACGTGACGTGCGAGTCGCGCGATGAGCGGATTGGCCTTGGTGCGACGGCCGAAGAAAGTCACGTCGACACCGCGGGAGTTATACTGATCGACCAGCATGCCGGCGTGCGTGCCGCGGGCGAGTTCATCCGCGATCATTGTCGGCGCGCCGAGGTTGGTTGGCACCAGCAATCCCATGCGCGACGATCGCGTTTCCAGCACGAAGCGCCTGACTTGCGGAATTGCGGGCGGGCGATAGAGCGCCAGCGAGTTAAGGCCGAAGGCCATGGCGGCGAGTGCAGGCAATTCCCAATTGGCCAGATGCGCGGCGAAGACCAGCGCCGGCTTGCCGTCGTCGCGCAGGCGAACGAACCGTTCGATCGTTTCCGGCGTGAATTCGACTCCGTCCATTTCACCGGTGCCGGCGTCGATGACATGCCACAGCCGGTCGAGATGCACGAACTCTGCGCCGATGCGCCCGAGATTGTCCCAGACTCCGCCGAGAACGCGTTCGATTTCACCGGGTGGACATTCGGGGAAAGCGGCTTGGAGATTGGCGCGACCGGTGCGGTGTTCCGGCAGCCACGGGCCGATGCGGCCTAAAAGCCGTCCGGATTTCTCCCGCGCCCAGGTAGGGTCGGTCAAACGCAAGGCCTTGAGCACCAGCATGGCGAGTGCTCCAAGCAGCAGATAAAGAGCGGCCTTGGTTTTTCGCGCGGTGCGTCGAAAGGCTGACTGCATCGGCCCGCCTTTAGAAATGCACGATAACTTTGCCGAACACCTTGCGGCTTTCCATGCGCTCAAGCCCGCGTTCCAGATCAGCCAGCGCGACTTCGGTGTCGATTACCGGCAGCATGCCACCCGCCATTTTAGCCAAGCTCTCGCGGATATTGCGGATGGAAGCGCCGAACGAGCCGAAGATTTTGTATTGCTGCTGGAACAGCTGCATCAGGTTGAGGGTGGTGCTCGGGCCCGAAGTGGATCCGCAGGTGACGAGACGCCCGCCGCGCTTGAGCGAAAGCAGCGAGCCTGGGAAGGTTTCGGCGCCGACATGCTCGAATACGACATCGACGCCTTTCTTTGCCGTGAGCTTGCGCACCACGCCCTCGAAGCGATCAGTGCGGTAATTGATCACGTGATCGGCGCCCGAGCGCCCTGGCCTTCTCCGCTTTTTCGTCATCGCCCACCGTGGTGATCACGGTGCAGCCCAGCGCCTTCGCCATCTTGATCGCCACGGTGCCGATGCCCGAGCCGCCCGCATGCACCAGGATGGTTTCTCCCGGCTGCAGCTTCGCATTGTCGAACAGCATATGTTGGACCGTGGAGAAGGCGATCGGCGCGCAGGCAGCATCGCGCATGCTTACGCCGCTTCGGCACCGGGATAACGAGACGTGCGGGTAGGTTGAGCAGATCGCGCGCGAAGCCGTCGACATGAAAACCCATGATGCCGCCGACATTCTCGCACAAGTTATCGCGTCCCTCGCGGCAGGCCTTGCACGTGCCGCAAGTCAGCGCGCCATACATGACGACCGGATCGCCGATCTTGAAGCCCGAAACATCCGGTCCCACGGCTGCGATCTCGCCTGCCGCTTCGGCGCCCACGATCAGCGGCAGTTTGCGCTTGGCGAAAACCATGCCGCGGAAGCCCCAGAGATCGAGATGATTGAGCGCCACCGCTTTGACACGGATCTGCACTTCGCCGGTGCCCGGCGGCGGGGGAGGTGGAACGTCAGCAAGCTCAAGCTTGCGATCGCCGATCAGGGTGAGCGCGCGCATCCGTCAGGCGGGCTCGCGCGCCATCACCAGCGAGACATTCTGCCCGCCGAAGCCGAAGGAATTTGAGATCACGTGAGTTCACGCGGGCGTCGCGCGCGACGTTTGGCACGACATCGAGCGGGATAGTGGGATCCGGCACGTTATAATTGATGGTCGGCGGAATGCGCTGGTGCTCAAGCGTGAGCAAGCTGAACACCGCCTCGACCGCTCCGGCGGCCGAGAGCGTATGGCCCACCATGGACTTGTTGGACGAGATCGGGATTTGCTTGGAACGCTCGCCAAACACGCCCATCATCCCGATGCACTCCATCTTGTCGTTTTCGGAGGTGCCGGTGCCGTGCGGGTTCACGTAATCGATGTCGTCGGGCGTCAGCCCGGCGTCCGTCAATGCGTTGCGGATGCAGCCGACGATCGGCTTGCCGTCCGGACTGGAACGCGTCCGGTGGAAGGAATTCCGCCATCTCGCCTGCGCCCTCCATCACGCCCAAAATCTTGGCGCCGCGCGCCTGCGCCGACTCCAGGCTTTCCAGCACCAATGCGCCGGCACCCTCGGCCATGACAAAACCGTCGCGGTTTTTGGAGAAAGGTTTGGCGGCGCCTTGCGGCGGATCGTTTGACGTCGACAGAGCCGAAAGCAGCGAGAAGCGTACCAGCGATTCCGCGTTGATCGAGCCGTCACTGGCGATGCACAGCGCCGCGTCGGTTTCGCCGCGGCGGATCGCTTCGATGCCGAGCTGAATCGCGCTCGCGCCGGAAGCGCAGGCGGTGGAGAGCGAGATTGGAGAACCTTTGGTGCCGAACCGGTCCGCCAAATGATCAGCCACCGAGCCGAACAGGAAGCGTTCGTGATAGGGCGTAAATTGACTGCCGCCGCATACGCGCAGCAGCTCATCGTAGTCGCAGGCCTCTTGATTGAGCTTGGTAGCGATCTCGATGCGCTGCGCCCATTCCAGCTCCACCGGCGGCATGGCCAGGAACAGCGGGCCGGGGAAAACACCGCGCGAGCCGATGCTCGATTCCGTGATCGCTTCTTCCGCCACCGTGGCGGCAAGCAACTCAGTGAGTGAGGGCGCGCAGAAAGGCTCAACTGGCAGGAAATCCACCGATCCGGAGATTTTCGTTTTCAGATTGTCGGTCGGAAAGCGGGTGATTGTGCGGATGCCGGATTCGCCCGCGGTCAGCCGCGCCCAATTGTCTGCTTTACCCGGCCGAGCGAGGTGACGACGCCGAGGCCGGTGACGACGACGATCGGCCGTCCGGCTTTATCGGTTTTCGCTGACATTTTTGGTTCTCTCCTTCAGCCCGCCGCTTCGACCAGCGCCAGGCCTTCGCCCCGCCAATGCCCCACACCGGTGACCACCACCTGTGTAATAGCCGTTTCCGCGGGCAATTCGACCCCCGATTTATCCGCCGGAGGGAATAGCTTACCACGGCTGACAACCGTCGCGGCGAGCGCGATATTCATGGGAAATTGCGGCTCCATTGCATGACCAAGATAAGTACCGGTGGCGCGAATGGGAGCCTTGATCTGGTCGGCGAGGAAACTGCGCTCTTCGCCGGTGGCGGGCTCCGCGCCGCTCGCCCCCGAAAGGACGGCGAAATGCCCCGGCCGCAGGCGCTGCGCTACGCCGTTCCCACAGCCGCTTGAAGCGCCGAGGCGACGTGCCCCGGGCTGGCGCTTGGAGCGGTCGGAGGCGACCGACGATACCTGCGCCAAGCGCTTTTGCGCCGCGCGCTTCCGCATGGGCGCGCGATTCCAGGACCAGAAAGGCGCCTATCGAGCCCAAAGCGAATCCGCCGGCCGGGCCCGCGCTCCCATACCGGCGCGAACTTGTCCTTCAATTGCAGCGGCCGAACTCGTAGAGCATCAACAGGTCCCGACGCTCACCGTTATGCGCGCCGCCGACCAGCACGATATCGCTTTGTCCGGCATTGATGCGCGAGACCGCGATGCGCACGGCGTCGATCCCGGAGGCCTCTTCGCCCATGAAGGTGCGGGAGGATCCGGTGACGCCATGCACGATCGAGATATTGCCGGCCAGAAGATTGGAGAGCTGCGCCAGGAACAGGGTAGGGCGCAGGTCATTCATCAGCCGCTCGTTGAGAAAGGAATTCGGGCGAGGGAGCCTTCTGCCGTCCGCTCAGGATCGCGCTGTCCACTGATAGATCGCGCTCTCCGCCGCCGGCGGCGACGATCATATCCATTTTCGCTAGCAGCTCGGCATTGCCCTTGGCGCTCGCCAAATCCAGCGCCAGCCCAGCGGCATAGGTGCCAATGCGCTGCCACGGCTCCATCTGCCGCTGGTCGCCCTTTTTCGGAATCTGCTTGTCATAGTCGAGCGGCGCGATCGGATGCACGATATATGGGGCGAATGTGGTCGTATCGGCCCGCGGTTGCGCGCTCGACAAAGCCTGCCAATGCGCCTCCGCTCCTTCACCCAGACAAGACACGATGCCGATGCCGGTGATCAGCGCCTCGCGGCGATTGTCAGCCATCGGCAATCGCTCCCATGGGGAATTGCAGGCGCTCGGCTTCTTTTTGCATGTAGGTCTTCAGATCCGGCGCGGGAAAAGTCACGACACGGAACGTGATGTCGCAATCACAGGTGACTTGCCATCGACGCGGATCTCGGCCTGCGCCACCGCAAAACCCGAGCCTTCGTGCTCGAGCTTCGCTGAAGCAGAGAGCATCGTTCCCGGCGGGATGAAAGTGCGCAATTTCGCTTCCTTGAACGCTGCTAGGAATGGCATGCGTTCGAATTTCGTCAGAGCGATGATAAGCCAACCCGAGGTCTGCGCCATCGTCTCCAGCAGCAGCACGCCTGGCATCAGCGGATAGCCGGGAAAATGACCCTGGAAGATGCTGCTTTCGAGCGGGACGGTCGCTTCAGTCCGGATGGTGCGGTTGGCAATATCCAGTTCGACGATGCGGTCGAGCAGCTGGAAATATTCGAGACGCATCCGATTGATTCACGCGCCTCTTCGCAGCGACCAACTCATCGATGCGCGCGCAGAGATTTTTCATGACGAAGTATTGCTCGGTGGTGGCTTTGCCGTCGTTCACTTCCTGCGTCCATTGCTCGAGCGGGAGCTTGATGCCGAAGGCCTTATCGATGGCGAAGGCGATGTCGAGGAAGTCCAGGCTGTCGATTCCCAAATCGTCAATGGCGTGGCTCTCCGGGGTGATCGTCTCGATCGGTATATCGCAGGTCTCAGCGATAATTTTGGCCACGGTGTCAAAGGTCGAGGGCATTGCTAAGTCTCTGATGGGAAAGGAGTTTCGGAAAAGCAGTGCGGACGGTTTATCCGCCTGATGGCAGGATTTGTCCGGACCGGCTGATCCCCCGCGAGGTCGAGTGCCCGTATAGCGAAGAGACCCAGGGAGTTCAATGGCGGGCGGGGCGTTGCCGATCTGCCGCAGTGGAACACGAAAATGCCTTGAGCCTCTTCACCAACCCCCCGCTGTCCAGGCTATAAAAACGCCGCCGGACCGGGATATTTGAGACAGATATGGAACAGGGGGAGGGTGTACCGAAGTCTTATTTATGGTGGTCGCCTTCGCATGAATCTTCGCCCATGGCGTCGAGAATCGGGCTATTTCGCTCTCATAGGGCGATTTGGTCCCGTAAACGCAAGGGGAGCAGTCGTGCATAAAATTTTGAGCTGCATTATTGCAACGTCGGTTTTTCTTCTTCTCGCAGAAGCGGCAGCGGCCCAGGCCGCCAAGAAAAAGATATCGAAATCGCCTTCGCCGGCGCTGACCGGCATCGCCTCAGTTTATAAATATAACAAGGCACGCCGGAGCGCGAGCGGCGAAGTCATCAACTTCAAGACCCATATCGCCGCGCATCGTACCTTCCGGTTCGGCACTCAGGTCCGCGTCACCAACCGAAGGAACGGAAAATCGGTGGTGGTCCGCATCATCGAACGGGGAACCCTTTATTCGCGGGCGTGTGATCGACCTGTCACCTGCCGCTGGGCGCGAGATTGGTTTGGGCTGGGGCCTCGCCCCTGTCACGCTCGCCGTGGTCAGCAACAAAGCCTGAGCGGAAAGGCGGTTCAGTGGTCGAGGAGCGTAGTTGATTTCGGCGCAATTCTTCCGGCCGGAAAACGCGCAGTCCTGAGCTTTTTGCAGCAGAGCGAATTGCTCGGCGAGCCAAACTCCGGCGAGCGTCAGCACCACGATGAACGCAAAGGCCATGGCATTGATCGTCATCCGGCGGCGATAGTCGTCGGGCTCGACACCACGCTCGTATTTTCGTAGGTTTTCGACCCGGTCTTTGAACCTCGGTCTGGCTGACGTCCTGTCGCGGTTTTCCCTTACCGAGGGGAGGGCCGGGACGGAAACAGCACGATCCGGCCGCTCCCTGGCTTCTGCGTTTCGTGCTGTGCCGGCATGTGTCGATCCACGCTATTCAATAGCGCCAGTATAGCACGGCTACCCGGCCATGAACCCCACCGTCGGGCCGGAAATATCGCTCACCTCCGCGTAATTCCTCTCTGTTTTTCGCGAAATGCTGAACAGGACGGGGCCGAACCTGATGCGCCCGGCAACCTTGGCGGCACGATGCAGTACTCCGATACGGGCGAAACAGTCCATTTTCTTGCGCAAGTTGCTCTAGCTCTTTGCTTTTGACCTCCGCCGGTTGAGATGCTCGAGCGTCTGTTCGGCCTGGTGTCTACACTTTCGTGCAGCGCCTCCAGCTCATCGTCGGTCAGGTCTTCGATTATGGCAAATTTATCGGGAACACCCTTCATCGCCAGGATGAGCTCAGCCAGTTTCAATTGAATGGCCATGGTATCGCGGTATTGGGTGTTCTGAATCAAAAAGACCATCAGGAAAGTCACGATCGTGGTGCTGGTATTAATGACGAGCTGCCAGGTGTCGCTGAAACCGAAAATAGGGCCCGTTACGGCCCAGACGACGATGACCGCAACCGCCAGCAGAAAGGTTACTGGGCGCCCGGTAAGCCAGGCTGTCGCCTGCGAAAACCAACTGAACCATTCCTGGATCTTCTTGCCCCACGAAGGCGACGCGTTGCTGCGAATTGCGCACACGCTTTGCGCCACTATTCTTTTTGCGGGCCATGAAATGACCTCCGTCAAAAAATTCCGTAATTAAAGTGCTTGTCCAAGGGTTGTTCGGGCCGGCACCGCAATGCGCAGGCTCCACCGCCTAACGCCTTTGAATATCTTGCGTTCCGCCCGGGCCCTAACCGGAACCCGGCCAATGATTGAGCGTTGCTCTTGCGTCGAACAAGCCCGCCGGCCTGCCTGAATATTCCGCACCAACCACCGGAGAGAAAACTCATGAAAACCTTAGAAGACCTCTTATACGGCGTGCTGCAGGACGTTTATTACGCAGAGAAGCAGCTGCTGAAGACCCTGCCGAAAATGGCCAAACAGGCTTCCAGTGAGGAACTGTCGCAGGCCTTCCTTACACACCGCGATCAGACCGAAGGCCAGATCGAACGACTTGAGCAGGCCTTCGAGATGATCGGAAAGAAGCCAAGGGCCAAGAAATGTGAAGCCATCCTCGGTATCATCCAGGAGGGCAAGGAAGTCATCGAGGAGGCCAGCGACGAAGACACCATGGACGCCGGCCTAATCGGCGCCGCGCAGGCTGCCGAACATTATGAGATTGCGCGCTATGGCACGCTCTGCGCATGGGCGAAGCAGCTCGGCAAACCGCAAGTCGCACGCCTCTTGCACCAGACCCTGGAAGAAGAAAAGCAGACCGACGAGCTCTTGACCAAGATCGCCGAAAGCTCGGTCAACAGGGAGGCGATGACCGCCTGATCTCGCCGGGGACTGCTCCGGGACTTATCTGCGCTTGCGCTGGGCGTCGGGCAACACCTGTTTGAGTTTCCCGATGCCTTTCCATGGGTCGGCGCGCAGACGCGACAATCGCTGCGGCAGGTTGAGCACCGTATATTGGCTTGCCGATTTAAGTGTCTTCAACTCCTCCCAGGCGATCGGCACGGAGACCGGTGCGCCGGGGCGGGCGCGGGTGGAATAGGCGGCGACGGCGGTCGCCTCGCGGCTGTTGCGCAGGTAATCGATGAAGATGCGGTTGCGGCGCGCAGATTTCTTCACGGTCGCAGTAAAGCGAGTGGGTGTATCGGCCGACATTTGCTCGGCGATGCGCCGGCAGAAATTTTTTGCTTCCTCCCAAGGCGTGGGGCGGATCGGCAGCACCACATGCAATCCCTTGCCGCCGGTGGTCTTGAGAAAGGCCTTCAGTTTTAGCTCTGCAAGACGCTCGCGCACTTCACGCGCGCCTGCGATGATATCTTTCCAGGCGATGCCTGGACCCGGGTCGAGATCAAAGACAAGCCGGTCCGCCTGCTCCAGATGATCGATGCTGGAGCCGCGGGAGTGGATTTCCAGCACGCCGGCTTGCACCAGGGCAATGACGCCTTCCAGGCTGTCCACCGAGATAGCCTTGTCGCCGTCTGGTTCGGTCACAAGATGCAGCCGCTTCTGGTCGACGCCGGCGGATGCATGCTTCTGGAAAAAGCACTCGCCTGCCGCGCCTTGCGGACAGCGTAACAGTGCAAGCACGCGCCCGGTCACATGCGGCGCCATCCATTTCCAGATACCCGTGTAGAAATCGGCGAGGTCCTGTTTGCTGACGCCGGCATCTTCCCAATAAACCCGGTCGGGATGACTCAAGGTGACGCCGGCCGTCTCGTTTCTGTTCTTATTCGCGGTGCGCTTCGTCGCCGCCACTCGCCGTGGGCGGTTGGCTGTCACCATGGCTTTGAACTCCCGGACGACTTCGTGGGCAGATTTGTCCTCGCGCAATCCCTGGAAGGAAGCCTGACGCACGCGCTCCCCGTGCGTCCAGCCCCGCAGATCGACTTCGGCCACAAGCTTCGGCTCGACCCATTTGGCATTGCGGGCACGCGTCTCTTCCGCGGGTGCGGCGGAAAAAGGTTGTCTGTCGCGACGCAAGGGCTGCAGCTTCGTCCATAGCTCGCGCGCCATTTTGTGCGTATAGCCGGTGCCGACCCGGCCGGCATAATGCAGCTTTCCGTCCCGATGATAGGCAAGGATCAAGGCACCGATCGCGCGCGGGTCGACGGTCGACGGCGCGTACCCCGCCACGATGAATTCCTGCCGGTCGGAACATTT
The DNA here is from genome assembly GCA_963802475.1 of uncultured Alphaproteobacteria bacterium. GTDB lineage: Bacteria > Pseudomonadota > Alphaproteobacteria > Rhizobiales > Xanthobacteraceae > CANKHA01. The sequence continues at coordinate 545,582 of CAWDIZ010000022.1, forward strand.
GGTCTTGATCCAATCGCCGCCGCGCCCGGGACGATAAGGCGCGGTGCGCCGCTTGGAGATGATGCCTTCCAGCCCGATCTTGCACGCATGCTTGAGCAGCGTCGTTCCAGATTCGGTGAAATGCTCGCTCAGGCGTATTTGGCGAAGATCGGAGCCTTCCAGCAGGTCGGCCAGGGCCTGCTTGCGCGTTTCCAGCGGAACGGTGGTGAGGTCGTAACCGTCGCGGTACAGCAGATCGAAGACATAATAGACGAAGTTTTTGCTGCGGCCTTCCTTCAGGTCCTCTTGCAGCTGGGAAAAGCTTGCGACGCCGTCGTCGTTCTCGGAAACGATTTCGCCATCGAGAATGGCTTGCTCCACCGGCAGCGTCTCCAGTGCCTCCGCGATCGGCGCAAATTTGCCGGTCCAGTCGAGCGCTTTGCGCGTCAGCAGCCGGACGTCGCCGTTATCGATCCGGGCCTGCATCCGGTAGCCGTCAAATTTGATTTCGTGGATCCAGTCGGCGCTATCCGGCGCGGTGACGCCGAGCAGCGCGAGACAGGGTGGGATAAAATCGGGGAGGGGGGCGACGCGCGCGCCCGGGACCGGTTTTGCTTTGGCCTTCCTGGTCTTCGCCTTGCGTTTGCTGACTTTGCTGACGCCTTTGCCGTTGCGGGCGGCGGCTGTCGGTTTGCCCTTGCTTTGCTTCTTGGCAACCTTCTGTGCCGGCTTCGTCCGGCTTGCCCGCTTCAAGCCGGCAGCATTCTCTTTCGCCGAGCGGTTGCTGTGCCATACGGCGCCTTCGGCGTCGGCAATCTCATCCATGCTCCGGCCGCTCGCGGCCGAGAGGTTCTCCTCTTCGAGGATGTCGGGATCCTTGGCGCGGCGGGCAAATTCGTCATCCGATTTGATCAAGAGCCAATTCTCGCGCTTCTCGCCCGGCCGTTTATGCATGCGCACAAGATGCCAGGAGCCGCGCAGCTTCTTCCCTGCGAGACGAAAATTGAGATGTCCTTTCTTGTAACCTCGGTGCGGATCACCGTCCGGCTCCCAGGTGCCGCGGTCCCAGATCATCACGGTGCCGCCGCCGTATTCGCCCTTTGGAATCGTACCCTCGAATTTGTTGTATTCGATCGGATGATCTTCCACATGAACGGCGAGCCGCTTATCACCGGGTACGAGGCTGGGGCCCCGGGTCACCGCCCAACTCTTCATCACGCCGTCAAGTTCGAGTCGGAGATCGTAATGCAGCCGGGTCGCGGCATGCTTCTGAATCACGAAAGCATTGCCCCCGCGCTTTCCGGTCTTGCCGCGCGGCTCGGGTGTGATGCCGAAACGCCGTTTGGTCCGGTAGGTCTCGAGGGCCATTGGTCAGCGCTGATTACGACGAGATTGCAACGTCATTGATAATCTGAGGTTCCTCACGGCTCCAGCCTGCCGGAACCATTCGCCGGCGGCGAGAGTTTATTCTCCAGCAGTTAAAACAATGAGGAGACGTCCCATGTTAGGCTGGGCTCTTACGTTTCTTGTCGTTGCTCTGATTGCCGCGCTCCTTGGCTTCGGCGGCATCGCAGGCGTGGCGGTAGAAGCGGCAAAACTCGTGTTCTTCGTTGCGATCATCCTGTTCGCGATCTCTGCGGTCGTCGCGCTGTTGCGCGGACGGTCGCCGACAGTCCCTTAAGCTACGAAGTCAAAGGCAAAGGGCCCGTCGCGAAAGCGGCGGGCTTTTTGCGTGGCGGACAATATCACGCTCTTTCTGTGCGGGCGAGGATAGCGCGGGTGGTGCGGTCAGGGCCGAAATCATCGACACTTTCGACCGACATCAATTCGGACAGGCGGGTCCGCGCGCGATTGACGCGGCTTTTGATGGTACCGACGGCGCATTCACAGATCGTTGCCGCTTCCTCGTAGGAAAATCCCGAAGCCCCCACCAGCACGAGCGCTTCGCGTTGATCCGGCGGCAGCTTGGCCAGCGCTGTGCGGAATTCCTCAAACTCAACCCGGCCGTACTGCTCCGGATGCGATTTCAGCGTTTCAGCATAGCTGCCGTCGCCATCTTCTACCTCTCGCCGACGCTTGCGATATTCCGATCGGAAATGATTGCGCAGAATGGTGAATAGCCAAGCCGACATGTTGGTGCCGGGTTGAAACGAATTGATATTGGCCAATGCGCGCAGCAGCGTTTCCTGCACCAAATCATCCGCGCGGTCGACGTTGCCGGACAACGATATGGCGAAGGCGCGCAGGCTAGGGACTGCTGCCAGGACAGCCTCTCGGACTGACGCGTCCAGAGCCATCACCGAGACTCCCTGTCCTCCGGCTTATCGAGGCGGTTGAGTAGATCGGTAAAGCGGTCCGGCACTCCCTGGTTGACGACTTCGTCATACAGAGCGCGGAGCTGTTGTCCGATTTTTGCTTGAATGTCGCGACCCAATTTCGCGTCGGCCTTGCCTGGGCTAGTTCCAGTTTCCATCTGCGAACGGGATCCGGTTGGTTTGGTGTCTTTCATGTGTCCCTGGCCGGATGTTTCGGGTTCGAAACGGCCGGCCCCCCCTGCGTCATCGGAGTAAAAGTCTCACCTCTGTGTTTTGTTCCATGGCAATGGAACTTTTTCGATAATAAGCGGTTCCGTTCCCATAGAGCCGAATTATTGTATCCCTTGCGAGGGGTCGCCGGGGGTTGCCCCGGACCAAAATTGGGAGGGTTTTCCGTGTCGACGTCTCAAGCCGTAGCGCAGCATTTGCCCTATCTCCGCCGCTATGCCCGGGCTTTGACCGGGAGCCAGAGCTCTGGGGATGCCTATGTGGCCACCACCCTGGAGGCCCTGATTGAGGACCCGAGCGTGCTCGAAAAGGCGGCCTCCACCCGGGTCTCGCTCTACCGGCTTTTCACCAAGATTTGGAATTCCGTACCCGTTAACGATGCCACCGAGCCGGCGAGCCGCGACATGCCGGTGGAGCAGCGGTTGTCCAACATCACGCCGAAACCCCGCCAGGCCTTCCTGTTGGTCGCTTTGGAGGGGTTGTCGGAGGATGACGCCGCCAAGGTGCTGGATATCGATGTGCCCACCCTGCGGCGGCTGGTGGAAGAATCGGGCCGCGAGCTGGCGGCTGAGATCGCAACCGACGTCCTGATCATCGAGGACGAAACCTTCATCGCGATGGATTTGGAGGGTCTGGTCGAAAGCCTCGGCCACCGCGTGCTTGGTGTTGCGCGCACCCATTCGGAAGCGATTGCATTGGCGAAGGCCAAGCGCCCCGGTCTGATCCTGGCCGACATCCAGCTGGCCGACGGTAGTTCCGGGCTCGATGCAGTCAACGAGTTGCTGCGCCTTTTCGAAGTGCCGGTGATCTTCATCACCGCTTATCCGGAACGATTCCTCACGGGGCAGCGGCCCGAGCCGGCCTTCCTGATCGCCAAACCGTTCCAGCCCGCGACGGTTTCGGCCGTGCTCAGCCAGGCGCTGTTCTTCGAGCGCAAGGCCAAGCGCCGCGAGCACCGCGCGATGGCTTAACCGCTATTTCCGCCGCGCCATCGCATATCCCAGCAGCATTGCCTCGATGACCGTTGCGATCTGCGCTTCGGCGGGTAATTGCGCGAGGCTCTTGCGGTATTCGGCGTCAAGCAAAGGGCGCTGCACGGAGAACCGGAGGAAGACTAAAAGGCTGATCACGATGAGCGCGTAGAAACCTGCAATCATCAGGTGGGCATAGAAAGCGCCAAAGGCCGCCTCCAACGCCAGTATTGCCGCGACTGAAGCCTGATAAATCGCAGCCAGCCCGAAAACGCCTACCAGCACCCAGCACACCGCGCGCCGTACCAGTCGGCCCACGATCCGGCCGATGGCTGCGCTGACGAAGTCGGTGAGTGCCATGCCTACTCCCCGTCATCCTGCTTGCCGATCAGGCCGAGCAAATAACCGGCGGCCGCGGCGAGCGCTAGCGTGGTCAGCGGGCGACGCACCATCTCTTCCCAGATTTTCTTTACAATATCGGCACTGGCCTCCGCCGCCTGGCCCGCGAGCGTATCGGTCGCCGTCTCCGCGGTATCGCGTACCTGCGCGGCGATGCGGGCCAGGGTTTCCGAAACGAATTCGGGGATGTCGTCAGCCCCGCCGGATGCGTCCCCCTTTGCCTTGGCATTGAGGCGGCGCAGTCGTGACTCCAAGTCTTGCATCAGCTCTTCGACGGCAGCGATATCATCGCTCGGCGGCTTGCTTTTTCTGGCCATGCAAATTGTTTCCTGCGGGACGGCAAGGCAACGGGAGGCTTTCGCAAAAGTTCCGACGCAAAAGAAAGCGTAGCCGACCGGGGCCGGCTACGCCTATTACGCCTAATTGATCGGTCGCGCGAGGGGAAGGGGATGCGGCCGATTACCCCTTACAAGCTCGGCGATGATCTCTTCATTCTATTCTTCGGGACGACGGCACTGGTGTCGCCACGGTTTCGACACCACATCAGATACATGGTTTTATTATTCTGAGAGCCTGCTTGGTGAGACAATACGGGAAACAATTGAAGACAATATCTCCCAGCGAGGGTGGCGCGGCAGCACGCCGAATTCCGCCGGAGCAGCTCGAAGCTGCGCTGGCCGAAGCGAACATCTATGTCTTCCGCCAGGACGGCGACCTTCGCTATACCTGGGCCTATGGCCCGAAAGGCGGCGGCGATGGTCTGACCGGCCGCACCGATGAGGAGCTTCTGCCATCGCGCGAGCGCGAGGCGGTGGTCGCAGTCAAACAACGGGTGTTGCAGACCGGAGTGCCGGCGGATTGCGAAGTATCTTATGCTTTGCCGGAAGGCCGCAAGCTCTTCGCCCTGCATGTGCATCCAATCTTCGGCCCTGAGCGCAAGATCGTTGGTATCACCACTACCGCCACCGATATTTCCCGTGTGCGTTCACTGCAGAGTGAGCACCGCGATCTGAGCGAGGAATTAGCTGGCACCTTGCAGCGCTATGAGACGGCGCTACGCGGCTCGAACGTCACCGTCTACACGCAAGATCGCAGCCTGCGTTACACTTCGGTCAGCAATCCCATGTTCGAGCGCAAGATCGATGAGATCATCGGCCACACGGATGAGGATGTGCTTCCGCCGGAAAGCCGCTCGGCGATCATCGCGTTAAAGCGCGCTGCGCTGGAGACCGGCAGCCCGCAGGACAGCGAGGTTTGTATCCAGACTGCTTCCGGCGAGCGCTGGCACGATCTGCATATAGAGCCGCTGCGTGACATCATGGGCGCTATTGTTGGCCTAAGCTGCGCAGCCGTCGACATCACTGAGCGCAAGGAGGGGGAGGCGCATCTGCGCCTGTTGATGCGTGAATTGACACATCGCTCGAAGAATCTGCTTGCTGTCATCCAGGCCATGGCGCGCCAGACTGCACGGCACGTCGGCTCCATCGATGGCTTTCTGACGCAATTCGGCGCGCGGTTGCAGGCGCTGGCAACATCGCACGACCTTCTGGTGCAGGAAAGCTGGTACGGTGTTTCGCTGTTGGAACTGGTGCGATCTCAGCTCGGGCATTACCTCGACCGTGGCACCCAGGTTTCACTGGACGGACCGACCGTCGTGCTGAAGCCGGAGGCGGCGCAAAGCCTCGGGCTTGCGTTGCATGAACTAGCGACCAATGCAGCGAAATACGGCGCACTCTCGGTTCCAGGGGGGCATGTATCCATCCGCTGGAAACGGTTGCCGGCAAACGAAGGTCACGGCGTCGAAATTCGGTGGGACGAAGAACGCGGACCCAAGGTCAAACCGCCCAAGCAACGCGGCTTCGGCAGAATGGTGATTGAGCAAAATCTTACGCGCGCGCTCGACGCCGAAGTAACCTTGGATTTTAATCCTACTGGGTTGAGCTGCCGGATGGCCATTCCGGTCATGCAGCTGTCGGTCGGTCGCTGATTGTTGATCAGCCTTGGCCGGAACCTACCCGTCCACTGCACGTTGGGCCATCAAGCTTCCTTGCCCATCTGCGTCCGGGGGCGCCGTTGCTGGCATATTGGAGAGATCCGATGTGCGCGTTGTTACGTTATTCCGGCTGTGGCCTGGCTGCCCTTCTCACCACTGCTTACGTCGCCGTCTCCGCCGAGAGCGGGCTCAGTGCGTTCCGGCCCACCGTCATCGAACCTGCCGGAGTGGCGCAAACCATCGTGAACCGGACGAACAAAGGCGACCGTGAGCTCACTGTGCGCGATGCGCGTGTCCCGGTGCCGGCGCAGCAGAAACGCAAGCCGGCGGCTGTCACGGAACCGAAAATACTCGAGGGCTGCGATCCTGCTTTCAGTCCGCTGACCGCATCGGCCAAGAACAATTTCGCCGGTCGCTGCCTGGTGTAACGAGATCATCTGCCAAGAATAAACGGTTTATACCGCAGCGCGAAGCCGCGGCATAAACCGTTTCGTTTATGGCGCCTGGAAGGAAAACTAGATTCGACCGAGCAGCACCAAAATCAGCAGAATCACGAGGATCACGCCCACAATTCCCGAAGGACCATAACCCCAACCAGAACTGTGCGGCCAAGTCGGGATAACGCCCAAGAGAACCAGGATCAGGATAATGACAAGAATGGTACCGAGTGACATGACGAAATTCTCTCTAATTAATAAAGCGGCTCTTAGCACCGGCTCAATACTCGCGACGGTAGAAAGTTCCTCGCCAGCCGTTCGGCTTGGTTGTTACCTCCCAAAATGACCGTGACCTGCAACTTCCCTCCTCAAATGGGAAAAGAAATTTATTTGGGCCCATCAATACGTTCAGCCCGGATATTGTCTCGACGACTCAAGGCTGCATGGTCTGCGATGTCTGCTTCGACCAGCCCCAAGGCCAGCGTATTGGCCGGCAGCGATACCGGCGCAACGGCGTCGCGCCACGACATTTTCAGCATCTCCCGCCGGAACCATTGGATGAACGGATCGTTAGATTTCTGGTGTCCGGAGAAGAAAGACAATGACATTGGTCGTGGTTTCGAATCGCGTCGCCTGCCTATCGGCGGACGAACCGATCGAAGGAGGCTTGGCTGCTGCTTTACTTCCTGCCGTGCAGACTTGCGGGGCCATTTGGGTCGGCGCCAGTCAGCGCCCGCAGGAAATGGCCGCAAAAGAACCCTTCGCCACGATAGAATGTCATGGCGCCGGCAGCATCGTAACCGTCGATTTGCCTAAAAAGCAGTATTGCGGCTTCTACGATGGATTCTCGAATTCCGCTCTTTGGCCGGCGTTGCATTCGCGCCCGGATTTGATCCGTACGTCGAGCGAGAATTATGCCTGCTATCGGGAAATCAACACCCTGATGGCGCGGACGCTGATCCGCTTCGCCAAACCCGATACGACCTTCTGGGTACACGATTATCACTACCTCGCGCTCGGCGCGGATATGCGCAAGCTCGGCATCAGTCAGCCAATCGGCTTCTTCCTGCACACGCCGTTCCCGACGCGCGGCGTATTCTCCAGCGTGCCGCATCATCGCGAATTGATCCAGGCGATGCTCGCCTATGACCTGATCGGTGTGCAAACAGACGAAGATCACGCCAATTTGGCAGAATATTTCGAGAATGAGCTCGGTCTTAAGGGCAACGGCGATGCTTATTCAGTGGGCAAACGCACTGTTCGCATCGGCACATTCCCGATCGGGATCGACGCGGCCACCTTTGCCGCGCTTGCCGTCAAGGCGGCGGCGCGGCCGGAAGCCACCCGCCTGCACACCAGTCTACAAGGTGCGCGGCTGGCGATCGGGGTGGACCGTGTCGACTATTCCAAGGGACTGGCCAATCGCTTCGAGGCATTCGACCACTTGTTGCAACGACGTCCGGCGCTCAAGCGCACGGTTGCGCTCCTGCAGATCGCCGTACCCTCGCGCGTTCATGTAGATGCCTATCAAAAACTGCAATTGCAGCTCGCGACCCAGGTCACCGAAATCAACGGCCGCCATGGTGAGATCGATTGGACGCCCATTCGCTACCTCACCAAGGGCTTTTCCCAGAGCAGACTGGCCTGCTTCTACCGCATGGCACAGGTCGGCTTGGTAACATCGTTGCGCGACGGCATGAATCTTGTCGCCAAGGAATATGTCGCGGCCCAGGATCCCTCCAATCCGGGCGTGCTGGTGCTGTCCAAGTTCGCGGGCGCTGCCCGGCAGCTCGACTCAGCGCTCCTGGTCAATCCCCACGATATCGATGGCCTCTCCAGCGCCATTTCCGAGGCCTTCAGCATGCCGGCAGACGAGCGGCGGGAACGCTGGGACGCGATGATGAAGGCGCTCATGGCTGCACCGCTGCAGGGATGGTTCGCGGATTTCGTCACCGCTTTGCGCACGCCTTGCCTGGAGCCAGAGGCCGCCCGAGAGACAGAAAACCTGCTGCCATTCCAGCTGCGCAGCCGCGAAGTGGGTGGCCGGGCTGTGGCCCAAGCCGGTAAAAATCTAGTGAACACCGATTCCCGGCATTAATTTCGTCGCGAAACTCGCGCAACCTTGTCTGCGTTATCTCATGCTCGACTGCTGCAGCAGGAGGTTGCGATGGCTCAGGCCCGCTATTTTGTCGTTCATCACGACGGCAACTGGCTGATCAAGTTCGACGACGAGGAATATGGGCCTTACAACACCCAATCCGAGGCCATGCTTTTCGCCATCGATGCGGCCCAGAAACTGGGCGATCAGGGCGAACGGAAGGCCGAGGTCTGCGTAATGGGCGAAAACGGCCATTTCCGGCCCGAATGGACATACGGGCAGGGGCCCTATCTGCCTCGCGCGTAGTTGTTTTAAACCACCGGTGGCCCCGGAACATTCATAAGACCCCGTGTGTTTCCCTCTCAGACGCGACTTCCCCCTCGGTCGCGTCAACGCGCCGGACGGCCTTCATACCCTCCCTCCCCCGACGGAATGGCCGTCCGGCGTCCTCTTAGAGTTGGAAGCGATCAATCCTGGGCATAGGCGATGGTGCTGAGCAGCGAAATTTCCGCGCGCCGCGAATCCAGCCGCGTGTGCTGCACCGTGATGGGCACATCAGCTTCGAATACCGAGGAGAAATCGGTATCGAGGGGAACCGGTTCGGGATCCTTCAAGTCATTGAACCGGAGATGGAGTGTGCGCCGCGCCGGCACGGTGACCTGGTAAATCACCGGCTCGCGATTGGTGAAGAAGACGGTGAGGGTGATATGCGCATCGGCGTCGCCGGCATTCAGGATGCAGGCTGTCTCATGGGAAATCAGCGCTCTGTCGGTCGAGAAGCTTTCGGAAGGTATATAACCCTCAGGTATCGCCCAGCGCTTTTTGCCAATGGCTTGCATAACTGATCTCCCGCTGTTTCGCGACCGCAGCCCAACCCGGTCACGCTCTTTAAGGGGACACCAAACAACCATGCCCGAAAGCTTTGGTTTCCGGGAGCAGTGGACATGCGCGCGCTGACGGTCCTGCCGGGCGTGGCGAATTCGCTGCGGCTTGACGACGTATCTGAGCCGCCGCTGTCGGAAGGCTCGATCCTAGCGCGCGCCATAGCGCTGGGCGTTTGCGGCACTGATCGCGAGATCATGGCGGGTGAATATGGAGTTGCGCCGGCGGGGCAGGAGCGTCTTATCCTCGGCCATGAATCTCTCGGGCGGGTAGAGCAGGCTCCGCGCGATAGCGGCTTCGCTCCCGGAGATTTGATCGTGGGCTTTGTGCGGCATCCCGACCCTGTCCCATGCTCGGCATGCGCAGCAGGAGAATGGGACATGTGCCTCAGCGGCGAATATACCGAGCACGGTATTAAGGCGCGCAATGGCTTCGGGGCCGAGCTGTTCCGCATCGAGCCGGAATTCGCGATTAAGGTCGATCCTCGGCTGGAGATGCTGGGTGTGCTGATAGAGCCTGCGAGCGTGGTTGCCAAAGCGTGGGATCACATTGATGCCATCGGCAGGCGCTCACGTTCCTGGTCGCCAAAAACCGTTCTTGTCACTGGTGCGGGCCCCATTGGGCTGCTCGCAGCACTGATGGGCGCGCAACGGGGACTCGAGGTTCACATGCTCGACCGCAATACCACCGGGCCCAAGCCCGAACTCGCGCGCGGCCTCGGTGCGAAATACCACACCGGGGACATCGGCACGCTGGATCTGCAAGCGGATATCCTGATCGAGTGCACGGGTGCCGTTCCGGTAATCACGGGAGCGCTCCAACGCGTTGCGCCAAGTGGTATCGTTTGCCTCGCCGGCGTTACGCCGGCGGGGCGTCTGGCCGAAATCGACGTCGGCGCATGGAATCGCACCATTGTGCTCAACAACCAGGTCGTTTTCGGCACCGTCAATGGCAATCGTCTGCATTACGAAGCAGCCGCTCGGGCGCTCGCCAAGGCCGACAAAGAATGGTTGCGACGGCTCGTCACGCGGCGGGTGCCGCTCGAGCGCTGGCAGGATGCGCTCGAGCATCGGCGCGGCGATGTCAAAGTAATCATCGACATCGCAGCCTGACATGGCCGAACGCATCGAAGATTATGCCTTGATTGGCGACTGCGAAACCGCGGTTCTGGTGTCGCGCGGCGGCTCCATGGACTGGCTGTGCTGGCCGCGCTTCGATTCCGATGCCTGTTTCGCGGCGCTGCTCGGTACACACGACCATGGGCGTTGGCTGATCAGCCCGCGCGAGACGTCTCCGCGCATTAGCAGGCGCTACCGGGGCGACACGCTTATCCTGGAAACAACGTTCGAGACCGAAGAGGGCGCGGTCAAACTCACCGATTTCATGCCGCTGCGCGACGGCAGTTCCGACATCGTGCGCATCGTTACCGGCGAGCGCGGCAAGGTTGCGATGCATACCGAGTTGATCCTGCGGTTCGGCTATGGCGCGATCGTGCCTTGGGTCACGCGGCTCCCGACGGCGGCATCCGTGCCATTGCCGGCCCGGACATGGTCCTGCTCTGCACATCGGTGAAATTACATGGCGAGAACCTTACGACCGTCGGTGACTTCACCGTCAGCGCCGGGGAGAGCGTGTCTTTCGTGCTCACCTACACGCCTTCCCATCTGCCGCCGCCGAAGCCGGTGGATCCGCAGCAGGCTCTGAACACAACCGAGAAATTCTGGACCGAATGGGCCACGCGCTGTCGCGGGGGGCGAACGTGTCATGAGTCGGTGGTGCGCTCGCTGATCACGCTGAAGGCGCTTGCTTATGCGCCGACCGGCGGCATCGTGGCGGCGCCGACCACGTCCTTGCCGGAGCAGATCGGCGGAAAACGTAACTGGGACTACCGTTTCTGCTGGCTTCGCGATGCAACTCTGACGCTGCTCGCGCTGATGAACGCCGACTATTACCAGGAAGCGCATGACTGGCGATCATGGCTTGCCCGCGCGGTGGCGGGAAGTCCCGACCAGATTCAGATCATGTATGGCATCGCCGGCGAGCGGCGGCTGACTGAATGGGAAGTGCCCTGGCTGCCGGGTTACGAAAATTCCCAGCCTGTGCGCATCGGCAATGACGCACATCGCCAGCTGCAACTCGACGTCTATGGCGAGGTGATGGACGCTTTCCATCAGGCCAGGCTTGGCGGACTGGCCGCAACCGAGTCGGGCTGGGATCTGCAGATTGCCATGCTGCATCGGCTTGAGAGCGCAGGGCATGAGCCGGACGAAAGCATCTGGGAAGTGCGCGGCCCGCGCCGGCATTTCACCTATTCCAAGGTTATGGCCTGGGTAGCTTTCGATCGCGCCATCAAGAGCGCGGAAAAATTCAATCTTCCCGGACCGCTGGAACGCTGGCGCCAATTGCGCGCGCAGATCCATGACGAGGTCTGTCAACGCGGCTACAACGCAGAGCTTGGCAACTTCGTGCAGGCCTACGACGGCACCGAGTTGGACGCCAGCCTGCTTTTGCTTGCCGGGGTCGGCTTTCTGCCGCCGGAGGATCCTCGCATCCGCGGTACTGTTGAAGCCATCGAACGCCATCTCACGGTCGATGGCTTCGTCTTGCGTTATGCAACCGAAAGCACCGATGACGGCCTGCCGCCCGGCGAAGGTGCCTTCCTCGCATGCAGTTTCTGGCTGGTGGATGCTTACATCCTGTTAGGACGCCATGAAGATGCGCGTAAGCTGTTCGACCGGCTGCTCGGCTTGTGCAACGACGTTGGCCTGCTCAGCGAAGAATATGATCCTCGCAGCGGCAGGTTGGTTGGAAATTTCCCGCAAGCCTTCTCGCATGTCGCGCTGGTCAACAGTGCGTTCAATCTGGCTACCGGAGTAAAACCTGCCGAGCAGCGGGCGGAGCGGACGCCGGCCTCCGGCGCCGAATCAAAATCAGTCGTTGAGGAAGGCGCTTGAGCGCACGATCCAGGTCGGCACGGCATGCGGCCGCGTCAGAGTCGTCATGAAGCGCTCGCCCCAATATTTGACGTCGTTGGCCAGCAACACCTGGAACATTTCATCGTGTCTGGTGCGGCGCTCCTCGAGCGGCATCGACAACGCTCTTGCAATGGCGGCGCCGACGCCCTCCGAGTCGTAGGGATTGACCACCAGGGCGGAATCGAGCTCACAGGCAGCACCGGCGAAACGCGAGAGGATGAGAACGCCCGGATTTTCGTGATCTTGCGCCGCTACATATTCCTTCGCCACGAGATTCATACCGTCGCGCAGCGGCGTGACCAGCGCGGCCCGTGCCGAGCGGTAAAGACCCGCGAGCGCGGTGCGGCTATGCGCCCGGTTGACGTAGCGGATAGGGGTCCAGGCGGCTTCGCCGTAGGCGCCGTTGATGCGTCCTGCCGCTTCGCTGATCTGCCGCTCCATGTCCTCATATTCTCGGATGTCGGAACGGCTTTTCGGGGTGATCTGCAAATAGGTCACTTTCCCTCGCCAATCCGGATTGCTGTTGAGAAAGTTTTCGAATGCATCCATCCGCAGCCGTAGTCCCTTGGAATAATCCAGCCGGTCGACGCCGATAATCATGTCGCGCCCGGCAAGGCTTGCGACTGTCTGGGTAACGAATGAGGAGACCGCCGAACGTTGTGCCAGTCTGTTGAACTCCGCCGTCTCGATGCCGATAGGAAAGACTCCAATCCGCATGACACGCTCGCCGGCCTGGAAGGTGTCGGCGTCGCGACGCGGTATAAGGCATTCCTTGCTCAAGTAGCGCGCGAGATTGGCGGCGTCGTTCTCGGTCTGGAAGCCCACTAGGTCATAATGAATCAGGTCCGGAATTAGGCGGTCATGGTTCGGCAGGGCCGTGAGAATTTCCGGAGGCGGGAAGGGAACGTGGAGGAAGAACCCGATCTTGTTGCGATGGCCGCGCTCCCGCAGCGTCTTGGCGAAGGGGATCAGATGATAGTCATGCACCCAAACGACGTCGTCCGGCTTTAAAATCTTTTCCAGTTCTTCCGCGAAATGTACATTCACTCGCAGGTAGCCGCCCAGATCGCGGCGGGAGAACTCCGCAAGGTCGAGCCGATAATGCAGGATCGGCCAAAGCATCCGGTTGGCGAAACCGTTGTAATATTCCTGATAGTCATCATGGACGAGGTCGATGACCACGTAAGAGATGTCGCCATGCTGCGCCGTGTGGGTTTGCGTTTCTGCCGCGCTCGGAGCGATCCCGCCGCTCCATCCGAACCAGAGGCCGGAATTGCTCTTCAGCACCGAGCGGAGGGCGACGGCGAGGCCGCCCGCCTGGCTCTTACCGTCGCGCGACGGAACCGCGACGCGATTAGACACCACTACGAGGCGTGCCAACAACTATCCTCCGGGTTGTCTTCCCCCGGGCTGTCCTGACCCGTCCCTCGCGATATGCTCAAGCCATCGGCGCACGTCGCTTGGCGCTTGGAAACGCTGCGCGACGCCGGGCACCATGCGTCCTACCGATATTGCCATCCCGTCGAATTCCGGCACCACCGCAAAGGCGGCCTCGTCGGTTACGTCATCACCAATAAATATCGGCTTGCGGCCGGCAAAAGGCGCATGCGCCATGAGATCGCGCAGCGCGGTGCCTTTGTTAAAGCCGCTCTTCTTGATTTCGATCACCGCCTTGCCGGGCAGGACCTCCACCGAACCTTCCGGCAGTTCGCCGCAGATTGCAGCGACGGCGTCCTCGATCGCACGCTTCTTGTCCGGTGCAAGGCGGTAGTGCAACGCGATTGAATAGCCTTTGTCTTCCATAATAACGCCTTCGTCGACCTCCGCGACTTCGATAAGGCGTGAGCGAGTTTTCCTGTCCAGAAACCGCGATCGGGTGCCGTTGGCCTTGCCGTTCGGGGAGACCCGGATCTCGGCGCCATGCCCACCCACCGCCGAAAGCTTGAGCGGGGCGAAGATGAGGTCGATATCGCTTAACGAACGCCCACTTACCAATGCGAGCGCGCCATTCGTGCGCTCCTGCAGCTTCAACAATATCTTGCGCAGTGTGGACGGCACGCGCACGTCGTGCGGCGTGAGTGCGATGTCGAGCAAGGTGCCGTCAACGTCGAGAAGGATAGCGACTTGGCGTGGATCGATGGAATCAAGTTTCACGAGCTATCCTGGAACAAAATTGCAGGGTCGCGTGGAACGTGCTGCGAGCTTACGAAGAGATGGAACGTTGTACAGGGTCTGGCGCGACCGTCGTGAGGTATAACTCTACTAGAAACGCGCGAACCAGCCCGTTGTTTCCCCTTGAAACGGTCGGCTGGCGTGCCGAATAGGAAAATATATCAATAGTTGCAGGTTTTACATCCTTAAAGCGCCTGCGAGGTACCGTTAGCCGGATGACAAATCAGCCGACTTCGCGCGCTCGCTACCTGCCTCGTCAAGCAGCCGCAGCAGCGTTTGAAATCTGTCCCCCTTGAACACGTTGTATTTGGGCAACAACGTCGCAGAAAAACGACTAGCTGTTGCTTTCTTTGTTGCATGAAGCGATGCTGATCCGACAATCGCGCTTGTCATGGTTCCGAGCGGCCGGCGCGCCCTCAGGAGGCGCACCCTCAGGCCGAGCGTGGACAAGAGGGGGATGATGAGACCGCAGCAGCTTGTTACGTTGGTAGCATTATGCGGAACGGTCGCTCTTGTTGGTTCGGGCACTCTCCGGTTCGGCTTCGATTCGCCCGCCATCGAGAATACCGCAACGCCGATCACAGACCCGGATGCGACCCGCAGCGTCATTTCTTTGAGTGCTGAGATTCGGCCCCTCGACGCATCGCCGGCAACCGCAATGGACTCCCTCGGCCAGGCGGCGACGTCCGATCCGGACTCGACAGAACCTGCGGTCATCAGCGCGGGCGCTCCCGCTGCTTCCGTGAGCGCGGAGTCTTCGCCCCTCGACACGTTGTTGGCGGCTGCACCGGGCTCTCCCGGCGAGTCGGTGGCGCCCGATCCGGACATGACCGAACCTGCCGTCGCCCTCGCGAATGCTCCCGCTGCCGAGACGCCCGCCGTCGAGGCCCCTTTGCCTGACTCTCGTCCGACACTGCCGCCGGAAAAAACCGTACAGCTCGCGTCGGCGTCCCCGTCTGATGGGCTAAACGAGTCTCCCTTGCCGGCCGCACCTGCGCCGTTGCCGCCGGAAAAGCCCGTGCGGCTCGTGCCGGCATTCCCGTCTAGTACGGTGAATGATTCTCCCTTACCGCCCGTGCGGCCGTTGGAAACTTCGAAAGAATGCATCGTGGAAGATGTCTGCATCGATGATTACCTCTGGTCACGGTATGAGCGGACGCCCAAAGTCGACACCAACAAGGTGACGGAGAAAATCAAGAAGACGGTCAAGAAGAAGGGCAAAACGCGGACAGTCACGGCAACCATTGTGAAATACGTCGTCGCGGACTTCACCTGGAAGGATCCGGATGCCGCACAAAAAGCCGACATGCCGCTCAAGGATTACGTCATCGGAGGCATGGATCGCGGCTTCAAGCGGAAGCTCTACCACGCCCTTCGCGTCATGGAGGAGGCCGGGTTCATGCCGGGTATCACGAGCGCATTCCGCGACGATTACCGGCAGGCGATCGCATCCGGCAACAAGGCTTCGAGCGACAGCTCCTACCACGGCGGCAGCCGCCGCGGCGGCTATGGCCACGGGCTTGCGGTCGATCTCGTGAGCGTCGAGGGCAACACCCGTCTCGAGCGATACGCCGAAAGCGACGAGCTGTGGAAGTGGATCGACGCGAATGAAAACAAACTGGGCGTCGGGCGCCCGTATCGCGATCGCGACCCGCCGCATATTGGCCCCATCGATGGCAGGGAATTTTCCGTTAAGCGCGCCTTCGCGAACGTCAAGGCAGCGTTACAAAAGAAGCATGCGCAAGCGGCGAAATCGCAAGCAAAGAAACCCGCGACGGCCGCGCGCACCAATCCCGGCCCGGCGAAACGCGCGAGCCCGGAAAAACCGTCGAAGGTGAGCAGCCTGCAATCCCGGGCGACCGTAGCACCTTGAAGTGACCCGCGCGTCAGGTGGCTGGGGAACTAGGATTCGAACCTAGATTAACGGAGTCAGAGTCCGAGTTACACCTTTGTTTTCATTACGTAATCAGGCCGTATGTCGCGTCTATGTCGCACTCAGGCCAGAAGCGCCTTTTCGGCGGCGGCCAGCCGGGCCGGATCGTCGCTGTCCGGAAATAGCTTGGTATAGGTATCCATCGTCACCGCGATGTTCGAATGGCCCATCCGGACCTGCAC
Source organism: uncultured Alphaproteobacteria bacterium (assembly GCA_963802475.1). Taxonomy (GTDB): domain Bacteria; phylum Pseudomonadota; class Alphaproteobacteria; order Rhizobiales; family Xanthobacteraceae; genus CANKHA01. The sequence goes on from CAWDIZ010000022.1 coordinate 562,146, forward strand.
CGTCTTCATGGACAGCCCGATGTTCGCGCACCAGCTTGCATAGAAGTGCCGGAGCGCATGCAGGCCGGGATATTTGGCCTCGCCGTCCTTGGTCGTGACCCCCGCCGCCACTAGCGTCGGCTTCAGGCCGCGCTCGATGATATTTGGATGCGCCTCGACGTTGCCGGAGCCGTTGGGAAACGCCAGCCCGAGCGCGCTCTTTGGGCAGCGCAATTTCCACTCGCGCAGTTCCTTGACCAGCATCGGGGGCAGGGGAACCGTTCGGCTGCCGGCCGTGGTCTTGGGCGGGCCGATCCGGTTAAAGCGGTCGGCGCGCTGACGCATATCCAGCTTGCCGGCCTTCAGGTCAACGTCTGACCAACGCAAGCCGCGAAGCTCGGATGCCCGCAGGCCGGTAAATATCGCCGTCAGCAGGAGCGGCCGCCAGCGCCCGGAAGCGGCCTGCACGATCCGCTTGATTTCATCCGGCGTAGGAATGTCGACGCCGACTTCAAGCGAATGGCCGCGCTTCTCATTGCCGCGCTTGCTGCGCTTGCGCCGCAGTTCGCGCACCGGATTGCGCACGATTAGCCCGCGTTCCGCAGCGTCCGCCAGCAGCCCGCCCAGGCTTCTCACGACATAACGCGCCATTGTTGCCGAGCGGCCTTCCGCGCGCAGCCTGTCCTCGAATGCCCGCACGAACGGCACATTGATCCGGGAAAGCTTCTCGCGGCCGATGAACGGCGCGATGTGCAGGCGCAGGTGCTGGCGATACTGCTCGATCGTGGTGCGTTCCAATTCGGCGGCCTCAGCGCTGGCAATCCACAGTTCGCCCGCCGCTGTTACTGTCACACTGGCGGAATCAATAACGTGCGTCCCTTGGCGCACCTCGACATGCGTCGTGGCCGCATAGGCGTCGGCTTCCTTCTTTCGCGCGAAGGTTTTCAGGGCGCGTGCGCCATGCTGATCGACATAATCGACGATCCAAGCCTCGCGCCGCTCCCCCTTACGGGTGATCCATTCGCGCTTGCGTACCGACATTGCCCCTCCCACTCTGTTGCAGTCGTTGGTAGTATGTCGCAATATGTTGCACAAAAGTCCGCTAGTCAACAGAAAGCCGGCGCGAGGGGCATAACCCCATCTAGGGACCAGCAGCTTGCAGTGCCCGGACCGGCTGCCAAAACGAAAAATCAGTAAGTTCTGCCCATGCCCAGCAAAGTGAAACCCGCGACAGGATGGCGGCGCCCGCTTGCGGCCCCGATCAAGCTCCGCGACGGGCAGGTCGTCGAAACGTTGGCCCAAGCGGCCGCGCTGACGCAGCGGCTACCCAAGCAGCGCCAACTTAAACCGATCTGGCAGCACACCGCCGCGCTGCTGATGGAAGCGCAAGCGAGCGGCAAGTCCGAGGATCTGCACCAAGCGACGGGGCAGCTTCGCCGCGCCTTAGACGCCGAAGGCTGGGCAGCATAGGGCTGCGCGCATTGCCCCAAAGGACAATTTGCAACCACGGCAAGATTTGTTGAGCTTGTTACGAACTGTCATGTGGATTGGCCTGTGAGGGGGCTGCGCCATGCCGGAAACGACGGAATATTACTTTAAGCGCGCGGACGAGGTTGAGTCCTCCGGCACCACCGCTGTCGATCCCCTCCTAAAGCAGGAATTTCATCATCTTGCGCAGGCGCTTCGCGCAATGGGCAACACACTAAAAGTGCACCGGGCTCGTAGTATAGGTGGAGCATCCGACGCGGAGATCGAGAGGCTTGCCGCGCGTATCATCGACATGAAGCCCAGGCTCTAGAGGCATTCTCCTAAGTCCACTCCTAGGACGGCAGCAAGATAGGGAGGCTCATCGGCAGCCGGGACGCGACCGGGCAGCTTCAGCGCGCTCTGGACGCGGAGGGCTGGGCGGCCTAGGCCGGTATAAGTACCCAAGCCACGAAGGCGAGACTGAGAAGGCAGAGAACGACATACCTTCCTTGCGTATCGAGAAAAATCATCATGGCCCACCTCGTGCTTCAGCCAATCCCCTTTCTCGGCCCGACTATAGCGCGAGCCGGCAGCCGCGGGATGTAGGACTTGGGGGCAACTTTGGAGACTGTGAGCAGGCAAAACACGATTCGATACGCCCTCCGCCGAACCGGTCTCAGCGACCGCGAAGACGATTTCGTTTTTCGATTTAACGGCTGCGACGTCGGCCGCACCTATGCGGAAGCCACGCCGCAAGGCCCGCGCTGGTATTGGTCGATCTATGGCCTCAACTTGCGTGGGCCGTTGCCTGAAGGCGTAGTCGTGCAAGGTCTCGCCGATGACCTCGAAGCGGCGAAAGCAGCGTTTAAAGCAAATTGGGAAAGGCTGTTAGGCGCCGGTTCGGTGAATCTGGAAAAGTGATGGCGAAAAAAAATGCCAAGCCAGGCGGCTGGAATCGCGCATTGGCCTATCCGATCAAGCTGCGGGACGGCGATGTTATCAGCACGATGGCCTAGGCGGCGCGCTTGATGACTCAGCGCCTAACACAGGCACGGCAGGAAAAGCCGGTGTGGCAGCACACCGCCGAATTACTGATGCAGGCGCAGAAAAGCGGCAAGGCAATAGAGGTACGCGCCGCAACCGATCAACTCTGCCGCGCGCTGCAATTGGAAGGTTGGGCGTGATGTTGCCGTCCTAGTCTATTTCATCGCGATCGTGCCGACCGGCCGTTTGTGTCCGGAATCTTCACCGTGTCCGATGAGAGGTGAAAAAAAGTATCGTGGCATTTTGCGTCCCCCGTTCTTCAGCGCGCGCTCGGGCGGCACGCGGGGCGATGTCGATGCAACTTGCCGGGAGATTTTCTATCCGGCTGGTTCGTTGGCGGCTCAATGCCACCGCTTGCAAACGCGTCCTGCGCCCCACACTGCGCATCTGCGGATTTGCCGTTTGGTAGTTCTGGCCACGCAAACGCCGTTGACCCGTGTTCTACCCGCTCCGCATGCTAGCGCGACTTGCGTGATCATGCTGTCCTGCTCATGAATAGGAGCGACCGGCATTGCTTGTGCTGAAATTGTGAAGGCTATCGCGAATGCGGTAGAAACGATCAATCTGATCATTAGCTTTCTCCCTTGTTGCGAGCCAACAGAGTTACTCCCTTCATCGTGTAAGTGAATTGGCCCTGAGGACAAGAGGGCTGCCGTCGAAATCCTTGACGTGCATGAACAGGTCAGGCTCACCAGCTTCGCGGCCGATGAAGCCGTAACCGCGCGACGGATTCCAGGTCTTGACCGTGCCTTCGTACATGTTGCGCCTTTCAATGCGGTCACACGAACAGCGGCAAAGCGCTCGGCTTCTGCGTAACAGGCTGCAGCATCAAATTCGGATGGATCATCGTAGATCGTTTTGCAACAATGCGGCCCGACACGGCGGCGGGACTCCGCAATGTGTCTCAGCGACCCTCCCGATCCCAAGGCAGCTTGCCCGTCGGAGCGGCGTCGATTGCTCGACCAGCAGCGCGGTGCATTTCGCCTGCGGCGTCTATTTGCCGCGGTCTACCAATATCCGCGGGTGTTCACCGAAAACATTGAGCAACCCGCCGTCACTTTGGATCGGCAGCAATCACGGCGCATCGATCGTCGAAATTGAACCGCTCGACTAAGCCTTTCGCGGCTGCAGGCCTTTCGGCGGCCTAGAGACGGGGCGCGTCACTCGGGCCTTGCCAATACTGTGCACTGCGGGCTTCTTCTTCTGCCTGCTTCTTCGGCGCAGAGGCATTGGCCTTGGTCGCCTTCGAGCTGGACGAGCTCATTTTCTTCTGGTTCGACAGACCGCACTCGGTGGCGTTGATGCTGGCGTTAGCAGCCCCTTCATCGCAGCCGACGGTGCCTGCGGTGGCGGGAAGCGAAAGGGCTGCCGTCGTCAGTGCAGCGGCGGCGAGGATGAGAAAGCTTTTCATCGGTCTTCTCCATTTGGTGCGCCCCCTGGCCCTTAGTACGAGACGCTTCAACACAACAGTTTGGAATACCACTGCTGCAAACGATATTGGACCAAGGGGAAGGGGTGGTGTTAGCCCGGCCGCGCCGCGTTGATTATTGGGGGACCGACGGCGTACACATGACACGTCCACAATGCCCGCGCGAGTGAGAGAAGCACATTGAGAGCTTCCAACAATTCGGCACCGTGTCCCGCATAACCGTGTCGATCAATTCGCCGCGAGGCACCAAATCACTGCATGATGTGCATCACTTTGCGCGTTTGCGAATTCACCAAAACAGGACGACCATTCACCACCGTATAGTGAGTGTCCTTAGCCCTGTATTCAGCTGGAATCTCATAATAGGTAATACCCTGCGCCGGCAATTCCATGCCGACGGCGAGCTGCCCGCTATAGGCGTGGGACGGCCGATTCATCCGAACGATATGGGTTTGAAGTTGCGTCATATCGACGTCACTAATGTTGCTTTCGGCACTGGCAGGCGAGAAAAGCGACAGCGTGCTAAACAACGCGCTTGCCACGAGGATTTAACTTTATTTTGCATAAAAGCTCTCCAAAAGCTGCCGATGGCCTTAATGGACATCGGGAAATTTGCGCATACCCGGGTTGGGGCGCAATTGCTACTGTCCAAGGTACATGGCATTACGGTTGCTTTGGCCTGACGCCGCATGCGCTGCGGCTGCACCGGACGCCGATGGTGTCTGCGGCTAACAACTTCACTCCAATTGCGAATGACGCCAGAGAATAGACCCGCGATCTGCGGGACCTCCCTTGAAGGCAGAGGCCGGGACCCTTTCTTAAGGCGGTACTCCCGACCGAACACCGCTGTGGGATCGCTGCTAATCAACGTGTCTGAGGGAACTATATGACTAAGGCCGACGTCACCATCTGCATCCCGACCTGGCAAGCAGAGCCATTCATCGAACGGACGCTCGCTTGCGCGAGAGCTCAGACTTACAACAAGATTTGCATCCTCGTGTCAGTCGACCGCTGCGATGATGGCACCGAAGCGATCTGCCAAAATCATGCAGAGCAGGAACTCACGGATTGACGTCAGGGTTCAGAAAGAGCGGCTGGGCTGGTCCAGCAATTCGAATTTTCTCCTCGATCAGGTCGATACCGAATTCTGCTTCCTGTATTTTCATGACGACATCATCGAGCCGACTTATACGGAGCGTTTGCGTGAGGCGCTGGATCAGTACCCGGAAGCGAAAAGCGCGCATTGTGACGTCGAGCGCTTTGGCAACCAGCAACGCATCGAGCCCGGCTGCACCTATGACGGAACGGCGGCCAAGCGGCTGGTCCGTCGGCTAGTCGGGCCTGTGAGTGCGCAGCTCCTTCGCAGCTTGCTGCGAAGCGAGCTGGTTGCAGGAGGTCTCAGGTTTCCGCTGATCGCAGGCGATGGATTCTGGCGCTGCAGACCCTTTACGCTGAACGTGATTGCGGCAGGGCCTGCACGGCGCGTGCCTGAGGTTCTCTACCGCCGGTGGCATAGGGAAGGCAGTTTAACAACAACGTGGCAACCAGGTCGCGAAGATGCATTGATCGATGGTCAACAGCAGAGCACCGCGCTTTGCCTATCCATCATAAACAACTTGGGTCTGTCCCAAGCAGAACTTCAACTTCTCAATTTTTGTCTTTTCATCTCGACGATGACTCGTACACGAAGGCACGAGCTGCGCTTAAAAGCCGATCGGCTGGTGAAGCCGGAGGTTATCTCCGACGCTTTTCGGGCCGTTCAGTTTCCAAAGGATGCAGCCAACCTTGACCCCGAAATTCTGGGATGGGTGCTCGATGCTTATGGAACGCTGCTGCTGCTGGAAGCCAAGCATGCATTGCGGCAAGACGATCGTGAAACTGCGCTTGCCAGCGTGGCTACGGCAATTTCGTTGAACCCCGGCCTGGGCAATGCCCATAGGGTACTAGGAAAGATCCTTGAAAGCAGCGGGCTAAAGCAAGGTGCAACAGCGGTGAGGCAGCGCCTTCGCCTGCTGCAGGCGTCGGAAAGGGCTGAGAAGGGCAACGGGACAGCTGAGGGTTTTGGCGGCCCGCCACACGGGCCACCGGGTGGAATCAGCGCCACGTAGCGCAATGGAGGAATTCGGGAATATCGTGACCGGCGCGGTGATGGCCCAAGTCAGCCAGCCGGCGTGGTCTCTACCAATCGCGACGTGAGGCATCATCCCGACTGTACACGGCGAGTGCCTCAGGTATCAGGTGCGCTGGCTGGCTTGTCGGCCGGTTAGAATGTAACAACGTCCGGCGCTCGGCGGACCGCGAGCGCCGGAATTGCCGTGAACACTGGTTATTGATTCCGCGCCACGTCTACCCGTCGCAGCAGATCGCGCACCACGAGCTGTCCAATCTGGCGGCCCATGTCCTGCCCGACACGGGTGGAGAAGCGATAGTGGAAGCCGGCATAGATGCGGGCGAGCGAAACCTCGTCCGCATACGCCCAGACATTGATCCAGCGGTGGGTTACGCCGGGAGCTGTGGTGCTGGTCATCGTCACTTCCGGAATGTCCGCGCTTCCCAAGACGCTCTCGACAACGGTGGCGACCGCGGCGCTGCTGATGCAATGCGCGCACGGATATTCCGGGTGCATCGGCGTATTGTCGATCGGCTGCCAGGTTGCCTCGAGCTCGGTCGCCGGATTGTTGTCGAGGTCGCCGTTCCTGATCGCGGTGATCGGACGCCAGAACTCGTAATGGTACTTGGCGTCAAACACCGAGATGTATGAGTTGGCGACGCGAGAGACGAGCGCCATGAAGCGAGCGCTGTCCACGAGATCCATTTGTTTCGTGGCACGAGCTGGCGCACGATTGGGTAGTAGCTGGCGGTCCGGTAATCAACCAGAACCGGGCAGTCTTCGGTATGTTTGGCCGTGCGCTGCTTGCTCTCCTTGCCGCCCCAGCGCCTTGATCTCGTTATAGTCCGTTGCCCATTGCTGGCTCGTGAGCGACACGGGCGGCTGCGGCCGGAATTGCGACGGGACTGCTCATCGCAAAGGACCTTATCTTGGGCCACATCGACGACGCAGTGATCGGCGTCGGAACATAAATGCCGGCCGTCGTACTCGGCCGATACGCATCAGACGCATCAGCGCCATCGCCTTCGCGATCGGCGATCATCTTCGCACCCACCGCGCGCCCGAGCTCAACCGCAACCGACTTGACGCGCGCCATCGAGGATCATCGCGAGATAGGACGCCCAGCGCCGCATCGATCTCGCCCTCGTCCTGCGGAAACAATTTCGCCAGCACTGTGCCTGCCGCAACGGCGGCGGCAGCATCCTTCGGCGTTGTCTTGTGCGCGGAGAAGGGAGACCCGATAGGGCTTGTAGCGCGGCTCGATCGAGTTCACCGCATCGAACATCGCTAGGTGAACGCAGGCGATCACGCGTTCGGCCTGCGGCGGCAGCATGCGATGTTTGCCAACCAGCGCTACCGCCTTCTCATTCCAATCGGTGATCACATCGGCCAAAGCCGGGCTAGCGGCTGAGCCAATGACGAAAATGGCAGCGATCAAACCTGATTTCATGGACATGGGATTGCTCCTTGTCAGGGGCGGGGTGCCGGCAGGGTTCTAACCGGTGACCGCGATGCTCACTCTGAGGCTGAACAGCGGATGGATAAATAGGCCGAATTGCAATAGACTATTTCAGTTTATAAAAGAATGGCCCGAGCGCGATGGACAAGTTGGGAGCAATGCGAACGTTTATCCGGATTGTCGAAGCCGGCAGTCTCACCGGTGCAGCGAGTTCACTCGAAACTTCGTTGCCCACGGTCGTGCGGACGCTTGCGGGCCTGGAGCGCGAGCTTGGCGTGGTGCTGCTCAAGCGCACCACGCGCCGCATCCATCTCACGGACGAAGGCTCGCAGTACTTCGAACGCTGCCGGGACATTCTGGCAGCGACGCAGGAGGCTGAGGACATGCTGGTGGCGCGGCGCACGGAGCCAGTCGGAAAGCTTTCCGTCACCGCTTCGGTTCTGTTCGGGCGGCGCTATCTGGGTCCGATTGTGAACGATTTTTTGTCCCGGCATCCGAAGGTCAGCGCCGACGTTCTGTTCGTCGATCGTCTCGTCAACCTGATAGAAGAAGGAATTGATGTCGGCGTCCGGATCGCGCTTTTGCGCGACTTATCCATGGTAGCCATCCCGGTCGGGCAGGTGCGGCGGGTGGTTTGCGCCAGCGAAAAATATCTGCGGCGCCACGGCGTGCCGAGCATCCCGGCGATCTCGCGAAGCACCGTTGCGTCAGGCACCTGGGACTCGTGCCGCGAAGCGAGTGGCAATTCAATGCCGGCAATCGGCCGCTAACCGTGCCGATTTCATGCGTCATGACCGGCAACGAAATCGACAGCGCCATTGACGCCTGCATCAATGGGCTCGGGCTCGGGATGTTCTTGTCGTACATGGTCGCGCCATACCGCAAGACAGGTCAGCTTCGATACGTGCTAGAGAAGTTCGAGAACGAGCCGGTTCCAGTGCAGGTTATCTATCCGCAGGCGCGTCTCATGTCGAACAAGGTGCGCGTGTTCGTGGACGAATGCGTGGCGAAGCTGCGGCACACCAGGTTCGATTAGCAGGCGCGGCAGGGGAATGCGCATAGCGGCGCCCGTGCTGCCTGAAGATGCTCACGCATAAGAGCGCAGCATGAGTGCCCACCCTACGCAATCGGCTTGCCAAGCTGGAGCGGCGGCGGACAACTCAGAATGTCCGGCCCGAGGGCAATCGCGCACGTTCACCGGATGATGTTTTCCTATTGTGAGGGCTCCATGCCCTGAAGCGGAGGCCGAAGCATCGGCTGGGCGTGGCTGAGGCGGCGGGCATGACTGCCGACGATCACAAGCTCCTTTGAGCAGTGCTTACCCGCTGCCAAGCGTGCGTCACAGCCGAAACCAAGCGTAACATCTTCCCAGGGTCTTCCCAGAATGATTTAGGGGCTAGCCAATCAGGCTAACACATTGTAATTGCGTGCTGCCTTCGCATAAGACCACTGACTGATAACGGAACAGGGGCACGCGCCGATGTTACGCCCGTTACGCTGCTCTGGCCTTACGGGTGAGCAAGCCTCGAAGGTGTGCCGCCCAGGTGTCCAGCGCGGCGCGCTTCTCTTTCGCGCAGGTGCTTCGCTGGTAAATGGTTCGCCATCGAGGCACTGTTGAGGTCCGCCTCGACGCGCAACACCGCGCGCCCGGCCGCCTGCCGCGATCGGTGCAATCGTGTGCGGGCGGCGCCGTTGCTGATCCGGTAATCGCGGCCCCGCGTTCGCTGCGCCGCGCTGCCGTTCGATGCCTGCGGCGGCTCAAGCTGCGCGGCGAGTTGCCGAAGCCATCTGCCACGCATGCCGACAGGAACCGCGTCCGCCGCGATAAAAATTCGAGTAAGACCTGCATCGTCGAGTGAAATCATCAGGCCGGCCCTAGGTCGTCCAATAGATCTTGGTAGTAAGCGACGCCGTCTAGTGCTGCTTCCAGTGCGGCCTGCCGCGATGCCGGATCGCACCCGGTGCCGCCGGCCGCCGCGTTCCGGATGCGCAACCATCTCGACGCAGTACCTAGTCCGCTCCTGAGCCTCGCGAAGGTTCTGCTGATACGCTTCGCGCGCCTCGGCAGGCCAGCCGGGCAACAGCGAGCAGTTCGCGCTGCAGCTCGAGCGCCTGGGCGTACGTTTGCTCATGCGGGTTTTTGGGGTCAGCCGAAGCAACCAGTTCCTCCGAGACGCCTAGGGATCTGATGGTGTACGGCAACGGGCTGGCCTCCCAAGGATGCAACCCGAGTGCTCGGTGAAGGGCCATATAGTCCGCGGCCAACCAGGCGGCGATAACGTCCGGCGTAATGCGATGCTGTCTGGCCCTTCGCTTTGCGTGACTTAACCGGCATCTGTTTTTCCTTTCGGCGGCCCGAATTTCTCCAGAGCCCAGGGCACCCACTGACCGCAACGCTCAGCCATCGGTGCAGGAACTGCGGAAGCCAAAGCGCACCCAGACGGTGCCACGCCGCCTCCACCTCGACCGCCGGGTCGGTGACACCGATGCCCTCCAGATCGCCGGCGAAACCTTCATAGCCGAATCCCTGAAATATTTGCCCCTGAGGCGTCAATCTGGGCGGCTCTCAGAAACCCGTCGCTTTGCAAATCTCCGCTTAACCGGCAAAGTCGGCCTCTCCGATTCTTCGATCCCAACGCAATTGGCCCTGTCCTCGTTGTGGCCGGCGGCTCTACTTGTTAAGATCCAGCTCGCGAATTAGGCGGGCAAAACCTATTCGCGCGTCACGCTCGATCGCCACTGCCGGATGCGCGCGAACATTGCCGCGGTCGTCTCTGAACGTAATGCCTTCGCGGTCCAGGATCTGCCGCGCCTGCTGTTGCCTATCCCGAAGACTCCGCCGCCGACTGTAAAAGACGCAGGTGATGCGCCTCAAGCACATAGTCTTTGACGCAGGATCGCCACCAGTTGCGCGAGGGTTCGGACAAGTGTTGCGGGGCCTTCGGTGCGGATTTCATCGGTCCTCAATTTGGCGTGGATGAACGGGGGCAGCATTTATGCTTTTTCATGGCCGCACCGGTCCGGAAGCGAAATCCCGCAGACATTTTTGCTACCCCCGCCGCGCCCATTACTACCTGTAAAGCTCTTACATTATCAGAGCTTTATGATTTAGAATCCTCGTCTTCGGGCGCTGGCTCGTTTCGACCCCTAGTGGCCTGATTTGAATTTGGGGGTGGCCTGATTTACTAAGGGCATCCGATGGGGATGGGTTCCCCGAATAACCGCCGATGATGGCTGATGACTCCGACCTAGGCGCTGATGCGCCAGTAGGAGCTATGGCTATGCAGGGTTATTTGATTGTTTTCCTCGGCGGCGGCCTCGGCGCGGCGATGCGCCATGCCATAAACCTGACCTTCTCCAAACTATTGGGTAACGGCTTTCCTTACGCAACTCTGTTTGAAAATGTGACCGGTTCATTTGTCATGGGCATTTTGGCCGGTTACTTCGCGTTCAAAGCGGATGCGTCACAGGCATTGCGGCTTTTTCTCACCACCGGCCTTTTAGGCGGATATACGACTTTTTCGGCGTTTTCCTTGGAGGCCACGCTGCTATGGGAGCGCGATCAGACCGGACGCGCCGTTCTCTACATCGCACTATCAATTCTCGGCACTCTGGCCGGAATTTCACTCGGGCTTTGCTTTAATGCGACGCATATAGGCCGCCTCAGTTGGCGGCCTCTTCATTTGTTGTCGTCGCTTCGATGACACGTAAGGCCGGAGCGGGTTTCGTGAGCTGCTTAAGTTCGTGCTTCATGCGAGCAATCCCGCTTTTGCACCGCATTTGTGCTGGCAGCATTTCATTCAGTTGGATTTGGAGTTGCAACATATTGGCTTCTTTCTCACGCTCGGCTTTCGTCATCGTCTCTCTCCTCTGTTGTGTTGTTCACGCACAGTCACGCGCCGCCTCGTCGATTAAGGAACGGCGGAATTTCTAGGTCCTGGACGGCCCGCCATGCGGGGATGCATGCGCGATGGGCTTTCCCGGGTTGCGTCGCCGTAGCCAAGCTCGAGCAGGGGGCACCTTCGCTCGCCGGCCTGCCGCATGCGTCACAAACCGGCTCACCTCTCCCATTTCCCGCGATATCCCCCTTTTTCAACCGCTACACCGCTACAACGCTCATTTGGTGGGGGTTTCTCGCATTTCTCAACCGCTACACCGGAAGCGCGTGTAGCGGTTTGAAAAGTGGTAGAAGTGCCTGCGGCAGTAGGCTTGTAGCGGCGTAGCGGTTCAAATCCGGGGTGCTCACCAAATAGCGCGCAAAGGCGTCGGTGAACTGGTCGAGCAGGTAGCCTTTCGGCACATGGTCGCCGGTTCGGATGTTGCCCGGTGCGATGGCCAGACCATCCGCGGTCGTGAATTTCTTCAGCAGCCGGGACAATTTAGCGCGTTTTGCGTGATCGGCTTGTCGCGGTTCCGCCCCCGCTCTGCCCACGGTCGCCCCTCGACTTGAGCCAGGGCGGTGGCAAGGTCGGCAGAGGCTATCCGGTCGGTCTGCTTCTCGGCAAAGATTGTGCGAATGTCGGTCAGCAACTCGATGCCGATCGAGTTGTCGGAGCTGTTATCCGAGGCTACCTCCGCCGCCTTGCGGGCGCGGGCCGGCCAATCGCCCGCCGCCACATCGGCTATGGCCAACAATGGCCGCCAGTTGTCCGCCACACGGTTGAAAAGCTTTCCAACATCGGGCTCAGCCCTCGCGCAACACATCAAGGTTGTCAGCTACCCAGCGAACAGCCTTCCTCGTAAGGGTGTGCAGGTGCCCGGTTCTGTCAAGCCGGAAGGGTTGCACCGGCTCTGTTGAGGTTCGCCGCCGCAAGTCGATAGCGACGCTTCGGTCTTCGAGGCCATCCGGCAGCTTGCCGATCAGGGCGAAGGCGCAGGGCGAGAAAGGTTGCGAATATTCGTGGCCGATCATTATCTTCCCCGACCGTGCGGAGAACGCCATTGCCCGCGCGATGTCCGCTATTCAGCACACCGAGCAATTCATCGTGCTGGTTGGTAACGAAGCGATCAGCTTCATCCAGCAGCAGCGTGGGGCACGCCATTTCGACCGCCCGGAATATTGCAGCCATAGTCGCATGGGCCGTTTGCAGGGGCCGCCAGACCAGGCAGGAAACCGTGTCGAGCAGCGTTGTTTTCCCGCATCGCTTTTCAGGGGATTTGATCGCCAGCCGGGGCGTGATCGTGAAGGCTTCGACCGCATGGGTGTGAACACACCACAAAGCAATCACGTCTGCGGAGGTCGCCGGAAGGATGACGTGCCTTGCGACCGCCGCCGATATGCTGCTCAGGAGTTCCGCCCCGTTGACCGGTTCCGGCCAAGGCTCGGGTTCGGGCAGAACCAGCGCCCGGCCTTGTAGGTCTTTCTTTTCATCCTCGGGCCGTTCGGCCGCGACCAGCTTGTCGAGGACCACGGCGCGGAGTCCCATCCGCTCGGCAGCGGCCTTGCGTTCTTTTTCGTATTGAACGGGACTCAGTTTCGCGAGTTCGGACGATCTCGTCATCGCCCGAATCGCGCGATCCATCGTCCGTCGCGGCTGGCTCCCAGAGTGGCGCCTCCGCCGCGATTGCCGCCAGCCGGGCGCCGGAGCGGTCATGCTGCGCGATGAACTCGACGACGTCGTAGCCGTCCGGCATGTCGCTGCCCGGCCAGTGTTCAGCTAGGTCAACCACCCGCACACTCGCCGCCACGCCCTGCAGCTGCTTGGCGACGTAGCTCGTATGCCTGCGCCCGGGCGCGTCGTTGTCTCCGACCAGGGCGACGTTGCGGGCGCGGAAATATTCGTTGAGATCGGCGGGCCATTTCTTCCCGGCCGTGTCATCCTTTCCGCCAGCCGCGCCTTCGCTGTTCGTCGTTGCGATGAAACCGAGCTTGGCAAGGGCGTCGGCGCACTTCTCGCCTTCGACCACGTAGACCATTGCGCCGGCCGGCGCCGCTAACAACGCTGGCAGCCGGTACGGGATCTTTGGTCCCCCGGGTTTGCCCTTCGCCCATGCCTTGCCGTCCCAACGCGCTTGCGCGTATCGCTTGCCGCCGTTCTCGTCCTGGTACTTGCGAACGCGAAGGTACGGCGCACCGTCCCTGTCTCGATACGTATACTCGCCAAGCGATTTCCATTTCCCTGCGTCGTCGCGACCGTTGGCTTTCCGCGGCTCGAACGCAGGCAGCCCTGCCGCCGCACGCACGTAGTCGCGGCATGTCCGCCAGTCGTCGCCGGCGTGTGAAAAACATTTGAAACCGTCGGGCCCGGCCGCGTCTATTTTGACGCTGAGCGAGTGATCCTCGCGCGAGTGCCCGGGCCCGGGCACATCGCACGAGTCCTTGCCGGTGATGCGGCCACCCAGCGTTGCGACCAGCGCGGTGATGTCGATCATCGCAAAACCTCCCGAACCGGAAGTGCATAATTTCGCGCGAGCCATTTTGCTGCGCATCGCGCATCGGCAAGACTTCCGAACAGCCAGCCATGTACGCCGGCCAGGACGAGCCACGCGCCGCCGTCACGCATGATCCAGATGACCAAGCGACGCGGCGGGAAACGAACGATAGTGCTGGTCACGACAGTAATCCTCATATGACGAATGGCGGCCGCCCTTGCGAGCGACCGCCGCCTTACTCGTTATTCTCCGTCCGCGTCCGCGCCCAGAATCTCCTTGCGCAGCCGCAGAATCCGGTTGGCGGCTTCAAGGTTGTGCGGCAGTTGCATCTGCTTGGCGCAGTCGGGACCGATGCCAAGCAGATTGCTGACATGATCCCGCAGTGGCCGTCTGCACACACAGCAACGCGTGCCCCGCGTAAGCAATGCCGCAAATCGATCAGGATCTGGTCCGCGAGTGGTAGGATGGGTACCGGGGTCAAGAAGACGCAGTGTTGCCGCTGTCCGCTCAGCGATGCTTTGCGGTGTGTTCGGCAAGAACAAGACCGCTGCCGCGACCATCTCACAGCAGACACGCTCGATCACGCCGGTGAAGTGTCGGAGCCCTTCGCCGGCGTCGGCGGTGACCTTGATCTTCGGCTCGTAACAGATCGTTCCGTCCAATCCATCCATAAGCTCGAGTTTTTCAAGGACCCGTATTTGACCGCCACCGAGTAGCGAGAAGCGAAAGCACCGCTGCGTTGCCACCTTCGGATCAGGCAGAATGTCAAGATCCCAGTGAACCGGCGAAACCCATGTTGGCGTCTGATCAACCCACGCGAAGATCAGGCCGCACTGCCGCCAGATATCTTCCCTCGCCAGTATGCTGTGGCATGCACTCTCGAAGAATCCGTTCTCGTCGTCCGGGTCGGTTCCGAAACGAGGCTGGATCTTGTCAGCATTCAGGATCTTAAGGTGTTTGTGATGCGCAACCAGCTGTGTGTGGTTAGCTGTCCTTTTGCTCGGCGCACCCGGCAGCGTGTGAAGTTTGGCCTCATGACAGGCAAAGACGTCGCTGATCATTGTCATCCTCCTATGTGTTGAAGCGGCGCCGCCCGTTGCCGAGCGGCGCGGTTGCAATCAGCTGATCGCCCGCGAGAGCGCACGCCACACAGTCTCGGCACCGATCGCGCGGCAAAGTTCGACGCGTGAATCGAAGTCAAGCTTGTTGAAGGCGGCGGCCAGCCTCTGCCGGTGGACACGCTTCACGTTTTCGGGGTCGCGAGCCTCTGCGACGTAGACGGAGTTCGATCGGCAGAGGCGCGTGACCTGGCGGACCGTCAGGTCCACGACCTGGGCCCGGCCCGCGATGATGTCGCTGGCGAGCGCGGCGCGGTCGCGGGCATTTAGATGGTTTTTCGCTAAGTACTGCCCGGTGATGACCCAGCGCGGCGGGCGAGGTGACGGCTTGCGGATGAAGGCGATTGGTCGTATCTAGCATCGTGCTTACTCCAGCGACCCTTGTTTGAGCTCCCTGGCTGAGAGCTGTTCCGGTCGGACGGTCGCGAGCCCCGATCCGGAAACCGAAATGCAAAAACGCCCGGTGTTACCGCCGGGCGTTTTTCAATTCATGGAGTCTCAGATTTCAGGCTGGCATCGATCTCAGCGCGGCTGCCGACGATCGTGCGCGGACCGAGCTTCTTAACCGGCAGCTTCTCCTGCTCGATTAAATAATAAGTCTGTCGCAGTGATCGCTTGATGTGTCCGGCGATTGCCGCGGCACCCCACAGCAAATCACCGGATGATTGCTGCGATTGATCTTTCGGCATAGCGGTCCTCCGTGACTTGTTAGCGTCACGAAGTGTCGATCTCCGCGACGCATTGGCGTCATGTCGGAGTTACCGCGATGTTGGCTTAGTGCGAGAGCGTTTTAATTGGAGGGGGGTATTAAAAACGCGCTATCGCCGTCGATGCTTGTGCCAGTACGCGAGGCGGTCGGCTTTGTTCTTTAACTCGCCGGTAAAGCCACGATCCCTGAGCACGGCGCGGGCGTGCGCTCTCGGCGTTTTGTCCGGCGCAGCGGCGATCCTCTCGTCGAGCTCCTGAACCATGTCGGCTGTGAGTTCAGTCGGTCCTGCGGGGCGGCCGGGTTGCGGAGGTGTCACGAACTCCTCGTGGTTCACGCACTCCTTGGGGGTCTCATTAAGGCGCTCCAGTGCCTGCTGCACCGCCCGCTGGCTATCGGCAACTCTCGCAGCCAGCCCTTTCAGCGGAGCCAGTGCGGCCTTCATGTTGTCGGACACGGCCTTCAATCCGCCGGTGTCGATGAGCCCCTTCCGATCGTCGGCCATGTCGCATCCATGTCGCACGGAGTATTGGGCACACAGCGTAACACATTGAAAACAACGGGGGCCAATTTGCAACATACGCGACATGAAAAGGCCGCCTCGGAGGGCGGCAAAATTCAAGAAATGCCGATAAAATAAGGGTTTTTAGCTGGCTGGGGAACTAGGATTCGAACCTAGATTAACGGAGTCAGAGTCCGCTGTTCTACCGTTGAACTATTCCCCAATTATTTCAAAGCCTTAGAGCTATCGCTGCGGCCGTTACCTGACAGAGAGAGAGGGATTTCCAAAGCCCGATCACGGCTGACGCGGACCTATTTAGCGAAGTTATTTTTCCGCTGCCAGGCTATTTTGCGCCGTCGCCGAACGCGGAAATCAATTCGACGCCGGAATTGAAGTTGCCCTGCGGAGGCGAATCTTTACACTCGCCCAAATGCGGAGGGAGGGAACCGGCCAAGAGCAGGTCGGCACAAGGGCCGCAGGGCCGTCCGGCCACTTAGATCCCGGGCGGCCTTTGTTTTTCTACGGCGCGCCTGCATCACCATTTGGGATGCTGCACACAGAAGCCCGCGGGCGTCGTTTTTATTTCTCGGCGGCGAATTGATCCTTGCGCCGGTGCGGAATCGTCTCTTCTTCGCCCTGATCAACCAATGTGGGGTTTTCGCCGGTATTCTTCGCGGCTTCGAGCGGTTCGACGGGCTCGCCATAAGGACCCATTTCATCGGGCCGAGGGACCGGTTTGAGTGTGACGTCGATATTGTTTTCGATCGCAACGAGCTCGCGCGCCTTTTCCCAGTGCACATCGGCACGGCCTTCCGGGCAGCCTTCTTCCTTCCATAACTTATAGGCGCGATCACGCACGCGTTTTTCGAAGTCATCCATCGGGTCATCCTCCTGAATAACAACCGGTCATCCCGCAGTCGGGTTCCCGGAAGGAAATGCAGGAATTTCAGGTCGCCTCGGTCAGCGCCCGCGGCTTGCGTGCCTTGATGGATTCTGCGTGCAGGATCGCGACCGGCAAAGAACCGATTAGCTCCGATACCGGAAGCCGCGTTGTTTGTCCCAGCTGGGCCGGGCCTAACAGTGGCCGGATCGCGGAAAATCCTTCGAATGTTACAGACGTCTGCGCCCACGCATCTGGCGAAGGCCAGAAGCGGCCATACTCCGTGGGGCGGCCGAACAACCGCCCCGCAACGACGAGAACAGCGTCGCGGCTGCCGCCGCGCGCAAAGGCGATGATCTCATCCGCCTGCGGACCTTCAACCCGCAGAGGCTGATAGTTGCCACGGGTGAATAGGTGTTCGAATCGATTGCGGACCGCCAGCAGGTGGCGCGTGAGCGCGAGCTTGATTCGGCCGCTTTGCCAGTCCCGGCTGAGCGCGGTCCAATCCGGGTCATCGGTCGTCTCCGCGAGCGCGGCGCTGCGGGCGGCGAAGTCGACGGGGCGGCGGTTGTCGGGATCTACCAGAGACAGATCCCAGAATTCCGTGCCCTGATAAAAGTCCGGCGCCCCGGGCATCATCGTCTTCAACGTGACCTGAGTAAGACTATTAAGCGCACCCAGCAAAGCCGCGCGGCGTGCGATGGCCTCGAACGAATTAAGGAAAGCCGCGGAGCGTGTTCGGTCGAGAATGCGCGCGAGAAAATCCTTCAGGCCGTTCTCATAGGCCTCGTTCGGCGCGAGCCAGCTAGTCTGTTCCTTGCCTTCCCGCGCCGCTTTCACCGCGTAATTTTGCATGCGTGCGAGGAAGTCTTGATCGACGCCGCCAAGCGGCCATGCGCCAAGCAAACCCTGGTACAGCATATATTCGTGTGCGGGCGAGGGATGCTCTGCCAGATCCAGCGTCGCGGCGGCGTTGAACTCCCGCCACTGCCGCGTGACTTTGCTCCAGTCATCAGCCAGTTCCGAAAGCGCCAAAATGCGGGCGCGGGCGTCCTCGCCGCGCTTGGTGTCATGGGTCGCGGTCGCGGTGAGGCCATGCGGCTGGCTTTGTGACCGGGACAGCAAGCGGCGGTGAAAATCCTCCGGCGGCAGCGCGCCGACGGAAAGATCACCGCCCACTTCGTTGAGCGCAAGCAAGCGGTGGTAGCGATAGAAGGCGGTGTCCTCCATCGACTTCGCCATCATCGGCCCGGTGAATTGCTGCACCTTGAAGGCAAAGCGGCGCACGCGGCGGATGCTGTGGCCGCTGCGGCCGGGCGCAACCAGGTCAAGGGTGAGTGCGTCGCGCAGGAAGTCGAAAATATCCACGTCCGCGCCAAACCATTCGACGCGTGCGCGGGCGATGGTCGCCTCAATCACTGCGCGATCGCTCGGCGAGGGGCCGGAAGGCGTGATGTAGGTACGGTAGACCGGGAACTGGATGACGTAGGCTTCCAGCGCGGTACGCAGGCGCTCGGGAGAATAGTCGCGGGTGGTGTAGTGACCGGCCGCGATGCGCGCGAGAATGCGCGTAAGCACGGTGAACTCGCTGCCCAGGATATTGAGCAGCACGCGGCGTTTGGCGCCGGCCAGTGCCTCCTCGAAATCCCTGGTGTCGTCTGATGCCTCGCGCCAGGCGCGGTCGAGGGGGTCGAGGCCGCGCCAGTCAAGCAAGAAGTGGGAAATGACATTCAGCCATTCATATCCGGTGGTGCCGGCTACACCGGCAAATCGCGGCAGCTGCTCACCCTCGGCCAAGATTTTTTCAACCACGAGATAGAACCCTGCGCGGCCGGGCGGCCGCGCGTAGCGCACCAGCCGTTGCAACCGACGAAGAAATTGCTGCGGATCGCGCAGACCATCGATATGGTCGATCCGCAAGCCCTGCAACTGGTCTGCGGCGATAAGCCGGCTGACAAGCCGGTGCATGGACACAAAAGTAGCAGGGTCCTCCACCCGGAGGCCGGCGAGGGCGTTGATATCGAAGAAGCGGCGGTAGTTGATCTCGTTGGAGGCGAGCCGCCAAAAGGCCGGACGATAATATTGCCGCTCGAGCAAACGATGCAGCGCTGTCACCGCGCCCGGCACGCCGGCTTTGGGCCGAAAGGCTGCAAGCCCGCGCTCAATGATCTCGCTTCCGCCTGCGACCGCTGCAATCTCCTGCTTGAATTGCGGAGCCTGCTCGCGCGGTGGGTTGTTTGGGCCCTTGGTGCGCGCGGCCAATTCCAGAAGCCTGCGGCCCGCCGGGTCATCGGCGGCGCCAGCTTGCGCAACGACCTTGTTTAGGATCTCGCCGTAGCGGCTCGGTCCGATCGGCATGCGGTGTTCGAAATACCAGGCGGAAAAACTTCCCTCGCGCGGGTCGTAGCGAAGTTCGATCTCGCCACTTTCCAGCGCTTCGCCATAGGGCCGGCCAAGAATCGGCAACAGCACGCCGCCACGCGGCCGTTCAAGCAGGGTTTCCCATTCGACATCGAAAGAAGCCGCATGCGGCGATCGCGGGCCCCATTCCAGCATGTCGAGCCACCAGGCATTGTCGGCATGATGCACGCCCATGTGGTTGGGCACGAAATCGAGGATGAGGCCGATGTCGGCTTTGGCGAGCGCTTGGCTCAGGCGGAGGAATCCGCCCTCGCCGCCTAGTTCCGGATTGAAGGCATTGTGATCGATGATGTCATAGCCATGCGTGCTGCCGGAACGCGCTTTCAAAAAGGGCGAGGCATAAAGATGCGAGATGCCGAGCGCTTTGAGATAAGGCACGATGGCGGCAGCCTGATCGAAGCCGAAGTCCGGGGTGAACTGCAGACGATAGGTAGCGATCGGTATAACCGGTGGCATCAGGTTTCTCCGATGCCGTAGTAAACCGACCATGGCGGCAAAGTTTCCGGGACTGCGCCGCCCCAAATGGGTCGACCGAGGGCAGCGTCCTGCGGCCTTGCTGTATCTGCTGCGGACAAATTGGCGAGGAGGTGCAAGCTTGCTCCACCGCCCAGGCGCCAGGCAGCCGTCAGCACATCTTGCTCCCAGCGCGCCGACGAGAAGGCGGATTGCGCCAGCCGCGGCGCAATTTCCTTTGCCCGTATCGCCAGCAAGCCGCGCGTATGCGCGGTCCATTGCCGGCCGCGTGGTGTCTCGCGTGCTTCCCAGTCGAGCACGGCGGAGCGGAAAGTTTCTTCGTCCAACGGGTCGGGAATGTCATCGTCCGGTCCCGCATAGGCTGACTTGAACTCTTTGCGCCGTCCTTTGCGCACGGCCTCGGCAAGCGCGCCGCGGAAATCACAGAAGAACGGAAACGGTTTTGTCGATCCCCATTCCTCGCCCATGAACAGGAGCGGCGGCATCGGCGCGAGCAGCGTGATTGCGCTGGCGGCACGTAACGCAGCTTCGTCGGCTTGCGTTACCAGCCGGTCGCCGCGCGCGCGGTTGCCGATCTGGTCGTGATTCTGCAGGAAGTTCACGAAAGCCGTCGGCGGCAAAGTCCCGGAAGGCTCGCCGCGCTGCCGTCCGTCGCGGTGCGGCGATGTTTCGCCTTGGTAGGCGAATCCGGAGGACAGCATGCGCGCGATATCGGCGCGCGGGTTACTCTGGTAGTCGCGGTAATAGCCGTGCTTTTCTCGCGTCAGCAGCACATGCCAGGCGTGATGATAATCGTCATTCCACTGCGCGCGATACTTTCCGCCGGGCGGATCGTTGCGGGGATCGAGCAGGCTTGCGCGGTTGTCGTCATTCTCCAGCACCAGATGGATATGCCGCCCGGTTTCCCTGGCTAGATCACCGACTGCACGGCTTAAATCGGTCAGCACATGCGGTTCTCCCGGCTCGACGATGGCATGCACAGCATCGAGGCGCAGCCCGTCGAAGCGGTAGTGTTTCAGCCAGTGCAGCGCATTTTCGATGGCGAAGGCGCGTACCTCGCGCACGCGATAGTCGATGGCCGCGCCCCAGGGCGTCTGAGCCTTTGGTAAAGAAGCCGGGAGCATAGCGGCCGAGATAATTTCCCTCGGGGCCGAAGTGGTTGTAGACCACGTCGAGGAACACCATCAGCCCATGTCTGATGCGCGGCATCGATCAGCGCTTTCAGATCCTCAGGCCGCCCATAGGCGCTATCGGTCGCATAGAGCAGCACGCCGTCATAGCCCCAGTTGCGACGGCCGGAGAAATCGGCAAGCGGCATGAGTTCGATCGCGGTCAGGCCGGTTTCTACAACATGGTCGAGGCGTTCCATGATGGCGCGGAAATTTCCGCCGGCGGTGAATGTGCCGACATGCAATTCCAGGAAGGCAGCGTCTTCCCACGCGCGGCCTGGCCAATCGCTGGTCTGCCAGACAAATTGGTCATGGGCGATGACTTCGCTCGGCCCGCGACATCCTGCGGCTGGAAATGCGAAGCCGGGTCAGGGACTTCCACCTCGCCATCGATGCGGAATTTGTAGAGCGTGCCTGCCCCGGCACCGGGAATGTTGCAGTCATACCAACCGTCGCCGCGCGCCTGCATGGGATGCGGCCGCTCAAGCATCAGTTCCACGCGTTTTGGCGGCGGGAGCCCAAAGGCGGAAAGTCACGCCATCGGGATGCAGTTGTGGCCCGAAGATCGTCTTCGCATTCATTTCGAGCCCGAATAAACAAGGACTGAGCGCGCCGGGGCTTGCGATTTCCACCCTGCCGGCAGGCTTTGCCCGAGGTTGGCTCCCGGGGCAGTGTTGAGAATTGCAGTCCAGGTGTTGTACTCGCGGAATAGTCGGCAGGGTGAATTCGATCGCTTCCGGTGCGGAGTTGAGCAGGATGAAGAGCGACGGCTGCCCGTCCACGGCTCCGAGCACATAAGAGAGGAAACGTCCTTCCGGAAAATTCCAGTCCTGTTCGGTCATTTCGGTGCCTTGCGGCGTCAGCCACAGCACGCCGAAGGAGCCGTCCTCGCGCCGGCCGTCCACCCAATGGCGCGGGCGCAGTTGCGGAAAGCGGCGGCGGATCTCCGTGAGCTGCGCGACCAGGCCGGTCATGTCCTCGCCGTCTCGGCCTAGCGCGGACCAGTCGACCCAGCCGATTTCGTCGTCCTGGCAATATGCGTTGTTGTTGCCGCCCTGGCTGTTGCCGACTTCGTCGCCGGCGAGCGATGCAGCGGAACGCCTTGCGCCAGCAGCAGACGATGCCAGATGATTGCGCCTCAGCTGGCGGCGCAGCTGCAGAATATTCGGGATCGTCGGTCGGGCCCTCGACACCGCAATTGGTGCTCTGGTTGTCGTCGGAGCCGTCGCGGTTGTCCTCGCCGTTGGCCTCGTTGTGTTTTTGCTCGTAGCTGACGAGATCGGCGAGCGTAAACCCGTCATGCACGGTGATGTGATTGATGCTGGCGCGCGGACTGCGGCCGTCATGGTTGAACAGGTCGGCCGAGCCGGTCATGCGGCGGCTGACTTCGCCCAGCAGGTTTCCTTCGCCGTGCGTATAGCGCCGCATGGTTTGGCGATATTGGTCGTTCCATTCCGACCAGCCGGGTGGAAATCCGCCGACGCGATATCCGCCGGGACCGATATCCCAGGGCTCAGCTACCAGCTTCACGCCTGCCAGCACCGGATCCTGCCGGATAGCGGCGAAGAACGCCGAGCGCCGGTCGAAGCCGTTCGGCCCGCGCCCAAGCGTTGATGCGAGATCGAAGCGGAAGCCGTCGACGTGGCAGACCTCGACCCAGTAGCGCAGGGAATCCATCACCATCTGCAGCACGCGCGGATGCGTGAGATTCAGCGAATTACCGACGCCGGTGAAGTCTTCGTAGTAACGCGGCTCATCCGGGCGCAGCCAATAGTAAGAGGCATTGTCGATGCCCTTGAAGCTCAGCGTCGGGCCCATGTGATTGCCTTCGGCGGTGTGGTTGTAGACCACGTCCAGCACGATCTCGATGCCGGCATCGTGCAGCCGCGAAACGGTGGAGCGGAAGGCGTCAAGCGGACTGTCGTTGGCGTAGCGCGGCTCCGGCGCGAAGAAGCCGATGGTGTTGTAGCCCCAGTAATTGTTCAGCCCCCGCTCGACCAGATGCCGGTCGTCGACAAAGGCATGGATCGGAAGCAGCTCCATGGTGGTCACGCCGAGACGGCGCAGATGCTCGATCACCGCCGGTGCGGCCAGGCCGCGAAAGGTGCCGCGCCAGGCGCGCGGCACGTCTTCGCGCATTTGCGTCAGTCCCTTCACATGCGCTTCGTAGAAAATCGTGTCTTCCCAAGGAACGGATGGCCGCTTCTCGTCGCCCCAGGTAAAGGCCTCGTCGATCACCGCGGCCTTCGGCATGCCGCGAGCATTGTCGCGGCGGTCGAAGGACAGGTCTTCGCGGTGCGTGCCGGTGCGATAGGCGAAATGCGCGTCACTCCACACCAGCCGCCCGGCCAGCCGCTTGGCATAAGGATCGATCAGGAGCTTATGCGCGTTGAAGCGGAAGCCTTGCTCCGGCCGATAGGGGCCGTGCACGCGGTAGCCGTAGAGTTGTCCTGGCGCGATATCGTTGAGATAGCCGTGCCACACATCTTCGGTCCGCTCGGGCAGCGCGATCCGCTCGAGCTCACGCTTGCCCTGGCTGTCAAACAGGCAAAGCTCCACCTTGGTGGCATTGGCGGAGAACAGCGCGAAGTTGGTGCCCCGTCCATCCCATGTCGCGCCAAGGGGATGCGGAGCGCCCGCCGAAAGCCGCATGCTACCGCTCTGGGACGAGAAAAATTGCAGCAAGCGGTGGAATGGCAAGACTGACCTCGGGAATGGGGCCCTCGTCCAACGTCTTCACCGCCCCGGCGTTCCCCACATTGCTGCCGCCATAGATCGCGGCGTCGGTGTTGAGCACTTCCCGCCACGACGCCGGCGAAAGGCACGCGTACGCGATAGTCGCGATAGACCTGCGGCGTGAAATTGACCACCACGAGGCAGCGGTCGGAGCGTGTCATGTCCCTTACGCAGCCAGGCAAAGACACTGCGGTCGGCGTCATGCATCACCAGCCATTCAAAGCCGTTGTGGTCGCAGTCGAGTTCGTGCAGCGCCGGTACGTCGCGATAGAGCTTGTTGAGATCGCGGATCAGCGTCTGGATGCCGGCATGCTTGGGGTTCTCCAGCAGGTGCCAATCGAGCGAATGATCATGGCTCCATTCACGCTCCTGACCGAATTCGCTGCCCATGAACATCAGCTTCTTGCCCGGATGCCCGAACATGAAAGCGTAATAGGCGCGCAGATTGGCGAAGCGCTGCCATTCATCGCCCGGCATGCGCCCGAGAATGGAACGTTTGCCGTGCACAACCTCATCATGCGACAGCGGCAGGATGAAATTCTCCGAGAAAGCGTAGTGCAGCCCGAACAGGATTTGTCCGTGATGATGCCTGCGGTAGATCGGATCCTTGCTGATGTATTCCAGCGTGTCGTGCATCCAGCCCATGTTCCATTTGTAGCCAAAACCGAGGCCGCCCCAATCCACCGGACGCGACACCATCGGCCAGGCGGTCGATTCTTCCGCCGCGGTGGTCGCGTTCGGATGGCGCAGGAAGACTTCGGAGTTGAAGCGGCGCAGAAAGGCGACGGCATCAAGATTTTCCCGCCCGCCATATTTGTTCGGAATCCATCCGCCCTCCGGGCGGCTGTAGTCGAGATAGAGCATCGAGGCGACCGCATCCACGCGCAGGCCGTCGACGCCATAGCGGTCGAGCCAGAACAAGCCGCTGGCGAGCAGGAAGTTCGCCACTTCCGTGCGCCCGTAGTTGTAGATCAAGCGTGCCCCAATCGAGATGCCGTCCCTGCAAAGGATTGGCGTGTTCGTACAGCGCCGTGCCGTTGAACTGCGCCAGCCCATGCGGATCGTCGGGAAAATGACCCGGCACCCAGTCAAGCAGCACGGCAAGCCCCGCGTGATGGCAGGCATCGACCAGAGCCGCAAAATCTTCCGGCGTACCGAAGCGGCTGGTGGGCGCGAACAGGCCGGTCGGTTGATAGCCCCAGGATCCGTCGAACGGATGCTCGTTCACGGGCATGAATTCGATATGGGTGAAGCCGAGGTCCTTCACATAGGCAGGCAACTCGGCGGCCATTTCGCGGTAGGTCAGCCAGCGGTTGCCATCTTCCAGCCGCCGCCGCCAGGAGCCGAGATGCACTTCATAGATCGAGATCGGCGCGCTAGCGCGTTGACGCCTGCCGGCGCGGGAGCAGGGCGCTTATGGCATCGAGGTCGACGACGATCGACGCGGTGCTCGGGCGCACTTCGGAGGCAAAGGCGACGGGATCGGACTTCAGCGGCAACATCCGGCCGTCCATTCCGATGATCTCATATTTGTAATGGTCGCCCGACGCTCGCGCGCGGAACGAAGATTTCCCAGAAGCCGTTGCCGCGTACGCGCATGGCGTGCCGCCGGCCGTCCCACAAATTGAAATCGCCGACCACGCTTACGCGCTTGGCGCCGGGCGCGAAGACCACGAAGGCGACGCCCGGAACGCCCTCATGCGTCATCGGATGGGCGCCGAGCTTCTCGTAAAGATGGACATGCGTGCCTTCGGACAGGAGGTAGAGATCGAATTCCGACAGCACCGGCGGGAAGCGGTAGGGGTCTTCCAACTCGACGATGTTCCGGCCGAAGCGCGCGCGCAGCTGATAGCGCTGCGAGCCGTTGGGCAGCCGCCCGGCGAACAGGCCGGCGTCGTGAATGCGGTCTAGCTCGCTCTCATGGCCTTGCTCGTCGACCACGCGGACCTCCGCCGCATCGGGCAGAAAAGCGCGCACCACCGCGACGTCCTTCTCCATATGCCGCCCAAGATAGTGGAATGGATCGGAATGCCGGCCTTCGATGATGGCGTAAGCTTCGCGCGGAAGTTTGTTCATGATGGGCTCCCTTCCGAACGCGAGAGGATGCGCATTGTCCCCGCTAGCGGCACGTGCAGCCAGTCCGGCCGATGCGCCAATTCATATTCGATCTCGTAGAAAGCCTTTTTCAGCAGGAAGAAATCGAGCAGCCGGTCGGCGGCGCTGCGCTCTGTGGGCCATAACCGTGCATCGGTCATGGCGGCGCGGTAGGCGGCGAGGACGGCTTCAACCGAGCGTGAACGCCAGTCATGCATCGCGCGCGCGAGCTTGCCGTCGTCATCTGGTGTGTTTCGCATCGCGCGGTCCAGCGCTGCGGTGACGGAATAATCGAGAGAGCGGATCAGCCCGGCAAGATCGCGCGCAGCCGGCGCCTTTTGCCGCCGGTCCTGCAGGCTGCGCCGGGGCTCGCCCTCAAAGTCGATGATAAAGACGTCGTCTTTCACGATCAGCATCTGGCCGAAATGGAAATCGCCATGATGACGGATTTTCATTGCTTGGACGCTGGCCGGCAGCATCGCGTTCAACCGCTCGGGGAGACGGTCCGCATAGGCAAGAAGTGTATCGGTCAGCGCCCGGTCGGATTCCGAAAGGCTTGAACGGCGCCTGGACAGCTCTTCAAAAAGGTGGCGCGCGCGTTCCAGCGTCTGATCGACCCATTTTTTCAGATCGTCGTCGGTGATCAGCTCGGGAGCGAAATCGGGAATGTCGCCGCGGCTGGCGAGCGCGAGCTGCAGTTCGGCCACGCGTTTGCCGACATGGCCCATAAGCCGCAGATAGGCAACTTGTTCCTGACTTTCGCTGGACGAATCGGCGGGAAGAAGGCGCTGCTCTTCTGCGTAACGGTCGAGATAGGCAGTTGTCGCCGCCCAGGCGTCACCCTGGTTTTCCACGAAACGATGAACCACGGCGACCGCACTGGGCTGGCCATCTTCGACCAGTTCGACGGTGCCGATCAGCGCCGGCGTATTGGCGAACGCGGCTTGTTCCGTGAGAAAGCGTCCGATCTCGATTTCCGGGTTGATACCGGGCGTGCGCCGGCGGAAGAGCTTGACCACATAATCGTTGCCGACCAGCGCGGTGGTGTTCGATTGTTCGGCATTGACGGCGCGGACGTTTTCGGCCGTAGCGGGTCCAAGCGCGGGGAATTCCCCAACCGGACGGAATTCGAGCCGGAACTTGCCGGCTTCAATCGTCTCGGCAGCGCGCACCTTATTCAGCACGACCGAAATAAATTCGGCATCGGCAGTGACGTCGAGCATCGCGCCTTCGCGCGGGCCGCGGCGCACGGCCGGCCAGTATGTTCGGGTTTCTCTGCGAGCGGTCCATGCGCTGCCATTTCACCGTCAGCGGCAGGACGTAGGACGAGGTATCGCGGGTGCCCGTGGCCTCCACCAAAGCCAGCTCCATGCCGGGATCGCCGGGCTTCAGCTGAATGGCGCCCGCAATCCGCGTCAAGATCGACTGGGCTGCCGTGGTCGGCGAACCAGCGATGCGACGACAGGTATCCCGGCAGCACGTCGTATTCGAGGATCTGCTTGGAGCGGCCCTGCAAAAGCGAAGCCCAGCCGTCGGTGACGACCAGGGTCTCCAGTTCCGGCGCGGTGGAAGGAGTATCTGTCCGCTTCTCGACTTTTTCACAAAGCTGGAACCAGAAGAAGCCATACGGCGCGAGGGTGACCACGTAAGGCCGGTCGCCGATCGGCGGGAAGTTCTTGTTGCCGAGCAGCTCCAGCGGAGTGCGCCCGCGCCAGGGGGAAAGATCGATCTCCGCTGCTTGCGCCGAGCGCGAAAGGTTGGCCACGCAGAGCAGCACGTCGCCCTGGTATTGCCGGACATAGACCAGCACCGAGCGGTTTGTCGGACGAATGAAGGAGAGCGAGCCACGGCCAAACACCTTGCGCGACTTACGCACGGCGATCAACCGCTTGGTCCAGTTCAATAGCGAACCCAGGCTGCGCGCCTGCGCTTCGACATTGACCGCCTCGTATCCGTAGACAGGATCCATGATCATCGGCGCGTAGAGCCGGGCGGGATCACAGCGCGAAAAGCCGCCGTTGCGGTCGGGCGTCCATTGCATCGGCGTGCGCACACCGTTGCGGTCGCCAAGATAGATATTGTCGCCCATGCCGATTTCATCGCCGTAATAGATGATGGGCGTGCCAGGGAACGACAGCAGCAGCGAATTCATCAGCTCGATCTTGCGGCGGTCGTTGTCCATAAGCGGCGCAAGCCGCCGGCGAATGCCGAGATTGATCCGCGCGCGCGGATCGGTTGCGTATGTCGACCAGAGATAGTCGCGTTCCACGTCCGTAACCATCTCGAGCGTGAGTTCGTCATGGTTGCGCAGGAACAGGGCCCACTGACAATTCTCCGGGATATCCGGGGTCTGCCGCAGGATATCGGCGATCGGGAAGCGATCTTCCTGGGCGATCGCCATGTAGATGCGCGGCATCAAAGGGAAGTGATAAGCCATGTGGCATTCGTCGCCGGTACCGAAATAGGCGCTGACGTCTTCCGGCCACTGGTTGGCTTCCGCCAGCAGCAGCTTGCCCGGCGCATAGGAGTTGAGCTCGGCTCTGATCTGCTTGATGATGGCGTGCGTCTCCGGCAGATTCTCGTTGTTGGTGCCCTCGCGCTCGCAGAGATAGGGAATGGCATCGAGCCGGAATCCGTCCACGCCGAAGTCGAGCCATCGCCGCATCACCTGCATCAGCGCGAGCAATACCCGCCGATTGCCGAAATTCAGGTCCGGCTGATGCGAGAAGAAGCGGTGCCAGTAATAGGCCTTGGCGGTGGGGTCCCACGCCCAGTTGGACTTCTCGGTGTCGTTGAAAATGACGCGGGTGCCGGCATAGCGCTGGTCATTGTCGCTCCAGACATACCAATTGCGCGCATCGGAGGTGGGTTTGCTGCGGCGCGCTCGCCGGAACCAGGCGTGCTGGTCCGAGGTATGGTTGATCACCAGTTCCGTGATGACGCGCAGCTTGCGCCGCTTAGCCTCATGCATGAAGCGGCGGAAATCCGAGAGCGTGCCGAAGTCGGGATTGACTTGGCGATAATCGGCGATGTCGTAGCCGTCATCGCGGCCGGGCGAGGGATAGAAGGGGAGCAGCCAGACTACAGTGACGCCGAGGTCCTGCAGATAGTCGAGCTTCTGGGTCAGGCCTTCGAAATCGCCGATGCCATCGTTGTTGCTGTCGGCGAAAGCCTTCACGTGCAGCTGATAGACAACGGCGTCCTTGTACCAGAGCTCGTCACCGGTCAGAGCCGTTTCGGCTTTGATGTCGCTCAGGACATTCATGGTGTCACAACAGGCAACGGAAGAGCAGCGCCGGATCCTGGTCCGGCTCTATGCGAAGCCGAACGCCGCCCCACTCGATCATGTGCTGCTCGCCGGTGATGAGATTCTCGATCGCGCGCACGCGCCGGCGGCCGCCCTGCGGCCCGATCTCGATCTCTCCGAGGTGGAACCAGAACTGGCGCGTGCCGCCACGGTTCAATGCGATGGCGACCGCAACCGCGTTATCGCCTGACGCGGATTCTTTCACAAAGCCGATGACGTCGTTGTCGTCCACCTGGGCGAAGCGAAGGTTGCCGGTCTGTTGCAGCGCCGCATTGCTTTGTCGCAGCCAGTTGAGGTGGCCGATGTAATTCTTGATATTGCCTTCCTTGTTCCAATTGCGGGTCTTCAGCTCGTATTTCTCCGAGTGCAGATATTCTTCCTTGCCCGCGATCGGCTCGTGCTCGAGCAGCTCGAAGCCGTTGTAGATGCCGTAATTGCCGGACAGCGTGGCAGCGAGCGCGACGCGCGCCTTGAAAATCCATGGATCGCCGGATTGCAGATGGAAGGGCAGAATGTCCGGCGTATTGACGAAGAAATTCGGCCGGAAATATTCGCGTTCGGGATAGCCGGTGATTTCGCTTAGATAGCTTTCCAATTCGTGCTTGCCGGTGCGCCAGGTAAAATAAGTATAGGACTGGGTGAAGCCCAGCTTGGCGAGCGCCTTCATCACTTTCGGACGGGTGAAAGCCTCGGCCAGGAAGATCACGCCGGGGTCGACCGCCTGCACTTCGCGGATCAGCCACTCCCAGAACTCGAACGGCTTGGTATGCGGATTGTCAACGCGGAATATGCGCACTCCCTGCTTCAGCCAGAACAGCACGACGTCGCGCAGCGCCGACCAAAGCCGCTCGCTGTCGGTGCAATAGAAATCCGGGTTGACGATGTCCTCGTATTTCTTCGGCGGGTTCTCCGCGTATTGGATCGATCCGTCGGGCCGGCGCCTGAACCATTCGGGATGTGCGGTCAGCCAAGGGTGATCGGGCGAGCATTGGATGGCGAAGTCGAGCGCCACCTCCAGGCCGTGCGTCGCACAGGCAGCGACGAGGCCGCGGAAATCCTCTAGCGTGCCGAGTTCGGGATGCACGGCGTCGTGGCCGCCGGCTTCCGAGCCGATCGCATAGGGGCTGCCGGGATCCCCCGGCTCCGCGCGCAGGGCGTTATCGCGCCCTTTGCGGTTGGTGTGGCCAATCGGATGAATCGGCGGCAGATAGAGCACGTCGAAGCCGAGCGATGCGATCTCGGGTAGCCGCGCGATGCAATCGTCGAAGGTGCCGTGCTTGCCCGGGATGCTGCCTTGGCTGCGCGGCATCATTTCGTACCAGGCGCTGGCGCGGGCGAGCGGGCGGTCGGCGACGAGCGGCATCTCCGGGCCGCGGGTGAGATCCGAATTCTGCACTTTCGAGGTGGCGGCCAACAATTCTTCCGACAGGAGCGGCGAGGGGTGGTTACTTGCCTCGCATTCCCGACAGGCCTCGCTGATGATGAACGCGTCCGCTTTGCTGCGTGGTTTGAGGCCGGCGAGTATCTTGCGGCCTTCCTGCACCTCGAGCGTCACATCCCGGCCGGCATCTCGCTTGACCAGAAAATCGTGCCGCCATGTGCCGAAAACATCGGTCCAGGCTTGGACGGCGTAGCGATAGCGGCCCGGCGTTGTCGGCGTGAAGCTGCCGGTCCAGCGGTCGTTCTGCTGGAATTTCAGCGGATTGCGCGACCATTTCTTGGAATATTCGGCGCGCCAGATCAGTTCGGCCGCGAGCACGGCATGGCCATCGCGGAAGATGTCCACCCATATCTCGACCGGCTCCCCCGTGATGCGCTTGACCGGAAAACGGCCAGAGTCCACGGCAGGAAAGAGGTCTTCTATGTAGATCCGCTGGCCGGACAGGCCGCTGACCAAGGGAAAACTCACATTTGCTGTCACGTTCCCGACCGCACTCTTACCGTCTGGGGCGAACCTGCGCCGGCAAACGGACCATTAGATAAAGAATAGGCTTGTCACGTTAAGGTTCCACCTAAGGAATTATATCCTAGTCAGTGGTTTTTTGGAACAAAGTTGCGCTATTTCCGATTGGTCGCCCGGGGATCACCTGACATGGATCGCATCGAAGATCGGGCGGCCCGCTGGGGCATTGAAAGCCAGTATCACGACGCCTTCGGCCGGCTCTGCTCGGTTCCGCCGGAGGTTCTGAGCAGGTTGCTGGAACTGCTGGCGCAAAACAGCGAACCGGCGCCGCGCCGCGTTTCCTCCACCGTTGTTGTCGTCCGCAGCGGTCGCGACGCTTCGGTGTCCTTGCAAGCACCAGCTGGGACACCGGTCACCTGGACGATCGAGGACGGCAAGGCGACCGTCGCCCAAGGCGCCGGTGAAGCGCCGATTGTCCATTTGCCGGCCGGTTTGCCGGTCGGCAGCTTCACGCTCCGCATCGGTTTTGGGGATGAGAGAGAGGAAGCAACGCTCCTGGTCACGCCCGCGCGTGCCTATCAGGGCGACAGCCAGCAGCGCCTTTGGGGTATCGCGGTGCAGCTCTATGGCGTGCGCTCGCGCCGCAACTGGGGACACGGTGACTTCACCGACCTGGCGGCACTGATCGATATCGCCGCTGAGCGCGGCGCCGGCGCGATCGGGCTCAATCCGCTGCACGCGATTTTCGACGATCATGTGGAGGATGCCAGTCCTTATGCCCCCAACAGCCGGCTCTTCCTCAACACGCTTTATATCGATGTCGAGGCCGCGCCCGGCTTTCCGGGCCTTGAGGCTGCCGGCATGCGCGATGAGATCGAAAAGCTGCGTGCCGGCGAATTGGTGGATTACCAAGGCGTCGCGCGCGCCAAGGCAAAGGGGATGCGTCTGGCCTTTGAGGCATTTCGACGTGGCGCCTTCCCCGATGAAAAGCGCGCGTTTGCCGCCTTCCGTGCCGAACGCAAAACGATCCTGCAGCGCTTTGCCGTGTTCGAATGGCTGCGCCGGCGCCATGGCCTGCCTTGGCAGCAGTGGACTCCCGAGTGGCGCGACGCGCACGCGGCAGCTTTGTCGCGGCTGCGCAAGGAGCAAAGCGAGGAGATCGGCTTTTTCGAATATCTGCAATGGGTCGCGCATGAACAACTTTCGGCATGTTGCGAGCGCATCCGACAACGCGGACTAAAACTCGGGCTTTATCTCGATATCGCCGTCGGCGTTTCCAACGCCAGCTTCGATGCCTGGAACGATCGCGAGGTCGTTATGGACGCGGTAAGCGTGGGCGCACCGCCCGACCCGCTCAACCTTGAAGGACAAAACTGGGGCCTTGCCGGCACCAATCCGGTTGCGCTTGAGCAGCAAAAGTTCGAGCCGTTTCGGCGCATGCTGAAGGTCTCGATGCGATACGCGGGCGCGGTGCGGCTCGACCATGTGCTTGGGCTCAAGCGGCTTTTTCTCATCCCGAACGGCATGCAGGCCGGGCAGGGAACTTATGTCCGTTTTCCGTTCGAGCCCTTGCTGGCGGTGACCGCACAGGAAAGCGTTGCCAACCGAAGCGTCGTGATCGGCGAGGATCTCGGGACCGTGCCGGAGGGTTTTCGCGAGATGCTCGCGGATTGGGGGCTGTGGTCCTATCAGGTCATGATGTTCGAGCGCGAAGCGGACGGCCGCTTCCGGGCGCCGGAAACCTATCTGCGAAATGCGCTTGCGACCTTCAACACCCACGATTTGCCGACTTTCGCCGGTTGGGCGGCGGATCACGATCTTAAGGTCAGGCGCCAATTGGGCATCGACCCCGGCGAAAGCGATGAAGATCGCGCCGGCGCCCGGGCCGCGTTGCGCAGCGCTCTGGGACTGCCGCACGATGCGGATCCAAATTTTTCCGCGGTAGCGGGCTATCTTGCGCGTACGCCATCGCGCTTGGTTGTGGTCGCAATGGAAGATCTGCTCGCCGTGCTCGACCAGCCCAATATACCGGGCACCGTGCAGGAACATCCCAATTGGCGTCGGCGCCTGCCGCTCGCGCTGGAGGATGTTGCCCGGTATCAAGGCCTTGCCGCGTTGGCCGATGTCATGCGGGCGGCGGGCCGCGGCTAAAGCAAGACCGCCGCAGCGGTTGCGCCGCTTACCTGCGTTGCATAGACTTGCCTCGATTTTATCAATATCGCCGTGCTGTCGAGCCTTGAAGGGGTTTCGGCGCGGAGGAAGGTTTTCGATGGACGACGAGGCCGGGGGCACCGGTAGCGTCGACCGTGCCCGTGATCCGGCACCGCGACGACGGCGCCGGTGGGGACGGCGATCATTTAAAGCATCATACCAAGGTCCGGCGGGCGACAACGGCCATCGCCGCGACGCGACCTATGCCGCGCTCGATCTCGGCACCAACAATTGCCGGCTGCTGGTGGCGCGTCCGACCGCCGACAGCTTCCGCGTGGTCGATGCATTCTCCCGCATCATCCGCTTGGGCGAGGGCTTGTCGAAATCGGGCCGCCTGAGCGACGCCGCCATCGGGCGCGCCGTCGAGGCACTCGCCGTCTGTCGCGACAAGATGGAGAACCGCATGGTGACGCGGGCCCGGCTGATCGCCACCGAGGCTTGCCGCGCGGCCGAGAACGGCGCTGATTTTCGTGCCCGCGTGGCCGAGGACGTGGGTCTCGAGCTTGAGATCGTCGATCGCGAAACCGAGGCTTCGCTCGCTGCAAGCGGCTGCTCGCCGCTGCTCGACCCGCAGGCACAGGGTGTGATCCTGTTCGATATCGGCGGCGGCTCGTCCGAACTGGTGCGGCTCGGTCCCTCACGCCCGAGCAATTACGGACCGCCGCATCCCGACATTTTAGGCTGGATGTCAATTCCGATCGGCGTGGTGAACCTGGCGGAGCGCCACGGCGGCCATAGCGTCACCCGCGACATTTACGAAGAGATGGTTTCGGAAGTTGGCGAATATGTCGTCCGCTTCGCACAGGAGCATCCGATGCCTGGGCTCGAAGACGTGCATCTGCTTGGCACATCTGGAACTGTGACAACCATCGCCGGAGTGCATCTGGAATTGAAGCGCTACGAGCGCCGCTATGTCGACGGCTGCTGGATGACCGACGAGCAGATTTCCAGCGTGATCGATCGCCTGCTGCAGATGAACTATGAGGAGCGCGTCGCCAATCCTTGCATCGGCTCGGAGCGCGCCGATCTGGTGCTCGCTGGCTGCGCGATCCTGGAAGCGATCCGCCGCGCCTTTCCCTGCCAGCGCGTGCGCGTCGCAGACCGCGGATTACGTGAAGGCATGCTGGTGCAAATGATGCGCGCGGATAATGTTTGGCGCCGCACGGCGGGCCGCCCGCAATGACCCCGCCCGGCAGCAAGGAAAGCGGCCGCGCGCTGAAGGTACGGGTCAAGGGCGGCAGGGCCCGCTCGCTTTCGTCGAAACTTTGGCTTGAGCGCCAGCTCAACGACCCGTATGTGGCGCGCGCCAAGCGCGAGGGCCTGCGCTCGCGCGCCGCCTATAAGCTGGCGGAAATCGACGACAAGTTTCATTTCTTCAAGCCGGGAGGAAAAGTGGTCGACCTGGGAGCCGCTCCGGGCGGCTGGAGCCAGATCGCCGCCAAGCGGGTGGGCGCGGCCGAGGGCAAGGGCCGCGTGGTTGCAATTGATTTGCTGAAGATGGAGGAAGTCTCGGGGGTGGACTTCCTGCAGCTCGATTTTTTGGACGAGAAGGCGCCGCAGATGTTGCATGATTTACTGGGCGGGCCGGCGGACGTGGTGTTGTCGGACATGGCAGCCAATGCCACCGGTCACCGCCAGACCGATCATCTGAAGATCATGGCGCTCGTTGAGGTGGCGGCCGAATTTGCCGGCGAAGTCCTCAAACCCGGCGGGGTCTTTGTGGCCAAAGTCCTGCAAGGCGGAACCGAGGCGTCGCTACTGGCTGGCCTCAAACGCGATTTCGGCATTGTGAAGCATGTGAAGCCGGCGGCGAGCCGGGCGGATTCTGCGGAGCTGTATCTTGTTGCGACCGGCTTTCGCGGCACTGGAGCACGAACGGCGTGACCCTGAAACTCGTAATCGGAAACAAAAATTATTCTTCCTGGTCGATGCGCCCCTGGATAGCAATGAAGATCGCGGGGATAGCATTTGATGAAAGAGTAATTTCGCTGGACGATCCGGCGTTCAAATCGGAGATTTACAAACTCACGCCCGCGGGCAAGGTGCCGGTGCTCATCGACGGAGACCGGCATATCTGGGAATCGCTCGCGATCATCGAATATGTTGCCGAAAAATTTCCCACCGCGATGTTGTGGCCCACGGACGGCGGCGCGCGTGCCCATGCGCGCGTGATCTGCGCCGAGATGCATGCCGGCTTTGCCCCCCTGCGCCGGCACTGCGCAATGAACATGATGCGGCCGCCAAGCAAGCGGGAGCTTCCGCCCGAGGTGCAAAGCGACGTCACCCGCATCGAGCAGATTTGGACGGACTGCCGTGCCCGCTTTGGAGAAGGCGGAGCGTTTCTGTTCGGCGCAGCTGGAGCAGCCGACGCGATGTTTGCGCCGGTGGTTTCGCGCTTTCATACTTACGATATCGCCGTCGGCCCCGAGCCGCGCGCCTATATGGAAGCGGTGATGATGCTGCCGGCCTGGTCAGAGTGGGAAAAGGCGGCTCGGCAGGAGACCTGGGTTCTACCGCGTGGGGAGATTGATTGGCCGAACGTGTCAAGGGCCTGACATATCGCCACTCAGCGTGTATTCTATTAGCAGGGGACCGAAGGGGCCGGTTCAGGGATAAGTTCAGCTTCGCTATTTTGCTAAGTTTCCTCTGGGCGAGGAACCTCGTTTGTGTTTGGACATTTCTTACGCGGCCTGATTTTGCGATAATCGGTCGCGATTAAGTCGGCGCCCCCGGCGAAAGGAAGGCGGCTATGCATATTCTATTTTCAATTGCCCGTGTGTTCCTGGTTCTGACCTTTGTTGTGTCCGGCGCCATGAAGCTTCTGGATATCCCGGGTACGGCGGCGCAGATTGCGCCGGTCATCACCATCCCTGACGCGCTGTCGGACCCTGCCAAACGGTTGCAGGAACTAACCGGCACGCCAATACCGCAGCTGCTCGCGATCTCGGCAGGCGTCGTCGAAGTCCTGGCCGCACTGCTCATAGCCTTCAACATCGGCGCGCGCGCCGCCGCTATGGTGCTCGTGCTCTTCACTGTGGCGGCGACGTTCTATTTCCATGCCTTCTGGAACATGACTGGCGAGCCCATGCAGGCTAACATGATCCAGGCCCTGAAGAATTTGTCCATCATCGGCGGACTTTTGATCATGGTGGTGCTGGGATCGTGGCGACCGATGCGGTCGAACGAGGTCTAGGCGGCACGGACGGCGCGTTTGCCAAAGGAAAAGGGCGACCTTGCGGTCGCCCTTAAGTTGGATACGCCACGCGGGAGGAACCCGTACGGCAGCCCCCACACGTCGGGCCGCGTGCGCTAATTCGTCGGTCATATGTACATGATTCGCAGAGGTGCGTCATCCTGGAAATGTTCAGGCCGGTATCCAGGTGACGAGCCGGACGTCCTTATCCTCATCTAATACGCGCCTTGGGCCGGCTTCGTAGCCGTGGCTGCGCAACACTTCTTCGGGCGCGCTGGCAGGCACTTGTGGAAAAACCGGTCGTCCGCCCGGCAACCGGACGTGATCGGCCCGCGTCAGGTGAAAGGCGTCATAGCCGATATCGAGAAACATCCCGAAAATCTCGGTGCCGCCGATCACCGCCAGCAGGCCGCCGCCGACGCCGAGCATGTTCCAGGCTTCGGTGAAAGAGGCGCCTGCGGGATTCCACAGCACCGCGTTGGGGTTATCCGGGTGCCGCGCTACGCCGGGTATCCGGCGCGTCACGATCAGCCGCGGGCGTCTCGGTGCGTTCGGCCCGCCTTCGTGCGAGTGCCGTCCATGCACGACGGCGTCGGCCTTATCGAGCGAGCCGTGGAAGAAGCGCTGGTCCGCCTCGATTTTCAGCGATGGCGGCATGACGCCGGCTGCGTCCGCCAGCATACCGTCGCCGGAGATGATGGCGTAGCCTTCGATGCGGGCAGGGCGGGAAGCGGGCATCGCATCTCTATAACGCGAAAACGCCGGGACCTCACGATCCCGGCGTTTTCTGTCGCAGTCGTCGCGATTACTGGACGGTGCGGATCACGCTGTTCATCGGCCGGGCGTTCGCCGCGAGCGGGTTCATTTCCTTCATGACCAGCGCGTCGTATTCCGACAGCGACTTGACCGGCTCCTTCGACTTCATGTGCACGATCTTATAGCCGCCGGCTTTCATCTCGGCGAGGATGTCCTTCACCGCATTGGCGGTCCAAGCGTGCACGTCGTGCATCAGCACGATCCCCTTGCCGTGCTTCTTCAGCTTCTCCATCACGTTCTTCACGACCTGCTCCGGCTTGCGGAACTTGAAATCGAAGGAGTCGAAGTCGGTTGAGAACACCGCAAGGTTGCGCGCGCCGAAATAGGCCATGATCTCCGGCGGTTGCTTCAAATACGGCGGGCGGATAAAGGCTGCCTCATAGCCGGCATCGCCGATGGCGATCTTGATGGCGCTGATACCCTTCTCGATTTCGTCCTTGGGTTCGTAATCGCGCACTTCGCGCTTGCCGCCGCCGACATTCATGCTGCCGCGGGTCTTGCTCAGGTCCTGATGCGTCCAGGTATGCGAGCCGATGGTGTGACCGCCCTCAGCGACTTTCTTCAGGATCGCCGGATAGTCGATGGCGTTGCGGCCGATCGAGAAGAAGATGGCTTTCACGCATTCCTCGGCCAAAGCCTGCAGCACGATCGGCGTTGTCGGCCAGGGACCGTCATCGAAAGTCAGCACGACTTCGCCGGGTTGCAGAAAGTCGTACATCTTGAAATGTTCAAAGCCGAAGCCGGGGCCTCCGGTGGTGTCGATTTCGACCACGCGCGACACGCCGAGTGCGTTCGGATTCTTGCAGGACGCATCAAGGATTCGTGCGGCGGCTGGTGTGGGAGGGACGGCCGCGGCTGTGACCGGCGCCACCGCTGGTGCCACCGTCGGCGCCGCGCTTACGGGCGCGGGGTCCGGCGGCTTCGGACTCAAAACGCGTTGCGCATGCGCGACGCCGAGCGTCGTCAAGGATAGTGAAATGGCAAGGATGTAGATTTTAGCCCGCATCGTATTCTCCCTCCCGCATTCGCGGATTACCGGTGCAACCGCGCCGCCCCTCCGGCGCCCGTCGAGTCGCTTGACCGCTATTTTGGCACGATGATGCCTCAGCCGCGAGTCCTACTCTGCCCGGAAAAAAGTGGACTAGCGGTTAAGTAAATAATTCAGCCCGCCGCAGGCCGTATTTCCCTGGCGACGGCTGCCACAATTCGGGCATCCGAAGGATCGGTGTCGGAGGAGAAGGCGGCGGCAATATGGCCGTCGCGGCCTACCAGGTATTTGTGGAAGTTCCATCGCGGGATTTCGAGCGGCCGTTCGCCCGCGGCCCATTTGTAAAAGGGGTGCGCCGCCGCTCCCTTTACCGTCACTTTTTCCGCCAGTGGAAAGGTGACGCCATATTTGCCATGCGCGGTGTGACCGATTTCCGCCAGACCGCCGGGCTCCTGGCCACCGAAATCGTTTGACGGCACGCCGATCACCAGCAGTCCCTG
Source organism: uncultured Alphaproteobacteria bacterium (assembly GCA_963802475.1). Classification (GTDB taxonomy): domain Bacteria; phylum Pseudomonadota; class Alphaproteobacteria; order Rhizobiales; family Xanthobacteraceae; genus CANKHA01. The sequence goes on from CAWDIZ010000022.1 coordinate 601,024, forward strand.
GTCACGGAAGCGCGCCCACAACTGCTGCAACCCTTCATATTGAGGGGTGTAGCCGCAGAGGGAGGCCGTATTGACCACGAGGATCGGCTTGCCCGCGTGTTCCGCCAGGCGAAGGTCGCCGCCGTCCAGCCGCTTGAAGGAGAAGGCATAGGCGGTCGGGCGGCTCATTTCAGGCGCCCGCACGCCAGGTGAGAGGATTTGGGCGAGCGAAGGCGTCGCCCAGGCGCCTGCCAGCAAGGCTAGAAAATTTCGACGATCGCGCAGCATGCCCGCCTCACGGTTTGTAGGGTGTGCCGATGAAGTCGCGCTTGACCAGCTCGAGGCCGGCATGCCGAAGAAGGTCATAGGCGGTGGTGCAGTGGAAATAGAAATTCGGCATTGAATGGTTCAACAACAGCCCTTGCCCGCTATAGGTGCGCTCGCCGCTGGAGCCCTTGATCTTGATTTCCTTGTCCTCGGTCCCGTCGATCTGCGAGGGCTTAAGCCCTTTGAGAAAGCCGACCACCTGCGCGATGAGCGCCTTCAGTTCGGGGATCGTGCTGTCGTCTTTTCCGACAACCGGGCCCTCGACACCGGCGAGCATGCTGCACACGCGGGACGGATGCCGGCACGCCTCCTGCACCTGTCGTCCCATCGGGTACATATCTGGATAGAGGCGCATGCTGAGGAGCGCGGAAGGATCGACCTTCTTCTGTTCGGCGTAAGCCGCAGCCTTGTCTAGGATGTTCGAGAGCGCGGTGAGATGCTGAATGAAAATCGGCACGGAAACGGAATACATCGAAATCGGCACGGCAGTCTCCCGTTTGGATAAGGATGCCGAAGCTTAGCCGTTTTCCACCGCGCCTCAACCGCTCAGAAGGGTTTATCGGTCGCTGCCGAGTTCGCTTTTTTTCGTGATCTCGGTCTCGGTGCGGCTCGGCGGCTGCTTGTCGGGCTCCCGCCGCGGATCGCTGTCCTCCTTGCCACGCCCTGTTTTGCGGGCGCGGTCGCCCTTGGGAGACTCCGGCCGGCGCGTGCCGTCATCTTTGTCGGTGATGTAAGGGCCGCGCGGTCCGTTCTCGGGCTCGCCTGTCGGCGTGTCGTCACCGATGCTCACTTCACCCTTGCCCATGGCAATGTCCTCTGTGCTCGGAATCAAACCTGCGGCAGGCGTCTGGTTCCGGCGCGAGGTGCGGCCCGCATTGCCCCAAGGGACAATTTTCAGCGACCGTTAAGGTCTTTAGGAGTTAATGGCCCCCCGTGGGGCCCGCCTTCAGCCCGGCAATGTCCGGGCCAGCGCAGGCGGTAACCAACAAAACGGCGAGAAATGGCTTAATCCGCGACATGCTGCGGCCCCACTACTGCGGGGAACTGCTAGCCCTTGAAGGCGTTCTACGTCATGTCTCCGCCGTCGGATTAGAGGGTTTGAACTTGTTTCGTTTTCGTTTCCCATCGTTCGAAAAACCAGATACCGACCCGCGCCGTCTTAGTGTGGCGGAAAGTCACGACTTCCGCGGCGTAGGAACGGTCATGCTGCTGGCGGCTTCCTGCGGCGTAGCGCTCGCCTTATGGGAGCCGTCACATCAGGTTACCACTCCTTTCGTTACCGCCTCCACGTCGCGATCGGTGACTGCATCGGCCGGCGTGTCAAACGCGGCCAGCCGGGAAACCACCGGCGCGGCGGCGGTTGCAGAGGACGATCAATCCACGCCGACGGTGAAGCTTTCAACTTTGTGCTCGCAGCGGACCACTGCGCGGCGCGATTGTGCAAACCTGAAAGCGTTTAAGGATGCGCGGTTGAGCGCGCCGGATCCTGTGCCTGCTGCTGCCTCTGCTCGTGCTTCTGCACCTGCTCGTGCTACTGCACCTGCTCGTGCACCTGCACCTGCACCTGCTCGTGCTACTGCAGCTGCTCGTGCACCCGCACCTGCACCTGCTCAGGCTACTGCACCTGCTCATGCTACTGCAGCGGCTGGCGCCGCTGCTCCTTCCATTTCTAGTTCCGGCGCCGCTTCTGCCCCGGCGCCGGTGGCCGCTTCTGCCCCAGCGCCGGTGAAGGAAGCTGTCGTCGCGGCCAAGGCTGCAAACGCCGAGCAGACCGAGCCGGCAGCCACGGACGTTCAGCCGGAAGCGTCTCATGTGCAGTCGCCGCGCACCGCGACCGCTCCAAAGCCCGCCGCTTCTGCCCCAGCGCCGGTGAAGGAAGCTGTCGTCGCGGCCAAGGCTTCAAACGCCGAGCAGACCGAGCCGGCAGCCACGGACGTTCAGCCGGAAGCGTCTCATGTGCAGTCGCCGCGCACCGCGACCGCTCCAAAGCCCGCCGCTTCTGCCCCAGCGCCGGTGAAGGAAGCTGTCGTCGCGGCCAAGGCTGCAAACGCCGAGCAGACCGAGCCGGCAGCCACGGACGTTCAGCCGGAAGCGTCTCACGTGCAGTCGCCGCGCACCGCGACCGCTCCAAAGCCGAAACGCACCCGCACGGCGGAAGAACGTACGCGCACGGCGGAAGAAGCACCTGTGGAACGGCTGGTGAAGGTCTATGACCGGGTGCTGCCCGATGGCCGAAGGGTCCCGGTGTATCGGCGGGCCGGAAGCGGCACCCTTGAGATGGGCACCATCGTCGACGGCGAATATCGCTCATATGGTCCTGCGCGACGGGCCGATCTTGAACCAACGCGCGGGCGTTTCTTCGGCCTGCAATAGCCCGGCCTTTCTGTAATCCGACTATCTGCGGCGCCGTCCTTTGTTGGGCGAGCGGGTGACCGGCCTTAGCGAAATCCCTTCGCGTTGTGCTTTGCCGCGGACGGCTGTCTCGTTTCGCGGGTGCCACCATCGGTGCTATCGTCGGCTGCCGATTTCGGGGAAACGCCGATCGCACGCGGCAGCTCGTGGCGCTCGAAACGCAACCGGGGGAAGTCATGCGGAAATTCCTGATTGCGCTCGCGTTGCTCGCGCCAACCTTCGCAAGCTGGAACGCGCTGGCCGATAGCGTCACCATCGTCGCGCTCGGCGCCAGCAATACCTATGGCAAGGGCAGGGGCGCCCATCCCGGCGGCGTGGCGCAATCGCAGGCCTATCCCGCGCAGTTGCAGGCGTTGCTGAAAGAAAAGGGTATCGATGCGCGCGTAATCAACGCGGGCGTTCCCGGCGATACCACCGGCGGCATGCTGGCGCGGCTGAATTCAGCCGTGCCAAGCGGCACGCGGCTCGTCATCTTGCAGACTGGCGGGAACGACGCTCGCCGCGGTCTGAGCGGCGAAGCCTCCGGAAATACCGCGCAGATAACAAGCAAATTGCGCGAGCGCGGCATCCGGGTAATCCTGCTGGATCGGATCGGCACGTATGCGCCGGCGAGCACGCGCGATCCCGATGGACAGCATTTCAATGCGCAAGGGCATGCAGCGATCGCCGCCCGCTTGCTGCCGCAGGTGATGGCGGCAATCGGAAGATAAATAACGGAGGGGCTACCGATGGATTCCCAGGTCGCGCTGGTCGGCGTCGGCAATATGGGCAGCGCGTTGCTCGAGCGTCTCCTCGCTGCGGGGGCGAAGGTGAGCGCCTTCGATATCAAGGACAGCGCCATGCAGGCGGCGCGCGAGCGTGGCGCACAGACCGTCGCGTCCCCAGCCGAAGCGGCGCGCGGCGCGAAGATCATCCACGTCTTCGTGTACGACGATCAGGGGGTTTTCGACGCTACGTTCGGCGAGGAAGGCGTTTTGGCCGGAGCGGGCGAAGCTGCAATCGTGATCCTGCACAGCACCATCCTGCCGGCCACGACGCGGCGGGTGGCCGAAGAGGCGGCGCGCAAGGCTGTGCGCGTCGTCGACGCTTGCGTCACCTCGACGCCGCGCTATGTGCGGGCAGGCGAGGCCGTCTTTCTGGTCGGGGGCAGCGATGAGGTTGTCGCGGAAATCCGGCCGCATCTGGAAAGGATCGGACGCGATGTCTGGCATTTCGGCCCGCTTGGCTGCGGCAACGCCGCAAAACTGGTGAAGAATTTGTCCAACGTAATGGAACGGGTGATGTGGATCGAGGCGCTGCAGGCGGTCAAGGCGGCCGGCATCGATCCGCGCCAATATGCCGAGATGCTGAAGTCTGTGATGCGCGGCTCAGCGATCTCCGACTGGGAGAAAATCATTTCCATCGATGAAGGCGAGATCCTGCCGACGCGGCCCGGGGGCAACATTTTTCGCAAGGACGTCCCGCATGCGCTCAGCTTCGTGCGCGGGCTCGGGCTGAATTTGCCGTTGGTGGAAGGGACCGGCGAAGCCTCCGCCCGTTTTGTGGCTGAGGCGCGAGCGACTGTGGCCGCGGAATAGCCTAGGGCTGGCTTGCCTGCGCCTGGAAGCCAGGACACGGAGGATGACGTGAAGCATCGCGTAAGCCTGAGCGCACTCGGACTCCTGGCTTCGGTTTTGGCCTCGCCTGCCCAAGCGCAAACTCCAGCGGAATTTTACAAAGGCAAGACCATCCGGCTGATCGTCCCCGCGGCGGCCGGCGACAGCTACGACACCGAAGGCCGGCTGATCGCGCGTCACCTCACCAAACACATCCCGGGCAATCCCACTATCGTGCCGGAGAATATGCCGGGCGCCTCGGGCCGCAATGCCGCGAGCTATATTGCCAATGTCGCGCCCAAGGACGGCACTGTTCTCGCACTGGTACAGCAGAGCGTCGTGCTGGCGCAGGCGATGCGGCAGACCGGCATTAATTTCGACTCTGCCAAGCTGAACTGGATCGGCACTCCCTCGGCTCCGATCAGTGTGCTCGCGGTTTGGCACACCGCCGGGGTGAAGACCATCGAGGATGCGAAGCAGAAAGAGGTCACCATCGGCGCCACCACCACCGCCGGCAACAATTTCGTCTATCCCAAACTCGTCAAGGAGCTCGTAGGCGCCAAATTCAAGATCATCACCGGCTATCCCGGCGGCTCGCCGATCGACATCGCCATGGAGCGCGGCGAGGTGCAGGGCCGTGGCTCAAACCCCTGGAACAACTACAAGCTCGCGCATCCGCACTGGATCTCCGAGGGCAAGCTTGTCGCTTTGGTGCAGATGAGCGCGAGCAGGCACCCCGAACTGCCGCATGTCCCGCGCCTTATCGACTTGGCGCCGAACGAAGAGGCGCGGCAAATCTTCGAGCTGATGTCGGTGGCCGCCGATATCGGCCGGCCGATGGTGACAGCGCCCGGCGTGCCGGCCGACCGGGTGAAGGCGTTGCGCGACGCTTTCGCCGCCACCATGCACGATCCGGAATTCGAGAAGGAAGCCGCCAAGCTGAATGTCGACATCGATCCGACTATCGGCGACGACCTGCAAAAGCTGGTGGAAACCGTGCTGGCAACGCCGCAGAGCGCGATCGATCTTCTCAATGCGACGGTGCTGAAGGGGCAGTGAGCCCCCTAGAGCGCCGCCTACTTTTTCTCCATCGACACACCGCCGGGACCAACGTTGATCTGAAATCCCTTCGGCTCTTTCTTCGCCTCGTAGAGCTGATAACCGAGCACCGCGACGGCGACCGCCAGCAGCGCGATGACGGCGTAAAGCGTATTGGTATTTCTCAGCATCGCGTTCCCGGCGCTCTCATTTCAATTCCAGCACCACCGGTCCCGATACCGGATCGGTCACGCCTAGGCCGTTGCCCAGATCGTCCAGCAGATGGCGGAAGGTGTCGAGGGTCGCGATCATCTTCGGCCGCGCGGCTGACAGCGAGTCCATGTCGCTCCATTCGGCGATGAGGCAATAGCTGCGGTCCCCGGTCTTGATGATGTTGACATGCTTCAAGCCGGGCCACTCCCTTCCAGCATTCCTGTGGGCGTCGAGAAATTCCTCCTCGCGCCCGGATTTCACGCGGAAACGGACAGAGCTAAAGGCAGTCATCGGTTCCCCCTTGGATATGCAGAGGCATGATGATGCGCGCAGCGCAAGGCCGGACGCAAGGGCCGCCGGGATGCTATTCCGGACATTTGATTTTCTTGCTAGGATTGCCGATCACAACGCCCCGACGAAATTGTCACGCCCGCCTGACGGGGAAGGTGTTGATGAGCAAAATCGTCACAGCGCCGCGCACGAAAGTCCTGCCGAAAACCAAGCGCCCGCCGCTGCACAAGGTGATTTTGCTGAACGACGATTATACGCCGCGCGAATTCGTCGTGCTCGTGCTCAAGGCGGTGTTCCGGATGAGCGAGACGCAGGCCTATGGTGTGATGCTGACCGCGCACCGCAAGGGCTCCTGCGTCATCGCCGTCTATACCAGGGACGTCGCTGAGACGAAGGCGACGGAGGCGACCGAACTTGGCCGCAGCAAGGGCTATCCCCTGGCTTTCACCACCGAACCGGAGGAATAAGCGGAAAGGCCGCCCTGACAAAGGTATGATGGGCCGGCCGCCGCGCTCCTTTCGTCCTTGTGCTAGCATCCAGCGGGAGCGGCGACGCTTCCAATAGATCAAGTGCGGGGGAGGAAAACTCATGCGGTTGCGCGGATCGTTTCTCACGGCGGCAGCCTTGCTGTGGCTCGCCTGCGCCCCCACGCAAGCGCAGGAATGGCCCACGCGTCCGGTGACCCTCATCACCCCGGCGGCGGCCGGCAACAGCCCGGACGTGGTGACGCGCATTGTCGCCGAAAAGCTGACGCAGATCTGGAAGCAGCAGGTGGTGGTGCTCAACCGTCCGGGGGCGGGTGGCCTGATCGCGGCGCAAGCCGCGGCGGGGGTGGAGAAGGACGGCTACAGCCTCTACGCCACGCAGTCCTCCACCTTCAACGTCCTGCCGGTGGAGCAGGAAGGCAAGATGCCGTTCGATCTGGCAAAGACTTTTGTCTCCATCGGCTTCATCGGCGAACAGCCGATCGCCGTGGGCGTGAACAAGGATATCCCGGCAAAGAACGTCGCCGAGCTGGTCGCGCTCGCCAACAAGACCAAGGACGGCATGCTGTTCGGCGCCACTAACCGCGGGGGTCAGGCGCATCTCACCGGCGAACTGTTCCGCGACCGCTCCAAAGCCCATGTCTCCTTCGTGCATGCCGCCGGTGCGGCGGTATCGCTCAACGACGTGATCGCGGGACGCCTGCCGATCATGTTCGAAGCGCTCGCGGGGCTGAACCCGGGCATCCAGAGCGGCGATGTGCGGGTGCTCGGCATCGCCTCGGCCAAGCGCCTGCCCAACCTGCCGGACTTGCCGACCATCGCGGAGACGGTGCCCGGCGTGGTATCGAGCGGCTGGATCGCGCTGATGGCGCCGGCCGGCACGCCCGATCATATCATCCAGAAGGTCAATGCCGATCTGCGCAAGGTAACGGCGATGCCGGATGTGATTGCGCGCTTGCAGCAGCTCGGCACCTATAGCCGCGATTACACCCCGGCGCAGACCGAGGAATTCATCCGCAGCGAGGAGAAGCTGTGGCATCCGATCGTGCGCGATCTGAAAAACCGCAGGACGTAAGGCGCGCGCTGCTCCTCCGGAGCCAAACGCATCATGGCCGGAACAGGTCCGGCCATGACGAAAAATGTGAAGGTCGCAGACTTGCCGTTACGGGCAGTACCAGATGCCGCCAACTACGACGCAACCGGCGGTCTGCCAGTAGAGCGGGCGGTAGCCGATGCGGCGCCAGCCGACGGGAGCAACGCTGTAGGCGCCGCCGGCCCGATAGACGACTTTCTTGTGCACGACGACCTTTTTGTTCACCACTTTATTCCCACCGTGACCCTTCTTGTGACTGACCTGGGTCACCGCCGGATCGACGGCCGACGTCAAATTCTTTGACGAGGCCGATCCGGGCAGGGCCGAAGCTGGCGAATACATCAACGGGACTGCCAGCAAAGTCGGTGCAAGGTATTTAACGAATGACATTTTTTCCTCCGCTTCGGGTTCAATAATAATCACGCCAGCTTACGGGTTGTGAGCGCCCGGAACAACCCTGGTCTGCATGCCCAGCCGGCCTTTTGATCTGACCATAGTAAAGATGAACGGCAGACAACGGGCGCATTAGGCTGCGGTTCATCATGAACCTGTAGGATTTTCGCTCCGTTTTTAGGGAGGTTTTCCATGCGTGGACTTGCGATCCTGGCAGCAGCAGCCGGCCTGGCTGCGTTGATTCCGACCGTGGCGCCGGCCGCGGAGCTCGATTCACCGCGGGACGGTTGCGAGCGCGGGCAGGTCTGGAATGGTTACCGGTGCGAATGGGCGCGCCCGCGGGTGAGCGAAGCCCCCCGGTTTATCGCCAAGCGCCGCCGGTTTACGAAAGCTACGCCGAGTATGACGAAGCGCCGGTTTATTTCGCGCGCCCGGCTTACGTCGGCCCGCCGGTCTATGTCGCCCCGTTCTATCGCGCGCCGGTCGTGAGCTATTACGCCGGGCCGCGTTACGTCTGGAGCCACGGCCACCATCGCCACCACCGCTGGCGCTAACCATCGCTCCGAATTCTTTCGTCATGCCCGGGCTTGTCCCGGGCATGACTTTTTTGCGCGCTTACGATGTCAAACAGCCACTTCTTTTCCTTCTCCCGTGGGGAGAGGGTGGCGAGCGAAGCGAGCCGGGTGAGGGCGTATGGACTTACTTCGGGCAGGAACCCCTCACCCCGACCCTCTCCCATCACAAGTCGGGCCTGCCCGACTTGTGCACTCATTGGTGCCGATCTCGGGTAAACCGAGATCGGTGGGGAGAGGGAGAAGAAGCAAACAGCCAAGCGTCAGCGGCCCGTGTTTAGCGACGCGGGTGCGTCGTCATTCCTTTTCCTTCCCCAGGGGGCCTGGGGGAGTCGTCCCCGAAAAAAACCCGAGGGAGCGGAGCGCCGTCAGACGCACCGTCAAAAGTATCCCCACCGCGGGCGGCGTGCGTGACCGGCATCGTTGGCGAACAATGCCGACGAACGCACGCGCCCAACGGCGCTCCACTGCGGCGATTTTGGGCCTTGGGACCGTGCTTCCGGGTGCAGGGGCATTGCCCGATCCAGGCGGATTTCGCCGCCCTTCTTCCGCACCTCGTCTAGCCATCGAAGGCAGCCCCACTTAGTTGGAGCGGACGGCGACCCTTGGCCTCCCGGGGATGGCTTGCGAGGCACATCCGCAGGCGCCGCACCACCCGGCTTCGGGCAAAGCCCTTCGCCGGGCCCGTATAGGTTGCTCCATCAACAGACGCCTCTAGATGACGCCCCGGACGAGCAAGGTGGCTACAGCTTATCTGAATTGAGAAGGAAGGTCCAGAAAAACTGCGCGCATATCGAAGCCCGGCGCGCTGCGTCTCAATTCATCAGGGCGCCTTCGGGTAGCGGATATCGATGGCGTGCACGACCACGGTGTTGGCGCAGGTGTCGGAGACGTCAGTAGCAAGGCGATTGAAATTGATGGAAAACACATCTCCCGGCTTCTGACCGGAAAGCGTGCCGCCCGGCTTCAAGGTGAAGGTTCTTGTGGTCAGGATACTGGTGGTCAGGGTGGTAACCGGGTTGCCGTTCAAACCGGCGAGTCCGGACATTGGGAAGGACCCGGCTCTCTTGCGTATCATTTGACCAGGCGCCAGACGCACCTGACAGGTAGTGGCGGTGGAAGTTTGAAGATAAAGGACAATCTTCACGTCCCCGCCATTCTGATAATCGTGCGGCAGCACGAGCGGCATGACGAAGAAAGGCGTGCCGGCATTGGGAAGAGTTATTGACTGGACGCTCACCGACGCGCCGGCGTCCGCTTCGACGGCGTGCACAGGAACGCTGAAGGAGCCCATTTCCGCTGAAGCCGGGGCCGCCCAGAAAGCCAGGCCGGCGATGAGAGCGCAAAGGTTGAAACGGTTTGATCCGGCGGCATTTTTCAAGGCTGGCATGGCCCCCGATCGCGGACGGGAAAGGCTACCGCAAAGCCGGTAACACGACAATGCGCGCGGGTTCTACGCAAACCGCAGCTGGAAAACAAACGAGCACCCGCGGTGGAGGCCACGGGTGCTCGCGGGCGGCCCGCCAGAGGAACAACACGGGCCGCGCAAGCGGCGGGCGCGAGGGGGCTGGGTATCGCGGCGCCGCCGCTTAGGTGTTCGCGGTTAGGACAGTCCGCCGTCGACAGCGATGGTCTCACCGGTCATCCAGCCGGAGTCGGCGGAAGCGAGGAACACCGCCACCGGCGCGATGTCATTCGGCTGGCCGAGGCGGCCGAGCGGCGTCTTGGCCACCATCTGTTTTTCGAAATCCGAGCCGGCGATGCCGGAACTATGCAAGCCCTCGGTCTCGACTCCGCCCGGGTTGATGGCATTGACGCGGATGTTCTTCGGCCCGAGCTCCTTCGCCAGAATCTGCGTGATCTTATCGACCGCCGCCTTGGTGGCCGAATAGACCGAGGCCGTCGCCACCTTGTCCCGCGCCGCGATGGAGGAAATGTTGATCACGCTGCCGCCGTCACCGAAATGCTTGACCGCTTCCTTGGTCGCCAACAAGACGCCGAGGACGTTGGTGTTGAATTGCCGGTGGAACTGCTCTTCCGTCACCTCTTCGATCGGCGCGAACTGGTAGATGCCCGCGTTGTTGACCAGCACGTCGACCCGGCCGAATGCTTTCTTGGTCTCCTCGAACAGCCGTTGCACGTCGGCAGCCTTGGAGACGTCAGCCTGCACGGCGACGGCTTTCCCGCCCTTGTCGGCGATCGCCTTCACCACGCGCTCGGCACCGTCCTTGCTGGAGGCGTAATTCACCACGACGGCGGCGCCCGCGCCGGCCAAGGCCTTCGCGATCTCTGCGCCGATGCCCTTGGAGGCGCCGGTTACCACCGCCACTTTGCCCGTTAAGTCGTCCATGGGAGATTCTCCTGTGATCTCAATGCTTCGATAGTTCGATAACTATCTAAACGATAGATGGGTGTCCGGGTATCAGCGTCAAGGGGAAGAGGAGAGCAAAGGCTGCTTAGATCTTGTCCAGGCGGTCGAGGTAGGCGCGCAGCACGGGACGGTTCAGCGACAGGTGCATGAACTTTCCCTCGCGCTCGACGGCGATGAGGCCGGCATTCTCCAGCTCCTTGAGATGATGCGAAAGCGTGGCGGCGCTCACGCGCTGGGTTTTGCGCAGGTCCATGCAGGCGGCCGGTCCGCCGCGTTCGCCGATCTGTTTGAGGATGGCGTAGCGCCGCGGCTCCGCCAGGGCGCGGGCGATGCGGGCGAAGTCACGGTCCGAGAGGGAGAGGACGCGGGCGGGAGGCATGCGGCAAAGCTAAGTGGCACCAATAGGATTGTCGAGGGAGCCCGTTACGACCGTCCCGTGTCTGCCGCCCGGGTTGTGGCCACGCTGCCGATGGGCTATTGCGCCGGGGGAATCCAAAATCCGACAGTCTTTTCATTTGTCACACGGGAGTTGCCTGATGTCCGACGAAGTCCAAGTCCTGTCCACCGCAGAAGCGCAGAAGAGCGGAAGCTTTCTCGTCGAGCCCTATAATGAATGGGCCAAGGAGCAGCGGGTTCCCATTCATGAGGATTTCGGCCTCGACCTCCTCGCCATCGAAACCGGCAAATGGGACTGGTACGACGCGTGCGGCGCTTTCGCGCATACCCATGGCCGCGGCGACTTCATGGCCAATTACGTCGTCGAGATCCCGCCCGGGAGCAAGACCGCGCCGGTCAAGCATCTCTTCGAGTGCTTCATCTATGTGCTCGCGGGCCACGGCTCGGCCACGCTCTGGCTGCCGGACGGCGAGAAGCAGACCTTCGAATTCGGTCCGACCTCGCTGTTCGCGATCCCGCTGAACTGCCAGTACCAGTTCTTCAACGGCTCGGGACAGGAAGCCATCCGCCTGTCCTGCACCAACGACGCGCCGGTGACGCTCAATCTCTATCACAACCGCGATTTCGTCTTTAACAATCCGTACAAATTCACCGAGCGCTTCGGCAAGTCGAACGAATGGCAGGGCGAGGGCAAGCATGTGCCGATCGACCGCGGCGAGATCGCCAAGATCAACATCTGGGAGACGAGCTTCATTCCCAGCCTGAAGGATTTCAAGCTGTTCGAATACAACGCGCGCGGCAAGGGCTCGAGCAACTGCTCCTTCGTGCTGGCGGACGGAACGCAGCATTCGCATTCATCCGAGATGCCGACCGGCCGCTACAAGAAGGCACATCGCCACGCCGCCGGCACGCATGTGCATGCGGTGACCGGCGTCGGCTATTCGCTGCTCTGGTACGAAGGCGACAGCAAATTCGTGGAAATCCCCTGGCGCCACGGCGTGATGTATACCCCGCCGTTCTGGATGTACCACCAGCATTTTAACACCGGGCCGGAGCGCGCGCGCTACTGGGCCTGCAGCCTCGGCAGCCGGCGTTATCCCTTCATCTCGCTGCGCAAGAAGAGCGCGGAAGGCATGGGCACCGTGTCGGTGCAGAAGGGCGGCCGCCAGATCGAATACGAGGATCAGGACCCGCGCATCCACAAGAAATGGCTGGAGGAGATCGCCAGGAACGGCGTGAAGTCGCAGATGGGCGATGTCTTCGACGAGCCGGCGCTGCTGGCGCTCGATCCGAAAAAGCTCACCGGCGTGATCAAGACGCCGGCCAGCATCGGCCCGGCGGTATAGCGTTATTCTTCTCGTCATGCGCGGGCTCGAGCCGCGCATCCATCTTCAGGTTGAAATGGTGGATTGACGAAGCGCAGCCGCTCATCCCCGCGGAAGCGGGGATCCAGACTGTTACCCGATCCTGGATTCCCGCTCGCGGGAATGAGCGGACGGACGTCCCCGCCGGCCTCAAATCCCGAACAGCTCCTTCATCGTGCGCGTGGCGCTGCTGATCGCCTCGGCATTGGCGCGTTCCTCGGCCTTATTCTTGGGCTTGGAGAAACCGTGGCCGGTGCCGCTGTAGAGTTGCATCTCGAACGGGATTTTGGCCGCGCGCAGCTCGGCCAGTACCTTGTCGGTTTCGCGCGGGAAGTTCGGGTCCTCGGCGCCGTGCAGGATCACAAACATGCCCTTGAGATTCTTCGCCCAGCCGGACTCATGGCCGCCGTAGGAGCCGTGAATGACGATATTGGCGGCGAGCGGCGCGCCGGTGGAGCCGAACTCGACCGCCACGGTTCCGCCGAAGCAATAGCCGATCAGCGCGACCTTCGCCGGGTCGACCATCGGGTTCTTCAGTAGGGTGTCGAAGCCGGCCTGGGTGCGCGCCTTCATCAAAGCGCGGTCGCCCCGGTAGATCGCGGTCTGCTTGCTGTTTTCCGGATCGGTCTGCGGCAGGACGCCGTAGATGTCGGCGGCGAAGACGACATAGCCGAGCTTCGACCACTGCTCGGCCTGCTTCTGCGTGTTTTCGCTCATGCCCCACTTGTCGTGGATCATGAAAACGGCGGGGCGCTTGCCGGTCTTGCTGTCGTCCCAGGCCATGTAGCCTTTCAGCCTGGCCTCGCCGTGGTTGTATTCGACCCACTGCGTCTTCAGCTCCGCCCAGGCCGGCGCGGCGCACAGAAACGCGGCGGTGAAAGCGCAAAGGCCCAGACGGGCCGGCTGGAAAATATTGCGAAGGCTCGACATGCGTCACCCCTGTCGTTGCAGCTTGCGAAAGGCTACGCCGGGCGAGAGAGGAGGGCAACGCGGGGAGGGCCGGCGGTGTAGCCGAATTTCGTCATGCGCGGGCTCGACCCGCGCATCCATCTTTTACGTTGAAATGATGGATTGCCGGATCAAGTCCGGCAATGACGGATTGAGGCCTATCACCTGTTCTTTAGGCGGCCCTGGGCGTTAGCCTCTGGATGTTTGCGTGGGGTGGATCGTGCTTGCGAAGGCAGGGCAAGCATCGCGCCGGCGGTGTAGGCGCCCTTTTCTCGTCATGCCCGCGCTGGTCGCGGGCATCTCGCTTAGGAAGGCATTGCGTTCCTCATCGGGATGGCCGGATCAAGTCCGGCCATGACGAAGGCTGTGAGGGTGCCGGGGTCAGTGATTAAGAAGGCCCCGCGCATGACGAGACGCGGGGCCTGAAACGTTTCAAGCAAGTGACCGTCAGACGCCGTTAACCGCCGCAGGCTTTCGGCTGCTTGGAGCCGGTCCAAGCATTCAGGACGCAGGTGAAGGCCATCGGGTGAGCCTCGGGTACCTTGGCGACTTCCTCAGTCTTGGCTTTTTCTTTTTTGCCGGATTTCTTTTTCTTGGTGGCGGCATCGGCCGGCGCGGCTGCAATCGCGACAGCAACAGCGGCCAAAAGCCCGATCGACAACTTTTTCATCTAAGTTCCTCCCTAATTCCGTCCGGGTTTAGCCCCGGACGGTAGCACTTTACAGTAAGGCGAGCCAGGAAGGGAGCCCCCGCCTGCGTTCGGGCGGGGTTCCAAACAGGAAAAGCGATGTCTGATTCCCTACATGGCAAGCGAAGAGCGCAAGGCGCCGGCACGGCTTCCGTCGAGAGGGGCGGGATCCGTTCGAGCCTGCTCGGCACGCTGACGATGGGCGCCATGGTGTTCATCCCGGCCGGTACGCTCAATTATTGGCAAGGTTGGGCATATATAGGCACATCCATTTTTGCTTCTGCGCTCTATACGATCTATCTCGTAAAATACGACCCCGCTCTTTTGCAACGACGCCAGCAGGCAGGCCCGTCGCACGAAAAAGAGCCTGCGCAAAAAATCATTAGCGTCTTAATTTTTGCGGCGCTCGTCATGCTCATAGTTCTGTCCGCGCTCGACTATCGCTTCGGCTGGTCGCCCGTACCGTGGTACGTTTCAGTCGTCGGCGACGCGCTCGTCGCGCTCTCCTTCTATTTCTTTTATCTCGTGTCGAAGGTTAATTCCTATGCCGCCGCCAACGTGCGAGTGGAAGAAGGCCAACGCGTCGTTGACACCGGTGTGTACGGTCTCGTGCGTCACCCGATGTATTTCGGCGCGCTCTTTCTTATTGCTGGCACGCCGCCCGCGCTCGGCTCGTGGTGGACGCTGTTGTTGACGCCCGTTTCTCTTCCGCTGCTCTATTTCCGGATCGCCAACGAGGAGAAAGTGCTCATGCGCGATCTTGCGGGCTGCGGACTATCAACGGAAAGTCAGATATCGCCTCATCCCGTTCGTTTGGTAAGCTTTGCGGATTACGTGCCCTTCTTCTTCCCCTCCACCTTCGCCTTCCCCTTCGCCGGCTTCGGCTTCGCCGCTTCTGCTTCGCGGTCGGCCGCCTCTTTCGCCAGCCGCAGCTCGCGCAGTTTCGCGGTGCGCTCGCGCAGGGCGCGGCCGGCGGCTTCGTATTCCGCCATGGCGACCTTGCCCTCGCGCGCCTGCTCGGCCTTGCGCTTGAAACTCGCCTCGGCTTTCGCCTGGGCTTCTTTGGATGGATTGCTCAAAAAAATCTCCTCGTCGTGATCAATTCACGCATCAGCTCTGCCCCCTGACCCTCCCTCGCAGGCGGGGGAGGGAAGCGCGCGGGGCTTCTTAGAAATAGTTGCGGGGAGGGGAAATTTCCCCCTCCCTGACCCTCCCCCGCAAGCGGGGGAGGGAAACAGTGTGCGACCCTTCCCCCCAAGCGGGAGAGGAAAAAACGCCCCAGCGAAACCGCTACTTCTCTTTCTTCGCGCTGCGCTTGATGTCGGCGCTATGCGCGCGCTTGTAGCTCTGGATGTCCTTGAACCGCCCCTTCGCGTCGCGCTTGGCGTAGAGCTTTTTGCCGCTTGAACTCCGGTGCGTGGTTCGCTTTGCCATGTCGCTCTCCCTAGCTGCAGCCGGTGGTCGAGCCGCAGGTGTCGCATTTCATGCAGGTGCCGTTGCGCACCAGGGTGAAGTTGCCGCATTCGCCGCATGCTTCGCCTTCGTAGCCCTTGGCCCTGGCTTCGGCGCGCTTCTCCACCGCCGCGATCTTGGCATGCGCCTGCGCGTCCTGCACGCTCATTTGCTCCAGATGCTGGGTGGGCGAGAGTTTTGCCGCGGGCTCGGATTTCAGCGCCGTGGCGCCGGAGGTTTCAGCGCGCGGGCCGCTGCCGTGCAAGGCAGTAACTTTCGACCCCCCACCCTGACCCTCCCCCGCAAGGGGGGAGGGAACAGAAAGGCTCCCGCCGGAGCTGTCGTCAGCGCCGCGCACCACCGAGAGCCGGTCGGTGCGCGAGCGGGTCAGCCCCTTGGAGACATAACGCGCCTCCGGCCGCACGTCCTTGCCTTCGGCCACGCCCTTGCCGAGCGCGTCGAACTGCGTTTCCGACGGATCGACATGGCCGAGATCGAAGCGCTCGAGATAGGAGATCGCCAGCTCGCGGAAGACGTAATCCAGGATCGAGGTGGCGTATTTGATCGAGTCGTTGCCCTGCACCGGGCCCGCCGGCTCGAAGCGGGTGAAGGTGAAGGCGTCGACATATTCCTCTAGCGGCACGCCGTATTGCAGGCCGAGCGAGACCGCGATGGCGAAGTTGTTGATGAAGGAGCGCAGCGCCGCGCCTTCCTTGTGCATGTCGATGAAGATCTCGCCGATGCGGCCGTCGTCATATTCGCCGGTGCGCAGATAGACCTTGTGGCCGCCGACCACGGCTTTCTGGGTATAGCCCTTGCGCCGGTCCGGCAGCTTCTCGCGCTCGCGCATGACGATGATGCGCTCGACCACCTTCTCCACCATCTTCTCGGCCAGCGCGGCGGTGCGCGTGGCCTGCGGCTTCTCGATGAAGGCGGCAATCTCTTCCTCTTCTTCCTCCTCGTCGGCAATCAGCTGCGCGTTCAGCGGCTGGCTCAGCTTGGAGCCGTCGCGGTAGAGCGCATTGGCCTTCAGGCCGAGCTTCCAGGAAAGCAGATACGCGGACTTGCAGTCGTCGACGCCCGCCTCGTTCGGCATGTTGATGGTCTTGGAGATGGCGCCGGAGATGAAAGGCTGCGCCGCCGCCATCATGCGGATGTGGCTTTCCACCGAGAGATAGCGCTTGCCGGTGCGCCCGCAGGGATTGGCGCAGTCGAACACCGGATAATGCTCGGCCTTCAGATGCGGCGCGCCTTCCACCGTCATGGCGCCGCAGACATGGATATTGGCGGCGTCGATCTCGCGCCTCGTGAAGCCGAGCCAGGCTAGCAGGTCGAAGGTGGGCGATGCCAATTCTTCCGCCGGAACGCCGAGGGTATTGAGGCAGAATTCCTCGCCCAGCGTCCATTTGTTGAAGGCGAATTTGATGTCGAAGGCGGTGGGCAGTGCCTTTTCCACCGTGGCGATGGCTTCGTCGGTAAAGCCCTTCGCGCGCAGCGTGGCGTGGTTGATGCCGGGCGCCTGGCCGAGCGAGCCGTGGCCGAGCGCATAGACTTCGATCTCGGCGATCTGGTCGCCGGAATAGCCCTGCACGCGCAGCGCTTCCGGCACCGCGCGGTTGATGATCTTGAAATAGCCGCCGCCGGCGAGCTTCTTGAACTTCACCAGCGCGAAGTCGGGCTCGATGCCGGTGGTGTCGCAATCCATCACCAGGCCGATGGTGCCGGTGGGCGCGATCACGGAAGTCTGCGCATTGCGGTAGCCGTGCTTCTCGCCGAGCTTCAGCGCCAAATCCCAGGCGCGCCTGGCGTGATCCGACAGCGCGGAATAGAAGGCGGCCTGGCTGCCTTTCACGATGCCGTCGTGGTCGAGCGGCACCGGCGGCGTCGCCACCTTCTCATAGCCCGAGCGCTCGCCATGCGCCGCGCGGCGATGGTTGCGGATCACGCGCAGCATATGCTCGCGGTTCTTCTTGTAGCCGGGGAAGGGGCCGAGCTTCTGTGCCATCTCCGCCGAGGTGGCGTAGCAGACGCCGGTCATGATGGCGGTGAGCGCGCCCGCGATCGCGCGGCCGGCGTTGCTGTCGTAGGAAATGCCCGACGACATCAGCAGCCCGCCGAGATTGGCATAGCCGAGGCCGAGCGTGCGGAATTCGTATGACAGCTGCGCGATCTCCTTCGAGGGGAACTGCGCCATCAACACCGAGACTTCCAGCACCACCGTCCACAGCCGGGTGGCGTGCTCGAAAGCCTCCACATCGAATTGCCCCCACCCTAACCCTCCCCCGCTTGCGGGGGAGGGATGGGAGGGGGTGCGGAAGGTGAGCAAATTCATCGACGCCAGATTGCAGGCGGTGTCGTCGAGGAACATGTATTCCGAGCACGGATTGCTGGCGCGGATCGGCCCGGATGCCGGGCAGGTGTGCCAGTCATTCACCGTGGTGTGGAATTGCAGGCCCGGATCGGCGCAGGCCCAGGCGGCGTAGCCGATCTTCTCCCACAGCTCGCGCGCCTTGACGGTCTTGGCGATCTTGTTGCCGCGGGTGCGCTGGGTGAGATCCCAACTGCCGTCGGACTCCACCGCTTTCAGGAACTCATCGGTGACGCGCACCGAGTTGTTGGAATTCTGCCCGGAGACGGTGAGATAGGCCTCGGAATCCCAATCGGTGTCGTAGACCGGGAAGTCCATGTCCTTGTAGCCCTGGCGGGCGAACTGGATCACGCGCTGGATCGAATTGTCCGGCACGGCATTGCGTCGCGCGGCCTTGATCTCCCGCCGCAGCACCGGGTTCTTCTCCGGATCGAAGCAGTCGTCGCCGGAGCCTTCGCAATTCACGCAGGCTTTCAGGATGGATTTGAGGTGCCGCTGGTTGATCTTGGAGCCGGTGACCAGCGCGGCGACCTTCTGCTCTTCCCTCACCTTCCAATCGATGAACTGCTCGATGTCGGGATGGTCGGTATCGACGATCACCATCTTGGCGGCGCGCCGCGTGGTGCCGCCCGACTTGATCGCGCCGGCGGCGCGGTCGCCGATCTTGAGGAAGCTCATCAGGCCGGAGGAGCGTCCGCCGCCCGACAGCTTCTCGCCCTCGCCGCGCAGGCGGGAAAAATTGCTTCCGGTGCCGGAGCCGTATTTGAACAGCCGCGCCTCGCGCACCCACAAGTCCATAATGCCGCCTTCGTTCACCAGGTCGTCGCTCACCGACTGGATGAAGCAGGCGTGCGGCTGCGGATGCTCGTAAGCGGTCTTGGATTTGGTCAGCTTGCCGGTCTGGAAGTCGACGTAATAGTGGCCCTGGCTCGGGCCGTCGATGCCATAGGCCCAATGCAGGCCGGTGTTGAACCATTGCGGCGAATTCGGCGCGGCGATCTGCAGCGCCAGCATGGCGCGCAGCTCATCGAAGAAAGCCTGTGCGTCGGCGTCCGAGTCGAAATAGCCGCCCTTCCAGCCCCAATAGGTCCAGGTTCCGGCCAGCCGGTCGAACACCTGCTTGGACGAGGTCTCGCCGACGTAATGTTCGTTCTCCGGTAGCGCGGCCAGCGCCGGCTCGTCCGCGACCGATCGCCAGAGGAAAGAGGGGACGCTTTCCTCCTCGACCTTCTTCAGCCGCGCGGGCACGCCCGCCTTGCGGAAATATTTCTGCGCCAGCACATCGGAAGCGACCTGCGACCAGAAGGCCGGGACCTCAACGTCCTCCGCCCGGAACACGACGGAGCCGTCCGGGTTCTTGATTTCGCTGGCGGTCAAACGGAATTCGATCTCCGCGTAGGGAGACTGGCCTTCCTTGGTGTAGCGCCGCTCGATATGCATCGTCTTCTTGCCCCGTTTCTCGGCCGGTCGCCTCTCTCACCCTATCTAGTGAGTCAATGCGCCGACACCTTGTTGATCGGCGCGGGGCTGCCCCGCGTCGTCGATTGACCCCCCTTACTCTCCCAACGACCCCCGTCCGGCCTCTTCTTGCGGATCCCGGGCAGGCACGGGATCCGTGAACCGCCAGTTGCAGCGTCTTCGGTCCGCTCGGCCCATGGCGGTGCATGGCTGCGCCAGAGCCTTCACAGCCCGGCGGAGCGAGGTTGCACTTCCCTTTGGGGAGCGTCCGGAGGGACTAGAAACACCCGCCGCCGAACCCTTGAAAGCTAGGCCGACTCCATCGCGCCCGTCAAGAACTAGTACGGAGTCCTGAATCAAACGCTAAATATGGGGATAGCGGGGGAAAGAATCGTGTGCGCCGCGGCAAGTGTCGGAGATTCAGCGAGGATTCCAAAATGTTTTTTGGCGGCCCGGGCAGGATACCGCCGTTATCCACGGGCAGGGGGCGGAAAAAAGTATCGCCTCGCCCCACCGGACCTGGTCCGGCCTAGCGCTTTAGCCGCGGTTGGAGCCGGCCTACACGTAAAAGTTGTAGAAAATCTCCTCCGCGAGGGCGAATTCCTGAGCGAAAAATCCCAACTCACCGCTGCGGCTCGGGTGCCGCCACGGCGGCGGTCGAAAACGGAAGCGGGGGACTGTTGTTTCCTGTCGCCGGCCCATGCGAAGAACGCCCAAGGAGAACAGCATGAAAATTTTGAGTGCCTTGGCCGTGAAAGAAGTCGTGGAGCCGGCCGCCCGCGCCTTCACGGAGGAAACCGGCGAGCGTTTCGACACGATCTTTGCGCCGGTCGGCGCCCTGCAGGCGAAAATCGCCGCCGGCGAAACCGCAGACATCGCGATCCTCATCCCGCCCGCGCTCGAGACGCTGCAGCAGGAGGGCACGCTCACCGGCCGCTGCGATCTCGGATGCGTCGGCATCGGCATCGCGATCCGCGAAGGCGCGCCGTCGCCGGACTTTTCGACCCCGGAAGCTTTCAGGCAGATGCTGCTGAATGCGCGCTCCATCGCGCTCACCGATCCGGGTGTCGGCGGCACCGCCGGCATCTATCTCGCCGGCCTGCTCGAGCGCATCGGCATCGCCGACACCATCAAGCCCAAGGTGCAGTGGCAGAAGAACGGCTTCCTCACCGCCCAGGCGGTGGCGCAGGGCGACGCCGAACTCGGCATGACGCAGGTCAGCGAGATCGTCGCGGTGAAGGGCGCGGTCGTCGCCGGCCCCTTGCCCGAGCCGTTGCAGGCGGTGACGACTTATTGCGCGGGTATCTTCACCGCCAGCAAGGCGCAGGACAGCGCGCGCGCTTTCATCGACAAGCTGCTCAGTCCCGCCCTGCACGCGCGCTGGAAAGCGGCGGGCTTCGAACTTCCTTCGGCTTAGCCCAATGAGAAAAGGGCCGGCGCGCAAAGCGCCGGCCCCCGCCGCCCCCTCAAAGGCGGACCGCTTCGGTCCGCCGTAGAGCCCGCCGGATCAATTCCAGCCGGCTCCGAAATTATGTACCAGCGCGAAGCGGAACAGATGGAAATCGTGGTCTGCCCGGAAACGCTCACTGTCGGACGCGACAGTGTTGCCCGTGCCGGCGCTGACGAAAAGATACTCCGTTCGTGACATGAAGCCAGGGATAAAGGACGGCGCCTCGATACCTCCGCCTATGGTGGCGCCGGTCAGCGTTGCCGCGCTTGCGACAAGGGGGCCGCCCGCCCTGAAAGGCGATCCTCGAAAGCTGTCACGCACGTCCACCCAGGCGGCGCCGCCGGTGAGATAGATCAGCGCGGCGCCAGTGCTGTAGCCGACGCGTGCCCGCGCGGTCGCGATCCAGCTGGTTTCCACGCCCAGCTCCGCGGGACTATCAAAGTAGTCCACGCTGCGGTGATCGATTCCGAGCCAGCTAAAATCGCCCTCGGCGCCGACGACCCAGTGCGGGGTGAGGTGCCAGTTGTAACCGGCGATGCCGCCGGCCGTGAAGCCGTTGCCGTTGTTGTTGATAACGCCCCAGCGCGGCCGCAATGGATTGCTGCCCTCGGTCGAAGAGACCGCCGTTCCGCCGACGAAGCCGGCGTAAGCACCTGTCCAATTGTGCGAAGCGAGGACGGGTTGCGGGTTGTTACCGAACAGGTAATTCACCCCGAACTTCATAAGGTCATAACGATGCTTGTCGACCCGCACCACTCCGCGGGGAACAGCAGGACCCTCGCCAACATCCACGTAGAGCTGTTCAGCTTTCGCTGTCCAGTTACCGCTCAGCCGGGTTTCAACGCCGGTACCGACCGCGAAGCCGCCATTCGTTTCCGAACGGCTGACACGGGGGCCGCCAAAGACCGTGAAATCGTTGACATCCCTGGTATGCACCCAGGCGGCGCCTCCGGTGAGATAGCTGAGCGTCGGGCCATCGCTATAGCCCACTCTCGCGCGCACGGTGCCGATCCACGATGTTTTTGAATTGATTCGTTGGTCGGGGAAATAATCTGTGAAGGCCCGATCAAGGCCGAGATAGCCGAAATCGCCTTCCAGACCGACGACCCAGTTGGGGAAGAGTTGATAATTGTAACCGGCAGTCCCGCCGCCGGTAAATCCTTGTCCGATAAATTCGACACCGCCAGGGCCTGTGATTCCGGTGGGGTCGCCTCCTTCTGACCGCTGCACGCCAAGGCCTGCATAGAGGCCGAGATAGAAACCCGTCCAATCGGCTGACGTAAGCGCCGCAATCGGCGCCGGCTTTGCTTTCGTCTGGGCGGGCAGATCCGCGGCGGAAACAGCCGACGCGATCAACGCACCAACACTCGCGACGAGCGCACTCTGCGTGACTGATCTGACCATGCGCATTTCGCCCCTTTTCCTTTGCCGGCGATGCCTGTTTGACCTCTCAATCTTTAGCGCATGCGTCTCCGGCCTGCCGTCACCTTTTTGCCACAGACGGCAAAATCCCGTTACGGCCGTGTGATCCTGCGATGGCGAGCCGTGCTGGACAGCATGGATAGCGGGTGGCAGAAGGAGCCAGTTGCGGCGGTTCATGACACTTTGCCCGCGCAACGACGGGCTTCACGCGACGATGAAACGCTTCCTGCAGCTTTTCTTCACCTGGTGGAACGGCGCCACTTTCGGCACGTTGCTCTGGACGCGCCGCTACGGCGAATTGGTGGGTGAAGATGAGGCCGGCAATCGCTATTATCGAACCAAGGACGGCGCGATCGATCCAAGCCTCGGCTTCGAGCGCCGCTGGGTGATCTACAACGGCGACGCTGAAGCTTCCAGAATCCCGCCGGCCTGGCATGGCTGGATGCATCACACCGTGGACGTGCCGCCGACGCAGGAGAATTATCGGCCGAATGATTGGGAGAAACCGCATCTGCCGAATCTCACCGGCACGCCGGCTGCCTTTCGGCCGCCAGGCTCGACCCTGTCTGGCGGCCACCGGCCGAGCGCCACCGGAGACTACAAGGCCTGGGTGCCTGGCGATCGCCCATGATTCACCTTCGGTTGGGATGGTGGAGCAATCGCCCTTTGCCCGCCGTATACCCCGTGTTAATCGGGCCTACCGGCGCGTGATGCGCGGCGTGTGGCCAATGTCCCGATCTTTTTCCTGCTTCATTCTGTTCGCCGTCATTGGTTCCTCGCTCGCGGCGACGCCAGCAGGCGCGCAATTCGGTTGGATATTTGGCGAGCCGCCGCCGCGGCCGCCGCAAGCCGTGCCGCAGCGTCAACAGCCGCAACAGCGTCTGGAAGAACCACCACCGACGCTGCAGCCGCCGGGCCCGCCGAGCCGGCCGAGACAACAGCAGGGCAATATCCAATCCCAGCCGCTGCCCCCGCCGCCGGGCGGCGCCGCGTCACCCGGCATGCAGCCGAACTTGCCGCCACCGCCCGCTGGTGGATCGCAGCCCCAACGCCCGGTCCGCGGCGCACCACAGCAGCAGCAACAGCAACAGCAACCCCAGCCTGTCGAGGCGGCGTTACCGAGCGATGAGGTTGTGACCCAGCCGCCGGCCAACAAGGTGCCGAATCCCACCGGCGTCTTCGCCGGGCTGGACAAGATCACCGGCCGCATCACCAGCTTTGACGTGGCGGTCGACGAGACCGTGCAGTTCGGCGCGCTGCAGGTGACACCGCGCGCCTGTTACACGCGGCCGCCGACCGAGACGCCGCATACCGACGCGTTCATCGAGGTTGACGAAGTAACGCTGCAAGGCGAAATCCGCCGCATCTATACCGGCTGGATGTTCGCCGCGAGCCCGGGGCTGCATGCGGTGGAGCATCCGATCTACGATATCTGGCTCACCGACTGCAAAGGCGGCGCGGTCGCCGAAGTGCCGCCTGAGCCGGAAGCGCCGCCACAGCGCCCGACCCGCGGCCAGCAACAGCAGCAAAGACAGCCGGCAGCGCAGCAGCAGCCTTCACAGCAGCAGAGACAACCCGCGCCGCAACAGCGCCGGGCGCCACAACAGCAGCAATTCTGATTCAGGCGGAGAGCGCGTAGCGCAACGCTTCGCTGCCCGGCAGCGGGCGGTCGAGCGGCAGCGCGGTGAAATCGGCCTGGCCGATCAGCGCGGCCTCCAGCTGCTTGTGATACTGGCGGCGCGGTATCTCGGCGGCGCCAAAAGTCTTCAGGTGATCGGTGACGAATTGCGTGTCGAGCAGCACGAAGCGGCCGACCCGCAGCCGCGCCACCAGATGCACCAGCGCGACCTTGGACGCGTCGCGGGAATGATGAAACATGCTCTCGCCGAAAAAGGCGCGGGCGAGACTCACGCCATAAAGTCCGCCGACGAGCTGATCCTGTTCGTAGACCTCGATGCTGTGGCAATGGCCGCGCTCATGCAGCTTGCGATAGAGGTTGCGGATGCGGGCATTGATCCAGGTGCGGCCGCGCCCCGGCTTGGGCGCCGCGCAACCCGCGATCACCGCCTCAAAGTCGCGGTTGACGGCTACCGTGAAACGGTTGGAACGCACGGTCCGCGCAAGCCGGCCCGGCACATGGAACCGGTCGAGCGCAATGATGCCGCGCTGTTCCGGCTCGATCCAGTAAAGCGCGTTGTCATCTGCGTTTTCCGCCATCGGGAAGATGCCGCAGGCATAAGCCTTCAGCAAAACCTCGGGCGTGATCTCGACGGCGGCATTGTCGCGGCTGGCCATAGGGACTCCTGCGACCACAGGGCCTTCTGCAATTTACGACGTTAGCCGATAAATGTGGAGCGGGTCTCCGCATTAACCGGGCGCTAGGGATGAAATCCCTAATTTGGCGAAAGTTTGAAAACAAAAGCGCAGGGAGGCGTTTTCTGCTCGGGACGAACGCGAGGAGGAGAACGTCATGGGGGAGATGCACCCGGTACCTACAGCCGGCAACATCCTGGTCGTGGAAGACGAAGCTCTGATCGGTGAAATGGTAGCGGAGGCGCTGCAAGCGCAGGGCTTCCATGTGTTCGTCGCATCGAACGCGGCCGACGCGCTGCGGTATGTCGAATCCGGAGCGTCGATCGATGCGCTGTTCACCGATATTCACCTGCCGGGAGGGATGGACGGTTCAGAACTGGCGAGCCGCGTGCGCGAGCTGCGGCCGGAGATGCCGATCGTCTATGCATCCGGGAAGTGGCATCCTACCGATCGGGAAGGGCTGCTGCCGCGCTCCGTATTCCTGCAAAAGCCTTACGATCCGCGCGACGCCGGCACGTTGCTGATGCGGATGGTTGCCACCGCCTGAGGGAGCCACGCGGCGTCGGTTCCCGCGCGCCCTTCAACGGCAGGCTGCGTTGATGCGCGTGGACATGACGCTTCAATGTCAGCCGCATCGGCCTTGACGGTCGCGATGGTTGTGCTCTATCGGCCGATAGTGGGACACTGGCCGCGTGGGGCTGTTGATATGTGTGGATTCACAAGCAAGGTCGTGCAACTGACCACCGCGACCGCCCTGGTCACCATGGTCGGAACGGCAACCGGTCTCGCTGAGGTGTTTAAGATTCAGGCGGGGCGTTGCTTCAGGTGGAAACCCGTAGCGACGACACGAGGCGTATCACTAGCGAACCTTATTTTTCCGGCGAAATTCTCCCAAACTCGCAGATCCGGATCACGATACCGGAGGATGAGGATCGAGGTTAATCATCGCGCGATTTGCCGCCCAGTCGCTCTGTCGTGGAACCGAGGAATCGAGCTGCATTGTGCAGGTACAGGTTTTAGACCGTGGAACTAAAATACGGACGTTGAATTCTGGCCTCATGGTTTTCGATAGCGTGAATGCCCCGGACGGCGACGACGACGGATGGGAAACCCATACCGTCGAAATGTCCGACCGACTTCCCGCAGGCTCTTATGACATCAGGGTTACCTGGGGCATCGCCAAATCCTCCCCTACGGCAACTGTTGAGTTCAAACTCAGAAAATGGCACTTCACGCTGCAGCAGTACGAATAGCGAGCCGGCATGGGGACGAGCAATTGAGGTTATCCCTCCCGCTTTTACCGAACGCGCTCTATTCCTCCATGCCGCCGCTGGCGAGGAACTGCTCGAGCCAGTGAATGTGGTAATCGCCGTCGATGATCGCGGGCTCCCGCACCAGCGCGCGGAACAGCGGCAGCGTGGTCTCCACCCCATCCACCACCAATTCATCGAGCGCACGCCTGAGCCGCATCAGGCATTCCGGCCTGGTCTTGCCGTGCACGATCAGCTTGCCGACGAGCGAGTCATAATAGGGCGGGATGCTGTAGCCCTGGTAGACCGCTAAATCGATCCGCACGCCGAGCCCGCCGGGGGCGTGGTAGTGCAGGATCTTGCCGGGCGATGGGCGGAAGGAAATCGGGCTTTCCGCATTGATGCGGCATTCAATCGAGTGGCCGTGGAATTTCACGTCCTTCTGCGCCAGTGGAAGCTCGCCTCCGGCCGCGACGCGGATCTGCTCCAGCACCAGATCGATGTCGGTGATCATCTCGGTCACCGGATGTTCGACCTGGATGCGGGTATTCATTTCGATGAAATAGAATTGGCCATCCTCATAGAGGAATTCGACCGTGCCGACGCCGAGATAGTTCAGTTTGCGCATGCCGGCGGCGACGGTTTCCCCGATCGCATCGCGCGCGGTCACGTTCAGCGCAGGCGAGGGGCCTTCTTCCCACACCTTCTGATGCCGACGCTGCAGCGAGCAGTCGCGCTCGCCGAGATGGATGGCATTGCCGCGGCCATCGCCCAACACCTGGATCTCGATGTGACGCGGCTTCTGCAGATATTTTTCCAGATAGACGGCGTCATCGCCGAAAGCGGCCAGCGCCTCGGAACGTGCGGTGGACAGAGCAGTCGAAAGCTCGGCTTCGTTGTGGGCCACTTTCATGCCGCGCCCGCCGCCGCCGGCCGCGGCCTTTACCAGCAGCGGGAAACCGATCTGTCGCCCGATGGCGAGCGCTTCCGCGTCGGTCTTTACCCCGCCCTCTGAGCCGGGCACCACCGGGATGCCAAGCTGCTTGGCGGTGCGCTTGGCTTCGATCTTGTCGCCCATCAGGCGGATATGCTCGGGCTTCGGCCCGATGAACTGCACCTTGTGATCGCCGAGGATTTCGGCAAAGCGCGCGTTCTCCGAAAGAAATCCATAGCCAGGATGCACCGCGTCGGCGCCGGTGATTTCGGCGGCGGCCAAGAGCGCGGGGACGTTGAGATAGCTGTCGCGCGCCGCCGGCGGTCCGATGCAGACGCTTTCGTCGGCGAGACGCACATGCATGGCGTCGGCGTCGGCGGTGGAATGTACGGCAACCGTGGCGATGCCCAGCTCCTTGCACGCGCGCAACACGCGCAAGGCGATTTCGCCGCGGTTGGCGATCAGGATTTTGTCGAACATTGCTACTCCCTCCCCCCTTGCGGGGGAGGGCTGGGGGAGGGGGGTAAAAACTTGCGCCGACATTTGTTGCTCACCCCCGTCCCGGCGCTGCGCGCCGACCTCCCCCGCAAGGGGGGAGGTGAAGAAGAAAGCGTGAGTGTTGCGATCCATCACGTTACTCGATGATCATCAGCGGCTCGCCGAACTCCACCGGCCGTCCGTCCTCGATCAGTATCTGCTTCACGGTACCGCCGCGCGGCGCCGGGATCTGGTTCATCGTCTTCATCGCTTCAACGATCAGCAGGGTCTGGCCGGCCAGCACCTCGCTGCCGACCTCGACGAAAGGCCGGGCGCCCGGTTCGGGTGAGAGATAGGCGGTGCCCACCATGGGCGATGCCACGACGCCGGGATGCTTGGCGGGATCGGGCGCCGCCGCGGAGGTGATGCCGGCGGGAGCCACGCCGGTCGCGGCCGGAATTGCGGCCATCGGCGCCGCCGCGATCACATGGCCGCCGCGCACGACACGCACGCGCAGCCCGGATTGTTCGATCTCGATTTCGCTCAAGCCGGTTTCTTCCAGCAGCGCGGAGAGCTCGCGGATCAGGTCCTTGTCCACGGTGGACCTGGACTCGGAAGCGGATTTTTCCTTCGCCTTAGAGACCACTGGCTCAACTCTTCTTCTTGGCACCCGTGATGGCGGCGAGACCGGTGATCGCCAGCGCGTAGCCTTCGATCCCGAAGCCGCAAATGCTCGCTTTGGCGGCCATGGCGACGAAGGAATGATGACGAAAACTTTCCCGCGCATGGATATTGGTGATGTGCACTTCGATGACCGGCGCATTCGCCGCGAGCAGCGCGTCGTGAATAGATACCGAGGAATGAGAATAGCCGGCCGCGTTGATGATAATGCCGGCAGCCTTGCTGGCGCGCGCCTCGTGGATCCAGTCAATCAACTCACCCTCGCGGTTCGACTGGCGGAACTCGACGGCGAAGCCGTGCGTCTTCGCCGCCTTGCGGCACAGGGCTTCGACGTCCTTCAGCGTTGCGCGGCCATACTTCTCCGGCTCGCGCGTGCCGAGGAGGTTCAGATTGGGCCCGTTGAGGATGTAGATGGTTTTGGCCATGACTGGATTATCGGCGTTTTTCGGCGCGGCAGCTGGAATAACGGGCGCGCAGGCGCAGCTTTTATAAGTGGCCGCGTGCGCCAGGGGAAGCCGGAGCGGAACGAACCGGGTCCATTTACAATAAAGTAAACGCGATTTGCTGCCGGCAGCCTAGCAGGTGGCTTTGCCGCAACGGGCGGTGTTGATCTTCGCCTGCAGGTTCGCCAGCCCGACCGCGCCGATCACGACCTGGGAACCGACGACGTAGCTCGGCGTACCGCTCAGCCCCAACGCATCGGCCAGCTTGAGGCTTTCTTCGATGGTGGCCTTCGGCTCGTCACTGGCCATGTCCTTTTCCAGCCGGCTCATGTCGAAGCCGGCGTCCTTGGCGGCCGCGAGTGCCTGTGCCCGACCGATGGAGCCCCGGTTGCCGAGCAGCTTCTGATGAAAGTCGAGGTATTTCTTGCCAGCTGTATCTTGCATGCGCGCCGCGACCGAAACCCGCGCGGCTTCGACCGAAGCTTCGCCCAGCACCGGAAATTCCTTCAGCACGACTTTCAGCTTGGAATCGCCTTTCATCAGCTCCACCATGTCGGAGAGCGCGCGTTTGCAGTAGCCGCAGTTGTAGTCGAAGAACTCGACCATGGTGACGTCGCCCTTCGGATTGCCGAGCACGACCTGCCGCTTGGAATTGAACAGTGCCTCCGCGTGATCCTTTACCGCGTTCTGATGCTTGGCGGCTTCCGCGACGGCCTGGCGCTTCTCCAGTTCGATATAGGCTTCCTGCAGCACCTCGGGATTCTTGACGAGATAGTCCTTGATGATGGCTTCGATCTCCTTGCGCTGGTCAGGAGAGACGCCCTGGGCCGCTGCCGGCGGCAAAAGCGCCGCGAGCAGGAAGGCCGTGGTGGCGGCGAATAAGCGCAGGGGCGATGTCATCGGCGGGTCCTTCTCGGCGTCAATTGACTTTGGCTTTGGAAGCAATGATGTCGTCGGCCTTTACCCAGCCGGGGCTGCCGACGGGAAAGCGGGTCTTGGCGCGGGTGGCAAGGTCGCGCGCGGTGCGCGCATCGCCACGCACGACGGCGGCGAGTGCGGAAGCGAGGTCGGCCTCCGCCAGATTGCCTTTGCGTCCGAATGCTATCGCGAGCTGGGTATAGGCATCGGGGCTTTCCGGCTCCTTAACGATCACAGCGCGCAGCAGCGAAACCGCTTCCTCGGCGTATTTGCTCTCGTTGGAAGCAATCAGCGCCTGCGCCAGCATGATTTGAATCAGCGCCGGATTGGGTGCGGTTTTCACCGCATAACGCAAGGGCGCGATGGCTGCGGCCGGCTGGCCGCTTTCCAGCAGCGCCTGACCCTTGAGTTCATGGAAATAAGGATTGTTCGGCTGCGCCTGGATCAGGCTATCGATCTGGCTCAAGGCGCCGCGCAGATCCGAATGGCGATAAGCTGAGATGGCGCGGGCGTAGCGCGCCGCCATGCTGGTGTCGCTGGCGGGATAGCGCCGCGCGACGGTGTCAGGCCGCTCGATAAAGCCGGAGATCTTGGCGCGCATCAGATCATGGCGCAGCTGCAAATCCGCCGGATCTTTCTTTTCCCAAAACGGGCTCGCCTTGGCGATCTCACCGAGCGCGGCGACGCGTTCGGCCGGCATCGGGTGCGATTGCAAATAGGGATCGGCAAAGCGCGCCGAGAACAGCAGCTGGTCCGCCAGCCGCTTGAAGGTGTCATGCATGCCCTTGGGCGATTGACCGGTGGCGGTGAGGAATTTCACGCCGGCGCGGTCGGCCTGTTCTTCGTGCGCGCGCAGATAGGCGAGCAGGGAACGGCGGATTATCTCCCCTGGCGCGGTCACGGCGGCCGCGCCGGCGTGCATCGCATTGGTGCTGCCGCTTTGGGATGCGGCCACCATGGCGCCGACGCCAAGGATAGTGGCAATAATCGATTGCGTCGAGGCCGACCTCAATTGCTCGCGCAGTTTGGCGAGGTGACCGCCGGCGATATGCCCGGTCTCGTGCGCCAGAACGCCGATCACTTCGTTCGGTGTCGTCGCTTCACTGAGCGTTCCGGTATTGATGAAGATGCGGCGGCCGTCGGCGACGAAGGCGTTGAAGCCGCGGTCATTGATCACGACGATGCGGATATTCTGCTGCGTCAGTCCGGCGGCGCGCATGACGGGCGCGCTGTAGTCGCGTAACAGCTGTTCGATCTCCGCGTCCCGAATGAGGGGCAGGCCCTGGGCCTGCGCCGCCGCAGGCATCGCGGCCAGCGTCGCCGCTGCCAGGGCCGCAAGGCGGGAAGCTGGCGTCAGGCGCAGGCGCTTGATAGGTCTTTCCCCCAGGCTCATCGCTTTCATGATCTCAATATGTACCGCAAGCGCACGCTAGCTTATCAAATGACGCATGATTTATCTGCAACCGGTGCCCTTTTTGGGATCATGCGCCCGCACGCTAGGGATGTGACATACAGCGGTCAACCGATGTCCCGGAACACGCTGAACGCCACGCAAATCGGCCTTAAACGCGCCGCCCCAGCAGGTTTGCGTCGCTCGCAGGGAACCGGCGGAATACGGCAACAGCGGGGCGGCGAACTTGCCGCCTTCGCGGCAACGAAGTTTTGGCGCCATGCTTGAGAAGGCCAAACGGCTGGTTTCGCCCTCGCTGCGCAGCAATGTGCCGCCCTTCATCGTCATGGACGTGATGGCGGCGGCGGCGCGGATCGAGGCCGCGGGCGGCAGCGTCATTCATTTGGAAGTGGGACAACCGGCGGCGTCCGCGCCCTCGACCGCTCTGGCGGCGGCGCGCGCGGCGTTATCGGGAAGCTACCTTGGCTACACCGAAGCGCTCGGCATTCCCTCGCTGCGACAGCGCATCGCGCGGCATTATGCCGAGCAATACGGCTTCGCGGTCGATCCGGCGCGGATCGTCGTGACCACCGGATCGTCGGGCGGATTCATCCTCGCTTTCCTGGCGATGTTCGAGGCCGGCGACCGCGTCGCACTCGCCAATCCCGGTTATCCGCCATACCGGCACATCCTCTCGGCGCTCGGCTGCGAACCGGTGCTGATCCAGACCTCGGCGGAAACACGCTGGGCGATGACGCCCGATACTCTGCTGGCGGAACACCGGCGCAAGTCGCTCAAAGGCGTCGTGATCGCGAGCCCGGCCAATCCGACCGGCACGATGATGGAAACCGCGGCCTTACGCGCCTTGATCGCAGCGGCGGAGGCCGAGCGCATCCGCGTGATCTCCGACGAGATCTATCACGGGCTCGACTATGCCTTTGCGGCGGAGACCGCGGCGCGGCTCTCATCCGATACGGTCGTGGTGAATTCCTTCTCGAAATATTTCTGCATGACCGGCTGGCGCGTCGGCTGGCTGGTGGCGCCGGAAATTCTGGTGCGCCCAATCGAGCGCCTGCAACAGAATCTCGCGATCTCCGTGCCGACGCTTTCGCAGATCGCGGCGCAAGCTGCTTTCGATGGCCGCGACGAAATGGAAGCCGTCAAACACGGCTACGAGGAGAACCGTCGCATTCTGCTGGAAGGTCTGCCCAAGATCGGGCTCGACCGTTTCCTGCCGGTGGACGGCGCCTTCTATCTCTATGCCGACGTGTCGCGTTTCACGAAGGACAGCATCGATTTCGCCAAGCGCCTGCTGGAACAGGCGGGCGTGGCGGCGACGCCAGGGCTCGACTTCGATCCGCTGCACGGCAAGGAATTCCTGCGCTTTTGCTACGCCGGCTCCGCCGCCGACATGCGCGAGGCGGTGGCAAGGATCGGCGGGTGGCTGGGGGAGGGGAAGGGATGAACGCGGTGAAGCTTCCGGTTTTCCGGACTGCATTTCTCAGTTGGCGCGACGGCCTCGCGGCGCTCCGCGACATGCCGATGATGCCTGCCGTTATCTTTGTCGTGATGGCCGTCGATACGGCAATGAACGAAGCGCTTCGGCAGGCCGCCACCGCCGATACGGTTCTGCTGTTGCAGCTCTTGCGGCTGGCGATTTCGATTTTCCTGTTAAGCTTTTTCCTCGCGCCAGCCGCCATTAACATCAATCGTTATGTTCTGCTCGGCGAGACCGCGCGGAGCTACGTTCCGGACATATCCAGTCCGCGCTTTCGCAGATATTTTGGATATAGCTTTCTCATCAATCTGGTGGTGCTGATCCCGCTGACGCTCGGGGAGGAGAGCACGGATATCTATATCGCCGGCGCGCTGGCCGCCTTTGCACTGATTGCGATATTCGTTCTCGTTTTCACTTGGATCCTGTTTCCCGCGATTGCGGTCGACGCGCCCGGAGCCAACCTTCGCAACGCGGTGAGAGACACCCGGTTCTTTCGGGCGTTTGCCATCTCGTTTGTCACGTTCTTTCCCGCGCTCGTCGCCGGGTTGCTTATTGAGGTTTTGTGGGAAGTGACGCCGGGCGCCTCGAGGTTAGGCTGGTTCTTGTATATTCTCGGCGTCGCGGCAGTGAGCAGCCTCGCCTTCGCCGCCTTTGCCGCGATGTCATCGCATCTCTATCGCGCCTGGGCGGTCCGGCTGCTGCAGCCCGCGGATGGCGTCAGCTAACGTGACGGCGACGGCGCGGATTCGCGCCGCCGAATTCGTCTAATCCTTATCGCCCATGATCCGCTTCGCCCACCAGCCGGTCTTGCGCGGTGCAGGCTCGCCGGACGATTCCTCGGACGGCGCCGGCGGCTCGGGCGCCGGTGGCGGGGCCGGCTCCGGACGCGGTGCGGGAGTAAAGCCCTGGCCGGAACTGAAACTCGGCGCCGGTTCGCGAATGGTAGAACGGCGCTTTGGTTGCTGAGGCTGTTTGGGCTGAACGTCCGTTATGGGCTGCGCGGGAGATGCCGTGACCGCCGCAGGACCGCCGCGCTGATCTTCGCCGAACGCTCCCATGTCCGCGGCCTCAACCGGCTCCATTTGCGGAGCCGGCGTCGCTTCTGCGATGTCGCTGTCCAGAATGTAGGGCTGGCGTGTGCCGCTTTCCTGCTCGCCGCGTGGCTCGCCATTGACGCCGCCTTCGCGGTCGCGCCGGTTGCGGCGGCCGCCGCGACGTCCTCGCCGCCGGCGGCGGGGCTCACCCTCGCGCGGCTTGCCGTTTTCGCCGGCCTGCGGTGTGCGCTCGGCAGCTTCCTGTTCAGGCCCTTCGTCGGCGAGTTCGTCAGTCGGCTCGGCCAAAGCGGCCGGCATGGCGGATTGCGGCTCGCCGCCTGTCCCTGCCGACGGGCGCGGCTCGCGCGGTTCTGAGCCACCGCGCCGGCCACGCCGGCGCCGTCGCTTGGGGCGCGGGGTTCCATCCTCGTTGCGCGCTGCCTGCGGCTGCGCATCGCCGGCTGCAACCTCGCTTTCGTCCTCGAGTTCCTCTTCGAATTCCTCCTCCTCGTCCTCTTCTTCGGCGAAGGGGATGAGCGGGATGGGCTGCGCGGCCAGCAACGCCTTGGCCGCTTCCACCGTGTGCACCTGCTCGCCGCGGTCGATGGCGAAGGAAACCTGGCCGGTGATGCTGGGATCGGTCGTGATCGTCAGCGTGACACGGAAACGTTCTTCCAGGCTGCGCAGATGCGCGCGCTTGTGGTTGAGCACATAGATCGCGACTTCGGCGCGCGTGCGCACGATGAGATTATGCGTAGCGCTTTTGATCAGCGTTTCTTCCAGCGCGCGCAGTAGCTGCAGCGCCACCGAGGCAACCGAGCGCACATGCCCGGTGCCGCCGCAGCCCGGGCATTTCTCCGTCGAACTTTCCAGCACGCTGGTGCGGATGCGCTGGCGCGACATTTCCAAGAGGCCGAAATGCGAAATGCCGCCGACCTGGATGCGGGCGCGGTCGTGCTTGAGGCATTCCTTCAGCTTGCGCTCGACCGAGCGGTTGTTGCGCTTCTCCTCCATGTCGATGAAGTCGATGACGATCAATCCCGCGAGGTCGCGCATGCGCAACTGGCGCGCAACTTCCTCCGCCGCCTCCATGTTGGTCTTCAGCGCGGTGTCTTCGATATGGTGCTCGCGCGTGGCGCGGCCGGAATTGACGTCTATGGCGACCAGCGCCTCGGCCTGGTTGATCACGATGTAGCCGCCGGAGCGCAGTTGCACCGTGGGCGAGAACATCGCGTCGAGCTGGCTCTCGATGCCGTGGCGCGTGAACAGCGGCTGGACATCCTTATAGGGCTTCACGTTTTTCGCATGGCTCGGCATGAGCATGCGCATGAAGTCCTTGGCGTCCTTGTAGGCGTCTTCACCGGAGACGATGACCTCGTCGATGTCCTTGTTGTAGAGGTCGCGGATCGAGCGCTTGACCAGCGAGCCTTCCTCGTAAGTGAGCTTCGGCGCGGTCGATTTCAGAGTCAGATCGCGCACCGTCTCCCACATGCGCAGCAGATATTCGAAATCGCGCTTGACCTCGGTCTTGGTGCGGCTGGCGCCCGCGGTGCGCAGGATCACGCCCATGCCTTCCGGCACTTCCAGCTCCTGGGCGATTTCCTTCAGCCGCTTTCGGTCGCTGGAATTGGTGATCTTGCGGCTGATGCCGCCGCCGCGCGCGGTATTCGGCATCAACACCGAATAACGGCCGGCGAGAGAAAGATAGGTCGTCAGCGCCGCGCCCTTGGTGCCGCGCTCTTCCTTCACCACCTGCACCAGCATGACCTGCCGGCGCTTGATCACTTCTTGAATCTTGTACTGGCGGCGGCCGCGCGGCATGCGCTCCGGCACCTCCTCCATGGCGTCGGCGCCGCCGACCGATTCCACCGGCGGCTCTTCGTGTTCCACTTCTTCGGCGCCGTTACCCGCATCCTCGCCGGAGGAAGCGGTGCCAGTGCGATCGCCGTCAGCTTCCTGTTCCGATGTCTCCGCCTGCTGGATCATCCCGATCGGCTCGTCCGGCGTCAGCTCGGCTGCGGCCAGATCTTCACGCTCGGAGGTGTTGGCAACCGTTTCGCCTACGGTATCGGTTCCGGAGGTTTCCTCCGATTCGGCTTGCTGGATCATGCCGATCGGTTCTTCCGGAACGAGATCGGCGGCAGCAAGATGCTCCGGCGTCGACGGCTCCGGCGACGGGTCGGTATCCAGCTGGATGTCGGAAGGAGCCTCGCCGCGGAAAATATCGGTCACCGCCTCGCCCGAGACTTGCACGTCCTCGGCCTGTGCGCCCTCGATCGGCTCGCTTTTGACGGTTTCCTCCGGACGCTGGGCGCTGCGGTGGCGGCCGCCCCGCCGCCGGCCGGCGCGGCTGTCGGCCTCGGCGTCCGCGGCGCGGGCGGCGCGCTCGTCTTCTTCGATCAGCGCCTGCCGGTCGGCAACCGGGATCTGATAGTAATCCGGGTGAATTTCCGAGAAAGCCAGGAAGCCGTGGCGATTGCCGCCATAATCCACAAAGGCGGCCTGGAGCGAAGGCTCCACGCGCGTCACTTTGGCAAGATAGATATTGCCGCGAAGCTGTCTACGGGTTGCGGATTCGAAGTCGAATTCTTCGACGCGGTTGCCGCGCAAAACTACCACCCGGGTTTCCTCCGGATGGGTCGCGTCGATCAGCATTTTGTTGGCCATTGATTTTTCTCATAGCGGCAATCCGGCTCGCCGGCGCCGTCGAACGCAACGGAGGCGGGGGGCGGCGCAAGGCGCGGGTTGCCTGATTTCTGGTTGAAATAAAGGGATGCATGTTGGCGGCCGAAGCAGGCACAGGCGCCGATGCGGCATCGCATGCAGGCGCGGTGCAACCGCGCTGGCGAGGGAGCCGGATCTTGAGGCGTATGTTGGCCATGACTTCGGGCCCGTTAGCGACGGCAGCGCGAGCGCGGCCGCGGTTTCTGTCGCTGAGGGCTGGCGGCGACACGCCGCCTCGCAGGGCTTCCGCCATGCGGACAATCCGGCCGTTCAACAAGGACATCGGCAAAAGGGCCAGAAAGCTGGCCCGGGCGTCCACCGTATCGGCCTCGACATGAGGACGATCCCGGAGCGGACGTGCCGGATGCCCGAACGCGGTACAACCGGGACTTGGAACCGTCAGCACATCTTTCTTAAGGCCGCCGGTCCCCGATAGCAAGCATACTGTCCGAAGCAAAAAATGTGGCCGGGGCGGGCGGTTACGGCACCCTTTTAAGTTTCCGATTCACCCTGTCCCGCTTATGGAGTAAGGAGAGGCAGGAAGGGCTGGATTCGATGTCTAGCTGGGCGAAAAGCCTCATTTTGACCTTGGCCGGCGCGGCCATGCTCGCCGTCCTGCTTCCGGCGTCGCCGTCGGGCTTGTTAGCGCCCGCCGCCGCGTCCGGCTTCCCTGTCGCCACCGATTCCCGGATCGGAGGGGATGAGAATCAGACCCGCTTTGTCATCGATCTCAGCGCCAAGCTCGGCCTGCGCGCCTTCACTCTCGCGGATCCCTATCGCGTGGTGGTCGACCTGCCGCAGATCACCTTCCAGCTGAAGCCGAAAGCGGGCGAGGGCGGCCGCGGGCTGGTCAAGGCCTTCCGCTACGGCCTGGTGATGCAGGGCGGCTCGCGCATCGTGCTCGACTTGAAGAAACCGGTGCGGATCGACAAGGCTTTCGTCCTGGATGCCGCCGAGGGCCAGCCGGCGCGCCTTGTGATCGATCTGACGGCGGTCGATCGCGAAACTTTCCTACGCACGATCGCGCAGGAGAACCGCGCCCCGCCCCAGGCCCAGCAGAGGAAAAACGGCCAGGACGCCAGCAAGGACGGCGATCCCCGGCCGCTGGTCGTGCTCGATCCCGGTCACGGCGGGATCGACAATGGCACCCACGCTGCCAGCGGAGAGAACGAGAAGGTCCTCGTGCTCGATTTTGCGCTGGCGCTGCGCGACAAAATCGAAAAACTCGGCAAGTACCGCGTAGTTATGACGCGCACGGAAGACGTTTTCGTGTCGCTGGCGGAGCGCGTGAAGCTGGCGCGGCAGCGGCAGGCCTCGCTCTTCATCTCGATTCATGCCGACGCGCTCGGGCGCGGCGATGGCGACGCGCAGGGCGCTACCGTCTACACGCTGTCGGAGACGGCGTCGGATGCCGAAGCCGCTCGGCTGGCCGAGGCGGAGAACAAGGCTGACGTCATCGCCGGCGTTGACCTGACAAGCGAGCCCGGCGACGTCGCCGACATCCTGATTGATCTTGCGCAACGCGAAACCAAGGCCTTTTCCAATCATTTCGCCCGGAACCTGGTGGGCGAGATCAAGGCCGTCGCGCGGATGCACAAAAATCCGTTGAAATCGGCGGGCTTCCGGGTGCTGCGCGCAGCGGACGTGCCCTCCGTGCTGCTCGAACTCGGCTTTGTTTCGAACCGGCAGGACCTCAAGCAGTTGACCTCGGAAGCCTGGCGGTCACGGACGGCCGATGCGATCGTGGCGGCTGTCGACGCCTATTTCAGCACCGGTATCGCCGGCGCGACCGCCGCCCCGGCCGGGCAATGAGGGGCCTTTGATGCGCTACCGGCCTCAGTATAAACATAAAACGGCGCGATTTATGGTTCCGCCGAAGCGGTCCGGGCCACCCCGGGCAACCGCAACCGGGAATGGGCGGCAGCGAAAAAATCGTCGCGCGGGGATGGGATAGCTCGGCCATGAAGGCGTTATTGCGGTTCTTCGGCTTTCTGTTCACGGCGGGGACGATCCTGTTCCTGGTCGGGGTTGCCGGCGCCGCCGGGCTGATGTGGCATTTCTCCAAGGATCTGCCGGATTATTCCCAGTTGCAGGACTACGAGCCTCCGGTGATGACCAGGGTGCATGCGACCGACGGCGCGCTGGTCGCTGAATATGCCAACCAGCGCCGGCTCTACATTCCGATCCAGGCCGTGCCGAAGATGGTGATCAACGCCTTCCTCGCCGCCGAGGACAAGAACTTCTACGAGCACGGCGGCCTCGACTTCGCAGGCATTGCGCGGGCCGGGCTCATTTACATTCAGAACTACGGCAGCAACAAACGCCCGCAGGGCGCTTCCACCATCACGCAGCAGGTGGCAAAAAACTTCCTGCTGACCAACGAAATTTCGATCGAGCGCAAGATCAAGGAAGCGATGCTCGCGCTGAAAATGGAGCGCACTTACTCCAAGGACAAGATTCTCGAGCTTTATCTCAATGAAATCTACCTCGGGCTTGGCTCCTACGGCATCGCCGCCGCCTCACTGATCTATTTCGACAAGTCCGTGCATGAATTGACCGTGCAGGAGGCGGCCTATCTCGCCGCGCTGCCCAAGGCGCCGAGCGATCTCAATCCCTATCGCCAGCGTGAAAGGGCGATCGATCGACGCAACTACGTGCTCGATCGGATGATCGAGATCGGATACATCAGCGCGCGCGAAGGCGAAGCGGCCAAGAAAGCGCCGCTCGACATCACTGCGCGGACCACCGGCGCGCATATCGTCGCCGCCGAATATTTTGCCGAAGAAGTGCGGCGCGAAATTTACGATCGCTACGGCGCCAAGAAGCTCTATGAGGGCGGGTTGTCGGTGCGTGCGACGCTCGATCCGAAGCTGCAGGTTTTGGCACGCAAGGTGCTGATCGATGGCCTGGTGAATTTCGACGAGAACCATGGATGGCGCGGTCCGGTGCAGCAGATCGACCTCAAAGGCGACTGGGGTGTCACGCTGGCCGAGGTCCGCTCGCTGACGGATATCGCGCCATGGCGCATGGCGGTGGTGCTGGAGATCGGCGATCAGACCGCGCGTATCGGCTTTCAACCCGCGCGTGAGCCGAGTGGCGCGGTGTCGAGAGAGCGCCAGGTCGGTATTCTGCCGCTCGACGGCGTGCGCTGGGCGAAGGCTGCCTCGGGGCCGAACCGCGGGCGCGTGCCGGCAAAGGTTTCGCAGGTGCTGCAACCCGGCGATGTGATCTATGTCGATCCGCTGACCGAAAAAGACGGCAAGGTGCGGGAAGGGCTGTATCGGCTGCGGCAGGTGCCGGAGATTTCCGGCGCAATCCTGGCGATGGATCCGCTGACCGGACGCATCCTCGCCATGGTTGGCGGCTTTTCCTACGACCAAAGTCAATTCAACCGCGCGACGCAAGCGCTGCGGCAGCCCGGCTCGTCCTTCAAGCCGATCGTCTATGCCACCGCGCTCGATAACGGCTACACGCCGTCCTCGGTCGTTCTGGACGCGCCATTGGAGATTTCCCAGGGCCCCGGCCAGGAACCCTGGAGACCGGAAAATTACGAGGGCAAGTTCTATGGCCCTTCGACGCTGCGCTTCGGCATCGAGCGCTCGCGTAACGTCATGACGGTGCGGTTGGCGCAGGATATCGGCATGCCGCTGATCGCCGACTATGCCAAGCGCTTCGGCGTCTATGACGACCTGCCGGCTTATCTGTCGTTTTCGCTCGGCGCCGGCGAGACCACTTTGCTGCGCATGGTCACCGCCTATTCCATGTTCGACAATGGCGGCAAGCGCGTGAAGCCGACCCTAATCGACCGCATCCAGGATCGCTACGGCCACACCATTTTCCGTCACGACGAGCGCGAATGCCGCGGCTGCGACGCCGACAAATGGCGCAGCCAGCCGGAGCCGACGCTGATCGACCGGCGCGAGCAAGTGCTCGACCCGATGACCGCCTATCAGATCACCTCGATGATGGAGGGCGCCGTGCAACGCGGCACCGGGACCGCTTTGCGCGAGGTCGGCAAGCCGATCGCCGGCAAGACCGGCACCACCAACGACAACAAGGATGTGTGGTTCATCGGCTTCTCGCCCGATTTCGCGGTCGGCGTCTATCTCGGCTACGACAAGCCGCGCTCGATCGGCAGCCGCGCCACCGGCGGACAACTGGCCGCGCCGATCGTGAAGGATTTCCTGAAAGTCGCGCTCGCCAATAAGCCGCCGGTACCATTCCGCGTGCCTGCCGGCATCAAGCTCGTCCGCGTCGATTCGCGCACCGGCACGCGCGTCGGACCGGGCAGCGCGTCAATCCTGGAAGGTTTCAAGCCCGGCACCGCGCCGCCCGACGGCTATGCCTATGCCGACTATGAAGGCGGCGAGCCACGCGCTGGCGGCGGCGGCGGTCGCGTCTGGTCGGTGACGCCGGATGACGACCGCGCGATTCGCCGCGGGCCGGGCGGCCTTTACTAGCCTTCATAACGGTGTTGCACCGGTCAGTTCACTGGTCCGCGCGAGCGGCCGGGGAACGCCGCGCCCACCGGCTCTGCGCCGGTGCCGCGGTTGATGGACACCGTCACCACCCATAGGACGACGCCGATGCCGATCAGAACGCCGGCGACCTTGTATTGCACCGGATCGCGGCCGGTCCAGGGGCCGGCGAGAAACGCGCAGCAAAGGCCGGCGAGCACCGGCAGGATCGTTGGCGTGCGGAAATGCTTGTGCGCCACCGGGTCACGCCGCAGCACCAGCACCGCAATGTTGACGATAGTGAAGACACAGAGCAGCAGCAGCGCAGTCGTCCCGCCCAGCGCCGGGACTTCGCCGACCAAGGTGATCAGCGCTAAAGC
The DNA here is from genome assembly GCA_963802475.1 of uncultured Alphaproteobacteria bacterium. GTDB lineage: Bacteria > Pseudomonadota > Alphaproteobacteria > Rhizobiales > Xanthobacteraceae > CANKHA01. The sequence continues at coordinate 641,838 of CAWDIZ010000022.1, forward strand.
GAGCAGCGTCGTAAACGCGATCGAAACGTAGGGCGTTCTGCGGGTAGGATGCACTTTGCCCAGGACAGGCGGCAGCACATGCTCGCGGCTCATACCGTAAACGAGGCGGCTCGCCATCAACATGTTGATAAGGGCGCTGTTGGCGACCGCGAACATCGTGATGAAGCCGAATATTTCCACCGGGAAGTTCGGCGCGCCAGCCTGCACAACCTTCAGCAGCGGGGTCTCGCCTTCGCCAAGCTTTGCCGGTGGCACGAGGGTGATCGCGGAGATCGAGACCAGCACATAAATGATCCCGGTGATCAGCAATCCAACGAGCAGCACCTTGGGAAAGTGGCGCGTCGGATCCTTGCATTCCTCGGCCATGTTGACCGAGTCCTCGAACCCCACCATGGCAAAAAAGGCGAGCGTCGTGGCCGCGATCACGGGCCACAGGAAGCTGCCGTCTGTCGCGGTCTCGAATTGTATGACGCGCGAGACGTCGCCCTGGCCGTTCCCGATCGCCCACAGGCCGATGCAGATGATGATGAGAAGGCCGGACAGCTCCACGCAGGTCAGCACGACATTGGCCTTCACGCTCTCGCCGACCCCGCGCAGGTTCACCGCCGCGATCAGTCCCATGAAGGCGAGGCCGATCACGGTGATGCCGGCGGCGCCCGCGTTGAGATTTAACGACTGCGAGAAATTGGCGGCGAAGGCGCGAGAAGCGGTCGATGCCGAAGTGATGCCCGAGCACATCACCGCGAAAGCGACGATGAAAGTTATGAAATGAATACCGAATGCCTTGTGCGTATAGAGCGCCGCACCTGCCGCCTTCGGATATTTCGTCACCAGTTCCAGATAACTGAGGGCCGTCATCAGCGCGACGACGAAGGCGACGACGAACGGCAGCCACACAGCGCCGCCTACTTGCTTGGCGACCTGCCCGGTGAGTGCGTAGATGCCGGTGCCTAGAATATCGCCGACAATGAAGAGTAGCAGCAGCCAAGGCCCCATGACCCGGTGCAGACTCGGCTCCACCGCCGCCGAGGGGATCGCCTTTTCAACGAATGTCGCTGTCATTTGCCACGCTCCGCAGGCGGCCGGCCAGCCGACAGAGTAGGCAAAAGGCGCCCGGACGCTTATTGGCCCCTGGTGCAATACCGCCGGTGTCTTGCCCAGCCGCCGACAGCTGGTTGCGCCCGCGGCTGCGAGCCGCTACATCCTGCGTGTTCCCTTGACCCCTAAGGAAATCATGCGCGCGGAAACTCAAAGCATCGTCGACGACATCAAGCGGTCCCTTGGACTGCTGAGGAGGCATCTTTGACGTCGATAGCGCCAAGATGCGTCTGGCCGAGCTGAACAAGCAGGCCGAAGATCCGGAATTCTGGAACGATGCCGCCCGCGCTCAGAAAGTCATGCGCGAGCGGACTGCGCTGGAAAATCAACTCGACGGCATCACCCGGATCGAGCGCGAGCTCGACGACCAGCTCATGCTGATCGAGCTCGGCGAAGCGGAAAACGATCAGGGCGTCGTCGCGGAGGGCGAAACCGCGCTCAAGAAACTGAAGGATGAGGCCGCGCGGCAGGAGCTGGAGGCCCTGCTTTCCGGCGAGGCCGACGCCAACGATAGCTATCTCGAAGTGCATGCCGGCGCCGGCGGCACCGAAAGCCAGGACTGGGCCAATATGCTGCTGCGCATGTATACGCGCTGGGCCGAACAGCACGGCTACAAGGTGGATTGGCTGGAGGAAACGGCGGGCGAGGAGGCCGGCATCAAATCCGCCACCGTTCAGATCAAGGGGCACAATGCCTTCGGCTGGCTGAAGACCGAAGGCGGCGTGCACCGTCTGGTCCGCATCTCGCCGTACAATTTAAATGCGCGCCGGCACACATCCTTTGCCAGCGTAAAGGTCTATCCGGTGGTCGACGACCGCATCAAGATCGATATCGACGAAAAGGATGTGCGCACCGACACCATGCGCGCGGGCGGCGCCGGCGGCCAACACGTCAACAAGACGGAATCGGCGGTGCGGCTCACGCATGTCCCGACCGGCATCGCGGTGGTCTGCCAGCAGGAGCGTTCACAGCACAAGAACCGGGCGCAGGCGTGGGACATGCTGCGCGCCAAGCTTTACGAATTGGAATTGGAAAAGCGCGAAAAGAAAGCGGCGGCCGCATCGGCGGCGGAGACCGATATCGGCTGGGGCCACCAGATCCGCTCTTACGTTTTGCAGCCCTATCAGATGGTGAAGGATCTGCGCACCGGCGTGCAGACCTCCAACACCGGCGGCGTGCTCGACGGCGATCTCGATCAATTCATGGCCGCGACCTTGGCGCAGAAGGCCTTTGGCACCGAGCCGGAGTTGGTCGAGGACGTAGACTAGCGCCCGATCGGCCGCCGGTTCGCCGATTAGTCCTGCGCCAGTTCCAGGTAGCGCGCGGCGTTAGAGGCTGCCCAACCGAATCCCCGCGCGCAAGAACTTCTGCGGATCGACCGCGTCGCCGTCGATGCGCGTTTCATAATGCAGATGCGGTCCGGTAGAGCGGCCGGTAGAGCCGACGCTGCCGATTGTCTGCCCGATGCGGATATTTTGGCCGACCGAGACATTGATCTCAGAGAGATGGCCGTAGCGGGTGGCAATGCCATTGCCGTGATCGATTTCCACCAGCTTGCCGTAACCGCCGTTCCAGCTGGCGTGCGTGACTTTGCCTCCGGCCGTGGCGCGGACCGGATCGCCGGTGCTGCCGCGGAAATCCAGACCTGAATGCATGGCCGGCGCGTTGATGAATGGATCCATGCGCACGCCAAAGCCGGAACTGGTATCGATTTCGCCCATCAGCGGCTTGCGCACGGGCACGTTGGACAGCGTCCGGTAGAGGGAGTTGACCTGGGAACGCGCGACATTGATGCGATGAAGCTGGCGCTCGAAATGGCCGGCATCGCGCAGCTTCACCGGAATCAAGGGGCCGCCGGTGCCGCTTCCGACCGGCGTCGACGGCACGTTGCCTGCGTTCAAACCGAGTTCGGTCAGCACGCCGCGAATGCGGCGCGCCTTGGCGTCGTAGTTCTCTTCCATCGAATTGAGGGCCGACACCTGCGAATTCTCGATGCGGTCGAGCGAGGCTTGTACGCGCGCCAGCGTCGCATCAACTCCTTTAGGTTTTCCGGCGACTTGCGTTGCACGATTTTCCGGTGCGCGGGATTCCAATCGCGCTTCGCGATCGGGCGGCGCGGTGAAGATCACCTTGTCGCTGATCGGCGACGGCTTCGGAGCGGTCAAGGGCAGTTCGACGGGCTGCCCGCGCGGCGGGGTTTTGTTCGATCCGGTGATTGACGGGTCCGCGATCGAATTCATGCTTGAAGCGCGCTGTTCCAATGCCAACTGGCGTCGAAGCAGCTGATCCAGCTTCTGCTCGAATTTTTCCTGATCGAGCATCTGCCGGCCGGTAAGCCGGTCAATCTGCGCGCGCAATTCCGCTACGCGGTCTTCGTAGGCGAATTGCATCTCGGCCTGCCGGCCGATCAGGCGCGTGAGCACGTCCTCACGAAAAGCGAAATAAGTGGCGGTGGCGACGGTCCAAACCGCCATGATGACAAGCGTGCCGATAACGATCCAGAAGGCCACCGGCCCGAGGCGAACCTGGTGGCCGGCGTGACCCAGGATATAGTCGCGTGCGGTCGCCGCATGACGGGCGACCGGGTGCGGGCGTCTTTGATGCTGATGGCGGGCGGATGGCCCGGCATGAGGATGGTAAGCTTCCGCCCCAGACGACGACATCGACGCTCCCATGCCGATCCACGGATGGACAGCCGGCCCCACGCGTGCGATCAGCCAAAGTGGGCCCCGGTTTTGCGTCCGATCGCACGCTAACTTACCAAGTGGCGCATGGTCTTATCGGCGAACCGGTTTCCACTTCGCCGGACCATGCGCTGCCCCGATATCAGCCTGACGTGGTTAATTTTCCGCAAACAGGATCATGGTTCGATGCGGGAATGGTAAATTTTACAATGCCTTCGCCGCCTCGAGCACTTCCTCCGCATGGCCGTCGACCGAAACCTTAGGCCAGATCCTGGCAATGCGGCCCTTTCTGTCGATCAGGAAGGTCATGCGCATGACGCCCATGTATTTGCGGCCATACATGGATTTCTCGCCCCAGGCCCCATAGGCGGCGAGCATCCTGCGGGTTTCGTCGGAAGCCAGGGAGATCGAAAGGTCATACTTGGCCTTGAATTTGTCCTGCGCCTTCACCGGGTCGGCCGAAACGCCGACGATGGCGGTGTCGGCCCGTTGAAACGCTCCGCGCAGCCTGGAAAAGGCCTGGGCCTCGCGGGTGCAACCGGGGGTGTCGGCCTTGGGATAGAAATAGAGCACAAGGTTCTGGCCGGCGAAGTCGGACAGTGAAATCTCGCCGCCGCCGTCCCGCGGCAGGGAAAAGGGTGGGGCTTTGCTGCCCGGGGTCAGTGCCACAGCCATGCGCCTTCCTTTCGTCGCTTTCCAAGGGTCAAGGTTTCCAACATGATAGGGGTAGTTGCTGGGTTCGGGGTCGCTATTTTTAGCGCGGCAATCGAGCCGTCAACGTCGATTTGCCGGACCGGCGATATTCCGTTGGCTGTCAGCTTGGGCGGGCGGGCGCCCGGTTAGGGAATGACGAAAAAAACACACAGCATCCCCGGCCTCCCGGCACTTAGAAGGTTGAAGGCCGGCCTGAGCCTGCGCCCGCGGACACGCAAGGCCAAACGGCCCGCGCCACCCGCCTCCGTGACTGCTCCGCTGTGGCGCCGCGTCGGTTTTGTCCTGCGGCGGCCGCTGCTGCGACGCTCGCTGATCGGCATCAGCGCCGTGCTCGTCATCCTCGGATTGGTATTCGGCGGGCTATGGTGGCGGCTGGGCAGCGGACCGATTGAATTTGACATGGCGACGCCCTGGCTTACGGCGGCGATCGAGGACAATTTCGGCGAAAACTACAAGGTCCAGGTCGGTGGCACGCAGATCGAGCGCGACGGAGGTGGGCGCATCCGGCTGCGCCTGCGTGATATCATTGTGCGCGACGCCGAAGGCGCCATTGCAGCCAGCGCGCCGAAGGCCGAGGTCGGCTTCTCCAGCAAAACGCTGCTCACCGGGCGTGTGCGCGCCGAGCGGCTGGCGCTGGTCGGCGCCGAAATGTCGGTGCGTATCGAGCCGGGCGGCAATGCCACCGTCTTCGCCGGCTCCGACAAGCGTCCGATCGCAACCGCCTCGGTACCGTTGCCCGGTCCGGACGGCGATCCAGCCCCCGAGCGCGATACGCCTGCCGCTTCCCATGAGCCGGCCGCGCCCAAGGGCGGCATCGAAAACCTGACCGCATTGCTGGAGTGGATCGACAGCCTTGGGGCGAGCGGTCTCGATGGCCACGATCTCGCAGAACTTGGCCTGAAGAGCGGCAATTTGATTGTGGACGACCAGCGCAACGGCAAGCGGTGGAATTTTGAGAATATCGATCTGAGCCTGACGCGCCTCAAAAGCGGCAACGTGGTGTTCAAGGTCGAATCCGCCAGCCAGGAGCAGCCGTGGTTGTTATCTGCGGCGGTCGCGCCCCTGCGCTCCGGCCGGCGCGTGTTCACCCTGGAAGCGCGCCGCGTAATGGCCAAGGACCTGCTGTTGGCGCTGCGGCTCGGCGACGACCCTATTATGGCGCAGGTCCCGATATCGGCGAGCCTGCGCGGTGAAATCGGCTCGGACGGCACGACCCAGGCGCTGCAAGGCCGCATCATCGCGGAGGCTGGCTTTCTGACGGAGAATACCGAGCCGTCGGCGCTTGCGATCGACCGGGCCGAGTTCAATCTGGAATGGGATGCGATGCGCCGCGTCCTTGCGGTGCCGTTCCAGGTTGTCTCCGGTAGCAACCGCTTCACGCTCTTCGCTCATGTCGAGCCACCGCGCGCGGGCGGCGGCTTATGGAACGTCGCCATGACGGGTGGCTCCGTCGTACTCGGCACGGACAAGAGCGGCGGGCCGCCGTTGGTCTTCAATTCCATCCAGGTAAGGGCGCGCATCGATCCGAAGGAGCGGCGCCTGACGCTCGAGCAGGGCGACATCGCCAACGCCGAAATCGGCGTCGCGCTTACCGGCGAACTGGATTTTTCTAGCGGCGATCCGCGGCTGGCCTTTGGCATCGCCGGCACGCGCATGCAGCTCGCGGCCATGAAGAAATTGTGGCCGACATTCGTGCAGCCGGAAGTACGCAGCTGGGTCAACGATCACGTGCTGCGCGGCGATATCGAGCGGGTGGCGATCGCGACCAACGCTCATCTGTCCGCATTCAAGCGCGGCGGACCGCCAGTGCCGGACGACGGGCTTTTTATCGAGATCGTTGCGCGCAACACCGTGCTGCGGCCGCTCGATACATTGCCGCCGATCGAGGATGCCGAAGTCGCCGTGCGGGTAACCGGGCGCTATGCGAGCGTCGGCGTGACCAAGGGCACGGTCCCGCTGGCGTCCGGCCGCAGGCTGACCGTGACGAATGGTTTGTTTGAGGTGCCGGACAGCGAAGTGCCGCAGCCTCCCACCAAGACGCGCATGCGCATCGAAGGGCCGGTACCGGTGGCGGCGGAACTGCTGGCGACCGAGCGGCTGCGCGAGTTCGTCGAAATGCCTTTCGACATATCGAGCGCCAAGGGCAATGTATTTGCACAGGTTTCGCTCACCTTTCCGCTGAAGCGCGATCTGCCGCCCGGCTCGTCGATTTATTCCGTAGTGGCCGACATCGCCAACTTTTCCGTTGACAACATGGTCATGGGCCAAAAGGTGGAAGCGCAATCGCTGCGCATCAATGCCGGAAACCAGGGCTATCAGATCAAGGGCGATACCAAGATCGCAGGCGCTGCGGCGACGCTCGACTATCGCAAGGCGAAAACCGATGTCGACTCCGAAGTTCGCATCCAAACCAGCCTCGATGAGGCCGGGCGCACGCGCTTTGGTTTGGACGTCGGCAACGCCATCACAGGTTCGGTTCCGGTAAAACTCACCGGCTATATCGGCCAGTCTGAGCGGGACAGCCGTTTCATCATCGACGCCGATCTCACGCCGGCGCGTGTCGAAAATTTGCTGCCGGGCTGGACCAAGCCGGCCGGAAAAGCCGCGCGCGCCAACTTCGCCCTGGTCACCCGGCCAAACTCGACCCGGATTGAAGACATGGTGATCGAGGGTTCCGGCATGCAGGTGAAAGGCCTCATCGAGCTCGACGGCTCGCGTGAGGTCGTGGCCGCGCATTTTCCCGTCTTCAGCCTGGCCGAAGGCGACAAGGCGAGTTTCAAAGCGGATCGCGGCCCCGACGGCGCCTTGCGCGTGACCTTGCGCGGGGACGTGCATGACGGCCGCGCCTTCATCAAATCGGCTTTCGCCGGCGCACGGCCTGACGCCAAGGACAAGCCGCCGGTCGATTTCGATCTCGACTTGCGGCTCGGCGCCGTGGTCGGCTTCAACGGAGAAACGCTGCGCAATCTCGAGCTCAAACTCGCCCGCCGCGCCGGCCAGATCCGCACCTTCGTCATGAATGCCAAGCTCGGCCGCGATGCTCAGCTTGCGGGCGATCTTCGGCGCAAGCCGTCGAACGGCGGCAATGTGCTGTATTTCGAGACCCGGGACGCCGGTGCGCTATTCCGCTTCACCGACAGCTATGCGCGCATGACCGGCGGACGGATGTGGGTGGCGTTGGATGCGCCGGCAGGCACTCCCGGGCCGCAGGACGGTCTGCTGGCGATCAGCGATTTCTCGATCCGCGGCGAACCGGCGCTCGACCGCGTGGTGGCGGGCGCCCCGGCCAACGGTGGCCAGCGCGAAGGCGTGAAGTTTAACCGCATGCGGGCGGAATTCACTCGCATGCCGGGTCGGCTGGAGATTTGCGAGGGCGTCGTGCAGGGCAATATCGGCGCCACCATCGACGGCCAGATCGATTATGTCAGCGACGAGGTGCATCTGCGCGGCTCTTTCGTGCCGCTCTATCCGCTCAACAACATGCTGGGCCAGATCCCGATCGTCGGGCTTTTCCTTGGCGGCGGCAACGAAGGCCTGCTGGGCGTGACTTATGAAGTGGTGGGCCCGCCGAACGCGCCGCGATTGAACGTCAATCCGCTCTCGGCGGTTGCGCCCGGACTGCTGCGCAAGCTGTTCGAATTCCGCAACGCGCCGCAGGAACGCGGCTTTGAAGCCTTGCGCTGACGCCCCTCCCTATCCCTCCCCGCAAGCGGGGAGGGAAGCGAGCGCAGCGAGCGGGTGGGGGCTAAATCCCAAGCGTCGAATACTAACGACGCCGCCTGCTCCTACACAGGCTTCAGCAACACGTGACGTTTCTTGCCGAGCGATAGCTTTATCACGCCTTCCGGCGTCAGTTCTTTCTTGCTCAACACCGACTTCTCGTCGGTCACAGTGGCGTCGTTCACTTTCAGCCCGCCGCTCTTGATCTGGCGGCGCGCTTCGCTGGTGGACGGCACCAGCCCGGCCTTGATGAAGGCCGCCAGCACGCCCAGTCCTTGTTCAAATTCCTCGCGCGGCAGTTCGACAGTCGGCAGCGAGGTGGAGAGGCCGCCGGTTTCAAAAGTCGTGCGCGCGGTGCGCTTGGCTTCCTCGGCGGCGTCGCGGCCGTGCAGCAGCGCGGTGGCCTCGGTGGCAAGGATTTTCTTCGCCTCGTTGATCTCCTGCCCCTGCAAGGCGGCGAGCCGCCCGATTTCCGGGAGCGGCAATTCGGTGAACAGCTTGAGCAACTTCACCACATCGCCATCTTCGCTATTGCGCCAGAATTGCCAATAGTCATAGGGGCGCATCATGTCGGCGTTCAGCCAGACCGCGCCGCTTTCAGTCTTGCCCATCTTGGCGCCCGAGGCGGTGGTGAGCAGCGGCGTGGTGAGCGCGAAGAGCTGCACGTCGAGCATGCGCCGGCCGAGCTCGATGCCGTTGACGATATTGCCCCACTGGTCGGAGCCGCCCATCTGCAGCACGCAGCCGTGGCGCTTGTGCAGCTCCAGGAAATCGTAGGCCTGCAGGATCATGTAGTTGAATTCGAGAAAAGTGAGCGGCTGCTCGCGATCGAGTCGCAGCTTCACCGAGTCGAAGGTGAGCATGCGGTTGACGGTGAAGTGGCGGCCTACTTCCTGCAGCAGCGGAATATAAAGCAGCCTGTCGAGCCAATCGGCATTGTTCGCCATGCCCGCGCCGGCCTTGAAATCCAAAAAGCGGGAAAACACCGTGCGGATCGAGGCGATATTGCCATTGATCTGCTCATTGCTGAGCAGCGAGCGTTGTGTGTCCTTGCCGGACGGATCGCCGATCTTGCTGGTGCCGCCGCCCATCAGCGCGATCGGCTTGTGGCCGGTCTTTTGCAGCCAGCGCAGCATCATGATCGACAGCAGATTGCCGATATGCAGGCTGGGCGCGGTGGCGTCGAACCCGACATAGCCGGTGATCGGCCCGGCCGCTGCCCGCGCATCCAGGGATTCGGCATCGGAGAGCTGATGGATGAAACCACGGCTCGCCAGCGTGTTGAGGAAGTCGGACTTGTATGCGGTCATTGCTTTGGCTAATCGGGGTTGCTGGCCGGTGGTGTAACAGGTCCGCCGACCGATTCAACTGGACCCGCCTGCCATGAGCCTGCTCAAAGCTGTCGGCCTGATGAGCGGAACGTCGCTGGATGGCGTTGACGTGGCGCTGATCGATACCGATGGCGAAGCCGTCGTCCGCTTCGGTCCCACCGGATATCGGCCCTATTCGGAGGCCGAACAGCGCTTGTTGCGCGACGCCCTGGCGGACGGCGCTTCGCTCAAGGAGCGAGGCCAGCGGCCAGGCGTGCTGGAAAAGGCAGAGGCATTCATCACTAAAATCCACGCCGAGGTCGTCCAGGAGTTTTTGCGCAGCCATCAGATCATGCCGGCCGATGTCGCCATTGTCGGTTTTCACGGCCAGACGGTGCTGCACAAGCCGGAGACGCGGCTGACGGTGCAGATCGGCGACGGCGCGGAGCTGGCGAAAATGCTCGGCATCGCGGTCGCGCATGATTTTCGCGCCGCCGACGTGGCGGCGGGCGGGCAGGGCGCGCCGGTCGCTTCCGCCTTCCATCAGGCGATTGCGCGAAGTCTCGACCGGCCCGGCCCGCTGGCGGTGCTCAATCTCGGCGGTGTCGCCAACGTCACCTATGTGGAGGAGGGGCGGGACCCCGTGGCCTGCGACACCGGGCCCGGCAATGCGCTGATCGATGACTTCATGCGCACGCATACCGGCAAATCGCTCGACCGCGATGGCGATCAGGCTGCGAAAGGTCAGGCGGACGAGTTCTTCGTCGCACATATTCTCGAGCATCCGTTCTTCGCGGCGCCTCATCCGAAATCGCTCGACCGCAACGACTTTGCCTTCGCCAATGTGGGCCTGCCGACCTTTTCGGTTGAAGACGGCGCGGCAACGTTGGTGTTGCTGACGGCGGCCTCGGTCGCCTGCATCGTGCCGCATCTGCCGAAGTCCGCCGGCTTCATGGATCGTCGCGGGTGGCGGCGCGCATAATCCGACTTTGGTGAAAATGCTGCGGGAGAAGCTGGCGCCGGCCTCGGTGGAAACGGCGGGTGCGGTCGGCTGGTCGGTGGATGCGCTGGAGGCGCAGGCCTTCGCCTATCTTGCCGTGCGCACGCTGAAGGGATTGCCGATCACGTTTCCCGGAACCACTGGCGTGAAGCGGCCAATGGCCGGCGGCGTGGTGGCGAAGCCGTAGAGTCGTCACCCCCGGGCTTGACCCGGGGGTCCATCCAAAAAAATCCGGAAGGTGATGGATTGCCTGATCAAGTCCGGCAATGACGATCGGAACCTATGCCGCGCTGGTTTTGCGGGTGGTGGCGCCGAGGCGCTTGTCGAGATAGGCGCAGACCGAGGTCATCAGCGGCTCGATCTTGCCATCGAAGAAATGATTGGCGCCGGGCACGACCTTCTGGTCGATCACGATGCCCTTCTGCGTCTTCAGCTTGTCGACCAGGCCGGTGACGTCCTTGTGCGGGACCACGGCATCTTTGTCGCCGTGGATGATCAGGCCGGACGAGGGGCAGGGCGCCAGGAAGGAAAAGTCGTAGAGATTGGCCGGCGGCGCGATCGAGATGAAGCCTTCGATCTCCGGCCGCCGCATCAGGAGCTGCATCCCGATCCAGGCGCCGAAGGAAAATCCCGCGATCCAGCAGCTGCGCGCTTCCGGATTGATGGTCTGCGCCCAGTCCAATGCCGCAGCGGAATCCGACAACTCGCCGGTGCCGTGATCGAAGCTGCCCTGGCTTCTGCCGACGCCGCGGAAATTGAAGCGCAGAACGGAGAAGTTGCGGTGCGCGAAGGCGTAGTAGAGCTGGTAGGTGATCTGGTGGTTCATGTTGCCGCCGAATTGCGGGTGCGGATGCAACACGATCGCGAGCGGCGCGTTCTTCTGGCGTGCGGGATGATAGCGGCCCTCGATCCTTCCCGCAGGCCCCGTAAAGATAACTTCAGGCATCGATCAAAACCTCATGGCGCGGGGCGCCGCTGGAAAAACGCTCGCTTGACGGCGGCACGGGACGCTCGTAACTATTTAGAACCACTCTAAATTCTGGATTCCGCCGGCGAATCCGCCGCGACAGCGGCGTTGCCAGAGGCGGATTTTTATCACGAGCGGGGGGGCAAAAAGCAAGCTTAATCGGCCCCGGTCCGGGCCCGATACGATATAATCGCTTGCAGGAATAAGGCCATGAGTGACCGGATTTATCTCGACTGGAACGCGACCGCGCCCCTGCGGCCGGAGGCGCGCACCGCCATGACGGCCGCGCTCGACCTTGCGGGTAATCCTTCATCGGTCCATGCCGAGGGGCGGGCGGCCCGGCAACTGGTCGAACATGCCCGCGAACAGGTCGCCGCGCTGGTCGCGGCCGAGCCGAAGCTGGTGACTTTCACCGCGGGAGGAACCGAAGCCAATAATCTGGCGCTTACCCCCGCCATCCAGATTGGCGATCAGAAGACACTCCGCGACAGGCTCCTGATTTCGGCGATCGAGCATGTCTCGGTACGCGCCGGGGGCCAGTTTGCCCCGGAAGCGCTGGAAGAGATTCCCGCCACCGAAAGTGGAACGGTCGACTGCGCGGCCCTGGCACAAAAGCTGGCCGCCCTGGCGCCGCAGCGCGTGCTGGTTTCTGTGATGCTGGCGAACAACGAAACCGGCGTTGTTCAACCGATTTCTGAAGTGGCTGCGGCCGCGCAGGCGGCAGGCGCGCTCCTGCATGTGGATGCGGTGCAGGGAGCCGGCCGGATTGCCTGCGATATCAAGGAACTGCAAGCCGATCTTCTGACCATTTCTGCCCACAAGCTGGGCGGGCCGAAGGGCGCTGGCGCGCTGGTCCGCCGAAACGAGGCACTGCATCTGCCGCATCCGCTCATGCGCGGCGGTGGCCAGGAGCGCGGGCTGCGCGCCGGTACCGAGAATGTGGCCGCGATCGCGGGATTCGGAGCCGCCGCAGAGGCGGCACGGCGCGACCTGCAGGTGGACGCCGGGCGCATGACAGTCCTGCGCGAACGGCTGGAAACGAGCCTAAAGGCCGCCACGCCGAAGGCCCTCATATTCGGGGCCGATGCCACCCGCCTTCCCAATACGACCCTGGTCGCGGTGCCCGGAATGAAGGCGGAAACCGCCGTGATCGCCCTCGATCTTGCTGGTTTTGCCGTATCCTCCGGCGCGGCCTGTTCCTCGGGCAAGGTGCAGCCGTCGCACGTGCTGGCGGCGATGGGCGTCTCGGAGGAGCTGGCGCACAGCGGGGTGCGGATCAGCCTGGGCTGGACCACCACCGAGGCTGAAATCGATTATTTCGTCGATGCTTGGATTAAGGTCGCAGAAGCATTACTTAAAGAGACACGGGGACTGGCCGCCTGAGGGCATCGCAAAAAGGGTGAAAATCCGAACCGCGAGACACGAACCATAACCGACTGATCCAACCCGCGGGCCTTGACCCCGCAGCGGAGGGAATGAATGCCGGCAGTACAAGAGACCGTCGAGCAGGTCCGTCGCATCGACGTCGACCAGTATAAGTACGGTTTCGTCACCGATATCGAGTCCGACAAGGCTCCCAAGGGTCTGACCGAAGACACGGTCCGCTTCATCTCGGCCAAGAAGGGCGAGCCTGAATGGATGCTGGAATGGCGGCTGCAGGCCTTCCGCCACTGGCCGACCATGCGCGAGCCGAAATGGGCGCGCGTCCATTACGGCCCGATCGATTATCAGGATCTTTATTACTATTCGGCGCCGAAGAAGAATCCGCTGCGCTCGCTCGACGAGGTCGATCCGGAAATCCTCAAGACCTATGAGAAGCTCGGCATTCCGTTGCGGGAGCAGGAAATCCTCGCCGGTGTCGCGCGCGAGGACGGCACGCGCTCGCGCGTGGCGGTGGACGCGGTATTCGATTCCGTCTCGGTGGCCACCACCTTCAAGGAAGAACTGGCCAAGGCCGGCGTGATCTTCATGCCGATCTCCGAGGCCTTGCGCGAGTACCCGGAACTGGTGCGGCAATATCTCGGCACAGTGGTGCCGCCTACCGACAATTTCTTCGCCACGCTCAATTCGGCGGTATTCTCCGACGGCTCGTTCGTCTATGTGCCGCCGGGGGTGCGCTGCCCGATGGAGCTGTCGACCTATTTCCGCATCAACGAGAGGAACACCGGCCAGTTCGAGCGCACGCTGATCGTCGCCGACAAGGGCGCTTACGTGAGCTATCTGGAAGGCTGCACCGCTCCCTCGCGCGACGAGAACCAGCTGCATGCCGCCGTGGTCGAGCTGGTCGCGCTTGACGACGCCGAGATCAAATATTCCACCATCCAGAACTGGTATCCCGGCGACAAGGAAGGCAAGGGCGGCGTCTACAACTTCGTCACCAAGCGCGGCGAATGCCGTGGCGCGCGCTCGAAGATTTCCTGGACGCAGCTGGAGACGGGCTCCGCCATCACCTGGAAATATCCGAGCTGCATCCTGCGCGGCGACGATTCACGCGGCGAGTTTTACTCCATCGCCATTTCCAACGGCCGCCAGGAGGTCGATAGCGGCACCAAGATGTGGCACTTCGGTAAGAACACGACCAGCCGCATCATCTCCAAAGGCATCGCCGCCGGCCAGTCGAACAATACCTATCGCGGACTGGTGACCAGCAGCCGCGGCGCCACCGGCGCGCGCAATTACACCAACTGCGACTCGCTGCTGATCGGCGACAAATGCGGGGCGCATACGGTGCCCTATATCGAGGCCAAGAACGCGAAGACGGTGTTCGAGCACGAGGCCACGACCTCGAAGATTTCGGAAGAGATGCTGTTCTATTGCCGGCAACGCGGACTTTCGGCGGAGGAGGCGGTCGCGCTGGTCGTCAACGGCTTCGTCAAGGACGTGCTGCAGCAACTGCCGATGGAATTCGCGGTCGAGGCGCAGAAGCTGATCTCGATCTCGCTGGAAGGAAGCGTTGGCTAGAGCGACGGATGGACGAAGACCTGGACCATATGTCGCGCGAGCAGCTCGTTGCCGAGGTCAAGCGGTTGCGCGCGGGCATTCGCGAGCATCGCGACAGTAGCGGGCAGGATCTGTGCTGGCATCATCCGGCGCTCTGGGGCCTGCTGCCGGAGAAATCCAATCCGCTGCCGCAGGTGCCGCCTTGGCCGGAATTCATCGCGGGCTGCGTGAGATATCGCCAGTCACTGGACGTAAAATGACCGAAGGTCAAACAAGGTAGTGAAGTTATGGCGTTGCTTGAAATCAAAAATCTGCATGCCGAGGCAGACGGCAAGAAGATCCTGAACGGGATCGATCTTACGGTCGAGAAGGGCCAGCTGCATGCGATCATGGGTCCGAACGGCTCGGGCAAGTCGACGCTGTCCTATGTGCTCGCCGGCAAGCCCGGCTACACCGTCACGCAGGGCCAGGTGCTGCTCGACGGCGAAAATCTTCTGGCGATGGAGCCGGACGAGCGTGCCGCCCGGGGCGTCTTTCTCGCCTTCCAATATCCGCTGGAAATCCCCGGCGTCGCGACCATGACTTTCCTGCGCACCGCGCTCAATGCGCAGCGCAAGCGCCGCGGCGAGCTGGAGCTTTCCACCCGGAATTCATCAAGCGGGTGCGCGAGGTCGCCGGCAAATTGGAAATCGAGCAGGAGATGCTGCGGCGTGCCGTCAATGTCGGCTTTTCCGGCGGCGAGAAAAAGCGCAACGAGATTTTGCAGATGACGCTGCTCGAGCCGCGGCTGGCGATCCTGGACGAAACCGATTCCGGCCTCGATATCGACGCGTTGCGCATCGTCGCGGACGGCGTCAACCACCTGCGCGGGCCGGAGCGCTCGATGGTCGTCATCACCCATTATCAGCGGCTGCTCAACTATATCGTGCCGGATGTCGTGCACGTGCTGTCGAAAGGCCGCGTGGTCAAAACCGGCGGCAAGGAACTCGCGCTCGAACTGGAAGCGCGCGGCTATGCCCAATATCAGGACGAGGCAGCCGCCTGACGGCGGCCTGCGGATGATGCGATGAACGTCGAAGTCAAACCCATGAAGACCGCGGCCGAGCTTGCGCTCGCCAAAACCTTTGCCGCGGTGAAGGAAAAGCTGCCCGGCCGCGGGCCGGTCGGGGCGTTGCGCGAGGGCGCCTTCCGCAGCTTCGATGCGCGCGGGCTGCCGCATCGGCGGGTCGAGGAATGGAAATATACCGATCTGCGCGCGCTGATGCGCGAGGCCAAGCCGCTGGCTGCGCCGCCGGACGCCGCCGCCAAGGCTCGGGCCAAAGCTGCGCCTTGCCCGATCGGCGACGTGGAATGCCGCCGCATCGTCTTCGTCAATGGCGCTTTCGTTCCCGAGCTTTCGGATCTCGGCGCCCTGGAGACGGGTCTGACCATAGGCTCGATGGCCGCGGTGCTGGCGAAGGGCGATCCGCTCATCACGCAGCATCTCGGCAAGGTTGTCGCCAGCGACGATCCGGCGCTCGCGCTCAATACCGCGCTGATGGGTGATGGCGCTTTCGTGCGTATCGCGGCGGGGGCGGTGGTCGACCGGCCGCTGCATCTGGCTTTCATCGGTCCCGATACGGCAGCAGCCGTCTTCGCACGCTCGCTCATCGTGATCGAGAAGGGCGCCCGGGCCATGCTGATTGAGAGCCATGAGGGTGGGGCGGAAGCCGACTACCAGGTCAACGCGGCGCTTGAGCTTGTGGTCGGCGACGAGGCGCATGTCGATCACGTCAAGCTCATCGGCGAAGGCGCCAAGGCGCTGCATGTCTCGACGTTGCTTGCCGCCATTGGTGCCCATGCCCGCTTCAACACCTTTACTTTCACCACCGGCGGCGCGGTGGTGCGCAACCAGATGTTCCTTCGCTTCGATGGCGAGGAAACTGTCGCGGGCATGCGCGGCGCCACCCTGCTGGACGGGAAGCAACATGCCGACACTACGCTGGTCGCGGATCACGTGGCGGTCGGTTGCCAGAGCCGGGAAATGTTCAAATCGGTGCTCGACGGCGCGAGCCGCAGCGTGTTCCAGGGCAAGATCATCGTGCGGCCGGGCGCGCAGAAGACCGATGCCAAAATGATGACCCAGGCGCTGCTGCTTTCCGAGCGCGCCGAAGCCGACAACAAGCCGGAGCTGGAGATTTTCGCCGACGACGTGCAATGCGGCCATGGCGCGACCGCGGGCGCGCTCGATCCGAATCTGCTTTTCTACCTGAAGTCGCGCGGCATTCCGGAAAAGCAGGCGGAAGCGCTGCTGATCCAATCCTTCGTGGGCGAGGCGATCGAGGGCATCGAACACGCGGGGCTGCGTGAGATATTGATGGAAGCCGTCGCGGCCCATCTTTCGGCGCGGGGATGATGCGATGACCCACCCGGCAGTGAGCAACGGCAGCTATGACATCGACCGGATCCGCTCGGATTTCCCGATCCTGGCGAAACCGATCTATGGCAAGCCGCTGGTCTATCTCGATAACGCCGCCTCGGCGCAGAAGCCGCGCGACGTGCTCGACCGCAGTTACAAGAGCTACACCACCGCCTACGCCAACGTGCACCGCGGACTGCACTTCCTCGCCAATGCGGCGACGGAGGCTTACGAGGACGCGCGCGACAAGGTGCAGGGCTTCCTCAATGCCGCGCGGCGGGAAGAGATCGTCTTCACCCGCAACGCCACAGAGGCGATCAATCTCGTCGCCGCGACCTTCGGGCGCGAACGCATCGAGCCCGGCGACGAGATCGTGCTCTCGATCATGGAACACCATTCCAATATCGTGCCCTGGCATTTCCTGCGCGAGCGGCAGGGTGCGGTGATCCGCTGGGCGCCGGTGGACGACGACGGCAATTTCCTGCTCGAGGAATTCGAAAAGCTGCTCGGCCCGCGCACAAAAATGGTGGCGATCACGCATATGTCGAATGCGCTAGGCACCATCGTGCCGGTGAAGGAAGTGGTGAAGCGCGCGCATGCGCGCGGCATTCCGGTGCTGGTGGACGGCAGCCAGGGCGCGGTGCATCTCGATGTCGATGTGCAGGATATCGGCTGCGATTTCTACGCCTTCACCGGTCACAAGCTTTATGGGCCGACCGGCATCGGCGCGCTCTACGGCAAATACGAGCATCTCGTCGCCATGCCGCCGTTCAACGGCGGCGGGGAGATGATCCGCGAAGTGTTCGAGGACCGCATCACTTACGGCGACCCGCCGCATAAATTCGAGGCCGGCACGCCGGCCATCGTGCAGGCCATCGGGCTGGGCGCCGCCGTCGATTATGTGACCTCGATCGGCAAGGCGCGCATCCGGGCGCACGAGGCCACGCTGCTCGCCTATGCGCATGACCGCCTGCGCGAGATCAATTCGCTCCGCATTTTCGGCACTGCCAAAGACAAGGGTCCGATCATCTCATTCGAGTTGAAGGGGGCGCATCCGCATGACGTCTCCACCGTGATCGACCGCTCGGGGATCGCGGTGCGTGCGGGCACCCACTGCACGATGCCGCTGCTGGCGCGCTTCGGCGTCGCTGCCACCTGCCGCGCCTCTTTCGCGATGTACAACACCGAGTCCGAGGTCGACAGCCTTGCGACAGCCTTGATCAAGGCGCAGGATTTTTTCTCATGAGTGACGAAGCAAAAGACACCGCAACGGCGCTGGCACCCTCCGAGCCCGCCGAAACAGCCTCGGCGCTGCCGCAGGACGAGCAGGCGCGCCTGACCGACGGCATCGTTGCGGCGCTCAAGACGGTCTATGACCCGGAAATACCCGCCGATCTTTATGAGCTTGGTCTGATTTACAAAGTCGGCATCGATGACGACCGCATGGTCAGGATCGAAATGACGCTGACTTCGCCGAACTGCCCGTCGGCGGCCGAGTTGCCGGGCCAGGTGGAGAACGCGGTCGCCAGCGTGCCCGGCGTCGGCGAGGTCAAGGTCAACGTGGTGTGGGATCCGCCGTGGGACCCGAGCCGCATGAGCGACGAGGCCCGCCTGACGCTGAACATGTGGTGACGTTGCGTGGCGGCCGGGAAGCATTACATCATAGGCAGGCAGATTCGCTGCCGCCGGCAAAGAGGATGACGCAATGGCCGAACCGCGGCCCAGACCCCAGGTGATGCGGCTGACCGATGCCGCCGCCACGCGCATCAAGGAAGTGATGGCGAAGGCGGACGGTTCGATCACCGGCGTGCGCGTCGGCGTCAAGAACGGCGGCTGCGCCGGCATGGCCTATACGATGGAATATGCGACGGCGGTCGGTCCCTATGACGAGATCGTCGAGGACAAAGGCGTGCGCATCCTGATCGAACCGAAGGCGGTTATGTTCCTGCTGGGGACCGAGATGGACTTCAAGACCGACAAGCTTGCCACCCAGTTCGTGTTCAACAACCCGAACCAGACCTCGGCCTGCGGCTGCGGGGAATCGGTGCAACTGACTCCGGCGACGAAAGACGGCACGCCGGCAGCCAACCACTGAGCCGCGCTTGGCTCATGCCGCCAAAACTTTCGATCATATCGGCGAGTTGTTCTCCGGCTTTGGCCCGGTCGCCGTCAAACGCATGTTCGGAGGCGCCGGCATCTATGCCGGCGGGACGATGTTCGCGATCGTCATCGACGGCGCGATCTATCTGAAGGCCGATGAACACAGCATTCCGGCCTTCGAGGCGGAGGGGCTTACCCCATTCACCTATGAAGCCAAGAACAAGCGCGCCGTGATGTCTTATTGGCGATACCCGACCGTCTCTACGACGATCCGGACGAGCTTGCGCAATGGTCGCGGCAGGCGCTGGCGGCAGCGCAGCGGGCCGCAGCCAGCAAAAGCCGGGGGCAAACCTCCAAAATAAGAAACGTGAAAAAAGGTTCTAAAGCCTAGGCGACCTGCGCGCCGGCGCCGGGGATCAAGCTTTCACGCGCACCGGCCGCAGCAGGAAGGCGGGCAGATGCGAGCTGTCGCCGCCTTCTTCATTGCGCCCGTGTTTCGGCTCCGCCTGTCGGCGCGGACGTGCCTCTTCGAGACGGGTGACCGGAGCCGGCCGGGGGGCCGGTTTTGACTTCTGCGGCGGCTGGCCGCCGCGCCCACGCTGGCCGCCGCGCGGCTTGTGTTCACGCGTTTCGTGCTCGTCGGTGCTGCTGGGGGCGAGTTCGCCTGACCGGGGAATGGTCTGGCCGGTAAGCTTTTCGATCGCCGCGACCGCTTTCTGGTCCATCGGCGCCACGATCGTGATCGCTGTGCCGGTGCGGCCGGCGCGGCCGGTTCGCCCAATGCGGTGGACGTAGTCGTCCGCGTGGTGCGGCACGTCGAAATTGAACACGTGGCTGACTTCCGGGATATCGAGACCGCGGGCGGCAACGTCGGAGGCAATCAGGAGCTTGGCCTCGCCTTTGCGGAAAGCTTCCAGTGCCGCCATGCGCGCGGGCTGGTCGAGATCGCCATGCAGCGCCACCGCGTTAAAGCCGTGGCTCACCAGCGACCGGTGCAACAGCGCGACTTCGCGCTTGCGGTTGCAGAAGATGATGGCGTTCTTCAGATTGACCTCGGAGCGGATCAGACGGCGGAGCGTGTCGCGCTTCTGGTGCGGCTCGCGACCGCAGGGGACGAGCGATTGCGTAATCCCGGCTGCGGTGGTGGCGGGGCGGGAAACCTCGACGCGCACCGGGTTGTGCAGGAAGGTGTCGGCGATGCGCTGGATTTCCGACGGCATGGTTGCCGTGAAGAACAGCGTCTGGCGGGTGAAAGGCACCAGCTTGCCGATGCGCTCGATGTCGGGAATGAAACCCATGTCGAGCATGCGGTCGGCCTCGTCGATCACCAGCAGATCGACGCCGGTCAGCAGCAGCCCGCCGCGCTCGGTATGGTCGAGAAGCCGGCCGGGGGTCGCGATCAAGACGTCGACGCCGCGCATAAGTTTCGTATCTTGATCGCCGAAGGAGACGCCGCCGATCAGCAGGGCGACATTGAGCTTGTGCTTGGCGCCGTAGCGCGCAAAGTGCTCCGCCACCTGTGCCGCGAGTTCGCGCGTCGGCTCGAGAATGAGCGTGCGCGGCATCCGCGCGCGGGCGCGGCCCTTTTCCAGAAGATTAAGCATCGGCCAGACGAAGGCGGCGGTCTTGCCGGTACCGGTCTGCGCAATGCCAAGCACGTCGCGCCGCGCGAGAACGTGCGGGATGGCTTGTTCTTGAATGGGGGTGGGTGCTGGATAACCGGCCGCGCCAATCGCGGCGAGAACTTTCTCGGACAAGCCAAGAGTAGAAAAGGGCATGCAACCTCTATGAGGGACCATCCGGGCCCGCGCCGGGAAAACGACGACCTGTAATGGCGGGGGCTTGACGGTCGAATTTGTGTTCGATCGTACGTAGCGAACATAAGGCCGAAAGGCTTAAAGTCAATGCTGCTGCACTGCAATAAGTGGAATTAATACTTAATGTTTTTCAAACGGTTCGGCCTTTTCGGGGTCAGGCGCTTGCCTCTTGCCGCTCGGGTTCCGCGCGCCATTCCTGGCCCACGCCCGCAGTGGTGGGGAAGACCAGCGATTTGATCACCACCGCCACCGCGCCGGAACTCTCCATCATTCCGCCGATGTCGATGAAGTCGAATTCCTTCAGTTCGAGGCCATCGACCGAGACAATCGGGTTGGGCAAGTGCATCTCCTCGCGCAGGTGGATGCCGAGCAGCCCGCCCACGTCGCCGTCCCCCGCCAGCACCAGCGGGTGGCCGCGGCTCAAAACCGGGGCAAGCCCTTCAACCGCGCCGCGGCAGAAGGCATCGAGGCGCTGGAAGGTCGCCGAGCCCCTCCAGGGCACGAAGACCGCGACCGGGCTCTTGCCCTGGGCAAGATCGAGCTGCTTCAGGGCTGAAGTGACTGCGGCGGCTACTGCTTTCGCGTCGATCTCCTCGTCCAGCGGCAACTGCGGCGCGATCACCGGCACGTTGCGCAGCGGCACGGTTTCCAGCGGCGAGACGAAAATCGTGCTGCCGCTGACCTGGGTGGTGTATTGCGAGGCGCCGATCACCGTGGCGCGGATTCCCTGGTCGGGCGTCTCGATGCGCGAGACCCATTTTTCCGTCCGCTTGCGGATTTCGTCCGCCAGCAACGGGCCGAGGTCGCCGAAGGTTTGCTTCTCGCGGCCATAGATGAATTCCGACACGCCGCCGGAGAAAGTCACCTCGTCCACCTTGCCGCGATAGGCGAGGGGCTCGAGCCGCAGCAGATGCGTGCCGCCTTCCGCCGGGGAAGCGCCCTGCATCGCTTCGAACAGCCGGTCGGCCATGTGCGAGGCGAGTTCGCGCGCAACCTGCGGCGGCAGCGGATCGCCGAGCTTAAGATCGTGGCCGAGCGCGGCGGCGAAGCGGCGGCCGGCCTCTTCGATGCGGTTGATCTTGCCGCCGGCGTCGAACGCAGACCAGCCGCGCGCCGACGTCGATGGCGGTCAATCCGATGACCTTGCCGTCGGCGCAGACCGAGATCTTTGACGTGCCGCCGCCGATATCGACATTCATCACGGTGGAGCTGTCGCGGATCGAGCGGGCGGCGGCGCCGGAGCCGTAGGCCGCCATCACGGTTTCCAGGTTGTCGCCGGCGCTGACCGCAACGAGCTTGCCGGCCTGGCCCGCGAATAATTCGCCGATCTTGCGCGCATTGCGGCGGCGCACCGCCACGCCGGTGAGGATCAGCGCGCCGGTATCGATCTCGTTCGGATCGACATTGGCGTCCTCATATTGCTGGTTGATGAAGGCGCCGAGCTTTTCGGCGTCGATCTCTTCCTTCTCGTTATACGGCGTGAGCAGGATGTCCGACTGATAAAAGGTCTCGCGCTGGGTCACGACATAGCGGCTGTCGAGCCGCTCCAGCACGATGCGGGAGAACACGAGATGCGAGGTCGATGAGCCGATATCGACGCCGACGCTGAGGATGCAGATTTCATCCTCGCCTTCGAGCGTGCGCCCGATGCTGGAGAAATAGACACGTCCTTCCGGGGTTTCTTCGACTGGCATTCTTCGCGTTCTCTTTCATGTCATCGCCCGCGCAGGCGGGCGATCCAGTAATCACATCGTCTGCTGGTGGATACTGGATGCCCCGCTTTCGCGGGGCATGACGAGTCCAGTAATCCGGCTCGTTTTATTCCGTCGGCAGCGGGCCCTTGTAGTTCTTGTCGTAATATTCCGGGCCGCATGCGGTTTTCGACGCCTTCCGCCTTCAGCCGCGTTTCGTATTCCTCCCGGATGTAGGGATCCTCCATCCAATACGGGATGGCGGTGCCGCCTTCGGGAATGTCGCGGCCGGTATAGTCGGTGTGTTTTTCGCCGGGCGGGCCGGGCTCGCGGCCGGGATTGAACGGGCCGAACCAGGCGGTGAGCCGCAGCGGATCCTTCGACGCGGCGAAGTGCTGGTGATACCAGCGCGCGCCGCCGGGCGCCGCGGTGACGATGCCGCCGAATTCGTAGTCGACGCGCTGGACCTCGTTGCCCTTGCCGTCCTTCCACGGGTTGACGCCGTTCCGCTCCGGCCAGGTATAGGTGTAGCCCTTGCCCGTCAGGCAGACGAGCACCGCGGCCGAAGTATGCGCATGCGCCTTGGAATAGCGGCCGTTCTCGTGCTGCCCGATCCAGTAATAGAACTGGTTGTTGGTCATGAACGGTTCGACGCGCCGCCAGCCCGGAGAGCGGCGGTTGTCGAGCGGCAGGTCGCAATTGATCACGTCGGGAATGAAGTTGGTGCGGCGCATGGCGAGGCCGCGCACCGGATCCGGCTCGACATCGTCCTTGTATTTGTAGAAGTCGTCGGCGCCGCTGAAGCGGTCGGTGAACGCTGAACGGATTGTTGAACACCGCCTCGACGTTGTTGATCATGTTCAGCACATTCGGCGCCGTCGTGCCGCCGAGCAGCAGGGCAGGGCTCGAGCTGGCGTTGACGATGCGGTGCATGGCATTCATCGGGATCGAGAACATCGAACCCTTCTGCCATTCGAAGGTGTGGCGCTTGTTGTCGCCTTCCAGCCAGACCTCGGTGGTGCCGCGGCCTTCGAGCACGAGGAAGATCTCCTCGTACATGTGCTTTTCGGGGTTGAGCGCGCCGGCGCCCGGCACCTCGACCACGTAGCAGCCCCATTTGTCTCGGTGCCGTAGAGCTGGACATAGGTGCCGCGGCCGCCGGTGCGCTTCCAGGGCTTCAGCGGCAGGTCCTGCGTGCGCTTGAAGCCGACGCCGCGAAAGACCGGAATCTCTTCCGACTCCATGAACAGGTCATAGGGGGTTTTCGGCCGGCCGAAATCGCCAAAGCCGGCTTTCCTGCCGCCGGACGGTTCATGCCAATGGGACTTGCTGGTGACTTCATGCATGGCAAAACGCTTCCTCTAGTGGGCTAAGGTCGTGACCGGCCGGAACGGGCTGATTTTACACCCTAGTTGCCCGAAAGCCGCGGTCAGTCAAGGGCTTCGGCGCATAGGCCGCGCCCTAGCCATGCGCCCTTCCCGGATGGGATCGCGAGTAGGCAAGGCGAACGTTCCAGCCTTTCCGGTCTTCGTCCCTTTTCGTCCCGCCAGGCGTCTGTTTATGGCTAGCTTTTCGGGAGAAGGGGCGATGCGGACGCAAGTCGGGATTGTCGGCGCCGGCCCCGCGGGGCTGATGCTCTCCCATTTACTGCATCGCAGCGGCATTCACTCTGTCGTGCTCGAAAGCCGCAGCCGCGCCTATGTAGAGCAGCGCGTGCGCGCCGGCGTGCTCGAGCAATGGGCGGCCGACCTGCTGGTGGAGACCGGCGTCGGCGAACGCCTGCAGCGCGAAGCGATGCGGCATGACGGTATCTTCCTCTGCTTCGACGGCGCGCTGCATCATCTCGATTTCCGCAATCTGGTCGGCAAGGGGATCGCGATCTATGGCCAGCAGGAGATCGTCAAGGATCTGATCGCGCGGCGGCTCGCCGACGGCGGCGAGATTTTCTTTGAAGTCGAGGACGTGCGTGTGCACGGCTTCGAAGGCGGCAGCCCGACAATCGCCTTCCGGCATGCAGGCGCGGAGAAGGAAATCTCCTGCGACTTCATCGCCGGCTGCGACGGCTCTCACGGCATCTGCCGGCCGAGTTCCCCTCCGGGATGCTCACCGCCTATGAGCGCGACTATCCCTTTGCCTGGCTCGGCATCCTGGCGGAAGCGCCGCCGCCGGAGCGGGAGCTGATCTACGCCTTTCATCCGCGCGGCTTTGCGCTATGCAGCATGCGTCGCCGACCCTCTCGCGGCTCTATCTGCAATGCGCGCCGGACGAGGACCTCGACGAATGGCCGGACGAAGAATCTGGGAAGAGCTGCAAACGCGCTTGGACGGCACCGCGCGCTACCGAAGGCAAGGTCTGCAGAAAGGGATCACGCCGATGCGCAGTTCGTGGCAGAGCCGATGCAGCACGGCCGGCTGTTCCTCGCCGGCGACGCCGCGCATATCGTGCCGCCGACCGGCGCCAAGGGCATGAACCTGGCGTTCGCCGATGTGCTGGTGCTCTCGCGCGCGATCGACGTATTTTACGTTTCCGGCGCAAGCGAGCTGCTCGATGCTTATTCGGCGACCTGCCTGCGGCGGTATGGAGGGCGCAGCGCTTCTCGCTCTGGATGACGCAGCTCCTGCACCGCTTCAGCTTCGAGATCGATTTCGACTATCGGCGTCAGCTCGCGGAGCTGGACTACGTCACCAGCTCGCGCGCGGCGGCGACCGCGCTGGCGGAAAATTATGTCGGGCTGCCACTGGAGTAGAGAGTGTCGTCCCGCAGTTGATCACGTGCCCG